>CAWIFV010000013.1:0-394169 GCA_963835405.1 uncultured Actinomycetota bacterium
ACTATGTATTGCTCGACCCTCACGTTCACCAGTACCGCGGTGAAGAAGGTCGACGACGACGTCGACACCTGATCGGCGACCTCGTCATCAACGGCCGCAGTAACCCGGCGGCGGTGGACTTCGGCTCACGGGACCTCCGGTGGACCGTGGGGCGGCTTCCGGGCCGGCTTCGAGGGCCGCGCGACCGTCAGTCGGCGCGACTGGGGCCTGGAGTGGAACGTCGCGCTCGACAAGGGCGGCGTGCCTGGTGAGCGAGAAGGTCAAGCTCGAGTTCGACATCTCGGCGGTCAGAGCGCGCGCGGAGGACCGCGCCGTGACAGGGTGAGGACGTGGCTGACCCGCCCCGGCGAGCTCGTCCTGACCCTGTCCTGCCGGGACGGCCGGGCATCGTCCATGCCGTCTCCGGCTTCCTGCCGCGCGCGACGTGCAACATCCTCGACTCGCAGCAGTCGGCAGCCCCGCCACGTCGACTTCTTCCTGCGCGTGCACTTCGACTCCCTGTCGGCGCCGCCGGTCCTGCTCGCGGCTTCGCCGCTGCGCCGCGCGTTCGGCATGACGCTGGAGCTGCACGCGCAGCGCGCACCGGCCGAACGTGCTGGTGCTCGTGTCCGGCAGGGCCACTGCCTCAACGACCTGCTCTTCCGGTGGCGCACCGGGCCTGCCGGTGGACATCGCCGCGGTCGTCTCCAACCACGAGACTTCGCCGCTCGCCGGCGGCTACGACGTGCCGTTCCACCACCTGCCGGTCACGCCGGACGACCAAGCCGGAGCAGGAGCGCGTCCTCGACCTGGTCGACGAGCCGAGCGTCGAGCTCGTCGTGCTGGCGCGCTACATGCAGATCTCTCGGCGCGAGCTCTGCGACGCGCTGGCGGGCCGGGTCATCAACATCCACCACTCGTTCCTGCCGAGCTTCCGCGGCGCGCGCCCCTACGAGCAGGCATACGAGCACGGCGTGAAGCTGATCGGGGCGACCGCGCACTACGTGACAGCGGACCTCGACGAGGGGCCGATCATCGAGCAGGAGGTCGCGCGCGTCGGCCACGCGCACGAGCCCGGCGGCGCTCGCCGCGGTCGGCCGGGACCTGGAAGCGCGTCGCGCTGGCCCGGGCCGTGCGCTGGCATCTGGAGCACCGGGTCCTGCTCGACGGGCAGCGCACCGTCGTCTTTCCGTGAGGTGTTCTTTCCCTGACACGTCCCTTCCGGCGGCCCGACAACGCTTACAAGAACCTCCGATCGTGCCGAGGACATGTGTGAGGCATCGCATCGCAGCGGGCAGGAGTTGACTGTGGACGAGACAAGCGCCCTGACCCGACGCATCCTCGAGGACTTCGGCACGCTCGCCGTCGTCGGCCTCTCCGCCGACCCCACGAAGGCTGCGCACTCCGTCCCGGCCGCCATGCAGGCCTACGGCTGGCGCGTCCTCCCGGTGAACCCCCATGCCGACCGGCTCCTCGGTGAGCCCGTCGTCCGCCGGCTCGCCGACATCACCGAGCCGGTCGACGTCGTCAACGTGTTCCGCCCGGCCGCCGAGGCGGCCGACATCGCCCGCCAGGCCGTCGCCATCGGCGCCAAGGCGCTCGGCTGCAGCTGCGCATCGTCTCCCCCGAGGCGCGACGCATCGCCACCGAAGGTGGCCTGCTCTACGTCGAGGACCGCTGCATCGCGGTCGAACGCGCCCGGCACGCGCTTCGTCGCGCGGCATGATGGCCGGGTGAGCGCACCCGACGAGGAACGACCCGATCGAGGCACGGCCGATGCGGCCCCGGACTGGAACGATCGGCGCACCGCGTTCGGCGGCCAGGCCGACGCCTACGCCCGGGGCCGGCCGTCGTACCCGCTCGAGGCACTCCGGTGGGCACTGCCGACCGACGCCCATCGCGTCCTCGACCTGGCCGCCGGGACCGGGCGGCTGACCACCGGGCTGCTCGACCTGGGTCTGGATGTCGTCGCGGTCGAGCCGTTGCCGGACATGCGCGCGCACGTGCACGCCGCGGCCGCCGCGATCGAGGGCACCGCGGAGCACATCCCCGCGGACGACGCGTCGTTCGACGCGGTCACCGTGGGCCAGGCCTTCCACTGGTTCGACGTGGCGGCGGCCACGGCGGAGATCCGCCGGGTGCTGCGCCCGGGCGGCAGGCTTGTCCTGGTGTGGAACATGCTCGACGACAGCCACCCGTGGGTCGACGCCCTCGCCGAGGTGCTCAACGCCGAGGATCGGGTCAGCCACCTCGCCGACGACCAGCCGCCGCCGTACGACGGGGTCGCCGGGATGTCCACGCCGATCCGGCGCATGTTCCGGCACGTCGAGACCTACGACGTCGACCGGCTGCTGGCGTTCGTGCACTCCCGCAGCCAGACGATCCTGCTGCCGGACGAGGAGCGCCGCGCCCTCCTCGACGCGGTACGGGCACTCGCACCGGAGGGCGAGTTCCCGTTACCGCTCGTGTGCGAGACCTGGCGCGGCGAGCGCGTCAGCTGACGACGGGCAGCCCGGCCGCGGCCCAGGCGTCCATGCCGCCGGCGAGGTTGACCGACTCCCAGCCCGCTCCGCGCAGGGCCGAGGCAACCGCCGCCGACCGGGCACCGACGTGGCACACGCAGACGATCGGGCGGTCTGCCGGCAGGCGCTGGTAGTCCTGCTGGATCCGCGACATCGGCAGGTGCTCGGCCTGCGGTGCGTGCCCGAGCACCCACTCGTGGTCCTCGCGGACGTCGAGGAGCAGCCATCCCTGCTCGACGAGGGCGGCCGCATCGACGGCGGACACCTCGGGTGCCTGCTCGGGCATCATGGCGCCGACCCTATGCGGCGACCCTATGCGGCGACGGGATGCGGTGTGGTCGCGGCCGCGGCGCGGCGGCCCGACACGTGCCGCACCCCGCGGAGGATCAGGCCGAGGAGCGGTGCGCCGGCCGTCACCACCACCACCCGCGCGGACAGCACGACGGGTGACTCCATGCCGTTGAACTCCCAGCCGGCCACTCCCGGCCACCCGCCGTCGCGCAGGTAGGCCCAGGCCATGACGCCGAGCGCCGCGGCGACCAGCGGGAGCAGAGTGGTGCCGGTGCGCCATGTCCCTCCGGCCACCGCAACCACCGCGCCGGCGGCGAGCGCCGCCCAACCGAGTGCGGGCAATGCTCCCGGCGACTCCTGCAGGTGCCAGGCGAAGTTCCAGCAGGAGGCGAAGCCCGCTGCGGTGACGAGAACGAACACCGCGGCGTCGGAAGGCACAACTGCCGCGCCGCCCCGCGTGGCCGGTGGCCCGTCGTTGGCTGTTGCGGCCACCGTCCACCCCGCGAGAACGACGAAGACCGCGGCGGCGACGACGACGTGCCACCACCACACCGTGTCCATCGACGTCGGGGCCACGAGGCTCCAGCGGACCGGCGCTGCGATCAGCGTCATCGGTCCCGCCGCGGTCGCCGCCAGCGCGGTGGCCGCCATCGCGCGGCGGCCCCGCCGAACGAGAGCAGCCGCCACGACCACCGCGACGCACCCGAGCAACGTCATGCCGGCGACATGACCGCCCAGCGAGTAGGTGTACAGCTCGGCGGTCGCCGGGCGGGCTGCAACGACAGCGGCCTGCTGCGCGGTCGACGCCAGACCCCACGTCAGTGCGGCCAATGACGCCGCTCCCAGGAACCAGCCCGCGATCCGGCGGGTGCCCCACCTGACCCAGAAGGGTCCTCTCGCTTCCACGCCGTTGCCCCCGATCACGCCGCGCGGAACTGCCTCATCGGCTGTATCGGCGGGCGGGCAGGGTCACCTTGAGCCGCCGGTCCAGTGCTGGTCCGCGACGGGTGTCCCGCGGAACAGCCCCGCAACGAGCGCTGGTCGTTACCCCCGGTGGGCCCGCCGCCGGGCTACTCCCACTCGATGGTGCCGGGCGGCTTGCTCGTCACGTCGAGCACGACGCGGTTGATCTCGCGCACCTCGTTGGTGATGCGGGTGGAGATGCGCGCGAGCACGTCGTACGGGCACGCGGGTCCAGTCGGCGGTCATCGCGTCCTCGCTCGACACCGGCCGGAGCACCACCGGGTGCCCGTAGGTGCGGCCGTCGCCCTGCACGCCGACCGAGCGCACGTCGGCGAGCAGCACGACCGGGCACTGCCAGATGTCGCGGTCGAGACCGGCCGCCGACAGCTCCTCGCGCGCGATCGCGTCCGCCTCGCGCAGCACCGCCAGCCGCTCGCGCCGTCACCTCGCCGACGACGCGGATCGCCAGGCCGGGCCCGGGGAACGGCTGCCGCCACACGATCTCGGCGGGCAGGCCGAGCTCCTCGCCGACCCGGCGTACCTCGTCCTTGAACAGCGTCGCGCAGCGGCTCGACGAGGGAGAACTGCAGGTCGTCCGGCAGCCCGCCGACGTTGTGGTGGGACTTGATGTTGGCGGCACCCTCGCCACCGCCGGACTCGACGACGTCGGGGTAGAGCGTGCCCTGCACGAGGAACTCGACCGACTCGCCGTGCGCCTCGGACTCGGCCACCACCTCGCGCGCGGCCTGCTCGAAGACGCGGATGAACTCGCGCCCGATCGCCTTGCGTTTGTCCTCCGGATCGGTCGAGCCCGGCGAGCGCGTCGAGGAACCGCTGGGACGCGTCGACGACCTTGAGCTGAACACCGGTGGAGGCGACGAAGTCCCGCTCGACCTGCTCGGCCTCCCCCTTGCGCAGCAGCCCGTGGTCGACGAAGACACAGGTGAGCCGGTCGCCGATCGCCCGCTGCACCAGGGCGGCCGCCACGGCGGAGTCGACCCCGCCGGACAGGCCGCAGATCGCCCGCTTGCCGCCGATCTGCGCGCGGACACGCTCGACCTGCTCCTCGACGATGTTGACCATCGTCCACGTCGGGCGGCAGCCGGCGAGGTCGTAGAGGAAGTGCTCGAGCACCTTCTGGCCGTGCGGGGTGTGGACGACCTCGGGGTGGAACTGCACCCCGGCGAGCCCGCGCTCGACGTCCTCGAACGCGGCCACGTGGGCGCCGTCGCTGTCGGCGGTGACGACGAAGCCCTCCGGCGCCGACCAGACGGAGTCGCCGTGCGACATCCACACCGACTGCTCGGCGGGCAGCCCGGTGAACAGCGCCGACCGCGGCTCCCGCACCCGGAGCAGGGTGTGGCCGAACTCCGACCGCCCGGTCTGCCGGACCTCGCCGCCGAGCGCCCGCGCCATCGCCTGGAAGCCGTAGCAGATGCCGAACGTCGGGACGCCGGCGGTGAACAGCTCGGCGCCGACCTGGGGGGCCCCTGGGGCGTAGACCGACGACGGGCCTCCGGACAGGATGATCGCCTTCGGCCGCTTCGCGAGCATCTGCTCGACGGGCATCGTCGAGGGCACGATCTCACTGAAGACCCGGCACTCGCGGACCCGGCGCGCGATGAGCTGGGCGTACTGCGCACCGAAGTCGACGACCAGGACCGTGTCGAAGGGCTCCGCCGCCATCCCCCGATGGTAGTCAGCGAACCCGCTTGCCGGCCGCTCTGCCACCGCCGATCAAGGCGAAGTGGTGGTTATCCGGGCGTCATAACGCGTAGTTCTCCATGATCGGCGAGCCGAGCCGGCACTCGCAGCAGCAGAAGCTCGGGGGACGAGGACATACACCCCCAACAGAGCTTGCGGCCGCACTCAGCGTCGGTTGCGGTCGGGCCTCAGGTCGCGCCCTCCGTGCCGTCGTCCCGCCATGCCCCGCTCAGGGCCGAGGCGGCGGTGTCCGGCCACTCGGCCGAGGTGGACAACCGGCGCAGCAGGCGCTGGGCGGTCGCCGGGTCGAGCCCCGGCGGAATGACCACAAGGGTGACCCGGCCGCTGCCGCTGCGGAGGGTGACCGTGGCCGGGTCGAGGGTGTGGAACCACCCGAGCCGCACCAGTCCGTCGCCGGTCCGTAGCCGCCGGGGACGATCGGCGCCCCAGGCATCGATGTTGATCGACACCCGTCGCACCGAACCGCCGAGGTGTTCACTGGCCAGGGGCACCAACGCGGCGAGTTCGGCCGTCGCGTCACGGGTGCGGGGCCACCACGCGCCATCGAGCCGGCGTCCCGGAACGGCCGGTGCCCACACCAGGCGCCCGAACGGGTGATTCCCGTCCCGTTCCGACCGGATCCGACCTCCGTCGTCATCGAAGCGGTCGACGGCGACGTCGTTCGCGGGCGCGGTCATCGGACCGGCCGGGACGACGCGAACCGGCAGATGCAGCCCCGGGGCAGCTCGCCAGACGCCGTCGCCGCGCAGTAGCGCCGGGCGATCGGGTCATGCTCGGCTTCGACGTGCCCGCACGCGCATGACTCGCGCTCGGGGCAGTACAGCTCCGGCAGGGTCCGGACAGCGCCCGCGGCGGCGCCGTTGCGGGTTGGGTCGGGGATCAGGTCGATCATTCTGTCTCGCCGCCTTCAGGCGTCAGTGCACGAGCGGCGAGGGAGCACGAGGTCCGGACAGACCCAGGCGCGCGGAGTGCCCTCAGTGTCGCACGGATCGGCGCGCGCCGGCGATCACCCGGTCGGGTTCCCGAGGGCTACTCGCCGGACCGCCGACTCAGGCGGACGCGAGCGGGAGCCGTAGCTCCCCGGGCGCACCGGCGGGCACGGCCGGGGTCCGCGGCGACACCGGAGGCACCGACCGGTACGCCGACCCGAGCGGGGGCCGCGGGTCCGCCTCCCCCTTGTTGGGCCAGAACGCCATGGCGCGCTCCGCCTGCGCGGTGATCGTCAGCGAGGGGTTGACCCCGAGGTTGGCGCTGACCGCCGCGCCGTCGAGCACGTGCAGGCCGTCGTACCCGTGCACCCGCTGCCAGGCGTCCAGGACCCCGCTGTCGGGCGTCTCCCCGATCGGGCAGCCGCCGATGATGTGGGCAGTCATCGGGACGTTGACGATCTCCCCGACCGACCCGCCGGGAATGCCGTCGATCTGCTTGGCCAGCCGGCGGGTCACCTCGTTGCCGGCCGGGATCCAGGTCGGGTTGGGGTCCCCGTGCCCGGGTGCGCTGACGAGGCGCTCGCCGAGCAGGCCCTTGCGGCGGCGGACCGTGAGGGAGTTGTCGATCGCCTGCATGACGAGCACGATGATCGTGCGTTCGGACCAGCCGCGCAACCACAGGACGCGGCGGGTCGCCAGCGGGTGCCGGAGCACCTGCCCCAGCCACTTGAGCCAGCGCGGCGCCCGGCCGCCGCCGTCCGTCATGTGCGTCGACAGCAGGCCCATGGCGTTGGACCCCTTGCCGTAACGCACCGGCTCGACGTGCGTCTGCGGCTCCGGAAAGAACGACGAGGTGATGGCCACCCCGCGGGTGAAGTCGACGTCCTTGCGCGTCGACATGGCGCCGAGGATCGCCTCGGAGTTGGTGCGGGTGAACTCACCGAGTCTGGGCGAGAGCCGGGGCAGCACCCCCTCGTCGCGCATGCGGTGCAGCAGCCGCTGGGTGCCGAGGGTGCCCGCGGCGAACACGACCTGGCCCGCGGTGAGCTCCGTCGTCTCCCGCCGCCGGGTGGTGTGGCACGCCTCGACGGTGTAGCCGCCGCCGGGGCGCGGGCGCACCGCGGTGACCGTCGTCTCCGCGCGAATCACGGCGCCCAGCCCCTCGGCAAGGTGCAGATAGTTGACGTCCAGGCGGTTCTTCGCGCCGTACCGGCATCCGACCATGCAGTTGCCGCACTGGATGCAACCGGTGCGGTCGGGGCCCGCCCCGCCGAAGTAGGGGTCCGGCACCTGCTTGCCCGGCTCGTCGCCGAAGAAGACGCCGACGGGCGTGACATGGAAGGTGTGGCCGACGCCCATGTCGTCGGCGACCTTCTTCATCTCCACGTCCGACGGCGTCATCGTCGGGTTGTCGGTCACGCCGAGCATGCGCGTCGCCTGGTCGTAGTAGGGCGCCAGCTCGGCTTTCCAGTCGGTGATGTGCGCCCACTGCCGGTCCGTGAAGAAGTCGTCGAGCGGCCGGTAGAGCGTGTTGGCGTAGACCAGCGAGCCGCCGCCGACGCCGGCGCCGGAGAGCACCAGGACGTCGTTGAGCGGCGTGATCTTCTGGATGCCCATCCAGCCCAGCCGCGGCGCCCAGAGGAACTTCCGCAGGTCCCAGCTCGTCCGGGGCAACGTCTCGTCGGAGAACCGCCGCCCGGCCTCGACGACGAGGACGCGGTAACCCTTCTCCGCCGCGCGCAGCGCGGCGACCGAACCGCCGAAACCGCTGCCGACGACGACGACGTCGTAGTCCGTCTCCTGCACCTGGGCGAGGCTAGCCCGAGCTAGGCGAGGCCGACTCCCCACCGCTGGCGCCGGGCGACCGCCGCGCCTGCGATGCCAGCGAGGAGAGCCACGAGGACGCCACCGGCAACACGCGACAGATCGAGTCCGTCGGTCGTGATGGCCCGCGCGCCAGGCAGGAAGCCGTCGGGCGAAGAAGCAGCACTCGCGGCACCCGAGCCGCCCGCGGGCAGCTGTGCCGGGCAGACACCGGTCGCCGTGTCCGCCACGGGCGCAAGTGCGGCCGGGTAGCTGCGCCGAGTCTCGCCCGCGGGTCCCGTGATCTCGCCGCCGGAGCGCAACGCAGGCGCCTTGAACGCCGGGTCGGTGACCTTCGTGAAGACGTCGGCGGGCACCGCGACTCGCATCTCGTTCGCCTGGTCGTCGAAGGTCCCCTTGAGCCCCTCGTAGATCGTCCCGGCCAGGCCGGTGCCGTGCGACAACAGCGCGAACGACGTCCCGGTTGTGGCGTCACGGGAGCCTTCGACGCCGTAGCCCTTGCCTGCCCAGCCGAAGTAGAACCGCAGGATCTGCCCCGTCGAACCAGCGGGTAGCGACGCACTCAGGTCCTGAACCTGTACATGGAACGTCGCCACCCGGCGCGCCGAATCCCATGTGACGTAGCCGCGACGGATGTCGATCCCGTCCTGGCTGGGTGCGGGTGTGTCGCTGACGCCGTACTCGGTGGCGTCGCCTTCAGGGTCGGTGAACGTCCCGAGCACGTCGCAGTTGACCTTCGGGTATCGCACCCTGAGCGCCTTCAGCGGGCGACCCGTCGTGATCGAGTAACCGGTCAGTTGCTGGGTGAACGCCGAGAACATCTGGCCCGGCGCCTTGCCGTTGTCGGCGATCGCGAGGTTCGCCCGGCCCTCCTTGTCGATAGCGACCTGGAAGAAGTCGAGCAGCGAGCGGTCACCGGTCGAGAACGGGGCACCGGGCACCGGCACGAGGGAGCACAGCGTGCCGTTCTGGCAGATGTCGCCGTGATGGATGACCGGCGTGATCGCGTCGCTGTAGGTCAGGACGTGCGGTGCAGCGGCACCGTGCTTCGTCGCAGTCGCGCGGCCGAGCTGCGCGAACGCCACCGTCCACGTCGTCTTGGCGTCACCGGGGTCGCGGTAGGCGAGGTTGGAGTCCGGCGCGCCACCCTCACCGTGGTACCAGACGACGTCGAGCAGACCGTCGCCACCGGCCCCGATCCACGGGAACACGTCGGCCTTGCCCGGATCGGGCTTGCTCGAGCCGTGCGGCCCGACGCCGCGGTTGTCGCGGTTGACCTGGAAGGGCTTCGACCAGTGCGCACCGTGGTCGGTGGAGACCGAGTACTCGATCTTGTAGGTGTCGGACCATGCGGCGTAGAGGTTGCCGGCCGAGTCCGCCGAGATGACCGGGAACAGCATGTTGAGCTCGCGCTTGCTCGCCGGGTCGACGTTGAACACCTTGGTGTCCGTCCACGTCACGCCGCCGTCGACCGACTTGCCGACGTAGATGGCGTCGAGACCGTTGTACGTCGCACCCGGAAGGTTCGACTGCGCGGCGATCCCCGCATCGTCGGCGATCCCGAAGATGGCATACATCGCGTGCACCGGCTCGCCGCTGACGACGTTGGTCACGCCCTTGATGCGCTCGGCGTGGTTGACGATGATGTTGCCGATCTGCTGGTTGGCCCCACTCTGCGCGAGCAGCTGCGGCTCGATGATGCCGTTGGCGTTGCTGGCCCCGAGCGAGACGTAGTGCTGTCCCGAGTCCGGGCTCACCGACACGACGATCTGGCCGGTGCTGACCAGGTGGTAGATGAGGAAGTTGGTGTGTGACCCGTCGAACACCTGCCACTGCCGGTCGGTCAGCGTGTTCTCGGTGCCGAAGGGGTTCGCCAGCGCGAACGACTTGCCGCAGTCGGTCGAGGTGGCGACGGTGAAGTTGTCCAGCAGGTCGATGTTGTGCAGCCCCGAGTAGGCGATGGGCAGGCAGCCCTTGCTGCTCTGCGTGAGGTCGCCGACCGAGATCTCCGAGTCGCCACCGCCGGTGCCGAGGTCCGGCTGCATGACCGGCCCCTGCCGGAACGTCACGGTGCCGTCGTGGTTGCGCTTCTTCGTGATGCGCCAGAAGTTGGATCCCAGCCCGGTCGGCGCCGAGACGTACGCCGCGGACCGGCCGTCCGCAGGCACCCGGATCGACGGTTCGGCCCCGCCACCCGCGAGGACCATCGGCCGCATGAACGTCGCGTGCGGGGTCCTCTTGTGGGCAGTGGCGGGCAGGGCCACCGCGGCGGCGCCCGCCAGGGTGGTGACGAGCAGCCCGGTGAGCAGCGGGCGACGAGCGGCCATGGGGTCTCCAGACGTTGTCGTGGCGCGAGAGGTCTTTCGACGCGGCCACGACGGCTCCTGCCCGGCCCGGCCGTCTGACCGTCACGCGGTGACGACCAGCCCCACCCGCTGGAACTCCTTGAGGTCGGAGTAGCCGGCCTTGGCGATGGTGCGCTTCAGGCCGCCGAAGAGGTTGAGCTGTCCCTCGGGGGTCGTCGACGGGCCGTTGAGCACCTCGTCGAGCGAACCGAGCGGCCAGCCGGGTTCCGGCGCGGCGAACCGCCCGCGGGGCAGCTTCGGGTGGGAGGCGGCCGGGTGCCACCAGGCGCCCCGGCCCGGCGCCTCGGCGGCGAGCGAGAGGGGCTCGCCGAGCATGACCGCGTCGGCACCGCAGGCGAGCGCCTTGGCGATGTCGCCGCTGGTCTCCATCTCGCCGGCCGCCACGACGTGGACGTAGCGGCCGCCGGTCTCGTCGAGGTAGTCGCGCCGCGCGGCGGCGGCGTCGATGATGGCGGTGGCCATCGGCACCTCGATGCCCAGCACCCGGCTCGTCGTCGACCAGCCGTCGGCACCGACACCGACGATGACGCCGGCCGCGCCGGTGCGCATGAGGTGCAGCGCGGTCTGGTAGTTGGTGCATCCACCCACGACCACGGGGACGTCGAGGTCGGCGATGAACGTCTTGAGGTTGAGCGGCGGATCACCGTCGTTGCCGCTGACGTGCTCCGCCGACACGATCGTGCCCTGGATGACGAGCAGGTCGACACCGGCGGACAGGATCGCCGGAGCAAGCCGCAGGGTGTGCTGCGGTGACACCCGGATCGCCACGACGGCGCCGCCGTCGCGCAGCTCCTTGATGCGCCGGGTGACGAGGTCCTCACGGACCGGCTCGGCGTAGGCCCGCTGGACGAGCCCGGTCGCCTCGTGGCCGGGCGCGCGCGAGAGCTCGGCGAGGACGGGCTCGGGATCGTCGTACCGCGCCCAGAGTCCCTCCGCGTCGAGCACGCCGAGCCCACCGAGGTTGCCCACCGCGGAGGCGGTCGCGGGCGACATGGTCGCGTCCGACGGCATGGCCACGAGCGGGAGCTCGAACCGGTAGGCGTCGATCTGCCAGGCGGTCGAGACCACGTCGACGTCGCGGGTCCGCCGGGACGGGACGATGCCGATCTCGGCCAGGTGGTAACCGCGGTGGGCGGCCCGGCCGAGACCGATGTCGATGCTGTCCCGCACGCTCAACGTCCGGTGTAGTTCGGCGCCTCGACCGTCATCTGCACGTCGTGGGCGTGGCTCTCCTTGAGCCCGGCGGGGGTGATCCGCACCAGCTGCGCCTGCTGCAGATCGGCGATCGTGCGGGCGCCGACGAAGCCCATGCCCGCCTGCAACCCGCCGATGAGCTGGTGCGCCACGCCCGCGAGCGGGCCGCGGTAGGGCACCTGGCCCTCGACGCCCTGGGGGACGAGCTTGTCGTCGGAGAGCACGTCGTCCTGGAAGTAGCGGTCCTTGGAGTAGGAGCGGGCCTGCCCGCGCGACTGCATCGCCCCCAGCGAGCCCATCCCGCGGTAGGACTTGAACTGCTTGCCGTTGACGAAGATCAGCTCGCCGGGGGTCTCCTCGCAACCGGCGAGCAGCGAGCCGAGCATGACGGTGTCGGCGCCGGCCGCGATCGCCTTGGCGATGTCGCCGGAGTACTGCATCCCTCCGTCGGCGATGACCGGTACGCCGGCGGGCCGGGCGACCCGCGCACACTCGTAGATCGCCGTGATCTGCGGCATCCCGGCGCCCGCGACCACCCGGGTGGTGCAGATGGAGCCGGGGCCGACGCCGCACTTCACCGCGTCGGCGCCGGCGTCGATGAGCGCCTGCGCCCCGGCCGCGGTCGCGACGTTGCCACCGATGACGTCGATGCCCACCTGGGACTTGAGCCGCGTGACCATCTCGAGCACCGCCTGCGAGTGGCCGTGGGCGGTGTCGACCACGAGGAAGTCGACCGCCGCCTCGACGAGCGCCATGGCGCGCTTGAAGCCGTCCTCCCCCACCCCGACGGCGGCGCCCACGACGAGACGACCCTCGGCGTCCTTGGTGGCGAGCGGGTACTCCTGGCTCTTGGCGAAGTCCTTGACCGTGATGAGGCCGCGCAGCCGGCCGCCGTCGTCGACGATCGGCAGCTTCTCCACCTTGTTGGCCTGGAGCAGGGCCAGGGCGTCGACGCGGTCGACCCCCACCGGCGCGGTCACCAGCGGCGCCTTCGTCATCACGTCGCGCACGGCCCGGGAGTGGTCGGGCTCGAACCGGATGTCGCGGTTGGTGACGATCCCGACGAGGACACCCTCCGGGTCGGTCACCGGAACGCCGGAGATCCGGTAGCGGGCCATCAGCGAGTTGGCCGTCGCGATGGTGTCGTCGGCCGAGCACGTGATGGGCTGGCTGACCATGCCCGCCTCGGAGCGCTTGACGATGTCGACCTGCGCGGCCTGGTCCTCCACGGACAGGTTGCGGTGCAGCACCCCGACGGCTCCCTGGCGGGCCATGGCGATCGCCATCCGCGCCTCGGTGACAGTGTCCATCGGGCTCGACAGCAGCGGCGTGCGCAGCCGGATCGACCGGCTCAGCCGGGATGTCGTGTCGGCGTCGCTGGGCTGGAGGTCGGAGGCGGCCGGGACGAGCAGGACGTCGTCGAAGGTGAGCCCGATCCGGGCGAACTTCTCCGGGATGCCCGGCTCGTCGAGCCGGGCCGGATCACGGGGGGCCTGGTCGGCCGTCGTCGGGGGGTTCGCGTCCATCACACCTACTCGCCGGCGCCGGAAAGTCCCATGCTATCCGGCGCACGGAGCCGCGACGCGTCGCCGCGCCGCGGCGTAGCGTTGGAGCCGTGCGTGACGACGCCCCGCCCGACCCGTTCGCCGGCGACCCCTCGGACCCCGCGGCCGACCTGACCGCGGACGAGGAGCCCATGAACCTCACCCCGGACGAACGGGAGAACGTGCTCGCCGACCTGGAGGACCTGGAGGTCTTCCAGGCGCTGCTGGAGCCCCGTGACGTGCTCGGGCTCGTGGTCGACTGCCAGGACTGCCAGGAGCCGCACTACTTCGAGTGGGACCTGCTGCGCGGCAACCTGCGGCGCCTGCTGGACCAGGGGCAGTCCCACGTGCACGAGCCGGCGTTCGACCCGGACCCGGCCGACTACGTCAGCTGGGACTACGCGCGGGGCTTCGCCGACGGCGTGCTGACGGCGGACGAGGACTGACCAGCTAACGGACGAGGCCGAGGCGGAAGCCGGAGGCGACGGCCTGGGCGCGGTCGTTCACGCGCATCTTGCGGAACAGCCGGCGGGCGTGCGTCTTGATGGTGTCCTCGGAGAGGTAGAGCTCACGCCCGATCTGGGCGTTGCTCTTGCCCGCGGCCATGCCGCGCAGGACCTGCATCTCGCGCTCGGTGAGGTCGGGCGGGGTGGGGCCGGCGGCCGGCGTCCGTGGCCCGACGACGAGCGCCGCGAGCCCACCGGCGGCGACGGCACCGGCCACGGTGGCGCACAGCTCCTCGCGGGAGACGTCTTTGTGCAGGAAGCCGCGCGCACCGCCGGAGATGGCGAGGGCGACGAGGTCCCGGTCGGCAGCACCGGTCAACATCACGACGTTGGCGTCGGGATAGGAGGTCAACAGCCGGCGGGTGGCCTCGAGGCCGCCCAGCCCGGGCATCTGCACGTCCATCAGGACCAGGTCCTGGCGTTCGGTCGGCCAGCGGGTCAGGACCTCTTCACCGCTCGAGGCCGTGTCGACGCGTTCGACGCCCGGGACGGTCTCGACGGTCCGGCGAAGCCCCTCGCGGACCTGTCGGTGATCGTCGCAGATCAACACCGTCGTCATGGCGTCCTTCGCGCTTGTCCGGATGACCCGGCTCGATCGGGAGATCGAGCTCGACACCGTCGACCCCGAGCCGCAACTGCCCCCCGAGTGCGCTCACTCGGCGGGCCCAGCGGTCGAGCTCACTGGCGTCATAAGCAATCTCGGCAGATTCGACCCGCAACTTCACTTCGTGACCCGAGCAGTGCACGGTGAGCGCGGCCCGGCCGGTCGCGCCGCGTAGCGCCGCCTGGGCCACCCGCTCCACCGTGACGGCCACGGCCGGTGGCAACTGGTCGAGCGCCCGGCCGCGCGCGTCGACCGAGAGCCGCAGCGCCGAACGGCCGTCGGCGGGCCGGTCACCGGCCGCCTGGACGGCGAGCTCGCGCAGCGCTGCACGCAGCCCGGCTTCCAGCGAATGCGCCCGCAGGTCGCGGCGAGCCACCCGAAAAGCGGTCAAAGCCGCCCGGATCGGCTCGTCCAGGTCGTCGCCGGGGTCTCCGCCGGTCGCGAGGTCCGCGGCGTAGCGGACCGCGACCAGGTTCCGGCCGACGCTCTCGTGCAGCGCCGCGGCGATCTGGGCGCGGTCGGCCTCGGCGTCCAGGACGGCGCGACCGGCCTCGGCGGCGCGCTCCGCCGGGTCCGCGTCGACGGCCAGCGCCAGCAGGTCGGCGTAAGCGGTGAGCAGGTCGGCCTGGTCCACGGTGAACGGGGCGTTGCCGCCCGCCGTGAGCACGGCCCGCGTCCCGCCGGTGGAGACGACGGGCGTGTCCAGCACCCAGCGGGCCGTGGCGCCCGCACCGCTGCCGGCCTGGGCGAGGACGACCGGCGCCGACGTCGACCGGAGCGTGAGGCTCACGCCGCCGAGGTCACGGACAGCGACGGCCAGCACCTGCGACAGCACCTGGCGACCCCCGGCGCGCAGCAGCCGGGCGGCGGTGGCCAGCGGGCGGTCCGGCCGCCCGTCGAGCACGGGCGCGGCCGCTCGTGGGTGGTTCGCGCGCAGCGGAGCCTCCTGCGGGCGGGACGACGTGGTGACCAGAAGTGTGGGCGTCGCCGCTGGCTCGCGAAGGGGTCTTACGGAACGTGACCGGACTGTGTCGTGTCGGTCAGCATCCGCGCGGGGCCGGCCCGGGTGCCGCGTCAGCCCTCGAGCAGGGCGTGGATGTTCGGCTGGGCCAGCCACTCCTCGCGCAGGTCGGCGGGCAGGTCGGCGGCCATCGTGAGGACGGTCGACCGGGCGACGGCCAGGGCCCGGGCACTCTCCTCCGCCGCGCGGCCGGCCAGCAGGGCGCCGAGCAACGCCCGGGCCTGCCAGAGGACCGGCAGGGCCGACAGCCCTTCCGCGAGCGTCGCGGCCCGGCGAAGCGTCCCCACCGTCTCGGCCGACCCGGACTGCAGCTCGGCCACACCCTGGAACAGCAGCCCCTTCGCCACGTGCCGCGGTGCCCGGGCGTGCTCCGCGCGCTCGACCGCGGCGACGGCCGCCGACACCGCGTCACCGGGGGTGTCCTCGAGCAGGGCCAGCTCGGCGCGGCACCAGTCGAACCGCACGCGCTGCCGCCACCAGCCGTCGTCGTGGGCGTCGACCAGGCCCTCGGCGGTCGCGAGGTGCTCGCGCGCGGCGTCCGCGTCACCCAGGCCGACCGCGTCCGCGGCGAGCCCGAGCTCGCAGTCGAACGTGGCCTCGGCCGACCCGGCTGCGAGGGCCAGGCCGTGGCGGTCCAGGTCGTGCGCGGCCCGGTGCCGCCCCAGGCCCCGGTGCACGCTGGCCGCCGTGGCGGCTGCCAGTGCCCCGAACAGCCGGGACTCCGGGGACGCCTCCGCGGCGTCGCCCCCCTTGACGAGGGGGTCAAGGACGCGCAGCGCGCCGCCGTACCGACCGGACGCCGACAGCGCGACACCCAGCAGCCAGGCGGCGGCCGTCACCTCCGCTCGGCGGCCCTCCTGCTGCGCGAGGACGACGGCGCGCTCGAGGTCGGCGACGGCGGCCGTCGGCGGGCCGTGGAAGACGGCGCGTTCGCCGGACGCCAGCAACGAGGCGAGATCGCCGTCCACCAGTCCTCCCGGCCGGCCAGGCCACCCGTGGGCCCGCTGCTGGCGCAGACTAGTGCGCCGCGGCGAGGACCCAGCGCCGGCCGGCGGCCGCGAGCACCAACGTCGCCAGGCCGAGAAGGAAGACCCGGTCGCGTCCCTGCGGTGGTCCGAGCGGCTGCGTGCCAGCCGCGGTCCCGAAGGTCGGGACGATCGGTGCGGCTTGCGGGATCAGGTCCGTGAGACCCCGCACCGCCACGGTCGTCTGTTGCCGGTCGCGGTGCGGGCGGTTCGCCGCCGGCCGGTGCACGGCCTTGTGGTGCGCCTTCGGGTGCGCGTGGTGGCGGGCCGGCGCGGCGGCGGGCGCGGGAGCGGGGGCGGCCTGGGCGGACGGCTGCGGCCGGGTGGACGGCGCCTTCGGCGCGGCAGCCGTGGTGGCCGAGTCCCGCCGGGTGTCGGCGGGCTGCGCGGTCGCGCCGGCGGACCCGTAGACGTCGACGAAGTCGAAGGTGTTCCAGGCGCGTGGAGCCGGCGAAGACGGTGGCCACGCCCACGTACCGGTAGGCCCGCGTGAGGATGTTGTCGCGGTGCTCGGGCGATCGCATGTAGGCCTTGAAGAGCTCGTCCGGGTCCGAGGCGCGGCCGACGCCGACGTTCTCGCCGTACGTCGTCCACTGCGCGCTGCCGTGGGTCTCCAGCTGGTGCCGCAGGTCGGGGTTGTGGGAGAGCACACCCGTCGCCGCCATGTGCGAGGTCCACTGCGCCGCCACGGTGGTGGTGCCGCTTGCGGGCCGCAACGCGACGAGACCGGCGTGGGCCCGGGCCTGGTTCACGAGGTCGAGGAGCCGGGTCGAGTACGCCGAGGGCGAGAACGACGCGGCGCCGGCTGCCGGTGCGAACAGGGCGGACAGGACGGCGCCGAGCACCAGGCCGATAACGGCGGCCGTGACAGCGGCTGGGCGGCGCATCGTGGCTCCCGGTGGGCTCGGAGGGCTACGCCGGTTAACTCTTTCGGCCTAGTCCGGTGACGGCTTTACCCCCGAAACCCGTGGCCACGCCAGGAATTTATGCCGCACGACGGCACCAAAGACGCCAAACGGCCCGGCGACATGACGTCGCCGGGCCGTCTCGCGGACTAGTCAGCCGCTGGGAGCCTCAGTGCGCTGTGGCCGTGCCCGCCGTGCGAGTGACCGTGGCCGGCCTCGGGCTCGGGCTCCGCGGGCTTGTCCGCCACGATCGTCTCGGTGGTGAGCAACATGCCCGCGATGGAGGCGGCGTTGCGGACCGCGGAGCGCGTGACCTTCACCGGGTCGATGATGCCGGCCTTCAGGAGGTCGCCGTACTCACCCGTGGCCGCGTTGAGCCCCTCGCCGGCGGCCAGCTCCTTGACCTTGCTGACCACGACGTAACCCTCGAGGCCGGCGTTCTGCGCGATCCAGCGCAGCGGCTCGACGAGGGCGGTGCGGACGATGTTGACACCGGTCGACTCGTCACCGGACAGGCCGCAGTCGCCCTCGAGAACACCGAGGACGGCGATGAGGGCGCTGCCGCCGCCGGCGACGATGCCCTCCTCGATCGCGGCGCGGGTCGCCGAGATGGCGTCCTCGAGGCGGTGCTTCTTCTCCTTGAGCTCCACCTCGGTGGCCGCGCCGACCCGGATGACGCCGACGCCGCCGGAGAGCTTCGCGAGCCGCTCCTGCAGCTTCTCCCGGTCCCAGTCCGAGTCGGTGGTGTCGATCTCGCCGCGGATCTGGCGGATTCGGTCCTCGATCGCGCCGGCTTCACCGGCGCCGTCGACGATCGTCGTCGTGTCCTTGGTGACCGTGACGCGACGGGCCCGGCCGAGAACCTCCAGGCCGACGCTCGACAGCGAGAGTCCGACCTCCTCGGCCACGACCTGTCCGCCGGTCAGGACGGCCATGTCCTGCAGCATCGCCTTGCGCCGGTCGCCGAAGCCCGGCGCCTTGACCGCGACCGCGGTGAACGTGCCGCGGATCTTGTTGACGACGAGAGTCGAGAGCGCCTCGCCCTCGAGGTCCTCGGCGATGATGAGCAGCGGCTTGCCGGCCTGGACGACCTTCTCCAGCAGCGGCAGCAGGTCGTTGATCGCCGAGATCTTGCCCTGGTGGATGAGGAGGTAGGCGTCGTCGAGGACGGCCTCCATCCGCTCCGGGTCGGTGACGAAGTACGGCGAGATGTAGCCCTTGTCGAACTGCATCCCCTCCGTAAACTCCAGCTCCAGGCCCATGGTCTGGGCCTCTTCGACGGTGATCACGCCGTCCTTGCCGACCTTGCTGAAGGCCTCGGCGATCAGCTCACCGATCTTGGGGTCCTGGGCGGAGATGGCGGCGACCTGCGCGACCTCCGCCTGGTCGCCGACCTCGCGCGCGTTCGCGAGCAGCTGGTCGTTGACCGCCTCGACGGCGGCATCGATGCCGCGCTTGAGGGCCAACGGCTGTGCCCCGGCGGCGACGTTGCGGATGCCCTCACGGACCATGGCCTGCGCGAGCACGGTGGCGGTCGTCGTGCCGTCACCGGCCACGTCGTTGGTCTTGGTGGCCACCTCCTTGGCGAGCTGCGCCCCCATGTTCTCGTAGGGGTCGTCGAGCTCCACCTCCTTGGCGATGGTCACGCCGTCGTTGGTGATGGTGGGCGCGCCCCACTTCTTGTCGATGACGACGTTGCGGCCCTTGGGGCCGAGGGTGACCTTGACCGCGTCGGCGAGCTGGTCGACACCGCGCTGCAGTGCGTCGCGGGCATCGGAGTGGAACTGAAGGATCTTCGACATGCTGTCCTCTCATGCAGACGCCCCGGGAGCCGGTGAGGGCACCCGGGGCATCGCGTGGATCTGTTGACCTACTTCTGGACGACCGCGAGGACGTCGCGAGCCGACAGGATGAGGTACTCGTCGGTGCCGAACTTGACCTCGGTGCCGCCGTACTTCGAGAAGATGACGGTGTCGCCCTCACTGATGTCCAGCGGGAGCCGCTGACCGTTCTCGAAGCGGCCGGGGCCGACGGCGAGGACGGTGCCCTCCTGGGGCTTCTCCTTGGCGGTGTCGGGGATCACGATCCCGGACGCCGTCGTCTGCTCGGAATCCAGCACCGAAACGACGATGCGGTCCTCGAGCGGCTTGATGTTGACCTTGGTGGCCGTGGTCACGACCTGCCTCCCCAACCTACGGGACGTTGTGACGATGGACGGAGACTCCGCGCGCCTGCCGTCGCGGGGATCAGGGCGGGCCTCTCCGGTCGCCCTCGGGGCCAGCGCCGAAACGACTAGCACTCTGGGCGGACGAGTGCCAACCTACGCCGCCGGGCAGCGGCCCGTCAATCCGGGGTCGGCGGAGACGTTCTCGAGCAGGACCAGCGGCGAGGTCGTCACCGAAATTTCCGCCCGCGACGTGGCCCTTGACGCTGGCGAGCAGCGACTCCAGGACGGCGTCGGGCGTCGGCTCGCCGAGACACCCGGCGATGGCGTCGAGGGAGAGGTAGCGCCCCCGCCTGTCCCGGGCCTCCACGAGGCCGTCGGTGTAGAGCAGCAGCCGGTCACCGGGCTCCCAGGTGACGTCCCGGGCCTCGAAGCTCGTGGCCAGTCCCAGGGGCAGGTTCGGCGGGGACTCGAGAAACCGGGTCCCGCGAGGGCCCGAGAGCAGCGGCGGCGGGTGCCCGCAGTTGACCAGGGTGAGGTTGCGGTCACCGTCGACGTGGATGAGCAGAGCGGTGGCGAACTCCTCGTCGCTGAAGAACGGGACGAGGTAGTCGTTCATCTGCTTGGCGACTGCCGACAGCTCCTCGCTCGACGCGGCCGACTGGCGGAAGGCGCGGATCACCCGGGCCGCGTGCTCGATCGCCTCCAGGCCTTTGCCGCGAACGTCGCCGACGAGAAGCCGGACACAGCGGTCGGAGTGGTAGAGGTCGTAGAAGTCGCCGCCGACGAGAGCGTCCTCGGCCGCGGACACGTAGCGCGCGGCTGCCCGCAGCGGTCCGGCCTGCGCGGGCAGGATCGGCAGCACGGCACGCTGCGCGGCCTCGGCGATCTCGACCAGTCGCGCCTGCCTGCGCTCCCGGCCGACCCGGACAGTGGCCACCACCACCGCGACGACGCTGACGACCACGACGTTGGCGATCCGGACGTACTGCTGGGAGGTGCCCCACGTGTCGTCCCAGCCGCCGGAGCCGATGCTCAGCCCGATGGCGGCCGCGGCGTATCCCGCGGTCCAGGCCGGGTGAGAGGACGGCGCAGGCGATGAGGGGCGCGACCGCGAAGAACGTGACGAGCACGAGCGACGATCCGCGGATGGCGAGGTCGGCCGCGAGAACGGCGACGAGGCTGAACGTCGCGAGTCCGGCGCCCAGGCTCTGCACTCGGCGGCCGGTCACCGGGGCCCCCTCGGGACGCGGCCGCCCGTCGGCCGCTACGGCCAGAACCGTACGCGCGACTGGGGCCCGTTTCTACGAGATCGCCAACCTCGACCGGATTGGCTCAACGCCCGGTCAGCGCCGGTACTTGAACCGGTAGTCTGCCGTCGCGGTCGGGGCGCCCCCCAGGTTGCAGAAGGTGACCGTGTACTTGCCGCGCTTGCGCAGCGAGATCAGCACGCCCTCCTTGTCCTCGGGCAACCCACCGTCGGAGCCGGTGAGGACGCGCCCCCTCTTGTCGCGTGACCATCATCGCCCAGTCGCCGGTGTTGTCGCCCTCGACCGTGAGGACGCCCACGGCCCTTGACCTTCAGGGTGTGCGAGGTCTCGTCGGCCGGGCCGTCGGGAAGGTTGCCGTTGCAGTAGGCGGCCGTGCTCTTGGCGGTGTTGGTCACGCTGACCGTCGGGTCGGCGGTGAAGTCGGTGAACGACCAGGTCCCCTTCAACGGCTTGTGCTTGGCCGCGGTGGCGGTAGCGGTGGCGAGGGCGGGAGTGATCCCGGCCACACCGACCACCAGGGCGGCGCAGGTGGCAACGGTCGCGCGTCGGTTCATCTGGGCTCTCCGCTTCCGTGCGGCGTCACGTGTCGCGGGGGGTTTCGTCGCGGAGCGGTCAGTTCCTCCCGTTTATCTCGTTGGGCTCGTGCGAGTCCAGCACGGCCAGAATCGTCTCGGCGAGCCGGCGGGCGGAATCGGCCGTCAGCTCCAGCGCGACGCGGGTGCCGGGCCCGTCCGCCGGCCGTCGTACGTCGACGTTCAGGGTGTGGTCGGCGAACGCGTGCGCCGGGTGGTCGTAGTAGACGGTCGCGTCCGTCGCGCGGAACCATCCGGTCGCGCCCTTCGCGCTGCCGGTGACGGGCAGCGTCTCGGTGTGGTGGGTGCACACGGTCAGCCCCCGAGGTGCCGGTCGAGGAAGGTGAAGATGCGCTGCCAGCCGTCGACGGCGGCTTCGGGGCGGTACGCCGGGCGGTCGGGCGAGAAGAAGCCGTGCGGCGCACCGTCGTACCGGTGGAACTCGTAGGTCTTCCCCGCGGTCTGCAACGCGCGTTCGATCTCGTCGACCTGCGCCGGCGTCGGGAACTGATCGTCGTTGCCCCACAGGCCGAGCACCGGGCAGCCGATGTCGGGCGTCCGGTCGATCAGCGGCACCATCGACGACAGCTGCGGCGGGGTCTCGCCCACGATGAGGCCGGCGTGGCAGCAGATGGCGGCGTCCACCGGCAGCGTGGCCGCGGCGAGGAAGGCCTGCCGACCGCCCGAGCAGTGGCCGATGGTCGCCACCTTGCCGTTGCTGGTGGGCAGGCCGCGGAGGTAGTCGATGCCACCGCGGACGTCGCCGATCGCCTGCTCGTCGGGCACCCCGCCCTCCGCACGGACGGAGGCCGCGGCGTCGTCCGGCGCGACGTCGAGGCCGACCCAGGAGTAGAGGTTCGGGCAGACCGCGTCGTAGCCCGCGTCGGCGATCCGACGGACGAACTCCTTCGTCTCCCGGTCATAGCCGGGGAGGTGGTGGATGACCACGACCCCAGGTCGCTTGTGTTCGTCCACGGGACGGGCGGCGTAGGCCTCGATCTCGGCGCCGGCGTGGCCGGCGAAACGGACGGTCTCACTGAGAAATGCGGTGTCCTCCATGGCGTCGATCTCACCAGGTCGGCTCGCGGCCGCTGTCGCGGCACCCGGGCGGCGCGCTCGCCCCCTACGAGGAACGAAGAGGCGCACGTCATGCGGGGGCGGGCCGGTGCCGAACGACATCAGCCGAGCGGCCTCAACCGAGCGAGAGCGACGGGTCCGCCGGAAGGTCGAGCGACGACGGTTCGGTCCCGCGCTCGACGAGCAGCGCGCCGAGCGCCGCGACCATCGCACCGTTGTCGGTGCACAGCCGCGGCGGTGGTACTCGCAGCCGGATGCCCGCGGCCGCACAGCGGTCCTCCGCCACCGCACGCAACCTGCTGTTCGCCGCGACACCGCCGCCGATGACGAGGTGGTCGACGCCGCGATCGACGCAGGCCGCCACAGCGCGGCGGGTGAGCACGTCGACCACCGCCTCCTGGAACGAGGCGGCGACGTCGGCGACCGGGACGGGTTCACCCGCCCGCTGCCGCGCCTCGACCCACCGGGCGACCGCGGTCTTCAACCCGCTGAACGTGAACGAGTACGGCGCGTCCCGCACCACCCCACGCGGGAAGTCCACGAAACCGGCGTCGCCCTCCCGTGCCGACCGGTCGATGTGCGGCCCACCGGGGAACGGCAGCCCGAGCACACGTGCCACCTTGTCGAACGCCTCGCCGGCGGCGTCGTCGATCGTCTGCCCCAGGGGCTCGACCTCCCCGGTGACATCGGGCACCAGGAGCAGCGAGGAGTGCCCGCCGGAGACCAGCAGCGCCACGCACGGCTCGGGCAGGTCGTCGTGGGCAAGCCGGTCGACGGCGACGTGGGCGGCAAGATGGTTGACGCCGAACAGCGGCTTGCCGGCGGCGAGTGCATAGGCCTTGGCCGCGGCGACGCCGACGAGCAGCGCACCGGCGAAGCCGGGGCCGGCAGTGACCGCGATGGCATCGACGTCGGCCAGCCGCACGCCGGCCTCGTCGAGCGCCCGGTGCATCGTGGGCACCATCGCCTGCAGGTGGGCGCGGCTGGCGACCTCCGGCACGACGCCGCCGAACCGCGCGTGCTCCTCGACGCTCGACGCGAGGGCATCGGCGAGCAGCTCCTTCCCGCGCACGACGCCGACGCCGGTCTCGTCGCACGAGGTCTCGATGCCGAGGACGAGCGGGGCGCTCATCGTGGCTGCTCCCGCCTCATGATGACGGCGTCGGCGCCGCTCGGCTGGTAGTAGCGCGGGCGATGCCCGATCCGGCGAAAGCCGTGTCGCTCGTAGAGCGCGATGGCGCCGGGGTTGTCGGCGCGCACCTCGAGGTCGAGCCGGCGGCAGCCGCGCCGGTCCGACTCCTCGAGGAGGGCGACGAGGAGAGCGGTGCCGATGCCCTGCCGGTGCCGGCGCCGGTCCACGCCGATCGTCTGCACGAACGCCTGGTCCTTGGCGTAGGCGCACAGGCCGGCGTATCCGACGAGGTCGCTGCCGTCCTCCGCGACGACGTACCAGCGCGACCGTGACTCGGCCAGCTCGGACCAGAACATCGGCGCCGACCACTCCTCGGGCGCGAACAGCTCGGTCTCCAGCCGCATCACCGGCTCGATGTCCCACCAGCGCATCGCCCGAAGGGTCGGCGCCGCGGTCGCGGTCGGGCTCACGCCGGGGTCACCCGCTTCGGAGCTGCCGGCGGGCGGGCGTCCGGACGGCGCAGGTAGAACGGGTCGAGCGGGTCCGCGGGGGCGCCCGCGCGCACGCGCGGTGCCACTTCCTCGGCGAGGGTCGCCGCGGACGGGTAGGCGTCGGCCGCCGCGACGTCGAAGCCGGCGAACGCCTCCGCGTGCAGCGCGGCCCCGGCACCGCAGACGCGCAACCCGGAGGCGCCGAACCGCCCCGCCAACACCGCGGGCGGGTCGATCTCCGGCCCGTCGACCCGGGCGCCCGCGGCGTCGTACCGCGCCCAGTAAACCTGGCGCCGGCGCGCGTCCGCCACGACCAGCAACCCCCGGCCCGCGCCGGGGTCACGGTGCCGGGCGGCGACCACGTCGAGCGAGCACATGCCATACGCCGGGACCGCCAGGGCGTCGCTCATCGCGGCCGCGGTCACGACGCCGACGCGGAGCCCGGTGAACGGACCCGGGCCGAGTCCGACGGCGACCGCGGCCAGGTCCGGGCGGTCCGGTCCGGTGCCGAGCACCTCGTCGAGGAGCGGCGCGAGCAGCTCACCGTGGCGGTTGGGGGCGAGCAGGTCCCGGGCGGCAAGGGCGTGCGCGGGCTCGTCGACGTCGGACAGCGCGACGGACAGCATCGCGGTGGAGGTGTCGAGCGACAGGACGAGCACGATCGACCAGGCTAGTGAGACAGCGTCCGCGCGATCGGAGCCCAGCGGTCACCGACCGGGCGCAGCACGACGGTGCGGGCCTCGTCCGCCGGGTCGGGCGAGCGGCTGATCTCGATCTCCAGCCGGCCGGTGGTGAGCGACTCGACGAGCCCCGCACCCCACTCGACGACCGTGGCCGACTCGTCGACGTCCGCGTCGAGGTCGAGGTCGTCCACCTCGGCCACGGATCCCAGGCGGTAGGCGTCGACATGGACGAGCGGCACCCGGCCGCCGCGGTAGACCCGGGCGATGACGAAGGTCGGGGACAGCACCGGCCCGGCCGCACCGAGCCCCGGTGGCGATGCCCCGCGCCAGCGTCGTCTTGCCGGCGCCGAGGTCGCCGGTGAGGACGACGAGGTCACCGGCACGCAGCTGCTCGCCGAGGCGTCGCCCGAGCGACTGCATGTCGTCGGCGGTCGGCACGGTCAGCGGGCGCACAGCACCTCGCGGGCGAGCGCGAGGTCGGCGCGCAGGGCGGCCAGCGGCTCGCCGCCGGGGCCCGAACCGGATGGCCGCCGACGGGTGGTAGGTCGCGACCAGCCGCCGGCCCGCGCCAGTCGTGCGGCCGCGCCCCGGGCGTCGCGCAGGCGGATGCCGGTGCCGAGGGCCCAGGCGGCGCGGTGCCCCCGAGCGTCACCACGACGCGGCGGGTCGAGCAGCGGCAGCTGCTGGTCGAGCCAGCCGACGCAGCGGCCGACCTCGGCGCGCCGCGGCGCGCGGTTGGCCGGCGGCCGGCACTTCAGCACGTTCGCCACCGCGACGTCCGCCCGGTCGAGGCCCGCTCTCGGCGAGGACGGGTCGAGCAGCTGCCCGGCCTTGCCCACGAACGGCCGGCCGGTGCTGGTCCTCCTGCGCGCCGGGTGCCTCACCGACGAGGAGCAGCCGGGCTCCGGGCGGGAAGTCGCCGGCGACCACCGTCGTGCGCGTCGCCGTCCGAGCTCGCCTGCACGCCGTGCAGCGCGGCGACCCGTGCACCCAGCGTCGCGAGCGCTGTCGCCGGTCATGCGCCGGCGGGATCACGCCGCGCCGGCCTCACGCGCTCGGCCGCGCCGCGGCACGTGCGACCGCGCGGCGAACGAGGTCGCGCAGGGCTCGGTAGACCAGCCGGTGCCGTTCGAGCATGACCATGTGCCCGGCACCGGGACCACGACGAGGTCGGCGACCGCGGAGCGGCGTCGGCGATGTCCCGGCTGTTGGCTGCCGGGGTGACAGGTCGCTGCTCGCCGCAGAGGACCAGCGTCTGGACACCGGCGAGCATGCCGAGCGCCGCGAGCTTGTCATGGTCGGGAACGTGTCGAAGAAGTCGGCCATCACCTCGAACGGCGTGCCGGCGACCATCCGCTCCACGAACTGCACCAGCGACGGCGGCACGTCGCCGCCGAGGCGAGACCGCTGGTGAGCAGGAAGGCGAGGTCGGTGCCCGGCGCGGCGACCCCGCTCGATGGGGTCGGCCCGCCGGTGGCGATCGCGCGGATCGCGCCGGCCGCACGGCTGCAACGTCCGGCCCGAGCACCGCCGGGATGCCGAAGACGGTCTCGCCGACCGCGCCGGGGGCGGTCGCCAGAGCGCCGACGCCGACGACCCGGTCGCCGAACAGCTCAGGGTGCTGGTCGGCCAGCGCCATGATCGTCATGCCACCCATGGAGTGGCCGACGAGCACGACCGGCCCGGTCGGCGCGACGTCGCTGGAGCACCGGTAGAGGTCGCGCCCGAGCTGGTCGATGGTCGCGTTCTGCCCGCGGGGAGCGGCCGGACCCGCCGTGGCTGCGCTGGTCGTAGAACACCAGCCGGCCGACGTCGGCAGGTCGCGCCGCTGGTAGTGCCAGCAGTCGAGGCGAGAGCGTGAACCCGTGGACGAACACGACCGTGACGGTCGGCGTCGTCGGGTCGCCGACCTGACCTCGACGTGCAGCGGGACCCCGTCGTCGGCGAGGACGGTGCGTCCCCGGCCGTGGCAGCGTCCCGAACGGCTCGCGGGCCTCGGGTCGGGTCGGGTCCGACCCGTCGACGACGCCGGCGCTCGGCGGCCACGCCTGCCGCGGCGCCGGCCGCCGACGACGGCGAGCGCGGCCCGAGCAGCCCTGCCTGGCGGGTCCCGGGTCACCGGCGCATCTGGCCCCCGCGTAGCGCCGCGGCACTCGGCCGCCGATCCGCGTGACGATCTCGTAGTTGATGGTGCCGACAGCCCGCGCCCAGTCGTCGGCCGTGGGCTCGCCGCGGTCGCCGGGACCGAACAGGAGCGACCTCGTCGCCGGCCACGACCGCGTCGTCGCCGACGTCGACGACGAACTGGTCCATGCACACCGTGCCGCGCGACCCGCCGCCGCCGGCCGCCGACCCAGACCGGGCCGACGTTGGTGGCGTGCCGCGGGATGCCGTCGGCGTAGCCGAGCGGCACCAGCGCGAGCGTCGTCTCCCGGTCGGTCGTGTAGCGGTGGCCGTAGGAGACGCCCTGCCCGGCCGGCACCCGCTTCGCCAGCGCGACGCGCGCCTGCAGCGTCATCGCCGGCCGCAGCCCCAGCGCGTCGCCGGTGCCGACCTCCGGGCCCGGCGACAGCCCGTAGACGGCGACACCGGGCCGCACCAGGTCGAAGTGCGCGTCGGGGCGGGTGAGGGTCGCCGCCGAGTTGGCCAGGTGCCGGACCTCCGGGTCGAGGCCCGCGCGCTCGGCGACGTCGAGCGCCTCGCCGGAACACCGCGACGCTGACGGGCGATCGTCGGATGGCCCGGCGCGTCGGCGTAGGCGAGGTGCGACCAGACGCCGGCGACCCGCAGCACGCCGTCGGCCTCCAGCTTGGCGGCGGCCGTGCACAGGTCCGGCCAGTCGGACCGCGGTGGCGCCCGCGCGGCCCAGCCCCGTGTCGACCTCGAGGTGCACGCGCGCCAGCCGGCCGGACCGACGGGCCGGCGCCGCGGCCCGCTCCAGCCCCCACCCGGCGCTCGCTCCGAGGTCGACGTCCCGCCCGCACCGCGGGCGTCAGGTCCTCGTCGGGACCGACCAGCCACGCGAGCACCGGGACGTCGATCCCGTCGGCCCGCAGCGCCAGCGCCTCCTCGAGGAACGCCACCCCGAGCCAGCGCGCGCCGGCGTCGAGCGCGGCCCGGGCCACCGGCAGCATGCCGTGGCCGTAGCCGTCGGCCTTGACGACGGCCATCACCGCGGCGTTCCCGGCACGCTCGGCCAGGATGGCCACGTTGGCGCGCACGGCGTCGAGATCGACGTGGGCAGCGAAGCGGTCCATCACGTCGAGCGTACGACCCGCCAGGTCGCGGGCAGCGCACCGACCACGTCGGAGGCGACGACGGGCCCGGCCGGGTCGTCGGCGGCGAGCCGGGCCGGCCAGCCCGTGCAGGAACGCACCGACCGCGCCGGCGTCCAGCGCCGACCTGCCGGCGGCCAGCAGCGACCCGGCCAGACCCGACAGCACGTCGCCGCTGCCGGCGGTCGCCAGCCACGGCGTGCCGGTCGGGTTGACGCGCACCCCGCCGTCCGCGTCGGCGACGAGGTGGGTGAGCCCTTGAGCAGCACGGTCGCGCTGACAGCTCGCCCGCGGCGGCGCTGCGCCCGCGTCAGCGGGTCGCGCCTCCACCTCGGCGCGCTCGGCAGCCCAGCAGCCGGGCGAACTCCCCGGCGTGCGGGGTGAGCAGGGTGGGTGCCGCACGGTCGCGGAGCCAGGCAGGGTGCCGGGCCACGACGGTCAGCGCGTCGGCGTCGACGAGCACCGGCAGGTCCGTGCCGAGCACGCTCCGTACGACGGCCTCGGCCGCCCCGTCCGTGCCCGAGGCCGGAGCCGACGACCCAGGCCTGCACCCGGCCGGCGGCGAGGACGGCCTCGCCGTCGCCCGTCGGGCACCACGGTGACCACCGCCTCGGGCCACTGCTGGCGCACCATCTCCGCCGGGTGGGCCGTCGACGGCGAACCGCACCATGCCCGCGCCACCGCGCAGGGCGCCGCCCACCGCGAGCACCGCGGCCCCGGTGTAGGCGTCGCTGCCCGCGACCACGCCGACGACGCCGCGGCGGTACTTGTCGGTTCGGGCGGCGGGGACGGGCAGCAGCGCCGCGACGTCGTCGGCGTCGAGCACCCGCTACCTGCGCGGGCGGGAGGCGCGAGGCCGATGTCGACGACCTCGACCGGCCGGCGTGCAGCGGCCCCGGGGCCGACGACGAGCCCCGGCTTCAGGGCGCCGAACGTGACGGTGACGTCGGCGCGAACGGCGACGCCCGTCGACCCGGCCGGTCGACGCGTCGACCCCGCTGGGCACGTCGACCGCCACCACCGGCGCGCCGCCGGCGGCGCAGAGCCCCGCGAAGCGGGCTGCCGGATCGCGCAGCCCGCCGCGGCCGCCGATGCCGAGCATGCCGTCGATGACGAGGGTCGGCGCGCGGCGACGAGCTCGTCGCCGTCGCTTGCGCCGGGGTGCGACCGCCGGCCCGGCGCAGCGCGGCGACCGCCCCGCTCGTGCGCGCGCTCGCTCATCAGCACCGCGTCGACGCGCGCCCCACGCCGGGCGAGCGCAGCGCCGGCGAACAGCGCGTCGCCGCCGTTGTCACCCGAGCCGACGAGCAGGACGACCCGGGCGCCCGGACACGCGGCCGAGCACGGCCGCGCACCGGCGTGCCAGCGCGGTCGCCGCCCGCTGCATGAGCGTGCCCGTCGGGCAGCGCGGCGAGCAGCGGCGCCTCCGCGGCCCGCACCGTGCTCGGCGTCGTACGCCGCTCTCATCGCTCGCGCCACCACCATCGCGACGGCCACGCCGCCGTCGTGCGACAGCGACACGTGCCAGCGGGACGATGCCGAGCGCGGCGGCGGCGGCGGCAACCGTGCCGCGCACGTCGAGCACGCGGCCGCCCGTCATCGGCGCGGCTGACCTCGACGTCGTGCCAGCCCAGGCCGCCCGGCGCGCCGAGCGCCTTCGCCACGGCCTCCTTCGCGGCGAAGCGCGCGGCGAGCGAGGCGGGCGGGAGCATCGCGCTCGGCCGTCGGTGAACAGCCGCTCGGCCAGGCCGGGCGTCCGCTCCAGCGACGCCGCGAACCGGTCCAGGTCGACGACGTCGACGCCGATTCCGACGATCACTCCACCCGCTCCGGCCGCGTCGAGCGAAGCGGCGTCGCGGCTACTCGACCGTGACCGACTTGGCCAGGTTGCGCGGCTGGTCGACGTCGAGCCCGCGGGCGATCGCGAACTCGGCGGCGAGCACCTGCATCGGCACGAGCGTCAGCAGCGGGGAGAGCAGCGACTTGGTGTCCGGCAGCCGGATCACGTGGTCGGCGTAGGGCAGTCACGCCTCCTCGCCGTCGGTCGTCGATGACGATCGTGCGGGCGCCGCGGGCCCGGATCTCCTGGACGTTGGTGACGAGCTTGCCGAGCAGCGCGTGCCGGGTGGCGAGTACGACGACCGGCGTGCCCTCCTCGACGAGCGCGATCGGCCCGTGCTTGATCTCGCCGGCGGGGAAGCCCTCGGCGGAGACGTAGGCGAGCTCCTTGAGCTTGAGCGCGCCCTCGAGCGCCATCGGGTAGCCGATGTGCCGGCCGAGGAACAGCACCCGCTCCTCGCCGCGAGATCTCGCGCGCGAGCTCGCGCACCGGGTCCATCCGGGCCGAGCGACCTCGGTCGATGAGGTCGGGGATCTCCTGCGAGGTCGCGCAAGTGCGAGCGCACCTCGTCCGGCGTCGCGCGTGCCGCGGACCTGGGCGAGGTAGAGCCCGACGAGGTACATCGCGGCGAGCTGCGTCATCACGGCCTTGGTCGAGGCGACCGCGATCTCCGGCCCGCCGCGGGTGTAGAAGCGCCGCGTCGCTCTCGCGGGCGATCGTCGAGCCGACCGTGTTGGTGACGGCGAGCACCCAGGCCCGCTGCTGGCCGCGGCGTGCCGGAGCGCCTCGAGCGTGTCGGCGGTCTCGCCGCTCTGCGAGATGGCGATGACGAGCGTGTGCGCGGTCGAGCACCGGGTCGCGGTAGCGGAACTCGCTGGCGATCTCGACCTCGACCGGCAGCCGGCACCACCGCTCGATGGCGTACTTGCCGACGAGCCCGGAGTGGTAGGACGAGCCGCAGGCGACGATGAAGACCTTGTCGAATGCCGCGGACGTCCTCGTCGCTGATCGCCAGCTCGTCGAGCGCGCAGCAGGCCGTCGGGCCCGAGCCGGCCGCCGATCGTCTCGCGGACACGGCCTCCGGCTGCTCCTCGATCTCCTTGAGCATGAAGTAGTCGTAGCCGCCCTTCTCGGCGGCGTCGGTGTCCCAGTCGACGTGGAACCGCTCGCCGTCGACCTCCGTCGCCGTCGAGGTCGGTGACCCGCACGCCGTCGCGGCGCAGCTCGACGACCTGGTCCTGGTCGAGCGCCCGCGCCTCGCGGGTGTGGCCGATGAAGGCGGTCACGTCGCTGGCGAGGAAGTTCTCCCCCTCGCCGAGCCCGACGACCAGCGGCAGGTTGCGCCGGGCGCCGACGACCAGGTCCGGGTGCGTCGCCGGTGGGCGACGACGAGCACGAACGAGCCCTCGAGGTCGCGCGCCACGGCGCGGACGGCGGCGGCCAGGTCCCGCCGTCGGCGTAGCGCTCCTCGACGAGGTGGGCGACGGCCTCGGTGTCGGTGTCGCTGGCCAGCTCGTGGCCGCGGGCTCTCGAGCCCGTGCGCGCAGCTCGGCGAAGTTCTCGATCGTGCCGTTGTGCACGACGGCGACGTCGCCGGTGCAGTCGACGTGCGGGTGGGCGTTGCGGTCGGTCGGCGCGCCCGTGGGTGGCCCACCGGGTGTGCCCGATGCCGAGCGGTGCCGGGCAGCGGCGTGGTCGGCGAGCGCCGCCTCGAGGTTGGCGAGCTTGCCGGCCTGCGCTCGAACGCGGGCGTCCCGGCGGTCGTCGAGCACCGCGACGCCGGCGGAGTCGTAGCCCCGGTACTCCAGCCGCCGCAGCCCGTCGATGACGACGTCCACGCGCCTGCTGCGGCGCCGACGTAGCCGACGATCCCGCACATGGCGCCGAGCCTACCCGGCGAGCCGCTACGCCGCGGCCGTCACGGCCCGCGAGCCGCTCGGCGATGGCGCGCGCCTGCTCCTGCGTCGGCGCCTCGACCATGACCCGCACGAGCGGCTCGGTGCCGCTGGGCGGACGAGCACCCGGCCCGCGCCGCCGAGCTCGGCGCTCGCCCGCTGCGCCGCGAGCGGCGTCGAGGCCGCCAGCGCGGCTGCCTTGTCGGCGACGCGGACGTTGACCAGCACCTGGGGCAGCCGGGTCATGACCGCCGCCAGGTCGGCGAGCGGGCGCGCCGGTCTGCCGCGACCCGGGCCAGCAGGTGCAGCCCGGTGAGGATGCCGTCGCCGGTCGTCGCGTGGTCGACGAGGACGACGTGGCCGGACTGCTCCCCGCCGAGCGCGTGGCCGTCGGCGCGCATCTGCTCGAGCACGTAGCGGTCGCCGACCGGCGGTCTCGACCACCCGATCCCGCGCTGGGCCATCGCCTGGCGAAGCCCGAGGTTGCTCATCACCGTCGCGGCGACCGGTCGTCCGGCGCAGCTGCGCCGCGCTCGTGCAGCGCCAGGGCGAGCACGGCGAGGATCTGGTCGCCGTCGACGACGTCGCCGGCTGCGTCGACGGCGAGGCAGCGGTCGGCGTCGCCGTCGTGGGCGATGCCCGCGGCGGCGCCGTGCGCCCGGACCGCCTCCCGCAGGGCCGTCCAGGTGGGTCGGCCCGACCCCGTCGTTGATGCGGTCGCCGTCGGGCTCGGCCGTTGATCACGCGCACGTCGGCTCCGGCCGCGCGGTAGGGTGCGCGGGGCGACGTCGTACGCGGCGCCGTTCGCGCAGTCGACGACGATCCGCAGGCCGTCGAGCGCGTGCGGGAGCGTGGCGACGCAGGTGGTCGACGTAGCCGGTCGGTGGCGCCGGCGATGTCGCCGGACCGGCGCCCACCGCGGCGCCGGTCGGGCGCCGCCACGGCTCGCGCAGCCGGGCCTCGATGCGCGTCCTCGACGCGTCGGCGAGCTTGAGGCCGCCGCGGGTGAAGAACTTGATGCCGTTGTCGGGCATCGGGTTGTGGCTGGCGGAGATCATCACGCCGAGGGCGGCCGCGGCCGCCTCGCGACCGGCGTAGGCGCGACGGCTGGGGTGGGGAGCACGCCGAGCCGGACGACGTCGACGCCGGCCGAGGGCAGCCCGGCGACGACCGCCGCCTCGAGGAACTCGCCGGAGCGGCGCGGGTCGCGACCGACGACGGCGAGCGGCCGGCGGCACCGCCGCGGCCGCCGGCAGCTCGACGGCGGCCGCGGCGGCGAGCCGCGAGCGCCAGGTCGGGCGTCAGGTCGGCGGTCGGCGACCGCCGCGGACCCGGACCGTCGGTGCCGAACAGGCGGGCCAAGGACGCGGCTACCGCTTGGAGTACTGCGGCGCCTTGCGCGCCTTCTTGAGGCCGTACTTCTTGCGCTCCTTGGCCCGCGCGTCGCGGGTGAGGAAGCCGGCCTTCTTGAGCGGGGGCCGCGGCGTCGTCGTCGGTCTGGGTGAGCGCGCGGGCGATGCCGAGGCGCACGGCGCCGGCCTGACCGGAGACCCCGCCGCCCTGCACCCGGACGAGGACGTCGTAGTGGTCGTCGACGTCGAGGGTCTTGAGCGGCTCGTTGACGACCTGCTGGTGCACCTTGTTGGGGAAGTACTCCTCCAGGCGTGCGGCCGTTGATCGTCCACTGGCCGGTGCCGGGCACGAGGCGGACGCGCGCGATGGCCTCCTTGCGGCGGCCGGTCGCGCCGACCGGCCGCCGATGACCGGCCGGGGCGCGCGGGGCGCGGCAGCCTCGGCCGGGGCGGTGTCGGTGACGGGCGCGGCAGTGGCAGTCGGCAGTGGCCGTCGCGGTGTCGGTGACCGGGTCGGCCGGCTCCGGGACCGCGGCCTCCTCGGGGGCGTCGGTGGCGGCCGCCTCGGGCGCGGGAGTCTCGGGCGTCGTCTCGGCCATTACTGCGCTCACCTGCGTGATCTCGTAGGGCACCGGCTTCTGCGCCTGGTGCGGGTGCTCGGGGCCGGCGTAGACCTTGAGCTTGCCGGCCATCTGCCGGCCCAGCGTGTTGTGCGGGAGCATGCCCTTGACCGCCTTCTCGACCGCGCGCGCGGGGCGCTTGGCGAGCAGCTCGGAGTAGGGGACCCGCTTGAGGCCACCGGGGTAGCCGGAGTGGCGGTAGGCGATCTTCTGCTCCCGCTTGTTGGCCGGTGAGGGCCACCTTGGCGGCGTTGACGACGATGACGAAGTCGCCGGTGTCGACGTGCGGCGCGTAGATCGGCTTGTGCTTGCCCCGGAGCAGCCGGGCCGCCTGGCTGGCGAGCCGACCGAGGACGACGTCGGTGGCGTCGATGACGTGCCACTGGCGCTGGACGTCGCCGGGCTTGGGTTGGTACGTGCGCACGCAGGTGCCTTCACGTTCGGGAGCCGGTCTGAGGTCTCTGGCAAGGAACCAGTCTGTCAAGGAATCCTGACGCGTGGCATCCGCGACGCCCTTGACCGCAGCACGATACCTGTGGTGCAGCGACACGGTCAAAGCGGAGCGATGGCGCCAGGGACCCTCCGGACCCCGGACCCGGGGTCCGTCCCCGCCGGCCGGCTGCGGGCCGGCCGGCGGGGGCGGATCCGCCGTGGTTTGCCCCTCTAGGCGCACTCCGGGCGAGGCCGCGAGCGGCGGGTTGCGCCGACCATCAGGAGGAGCCCGATGAGGATCATCCCGGACGCGTAGGGGATCAGACCCGCGGCCGCGGTGCCCGTGAAGGGCAGCACGGACGGCGGGTTCACCGTCGGCTGGACGATCTTCTCGGGGAGAACCTTGACGATCGGCGTCTTCACCGTGCTGGTGTCGTTCGTCGGGTTGATGTCACCGGGCGTCTTGACGATGCCGGTGTTGATCACCGTGCCGGCGGCCGAGGCCCGGACCCGGGTCGACACCGTGATGCCCGGGAGGGTGTCACCCGGCTGCACCGCCGCGCCGAGCCAGAGGCAGGTCAGGTCCTGGCCGTCGATGGTGCAGTCCCAGCTGGTGCCCGAGACGCTGAGCGGGGTCAGCTTGTCCGGGATCGCGTCGGTCACCCGGACCTCGCCGGTGGTCGCCGCGTCGCCCACGTTGCTCACGGTGAGCGTGTAGGTCAGGTTGTCGCCGGGGTGGACCAGGTCGGCCGAGGCGACCTTGAGGATCGCCAGGTCCGGGCTGCCCGGGTTCGCCGGCGGCGGCGAGAGCACCACTGAGGTGTCCTGCGCCTCACCCTTGTTGTCCGGGACGTCCTTCTCGTGGCCGCCCACCTTCACCAGGTCGGTGAGGGAGCTGTCGGCCGCCGGTGCGTACCCGTCGACCGTGAAGCGGCAGGTGACCGAGCTGCCCGGCTGCCCGCTGGCCGCGAGGACCGTGCCGACCACGTCCGTGGTCCCACCGACCAGGCAGGTCACCGGAGAGCCGGTCGCCACGATCGGGTAGGCGTCGGTGATCGAGTCGATCACCACCGGCACCGCCGAGGTGTTGACCACGCTCACCTGGAAGGTGACCGCAGAGCCCGGCTCGGGCGCCGTCTCGGCGTCGTGGAAAGCACCGTCGAGGTCCGCGTCGTTCGTCTTCGTCACGTTGAGGGTGATCGCCGGGATGTTCTCGACGTAGAACCTGCCCTCACCGTGCCCGCCCGACGGAACGACCACCGTGACGGAGCCCGGCGTCGGGTTGACCCCGCACGACACCAGCCGGTAGCCGGCCGGAGCGGTCGCGGTCATCGTGTACGTGCCCGCGTCGACCGGGGTCGAGGCCAGCTGGTCCTGCGTGGCCGGGATCGTCGTCGGCCCGCTGGCGGCGATCGTCCCGCCGTTGTGCAGGGTCGTCGAGACCTGGTTGCCCACGCAGTCGTAGAGGTGTCCGGCGAGCGTCTGGGTCGGAACCACCACCGGCACCACGTAGAAGTTGATCACCTCGTGGCCACCGGACGGCACCGTCACCGTCGCCGAGCCGGCCGGGTGACCCGAACCGCAGGTCACCAGCTGCCAGTCCGCGGCCGGCACCGACGCCGTCATCGTGTAGTCGCCCACGGCGACGTCACGCGGACCCTGCGGGTTCTGCCCGCTCAGGTTCGCCACCGCCCCGGTCGGACCGGTCGTGGCGAGCGCGCCGCGCGGGTTGGTGATCTCCACCGTGCCCTGGCTGCCGTTCGGGCCGCCCACACACTCGTAGATGTGGCCCTCCAGCGACTGGGTCGGGATCGCCACCGGCACGACGTAGAAGTTGATCACCTCGTGGCCACCGGACGGCACCGTCACCGTCGCCGAGCCGGCCGGGTGACCCGAACCGCAGGCGACCAGCTGCCAGCTGTTCGTGTCCACAGAGGCGGCCATCGTGTAGTCGCCCACGGCAACGTCACGCGGACCCTGCGGGTTCTGCCCGCTCAGGTTCGCCACCGCCCCGGTCGGACCGGTCGTGGCGAGGGTGCCGCGCGGGTTGGTGATCTCCACCGTGCCCTGGCTGCCGTTCGGGCCGCCCACGCACTCGTAGATGTGGCCCTCCAGCGACTGGGTCGGGATCGCCACCGGCACGACGTAGAAGTTGATCACCTCGTGGCCACCGGACGGCACCGTCACCGTCGCCGAGTCGGCCGCGTGGCCCGTCCCGCAGGCGACCAGCTGCCAGCTGTTCGTGTCCACAGAGGCGGCCATCGTGTAGTCGCCGACGGCGACGTCACGCGGACCCTGCGGGTTCTGCCCGCTCAGGTTCGCCACCGCCCCGGTCGGACCGGTCGTGGCGAGGGTGCCGCGCGGGTTGGTGATCTCCACCGTGCCCTGGGTGCCGTTCGGGCCGCCCACGCACTCGTAGATGTGGCCCTCGAGCGACTGGGCCGGCGGCGGAACCGGCACCACATAGAAGTTGATCACCTTGTGGCCGCCCGACGGCACCGTCACCGTCGCCGAGTCGGCTGCGTGGCCCGTCCCGCACTGGACCAGCTGCCAGCTCGCGCTCGGCACCGACGCCGTCATCGTGTAGTCACCGGTGTCGACGTTCTTCGGTCCCTGGGGGTTGGCCCCGGTCAGCCCGGCGACCGCACCGTTGGGCCCGGTCGTCGTCAGCGTGCCCGCGGGGTTGGTGATCTCCGTCGTGCCCTGCGTGCCGTTCGGACCGCCCACGCACTCGTAGATGTGGCCCTCGAGCGACTGGGTGACCTGAGCCGGACTGACCGTGATCGAGCAGACCTGCGGCGTCGTGGGCTCGTCGGACTCACGCATGCCGTTGTTGTTGCCGTCCCAGTACGCGTGGAAGTTGGTCGTCCCGACCGCGTCACCGTGGACGGTGAACGTCGCCACGCCGTTGGCGTTCGTCGGCTGCGGGTTGGTCCCGAGCGTGCCGACCGTCGTGTCGCTCAGCCGGCCCTGGATCACCGCACCGAGGGCCGGCGCGCCGTTGAGGCTCGCGTCCACCAGCACGGTCGCGGTGTCGCCGACGTTGATGGTCGCGTTCTGCACGGCGCAGTTGACGTACCGGTCGTTGACCACGGCCGCGGACGGCGCGGACGGCGAGTCGTGGAGGGTGTAGCTCATCGTCTGCGGGGTCAGCGTGAACCCGACAGGCAGAGCAGACTTCGCGATCCGGTACTCAGCCGCGGACTCGTAGATGTAGCCGGGGGCGTTCGAGCCGGCCACGTTGTCCGGGGAGTTCACGATGTCGGTCCAGCCGACGACGTTGTAGTTGTAGTCGTACGACGTGGCTGCGTCAACATCGCTTGTCGTGAATCCGGTGAGCTTGCACTCCTTGCAGTCGGCGCCGAAGCCACTGGTCCAGGTGTTGGCAGCGTGCAGGCTGGTGCCGTCGAACAGCGCGTCGGCGTGCACCTCACGCGCCGTCCCGCCCGCGGTGAAGCTGATCGCCATGTAGTCGCTGCCGACCAGGTCGTTCCAGCTCTGGTAGCAGCTCGCGGTGTTGGTCTTCTTCGCGCAGTAGCTGGCGGTCTTCACGTTGGACGGCTGCTGCTCGTAGACGTACCAGTAGTTGGTCGTCTCCGCGACGGTGACACGCGAGAGGAAGGCGCGCGGCTTGGTGTCGGCGACGGTCTGCACCGTGGCGCTCGTGCCGTACTGCGCGTACGCCGCGTCCTGCCCGCCGTCGAGCGTGAACGCCGAGTCGGGGGCCACGCTCGCCGCGCTGGCCGGGGCGGCCATCGCGACCGGAGCGACCACGCCGACGGCCATGGCCACGACGGTGCCGAGAGCACCGCCGAACCCACGGCGCCGGGAGCGCGTCCGTCCGAACATGGCTGCGCGCCCCGCGCTTGCGCTCGGGGCGGCGGAGGTGGTGCGTCGACTGCCTGGGGGGGCCGCGTGGTCCGGCTGGCCGGGCGACCCGTCATCGGGTCGAGGGGGCGGCCCCATCGTGAACGCCGTGATCATTCTGCCCATCCGGTTGTCGGTGCCCGTAGGCACGGCCTGTACGACAGCCGGGTCGGTCTCGCCACTCGCTCCCCGAACGGTCTTTGGCGACCGATCTTTTCCGCCCCGAGGGGCTCCGTTCGGATCTACGCGTCCCGTTGCCACCCCGCCCGTCACGCACGGTGATGACGTGACTGATAGTACGCACCATGCGACTCTCCGCAAGGGCAGTTTGTCCGCTTCATACGCCTTCTCGGAAAGATTCACCCGATTGCCGTATCAACACAGAGTCACGACATGCCAGCGGGGGCCGTGGACGGCTGGTCCACGGCCCCCGCTTGCACGGCGCTCAGGTCAGGCGCGGCGCCGCCGGCGCCCGAGGCGCAGCAGCACGAGCCCGAACAGCAGCGCCACGAGCCCGGCCGGGAGCATCGTCCCGGTCTCGCTGCCGGTGAACGGCAGCACGCTCGGTGGCGTGACGTTCGGGATCCTCTCGCCCAGCACCTTCGTGACCGGTGTCTTGACCGTGCTGCGGTCGTTCGTCGGGTTGTTGTCACCCGGTGTGTCGACCACGCCAGTGTTGATCACCCGCGTGCCCGCAGCGTCGTTCACCGTGGTCACGACCGTGATCGAGCCCGACCGTCTCGCCGGCGTCGATAGCCCCGCCGAGGTAGGTGCAGGTGAGGTCACGGCCGCTGACGCGAGCAATCCCAGTTGCTGCCGCCGTCGACGCTGTCGACGTCGAGCCCGGCCGGCACGGCGTCGGTGACAGTGATCGTCCCGGTCGTCGCCGCGTCGCCGACGTTGGTGACCTCGAGCGTGTAGGTGAGCGTGTCACCGGTCTTGACCGATTCGGCGACGCCGTCTTCACGATGGCCAGGTCAGGCGCGCCCTGGGTCCGGCACCCGCTTGTTCACGGTCGAGGTGTCGGTGTCCTGGGTGGTCTTGCCCGGGTTGTCCTTGTCGTAGCCGACCACGGTCACCGTGTCGGTGAGCGAGGTGCCGTCCGGCGGTGAGTACCCGACGACCGTGAACGTGCAGGTCACCGACGCGCCCGGGGCCAGCGATCGGTGCCGACGAGGGTGGCGCAGACGTCGTCGGTCACGCTGGCGTAGGCGTCGGTCACCGAGGTCGAGCACCACGGTGCGGTCCGACGGGTTCGTGATCACCACGCGGAACGTGACGTCCTGGCCGGCCGCCGTCGCCGTCTCGGTGTCGTGGTAGCGGCCGTCACCGTCGGCGTCGTTCGCCTTGACCACCGTGAGCTTCGGCTCCCCCGGGATCTTGGTGTCCACGCACGAGGCGTTGGTCGCGGACAGGACCGCACAGTCCGTCAGCGTCTTGCCCGCGGTGTTGGCGCCGTAGGCCACCGTCACCTGGACGCTGACCGAGGCACCCGGGGCCAGCGGGCCGTTGAGCGAGCAGTTGACGGCGTGGGCGTCGGTGGTCGACAGCGAGCAGGTGATGTCGCTGCTGCTCGAGCTCACGTAGGACTCGCCGGTCGGCAGCTGGTCGACGAACGTGACGTCTTCGCCGGCGCCTGTCCACTGTTCTTGACGGTGATCGTGTAGGTGCCGTTGCCGCCCGGCCACGCCGGTGGCCGGGCCCGACTTCTTGATCGACACGTCCGGCGTCTCGATCTTGGTGTCGGCGCAGGCCTGCTGCACGCCGTTGGTGACCATCTCGCGCAGTCGGTCAGCGTCTGGCCGCCGGTGGTGTCGGCGTACATGACCGTCACGTCGACCGAGGCGGAGCCGCCGTTGCCGGACAGGGTGAGCCCGCTCGGCAGCGTGCAGTGGACGGTCTGCTGCGGGCTCCCGCTCGCGGTGCAGATGGTCCCCGCCGGTGCGTTGCCGAAGCTGACGAAGGTCTCACCGACCGGCAACACGTCGTCGAAGGCGACGCCCTTCGCCGGGCCGTCACCCACGTTGGTGACGGTGATCGTGTAGGTGCCGCGCCCACCCGGGACGCCGGTCGCGGGGCCCTTCTTGCCCGGGACGAGCTTCGGCAACTTGGTGTCGACGCACTGGTCGGCCCCGTTGCCGGCATCGGCCGGGGTCAGCGCCGGCGCAGTCGGTCAGCGTCTGACCCTCGGCCGTGGACGCGTAATGCACGGTGATGTTCACCGTCGCCGACTTGCCCGCGGCCAGGTCGTGGTTGTAGCTGCAGTCGACCTCGCGGGCGTTCCCGGCGTTCGCCTGGCAGCTCATGTCCGTCCCGCTCGCCGAGACGAATATCTCGCCTGCGGGCAGCATGTCGACGAAGGCGACGGGCTTGGTCAGCGTGGTCCCGCCGATGTTCTCGATGGTGACGGTGTACGGCGTGGAGCTGTCCTGACCGGCGACACCGGTGGAGGGACCGGTCTTGGTCACCTTGAGTTGGCCTACCGGCGCGACGTAGAAGTTCAGGACCGCGTTCGGCGGGACAGTCGCCGATAGCTGCGACTGGCCGGTGTAGTTGGGGTTGCGAGTGGTGCACGACACGAAGTCGTAGCCGGCCGGCGCGGTTGCATCGACCGTGTAGCTGCCCGGGTCAACCGGCGTTGCCCGAAGGTTGCCGGTGTCTGCGATCGGGGTGGATCCGCCGGTCACGTGCAGGTTGCCGCCGCCGACGAGGGTGTTGTCGGAGCAGAGCCGGATGTGGGAGGCCAGCGTCGGCTTCACGACCGGCGGCTGGACCGTCGACGTGGCGTTCTTGGACAGCGTGTTGGCGACCAGGCCCTTCTCGTGCACGTTGACGGTGACGGTGTTCGTCTTGTCAGCGGCGCTGGGGGCGTAGTTCGCGAGGGTGAACGTGCAGGTGGCCGAGTCGGTGACCGAACCCTGGACGCCGAGCTCGGTCCGGCTCCAGCCGGAGTCCTGTGTCTTGTCGCCGCTCGTGCTGCCGTTGCAGACCGTGAGCCCGCCGTTGCCGGGGAAGACGTCGGTGGCGGAGTCGATGACCGTCGTCGCCTCGGTGCTCGTGTTGTGCACGGTCACCTGGAACTGCACGGTCTGGCCGGCGACGGTCGCGGTCTCGGTCTGGTGGAAGTCGCCCTGCTGGTCGGCGTTGTTCAACTTGTCAACGCCGATTGACAGCGGGTGCTCGAACGACGGGGTGAAGCAGTAGCCCACGCCGGTGGCGGGGTTGAAGTTGTTCTTGTCGATGGAGTTGTCGTCGTTGGTGAGCGCATTGTAGTCCTTGGCGCTGTCCGACGGGTCGCCGAGCTGGCCATGCGGGTCGTAGAAGTTCACGCACAGCTGCGCCGGGACGTCGTTGACGTCCGGGTAGATCGCGTAGGCTGACCACGGGCCCTGGGGGAAGCCGTCCTTGTCCAGGCTGTCCGGCGCGTGGCACAGGTCGGCGTCGAAGCCGTTGTAGTTCTGCGTGACGTGGAAGAACTGGCCGCCGACCGTCTGCAGCGCACCCACCGGCGTCAACGGGACGGGACCGGCGTTGAGCGGGGCGGAGCCCTTGCCGGCCCAGGTCACGGTCGAGCCGGTGAGGCCGTTGATGGCGTTCGGCTGCTGGCTGCCGCTCATGCCCCACCAGTCGACGGCCCAGCCGACGCCGTATCGACCGTCGCACTTGCTCTGCTTGGAGGACCCGGACAGCTCGCCCCAGTTCCACATGCCGCTCACGTCGACCCGCACTGCACCGTTGCCGGCCGGCGAGATCTTGCCGGTCGACACGGGCAGCGGGTTGGCGGCGTTCGCCCAGGCCGCGGCCGCGAACGCAACCATGGCCACACCGGCACCGGCCGTCCCGAACACGCCCACGGCCGCGCGCCGGCGCCAGGGGGATCCTTGGCGGGCGGAGCGCGCGTGGTGCGGCGCGCTCGCGGTCGTGGACTCGGGTACGGGCGCTGCGCCCATCCAGCGAGTGGTCATGTGAATCGTCCATCCGGCTGTCGGTGCCCGCAGGCACGGTGTTCGACGACCGGGTCGGTCTCGCCACTCGCTCCCCGAACGGTCATTGGCGACCGTCTTCCCGAAGGAACCGTTCGGATCGTTGCGCCCCCGTGCGTTGTGGGTCTGCACCCACGCAGCACCTCTCCCACCAAATGGCGGTCGAGAAACGCACGGTACTCGCTGTTACACAGAGCGCAAGTGGCAACCGGCCGGGTTCATCGCCGTAATGTCCGATTTCCCGCAGGAAATTCACCCGATCGGGCCCTCATCCGGGCACAGTGGCAACTGCACTTGACCAACGGAGGGTAACCGGCTTGTCCGAAATGGCCGTTGTGAGAACAGGTGGCAAGACGGCTTGTCAGCGCTGCACCCTCGTCTCGTCCCAGACCGGCTGCGCCGACTCGGCCACCGATCCGTCCGAGCGGAAGACGAGAAAGCGGTCGAACGATCGCGCGAACCACCGGTCGTGGGTGACGGCGAGGACGGTGCCGGCGAAGCTGTCCAGGCCGTCCTCGAGTGCCTCGGCCGAGACCACGTCGAGGTTGTCGGTCGGCTCGTCGAGCAGCAGCAGGGTGGCGCCGGACAGCTCGAGCAGCAGGATCTGGAGCCGGGCCTGCTGCCCGCCGGAGAGCGTCTCGAACGGCTGCTCCGCGGCCCGCGCCAGCTCGTAGCGATCAAGCGCCCGTGCCGCCTCCTCCCGGCCCATGCCGGCCCGGTGCCGGTCCCCCTTCCACAGGATGTCGAGGAGGCTCCGCCCGACCAGCTCCGGGTGTTGGTGGGTCTGGGCGAACCAGCCCGGCCGGACCCGGGCGCCGAGCCGCGCGGTCCCGGTGTGGGCGACCGGGTCGACGACGAGGTCGTCGACCGGCCGGTGCTCCGCGTCCGGGTCGCTGCCACCGGCGGCGAGCAGCCGCAGGAAGTGGGACTTGCCCGACCCGTTCGCGCCGAGGACCGCCACCCGCTCGCCGTACCAGACCTCGAGGTCGAACGGCTTCATCAGCCCGGTGAGCTCCAGCCCCGCGCAGACGACCGCCCGCTTGCCGGTGCGGCCGCCGCGCAGCCGCATCGTCACCGCCTGCTCCTGCGGGACCGCCTGCGGCGGGCCCGGCCTCCTCGAACTTCGTCAGCCGGGTCGACCGCGGCCTGGTAGCGACTGGCCATGCCGTCGTTGTAGGCCGCCTTCTGGCGCAGGGTCGGACGAGGGTCTTGAGCTTGGCGTGCTCCTCGTCCCAGCGCCGGCGCAGCTCCTCCAGCCGGGCGAACCGGTCGCGGCGCGCCTCGTGGAACGACGGCGAACCCGCCGCCGTGGACCCAGGCGGTGTTGCCGGTCGCGCCGAGCTCCAGGCTGACGACGTGGGTGGCGGTCCGGGCGAGCAGCTCCCGGTCGTGGGAGACGTAGAGCACGGTCTTGGGGGACTCGCGCAGCCGCTCCTCCAGCCACCGCTTGGCGGGCACGTCGAGGTAGTTGTCCGGCTCGTCGAGGAGCAGGACCTCGTCCGGACCGCGCAGCAGGGCCTCGAGCACCAGCCGCTTCTGCTCGCCCCCGGACAGGCTCCGGACCTCGCGCCAGCGGGCCCGGTCGAACGGCAGGCCCAGGGCCGCCGTCGTACAGACGTCCCACCGCACCTCGGCCTCGTAGCCGCCGCGCGTCGGCGAAGTCGGCGAGCGCCTGCGCGTAGCGCAGCTGGGTCGGCTCGTCGTCCCGCTCCATCATCGCCAGCTCGGCCGCCTCGAGGGCGGCCGCCACCGCTCGGACCCGGCCGGGGCGACCGACAGGAGCAGGTCGCGGACCGACGAGGCGTCGCGCACCGACCCGACGAACTGGCGCATGACGCCCAGGCCGCCGCTGCGGGCGACCGAGCCGTCGTGGGGCGCCAGGTCGCCGGTGACGATCCGCAGCAGGGTGGTCTTGCCCGCGCCGTTCGGCCCGACCAGGGCCGCCTTCGCCCCCTCGCCCACCCGGAACGACACGTCGTCGAGCAGCGGCCGCCCGTCGGGCAGGTGGAACGAGACGTGCTGGAGATCGACGTGGCCCACGAGGAGCCAGTGTCGCGCGCCAGGCGCCCGCGGGTCAGGTGGTTATCCGGCCGCCGAAGTCGGGCGCGTGCCCGAGCGGGGGCCGGGGGCGATCTGCGCCGACCGGCGGGCGACGCCCGCGACGTCGACCGGCTGGAACCGCAGGTCCGGCGTACGCACGAACCATCCCGATCCGAGGGCCCGGTGGAGCAGGTCGTGGAACTGGGTCGCCCGCGGGATCGTCCAGCGAGCACCGGAGGTCGGCGACGGCCGCTCGGCGGCGTGCTTCGCGCGGTAGTAGCCGTAACGGTGACGGTCGACACCGACGATGCAGACGTAGAGCACGTGTGCTCCGGCGTCCCGCGCCGCCGCCGCGACCTGCCGGGCCCCCTCGATCTCGGTCTCCTTCGCCCGGCGGCGCGGGTTCGACGCCGCGTGGACGACCACATCAGCGCCCGCCGGGCGACGAGCTTCAGGGTGTCGGCCGCCGGTGCCGCGTGACGGCCACCCGTGCGGCGAGCTGGTCGTCCGGCGGGTAGTCGACGCCGACGAGCGTCAGGCCGTGCGGGGGCGCCACCGTCACCGCGCTGTCGCGGACGCCACCGGCGAGCACCTCGGCGGGCCACGACACCGGGCGCCGGCCCGCACCCACGGCCAGCAGCGCCCCGACCATCGCCCGCACCTGGTTGTGGCAGAAGGCGTCGCCCGCGGCCACGACGACGACCAGCCCCGGCTCGTCCCGCCCGGCCGTCAGCCGGCGCAGGGTGCGGACGGTCGTCGACCCGGCCCGGGGGCGGCAGTAGGCGGCGAAGTCGTGCTCGCCGACCAGCCCGGCGGCGGCCGCGTCCATCGCCTGTGCGTCGAGCGGACGACCCCAGGCGAGCGTGTCGTGGCGTCGGAGCGGGTCGGGCGCGGCGTCGGTCACCCGGTACGCGGTAGCGGCGGCCGGTCGCGGCGAAACGGGCGTCGAAGCCGGCGGCTGCGCGGACGACCCGCCGGACCACGACGTCCGGGGGCAGGACGCCGGCGAGCCGACGAACGAGCGGTGCGGGCTCGCCCGGGTCGGGGACGTCGACGTGCGCCACCTGCCCGGTCGCGTGCACGCCGGCGTCGGTCCGCCCGGCGACCGTCAGCCGGGGCGGCTCGTCGAGCCGGAGCACCCGCCCGAGGGCCTCGGTGAGGGTCTGCTCGACGGTCCTGCGGCCGGGCTGGCGGGCCCAGCCGGAGAACCCGGTGCCGTCGTAGGCGAGGTCGATCCGGAGCCGGACGGCCGGGGAACGGACGAGCCCGCCGTCCCCATCCGGGGCGGCGGGCTCATCGACGTCGTACGACGGCGGCACCGGGTCAGGCCTTGTCGGTGTCGCCCTCGGCCTGGGTCTCCGCGTCCGCCTCCGCGGTCTGGTCGGAGGTGACGTCCTCCGCCGGAGCCGCGGCCTCGGCTGCCTCCTCGGTCCGCGCCGCGCCGTCGACCGGGCTGTCGGTGCCGGGGCCGTCGGTCGGCGGGGCCACCACGGCGTCGGCCTCCGCGAGCCTCGGCGTCGCGCCTCGGCCCCAGCCTCGCGGCAGCTCTCGGCGTCGGGGGCCTCGGCCTCGGCCGCGACACCGGCCGCGGTCGGGCTCTCGGCCGCGAGGTCGGCGGCCGCCTCGGCGGTCGCCCCGGTCGGCCGGCGGCGGCGGGCGAAGCGGGTGCTGCGGGCGCGATCGGCCTCGGCGACCGCCTCCTGGGCGACGGTCCGGCCCTCGACCAGCTCGATCACGGCCATCGGGGCGTTGTCGCCCTTGCGCGGACCGATCTTGGTGATGCGGGTGTAGCCACCGGCCCGCTCGGCGTACTGCGGGCCGATCTCGGTGAAGAGCTCGTGCACGACGTCCTTGTCGCGCACGACCGAGAGCACCTGCCGCCGGGCGTGCAGGTCACCGCGCTTGGCGAAGGTGATCAGCCGCTCGGCCAGCGGCCGCAGCCGCTTGGCCTTCGCCTCGGTCGTGGTGATCCGGCCGTGCTCGAACAGCGACGTGGCGAGGTTCGCCAGCATCAGCCGCTCGTGGGCCGGGCCGGACCCCAGCCGCGGGCCCTTCGTGGGCGTCGGCATGTCGTCTCCTCTTGGCGGTGGCTACTCGGTGGTCAGTACTGCTCGGTCTCGACGAAGCCGGCGTCGCTGCCCTCGCCGCCCTCGTCGGGGTAGTCCTCGTCGCCGTAGTTGCCGATGACGGTCGACGGGTCGAAGCCGGGCGGGCTGTCCTTGAGCGCGAGCCCCATCGAGTGCAGCTTCCCCTTGACCTCGTCGATCGACTTGGCGCCGAAGTTGCGGATGTCCATGCAGGTCCGCCTCGCTGCGGCCGACGAGCTCGCCCACGGAGTGGATGCCCTCGCGCTTGAGGCAGTTGTAGGAGCGGACGGTGAGGTCGAGCTCCTCGATGGGCAGCGCGAGGTCGGCCATGAGCTGGGCGTCGGTCGGCGACGGCCCGATCTCGATGCCCTCGGCGCTCTCGTCGAGCTCGCGGGCCAGGCCGAACAGCTCCACCAGGGTGTGACCGGCGGAGGCGAGCGCCGTCCGCGGCGTGACGGACGGCTTGGTCTCGACGTCGACGACCAGCCGGTCGAAGTCGGTGCGCTGCTCGACACGGGTGGCCTCGACCTTGTAGGTCACCTTGAGCACCGGCGAGTAGATCGAGTCGACCGGGACGACGCCGATCGGCTGGCCGGGCTGCTTGTTCTGCACGGCGGAGACGTAGCCGCGGCCGCGCTCGACGGTGAACTCGATCTCGAGCTTGCCCTTGGCGTTGAGCGTGGCGAGGTGCAGGTCGGGGTTGTGGATCTCGACGCCGGCCGGCGGTGCGATGTCGGCCGCGGTCACGTCGCCGGGGCCCTGCTTGCGCAGGTACATCACGACCGGCTCGTCGTGCTCGCTGGAGACGACCAGGCTCCTTGATGTTGAGGATGAGGTCGGTGACGTCCTCCTTGACGCCCGGCACGGTCGAGAACTCGTGCAGGACGTCGGCGATGCGGATGCTGCGTGACCGCGGCACCGGGGATGCGAGGAGAGCAGCGTGCGGCGCAGGCGAGTTGCCGAGGGTGTAGCCGAAACCGGGCTCGAGCGGCTCGATGACGAACCGGGACCGGGTGTCGTTGATCGGGCTCTTCGGTGAGCGTGGGCCGCTGTGCGATGAGCACAGGTGGTGCCTTCCTGTCGGGCGGCCGCTATATGACGCTCGCTGATCTTGCATCCGCTGCGGCGTCGGTCTGCCGCGCCGAGTCGTTCGAGCGAGCGATGAATCTACTTGGAGTAGAGCTCGACGATGAGCTGCTCCTGGACCGGCGTGTCGATGACCTGCCGGGCCGGGAGGGAGTGCACGAGGATGCGCATCCGGTTGGAGATGACCTCGAGCCAGGCCGGGACGGGGCGGTTGCCCGCCTCGGCGCGCGCGATCGACGAACGGCGTGAGCTCGACGCTCGCCGGCCGGACCTCGACGATGTCGTTCTCGGCGACGAGGTACGACGGGATGTCGACCTTGTGGCCGTTGACCGTGAAGTGGCCGTGCTTGACCAGCTGGCGGGCCATGTCGCGGCTGTGCGCGAAACCGGCGCGGTAGACGACGTTGTCGAGTCGGCGCTCGAGCATGCGGAGCAGGTTCTCGCCGGTCTTGCCGGGACGCCGGTTGGCCTCCTCGTAGTAGCGGCGGAACTGCTTCTCGAGCACGCCGTAGATGCGGGCGCACTTCTGCTTCTCGCGCTTCTGCAGCAGGTACTCGCTGTCCTTGGTGCGACCGCGGCCGTGCTCACCCGGCGGGTAGGGCCGGATCTCGATCGGGCACTTCGGGGACTCGCACTTGCTGCCCTTGAGGAACAGCTTCATCTTCTCGCGGCGGCAGCGCTTGCAGTCCGCTCCGGTGTAACGAGCCATGTGCTATCTCAGACCCTCCGCCGCTTCGGGGGGCGGCACCCGTTGTGCGGTACTGGGGTGACGTCCTGGATCGTGCCGACCTCGAGGCCGACGGCCTGCAGCGACCGGATCGCGGTCTCGCGGCCCGAGCCCGGGCCCTTCACGAACACCTCGACCTTGCGCATGCCGTGCTCCTGGGCGCGGCGCGCCGCAGCCTCCGCCGCCATCTGCGCCGCGAACGGCGTGGACTTGCGGGAGCCCTTGAAGCCGACCTGGCCGGCGCTGGCCCAGGAGATCACGTTGCCCATGGGGTCGGTGATCGAGACGATCGTGTTGTTGAACGTGCTCTTGATGTGGGCGTGACCGTGAGCGACGTTCTTCTTCTCCTTGCGGCGTACCTTCTTCGCGGCCGCGCGCTTCTGCTGCGGGAGGCACTACTTCTTCCCTACCTTCTTCTTGCCGGCCACGGTCTTGCGCGGACCCTTGCGGGTGCGCGCGTTGGTGTGGGTGCGCTGGCCCCGGACGGGCAGTCCGCGGCGGTGCCGGATGCCCTGGTAGCAGCCGATCTCGATCTTGCGCCGGATGTCGGCCTGCACCTCGCGGCGGAGGTCACCCTCGACGCGGTAGTTGGCCTCGATCCAGTCGCGCAGCTTGACCAGGTCCTCGTCGGTGAGGTCGCGGACCCGGAGGTCGGCGTTCACGCCGGTCTGCGCGAGGGTCTCGCGCGCGCGGGTTCGGCCGACGCCGAAGATGTAGGTGAGGGCGACTTCCAGGCGCTTTTCGCGCGGCAGGTCGACGCCCACGAGGCGTGCCATGTGACCGGTTGCTCCTTGTGTTCGACGGAGGTCGTCCGCGTCACCGTCCCACTCGGTCCGAGCGGGCCCCGGCCTCCGCGCCGGGGGTGGCTCCTCGCAGGACGAGAGGTGGTGCGCGCTTGCGGTGATCAGCCTTGGCGCTGCTTGTGCCGCAGGTTCTCGCAGATCACCATGACCCGCCCGTGCCGGCGGATCACCTTGCACTTGTCACAGATCTTCTTGACGCTCGGCTTGACCTTCACGGCCTTACTCCGTCTCCCTCTTTGGCTACTTGTACCGGTAGACGATCCGGCCGCGGGACAGGTCGTACGGTGAGAGCTCCACCACGACACGGTCTTCGGGGAGGATGCGGATGTAGTGCTGCCGCATCTTGCCGCTGATGTGCGCCAAGACCCGGTGCCCGTTGGCGAGCTCGACGCGGAACATGGCGTTCGGCAACGGCTCGACGACGCGCCCCTCGATCTCGATGGCGCCTTCCTTCTTCGGCATGTCCTCCGGATTTCCGTGTTGAGGCGTGCGGACTCCTGGCCCAGGTGGGCCAACAGGAGAGTCTACGCGAGCGGCCGCACGGCTCCAAATCACCTCCGGAGTCACGCCGAGGTGCGGAGCACGCCCCAGCTCGGCCAGCCGGGCCTCGCCGCCGTCGAGCGCGGTGAGCACCCACGGTCCGCGCTCGGTCAGGGTGAACGTGTGCTCGAAGTGCGCCGAGGGGGCGCCGTCCTGCGTGACGACGGTCCAGTCGTCGTCGAGCACCCGGGTGCTGCGGGTCCCGAGGTTGACCATCGGCTCGACCGCCAGGGCCAGGCCCTGCACGAGCTCCGGCCCCTTGGCCATCCGCCGACCGACATAGTTGTAGACCTGCGGGTCCTGGTGCATCTCGGTGCCGATGCCGTGGCCGACGTACTCCTCGACGATGCCCCAGGAGCCGCCGCCCTGCGCGGCACAGGGTGCGGCTGGGACCGGATGTAGCCCTCGATGGCCCGGGAGATGTCGATCAGGCGACCGCCGAGGCGCGCCGCCGCCATCCCGTGCCACAGCGACTCCTCCGTCACCCGCATCAGCTCCCGCAGCGCCGGGTCCACCTCGCCGACGGGCACCGTGACCGCGGCGTCGCCGTGGTAGCCCTCGACGATCGCGCCGCAGTCGATGGAGATCAGGTCCCCCTCGCGCAGCACCGCCTTGGGCGAGGGGATGCCGTGCACGATCTCGTCGTTGACCGAGGTGCAGATGCAGGCCGGGAAGCCGCGGTAGCCCTTGAACGACGGGATCGCGCCCTCGCCCCGGATGGACGCCTCGGCGACGGCGTCGAGGTCGGCGGTGCTGACGCCGGGAGCCACCGCCGCCCGCAGCTTCTCCAGCGTCCGGGCGACGACGAGCCCGGCCTGGCGCATGAGGGCGATCTCGGCCTCGGTCTTGATCTGGATCATCGCTGCCCACCTTCCGCAGGCCACTGTGCCATCTTCGCGCCCGCGGGCGCCGTCACGTCAGCCGCCATAGGGCCGCAGGGCGGCGATCGCCCGGTCCGTCACGTCGTCCACCGGTCCCATCGCGTCGATGCCGACCAGGATTCCCGCCTCGGCGTAGTAGCCGATGAGCGGAGCGGTCTGCTCGTAGTAGACCTCCAGCCGGTGCCGGACGGTCTCGGGCATGTCGTCGTCGCGCTGGAAGAGCTCCCCGCCGCAGATGTCGCAGATGCCCTCCTGGGTGGGAGGGTCGAAGTCGAGGTGCCAGATGTGCCCGCAGCGACGGCAGGTACGGCGGCCGGACAGGCGCCGGACCACCTCGTCGTCGTCCACCACCAGCTCGAGGACGACGTCCAGCGGGCTGTGCGACCCGGTGAGGATCTCGTCGAGCGTGCGGGCCTGCGGCACGTTGCGGGGGAACCCGTCGAGCAGGAACCCCTTGCGGGCGTCCTCCTCGACGAGCCGCTCGCTGACCATGCCGACGGTGATCTCGTCCGGGACGAGGTCACCGGCGTCCATGTACTTCTTGGCCTCCTGGCCGAGCGTGGTGCCCTGGCTGACGTTGGCGCGGAAGATGTCACCCGTCGAGATCTTCGGCACCGAAAGGTGCGCGGAGATGAACTCCGCCTGGGTGCCCTTCCCTGCGCCGGGTGGGCCGACGAGGACAAGCCTCATCGACGGGTCACCGCCCGCACTAGCGGAGGAAACCCTCGTAGTTGCGCAGCATCAGCTGGCTCTCGATCTGCTTCGAGGTGTCGAGGCCGACGCCGACGAGGATGAGCACCGAGGTACCGCCGAAGGGGAAGGTCTGGTTGGCCCCGCCCGCTCCGCCCGGCAGGAACGCGAGCGCCACGATCGGCAGGATCGCGATCGCCGTCAGGTAGAGCGCGCCGGGCAGGGTGATGCGCGACAGGACGTACTCGAGGTACTCCGCGGTCGGCCGGCCCGGCCGGATGCCGGGGATGAACCCGCCGTACTTGCGCATGTTGTCGCTGACCTCGACCGGGTTGAACGTGATCGCGACGTAGAAGTAGGTGAAGAAGATCGTGAGCAGACCGTAGGCGAGGATGTAGGTCCAGGAGTCGGTGCGCGCGAAGTAGGTCTGCACGAAGTTGTTGAACCCGCTGTTGCTGGTCCACACCTGCGCCAGCAGCTGCGGGAGGTAGAGCAGCGACGAGGAGAAGATGACCGGGATGACGCCCGCCTGGTTGACCTTCAGCGGGATGTAGGTCGAGGTCCCGCCGTACATCCGCCGGCCGATCATGCGCTTCGCGTACTGGACAGGGATCCGCCGTTGGCCCTGTTCCATGAACACGATCAGCGTGATCACCACGAGGCCGAGCAGCAGCACCAGCGCGAACGTGACGGCGCCCTTGCTCTGCAGGATCTGCGAGCCCTGGCTCGGGAACCGGGAGGCGATGGACGTGAAGATCAGCAGCGACATGCCGTTGCCGATGCCGCGGTCGGTGATCAGCTCGCCCAGCCACATGATCACCGCGGTTCCCGCCGTCATGACGGTGACCAGGACGGTGATCCGGAAGACGGACTCCGAGTAGAGGATCGGCTTGTTGCAGGCTCCGTTGAACAGCCGGGGCACGTTGCCGCGGGCCAGGGCGACGATGCCGGTGGACTGGAGGACGGCCAGCGCGACCGTCAGATAACGGGTGTACTGCGTGAGCTTGGCCTGGCCCGACTGGCCCTGCTCCTTGAGCCGTTCCAGCCGCGGGATCACGACGACGAGCAGCTGGATGATGATGCTGCTCGTGATGTAGGGCATGATCCCGAGCGCGAAGACGGACAGCTGCAGCAGCGCGCCGCCGCTGAACAGGTTGATCAGGCCGTAGATCGAGGAGTTGTTGGTGGCGGTGATGCAGTCCTGCACCGCCTGGTAGTTCACCCCCGGGCTCGGCAGCACCGAACCGAGGCGGAACAGACCCATGATCGCAAGCGTGAAGAGGATCTTCTTGCGCAGGTCAGGAGTGCGGAACGCCCTGCCGAAGGCGGAAAGCACGGCTGGTTCCTCCTAGACCTGGGTGGGGGCTGCCTGACACTAACAGTCAGTCGAGTTACAGCTGTGTCGTCGTTCCGCCCGCCGCGTTGATCTTCTCCCGGGCACTGCCGGAGAAGCCATGCGCCTTGATCTGCAGGGCAACCGAGATGTCACCCGTGCCGAGGATCTTGACCGGCTGGTTGCGACGTACGGCGCCCTTCGTGGCCAGCACGTCGGGGTCGACCTCGCCGCCGTCGGGGAACAGCTGGGCCAGCCGGTCGAGGTTGACCACCTGGTACTCGGTGCGGAACGGGTTCTTGAAGCCCTTGAGCTTCGGCACCCGCATGTGGAACGGCATCTGGCCGCCCTCGAACGCGGCCGGCACCTGGTAGCGGGCCTTCGTGCCCTTGGTGCCGCGGCCGGCGGTCTTGCCCTTGGAGCCCTCGCCGCGACCCACCCGGGTCTTCGGCTTGTGGGCGCCCGGGGCCGGGCGCAGGTGATGGACCTTGAGGGTCACGGTTACTCGACCTCCTCGACCGACACGAGGTGCGAGACGGCACGAACCATCCCGCGGATCTCCGGCCGGTCCTCCTTGACGACGACGTCACGCAGCCGCTTGAGCCCGAGCGTGCGCAGGGTCTCGCGCTGGCCGTGCGTGCCGCCGATCGGCGAACGCGTCTGGGTGATCTTGAGCCGGGGCACGTCAGGCTCCCGTCCCCGCGCGTGCCGGCGTCTCCGCCCGCGCGCGCAGCATGGCCGCGGGCGCGACGTCCTCGATCGGAAGGCCGCGGCGCGCGGCGATCTCCTCCGGACGGTGCAGCCCCTTCAGCGCGGCCACCGTCGCGTGGACGATGTTGATCGGGTTCGACGAGCCGAGCGACTTCGACAGCACGTCGTGGATGCCCGCGCACTCCAGCACGGCTCGCACCGGGCCGCCGGCGATGACACCGGTACCGGGGCTGGCGGGCTTGAGCAGCACCACGCCGGCCGCGGCCTCGCCCTGGATCGGGTGCGGGATGGTGCCCTGGATCCGCGGGACCTGGAAGAAGTGCTTCTTGGCCTCCTCCACGCCCTTGGCGATCGCGGCCGGCACCTCCTTGGCCTTGCCGTAGCCGACGCCGACCATCCCGTCGCCGTCACCGACGATGACGAGAGCGGTGAACGAGAACCGGCGGCCGCCCTTGACGACCTTGGCCACGCGGTTGATCGCGACGACGCGTTCGAGGTACGCCGTGGCCGACGCGCCGGCTCCGCCGCCGCGGCCGTCCCGGCGGTCCCGCCGTGCTCCGTCGCCGCCCGGGCCGCTTTGGCCCCCGCCGCGACGCTGAGCTCCTGGCATCACTTACTCCCTACGAGTCGTCGTACGTCTGTCCGTGCGCTGCTCATCAGAACTGCAGGCCCCCTTCGCGGGCCGCGTCCGCGAGCGCGGCGATCCGGCCGTGGTAGCGGTTGCCGCCCCGGTCGAAGACGACCGATGCGACGCCGGCGGACTTGGCCCGGTCGGCCAGCAGCCGGCCGACCGCGGCCGCCCGGGCCTTCTTGTCCCCCGTCGACCCGCGCAGGCTCTCGTCCATCGTCGATGCGGAGACGAGCGTGCGGCTCGTGGTGTCGTCGACGACCTGGGCCACGATGTGACGGGTGGAGCGGGTCACGACCAGGCGCGGGCGCGCGGGCGTGCCGTGGACCTTCTTGCGGACCCGCAGGTGACGGCGCGCGCGCGACACCCGTCGCAGCGTGGCGGTCTTCGGAGCGCTCATGTCTACTTGCCCGCCTTCCCGGCCTTGCGTCGGACGACCTCGCCCTGGTACCGCACGCCCTTGCCCTTGTAGGGCTCCGGCCGGCGGATCTTGCGGATGTTGGCGGCGGTCTCGCCGACCTTCTGCTTGTCGATGCCGGACACGACGAACCGGGTCGGTGCCTCGACCGCGAACGTGATGCCGTCGGGCGGCCGCACGGTCACGGGGTGGCTGAACCCGAGGGCGAACTCGAGGTCGGAACCCCTGGCCTGGACGCGGTAGCCGGTGCCGACGATCTCCAGTGTCTTGCTGTAGCCCTCGGTGACGCCCGTGACCATGTTGTTGACCAGCGTGCGCGTGAGCCCGTGCCGGGCCTTGGACTCGCGCTCGTCGTCCGGACGCCGCACGATCAGGGCGCCGTCCTCCTGAGTGACCGTGATCGGCTCGACGACGGTGTGCGACAGGGTGCCCTTCGGCCCCTTCACGGTGATGTCGCGGCCGCTGATGGTGACCTCGACACCGCCCGGAACCGGGATCGGGAGCTTACCGATGCGTGACATCGCTCTCCTCCCTCACCAGACGTAGGCGAGGACTTCCCCGCCTACGCCCTGCTTCTGGCACTGCTTGTCGGTCCGCAGCCCTTGCGACGTCGAGATGATGGCCACCCCGAGGCCGCCGAGAACGCGCGGCAGGTTGGTGGCCTTCGCGTAGACCCGCAGGCCCGGCTTGGAGATCCGCCGGATGCCGGCGATCGAACGCTCCCGGTTCTGGCCGAACTTGAGCGTGATCGTGAGGATCTTGCCCGGGCCCTCGGTGTTGTCCTCGACGGACCACCCGGTGATGTAGCCCTCCTGCTGGAGGATCTCGGCGATGTTGGTCTTGATCTTCGAGTACGGCATCGCCACCGTCTCGCGATACGCCGAGTTGGCGTTACGCAGACGCGTGAGCATGTCTGCGATCGGGTCTGTCATCATTTCGCGAAAGCCTTTCTCGCTTCGCTCGAAACGCTTCCGCGAGACGGAAGTGCGCCCGGGCTGGTTCGAGTGGACGTCATGGGATGCGTTACCAGCTGCTCTTCGTGACGCCGGGGAGCTCGCCGGCGTGCGCCATCTGGCGCACGCAGATGCGGCACAGGCCGAACGCGCGGTACACGGCGCGGGGCCGGCCGCAGCGCGAGCAGCGGGTGTAGCCGCGCACCTTGAACTTGGGCTTGCGGGCCGCCTTGGCGATCATCGCCTTCGTTGCCATTGCCTACTGCTCCTTGAACGGGAAGCCGAGCGCCCGCAGCAGCGCGCGCCCTTCGTCGTCGGTCGTCGCGGTGGTGACGACCGTGATGTCCATGCCTCGCGGCCGGTCGATCGAGTCAGGGTCGATCTCGTGGAACATCGACTGCTCGGTCAGGCCGAAGGTGTAGTTGCCGTTGCCGTCGAGCTTGCGTGCGTCGAGCCCGCGGAAGTCGCGGATACGCGGCAGCGCCGTGGTCAGCAGCCGGTCGAGGAACTCCCACATCCGGTCGCCGCGCAGGGTGACGTGCGCCCCGATGGGCATGCCCTCGCGGAGCTTGAACTGCGCGATGGACTTGCGCGCCCGGGCAACGGCGGGCCGCTGACCGGTGATGGCGGTCAGGTCGCGGACGGCGCCCTCGATGAGCTTGCCGTCGCGGGCGGCGTCGCCGACACCCATGTTGACCTTGATCTTCACCAGCGTCGGGACCTGCATGGTGTTGCCGTAGGAGAACTGCTCGAGCAGCGCGGGCACGATCTCCGCGCGGTACCGGGCCTTCAGTCTCGGCAGCTCGCGAGCCACGGTCGTCGCGGTCTCAGTCATCAGACATCGCCTCCGCACTTGCGGCAGGTGCGCACCGAGTGGCCTTCGTCGTCCGTGCGGTGGCCGATCCGTGTCGGCTTGCTGCAGTGGGGGCACACGACCTGGACGTTGCTCGCGTTGACCGGTGCCTCCTGGGTGACGATGCCGCCCGTCTGCGCGCCGCGCTGGGTCGTCGTGACCTTCGTGTGCTTCTTGACGCGGTTGACGCCCTCGACGAGGACGCGGTTGTCCTTCGGCAGGGTCAGGAGCACCCGGCCCCGGACGCCGCGGTCCTTGCCGCTGCGCACGATGACGGTGTCGCCCTTCTTCACGAACAGGCCTGCCATGGTCAGAGCACCTCCGGCGCCAGCGAGATGATCCGCATGAACCGCTTCTCCCGCAGCTCCCGGCCGACCGGGCCGAAGATGCGGGTGCCCCGTGGGTCGCCGCCCTCGCGGATCAGCACCGCGGCGTTCTCGTCGAAACGGATGTAGGACCCGTCGGCCCGGCGCCGAGCCTTGGCGGTGCGAACGACGACGGCGCGCACGACATCGCCCTTCTTCACACCCGCACCGGGAAGCGCGTCCTTCACGGTGCCGACGATGATGTCGCCGATGCCGGCATATCGGCGTCCGGAGCCGCCGAGCACGCGGATGCAGAGGATCTCCTTCGCACCCGTGTTGTCGGCGACCCGCAGCCGGGACTCCTGCTGGATCATCGGTTACTTCGCCTTCTCGAGGATCTGCACGATGCGCCAGCGCTTCGTCGCCGACAGCGGCCGGGTCTCCATCAGGAGCACGCGGTCGCCGACGCCGGCCGAGTTGGCCTCGTCGTGCGCCTTGACCTTCTTCGTGCGCCGGATCGTCTTGCCGTAGAGCGGGTGCTGGACCCGGTCCTCGACCTCGACCGTCACGGTCTTGTCCGTCTTGTCGCTGACGACCAAGCCCTCACGGGTCTTGCGGAAGCCTCGGCTCCCGCCCGCTCCGGTGTTCGTCGCGCTCGCTGTCTCAGTCATCTCTTCCTCAGGCCTCGCTCGTGCCGCTCGGCGCGGCCGTCAGCCCGAGCTCGCGCTCGCGCATGACGGTGTAGATGCGGGCGATGTCGTGCTTCACGGTCTGCAACCGCCGGTTGTTGTCCAGCTGCCCGGTGGCCGACTGGAAGCGCAGGTTGAACAGCTCCTCCTTGGCTTCGCGCAGCTTCGGCACGAGCTCGTCGTCGAACAGCCCGCGCAGGTCGGTCGCCGTCGTTCCGGCGCTCATTCCTGGCCCCCTCGGAATTGTGAGCGAAGCGAGCAATTTCGTGGGGTGAGCATCACGCCTCACCAACTTCACGGGTCACGATCCGGCACTTCATCGGCAGCTTGTGGATCGCGCGGGTCAGGGCCGCACGGGCCGTCGCTTCGTTGGGGTAGGACAACTCGAACATCACCCGGCCCGGCTTGACGTTGGCGACCCACCACTCGGGTGAGCCCTTGCCGGAGCCCATCCGCGTCTCGGCCGGCTTCTTCGTCAGCGGCCGGTCCGGATAGATGTTGATCCACACCTTGCCGCCACGACGGATGTGCCGGGTGATCGCGATACGCGCCGACTCGATCTGCCGGTTGGTCACGTACGCCGGCTCCAGCGCCTGGATGCCGTACTCCCCGAACGTCACGCGGGTGCCGCCCTTCGCGGCACCCGAACGCTTCGGGTGGTGCTGCTTGCGGTGCTTGACCCGCCGCGGGATCAGCATGGGTCAGCTCTCCTCTGCGGTCGCGGGGTTGACGCCGGTGTCCTGCGTCGCCTGCTGGTCGACCGGTGCGTTGGCGGGCTCGGAGCCCGCGGCCGGAGCGGCCGACGACGGCTGCGCCGGCGACTCCGGCTGGCCCGTCACGGTCGGGGCGCCGGACGGCGCCTGCCGCTCGGTGCCGGCCTGGCGCTCCGCCTGCCGCTCGCCGGTCGGCCGGTCCCGCCGCGGGCGGCGGGTGCGCTGGTCCCGCGCGCGGAGCGCAGCCTGCGCCGCCTGCTCCTCACGGGTCATGACCTCGTCGCCCTTGTAGATCCAGACCTTCACGCCGATCCGGCCGAACGTCGTCCGGGCCTCGTAGAAGCCGAAGTCGATGTTGGCCCGCAGGGTGTGCAGCGGGACCCGGCCCTCTCGGTAGAACTCCGAGCGGGACATCTCCGCGCCGCCGAGGCGCCCGGAGCACTGCACCCGGATGCCCTTCGCGCCGCTCTTCAGCGCGGACTGCATCGCCTTGCGCATCGCGCGCCGGAACGACACCCGGCTGGACAGTTGCTCGGCGACGCCCTGGGCGACGAGCTGAGCGTCGACCTCCGGTGACTTCACCTCGAGAATGTTGAGGTTGACGTGCTTGCCGGTGAGCTTCTCCAGGTCGCCGCGGATGCGGTCGGCCTCGGCGCCACGGCGGCCGATGACGATGCCGGGCCGGGCGGTGTGGATGTCGACGTTGACGCGGTCGCGGGTGCGCTCGATCTCGACGCGGCTGATGCCCGCCCGCTCCATGCCCTTGGTGAGCATGCGGCGGATCGCGACGTCTTCCTTGACGTAGTCGCGGTAGAGCTTGTCGGCGTACCACCGGCTCTTGTGCCGGGTGGTGATGCCGAGCCGGAACCCGTTGGGGTTGACCTTCTGACCCATCAGCGGGTCCCTTCCTGCGTCGGTGCCACGACGATCGTGATGTGGCTGGTGCGCTTGCGGATGCGGTAGGCGCGGCCCTGGGCGCGCGGCCGGAACCGCTTGAGCGTGGGGCCCTCGTCGACGAACGCCTCCGTGATGAACAGCTCGTCCGCGTCGAGGCGCTGGCTCCGCACATGGGCCAGGTGCTCGGCATTGGCGATCGCCGAGTCGAGCACCTTGCCGACCGGCTCGCTCGCGGCATGCGGGTCGAACTTCACGATCGCCTGGGCCTCGGCGGCCGGCAGGCCGCGGATGAGGTCGACCACGCGGCGGACCTTCGTCGGGGACACGCGGACGTAGCGAGCGGTCGCCCGGCCGATGGTCTCCTGCTGGAGGAAGGGCTCAGCTCCTGAGTTCTTCTGCGCGCTAGCCACGACGGGCCCTCCGCTCGTCCTTGACGTGCCCGCGGAACGTGCGGGTCGGAGCGAACTCGCCGAGCTTGTGGCCGACCATCGACTCGGTGACGAACACGGGCACGTGCTTGCGACCGTCATGGACGGCGATGGTGTGACCGAGCATCGCCGGGACGATCATCGATCGACGCGACCAGGTCTTGATGACGTTCTTGGTGCCCTTGTCGTTCTGCGTCTCGACCTTCTTGATGAGGTGGTCGTCGACGAACGGGCCCTTCTTCAGGCTGCGTGGCATCGGTCTCTGGCTCCTAGCGCCGCTTCGTGGCCTTGCGGCGGCGGACGATCAGGCGGTCGCTGTCCTTGTGTGCACGGCGGGTCCGTCCCTCCGGCTTGCCCCACGGGCTGACCGGGTGGCGGCCGCCGGAGGTCTTCCCCTCACCACCGCCGTGCGGGTGGTCGACGGGGTTCATGGCCACACCGCGGACGGTCGGGCGCTTGCCCTTCCAGCGCATGCGGCCGGCCTTGCCCCAGTTGATGTTCGACTGCTCGGCGTTGCCGACCTCGCCCACCGTCGCCCGGCAGCGCATGTCGACGTTGCGGATCTCACCCGACGGCATCCGGAGCTGGGCCATGCCCTGGTCCTTGGCCACCAGCTGCACGCTCGACCCGGCCGAGCGGGCGATCTTGGCGCCTCCGCCGGGGCGGAGCTCGATGGCGTGCACCACCGTGCCGACCGGGATGTTGCGCAGCGGCAGGTTGTTGCCGGGCTTGATGTCGGCAGACGGGCCGGACTCGACCCGGTCTCCCTGACGCAGCCTCGCCGGGCAGATGATGTAGCGCTTCTCACCGTCGGCGTAGTGCAGCAACGCGATGCGGGCGGTGCGGTTGGGGTCGTACTCGATGTGCGCGACCTTGGCCGGTACGCCGTCCTTGTCGCCGCGACGGAAGTCGATGACCCGGTAGGCACGCTTGTGCCCGCCGCCCTGGTGCCGGGCGGTCACCCGCCCGTGCACGTTGCGGCCGCCCTTGTTGTGCAGGGGGCGGACCAGCGACTTCTCCGGCTCGTCGCGGGTGATCTCCACGAAGTCGGAGACGCTGGCGCCGCGGCGGCCCGGCGTGGTCGGCTTGTACTTGCGAATACCCATGTCAGACAGACCCTCCGAAGAGGTCGATCCGGTCGCCCGCTGCCAGGCTCACGATCGCCCTCTTGGTGTCGTTGCGCTTGCCGAACCCGAGCCGGGTGCGCTTGCGCTTGCCCGGCCGGTTGATCGTGTTGACGCTCTGCACCTTGACGTTGAACACCTGCTCGACCGCGATCTTGATCTGGGTCTTGTTGGCGTCCGGACGGACGAGGAAGGTGTACTTGCCCTCGTCGATCAGGCCGTAGCTCTTCTCCGAGATCACCGGCGCGAGGAGCACGTCACGGGGGTCGGGAATCATTCGGCCTCACCCTTCTCTGCAGCTGCGGAGGGGGCGTCCGGCGTCTCGGCGGCGAGCGCCTCGTCCGCCGGCGCGTCGGTGTCCTTGCCGGCAGCGGTCTCGAAGGCCTCCTCGGCCTTGAGGTCCGGGCTCGTCGCCTCCTTGACCTCGGCCGCCATCTCCGCGTCCGAGACGTCCGCACCGGCCGGCGCGGTCGTCCCGGCCGAGGTGGCGGGCGCCTCGGCCGGCGCGGACTTGGCCGCGGTCGGCTTCGACACCGTGGCCGGCCGGCCGGCCGGCTCCTGGGCGAGCGTCTCGACCGCGTCCCCGAGCTGGCGGCCGGCGGCGGAGTCGGGCTTGTTGAGGAACGTCGCGAGCGCGCCCTCGGTGAAGACGACGTCGTCGCTGACGAGGACGTCGTAGGTGTTGAGCTGGTCGGGCGCGATGACGTGGACGGTCTCGACGTTGCGCAGGCTCTTCCACGTGACGACGTCCTCGCGCTCGGCCACGAGCAGGACGTGCCGGCTCGAGACGACGCGGGCGAGCGCCGCGGACGCGCTCTTGGTCGACGGGACGTCACCCTCGACGAGCCCGGCAACGACGTGCACCCGGCCGCCCCGCGCCCGGTCGGACAGCGCCCCGCGCAGGGCGGCGGCCTTCATCTTCTTCGGCGTCCGCTGGCTGTAGTCCCGCGGCGTCGGGCCGTGCACGATGCCGCCGCCGGCGAACTGCGGCGCACGGATCGAGCCCTGGCGCGCCCGCCCGGTGCCCTTCTGGCGGTACGGCTTGCGGCCGCCGCCGCGGACCTCGCCGCGAGTCTTCGTGTCGTGGGTGCCCTGCCGCGCGGCGGCGAGCTGCGCCACCACCACCTGGTGGATCAGCGGCACGTTGACCTGGACGTCGAACACGGCGTCCGGCAGCTCGACGCTGCGGGCGAGGTCGCCGGTCGGCGACTGCACGTTGACGGTCGCCATCAGGCCGCACCACCCTTCGCGGCCCCGCCGCGTACGAGCGGCGCCTTCGCGGCCGAGCGGACGAGCACGAGCCCGCCGGTCGGTCCGGGGACCGCGCCCTTGATGAGGATGACGCCCTTCTCGGCGTCCACGGCGTGGACGGTGAGGTTGAGGGTCGTCGTCTTGACGCCGCCGAGGCGACCGGCCATCCGCACGCCCTTGAACACCCGCGACGGGGTGGCGCAGGCGCCGATGGAGCCGGGCGAGCGGTGCTTGCGCTCCACGCCGTGGCCGGCACCGAGACCCTTGAACCCGTGCCGCTTCATGACGCCGGCGAAGCCCTTGCCCTTGCTCGTGGCGATGACGTCGACACGCACCGGGGTCTCGCCCTCGGGTGCAAAGATGTCGGCAGTGATCTCCTGCCCGATCGTGTAGGTCGAGGCGTCGGCGGTGCGGATCTCCACCACGTGCCGGCGCGGCGGCACGCCGGCCTTCGCGAAGTGGCCCGCGAGCGGCTTGTTCACCTTCCGCGGGTCGATCGCGCCGTAGGCGAGCTGCACGGCGTCGTAGCCGTCCTTGTCGGGCGTCCGCACCTGGGTGACGACGCACGGCCCGGCCTTGACGACGGTGACCGGCACGAGCCGGTTCTGCGCGTCCCAGACCTGGGTCATGCCGAGCTTCTCGCCCAGGATGCCCTTCTGCTGGCGCCCCACGAAGCCGCTCGCTCCGCTCACGCCTTCGCGGGGGCCCCGATTTTCCTGCTCAGTCATCTCGGATGGTCCCTACAGCTTGATCTCGATGTCGACGCCCGCCGGAAGGTCGAGGCGCATGAGCGAGTCGACGGTCTTCGGGGTGGGGTCGAGGATGTCGATGAGCCGCTTGTGCGTGCGCATCTCGAAGTGCTCGCGCGAGTCCTTGTACTTGTGCGGCGAGCGGATCACGCAGTAGATGTTCTTCTCCGTCGGCAGCGGCACCGGGCCCGCGACCTGCGCACCGGTACGAGTCACCGTCTCGACGATCTTGCGCGCCGAGCTGTCGATGATCTCGTGGTCGTAGGCCTTGAGCCTGATGCGGATCTTCTGTCCCGCCATCGCTTCCTTCTTCTGGTCAGGTGGTGCCTGATGCTGCCTGCTGTCGCAGTTCGGCGGCCGGGTCCTGGTCTTGCGGACCCGGCCGCCGCCTGCTGGAGCTACTTGACGATCTTGGTGACCCGGCCCGCGCCGACGGTGCGGCCGCCCTCGCGGATGGCGAAGCGCAGGCCCTCCTCCATGGCGATGGGCTGGATCAGCTCGACCTTCATCTCGGTGTTGTCGCCCGGCATGACCATCTCGGTGCCCTCGGGCAGCGTGACGACGCCGGTCACGTCCGTCGTGCGGAAGTAGAACTGCGGGCGGTAGTTGTTGAAGAACGGCGTGTGCCGGCCGCCCTCGTCCTTGCTCAGGATGTAGACCTGCGCCTCGAACTCGGTGTGCGGCGTCGTCGTGCCGGGCTTGATGACGACCTGGCCACGCTCGACCTCCTCGCGCTTGATGCCACGGAGGAGCAGGCCCACGTTCTCGCCGGCCTGGCCCTCGTCGAGGAGCTTGCGGAACATCTCGACGCCGGTGACCGTGGTGGTCATCTTCTCTTCCTTGATGCCCACGATGTCGACGGTCTCGTTGACCTTGACGATGCCGCGCTCGATCCGGCCGGTGACGACGGTGCCGCGGCCGGTGATGGTGAAGACGTCCTCGATCGGCATGAGGAACGGCTTCTCGATCTCGCGCACGGGCTCCGGTACGGCGTTGTCGACCGCCTCCATGAGCTCGATGACCTTCTCGGCCCACTGCGCGTCGCCCTCGAGCGCCTTGAGCGCGGAGACGCGGATGACCGGTACGTCGTCGCCGGGGAACTCGTACTGCGTGAGCAGCTCGCGCACCTCGAGCTCGACGAGCTCGAGGATCTCCTCGTCATCGACCATGTCGGCCTTGTTGAGCGCGACGACGATGTAGGGGACGCCGACCTGGCGGGCCAGGAGGACGTGCTCCTTCGTCTGCGGCATCGGGCCGTCGGTCGCCGACACCACGAGGATCGCGCCGTCCATCTGCGCGGCACCCGTGATCATGTTCTTGATGTAGTCGGCGTGACCGGGGCAGTCGACGTGTGCGTAGTGCCGCTTCTCGGTCTGGTACTCGACGTGGGCAATCGAGATCGTGATGCCCCGCTCCCGCTCCTCCGGCGCCTTGTCGATCTGGTCGAACGGCGTGAAGGGGTTCAGGTCCGGATACTTGTCGTGCAGGACCTTCGTGATGGCCGCCGTCAGCGTGGTCTTCCCATGGTCGATGTGACCGATGGTGCCGATGTTGACGTGCGGCTTGGTCCGCTCGAACTTGGCCTTCGCCACTTGGTGTCCCTCCTCGAGGACAGAACTGCTGGTCTGGTCCGCCGTGCTGCCGGATTTCCTTGGGTCTTACTCGCCGTGGGCCTTGGCGATGATCTCCTTCGCGACGTTCGAGGGAACCTCGGCGTAGGAGTCGAACTGCATGCTGTAGCTCGCCCGGCCCTGGGTCCGCGACCGCAGGTCGCCGACGTAGCCGAACATCTCCGAGAGGGGCACGAGCGCACGCACGACGCGAGCCCCGGACCGCTCCTCCATGGCCTGGATCTGGCCACGACGTGAGTTGAGGTCACCGATCACGTCGCCCATGAAGTCCTCGGGGGTCGTGACCTCGACCGCCATCATCGGCTCCATGAGCACCGGGTCCGCCTGCCGGGCGGCCTGCTTGAACGCCATCGAGCCGGCGATCTTGAAGGCGAGCTCGGAGGAGTCGACCTCGTGGTAGGCGCCGTCCTGCAGCGTCACCTTGACGTCCACCATCGGGTAGCCGGCGAGGACGCCGAACTCCATGGCCTCCTGGCAGCCGGCGTCGACCGCGGGGATGTACTCCCGCGGGATGCGACCGCCGGTGACCTTGTTCTCGAACTCGTAGCCCCCGCCACCGTCCTCGCCGTCCGCGTGCGTCGGCTCGAGGTCGATCTGCACCTTGGCGAACTGCCCGGACCCACCCGTCTGCTTCTTGTGGGTGTAGTCGACCTTCTCGACCTTGCGCCGCACGGTCTCGCGGTAGGCGACCTGCGGCCGGCCGACGTTGGCCTCGACCCGGAACTCGCGCTTCATGCGGTCGACGAGCACCTCGAGGTGGAGCTCGCCCATCCCCGCGATGATCGTCTGTCCGGTCTCCTCGTCGGTGCGGACCTGGAAGGTCGGGTCCTCCTCGGCGAGACGCTGGATCGCGACGCCGAGCTTCTCCTGGTCGGACTTGGTCTTCGGCTCGATCGCCACGTGGATGACGGGAGCCGGGAAGTTCATCGACTCGAGGATCACCTGGTTGCCGGAGTCGCAGAGCGTGTCACCGGTCGTCGTGTCCTTGAGGCCCTGCACGGCCACGATCTGCCCGGCTCCGCAACCCTGCCGCTCCTCGCGGTGGTTCGCGTGCATCTGGTAGATCTTGCCGATCCGCTCCTTCTTGCCCTTGGTGCTGTTGGCCACCTGGGTGCCGGTCTCGAGCTTGCCCGAGTAGACGCGGATGTAGGTCAGCTTGCCGAGGTGCGGGTCGCTCATGATCTTGAAGGCGAGCGCGGCGAACGGCTCCGCCTCGTCCGCGTGCCGCTCGACGTTCTTCTCCTCGTCGCCCACCGCGTGGCCCTGGATCGCGGGCACGTCGAGGGGGCTCGGCAGGAACTCGACGACCGCGTCGAGGAGCGGCTGGACGCCCTTGTTCTTGAACGCGGTGCCGCACAGGACCGGGTTGACCTTGCCGGCGATCGTCGCGCGGCGGATGCCGGCGACGAGCTGGTCGTGGTCGGGCTCCCGGCCCTCGAGGTAGAGCTCCATGAGCTCGTCGTCGTTCTCGGCGATGGTCTCGAGGAGCTTGTCGCGCCACTCGCGCGCCGCCTCGGCGTGGTCGTCGGGGATCGAGACGATGTCGAAGGTGTCGCCCTTGCCCTCGCCCTGCCAGAGCAGCGCATTCATGTTGATGAGGTCGATGATGCCCTTGAAGTCGCTCTCGACGCCCCACGGCAGCTGCAGCACCAGCGGGGTCGCGTTGAGCCGGCTGATCATCATGTCGACGGTGCGGTGGAACTCGGCGCCGACGCGGTCCATCTTGTTGACGAACCCGATGCGCGGGACGTTGTAGCGGTCGGCCTGGCGCCAGACCGTCTCGCTCTGCGGCTCGACACCGGCGACGGCGTCGAACACGGCGACGGCACCGTCGAGCACGCGCAGCGACCGCTCGACCTCGACCGTGAAGTCGACGTGGCCGGGCGTGTCGATGATGTTGATCGTGTGACCCTTCCACTCGCACTTCGTGGCGGCAGAGGTGATCGTGATGCCGCGCTCCTGCTCCTGCGGCATCCAGTCCATGACGGCGGCGCCCTCGTGGACCTCGCCGATCTTGTAGTTGACGCCGGTGTAGTAGAGGATCCGCTCGGTCGTCGTGGTCTTGCCCGCGTCGATGTGCGCCATGATCCCGATGTTGCGGACCTTGGCGAGCGCGGTTACGACGTCGGTCGTCACTGGTGAAACTCTTCTCTCAGCGTCGTCGGTGAGTGGTGGGCGTTCCGCTTACCAGCGGTAGTGGGCGAAGGCCTTGTTGGACTCCGCCATCTTGTGGGTGTCCTCGCGCCGCTTGACGCTGGCGCCCAGACCGTTGCTCGCGTCGAGCACCTCGTTCATGAGGCGCTCGGTCATGGTCTTCTCCCGGCGCTGCCGGGCGTAGCTGACGAGCCAGCGCAGCGCGAGCGTGTTGGCCCGGCCGGCCTTGACCTCGACCGGGACCTGGTACGTCGCCCCGCCGACCCGGCGGCTCTTGACCTCGAGCGCGGGCTTGACGTTGTCGAGCGCCCGCTTGAGCGTGACCACGGGGTCGCTGCCGGTCTTGTCCCGGCAGCCCTCGAGCGCGTCGTAGACGATCTTCTGGGCCAGCGAGCGCTTGCCGCGCAGCAGGACCTTGTTGACCAGCGACGTGACCACCGGCGACCCGTAGACCGGGTCGACGATCACGGGATGCTTCGGGGCGGGACCCTTGCGCGGCATCAGCCCTTCTCCCTCTTCGCGCCGTAGCGGCTCCGGGCCTGCTTGCGGCCGCGGACGCCCTGGGTGTCGAGCGAGCCGCGGATGATCTTGTAGCGGACGCCGGGCAGGTCCTTCACCCGGCCGCCGCGCACGAGCACGATCGAGTGCTCCTGGAGGTTGTGGCCCACGCCCGGGATGTAGGCCGTGACCTCGATGCCCGTGGTGAGCCGGACGCGGGCGACCTTGCGCAGGGCGGAGTTCGGCTTCTTCGGCGTCGTCGTGTAGACGCGCGTGCAGACGCCACGACGCTGCGGGCTGCCCTTCAGCGCCGGCGTCTTGGTCTTGCCGATCTTGTCCTGCCGGCCCTTCCGGACCAGCTGAGAGATCGTGGGCACTCGCCGTACTCCTCTTGTCTGGTGCTGCTGTCGTGTCGCCGCTGTTCAGTTCACCGGCCCGCCGCTCCGCCGACCCCCGCGGTCGGGCGTGTCGCCCTGCCCGCGCTCCGCTCCCGGCGGTTTTCCCGCCACGAGGTCGGAGGTGGAGGCCGGCGCCCTGCCCGACCTGATCAGGCAGGTCGGTCACGGCCGCGCCGGGGCGCCTGGATCGGCTCCAGGCACAAGCGGACAGCCTAGCCGGGGTGCTGTCCACAGGTCAAAACAGCGAGAGTTGCCCGGTGCGACAGACTGCGCCGGTGACCGCCAAGCCCAGCCGGGCCGACCTGCAGAGAGCCTACGGCAGGGTCATCCCGGACCTCGTCGGCCCGAGGCTGCGCGTGCTGCTGGTGGGGATCAACCCCTCGCTCTACTCCGGCGCGACCGGGTGGCACTTCGCCCGGCCGGGCAACCGGCTGTGGCGGACGCTGCACGAGGCCGGCTTCACCGACCGGCTGCTCCGCCCCGAGGAGACGGCGGCGATCTCCGCGGCCGGGCTCGGGATCACCAACCTGGTCGCCCGCGCCACCGCCCGCGCGGACGAGCTGACCGGCACGGAGATCCGCGCCGGGGTGGGGCCGCTACGGGACCTGGTGCGCCGGCACCGGCCCCCCTACGTCGCCTTTCTCGGCATCTCGACCTACCGGGTCGCCCTCGCCCGGCCGAAGGCGCGCGTCGGGGCCCAGGACGAGACCTTCGAGGGCGCCGCCGTCTGGGTCCTGCCGAACCCCAGCGGCCTGAACGCGCACTACCAGCAGCCGGCACTGACCGCGACGTACCGGGAGCTGTACGCCGCGGCCTGCGGCCGGCAGCGGCCGGCCGGCTCCGGCTGACCCGGGGGACGGCGGCCGGCCGGCGGCTCGTCACGCCGGCGGGCGGACCCGCCCGGTCGAGGACAGCCGGGCGGCGTGCGCGCCGAAGTCCTGCTTCGACAGCGACCGGACCCTCGCGACCGAGTCGCCACCGCGCACCGGGCGGCCGGCGTCGACGAGCCGCACGGGCACCAGCCGGGCGGACCGGAACGCCCCGTGCGGGCCGAGCCGCAGCCGCAGCACGGCGGAGGCGGCCAGCCGGGGGTCGGCGTTGGAGAAGTTGTGGTAGTTCGCGAAGTTGCCGAGGCTGTAGGCGATCAGCCGGCCACGGTAGAACTCCATGCCCCGCAGCACGTGCGGGCCGCTGCCGATCACCGTGTCCGCCCCGGCGCGGACGACCCGGTGGGCGAACCGCCGCGGGTTCCCGCGGTCCTCCCCCAGGTAGTACTCCTCCGCACCGGTGACGTGCTCGGCGCCGGTGCCCTCGGCGCCCGCGTGCATGTAGACGACGACGACGTCGGCGCGGCGGTGGGCCCGCCGGACGAGGTGGGCCGCCGCGTCGAGGTCACGCATGTCGGCCGTGGAGGCGTAGGGGGCGAAGGCGACGACAGCGACGCGGACCCCGTGGGCCCGCCGGTAGCCGATCTCGCCGGGGAGCCCGGTGTGGACCATGCCCGCGGCGCCGATGGAGCGCCGGGTGTCGTCCAGCCCGCCCGCGCCGAAGTCGTGCGAGTGGTTGTTGGCGTTGCTCAGAACGTCGAACCCGACGTCGGCGAGAACTCCGGCGTACGCCGGCGGGTTGCGAAAGGCGTAGCAGTTCGACGAGGACGGGCCGCACTTGCTCGTCGTCCGGTCGGTGAGGGTGCCCTCGAGGTTGGCGAACGCGACGTCGACGCCGTGGTGCAGCGCCCGCCGGACGTCGGCGAAGTAGCGGCGTGGGTGCGGCGGCAGCTGCGGGGTATTGCCGAGGATCGTGTCACCGACCGCGCTGAGCGTCACCGCTCCAGGACTGTCCGCGTCGCCGCGGCCGGGTGCGCCGGCCGCCGGGGTTGCGGCGGCGAGCAGAGCGAGCACGCCGAGCAGGAGCGCGGCAGCGCCCGTCCCGGCAGCGCGAGAGCGCATGGAACGACCCCCGTGACACGGCAGCGGCGGCCACCCGGACAGGTGACCGCCGCCATCATGCCTGACGGACCGGCGGGTTACCGGTAGTCGCGGTACCCGTAGTCCTGTTGCGGCTGGCCGTAGCCGTAGTCGTCGAGCCGGACCGCCTCGCCACTGCCGGTGCCGAACGAGTACTCGGAGTCGTCGTAGCCGGTCATCGTGTAGACGGCCGCCTTCGCCTCCTCGGTCGGCTCCACCCGGACGTTGCGGTACCGGTTGATGCCGGTGCCCGCCGGGATGAGCTTGCCGATGATGACGTTCTCCTTGAGGCCCAGCAGCGAGTCGCTGCGGGCGTGGATGGCCGCGTCGGTGAGGACGCGGGTCGTCTCCTGGAACGACGCCGCCGACAGCCACGACTCGGTCGCGAGCGAGGCCTTGGTGATCCCCATGAGGACCGGCCGTCCGGCCGCGGGAGCGCCGCCCTCGGCGACGACCCGCCGGTTCTCCTCCTCGAACTTGGGCCGCTCGGCGAGCTCGCCCGGAAGGAGGTCGGTCTCGCCGGACTCGAGGATGTTCACCCGCTTGAGCATCTGGCGGATGATGATCTCGATGTGCTTGTCGTGGATCGTCACGCCCTGCGAGCGGTAGACGTCCTGCACCTCCTTCACGAGGTGCAGCTGGACCTGGCGGGGGCCGAGGATCCGGAGGACCTCGTGCGGGTCGACCGCGCCGGCGTGCAGCTGCTGGCCGACGTCGACGTGCTGCCCCTCCTCGACCCGCCACTGGCCACGGGCCCGCTCTGAGTCCGCGTCGTACCAGCGCCAGGCGAGCATCCGCTTCGGGATCGGGTACTCGACCACCTCGGAGCCGTCGTCGGGCGTGACGACCATCTTGGCGGTCTTGTCGGTCTCCTCGATCTTGATCCGGCCGGCGACCTCGCTGATCGGCGCCCGGCCCTTGGGCTGCCGGGCCTCGAACAGCTCCACCACACGCGGCAGGCCGTGGGTGATGTCCTCACCCGCGACACCACCGGTGTGGAACGTCCGCATCGTCAGCTGGGTGCCGGGCTCGCCGATCGACTGGGCGGCGATGATGCCGACCGCCTCGCCGACGTCGACGAGCTTGCCGGTCGCCAGGGACCGGCCGTAGCACTTCGCGCAGATGCCGACCTTGCTGTCACAGGTGAGCACGCTGCGCACCCGAATCTCGTGGACTCCGTGCTCGACCAGCCGGCCGATGAGCACGTCGCCCAGGTCGGCGCCGGCCTCCGCGAGCGTCTGCTTGCCCACGGCGACCGCCTCGGCGAGCGTCCGGGCGTAGACGCGGTTCTCGATGTTCTCCCGGTCCAGCCCCATCTGCCCGTCCGGCCCTTCGACCGCGATCGGGACCATGATCCCGCGCTCGGTCCCGCAGTCCTCCTCGCGGACGATGACGTCCTGGGAGACGTCGACCAGCCGGCGGGTGAGGTAGCCCGAGTCGGCGGTCCGCAGCGCGGTGTCGGCCAGACCCTTCCGCGCGCCGTGCGTGGAGATGAAGTACTCCAGCACGGTGAGGCCCTCGCGGAAGTTGTTCTTGATGGGCCGCGGGATGATCTCGCCCTTGGGGTTGGCGACCAACCCACGCATGCCGGCGATCTGCTGGACCTGGAGCATGTTTCCTCGCGCGCCCGAGCCGACCATCATCTGGATCGGGTTGAAGCGCGGGAAGTTGTCCTGCATCTTCCGCGCGACCTCGGTGGTCGCCCGGGTCCAGATCTCGATGAGCTCCTGCCGGCGCTCGTCGTCGGTGATGACACCGCGCTCGTACTGCTTCTGGACCTTCTCCGCCTGCTCCTCGTAACGAGCCAGGATCTCCTGCTTGTCCGGCGGGGTGACGACGTCGGAGATGGCGATGGTGACGCCGGCGCGGGTGGCCCAGTGGAAACCGGCCTCCTTGAGCGCGTCGAGCGTCGCTGCGACCTGGACCTTCGGGTAGCGCTCGGCCAGGTCGTTGACGATCTCGCCGAGCTGGGCCTTCTTGACCTCGTGGTCGACGAACGGGTAGTCGAACGGCAGCGCCTGGTTGAACAGGCAGCGCCCGAGGGTCGTCTCGACCAGCAGCGGCTGGCCCGACGCCCAGCCCTCGGGTACGGCGATGTCGCGGGACGCACCCTCGCCGCCGCGGTTGACCGCCGGGCGCTTGTCGTCGTCGGCGGCCGCGGGAACATCCTCCAGCCGCACCTTGACCTTGGCCTGGAGGTCGAGCTCCCTCTTGTCGTAGGCCATGACGGCCTCGGCCATGGACCCGAAGATCCGGCCTTCACCGTCGGCCCCGTCGCGCTGCGTCGTCAGGTAGAACAGGCCGAGCACCATGTCCTGCGTCGGCGACGTGATCGGCCGCCCGTGGGCGGGCGACAGGATGTTGTTGCTCGACAGCATGAGGATGCGGGCCTCGGCCTGCGCCTCCGCCGACAGCGGCAGGTGGACCGCCATCTGGTCGCCGTCGAAGTCGGCGTTGAAGGCCGTGCAGACCAGCGGGTGGATCTGGATGGCCTTGCCCTCGACGAGCTGGGGCTCGAACGCCTGGATACCGAGGCGGTGCAGCGTCGGTGCACGGTTCAGCAGCACCGGGTGCTCGGTGATGACCTCCTCGAGCACGTCCCACACCACCGGGCGCGCGCGCTCGACCATGCGCTTGGCGCTCTTGATGTTCTGGGCGTGGTTGAGGTCGACCAGCCGCTTCATGACGAAGGGCTTGAACAGCTCGAGAGCCATCTGCTTGGGCAGCCCGCACTGGTGCAGCTTGAGCTGCGGCCCGACGACGATGACCGAACGGCCGGAGTAGTCGACGCGCTTGCCGAGCAGGTTCTGGCGGAACCGGCCCTGCTTGCCCTTGAGCATGTCGGACAGCGACTTCAGCGGCCGGTTGCCCGGACCGGTGACCGGACGCCCGCGGCGGCCGTTGTCGAACAGCGCGTCGACGGCCTCCTGGAGCATCCGCTTCTCGTTGTTGACGATGATCTCGGGCGCGCCGAGGTCGAGCAGCCGCTTGAGCCGGTTGTTGCGGTTGATCACCCGGCGGTAGAGGTCGTTGAGGTCGCTCGTCGCGAACCGGCCACCATCGAGCTGCACCATCGGGCGCAGGTCCGGCGGGATCACCGGCACGCAGTCGAGGACCATGCCGTTGGGCGAGTTGCGGGTGTTGAGGAACGCCGACACGACCTTGAGCCGCTTGAGCGCCCGGGCCTTCTTCTGCCCCTTGCCGGTCCGGATCTGCTCGCGCAGGCTCTCCGCCTCGGCCTCGAGGTCGAAGCTGACGAGCAGCTTCTGGAGCGCCTCGGCGCCCATGCCGGCCTCGAAGTACTCGCCCATGGTCCCGGGGATGACCCGCCAGCCGTCCTCGCCCTCGAGCTTGACGCCCTTGGCGAAGCGGTCGCGCAGCTCCCGGAAGATGCGCTCGTCGGTGACGAGCTGCTTGACACCGAGACCCTTGAACTCGTCGAGCACCTTGTCGAGCTCGTCGACGGCGCGCTCGGCCCGCGTCCGGATCTGCTTCATCTCACGCTCGGCGGAGTCGCGGACCTTGCGGCGCGCGTCGCCCTTGGCGCCCTCGGCCTCGAGCTGGGCGAGGTCCTCCTCGAGCTTCTTCTGCCGCGCCTCGACGTCGACGTTCATCTTGTCGGTGATGCGCTGCTTCTCGACCGAGAACTGCGCCTCGATCGACGCGAGGTCGCGATGCCGGGCGTCCTCGTCGACCGTCGGTGACCAGGTACGCCGCGAAGTAGATGATCTTCTCGAGGTCCTTGGGCGCCAGGTCCAGCAGGTAGCCGAGCCGGCGACGGCACGCCCTTGAAGTACCAGATGTGGGTCACCGGAGCGGCGAGCTCGATGTGGCCCATCCGCTCGCGGCGGACCTTCGCCCGCGTCACCTCGACGCCGCAGCGCTCGCAGATGATGCCCTTGAACCGGACCCGCTTGTACTTGCCGCAGTAGCACTCCCAGTCCCGGGTGGGACCGAAGATCTTCTCGCAGAACAAGCCGTCCTTCTCCGGCTTGAGCGTGCGGTAGTTGATCGTCTCGGGCTTCTTGACCTCGCCGTGCGACCACTGCCGGATGTCGTCGGCGGTCGCGAGGCCGATGCGCAGCTCGTCGAAGAAGTTCACATCAAGCACGTGCGTGCCTTTTCTCTTCTCAGGTCTTTCTGGCTCGGACGGAGTTTTCGGGCGAAGCAAGGAAAAACTTCGTCCGATTCAGACCTCCTCGACCGAGCTCGGCTCGCGCCGACTCAGGTCAATGCCGAGTTCTTCGGCCGCTCTGAAGACGTCCTCGTCGGTGTCGCGCATCTCGATCTGCATGCCGTCGCTCGAGAGCACCTCGACGTTGAGGCAGAGCGACTGCATCTCCTTGATGAGCACCTTGAACGACTCGGGGATGCCGGGCTCGGGAATGTTCTCGCCCTTGACGATCGCCTCGTAGACCTTCACCCGGCCGAGGACGTCGTCGGACTTGATCGTCAGCAGCTCCTGCAGCGCGTAGGCCGCGCCGTAGGCCTCGAGCGCCCAGACCTCCATCTCCCCGAAGCGCTGGCCGCCGAACTGCGCCTTACCGCCCAGCGGCTGCTGGGTGATCATCGAGTAGGGACCGGTCGACCGGGCGTGGATCTTGTCGTCGACCAGGTGCAGCAGCTTCAGGATGTAGATGTAGCCGACGGAGATCGGCTCGCGGAACGGCTCGCCCGTGCGGCCGTCGAACAGGTGCGCCTTGCCCTCGCCGCCGACCAGCTGCTGGCCGTCGCGGTTCGGCAGGGTCGACGCGAGCAGACCGGTGATCTCCTCCTCACGTGCGCCGTCGAAGACGGGCGTCGCGACGTTGGTGCCTGCGTCGGCGGCGTCGGCACCGATCTCGGCCAGCCGCTTCTGCCACGTCTCCTTGGTGCCGGCGACCTTCCAGCCGGTCTTGGCCACCCAGCCGAGGTGGGTCTCGAGGACCTGCCCGACGTTCATCCGGCCCGGCACGCCGAGCGGGTTGAGGATGATGTCGACCGGCGTGCCGTCCTCGAGGAACGGCATGTCCTCGACCGGCAGCACCTTGGAGATGACGCCCTTGTTGCCGTGCCGGCCGGCGAGCTTGTCGCCGTCGGTGATCTTGCGCTTCTGGGCGACGTAGACGCGGACGAGCTCGTTGACGCCGGGGGGCAGCTCGTCGCCCTCCTCGCGGCTGAACACGCGGACGCCGATGACCTTGCCGCTCTCGCCGTGCGGCACCTTGAGCGAGGTGTCGCGGACCTCCCGCGCCTTCTCGCCGAAGATCGCGCGCAGCAGCCGCTCCTCGGGCGTCAGCTCGGTCTCGCCCTTCGGGGTCACCTTGCCGACGAGGATGTCGCCGGCCACGACCTCGGCGCCGATGCGGATGATGCCGCGCTCGTCGAGGTCGGCGAGGATCTCCTCGCTGACGTTCGGGATGTCGCGGGTGATCTCCTCGGGGCCGAGCTTGGTGTCACGGGCGTCGACCTCGTGCTCCTCGATGTGGATCGAGGAGAGGACGTCGTCCTCGACGAGCCGCGAGGACAGGATGATCGCGTCCTCGTAGTTGTGGCCCTCCCACGACATGAACGCGACGAGGAGGTTCTTGCCGAGCGCCATCTCACCGTTCTGGGTGCAGGGGCCGTCGGCGATGACCTGCCCGGCCTCGATCTTCTGGCCCTCGGTCGACGATCGGCTTCTGGTTGATGCAGGTGCCCTGGTTGGACCGGCGGAACTTGGCGATCCGGTAGGTCCGCTTCGAGCCGTCGGACTGCGCCACCGTGACGTAGTCGGCGGAGACCTCCTCGACCGTCCCACCCAGCTCGGCGGTCACCACGTCGCCGGCGTCGACCGCCGCGCGGTACTCCATGCCGGTGCCGACCAGCGGCGCCTCGCTGCGCAGCAGCGGCACCGCCTGCCGCTGCATGTTGGAGCCCATGAGCGCCCGGTTGGCGTCGTCGTGCTCGAGGAACGGGATCATCGCCGTCGCGACCGAGACCATCTGCCGCGGCGAGACGTCCATGTAGTCGACGGCGGACGGCTCGACGTAGTCGACCTCGCCGCCCTTCTTGCGGACGAGGACGCGCGCCTCGGCGAAGCTGCCGTTCGCGGACAGCGGCGCGTTGGCCTGCGCGATGACGTGCTGGTCCTCCTCGTCGGCCGTCAGGTAGTCGATGTGGTCGGTGACCTTGCCCTTGTCGACGCGGCGGTACGGCGTCTCGACGAAGCCGAAGGGGTTGACCCGCGCGTAGGTCGACAGTGAACCGATCAGGCCGATGTTCGGCCCTTCCGGAGTCTCGATCGGGCACATCCGGCCGTAGTGGCTGGGGTGCACGTCACGGACCTCGAAACCGGCCCGCTCACGGGACAGGCCGCCGGGGCCCAGGGCGGAGAGCCGCCGCTTGTGGGTCAGGCCGGCCAGCGGGTTGGTCTGGTCCATGAACTGCGACAGCTGCGAGGTGCCGAAGAACTCCTTGATCGAGGCCACGACCGGGCGGATGTTGATCAGGGTCTGCGGCGTGATCGCCTCGACGTCCTGCGTCGTCATCCGCTCACGGACGACGCGCTCCATCCGGGACAGGCCGATGCGGACCTGGTTCTGGATCAGCTCACCGACCGTGCGCAGCCGCCGGTTGCCGAAGTGGTCGATGTCGTCGGTCTCGTAGCCGGGCTCATTGGCGTGCAACTTCACGACGTACTCGATCGCCGCGACGACGTCCTCCTCGGTGAGGACGCCGGTGCCCATCGGCACGTCGAGACCGAGCTTCTTGTTGACCTTGTAGCGGCCGACCTTCGCGAGGTCGTAGCGCTTCTCGTTGAAGTAGAGGTTGTTGAGGAGCGTCTCCGCGGCGTCACGCGTGGGCGGCTCGCCCGGGCGCAGCTTGCGGTAGATGTCGATCAGCGCCTCGTCCTGCGTGGTGGTGTGGTCCTTGTCGAGCGTGACGCGAATCGACTCGTAGCCCTCGAACCGCTCGAGGATGCGGGCGTTGTCCCAGCCCAGCGCGCGCAGCAGCACGGTGACCGGCTGCTTGCGCTTGCGGTCGATGCGGACACCCACCTGGTCGCGCTTGTCGACCTCGAACTCCAGCCAGGCACCGCGGCCGGGGATGACCTTGGCGCCGTAGACGTCGCGGTCGCTGGTCTTGTCCAGCGTCCGCTCGAAGTAGACGCCGGGTGAGCGGACGAGCTGGGAGACGACGACCCGCTCGGTCCCGTTGATGACGAAGGTGCCGTTGGGGGTCATGAGCGGGAAGTCGCCCATGAACACCGTCTGGCTCTTGATCTCGCCGGTCTCGTTGTTGGTGAACTCGGCGATGACGAACAACGGCGCCGAGTAGGTCATGTCCTTGTCCTTGCACTCCTCGATGGAGTGCGGCGGGTCCATGAGCTTCGGCTCGCGGAACTCGAGGGACATGGTGTCCGAGAAGTCTCGGATGGGGCTGATCTCGGTGAGGATCTCCTCCAGCCCGGACAGCAGGCCCGCGTCCTGGCCGGCCCGCCAGGCATCCGAGCCGATGAGCCACTCGAAGGAGGCGGTCTGGAGGGCGAGGAGGTCAGGAACCTCCAGGGGCTCGGCGATGCGGGCGAAGGAGATGCGGGGCGGAGCGAGAGAGGACGTGGCGGGGGCGGAGGTGGAGCGCGACGCGGCCAAGTGGGGTCCTTCTTCCGGCGGTGCTCATGACGGTGCTCACTTCAGGGGCCCTCGCAGCGAGGGCGTGCGGTGCGCGCGCACGCCGAACGACCCACCGCCGGGACGCACATGCGTCCGCACGGCAGGAGAATCGGTAGGCAGCGCAAACGGGCAGTGTAGCCCCATCGGCGCACTGCTGTCGAGGCCGCACTCGGCGGCCGACTCTGAACGCATTCCGTTGGCGGACAGGATGACCCCGGCCGCCCCCGACGTCAAGGCACGACATCGGCATTTCCGGGCCGGCACTGGAGGGCCGACGACGCCCGGGTCAGAGCGGTGCGAGCTTGTCGATCAGCCACCGGTCGCCGGAGCGCACGACCGTGACGTTGATCCGGGACCGGTCGAGCCGCGGCGCCGACAGGTTGGAGTTGGTCACCGCCTGGTTGACGAACACCAGCACGACGACCCGGTCCACCTGGGCGTCGACCACGGCGGCGGCGGTCACGTCGGCGGTGCTCGTCGCCTTGTACTTCGCTGCCAACGGCTCCACCTGTTTGGCGGTGGTGTCGTCGTACTCCTTGCGGAACCGCGGGGTGAGCAGCGACTCCGCCCGGGCGAAGTCCTCCTCGAGGTGCCGGTAGTCGTAGGTCAGCACGGTGGGCAGGCCGGAGGCCGCGGCGGCGAGGCCGTTGTCCCGGGCCCGGTCGAGGGCGTGCTCGTGCGACGCGCTCGTGGTGGCCACGGCGGCGAGGCCCGCCGCGCCCGCCGAGACGGCGACGAGGGCACCGGTGAGGGCGGCGACGACGCCGCGGGGCCGGGTCACAGCGGCGTCATCTCGCTCGCGAGCCACTGCCCGTGGGACCGGACGAGGACCATCTGGAGCCCGTAGGACTCGGCCTGACCGTCCGGCAGCTTCTTCGTCCGCACCGTGCGGTCGACGGCGAGGACGACGGTCGCCCGCGCCGCCGTGGCGTTCATCACCGCGCTGGCGGTGACCTCGGCGCTCGCCACCGCCTGCACCTTCTCGATCTGGTCCTTCAGGCTGGTGCTGCTCGTGAGGTACTGCTTGTGCAGGTCGCCGGTCGTCTCGTCGGCCACCCGCTTGAAGTCCTCGGGCAGGTGCCGGTAGTCGTAGGCCGCGAAGTCGATCGCGATCTGCCGGGCCGCCGACAGCGCGCTCGCCCGGTGCTCGTCGGCCCGGTGCGCGGCGGAGACCTGCCGGCTCGCGAGGCCCGCGAGCACCGCACCGGTGACGGCGACGAGCAGCGCGACCACGGCCAGCACGACCGGCAGGGCAGGCACCAGTGGCGCCATCCGGCGCGGCTGCCGCTGCATCACTTCATCGTAGGTGCGAGCAGGAGCCACTTCCACGACGAGGACCCGAAGATCCGCTCCAGGGAGCCGCTGTAGCCGAGCTGGTAGGTCTTGCCGTCCAGCCCCGTCAGCATCCCGGTCGTCGGGTCGTAGGGCAGCGGGATCACGGTCTCCCCCGACCCCGTCGACCCGGCCGCGGCCGAGCCGCTCCCGCCGCCGCTGCCCACCGCGCCGCTGCGCTGCTCCTCGACGGTGGGGTGCTTGCTGTGCCCGTACGTCGGGCCGGGGTAGGGATCGGCGTTGGTCACCTGGGCGTTGTCCGGGCGCGGCACCAGGCGGGAGCCCCGCCAGTCGGTCGTGATGCCCTTGCCGTGGCAGTAGGCGTCGAGGTTGGCCGGGCCACCCCAGTCCGACGGGCTGGCACCGTCGGCGTTGTTGCCGCGCAGCTTGGTCGACCCGTAGCCGGTGGTGCAGGGGCTCGAGTTGTCGTTGACCTGCCCGAAGTGCGCCGTCCCGTCACCGGGCGTGACGTAGAACCCGCCGGCGGTGAGCGAGGGGAACAGCTCCAGCGTGGCCCGCACGTAGGGCAGCCGGACGGCCTGGATCCGGTTGAACGTGATGAGGTTGCCCAGCAGCGTCGGCAGCACCGGGGCGTTGTCCCGCAGCAGGCCGGCCAGCTCCTGGGACGCGGCGGTCCCCCGGTCGAACAGGGCGCGCAGGTCGGGGTCGCTCTGGCGGATCTGGTCGGAGAACGAGGCGAAGCTCGCTGCCCACGCCCGCAGCTGCTGCGAGACGTCGTTCTGGGTGTCGAGGACGGTCTTGCCGTCGTCGATCAGCTTGAGCTGCTCGGGGAGGGTCCGGATGGCCTCCTCGGTGAGGGCGTTGCCGTTGTCGATCAGCCGCTGCAGCGCCGGGCCGAGGTCGGCGAAGCCCTTGCCGAGCTCGTCGATCATGGTGGCGAGATGCTTGCGGTTGACGCTGCTGACCAGCTTGTCGAGGTCGAGCAGCAGCGTGGCGTCGTCGAGCGGGATCGTGGCGTTCTCCGCTGTGATCACGCTGCCGTCGTGCAGGAACGGCCCGCCCTCCGCGCGTGGCTGAAGGTCGACGTACTGCTCGCCGACCGCGGAGAGGTTGGCCACGGTGGCGTGGACGTCGGCCGGGATCTTCCGGTCGTGCTCGATCTGGAGCTCGACCCGCACGCAGTTCTGCCGGTCCCCGCACGTCGAGCCGGACGCGAGCTGCAACGATCCCACCCGGCCGACGGTCACCCCGCGCTCGGTCACCGCGGCATTCGGGAAGATCCCGCCGGTCTCGGGCAGCACGAGCGCGACGGTGTAGGGACCGGGACGCAGGAAGTGGAAGCCGACGTAGTTGCTGCCGACGTAGAAGATGCCCAGCAACGAGATCAGCGCGAACGCGACGAGCTGGATCTTGACGGTACGGCGGATCACAGCCTGCCCCCCGTCAGGCCCGCGCCGAGCAGGCCGTCGAGCAGGTCACCGGGAGACGGCACCGGCGTGGGCGACGTCAGGCCCGGCAGGTCGGGCACGTCGGGCACGTCGGGCACGTCGGGCAGCTGGAGCCCGTTGCCGCCCGAGCCCTTCCCGGAGTCCTTGGACAACGCCCCCGGCCGGCCCGCACAGCTGGCGAGCGGGGTGGGAGCGAGCGCGCAGAACAGCGGCGCGGCGCCGTTGGTCAGGCTGGGGTCCCCGTTGAACGACAGGTAGAGGCCGTTGTAGTCGCCGGGGATCGCCTTGTCGATGTTGCGCGGGAACGGATAGGTGATCAGCAGCTCGAGCGAGTGCGGCAGGTTGGTGCCCGCCGCTCGCAGGTGACGCAGGACGGGCTGCAGGTCGCGCAGGCCCGCGACCGTCTGCTCCCGGCTGGCGGTGATGATCCGGGTCGCCACCTTGCCGAACCGGGACAGGTCCGTGAGCAGGCGGGTGAACTGCGCCCGCTGGTCGGCGAGCACCTTCAGGCCCGGCCCCAGGTCGTCGAGAGCGGTCGCGATCGTGCCGGTCTGCTTGGCCAGCGCGCCGCTGAACCGGTCGAGCTCGTCCAGGGCGCGCACGATCTTCTGCTTCTGGCGGTCGAGCCCGCTGACGAACGTGTCGAGCTCGTGCAGCGCGGACTTCACCGCCTGCTCGCGCCCGCTGAGGGCCTTGGCGACCTCGATGTTGATCGTCTGCAGGTCCTGGATGTCGCCGCCGTTGAGCACGGCGGACAGGACGCCGAAGACCTCGGTGATATCCGGCAGGTTCGACGTCGCGTTGTCGTCGATGACGGAGCCCTCGGTGAGCCGGCCGGTCGGCTGCTCGCCGGTCGGCTGCTCGACCGCGACGTACTTCTCGCCGAGCAGCGTCGTCTGCTCCAGGGTTGCGACGGCGTTGGCGGGCAGCTGGACCGAGTCGCGAATCCGGATCCCGACGTGCGCCTTGCCGTCGGAGGGGTCGTACTCGATCGAGGTCACGTCGCCCACCGCGACGTCGTCGACGCGGACCGCGGCCATCGGCACCAGGTCCTGGACGTCGTCGAACACCGCGGTGACGTGGTAGCTGTTGCCGCCGGCGTTGCCGCCGGGCAGCGGCAGCGAGTAGGCGCCCTTGAAGCCGCAGCCGGACAGTGCCGCGAGCGCGACGGCGAGGGCGGCGAGCCGGATGGACCTGGTCACGGCTTCACCCCCAGCAGGTCGGCCAGCGATCCGGGGCTGTTGGGCACCGTGCAGAACGGGTCACCGAGCAGCTGACACAGGACGCCGGTCGGGCCCACCGGCTCCTCGATCGGACCTTGGGCGTCGTCCTTGGTGTCGAGGGTCCGGGCCCGTGGGTCGTAGGCGAGCGCCAGGTTCGACAGGGCGAACGGCGCCATGTCGACGACCTCCTTGAGCGCCTCCTTCTCCTTGGCGAGCACGAGGTGACGTCCGTCAGCTGGTGGATGTCGCTCGTCAGCTCGTCACGGTTGTCCTTGACGAAGGAGTTGACCAGGTCCAGTGCCGTGGACAGGTTGGCCAGGGCCGCGCCCAGCTCCTCACGCTCGCCCGCGAGCTGGTCGCCGACCTTCGCGAGGTTGCTGTTGAGCTCGCGCAGGCCGCCGTCGTTGCGGGCGAGCATCGTCGTGAACTGCTGCAGCTGTCGCACGGTGGAGAACAGGTCGGTCCGGCTCCCGGCCAGCGTGGAGATCGCCGCCGAGAACTCCTTCAGGGCACCGTTGAGAGCCTCGCCGTTGCCCTTGAGGTTCTTGGCGCTGATGTCGACGAGGCGCGGGAGCGCGCCGTGCTTGTTGGCGCCTTCCGGCCCGAGGGCGACGTTGAGCTCGTCGAGGTTCCGGAAGATCTCGTCGAACTCGAGCGGCACCGCGGTGCGGTCGGTGTCGAGGGTGGCGCCGTCGGCGAGCTTCGGCCCGCCGGTGTAGGCCGGCGAGATCTGGATGAAGCGGTCGCTGACGACCGACGGCGGGATGACCGCAGCCTGCGCGTCGGCGGGCAGCGGGTACTTGCCGTCGTACGACATCTCCACCTGCACCCGGTCGCCCTTGACCGTGAGCTTGTCGATGGTGCCGATCTTCACGCCCAGGACGCGGACGTCGTTGCCCTCGTAGAGGCCGATGGTGCGCGTGAAGAACGCGGTCAGGTGGCGGGTGCCGCCGCTGTCGCCGCCGCTCGCGAGCGCCACCCCGGTGCCGATCACGGCCGCGAGGACGGCTACGACGACCGCGGCCAGCAGCCCGCGGCGGCCACGCCAAGTCGCGAGCCGGCTCATGGCGTCGCTCCCGATCCGAGCGGCGGGCAGACCTTGGTGCCGCCGACCTTGAGGCAGCTCTGGTTCAGGCCGCCCGGCAGGTTCCACAGCACGGTCTCGAACCACCTGCCGTTGCCCAGGACGTCGGTGAAGTCACGGATGAACGGCGCGGCCAGATGGATGGTCGCGTCGAGGTTGTCCTGGTTGCGCTGCAGGATGGCGAGCGTCTTGTGGAGGTTGCGCAGCGCCGGCCCGATGACCGCGCGGTTCTCCCGCACCAACCCGGCCAGCTGCTTGGACACCGCGGAGGTGTCGACGAGCAACCGGTGCACGACCACCCGCTGGTCGTAGACCGTCTGCAGGATGAGGTTGGAGTCGTTGATCAGCTTCGCGACCTCCGCGTCGCGCGCGGCAAGGGTCTGCGTCACGCCGTTGGTGCGCTCGAGCAGGCGCCGCAGCTCGTTGTCCCGGGAGGCGATGGAGGTGGACAGGCGGCGGAGCCCGCGCAGCGACGACTGGACGTAGGGCGGGGTGTCCTTGAACGTCGCGCTCAGCGTGTCGAAGGCGTCCGCGAGCTGGCCGGTGTCGATCTCGCCGGCCCGCTGCCCGAGGCCGATGAAAGCCTGCGTGACGTCCAACGGGGTGGTGGTGCGCGCCAGCGGGATGTCGCCGGCAAGGTCACCCGACCCGGTCGGCACCAGGGCGACGTACTTCTGGCCGAGCAGCGTCTTGATCTTGATGTCGGCGGTGGTGGCCTCCCCGATGTGCATGCCGGAGTCGACCCGCATGCCCACGCGCACCTTCGCCCCGTCGAGCTCGACCGAGGTCACCTTGCCGACCTTGACCCCGGCGATCCGGACGTCGTCGCCCGGCTGCAGGCCGGCCGAGTCGGCGAAGGCGGCGTGATAGGTGCTGCCGCTGTTGATCAGGGGGAGGCGGTCAGCGTTGAACGCGAGCAGGAGCATGCCGAGGATCACCGCGAGCCCGATCGCGCCGATCGGGACGGGGTTGCGCTCGCGGAACGGCTTCATGACCCACACGCCGGGACGTTGACGACGATGGTCGGCTTGACCCCGTTGTCCTCGAGCAGCTGGCCGAGCTGCCCGGTCATCTCGAGGTCGCAGAGGTAGAAGTTGAAGTAGGAGCCGTACGTCGCCGTGCGGATGATCTGGATCAGCTTGGTCGGCGCCCGCTTGAGGTACTCGTCGAGCGTGTTGGGCCCGCTGCACTTGTTGTTGGCGAACCGGTCGACCTTGGGGAACTTGTTCTTGTCCGTGAGCGGCAGCAGGTAGTTGGAGCAGTTCTTCGTCCGGTTGAGGTTGTGCGCGATCCCGGAGAGGTTCTTCAGGTCGCTGGGCACGTAGGGCCGGATCTGCTGGAGCAGCAGGGCGCTGTTGCTGGCCAGGTCGTCGATGTGGGACAGCGACGCGGCGATGGCGTCCCGGTCACCCGCCAGGCCGGTGACGAGCCGTTGCAGCTGGACGATGAGCTGGTTGAGGCCCTGGTCGCGCTGCTCCACCGTGTCGAGCACCTTGAGCAGGTTGTTGACGACCCCGCCGATGGCGGCGTCCCGGTCGGCCACCGTGTTGGTCAGGCTCGCGGAGCGCTGGACCAGGTCGGCCACCGTGCCGCCCTCCCCCTGGAGGGTCTTGATGACCTCCATCGAGAAGGCGTTGACGTCGTCCGGCGACAGGGCCTGGAACAGCGGCCGGAAACCGTTGAACAGGGCGGTCAGGTCGAGCGCAGGCGCCGTACGCGCCAGGGGGATCACGGAGTCCTGCGGCTGGTCCGCCCCCGCACCCGGCTGCTCGATGATCGCGATGTAGCGCTGGCCGACCAGGTTGAGGTAGCGCACCTGCAACTTGGTCGTCGTGCGGATCGGCACGGTCTTGTCGACGTCGAACGTGACCTCGGCGTCGTGGTCGTCGACCACCTTGATCGACTTCACCGTGCCGACGCGGACACCGGCAGCGCGGACACTGTCGCCGGCGAGCAGGCTGGTGACGTCGGTGAAGCGCGCCTTGAAGCTGCGGGTGTCACCGAAGGTGCGGTTGCTGATCGTCACGGCGAGGACCGCGGTCGCCAGCACGGTGACGATCGTGAAGATCATCAGCTTGACGAACGCCGACAGGGTGTGTCCGGTCACGAGATGCTCACCGCCATCCCGCGCAGGATGGGCCCGAGCAGCAGGTCCTGGAGGCCCGGCGACGTCGTCGACGTGTCGGGTCCGAGCATCGGCCCGAGCATGGCGGTGACGAGCGCCTGTTCTCGCGCCCCGCCCACAGTGCCGTGGCTGTCCACCGACGGCAGCCTCGCGGCGGCACCCGACGCCTGGGCGGTGCCCGACCGCTTGGAGCCGGCGGGAGCCGCCGGCTGCCCGCCCTGGGGCACGGTGCAGCTGGCGTCCTGCTGGCCGGCGTAGCCGCCGCAGCCGTAGTTGTCCCGGGGGTGCTCGCCGGGGTAGCGGCTGTTGACCGGGTGCAGGCCCTTGTCGCCGATGGGGCAGGCCGAAGCAGTTCGGCGGCAGCTTGAGGCTCGTGATGTCCGTCTTCAGCGGCTTGTCCGCCGGCGTGTAGGCGCCGCGGTCACCGACGGGGGTCAGCGTGATGTGGAGGAACGGGCCGGCGCCGAACGCCTGCTCGAGCCGGGTGCGGTCGTAGATCGCGAGCCCGTTGGGAAGACACTCGAGGACTGGGGAGTACTTCGCGTAGAGGTGGGTCACCGGGGCGCTGACGTCGGCCAGCTGGATCAGCCGGTTCGCGTTGTCCCCGAAGACGTCGGCAGCGGTCGAGGCGAAGTCGGACGAACCGGCGAGGAACCGCGCGAAGACGTCCTGCTTCTCGGTCAGCGTCCGGGCGTTGACCGAGAAGTTGCGCAGCATCGCCATCAGGTCCGGGGTGGCGTCGGCGTAGGTCGAGGCCATGTCGGCGAGCGCCCCGAGGTCGTGGGTGAACGTCGGCAGGTCCGGGTTGAACCCGCTGAAGTACTGGTTCACCAGCTCCAGGTTGTGGCCGAGCGCGTCGCCCCGGCCCCGCAGCGCGTCGGCGAGGTTGGACAGCGTGACCGACAGCTCGGCCGGCTTGAGCGTGCGCAGCAGTGGCACGAGATGGCTGAAGACGGTCTGCAGCTCGATCGCGGTCTCGGACCGGTCCTGCGCGATGACCGCCCCCGGCTGCAGCTCGCCGGTCGGACTGTCCGGGATGACCAGCTGGACGAACTTCTCGCCGAACAACGTCTTGGGCAGGATGCGGGCCACGACGTTGGCCGGGATCAGCTTCATCTTCGACGGCTGGATCTGCAGCGTCATGCGGGCGAGCTCGCCCTTGGTGCTGACCCCGCTGACCCGACCGACGAGGACCCCCTCGAGCTTCACGTCGGCGGGGACCACGAGCTGGTTGCCGGCCCGGTCGGCCTCGAGGATGACCTCCTTGGTCGACTGCCACGGCAGCGCCTTGTTGTAGACGGCGATCGTGAGCCCGAGCAGGGCAGCGACGACCGCGAGGAAGGCGACGCCCTGAAGGCGCCGCTTCACCCGCAGCCCACGCTCGCCCGCCATCGCGCTACCCCGCGATCCGCACGGTGGTGTTGGCGCCCCACAGCGCGAGGCTCAGGAACAGGTCGATCACGTTGATCGCGACGATGGACGTCCGCACCGCGCGGCCGACGGCCACTCCCACGCCCGCGGGACCGCCGCGTGCGAAGTAGCCGTAGTAGCAGTGGATCAGCATGATCACCACGGAGAAGATGATCACTTTGAGGAACGAGTAGAAGACGTCCGTGGGCACGAGGAACTGATGGAAGTAGTGGTCGTAGGTGCCGCCGGATTGATGGAAGTAGACGGTCACGATGAACCGCGTGGCGAAGTACGACGCGAACAGGCCGACGACGTAGAGCGGGATGACGGCCACGAGGCCGGCGATCAGCCGGGTCGTGACGAGGTAGGGCACCGACGGGATGCCCATGACCTCGAGGGCGTCGACCTCCTCGGAGATCCGCATCGCACCGAGCTGGGCGGTGAATCCCGCGCCGACGGTCGCGGTGAGCGCCAACCCGGCCACGAGCGGCGCGATCTCGCGGGTGTTGAAGTAGGCGGAGATGAAGCCGGCGAAGGCGGAGATCCCGATCTGGTTGAGGCCCTGGTAACCCTCGAGCCCGACCTCGGTGCCGGTGAAGAAGGTCATGAACATGATCACGCCGACCGACCCGCCGATGACGGCGAGCGCACCGGAACCGAGAGAGACCTCGGCGATGAGCCGGGTGACCTCCTTCCAGTACGCCGGCAGCGCCCGCGGCACCCAGGCGAGAGCGCGGCCGTAGAACGACAGCTGCTCGCCGAGGTCCTCGAGTGCCTCCAGCGGCCGGTTGACGGCGGGCCGCAGGAAGCGCAGCGGGCGGGGGAGCGAGACGGTGCCGGCCATCAGATCGCCTTCTGCGGGACGACCTGGAAGTAGACCGCCGTGACCACGAAGTTCACGACGAACAGCAGCATGAAGGCGATGATCACGGACTGGTTCACGGCGTCACCGACGCCCTTGGGCCCGCCCTTGGGGTTCAGGCCCTTGTAGGAGGCGACGAGCGCGGCCAGCGCACCGAAGATCAACGCCTTGAACTCCCCCACCCAGAGGTCGGGTAACTGGGCCAGCGCGGTGAAGGAGGCGATATAGGCCCCGGGTGTGCCGTGTTGGAGCAGGACGTTGAACGTGTACCCGCCGATCACGCCCACGACCGAGACCAGCCCGTTGAGCATGACCGCCACGAACATGCTGGCGAACACCCGGGGCACGACGAGGCGCTCGATCGGCGAGATGCCGAGCACCTCCATGGCGTCGATCTCGTCGCGGATCTTGCGGCTGCCGAGGTCGGCGCAGATCGCGGAGCCGCCGGCTCCGGAGATCAGCAGCGCGTCACGATCGGCGCCGCCTCGCGGATGATCGCGAGGACCGCCGCGGAGCCGGTGAACGACTGGGCGCCGACCTGGCGGGACAGGTTGCCGATCTGCAGGGCGATGACGGCACCGAACGGGATCGACACCAGCGCGGTCGGCAGGATCGTGACGCTGGCGAGGAACCACGCCTGCTCGATCGCCTCGCGCCACTGGAAGCGGCGGTGCACGATCGAGCGGAAGAGCTGGACGATGGCATCCAGGCAGAGCGCGAAGAAGCTGCCGCTCTGCCGCAGCGGTGCGGCCAGGGTGGAGTGAGCTCATTCGCCGGACTTCTTCGCCGCGGTCTTCTTGGCGGCGGTCTTCTTGGCGGCGGACTTGGCCGTCGTCTTCCTCGACTTGGCGGCCGGTCGGTCCTGCGCACCGTCTGCGTTCGACGTCGTGCCGGCGGCGTCCGGCTGCCGCCCACCCGCGTCCTCCGTCGTCGCCGGTGGGGCGGTCGGCACGGAGGCGGCGCCGTACCCCTCCTCGCCGGTGAACGAGCCGGGCGGCGGCTCGATGTCGTTCTCCCGCAGCCACTGACCGGGCGGACGCTGGGTGCGGCGGTCCTCGCCGTTGCTGGGCGTGATCTGAGGCGGGATCGGCGGCAGCGGCGGCAGCTCGTGCCCCTCCTCCTCCTCCTGGGCGAGCTCGGCCGCGTCCTTCTCCTCGGCCATGCCGATCGGACCCTGCCGGCGGGCGTTGAGGAACTGCCGGACCACGGGTTCCTGGCTCGACAGGAGCATCTCCCGGGGGCCGAACATGGCCAGGTGCCGGCGGTAGAGCAGCCCGATGTTGTCCGGCACGGTGCGCGCGGTGTTCACGTCGTGGGTGACGATGAGCATCGTCGCCTCGATCTGGGCGTTGAGGTCGACGATGAGCTGGTTGAGGTAGGCCGTGCGAACCGGGTCGAGCCCGGAGTCCGGCTCGTCGAAGAGCAGGATCTCGGGGTCGAGGACCAGCGCGCGCGCGAGACCGGCGCGCTTGCGCATGCCGCCGGAGATCTCGCCCGGGAGCTTGTCCTCGGAGCCGAGGAGGCCGGTGAGCTCGAGCTTCTCCATGACGATCCGCTTGATGTCGGACTCGTTCTTCTTCGTGTGCTCCCGCAGCGGGAACGCCACGTTGTCGAAGATCGTCATCGAGCCGAAGAGGGCGCCGTCCTGGAACAGGACGCCGAACATCTTCCGGACCTCGTAGAGCTCGCGCTCGGGGACGTTCGGGACGTCGCGTCCCTCGATCCAGACGTGACCTCGGTCCGGCCGGAGCAGCCCGACGAGGTGCTTGAGGAACACCGACTTGCCGGTCCCGGAGGGGCCGAGCAGCACGGAGATCTCGCCCTTGGGCAGGCTCAGGGAGACGTTCTCCCAGATGACCTGGCGCCCGAAGGACTTGGTCAGCCCTTCGACCTTCACCTCAACGCCCACGCGTGACCGCCTTCCGTGCTGCGTTCAGGACAACGACCTAAGCCGCCACGGGTGACGCCCCCCGTGTGACCGCGATCACAGAGAGAGGCTACCCGCAGGTAGTCACCGAGGCGCTCCGGCCCTCCGCGGCTTACCCCGGCGGTAGCAGGATCTCACCCCCGGACGCCCGGGAGGGGCGGCCCGCTGCCGGGCCGCCCCTCCCGGGACCGAGCGGTGCCTACTTGACGCTGACGGCGGCGCCGGCGCCCTCGAGCGCCTCCTTGGCCTTGTCAGCGGTCTCCTTGTTGGCCTTCTCGAGCAGCGTCTTGGGCGCGCCGTCGACGAGGTCCTTGGCCTCCTTGAGACCCAGGCTCGTCAGCTCGCGCACGACCTTGATGACCTGGATCTTCTTGTCACCGGCCGACTCGAGGACGACGTCGAACTCCTCCTGCTCGGCGGCGGCGGCGCCGTCGCCGCCCGCCGCGGCCCCGCCCGCAGGGGCGGCCGCCATCGCGACCGGAGCCGCGGCGGTCACGCCGAAGGTCTCCTCGAACTGCTTCACGAGGTCGGAGATCTCGAGCAGCGACTTCGCCTTGAGCGCCTCGATGATCTCGTCGTTGGTCAGGGTTGCCATTGTCTTCTCCTTGGGTCAGCTCGCCGACGTCGCGTCACCGGCGACGTCGGTCTCGGCGGGTACGTCGGTGGCGTCGGCAACGGCTTGTGCCTCGGCAACGGCTTGTGCCTCGGCCCCCTCATCGCCCGCCGCTTCGACTGCGGGGGCTGCGGGCACCGCTTCGGTGCCGGGTGTCGCGTCGGTCGGCGGTTCTCCCACGGGCTCGGCCGCTGCCGCGGGCTCGGCCGCCGCTGCCTCGGGCTCGGGCTCGGCTCAGGCGCCGCCGATGCCTCGGGCGCCGCCGCTGCCTCGGGCGCCGCCTCGGGCTCGGCGGGCGTGCCGGCGCCGCCGGCGAGGATGCTCGGGTCGGCCTGCGCCTTCGCCTCGAGGGCGCCGAGCAGCCGGGCGAACTGCTGCATTGGCGCGGCGAGCGCGAGCGCGAGCTTCTGCGCGGGGGCGTTGAGGCCGCCGGCCAGCTTGGTGAGCAGCACCTCGCGGGACTCGAGGTCGGCGAGCCGGCGGATCTCCTCCGCGGAGATCGCCCGACCGTCGAGGACGCCGCCCTTGACGACGAGCATGGGATGGTCGCGACCGAACGAACGCAGGCTCTTGGCGACCTCGACCGCGTCGCCGGTCACGAAGGCGATGGCCGAGGGGCCTTCGAGCAGGGGCTCGAGCGTCTCCACGCCGGCCTCGCGGGCGGCGATCTTGGTCAGGGTGTTCTTGACCACCGCATAGGTCGCGTTGCCGGCCAGGGACCGTCGCAGCTCCTTGAGCTGGGCCACGGTGAGCCCGCGGTACTCCGTCAGCACCGCGGCGGAGGAGTCGCGGAAGGCTTCGGTCAGCTCGGCGACCGCGGCCACCTTGTCGGGCCTCGCCCCGTCTGCCTGCGTGCGGGGCACATCTGCCTGCGTGCGGGACACGACGGGTCTCCTCTCGTGGAACAGCATCGATCCAGGGGCGGAACAGCCGAAACGCCCCGGCGCAGGCGCGCGGGGCGTCGATCGTCAGGATTCGCTGACGAGGTCCGTCTCACTCACCTGCGCGGGCCGCCCGGTCTCCCGGGCGCTTCGCCCACCCCTCGAGCGGAGCGGGAACCAGCGGTCTTCGGCAGCGACGAGGCTAGCAGAACGCTCAGGTGCCCGGCTGCTGCCCGGCGAGGCGGGCCAGGTCGGTCACCTGTCCCGGGGGCGGCGGCGAGACGTGGACCGGGACGTCGTAGGCGAGGACGTCGAGGTGGACCTCGACCGAGCCCTCACCCCCGACGCTGCTGCTGGTGATCCGGCGGGCGAGGCCGTCGTCGTCGAGCCACACGTCGACCCGGGCGCCGGTGAAGCCGGCCGACCGCATCGTCGGTGCCAGCTGGGCGCGGACGTCGGCGCTGTAGTGGGCCAGTAGCTCGTCGAGGGGCACCGTGCCGGAGTAGTGCGTCGTGGACGTCCCACGCACGCTTTCCCGGCCGACATCGCGGATGTGCCCGGTGGCGGCGAGCTGCTCGACGTACTGGGCCGGTTGCATCTGGCGGGCCTGGGACAGCACCTGCCGGAGGTCCACTCCCGACAGCCGCTTCATGTCGGCGAAGCGCATGACGACCCACGGTGTCCCCGTCTGCGCGGCGAGCTGCGGCATCTTCAGGTACATCGCGTCCGGGGTGAGCAGCTCGCGCATGCGGGCGCCCAGCGCGCTGCCGTTGGTGGTGAGGTTCGACACGGTCAGCCGCGCACCCAGGGGGTCGCTGCGCACCACGCCGGAGAAGTCGCCGGTCACATCGACGTCGACGGGCGCAGCGCCTTCGCTCGGCGTCACTCCCCGCAGGTGCTCGGCCATCGAGCCGGACACGCGCATCGACGTGGCACCGGCTGTCGCCTTCGCCGCCGCGCGCACGACGCTGAGCGCGTCCACCCCGGGCGTCGCCGGCGCGGTCGGGCCGCTCCCCGACCCACATCCGACGGCGAGGAGCAACGTTGCCAAGCCCGACACCGCGGCAGAGACCGGTCGCATCCGCCCAGTGTGGCCGGTGTCGGCGATGATGTCAGCGACGGTCAGGAAGGCCCGGAGTCGCCGTCCGCGTCCGCGGCCAGGCTGCGGGTCCGCGCCGGGTCGATCGCGATGCCGGGCCCCATCGTGGTCGACATCGCGACCTTCTTGAGGTAGCGGCCCTTCGCCGCCGACGGCTTGGCCCGCAGGACCTCGTCGAGCGCTGCCACGTAGTTGTCGAGCAGCTGCTCCTCGGTGAACGACGTCTTGCCGATGACGATGTGCAGGTTGGCCTGGCGGTCGACGCGGTACTCGATCTTGCCGCCCTTGATGTCGGCCACCGCCTTGGCGACGTCGTTGGTCACCGTGCCGGTCTTGGGGTTGGGCATGAGGCCGCGCGGACCGAGGACCCGGCCGAGCCGGCCGACCTTGCCCATCATGTCCGGAGTCGCCACCGCGGCGTCGAAGTCGAGCGCGCCCCCGTTGACCTGCTCGATCAGGTCGTCGCCGCCGACGACGTCCGCACCCGCCGCCCGGGCCTCCTCGGCCTTCTCGCCGGTGGCGAAGACGGCGACGCGGGCGGTCTTGCCGGTGCCGTGCGGCAGCGAGACCGTGCCCCGCACCATCTGGTCGGCCTTGCGCGGGTCGACGCCCAGCCGCATCGCGACCTCGACGGTCGCGTCGAACCGCTTCGTCGTGCTCGTCTCCCGGGCCAGCCGCACCGCCTCGGCGGGGCTGTAGAGGCGGTCCCGGTCGATGAGGGCCGCGGCCTGCTCGTAGGCCTTGCTGCGCTTGGTCATTGCCTCTCCTCGTGGTGATGGCGGGCGCAGGGTGCGCCCTCCCACTGGTGCATCAGCCCGCGAACGGGCTCAGTCGGTGACGTCGATGCCCATCGACCGGGCGGTCCCGGCGATGATCTTGGCGGCGGCGTCGATGTCGTTGGCGTTGAGGTCGGCCATCTTCGACTCGGCGATCTCGCGCACCTGGTCACGGCTGATGGTCGCCACCTTGTTGGTGTGCGGCTCGCCCGAGCCCTTCTCCACGCCCGCGGCCTTGAGGATGAGCTTGGCGGCCGGCGGCGTCTTGGTGATGAAGGTGAAGGTGCGGTCCTCGTAGACCGTGATCTCGACCGGGACCACGTTGCCGCGCTGGGAGTCGGTGGCGGCGTTGTACTGCTTGCAGAACTCCATGATGTTGACGCCGTGCTGGCCGAGCGCCGGGCCCACCGGAGGTGCCGGGGTCGCCTGGCCGGCCTGGATCTGGAGCTTGATCAGACCGGCGATCTTCTTCTTCGGAGGCATGACTTCTTCCTTGTACGGAGGGGCCGGAAAGCGGCGGCGTCAGATCTTGCTGACCTGGCTGAACGACAGCTCGACCGGGGTCTCCCGGCCGAAGATGGACACGAGAACCTTGAGGCGCTGCGCTTCCGCGTTGATCTCGTTGATGGTGGCGGGCAGGGTCGCGAACGGGCCGTCCATGACGGTGACCGACTCGCCGACCTGGTAGTCGACGACCTTCGGCGCCTCGGCCTTCTTGGCCTCCTTGGGCTTCGGGGCGAGGAACTTCACGACGTCGTCCAGGGACAACGGCGTCGGGTGGGTGGTCCCGACGAAGCCGGTGACGCTCGGGGTGTTCTTCACCGCCGACCACGACTCGTCGGTCAGGTCCATCCGCACGAGCACGTATCCGGGGAAGACCTTCGACTGCACGACCTGCCGTTTGCCCTGCTTGATGACCGTCTCGTCCTGGGTGGGGACCTCGATCTGGTAGATGAAGTCCTCCATGTTGAGCGAGGCGATGCGCGACTCGATGTTGGCCTTCACCTTGTTCTCGTAGCCGGCGTAGGTGTGCACGACGTACCAGTCGCCGGGAAGGACGCCCAGGCTGCGCCGGAACGCCTCGACCGGGTCCTCCTCCTCGCCGGGCTCGGCCGGGTAGGCGGACCCGTCGGCGGCGGGCGCCTCCGGCGCGGGGACGTGGTCGGCCGCCGGATCGGGCGTCGTCTCGGCGTCCGGGGCGAGGTAGCCCGGCGCCGCCTCGTCGGACAGGCCGAGACCGAGGTCGTCGACGGTGTCGGCGCCGGAACCGGCCTCGGTGGCGGCGACGGCGGCCTCGGGGCCGGGCCCGGGCGCGGGCGCGGCGGGTTCGGCCGGGGCCTCGTCGACCGCGTCAGTGGGGACGTCCGCCCCCGCCGCCGCGACCGCCTCGGCCTGCTCCGACAGCGGCTCGGTCGGCGCCGGCGGGTCCGCGGGCGACGCGGCCGGTGCCTGGTCGGACCCTGGCTGCTCGGACTGGAACTCGGTCACGGGTGTCGAACCTCAAACTCGATGGCGGTGGAAGGCGGTCGTCAGCCGAAGACGCCGAGGACGGCCTTGGTGAAGGCGAAGTCGTAGAGCGAGATCAGGGCGACCATGGCCGAGACGAACACGATCGAGACGATCGTGTAGGTCACGAGCTCGTTCCGGGTCGGCCAGATGACCTTGCGGAGCTCGGCGACGACCTGCCGGTTGTAGAGCGCGATGCGGTCGAAAAGGCCGGGCTTCTTGCCGCCGCGGCCACCGCTCGCCGGCTGTGGCGACGGCGGCCGCTCGCTCGTCAACGTCACCGGTCGTCCACGCTCCCTTCTCGTCTCACCTCGCAGGGCAGGAGGGACTCGAACCCCCAACCACCGGTTTTGGAGACCGGGACTCTGCCAATTGAGCTACTGCCCTGTGACCGGCAGGGCATGCGGGGACACCCGGCGCCGGACGCGCCAGTGTACGTCGGCGGGCGCGGCCGGGTCGAACCGCGCGACCGTGACGCAACCCGGTGGACCCACCGCGGCACCCGCTGAGATCATGACGGCATGAGCCCGCGCCAGCCCGCCCGAGTCTCCGGACGCATCGCCGCGATCAGCGAGTCCGCCACCCTCGCGGTCGACGCGAAGGCGAAAGCCCTCAAGGCGGCCGGCCGCGACGTCATCGGTTTCGGTGCCGGCGAACCGGACTTCCCCACCCCGGACCCCATCGTGGAAGCCGCGATCGCTGCCTGCCGCGACCCGAAGATGCACCACTACACGCCCGCCGGCGGCCTCCCCGAGCTGAAGGAGGCGATCGCGGCGAAGACCGCCCGTGACTCCTCCCTTGCGGTCACCCCCGGACAGGTGCTCGTCACGAACGGCGGCAAGCAGGCGGTCTACGAGGCGTTCGCCACCCTGCTGGACCCCGGCGACGAGGTGCTGCTGCCCGCGCCGTACTGGACCACCTACCCGGAAAGCATCAAGCTCGCGGGAGGCGTACCCGTCGAGGTCCCGACGGACGAGACCAGCGGCTACCTCGTGGCGGTGGACCAGCTCGAGGCGGCCCGCACCGACCGGACCAAGGTGCTGCTGTTCTGCTCGCCGTCGAACCCGACCGGTGCGGTCTACCCCACCGAGCAGGTGGAGGCGATCGGTCGCTGGGCGGCCGAGGCCGGCATCTGGGTGCTCACCGACGAGATCTACGAGCACCTCACGTACGACGGCGTGACGGCCGCGTCGATGCCGGTCGTCGTCCCCGACCTGACCGAACGCTGCGTGGTGGTCAACGGTGTCGCGAAGACCTACGCCATGACCGGTTGGCGGGTGGGCTGGATGCTCGGGCCGGCAGACGTGGTCAAGGCCGCCACCAACCTGCAGTCGCACGCGACGTCCAACGTGTCGAACGTGGCGCAGGCGGCGGCTCTGGCCGCGCTGCGCGGCGACCTGTCGGCGGCGACCGAGATGCGCACCGCCTTCGACCGGCGCCGGCGCACGATGGTCCGGATGCTGCGCGAGATCCCCGGAGTGGACTGTCCCGAGCCGTTCGGGGCGTTCTACTGCTTTCCGTCGGTGCGCGGCGTGATCGGGTCGACGATCCGCGGTCGTACGCCGCAGTCGTCGGCCGAGCTGGCCGAGCTCGTGCTCGATGAGACGGAGGTCGCGGTGGTGCCCGGGGAGGCCTTCGGCGCGCCGGGCTACTTCCGCCTGTCCTACGCCCTCGGCGACGAGGACCTGGCCGAGGGGGTCGGGCGGCTGCAGAAGCTGCTCGCCGAGGCGGAGGCCTGAGAGCCGGGCTCGCCCGCTATCCGACGTCGGCGGCGACCGAGGCGCTGCGCTCGGCCGCGATCATCGCCCGGCCGGCCTCCCGGCCCGCCGTAATCAGCGCCGACGTCCGGGAGAAGTCCCGCAGGTCGTGCCGGCCGGTGCGCAGCGCCGGCAGGGACACGACGCGCTGACCGGGGGCGGTCACCGGCTCCCGGCGGCCCAGGTGCGAGCGCGAGATCGCGAAGCTCTCGAGCAGAACGTCCATCGCGGTCATCCGGTCGTCGGCCCAGCCGTGGTACTCCCGGGCCACGTCCAGGACCCACACCCGCCGGGCGCCGAGGTCGAGGGCACGCTGCGTCGGCACCGGGCAGCTCACGCCGCCGTCGACGTGGACGCTGTCGCCGAGCTCGACCGGCGGGAAGATGCCCGGCAGGCAGGCGCTGGCCGACAGCACCGCAACCGGGTCACCGGCGGTCCACCAGACGGGCTCGCCGGCGCGCAGGTCGGTGGTGCCGACGTGGACGGGGATCGCGGTGTCGGCGAGGTCGGCGACCGGCACACAGGTCTCGATGACGCGCCGCAGGCCGCTCGGGGAGTAGAGGTGGTCGTCCTTGCCGACGTACCGGCGGGCGACGCTGAACCGACCGTCCGGGAAGACGACGTCGCGGCTCAGGCCGCGCCAGATGTGCTCGAGCTCGACGAGCCGGCGGGCGGAGGGGTCGACCGCGACGTACGCGGCGTTGAGGGCTCCGACGGAGACGCCGACGACGACGTCCGGCACGATGCCCGCCTCGATCAGTGCCTGCAGCGCGCCGACCTGGGCGGCGCCGAGGCTGCCGCCGCCACTCAGCACGACCGCCTCGCCCGGAGCGGGCGCGTCCGACGCAACGGGCCGCGTCGCCGGCTCTTGCCGGCCGCGGCGCCAGAACGTCAGGACGGTCATGCGGCCACCTCGTCTGCGCAGATCCCTCGGCGGAACCTCCACGTGCTGTGATCATCGGCAGGTTCACCGGGATCCCTGAGCCCGTGGAGGCTGCCTCGAAAGTACCCCCCTGTCCTGCGCATAAGCCCCGTCAGGCGGCCGCGGCAGGTGCCGACGCCGCGGGGAGGACCGCCTCGGCCTGCACCCGGGCCGAGCGCCGGGGCACCGCCAGCATGGCCAGCGCGGCGAGGAAGACCCCGCCCGCTCCGACGGCGACCGCCGGGCGGAGCCCGGCCACGAACTGCGCGCCGGACAGGTACCCGCCGTGGGCGGCGAAGACCGAGGCGAGCACGGCGACGCCGAAGACACCGCCGAGCTCTCGGAGCGCGTTGGTCGCCCCGGACGCGATGCCCTCCTCCTCCCGGCGGACGCTGCCGAGCACCAGCGTCGCCGTCGGGGCGAAGAACATCGCCATGCCGATGCCGCTCACGACGAACGCCGGCACCAGTCGGCCGTAGGCGACCGTAGGGGTCGAGATCGCCGCCAGCCAGGCCAGCCCGGTCGCCTGCAACAGCAGGCCGGTGAGGACGACCGGACGGCCACCCACCCGGTCGGCGAGCAGACCGGCCAGCGGCGAGACCACGATCGGCATCCCCGTCCACGGCAGGGTCCGCAGGCCCGCGCTCAGCGGCGAATAGTGCTGGACGGTCTGGAGGAACTGCGCCAGCAGGAAGATCGAGCCGAACATGCCGAAGAACATGAGGATGCTCGCCAGGTTGGTCGCGGTGAACCCGCGGGAGCCGAACAGGCGCAGCGGCAACATCGGCTCGGCGGCGCGCCGCTCCCAGGCGACGAAGGCGGCCAGCAGCGCAACGCCCGCCGTGATCGCGCTGACAACCGTCAACGACGTCCAGCCGAGAGCGTCGGCCCGGACCAGACCGAGCACGACGCCGAACAGCCCCGCGCTGGCGAGCCCCACGCCGGGGAGGTCGAGCCGCATCGCCGGCCCGCGGCTCTCGACGACCCGCAGCCGGGCGATCGGGATCAGCGCCAGGCCCAGGGGGACGTTGAGCCAGAAGATCGTCTGCCAGGACCAGCCCTGGACGACGGCGCCCCCGACGACGGGCCCGGTCGCGATGGCGAGACCCGCGACCGCGCCCCAGATGCCGAGCGCCATGCCGCGCCGCTCGACCGGCACCGCCGCCGACAGCAGCGTCAGGGTGAGCGGCGTGACCACGGCGGCACCGGCACCCTGCACGGCGCGGAAGGCCACGAGCGCTCCCGCGCTGGGCGCCAGTGCGGCGGCGGCGGACCCGGCGGTGAACACGACCAGGCCGATGACGAGCATCCGGCGCCGCCCGAACCGCTCACCGAGCGCCGCCCCGGTGAGGAGCAGCACGGCGAAGGTCAGGGTGTAGGCGTTGACCGTCCACTCCAGCTGCCCCAGCGACGCGTGGAGGTCGGTCCGGATGACGGGCAGCGCGGTCGTGACCACGAGGTTGTCGAGCTGGGCCATGAACAGCGCGACGCTCGTCACGACGAACGTCCAGATGGTGCGCGACCTGGCGGTCATCGCGGCCTCCCCTTCGCTATGGAGTGAGTAATCACTCACTTTCGGGACGAAAAAAAATCGGTCAGTTCTCGTGCCAGGTGGGCGTGAGCCAGGCAGGCGGGATGCATGCCTGCACCCACTGCGACGGGTGGCTGGGGGCGTCCATGGCGGCAAGGACGTTCATCAACATCCCCTTGGCGAAGAACTCCTGCAGCCCGGCGTCATCGAGGCCGGACAGCCGCGCCACCTCCCGCCAGAGCCGACCGAACTCACGCCGGGTGACCTCGCCGATCTCGGGGTCGTGGCAGGCGGCGTAGGCCTGCATCTGGAGCAGGAGCATGTCGCGGTCGCGGAGCAGCTCGCCGTAGCGCTCGCCCATGCGGGCCAGCGCCTCCTCGCCGGTCGCGTCCCCCGCGGCGTCGACGAACGACTGGCGCACCCGGCCGAACCCGTGGGAGACGAGCGCGAGGAACAGCGCCTTCTTCGTCGGGAACATCTTGAACAGGTAGGGCTGGCTGATGCCGGCGGCGCGGGCGACGTCCTCGGTGGAGGTCCCCTGGTAGCCGTGCCGGGCGAACTCGGCGACCGCCGATCGCAGCACGTCGCTGCGGCGCTCCTCGGCGGTCATCCGCGTGGCCGGCGTCATCACCGGACCATAGTGAGTGACGACTCACTACCTTGTCAAGCGCAGCGACGGCAGTGACCGCGGTCGGGCTAGCGCGGGGACAGCAGGTCGGTCCGGCCCCGGAACCGCTGCAGGAACCGCGCGAACGTGCGCGCCGACTCCCGGTCCCGGTACGCCGGGTCGGTGTCGTGGTAACCGCGGTGCCGGCCCTGCTCCACCGGAAGATCGGGCACCGCGACCAGCCGCCCGGCCCGGCCGCGCGCCCGCTCGCCGGCACGCAGCGCGAGGGAGAACTCCAGGTCGGCGTTGCGGTAGAAGCGCGCCTTGGCATGCGGACCGCCGGCGGCCAGGGCGGCGGCCCGCCGCATCGCGAACAGGTAGCCGAGCAGCGCGTCGACGTCCCCCGCCCCCGCCTCCGTCATCGACCGCCACTCGTCGGCCACGTCGACGTGGACACCGCGCCAGCCGGCCCCGACCACGTCCGGGACGTCGTCGAGTACGGCGAGCAGCGGGGTGACCGCGTCGCCGGTCAGCACGCTCGACAGGTCGCACCACACGTGCACGGCGGCCGTGTCGGCGCGCAGCAGCGCCAGCCGGGCGGCGGCCCACCCGATGCTGCCGCCCGGCCGCCAGGCCGGCCCGTCCGCAACGTGCCACGCCTCGACCCGCCCCTTGGCAGCCCGGTCGGCCACCGCCTCGTGCAGGGCGTCACCGGCGCCGTCGACGTTGCCCAGGTCGAGAGCCTGGACGACGACGTCGGCCGGAACGTGGGACAGCAGAGCGTCGACACAGGCCCGCACGTCGTCGGGCCAACCGTCGACGAGCACGCTCACGGTGGCACGGCGCGCGTCGGGCGTCGGCGGTCTCGTCCGGCAGGTCGGCCAGCCGGACGACGTCGTACGGCGGCTTCGGGCTCAGCTCGAAGCCCGGCGCCGGTGTCCAGCACGAGCCAGCCGGCGGCGGCGAGCTCGTCCCGCAGCGCGTCGGCGGCGGCGAAGTCGCGCGCCGCCCGGGCACGTGCCCGCTGCTCGGCGAGCGCGACCACCGGCGGCGGGCGGCTCGCTCACGCGAGCTGGACGACCGCCCGGGCCTTGGCCAGCACCTTGGTGTCGTCGACGCGGGCCTCGAGGTCGACGGCCACGCGGTTGCCGTCGAGCTTCTCCGCGACCGTGCCGGACACCTGGAGCGCGGCGCCCTTGTCGTCGTCGGCGACCACGACCGGGGAGGAGAACCGGACGCCGTACTCGACGACGGCACCGGGGTCGCCCGCCCAGTCGGTCACCACCCGACCGGCCTCCGCCATCGTGAACATGCCGTGGGCGATGACGTTCGGCAGGCCGACGGACGTGGCCACCCGCTCGTTCCAGTGGATGACGTTGAAGTCACCGGAGGCACCGCAGTACTGGATGAGGTTGGCGCGCTGCACCTGGAACGTCTGCGCGGGCAGCGCGGTCCCGACCTCGACGTCGTCGTAGCTCACCTTCGCCGTCATCGGGTCAGCCCTCCTGCGCGGACGCCGCGGTGCCGCGGGACACGATCGTGTTGTAGGCGGTGGCGATGGGCTCGCCCTCGGTGGTGCGGACCTCCTGGCGGATGGTCATCAGCTCGTTGCGGCCGGCGTCCCGGATGTCCTCCACGACGCTCGTCGCGGTGAGGACGTCGCCGGGCCGCACCGGGCGGTGGTGGACGTAGCGCTGCTCGCCGTGCACGACGAGCGCGTAGTTGAGCCCGAGGTCCGGGTCGGCGACGGGGCCGACGCCGAGCCGGAACCCCAGCACCGTCAGGAAGGTCGGCGGGGCGATGACGTCGGGGTGGCCCGAGCGCCTTCGCGGCCTCGGGTCCCGGTACGCCGGGTTGGGGTCGCCGATGGCGTCCGCGAACTTGCGGATCATCTCGCGGCCGACCTCGTAGGTCTGGTCGGAGGCGTACTCACGACCGATGAAGTCACGGTTCAGCGGCATGCCGCGGACGTTATCGCAGCGCCAGGTCGTCCTCGGCGTCCCGGGCCAGCCGCGAGACGGGCACCGGGTCGTCGAAACCGCGGATGACCTGCGGGCCCGAGCGGCGTCGACGCGGCGACGATCCGCGAGCCGCTCGACGACAGCCTGCGAGACGAGGACGTCACCCGCACTCGGCGAGGGCGACCAGGCGCGCGGCCAGGTTGACCACCGGACCGAAGTAGTCGCCGTCGAGCGCCAGGGCAGTGCCGACGGTGACCCCGGCCCGGGCGTCGAGACCCCGCTCCCGGGCCGCACGCACGAGGTCGTCCGCGACCGCCACCGCCGAGACCGCGTCGTGGGTGACGTACATGACGGCGTCGCCGATGAACTTCATCAGCCGGCCGCCGTGGTCCTGCACGACGTCGGCGGCGATCTCCTCGAACCGGGTGAGCAGCTGGGACAGTCCGTCCATGGTGAGCTGCTGGGTCAGGCCGGTGAAGCCGCACAGGTCCGCGAAGCCGACGGCCACCCGGATACCGCTCTCGTCGACGCTCTCCCAGCTCTCGGTCCGCTCGAAGTGCATGCGGGCCGACTCGATGTGGTGGCGGAACAGCACGTCGAGCGCCCGGCCCAGCTCCGGCACGACGGTGGCGACCCCGGCGAAGGACTTGGCGGTGGCCAGCTCGCTGCCGGAGATCGTCACCGACATGTCGGGCAAGTTGCCGCGGACGTCGTGCCCAGCGCGTCGCCGAGGCGGGCGAGGGAGGAGCCCATGACGCGGGCGAGCCCGAGCACGGGTGGGAGGCCGAGGACGTCGACCAGGAACAGGGCGGTGCGGAGCACGGCGACGTCGTCGGGGGAGGCGACCGCGGAGCCGGGGTCGGCCTCGACCAGGCCGAACGCCCGCCAGAGCGCCCGCACCGTGTCGGGAGGGGCGTCGATGTGCTCGGCGACCTCGTCGAGGGTCAGCTGGTCGCGCCCGGGGCGGATGACCCGGTCGCCGGCAAGGGCGAACAGCCGGCCGCGGGCGTGCGCGGCCACCATCTCCTCGATCGTGCAGCCCTGCTCGACGAGGAAGGCGAGGAGCTCGCGGCGCTCGGCAGCGCCGGGCGAGTCTGGTTCGTACAGCCCGGCGGCGGCGAACGCCTCCAGGTCCACGGCGCGAGCGCTACCTGGTCTCTCTGTGCGCCGTGTGCCGGCGACAGTTGGGGCAGAACTTCTTGAGCTCCATGCGGTCCGGGTCGTTGCGCCGGTTCTTCTTGGTGATGTAGTTCCGGTGCTTGCACTCGTTGCAGGCCAACGTGATCTTCGGCCGGACGTCGGTGGCTGCCACGGTGCGGACCTTCCTGAGCGCTGGAGCGGACTGCTGACGAACAGACGGACAAGCGTAGCGGAGGCCGGACTTGAACCGGCGACACAGCGATTATGAGCCGCTTGCTCTACCTGGCTGAGCTACTCCGCCGTGGACGTCCTCGCCCCGTGGGGCGGAACGGCCGATCCATTCTGACACAGAGGATGGGTGTCGCGCCGGGCCGAGACGCTCAGGTCGCGGCCAGGTCGACACCGTCGACGATCGTGGCCGGCGGGCTGCGGTGGGGTCGTCGGCCGACACCGGTGGAGCCCCCTTACGGAATCGAACCGTAGACCTTCTCCTTACCATGGAGACGCTCTGCCGACTGAGCTAAGGGGGCGAGCCGGGCCAGGCTACCCGGGGGCAGGCTGGCTGGTCTCGTGGCGGGTGTTGGGTTCGAACCAACGTAGGCTGAGCCGACGGTTTTACAGACCGTTCCCTTTGACCACTCGGGCAACCCGCCTGGTTTGCGACCGACAGAATAGCGGAGGCCGACGCCGTGGCTGACTCGTCTTTCGACGTCGTGAGCAAGGTCGACCGGCAAGAGGTCGACAACGCGCTGAACCAAGCCGCGAAGGAGATCGGACAGCGGTACGACTTCAAGAACACCGGCGCCTCGATCGCGTGGAGCGGGGAGAGCGGCGTCGAGATCAGAGCGAACAGCGACGAGCGGGTGAAGGCCGTGCTCGACGTGTTCAAGGAGCGCCTGATCAAGCGCAGTGTGTCGCTGAAGGCGCTCGACCACGGCGAGCCGCAAGCCGCCGGCGGCAACACCTCGCGGCTCCTGGTGACGATCAAGCAGGGCATCGACGACGAGAAGGCACGTGCGATCGTCAAGCGCATCAAGGCGGACGGCCCGAAGGGCGTCCAGTCGCAGGTGCAGGGCGACACCGTCCGTGTGTCGTCGAAGAAGCGCGACGACCTGCAAGCCGTCATCGCCATGCTGCGCGAGGCCGACTTCGGCATCCCGCTGCAGTTCCAGAACTACCGCTGACCCGGCGTCAAAGCCAGTCGCGGCGCTTGAACGTCACGTACAGCGCCGCGACGCCGACGACGCACAACGCGAGAGCGACCAGGCCGCCGACCCAGGTGTCCGCATGGGGCCAGGTGTGCACGTTCATGCCGTAGTAGCCGGTGATGATCGTCGGTACGGCGGCGATCGCCGCCCACGAGGTGACGGCCTTCATGATCTCGTTCATCCGGTTGCCCTGGATGGTGAGGTTGGTCTCGAGGATCGTCGCGACGAGGTCGCGGAGGGAGTCGGTCCAGTCCGTCGCACGCAACACGTGGTCGTAGACGTCCTGGTAGTAGGGCATCATCCCGGCGTCGACGAGGTCTGACTGCCGGCGCATCAGGGCGTTGAGAACCTCCCGGGTCGGCAGCACGACCCGGCGCAGGAGCACCAACGACTTCCGCAGCTCGAAAGACCGCCGCTGGACCTCCGGCCCGCGCGGTCGGTCGTCGAACAGCATGTCCTCGAGGGTCTCGATCTCGTCGTCGAGCTGCTGCACGGTCTCGAAGTGACCGTCGACGACGACGTCGAGCAGTCCCCAGAGGAGGAAGCCGACCCCGTGCTGCGCGAGCTGTGCGCTCTCGTCCCAGCGCCGGACGACGTCGTCCATCGGGAAGCGCGGGTCCTTGCGCACCGTGATCAGGTAGCGCGGCGCGGCGAAGACCGCGAGCTCCGCGCTGTCGAGCTCACCGGTCTCCCGGTCGAGCTCCACGTCGTAGAGCGCGAGGAAGACGTGGTCGTCGTAGTGGTCGAGCTTCGGCCGCTGCCGCTCGTGGAGCGCGTCCTCGACCGCGAGCGGGTTCAGCGCGAACTCCTTGGCGATCAGCGCGAACTCGTCGCTGCTGGGCTCGGTGACGTCCATCCAGACGAACGTCTCGGGCTCGTCGAGGAAGTCGGAGATCCGCTCGGGCGAGAAGCCCTCGTCGGCGCAGCTGCCGTTGCGGTAGACCCGCGTGCGAATCACGGGGGGGACAGTACCCGCGAAGCGCCGGCGGTCCGGGGTTGGGCGGTCAGGGTTGGGCGGCCCGCGTCGCGCCGGCGGCGTCGTCCGCCCAGTCGAGGACGGGCTGCGGGTAGACCGACAGCGCCACGGTCGCGGCGAGAGCGACCCCGAGGCCCGCGACAACCGGCGTGGAGCGCGGTGCGAGGACGGTCGGCTCCCGGCCGTCCTCTTCGCCACCGGCCGGCCGGCCGGTGGCGAAGAGGACGGCCGTGACCCGCAGGTAGTAGGCAAGCCCGATGACGGTGTTGACGGCCGCGATGATCGCCAACCAGGTGGCACCGCCGTGGACGGCGTCCCGAAGCACGACGACCTTGGCGAACAGGCCGGCGACCCCCGGCGGCAGACCGGCGAGGGCAGTGAGGAACAACCCGAAGACGACGGCCAGGACGGGTGAGCGCCGGACCAGCCCGCGCGCGTCAGCGATGGCGCCCCGGGGCTCGCGCCGGACGATCGCGGCGACGCAGGCGAAGGCACCGAGGTTCATCGCGACGTAGACGGCGAGGTAGGTGAGCGTCGCCTGCGCGGCGAGGCGCATCTCGGCGGGCACCCGGCCGCCGCTGGTCGCCGCGACCCCGAGGGGCACCAGCATGTAGCCGGCCTGGGCGACGGTGGACCACGCGAGCAGCCGGACCAGGTGCCACTGCCGGAGAGCGACGAGGTTGCCCACGGTCATCGTCACCGCGGCCAGCACGGCCACGACGGGTCCCCATACGTCGGCGTAGGGGCGGAAGGCGTCGAGCAGCAGCACGAGCAGCCCGGCGAAGCCGGCCGCCTTGGACGCCGTGGACAGGAACGCGGCGACCGGCACCGGAGCGCCCTGATAGGTGTCCGGAACCCAGAAGTGGAAGGGCACCGCGGAGACCTTGAAGGCGAAGCCCGCGATGACGAGGACGACAGCGGTGGCGGCGACGGCGGACTTCGACCCACCCGCCTGGTGCACCGGTCCGAGCGCCGCCGCGATCCGGTCCACCTGGAGGCTGCCGGTGACGCCGTAGATCATCGCCATGCCGTAGACCGTGATCCCGGTGGAGACGACGGAGAAGAGGAAGAACTTGAGCGCGGCCTCGCTGCCGCGCGGGTCGCCCCGGCGCAGCCCGACGAGCACGAACGCGGGCAGTGAGACGACCTCGAGGGCGACGACGAGTGACAGGAGGTCGCGAGCCGCCGCGAGCACGAGCATGCCGGTGACGGAGGCGAGCAGGAGGAAGTGGAACTCCCCCGGAGCGAGCCGATGCTCGACCACGGTCGTGACGGACAGCAGCAGGACGACGACGAGAGCGAGCAGGACGAGCACCTGGAAGAACGCCGTGAACCCGTCGGCGACGTAGGAGCAACCCCCGTCCGGGAAGCACAGCGTCCGCCGGGGTGACCGCCCGTCGACCGGCAGCCAGACCGCGAAGCCCAGGGCAGCCACTGCACCCGCCAGCGACAGACCGCTGAGGACCTCCGGCTTGCGCCTGTCGATGAACAGGTCGGCGAGCAGGACGACGACCGCCCCCACCGCGAGCGCGAGCGACGGTGCCAGCGCCAGGTAGTCGATGCTCTGGATCTTCATCCGAGCACCCCCCGCACCGCGGTCTCGCTCATGCCCAGCACCAGTCGGGGCCACAAGCCGACCGCGACGGTCAGCACCACGAGGGGCACCCACGCGGCGAGGTCGGCGGCGGTGGTGTCGGGCACGGCGGCCTCCCGCCATCGCGCCACGACCAGCCCGAAGTCGACCCGGCGCAGCATGGCGACGAAGTAGCCGACGGTGACGACGGTGCCGAGACCGGCCACGACCATCGCGGTGAGGAACAGCGGTCGCGCCAAGGTGGCCGCCGGCGACCAGGCGCCGAGCATCGCGAGCATCTCGCCCCAGAACCCGGCCAGGCCCGGGAGGCCCAGGCTCGCCACGGCGGCGAACACCGTCAGGCCGCCGAGCGCGGGGGTCTTGGCCAGCATCCCGCCGCCGAGCTCGTCCATGTCGCTGGTGTGGAAGCGCTCCTTCACGCCGCCGACCAGGAAGAACAGCAGACTCGTGATCAGGCCGTGCGCGATGTTGCCGATGAGTGCCCCCTGGACGCCGGTCGGCGTGAGCGTCGCGATCCCGAGCAGGACGAACCCCATGTGACCGACGCTCGAGAACGCGATCAGCCTCTTGAGGTCCCCGGCCGGGGCGCGCGCGATCGCCAGGCAGGCCAGGGTCGCGTAGGCGATGCCCACCACGGCGAGGGCCGCGAGGGCGGGCGCGGCCCGCCGGGCACCGTCGGGCACGGCGGTGATGGCGATCCGGACCAGGCCGTAGGTGCCCATCTTGAGCAGGAGGCCGGCCAGGAGCACCGAGCCGACCGTCGGTGCCTCGGTGTGCGCGTCCGGGAGCCAGGTGTGCAGCGGCCACATGGGGCTCTTGATGCCGAAGCCGAGCAGCAGCAGCACGAACGCGAGCAGCTGGGCGCCGGCGCCGATGCCGAAGCCGTGCGCGGCACGCAGCGCAACCATGTCGAAGGTGCCGGCGCTCGCGTAGATGACGAGGAAGCCGACGAGCATCAGCGCCGACCCGAAAAGCGTGAAGAGGATGAACTTCGTGGCCGCAGCGGCCCGGCCGGAGCCGCCCCACACCGCGATCAGGAAGTACATCGGGATGAGCACGACCTCGAAGAAGAGGAAGAACACGATGAGGTCGAGGGCGACGAAGGTGCCCAGAACGCCGACCTCGAGCAGCAGCACGAGCTGCAGCAACTGCGGCACCCGGCCCGCTTCGGGGGGCGAGCCGACCGTCCAGAGCACGCACAGGACGGTCAGAAGGGTGGTGAGCAGGACCAGGGGCAGGCTGATGCCGTCGACACCGAGGTGGAAGCGGACGTCGATCGCGGGGATCCACCGGGCGTCGACGACGTGCTGCATGTGGTCGGCGGCGCCGAAGTCGAACCGCGCCGCGACCACGGCGGAGACGACCAGCGCGCCGCCGCTGGCGCCGGCCGCCACGACCGTCGCCACGCGGTCGGACAGCCGCGGCACGAACAGCGCAAGGGCGCCGAGCGCGGGCAGGCCGAGCAGGACCGGCAGCAGCGTCATGCGGCAACCGCCACCGAGACGGAGACCACCACGACGAGGACGCCGACGACGAGGGCGCTGAGGTAGGCCTGCACGTTCCCGTTCTGCAGCCGGCGGAGCCCCCCGCCGGCGAGCGCGGCCGACCGGCCGGTGCCGACGACGGTCGCGTCGAGACCCCGCCGGTCGGTCACGAGAACCGCCCGGCCCACCGCCTGCGCCGGCCGGACCACGGCCGCGGCGTAGAGCTCGTCGACCCAGAACGCCCGCTGCAACGGTCGCGCCGCGCGCCCCAGCGCCAGCACCGGGTCGTCGGCCGGGCGGCGGCGGTGCAGCGCGGCGACCGCGGCCACCGCGAGGAGGGCGACGGCCGTCGCGAGCACGACGCCGACCCAGCCGACGTCCAGCTCCGCGCTGCCTGCCGGGGCAGCCATCCATCGGGACACGCCGTACGACGAGGGCAGGAGCGGCAGGCCGAGCGCGACGGCCAGCGCGGCGAGCAGCACGAGCGGACCGGTCATGACGGGAGGCGACTCGTGCAGTGCCGACTCCGGCACGCGCGCGGCGCCGCGGTAGGTGCCCAGGAAGGTGCGGACCACCAGCCTGGTGACGTAGGCCGCGGTCACGAAGACGGTCGCGAGGCCGGTCGCGAAGACGGCGACCCCCAGCGCGCCGCCCCGGTCGAGAGCGGCAGCGAGGATCCCGTCCTTGCTGAAGGCGCCGGCGAACGGCGGCAGGCCGGCCAGCGCGCCCGCCCCCACGAGGGCGGTCCAGAACGTGACGGGCATCGCCCGCCGCAGCCCGCCCATCTCGCTCATGAGGTTGGTCCCGACCGCGCGGAGCACCGACCCGGCGGCGAGGAAGAGCAGGGCCTTGAACGCGGCGTGGGTGAGCAGGTGCCAGACCCCCGCGGTCCAGCCATGGACGGACAGCCCGGCCGCCATGTAGGCCAGCTGGCTCACCGTCGACCAGGCCAGGACCCGTTTGAGGTCGTCGTCGGCGAGGGCCGCGAGCGCCGCCCCCAGCATGGTGACGCACGCGAGGATGCCGAGCACGGTGAGGGCGACGGGGGCGGCGAGGAAGACCGGGTAGAGCCGGGCGACGAGGTAGATGCCGGCCGCCACCATCGTGGCCGCGTGGATGAGAGCGCTGACGGGCGTCGGGCCGGCCATCGCGTCGGGCAGCCAGACGTGCAGCGGGAACTGCGCGCTCTTGCCGACGACACCGCAGAGCAGCAGCAGCGCCCCCGCGGTCACGGTCGCATGCGGCAACGATGCGGCCCGTGCGCTGACGTCGCCGATGTCGAACGTGCCGGCACCCAGACCCAGGGCGAAGATGCCGAAGAGGAAGCCGGTGTCACCGAGGCGCGTGGTCACGAATGCCTTGACCGCCGCGGCCCGGGCACCCTCGGTCTGCCAGTAATGGCCGATGAGGAGGTAGGAGCACAGGCCCATGACCTCCCAGCCGATGAGCAGCTCGAACAGGTCGCTGGCGACGACGACGAGCAGCATGGCGGCCGTGAACAGCGAGATCTCCGCGGCGTAGACGCGGTAGCGCGGGTCCCCCGCCATGTAGGCGATCGAGTAGACCTGCACGAGGAGAGCGACCACGCACACCATGACCGCGACGACCGCGGCCAGGCCGTCGACCCGGGTCCCGACGTTCAGGACCAGACCACCGATCGGGGACCAGTCCGTCGCCGACTCGTGCACGGCTGCCGGGTCGGTCTCCACCGCGGCGACCAGCGCGACCGCGACGCCGAGGGCCCCGACCGCACCCGTGACGGCGATCCCCGCCGGCCAGCGCCGGAGCGGGCCGAACAGGCCGAGCACCGCCGCGAGCGCGGGCAGTGCGGGCAGCAACCATGCCCAGCCGGTCACGGCGCTTCCGCCCCCGTCGACTCGACGGGCTGGCGCGGGTCCCGGTCGGCGAGCTGGGTGAGTTCGTCGATGGCAACGGTGTGGCGCAGCCTGAACACGGACAGGACGATCGCGAGCCCGACCCCGACCTCGGCCGCCGCGATCACCACGATGAACAGCGCGAACACCTGCCCGCCGTGCAGCGTGTCCTTGAACCAGGCGTCGAAGGCGACGAGGTCGAGATTGGCCGCGTTGAGCATCAGCTCGACCGCCATCAGCACGGCCACTGCGTTGCGGCGGGCGAGCACGCCGTAGACGCCCACCCCGAAGAGCAGCGCCGACAGAGCGACGGCGAGGGACAGATGCATCAGGGCCGCTCCGCGTCGGCGGCCCGGTCGCCGGGCTGCCCCCGGGTCAGGACGACGGCGCCCACGAGGGCCGCCAGCAGAAGCACGCTCGCCACCTCGAAGGGCAGCACGAAGTACCGGAAGACCGACTCGCCCAGCACGCGGCCGTCACCGACGGCGGTGCCGTGGACGTCGACGTAGGCACTCCGGAACGCCGACACCATCAGGACGGCGAGCAGCCCCCCGGTCGACAGTCCGGCCAGCGCGGCGACGGGCCGGTTGGCGCTGTCGAGCTCCTGCGACCGGCCGACCGGCGCGCGCGTCAGCATCGCGCCGAAGAGCATGAGCACGACGATGGCCCCGATGTAGATGAGCACCTGGACCCATGCGACGAACTCCGCGGTCAGGACCAGGTAGCAGCCGGCCAGCGCCCCGAAGCACACCACCAGCCAGAGCGCGGCGTGGATGACGTTGCGCACGGTGACGACCAGCACGGCGGATGCGAGGCAGAGAACCGCGAGCAGGCCGAAGACGACGTCGGCTCCCGTCACCGCGCTCACGGAGCCGCCTCGTCCGGGGGCGCGGGGCCCGCGTCCGCCTCCGCCGCCTGCTCCGCGGTCGCGGGTACGTCGGCGGCGTCGCGTGGCGCGCGGCGCGACGCCGGGGCGCCGCCCGCCTCCTTCGCCGGCTCCGCGTTCTCGTCGTCCGCCGGTGGTGCGGGCACGGTCCACATCCAGTCGCGCAGCCGGTCGCGCTCGTGGGTGAGGCCGAGGATGTCGTCGTCGGCGTACTCGAACTCCGGCGACCAGAACAGCGCGTCGAACGGGCACACGTCGATGCAGATGCCGCAGTACATGCACAGCGCGTAGTCGATGGCGAAGCGGTCCAGCACGTTGCGCGTGCGCGGCCGCGCCCCCTCCGACGCCGGCGGCATCGTCTCCTTGTGGGAGTCGATGTAGATGCACCAGTCCGGGCACTCCCGCGCGCACAGCATGCACACGGTGCAGTTCTCCTCGAGCAAGGCGATGACGCCGCGGCTGCGCGGCGGCAGCTCGGGCCGCTGGTGCGGGTACTCCTGGGTGACCGAGGGCTGCGTCATCGTGCGCAGCGTCACCGCCAGCCCCTGCACCAGCCCCTTGCCGGGCACCTTCCGCTTCTCCTCGCTCACCCGTCCACCTCACTGCGGGGGTACCGGCTCCGCCGGCTTCGCCGGATCACGTTGTTACCCGGACGACGCCGGTCAGGGCGATCTGCGCGAGCGCGGCCGGCACCAGCGCCGCCCAGGCGAACTTCTGCAGCTGGTCGGCCCGCAGCCGTGGATAGCTCACCCGCAGCCAGATGACGACGAAGGCGAGGAGGAACGTCTTGATCAGGAGCCACAGCCAGCCGAGCTCGTGCTCCAGGAACGGCCCCTTCCAGCCGCCGAGGAACAGCACCGCCGTGAGCGCGGAGAAGACGACGATGCCGGCGTACTCGGAGAGGATGAACAGCCCGAACCGCAGCCCGGTGTACTCGGTGAACGGGCCGAACACGATCTCGCTGTCGGCCACGGGCATGTCGAACGGCGGCCGGCGCAGCTCGGCCAGCGCCGCCGTGAAGAACACCACGGCGCCGACCCCCTGGTAGGGCAGCCACCACCACCGCCAGGCGTGCGCGATGCCGTCGAGCGACAGCGTTCCGGCCGCCATCGCGACGCTTGCCGCCGCGAGGACGAGCGGCAGCTCGTAGGCCATCAGCTGCGCGCCGGCACGCAGCCCGCCGAGCAGCGAGTACTTGTTCGCGCTCGACCAGCCGGCCATGAGCACGCCGATGACACCGACGCTGACGACCGCGAGCGCGAAGAAGACGCCGACCGACAGGTCGTGGGCGCTCTGCCCCGGCCCGACCGGGATCGTGATCAGCACGAACAGGTAGGGAAGGAGAGCGACGGCGGGCGCGAGCTCGAACACCCGGCGGTCGGCCCGCGCGGGGACGACGGCCTCCTTCTGGGCGAACTTCACCCCGTCCGCGACGAGCTGGGCCCAGCCGTGGAAGCCGCCGGCGTACATCGGTCCCAGGCGGGACTGCATGTGGGCCATCGCCTTGTGCTCGAGCTGCCCGACGAGCAGCGGCACGGTGAGGAAGACGAGCAGGCAGCCGAGGAGCTTGCCCACCACCTCGAGCGCGGTCATCCGCCCGACTCCGGGCCCCACTCGTCCGGCGCCGGTACGCCGGGCGGCAGCATCCGGCGCCGGCCCGGTGCGGCGGCTTCGGTGTCGTGGTCGGACTCCCCCGGCTCCTTCGCTCCCGGCCAGGCCTTGGCGACCCGCGACGCGAGCACGAACTCCTTGCGGAGCGGATGCCCCTCGAAGCCGTCCGGCAGCAGCAGGGGGACGAGGTTGGGGTGGCCGTCGAAGACCACACCGAACATCTCGAACGTCTCCCGCTCGTGCCAGTTGGCCCCGGCCCAGACGCCGGACAGGGTCGCCAGCCGCGCCACCGTCACGGTCGACGGACGTCCGCAGCCGCAGGTGGTGGCGGTACCGGTGCGACCAGACGTGCGCGACGACCGCGAGCCGGGCCGGGCCGTCGGCAACCGTCGCGTCGTACGCCGACAGCCAGTCGAAGTACGTGCACGCGATGCGGTCGTCGTCCCGGGCGACGGTTGCGGCCTCGACCCACCGGTCCGGTGAGACGTCGACGGTCAGCTGGCCGAACGTCACCTCGACGGTCGCGCCTTCGACGGCGGCCGCCACGACGTCCGCGAGGTCCTCAACGGCCATCGCGGGCTCCCGGCGGCCGGACCAGCGGCGCTCGCAGCGCCTCGGCCCCGACCGAGCGGATGTGGTGCGCCGGGGTGCGGTAGCGGTCCGCGAGGGACTCGCGACCGATCTTCTCCTGCAGCCGCAGGATGCCGTGCAACAACGCCTCCGGCCGCGGCGGGCACCCGGGCACGTAGACGTCGACCGGGATGATCTGGTCGACACCCTTGGTCACGCAGTAGGAGTCCCAGTAGGGACCACCGCAGTTGCTGCACGACCCGAAGGAGATGACGTACTTCGGCTCCGGCATCTGCTCGTAGAGCCGCTTGATCGCCGGCGCCATCTTGTCGGTCACGGTGCCGGAGACGACCATGAGGTCGGCCTGGCGCGGGCCCGGAGCAAACGGGATGACACCGAGCCGGATGAAGTCGTGCCGGGCCATGGACGTCGCAATGAACTCGATCGCGCAGCACGCGAGGCCGAAGTTGAACACCCACAGGCTGTAGCGGCGGCCCCAGTTGAGGACGAAGCGCATCGGCGCGGGGGCCAGCCGGCTCGCCGTCCCCAGGCCCTCGATCCGCACGTCGGTCGGGCCACGGCCGAGGCTCAGACCCACGTCAGCACGCCCTTCCGCCAGGCGTAGAGCAGGCCGACCGCGAGGAACCCGAGAAAGACGAACATCTCCGCCAGCGACAGGGCGCCGTAACCGGGGAGGGCGAACACCGTCGCCCACGGGAAGAGGAAGACCGCGTCGACCGCGAAGACGACGTACAGGAAGGCGTAGACGTAGTAGCGGACCTGCGACTGCGACCAGTCGACCCCGACCGGGTCCACGCCCGACTCGTAGGTCAGCAGCTTCTCCGGCGTGGACCGCCAGGGGCGGAGCATCCGGTTGGCGCCCAGCCCGACCACGACGAACCCCACCCCGAGCACGCCCAGCAGGGCCACGAGGGCGTAGCCACCGAAGTACCCGCCCACGATGTCCCCTTCGCCGGTGTGCAGATAGGGCCATTCGACCCTCCCGGGGGAGCCTATTGAACGTAGACTTGGCGGCAAGGAGGGGCTGCTAGTGGCCAGCAAGGAAGTTCGTCAGCAAGACCGGGTGATCATCCGCTTCGCTGGCGACTCCGGCGACGGCATGCAGCTCACCGGTGACCGTTTCACCTCGGAGACGGCGGAGTTCGGCAACGACATCTCGACGTTGCCAGACTTCCCGGCGGAGATCCGGGCTCCGGCAGGGACCTTGCCGGGGGTGTCGGCGTTCCAGCTGCAGTTCGCCTCGCACGAGGTGATGACGCCCGGCGACGCGCCGGACGTGCTGGTGGCGATGAACCCGGCGGCGTTGAAGGCGAACCTCGCGGACGTGCCCGCCGGCGGCGACCTGATCGTGAACACGGACGAGTTCACCAAACGGAACCTCGCGAAGGTCGGCTATGCGGCGAACCCGCTGGAGGACGGCTCGCTGGAGTCGTTCCGGGTGCATGCGATCCCACTCACCTCGCTGACCGTCAAGGCGCTCGAGGGGTTCGAGATCACGCGCAAGGACGCGGAGCGGGCGAAGAACATGTTCGCGCTGGGGCTGCTGTCGTGGCTCTACAGCCGCCCGACCGAGACGACGCTGGCGTTCCTGGAGCGCAAGTTCGCCGACTCGCCGGAGCTCGCGCGGGCCAACGTGACCGCGTTCACCACCGGCTGGAACTTCGGTGAGACGACCGAGGCCTTCGCCGTGCAGTACGAGGTCAGCCCGGCGGTGATGCCGGCCGGGCTCTACCGCAACATCACCGGGAACACCGCGCTGGCCTACGGGCTGCTCGCGGCGAGCGTGCAGTCGCGGCTGCCGCTGTTCCTCGGCTCCTACCCGATCACCCCGGCCTCGGACGTGCTGCACGAGCTGGCCAAGCACAAGCGGTTCGGGGTGCGCACGTTCCAGGCCGAGGACGAGATCGCCGGGGTGGGCGCGGCGCTGGGAGCGGCGTTCGGTGGCTCGCTGGGCGTGACGACGACATCCGGGCCGGGCGTGGACCTCAAGAGCGAGACGATCGGCCTGGCCGTCGCCCTGGAGCTGCCGCTGGTGGTGTGTGACATCCAGCGGGCCGGGCCGTCGACGGGGATGCCGACCAAGGCCGAGCAGTCCGACCTGCTGCTGGCGATGTTCGGCCGGCACGGCGAGGCGCCGGTGCCGATCGTGGCGCCACGGTCCCCCTCGGACTGCTTCGACGCGGCGATCGAGGCGGTGCGGATCGCCGTCACCTACCGCACACCGGTCTTCCTGCTCTCCGACGCCTACCTGGCGAACGGCTCGGAGCCGTGGCTGGTGCCCGACGTCGACACCCTGCCCGGCATCGACGTGACCTTCACCACCGAGCCCAACCACGTCGACGCCGACGGCAAGCCCGAGTTCTGGCCGTACCTGCGGGACCCGGCGACGCTGGCCCGGCCGTGGGCGCTGCCGGGTACGGCGGGCCTCGAGCACCGCATCGGCGGCATCGAGAAGGCCGACGGGTCGGGCAACATCTCCTACGACCCGAGCAACCACGACACGATGGTCCGGCTGCGGCAGGCGAAGATCGACGGGATCGCCGGCGACATCGCCCCGCTGCAGGTGGACGACCCCGACGGCGACGCCGACGTCCTCGTGCTCGGCTGGGGGTCGACGTACGGGCCGATCGGCGCAGCGGTCCTCGCGGTGCGCGCCGACGGCGGCAAGGTCGCGCACGCGCACCTGCGCCACCTCAACCCGTTCCCGGCCAACACCGCCGACGTGCTGGCGCGCTACCGGCGGGTGCTGGTGCCGGAGATGAACCTCGGCCAGCTGGCCCTGCTCATCCGCGCCCGGTTCCTCGTCGACGCGATCTCCTTCACCCAGGTGCGCGGCATGCCGTTCCGGGCCGCCGAGCTCGCCGCCACGATCCGCCACGTGGTCGACGCCGGGCCGGACGACATCGACAACCGGGCACACCAGACCGAAGGAGCGTCGGCGTGACCGCCCCGGCGCGCGGCGGTCGCCGCGGCCTCGACCTGGTGCCGGCCACCGACGCCCCCGCGTCGAAGAAGGACTACACCTCCGACCAGGAGGTCCGCTGGTGCCCCGGCTGCGGGGACTACGCGATCCTCGCGGCGGTCCAGTCCTTCTTGCCCGAGCTCGGGCTCAAGCGGGAGAACATCGTCTGCATCTCCGGGATCGGCTGCGCCGCCCGCTTCCCCTACTACCTCAACACCTACGGCATCCACTCCATCCACGGCCGGGCGCCCGCCATCGCGACCGGGCTCGCCACCGCCCGCCCCGACCTGTCGGTGTGGGTGATCGGCGGTGACGGCGACTTCACCTCGATCGGCGGCAACCACCTCATCCACGCCCTACGGCGCAACGTCAACCTCAAGCTGCTGCTGTTCAACAACCGCATCTACGGGCTGACCAAGGGCCAGTACTCGCCCACCTCCGAAGTCGGCAAGGTGACGAAGTCGACCCCGGTCGGCTCGGTGGACACGCCGTTCAACCCGGTGTCGCTCGCTCTCGGCGCCGAGGCGACCTTCGTCGCCCGCACCATCGACTCCGACCGCAAGCACCTAACCGCCGTCCTGCGCGCCGCCGCCGAGCATCGCGGTGCCGCGTTCGTCGAGATCCTGCAGAACTGCGACATCTTCAACGACGGCGCCTTCGACCTGCTCAAGAAGCCGGACACCCGCGACACCGCAGTCGTTCGCCTCGAGCAGGACCAGCCCGTCCGGTTCGGCCCGCCCGCCGACGACGGCGCCGGCCAGAAGGGCGTCCGGCTGTCCCCGCGCGGAGGCCTCGAGGTCGTCGACGTCGACGCGGGCAACCGCGACGAGATGCTCGTCCACGACGCGCGGCACGACGAACCCTCGCTCGCCTTCATGCTCTCCCGGCTCGGCAACGTCGACGACGGTGTCACCCCCATCGGCGTCTTCCGGGCCGTCGAGCGACCCACCTACGACGACGAGGTCAACCACCAGCTCGACGCGGCCGTCGCCGCCCAGGGCCGCGGCGACCTCGCCGCACTCTTCGCCTCCGGCGACACCTGGACCATCGGGCGCTGACCCGCTCCACTCCCGAAAATGTTCGGTTTCGGCCGTCACCGGACACCCCGTCCCTCGTTGAACCGGGCGCGGGGGAGGCGAGAGGAGCGAACGCATGGAGCGCACACCTCGGCGACGGCTGCACCGCAGCGCCGCCGTCTCGATGACCACCGTCGTGCTGTGCCTGGCCGGCGCCGGCCCTGCCCTGGCCGACGGCATCGACCTGCCGCTGCCGTCACCGTCACCGACGGTGACCGAGGCCACCGACCTGCCCCCGCTGCCGGAGCCCCTCCAGGACACCGTCGACCAGGCGTCCCAGACCCTCGGGATCGACGACGCCACCGACGACTCGCAGCCGAAGCACCACCGGCAGAAGGTGACCGACAGCGCGCCGACCGTCACCGTGGACGTGTCGACATCAGCGCCCGCGCCCTCGGACCGGCCGGACAAGCACCGCTCCGCCCCAGCCGTCCCGGCTTCCCCCCAGCCGGTGACCGTGCCCGTCGGCGCCTGGCCGGGCCTGCGTACCGTGCCGGTCCAGTCGGCGCCGGTGACGGACGAACCGCCGGCGATCGCCCCGGCGCAGTCCGCCCCCACCACCACCGTCTATGACGCGGCCGCCTCGCTGCCCGCGCCGATCGACCCGCGGGGCTGGGACCCGCGCATGACCATGGCGATCCTCGGGACCCTGCTCGTGGGCCTGCTGGCCGCCTTCCACCTCCGGCTCGCGCAGATCCGGGTCGGGGGCGGGCTCCTCCTCGGCTGAGCGGTCAGCGCCCGCCCGCAAGCTCCCGGGCGCGCCGCAGGTCGTCCCCGGTCGCGCAGTCGACGTAGGGGACGTCCGTGGGCACGAGGTCGACCGCGGTCCGGCTCCACACGACCTCGTAGAGCCCGCTCGGCACCGCGGCCAGCGTGCGGGCAGTCGCCCCGGGCAGCAGCGACAGCCCGGCGAAGCGCCAGCGGTCCTCGAAGTCCGGGCGGTCGCGGTCGGCGACGACGAGCAGCCGGGGCCGCTCGCGGTCCCACTGCCGAACGAACCCGACCACGTCCACGTCGCCGCCGTACCAGACGTCCCCATTGGCGATCAGCACGTCGCGCCCGGCCAGCCACGGCCGCAGCCGGCCGATCGCTCCGGCCGTGCCCAACGCCTCCGGCTCCTCGACCGACACGTGCGCCCGCCCGGCCACGTGTGCCACGACCTGCTCGGCCAGCCAGTGCGCGTTCACCGCGACCGTGGCCGGCGTCACCGCCACCACCCGCGCGACCCGTGCGAGGGCGGCGTCGAGCAGCGTCGTGCCGCCGACCGGGAGCAGCGGCTTGGGGGTGCTGTCGGTCAGAGGTCGCAGCCGGTTGCCCCGTCCCGCGGCGAGCACGACCGCCGCGAGGCTCACAACAGCCGGACCCCCCGCAGGATGTCCGCGGTCGGCTCGCTCAACTCGGGCAGGCCGTCCAGAGGAAACCAGCCGCTCCGCCGCACCTCCACGTCGTCCTCCGCCAGCAGCCGGGCGTCGGGCGGCGCGTCGACGAAGAAGACCACGTCGACGCGCCGGACGACCGCGTCCACGGCCGCGTAAGGGACCGGCAGCGCGCGCGGATCCAGGCGGATGCCGAGCTCCTCGCGGATCTCGCGGACGAGGGCCACTGCCGGGTTCTCGCCCCGCCCCAGCAACCCGCCCGGCAACGCCCAGCCCAGGCTGTGCCGCTGCTCGACCAGCACGAGGTGACCGTCCGCCCGACGGAGCACCGCGACCGCCCCGACCGTGAACGACGGCGTCGCGGCGTGCACGACCGACCGGCGCATCGGTCCGGGCATCCGACGAAAGACCGCCATCGCGGACTTCTTCACCGCGTCAGCGTATGCGGGCCCGCTGATAGCGTCCGACCGTGGCGCGTCCGGTGCTCGTCGGCAACTGCTCGGGCTTCTACGGCGACCGGTTCGCCGCGATGCGGGAGATGCTCGACGGCGGCGACCTCGACGTTCTCACCGGTGACTACCTCGCCGAGCTGACCATGCTCATCCTGTTCCGCAGCAAGGCGAAGAGCCCGGACCGCGGGTACGCCACCTCCTTCGTCCGCCAGCTGGAGGAGTGCCTGGGCCTCGCCTGGGAGAAGGGGGTCCGCATCGTCGCCAACGCAGGTGGGCTCAACCCGGCCGCCTGCGCGGCAGCGGTGCGCGAGCTGGCCTCCCGGCTCGGGCTGCGGGTCAACGTCGCCCACGTCGAGGGCGACGACCTCATGGACCGCATCGGCGACCTGCGGGGTCCGGACGGCTCCGGACTGGCCAACCTCGACACCGGCGCCCCGCTGTCGCGCGAGCCGTTGACCGCCAACGCCTACCTCGGCGGCTGGGGCATCGCCACCGCCCTGGAGGCGGGCGCGCAGGTCGTCGTGACCGGCCGGGTCACCGACGCGGCCCTCGTCATCGGGTCGGCTGCGTGGTGGCACGGGTGGGCACGGGAGGACTGGGACGCCCTCGCCGGCGCCCTGGTCACCGGGCACATCCTCGAGTGCGGCGCGCAGGCGACCGGTGGCAACTACTCGTTCTTCACCGAGGTCCCCGGCGGGGAGCACCTCGGCTTCCCGCTCGCCGAGATCGCCTCCGACGGCAGCAGCGTCATCACCAAGCACCCGGGCAGCGGTGGCACCGTGACCGTCGGGACGGTCACGGCCCAGCTGCTCTACGAGATCGGCCCGCCCCGCTATCTCAACCCGGACGTGAGCGCGGACTTCTCGACCATCCGCCTCGAGCAGCAGGCGCCGGACCGGGTGCTCGTCGAGCGGGGTGCGGGGCAGCCCGCCGCCGCCCACGACCAAGGTGTGTCTCAACCTGCTCGGTGGCTTCCGGAACTCCATGACGTTCCTGCTGACCGGTCTCGACATCGAGGCCAAGGCCGACCTGGTCCGCCGCCAGCTCGCCCCCGCCCTCGCCGGTCTCGACTCGGTCACCTGGTCGCTCGCCCGCACCGACCGGGACGACCCGGAGACCAACGAGGCGGCGGTCGCGTCGCTGCGGGTCACCGTGAAGGACCCGGACGGCAAGCGCATCGGGCGGCCGTTCTCCTCGGCCGCGGTCGAGCTGGCGCTCGCGTCGTACCCGGGCGCCACGCTGACCTCGCCGCCCGGCGAGGCGAGCATGTACGGCGTCTACTGGCCCGCGGCTGTCGGCAACGACGTGGTCGAGCACGTCGTCGTCCTCGAGGACGGCCGTCGGGTCCCGGTCGAGCCACCGGCGACCACGGCGCCGGCGAGCCGGCTCCGGCCGCCCTTGACCGGCCCGCCCGCCCCCGGTGCACCCCCGGCCGGGGGCACGCTGCGGGCGCCGCTGGGCACGCTGGTCGGCGCACGCAGCGGGGACAAGGGCGGCAACGCGAACGTCGGCGTGTGGGCTCGGACCGAGGACGCCTATCGATGGCTGTCCCGGGGACTGACGGTGGAGCGGTTCCAGGAGCTGCTCCCCGAGACCAAGGAGCTGCGGGTGGAGCGGCACGACCTCCCCAACCTGCTCGCGCTGAACTTCGTGGTCCACGGACTGCTCGGGGAGGGCGTGGCAGCCGGGACCAGGCAGGACCCTCAGGCGAAGGGGCTGGGCGAGTGGCTCCGTGCCAGGCACGTCCAGATCCCGCTCGCCCTGCTGGAGGAGGAGGGCGTGTGAGCACCGCCCAGCCGGCCGACGTCTGGTCGACCCCGGAACGGCTCGCCCTGCGTCGGCTCGCCGCCGACTTCACCCGCAAGGAGATCGCGCCCCACGTCGCGGAGTGGGAGCGCGCAGGGGAACTGCCCCGTGAGCTGCATCGCAAGACAGCCGCCGCCGGCCTGCTGGGCGTCGCCTTCCCCGAGTCGGCGGGCGGCCAAGGTGGCGACGGCGTCGACGCGGCGATCGTCAGCGAGGAGCTGCTCTACAACGGCGCGTCGAGCGGCGTGCTGGCGTCGCTGTTCACGCACGGCATCGCTCTCCCGCACATCGTCGCCTCGGGCAACGCCGACCTGATCGACCGCTACGCCCGGCCGACGCTCGCGGGCGAGAAGATCGGCTCGCTCGCCGTCACCGAGCCGGACGCCGGGAGCGACGTGTCCGCGGTGCGCACCCGGGCGGTCCGCGACGGCGACGACTACGTGGTGACCGGCGCGAAGACCTTCATCACCTCGTCGACCCGGGCCGACTTCGTCACGACCGTCGTACGGACCGGCGACGACCCGCACCGCGGGTTGTCGTTGCTCGTGGTCGACACCGACCTGCCCGGCTTCTCGGTGGTCCGGCGGCTGGAGAAGATGGGCTGGCTCTGCAGCGACACCGGCGAGCTGTCCTACGCCGACGTGCGGGTGCCTGCCGCAAACCTGATCGGAGCGGAGGGGAGCGGCTTCGTGCAGGTCGCGCAGAACTTCGCGAGCGAGCGGCTGGGCCTCGCCACCCACGGCTACGGCATCGCCCAGCGCGCCCTCGAACTGAGCGTCGACTGGGTCCGGCAGCGCACGGCGTTCGGCAAGCCGCTGATCGCGAAACAGGTCGTCCGGCACAAGCTGGTGGAGATGAAGCGGGCCGTGGAGGTCGCCCGCGTCTACGCCCACCACGTGATCGCCCGCAACGCTGCCGGCGAGCAGGTGTTCGCCGAGGCCGCGATGGCCAAGAACGAGGCGGTGGCGGCCTGCGAGTTCGTGGTCTACGAGGCCGTCCAGCTGCACGGCGGGGCGGGCTACATGCGCGACAGCGAGGTGGAGCGGCACTACCGGGACGCGCGGATCCTCGGCATCGGAGGCGGCGCCACCGAGGTGATGAACGACCTCATCGCCAAGGCCCTCGGCTGGTAACTGGGACTCAAGGCCGGAGCCGGTCCGGCCGAGAAACACTGCGAGGCCGACACCGGCGGGCAAACGCCGGGGCCGACCTCGCAACGAATGGGTGCGGCGGCTCGATCAGTGGCTGCGACCGACGCACCAGGCTGCTAGCTCCACGTGGCTCCGTAGCACATGCGAGGTCACCTCCCCCGGCTCGGTGGGAGGTGACCTTTCACCTCCCTGCCGCGCACCGTAGGGAGCAAGCAGCCGGACATGGGCGGCATTACGCCGAATGGGTCAGCGATTCCCCCCTTCTGCCCATCCGTGACCGCCAGGTCGTAGTCCGATCTTCTCCCCCGGCATCACCTGCACGGGGGATTGTCCGCGGCCGAACGGACAGTCCGACCGGCGATCCGGGACAGAGCCGGCCGCTGCCGCCAGAATCAGCCGCGTGTCGAGCCTGTCCGAGCCGTTCGCCGTCGCCGCCTTCCGGGGCATGTGGCTCGCCCGCGCGCTGTCCCTGGTCGGGGACCAGCTGGCGCGCGTCGCGCTCGCGGTGCTCGTCTTCGACCGCACCGGCTCGGCCGGCTGGACCGGCGTCGTCTACGCCCTCACCTACCTGCCCTACCTCGCCGGTCCACTCTTCGCCGGGATCGCGGACCGGCGCTCGCGCCGCGCGGTCATGATCTCCCTGGACCTGGCCCGCGCCGCGCTCGTCGGCCTCATGGCGTTGGGCGGGATGCCGCTCGTCGCCATGTGCGCGCTGCTCGTGCTGGCCACCGCCCTGTCCCCCGTCTACGACGCGGCCCGCTCGGCCACGTTGCCCAACCTGCTCTCGGCGGAGCTCTACCCGACCGGGCTCGCGGTGTTCTCGATCACCACCGAGGCGGCACAGGTCGTCGGCTTCGCCTGCGGCGGCTTCCTCGTCGCCGGCGTCGGCGCCCGGCCGGCGCTCGCGCTGGACGCGCTCACCTACCTCGTCGCCGGGCTGGCCATCGCGATGACCGTGCCGGCCCGCCCCGCACCGGCGCGATCGCTGCGGGAGAGCGGCCGGGCGGCGCTCCGCTCGGCCGCCCGGCTCACGTTCGGCTCGCCCTGGATGCGCTCCCTGGTGTCGCTGGCCTGGATCAACGCGCTGTGGATGGTGCCCGAGGGCCTGGCGGCCCCTTATGCCGCCCGGCTGGGCGCCGGCCCGGTCGCGGTCGGGGCGCTGCTCGCCGCCATCCCCGCCGGCGGCGTCATCGGCGCCGCGCTGCTCACCCGGCTGTTCTCGCACGAGCGGCGGCTCCGCCTCATGCCGGGGCTCGCGCTGCTCGCGTCGGTCCCGCTGATCGGCTGCCTGGCCCACCCCGGCCTCGGCGTGACCCTCGCACTGTGGGTGACTGTGCGGGATCGGCACCTCCTACAACGTGCCGGCCAACGCCGGGTTCGTGCAGGGCCTCCCCGACCTTCGCCGGGCGCAGGCGATCGCGCTCGTGACCACCGGCATCGTCATCGGCCAGGGTCTTGCCGTCCTCGCTGCCGGCGTCCTCGCCGGCGTGTTCGGGCCGGCGGCGGTCGTCGGCGCCACGGGAGCGGTCGGTGTCGTCGTCGTCGGAGCCCTCGCGCTGACCTGGCTGCGGCCGCCCACGGTCGTGGACGTGCGCGCGGACACGGTCACGGTGCCGGAGGTCGCGGCCGGGTCGGTCGCGACGAGCTGACCGTCAGGCGTCGCTGCCGCTGTCGCCACTGGAGTCACCGCTGGTGTCGGTGACGGTGTCCTCGGAGTCGTCCTGCACGTCGTCGTCGCCGTCGTCGCTGACGTCGTCCGCGCCGTCACCGCCGTCCTCGACGTCGGCGCCCGCGCCGCCGTCGAGGGAATCCTCGCCCTCGTCGCCGTCGAGGGAGTCCTCGCCGTCGTCGCCCTGCAGGTCGTCGCTGCCGTGACCGCCGGACATCTGGTCGTCGCCGGCGCCGCCGCTCATGGTGTCGTCCCCACCGCCGCCGAACATGTCGTCGTTGTTGGCCCCGCCGTCCATGGTGTCGTCGCCGGCCCCGCCGTGCTCCACGTCGGCGCCACGACCGCCGTGGATGTCGTCGCTGCCGTCGCCGCCGAAGACGTGGTCGCTACCGGCGCCGCCGAAGACGACATCGTGCCCGCCTGAGCCGCAGATCAGGTCGTTGCCGCCGCGCGCACGGACCACGTGGCCGGCGGCCCGGATCTCGATGACGTCCCGGTGGGAGGTGCCGTGAACCACGGCCGGCGCATGTGCGCCGACCACCATCGTCGCCGCCTTGCCGTGGCAGGTGGGCGAACCGCTCGCAGCGCCGGCGGGCAAGGGGTTGTAGGCGAACAGGCTGATGGGCGCGGCCAGCGCGAGCGTGAGGAAGCGGGAACGTCGCATGGGGACACCTCCGGGTCGGGCATCGACTGTCGACGTCTGATGGCCGGCCGGTGACGCGTCGTTACAGCGATCAGTCGCCGCGGCGTACGACGTAGTCGCAGAGCGACTCCAACGCGGCCCGGGCCGGGACGTCCGGGAGCGGCTCGAGCATCCCGCGGGCGTCGGCGGCCCAGGTCTGCACGACCCCGCGGGCCTCCTCCATGACGGGGTGTCGACGAAGGGCGGCGACCGCGTCGGCGAGTACACCGTCGTCCTCAGGTCACCCCCGAGCACTCGGAGGAGCTCCTCGTCGGACTTGCGTCGCGGCCCGCCGCAGGAGCAGCACCGGCAGGGTCGGGACGCCCTCGCGCAGGTCGGTGCCCGGCGTCTTTCCGGACGCTCCGGACTCCGCGGTCGACGTCGAGCAGGTCGTCGGACAGCTGGAACGCGACGCCGATCCGCTCGCCGAACCGGGTGAGCACCTCGGTCGCCGACTCGTCGGCGCCGGACAGCATCGCGCCGAACCGGCCGGACGTGCCGATCAGCGACCCCGTCTTGTCGGCGACCACCTGCAGGTAGTGCTCCGACCGGGTCGTCGCCGTCCGCGGGCCCGACGGTCTCGCGGATCTGCCCCTGCACCAGCCGCTCGAAGGTGCGGGCCTGGATGCGGACCGCCTCGGGGCCGAGGTCGGCGAGGATGTCCGAGGCCCGGGCGAACAGGAAGTCGCCGGTGAGGATCGCGACGGTGTTGCCCCACCGCGCGTTCGCGCGAGGCCGCCCCGCGGCGCAGCGACGCCTCGTCCATGACGTCGTCGTGGTAGAGCGTCGCGAGGTGGGTGAGCTCGACGACGACGGCGGCCGGGACCACGCCCGGGCGCCGAGGGTCGCCGAACTGCGCGGCCAGCAGCACGAGCAGCGGCCGGAACCGCTTGCCGCCGGCGTCCACGAGGTGCTGCGAGGTCTCGGTGACGAACGGGTAGTCGCTCTTCACCGAGTCGCGCAGCAGCGCCTCGACCGCGTCCAGGCCGGCCCGGATCGCCGCCTCCAGCGCCGGGATCGGCGAAGTCGAGCTCGCGGCGCGTCGCCGGCGTCCTCATCGCACGAACGGTACGGCGCGCGTCGGCCAGGTCGAGGACCGGCTGCGGGAACATGCCCAGCACCACGGTGACCGCGACCGCGAGGGCGAGCGCGGCGGCGGAGGCGAGCCGGGAGCAACGACGACCGGCCCGTCCGACCGACCGGCTCGTGGAAGAACATCATGCACGATGACGCGGACGTAGAAGAAGGCGGCCATCGCGCTCGAGCATCGCGCCGACGATGACCAGCGGGGTGGCCCCGCCGCTGATACGCGGCCGAGAAGACGGCGAACTTGCCGGTGAACCCGCTGGTGAGCGGGATGCCGGCGAGCGCGAGCAGGAACAGCGCGAAGACGCCGGCGATGAGCGGGGAGCGCCGGCCGAGACCCGCCCACCGGGACAGGTGCGTGGCCTCGCCGTCGGGGTCGCGCACCAGGGTCAGGATGGCGAACGCGCCGACCGTCGTCAAGCCGTAGGCGAGCAGGTAGAACAGCGAGCCCGGACAGGCCGGCCGGTTCAGCGCGATGACCCCGACGAGGATGAAGCCGGCGTGCGCGACCGAGGAGTAGGCGAGCATCCGCTTGACGTCGGTCTGGGTGACCGCGAACAGCGAGCCGACCGACCATCGTGAGGATGGCGACGGCCCAGACGACCGGCCGCCAGTCCCAGCCCAGGCCGCCGAACGCGACGTAGAACACCCGCAGCAGCGCGCCGAAGGCGGCGACCTTGGTCGCCGCCGCCATGAGCGCGGTGATCGGCGTCGGCGCGCCCTGGTAGACGTCGGGGGTCCAGCAGTGGAACGGCGCGGCGCCGACCTTGAACAGCAGCCCGACCGCCGAGCAGCGCCAGGCCGAGGAAGAGCAGCGTGTCGCCGTGGGTGCCGGTGACCGCGGCGTCGTGGATGCCGCCGAGCGACACCGTGCCGGCGTAGCCGTAGAGCAGGGCCAGGCCGTAGAGGAAGAAGGCCGAGGAGAACGCGCCGAGCAGGAAGTACTTGACCGCCGCCTCCTGCGACAGCAGCCGGCGGCGCCGGGCCAGGCCGCACAGCAGGTAGAGCGGCAGCGACAGCACCTCGAGCGCCACGAACATGAGCAGCAGGTCGTTCGCCGCGGGGAAGAGCAGCATGCCCGCGACGGCGAACATCACCAGCGGGAAGACCTCGCTCTGGGCGCGGCCGGCGGCCGACATCTGCCCGCTCCGTCCGGCGAGCCCGGGCACCGCGGATGCCTGGGCGGCGAACGCGCCGCCGCCCCCTCCGGGCGACCGGTCCGCGACGAGCAGCACGCTGGCGACCGCGATGACCGCGATCGTGCCCTGGAGGAACAGCGTCGGGCCGTCGACGGCGATCGCGCCGCCGCCGTGACTGCTCGGTGCCGGCGAGGACGCAGACCGCGACGAGCGCGCCGACGAGGCCGGCCAGGCGAGAGGCCGAGCTGCGTCGGTCCACCGGCACCCGCGGGGCGCGAACGCCTCGACGAGGACGCCCACGAGCGCCGCGACGCACGACGATCAGCATCGGCAGCGAGCGCCGAGTAGGAGATCGAGGGCGCGGTGAAGTCGGCCGCGACGAGGGCGCCCGGCTCACCGGTGTCGTTCCCTCCGATGCGAGCCCTCGGCGATCGGACGGCCGCTTCGGGTCGCCGGACGGTCGGACGTCGGTGAAGCTGCTGCTTGCACCGCCGGGTTGATGACGTCGAGCAGCGGCTTCGGGTAGACGCCGAGCACGACGATCACCGCCATCACCGGCGCGATCGACCCAGGCCTCGCGCACGGTCAGGTCACGCCATGCCCTCGACGCCCGTCGCGCAGCGGGCCGTGGATCGTGCGCTGGAACATGAGCAGCACGTAGACCGCGGCGAGGACGATGCCGAACGTCGCCACGACGGCGAACCAGCGGTGGAGGGTGAACGTGCCCGACCAGCACGAGGAACTCGCTGACGAACGTGGACAGGCCGGGCAGCGACAGCGCGGACAGGCCGGCCAGCGAGGAACATCGCCGGCCAGCCACGGCGCGACCTTGGCTGACACCCGCCGAAGTCGTCGATGAGCCGGGAGCCGCGCCGGGTGGCGAGGAAGCCGACGAGCAGGAACAGCGCGCCGGTGGAGAAGCCGTGGTTGACCATGTAGAGCGTCGCGCCGGAACCGCCCTGGCTGGTGAAGGCGAAGACCCCGAGCGTGATGAAGCCGAAGTGCGAGACCGACGTGTAGGCGACCAGCCGCTTCAGGTCACGCTGCCCGATCGCCAGCAGCGCGCCGTAGATGATCCCGACGACCGCTAGCGCCAGGACGTACGGCGCGAACGTCCGTGGACGCGTCCGGGAACAGCGGGAGGCAGAACCGCAGGAAGCCGAACGTGCCGACCTTGTCGAGCACGCCGACGAGCAGCACCGCCACCCCGGTCGGCGCCTCGGCCGCCGCGTCCGGCAGCCAGGTGTGGAACGGCCACAGCGGCGCCTTGATGGCGAAGGCGATGAAGAAGCCGAGGAACAGCGCGATCTGCTGCGTTGTGGGACATGTGCAGCTGCGTGGTCAGCGCCGTGTAGTCGAAGGTCGCGTGGCCCACCTGCTGGAGGCGACGACCGACGAGGCGCGATGACCGCGGCGAGCATGAGCAGGCCGCCGGCGAGGCTGTAGAGCAGGAACTTCATGGCGGCGTACGAGCGCCGCGGGCCCGCCGTAGGAACCGATCAGGAAGTAGATCGGGATGAGCATGGCCTCGAAGAGCACGTAGAACAGGAACACGTCGGTGGCCGCGAACACGCCGATCACGATCGTCTCGGTCGACGAGCATCAGCGCGAAGAACGTCTTCGCGCGCTGCGCGTCGTGCCGCCGTCCGCGTCGTGCCACGAGGCGAGGACGATGATCGGCATCAGCACGGCGGTCATGAGGATCAGGGCGAGCGCGATGCCGTCGACACCCACGCGCGTAGTTGGCGCCGAACTGCTTGATCCACGTCGTGGTCTGGGCGAACTGGAAGCGCGCGCCGCCGGACGTGGAAGACGCCGCCATGCGATGGCCCGGCGAGCACGAGCAGCGCGTGCCAGCGCGATCTGCTTGGCCAGGTCGCGGCCGCGGGCACGGACCAGAGGCGGCATGCCGACGAGCGGGATGGCGCCGAGGACGGTCGGCCAGGGAAGCGGTCGGGTCATCGCCGTCACCCGACCCGCACGAGCAGCAGCGCGGCGACCAGGGCGACGGCGCCTACCAGCATCGACAGCGCGTAGGAGCGGACGAACCCGGTCTGCTCCGCCGGGCCCGCGCGGACGACCCGCCGACGAGCGCGGCGAGCCCGTTGACGCCGCCGTCGACGCCGCGGCCGTCGAAGAAGACCAGCGCGCGGGTGAGGTACTGGCCGGGCCGCATGAACACCGACTCGTTCACCGCGTCGCCGTAGAGGTCGGCCGGGCGGCGACGGTCAGCGGGGTGACGTCGAGCGGCGCTCGACCGGCACCGGCCGCGGCCGTACAGCCACGCGGCCGCGACGACGCCGCCGACCAGCACGAGCAGCGTGATCAGCGCCGAGCACGAGCGGGGAGATGGTGTGCACGCCGGCCTCCTCGGACGGCCCGACGGCCGGCGCGAGGAAGTGCTGCAGCGCGCCGCCCAGCACGAGCAGGCCGCCCGCGACGGCCGAGCCGATCGCCAGCACGATCATCGGCGCGGTCATGACCGACGGGCACTCGTGCGGGGTGCGCGTCCTTCGGCCCAGCGGCGGTTGCCGAAGAACGTCATGAGCATCAGCCGGGTCATGTAGAAGGCGGTGATGCCGGCGCCGACGAGCGCGACGGCCCGAGCACGTAGCCGGACGTGCCGCCCTTGTCGAACGCCGCCTCGATGATCTTGTCCTTGCGACAGAAGCCGGCGAACCCGGGGAAGCCGATGATCGCGAGGTAGCCGGCGGCGAACGTCAGGAAGGTCCACGGCATGACGGTGCGCAGGCCGCCGTACCGGCGCATGTCGACCTCGTCGTTCATGGCGTGCATCACCGATCCGGCGCCGAGGAACATGTTGGCCTTGAAGAAGCCGTGGGTGAGCAGGTGCAGGATGCCGATCGCGTAGGCGCCCGGGCCGAGCCCGACCGCGAGCATCATGTAGCCGATCTGGCTCATCGTGGAGGCGGCGAGCACCTTCTTGATGTCGTCGTACGCGCAGCCGATGATCGCGCCCATGAGCAGCGTGACGGCGCCGACGACCTCACCGCAGTCCGGGCGTCGACCGCGACGTCGAAGATCGGGTGCGACCGGGCGATCAGGTAGACGCCGGCGGTCACCATCGTCGCGGCGTGGATGAGCGCCGACACCGGAGTCGGGCCCTCCATCGCGTCGAGGAGCCAGGACTGCAGCGGGACCTGGGCCGACTTGCCGCACGCGCCGAGCAGCAGCAGCAGCCCGATCGCGGTCATGGTGCCGGTGTGCGCCCCGCTCGAGCCGCGCCGTGAAGACGCCGGCGAACGACACCGTGCCGAACGTGGCGAACATCAGCATGATGCCGAGCGAGAGACCGAGGTCGCCGACGCGGTTGACGAGGAACGCCTTCTTCGCGGCGGTCGCGGCCGAGGGCTTGTAGGCCAGAAGCCGATCAGCAGGTACGACGCCAGGCCGACGCCTTCCCAGCCGACGTACAGCGAGCAGGTAGTTGTCGCGCGAGCACGAGCAGCAGCATCGCCGCGACGAACAGGTTGAGCTTGCCGAAGAAGCGGCGGCGGTCCGGGTCGTGCTCCATGTAGCCGATCGAGTAGACGTGGATCAGCGAGCCGACGCCGGTGATCAGCAGCACGAAGACCATGGACAGCGGGTCGATCAGCAGGCTGGCGTCGACGTGGAAGCCCGACACCGGCATCCAGGAGAACAGGTGCTGGTCGAGTGACGGCGCTGCGCGCCGGCGCGGCCGGGCATCGCGAGGAACTCGGCGACGCCGATGACGAACGCGAGCAGCGGAGGCAGGCGCCGAGCAGGTGGCCCCAGGCGTTGGTCCGCCGGCCGCCGAGGAGCAGCACCGCGGCGCTGGCAGCCGGGAGCGCGACGAGCAGCCAGCTCAGGTGGAAAACACCGGTGACCGGGGCGTACGACCGGCGAAGCCTCGGCGAGAGCGGAGATCATCCAGGTCCTCAGTACTTGAGCAGGTTGGCGTCGTCGACCGAGGCCGACCGGCGGGTGCGGAAGATGGTGATGATGATCGCCAGCCCGATGACCACCTCGGCCGCGGCGACCACCATGACGAAGAACGCGATGATCTGGCCGTCGAGGTCACCGTTGATCCGGCTGAACGTGACGAGCGTCAGGTTGACCGCGTTGAGCATGAGCTCGACGCACATGAAGACGACGATGGCGTTGCGGCGGACGAGCACGCCGACGGCGCCGATCGTGAACAGCATCGCGGACAGGTACAGGTAGTAGTTGGCGCTCACTCCGAGCCCCCAGGGGTGTGGGGCAGCGCGCGGGCCACGTCAGGGGGACGGCGCTCCAGCTCCTCCTCGGTGACCGGTAGGTGCGGCCGCGCGGCCGACACCTGCAGGTGCTCCGGGACGCTGCCGGGCGCGAGGCCACCGTCGGGCAGCAGCGCGGGGGTGTCGACGGCGTCGTGGTCGGCGTAGACGCCGGGGCCGGGCAGCGGTGCGACTCCGGCCCCGCCGCGAGCGACCCGCTCGTGCATGCGCTCCCGCTGCGTCGGCCGGGGTTGACCCGCTCGCGGTGGGCGAGCACCATCGCCCCCAACCCCGCAGTGATGAGCAGGGCGCTGGTCGCCTCGAAGGCGAAGACATAGCGGCTGAACAGCAGCTCGGCGATCGCGACGACGTTGCCCTTGCCGTCCTCGGCGGCGGCCACGCCCTTCGGATGGAAGCTGCCGAGCGTCCCGGCGAGAGCGACGACGAGCAGCAGGGCGAAGCCGAGCCCGAGCACGACCGCGGCGACGCGCTGGCCGCGCAGCGTCTCGACCAGCGAGTCGGTGGAGTCGACGCCCACCAGCATGAGCACGAACAGGAACAGCATCAGGACGGCGCCGGTGTAGACGACGACCTGGACGACCGCGAGGAACGGCGCCTCCTCCGCGGTGTAGAACACCGCGAGGGACAGCATCACGACCGCGAGCAGCACGGCGGCGTGCACCGCGCTGCGGACGAGGACCATGCCGAGCGCCGCGGCGACGGCGACGGGCGCCAGGATCCAGAAGACCGCGGCCTCGTGGGTCGTCGCCTCGCCCGCCGCGAGGACGGCACCGTGGAGCGCGCTCATGCGGTCCCTTCGGGCAGCTCGGCCTCGGTGGCACCAGCCGACCCTCCTGCCCGGGGTCGCCGGGCACCGGGGTCACCCGACCACCGAGGTAGTAGTCCTTCTCGTCGTCGCCGAGCCGCATCGGGTGCGGCGGTGCCTCCATGCCCGGCAGCAGCGGGCGAGCAGCTGCTCCTTGGTGTAGATGAGGTCCTCGCGGCTGTCGTCGGCGAGCTCGTACTCGTTGCTCATCGTCAGGGCGCGCGTCGGGCAGGCCTCGATGCACAGCCCGCAGAAGATGCAGCGCAGGTAGTTGATCTGGTAGATGCGGCCGTACCGCTCCCCGGGCGAGTACCGCTCCTCCTCGGTGTTGTCGGCGCCCTCGACGTAGATCGCGTCGGCCGGGCAGGCCCAGGCGCACAGCTCACAGCCGATGCACTTCTCCAGCCCGTCGGGGTGGCGGTTGAGCACGTGCCGGCCGTGGTAGCGCGGCGCGGTGGGCTGCTTCTCCTCCGGGTACTGCTCCGTCACCGGCTTCTTGAACATCGTGGTGAACGTCACCCCGAAGCCGGCGATCGGGGCGAGCAAGTCGTGCAGCGCCCCGCGGGGCTTCGGCTCGCGTGGCTCAGTCATGAGTCACCTCCATCGCCGCGCCGGTCCGGTCGGCCAGCACGGGTATCGGGTAGCCGCCCGGCCCGGGTTCGGCGTCGGCCGACCGCTCGGCCTCGACGACCTTGTTCTCCGTGAAGAACGACGCGAGCAGGACGATGACCGCGAGCGGGATTCCCACGTAGGCGAGAGTCTCGAACCGGGTGCGGCCCTCGTTGGTCAGCTCCCGGAAGGCGGCGACGATCAGCACCCAGACGAGGCTGGCCGGGATGAGGACCTTCCAGCCGAGAGCCATGAACTGGTCGTAGCGCAGCCGCGGGAGCGTGCCCCGCAGCCAGATGAAGAAGAAGAGCAGGAAGACAGCTTGCCGAGGAACCAGATCATCGGCCACCAGCCGGTGTTGGCGCCGTCGTCGACCGCCGACAGCGGCCACGGTGCGCGCCAGCCGCCGAGGAACAGCGTCGTCGCCAGCGCGGAGACGGTGGTCATGTTGATGTACTCGGCGAGGAAGAACATCGCGAACTTGATCGAGGAGTACTCGGTGTGGAACCCGGCGACGAGCTCGCTCTCGGCCTCGGGCAGGTCGAACGGCGCCCGGTTGGTCTCGCCCACCATCGCGATCAGGTAGATGACGAACGACGGGATCAGCGGCAGCGCGTACCAGAGCTTCGCCTGCGCGCTCGACGATCTCGCTCGTCGACAGCGACCCGGAGTAGAGGAAGACCGCGGCCAGCGCGAGGCCCATCGCGACCTCGTAGGAGATGACCTGGGCCGCCGACCGCAGCCCGCCGAGCAGCGGGTAGGGCGACTGCAGGACCAGCCCGCGAGCACGATGCCGTAGACCCCGATGGCGGCCATCGCGAGGATGAACAGCACCGCGACCGGCAGGTCGGTGAGCTGCAGCGGGGTGCGTGACCGAAGATCGACACGACCGGCCCGAACGGGATGACCGCGAAGGACAGGAACGCCGGGATCGGTCGCGACCAGCGGCGCCAGGATGTAGAGCGGCTGGTCGGCCAGCGCCGGGATGAGGTCCTCCTTGAGCACGAGCTTGACGCCGTCGGCGAGACCCTGCACCATCCCGAACGGGCCGACCCGGTTGGGCCCGGGCCGTTGCTGCATCCGGCCGATGACCGGCGCTCGGCCCAGATCATCAGCACGTCGTCACCACCAGGAAGACGAAGATGACGACGGTCTTCAGGATGATCGAGCCACCACGGGTCCTGGTCGGAACAGCCCGAGGTGGGCGCCGCCGCTCGTGCGACGCCGCGAGCACCTCCCGTCACGGCCATCCCCGCCGCTGATGCGGACGAGCGACACCGGCCGTCACGCCCGAGCGCCGCGTGCACGTGCGAGCCCGGCGAGTACGTCGGGAGCCAGACGACCCGGTCGGGCAGGTCGGCGAGCACGCACGGCAGCGTGATCGAGCCCCGCGCTCGGTGCTGACCGTGACGAGCGTCCCCCGCTCGACGCCGATCTCCTTGGCGGTCGTCTCCGCCAGGCGCGCCGGGCGGCCGCCGGGTGCCGGCGAGGTAGGGCTCGCTGCTCCTGCAGCCGGCCGTCGTCGAGCAGCAAGTGCCACGTCGCGAGGACCGCCTCGCCCGCCTGCGGACTGCGGCGGCGCGACGGGAGCCTCCCCGGCGCCGCGGGGCGGACGCCGCCCGCACGCCCGAGCCGGCGGATCTCCTGCTGCACCGGGGCGGGGGTCGCCGTCACCCAGGTCGAACCCCATCTCGTCGGCGAGCAAGTCGAGCACCCGGCCGTCGGACAGGGCGCCGGTCGCCTCGAGGGTCGCGTCGAACGGGCGCGCGCGCCCCTCCCAGTCCAGGTAGGTGCCGGCCTTCTCGACCGCCGGCGCGACCGGGAGGACCACGTCGGCCCGGTCGGTGACCGCGGAGTCGCGGAGCTCGAGGCTGACGAGGAACGGGGCGTTGTCGATCGCGTCGAGGGCGAGCTGCGGGTCGGGGAGGTCGTCCGGGTCGACGCCGGCGACGACGAGCGCAAGCTCGCCGGCCGCGGCCGCGCGCAGGATCCCGACGGCGTCCCGGCCCGGTTCGGCCGGGGGCTCGGCGCCCCAGACGCCGCGACCTCCGCACGTGCCGCGGCGTCGGAGAGCGGGCGGCCGCCGGGCAGCAGCCCGGGGAGGCAGCCCGCCTCGACCGCACCGCGGTCGCCGGCCCGGCGTGGCACCCAGGCCAGCCGGGCGCCGGTCCGGCGGCCAGCCGGCGCCGCGCTGAGAGCGCCGGGGACGGTGGCGAGCCGCTCGCCGACGAGGATGACCGCGCCCGGCTTGGCGCAGCGCCTCGGCGGCGGCCGCGCCGGCGTCGTCGAGCCGGTCGTCTCCCGCCGCCAACGCGGCGAGCGATCTCGGGCTCGGTGCCGGGGGCGCTGCGCAGCAGCCGGCCGCCGAGCTTGCGCAGCCCGGCGGTGGCGAACGGCGCGATCCGAGAACACGCCGAGCGTGCCCGCCTGCACCGCCTTGCGCAGCCGCAGGAAGACGATCGGCGACTCCTCCTCCGGCTCGAAGCCCGGCGAGCAGCACGGCGGGTGCGTGCCTCGAGGTCGGCGTAGGTCGCCTCGAGGTAGCGGCCGGCGACGCGGGCGGCGAGGAAGTCCTGCTCCTCGACCGAGTGCGGTCGGGCGCGGAAGTCGACGTCGTTGGTGCCGAGCGACGACCCGGGCGAACTTGGCGTAGGCGTAGGCGTCCTCGACGGTGAGCCGGCCACCGGTGAGGACGCCGACCCGGCCACGGCGGCGGCCAGACCGTCGGCCGCCCGCGCGAGCGCGTCGCTCCACGACGCCTCGACGAGGTAGCCGTCGTCGTCGCGGACCAGCGGGGTCGCGGAGCCGGTCCTTGGCGGTGGCGTACTGAACGCCCACCGGCCCTTGTCGCAGTTCCACTCCTCGTTGACGGCGGGGTCGTCGCCGGCGAGCCGGCGCATCACCTTGCCGCGCCGCCAGTCGGTGCGCTGCTGGCAGCCGGACGAGCAGTGCTCGCAGACGCTCGGCGTGGACACGAGGTCGAACGGGCGGGCGCGGAAGCGGTACTGCGCACCGGTGAGGGCACCGACCGGACAGATCTGCACGGTGTTGCCGGAGAAGTAGGAGTCGAACGGCTCGTCGGTGTAGATCGCGACCTGCTCCAGGGCGCCGCGCTCGAACAGCTCGATGAACGGGTCACCGGCGATCTGCTGGGAGAACCGCGTGCAGCGGGCGCAGAGCACGCACCGCTCGCGGTCGAGCAGCACCTGGCAGGAGATCGCGATCGGCTTCTCGAAGGTGCGCTTCGGTCGTGGAAGCGCGACTCGCTCGGAGCCGTTGGTGAGGGTCTGGTTCTGCAGCGGGCACTCGCCGCCCTTGTCGCACATCGGGCAGTCGAGCGGGTGGTTGAGCAGCAGGAGCTCGAGGTTGCCGCGCTGCGCCTTCTCCGCGACCGGCGACGTGAGCTGGGTCTTGACCACCATGCCGTCGGTGACGGTCGTCGTGCACGACGGCGAGCGGCTTGCGCTGGCCCTCGACCTCGACGATGCACTGCCGGCAGGCACCGATCGGGTCGAGCAGCGGGTGGTCGCAGAAGCGCGGGATCTGGATGCCGAGCAGCTCGGCGGCCCGGATGACCAGCGTGCCCTTGGGCACGGCGGATCTCGACGCCGTCGATCGTGCACGTGACGGTCTCGACCGCGGCGTCCGCCGGACGGTTCGGAGGACGTGGGGCTCGTCATCGGGACGCGCTCCGGCGGCGAAGAGGGTCGACGCCATCGGGTCGAACGGGCAGCCGCCCTGCTCGAAGTGCGCGACGTACTCGTCCTTGAAGTACTTCACCGACGACGTGATCGGGCTGGTCGCGCCGTCGCCGAGCGCGCAGAACGCCCGACCGAAGATGTTGTCGCAGGCGTCGAGCAACGTGTCGATGTCCTGTCGCGTCGCCCTCGCCCTTCTCGAGCCGCTCGAGGATCTGCACCATCCAGTAGGTGCCTTCGCGGCACGGCGTGCACTTGCCGCACGACTCGTGCGCGTAGAACTCGGTCCAGCGCAGCACGGCCCGCACCACGCACGTCGTGTCGTCGAAGATCTGCAGCGCCTTGGTGCCGAGCATCGACCCGGCCGCGCCGATCGCCTCGTAGTCGAGGGGGACGTCGAGGTGCTCCGCGGTGAGGATCGGGGTCGACGAGCCGCCGGGCGTCCAGAACTTCAGCTCGTGGCCCTCCCGCACACCGCCGGCGAGGTCGAGCAGCTCGCGCAGCGTGACGCCGAGCGGCGCCTCGTACTGGCCGGGACGCGTCACGTGGCCGGACAGCGAGTAGAGGGTGAACCCGGGCGACTTCTCGGTGCCGAACGAGCGGAACCACTCGACGCCCTTGTCGACGATCGCCGGCACGCTCGCGATCGACTCCACGTTGTTGATGACCGTCGGGCTGGCGTAGAGGCCCTCGACGGCGGGGAACGGCGGGCGCAACCGCGGCTGGCCGCGGTAACCCTCGAGCGAGTCGAGCAGCGCGGTCTCCTCGCCGCAGATGTAGGCGCCGGCACCGGCGTGCACGACGACGTCGAGCGAGTAGCCGGTGCCGAGCACGCGCGGACCGAGGATGCCGGCCGCGTAGGCCTCCTTGACGGCCGCCTGCAGCCGCCGGACGACGTGCAGCACCTCGCCGCGGACGTAGATGAACGCGAGGTTGGCGCGGATCGCGTACGACGAGATGACGACGCCCTCCAGCAGCACGTGCGGGCTGGCGAGCATGAGCGGAATGTCCTTGCAGGTGCCCGGCTCGGACTCGTCGGCGTTGACGACCAGGTAGTGCGGCTTGCCGTCGTCCTGCGGGATGAACCCCCACTTGTTCCCGGTGGGGAAGCCGGCTCCGCCCCGACCGCGCAGACCCGAGTCCTTCACCATCTGGATGACGGCGTCGGGCTCCATCGCCAGCGCCTTGCGCGCGCCTGCGTAGTCGCCGTAACCGTCGAGGGTCCACGGCCGCTCGTCGCCCCAGTTGGCCGACAGGACCGGCGTCAGGCTCATTCCCCACCCCCGGCAGCAGCGTCCCGGCGGGCGCCAGCCGCAGCCCCTCGAGCGTGGCCGGACCCGCCGCGCCGCCTTCGTCCGCGCGGCCGTCGTAGAAGCCGGCGAGCACCCGCTCGGCCTCCCGCCACGTGCACACGCTGTCCGCACCGCGGGTGGGCTGCACGGGCCGGTCGGCCTGCAGGTCGTCGACGAGCATCTTCGCCGACTCCGGGGTCTGGTTGTCGAAGAACTCCCAGTTGACCATCACCACCGGGGCGTAGTCGCAGGCCGCGTTGCACTCGACGTGCTCCAGCGACACCTTGCCGTCCGACGTGACGCCGTTCTGGGCCTCGATGCCGAGGTGCTCCTTCAGCGTCTCGTAGATGACGTCGCCGCCCATGACGGCGCAGAGCGTGTTGGTGCAGACGCCGACGTGGTAGTCGCCCACCGGGCGGCGCTTGTACATCGTGTAGAAGGTCGCGACCGCGCCGACCTCGGCCTTGGTGAGGCCCAGCATCTCCGCACAGAAACCGATGCCGGCCGGCGACACGTAGCCCTCCTCGCTCTGCACGAGGTGCAGCATCGGCAGCAGCGCCGAGCGGGGCCTGGGATAGCGACCCATCAGCTCGCGAGCGCGGGCGCGGGTCTCGTCACTGAACGCCATCAGCGGTCCACCCCACCCATGACGGGGTCGACGCTCGCGACGCTGGCGACGACGTCGGAGACCATGCCGCCCTCGGTGAGAGCCGGCACCGCCTGCAGGTTGACGAACGACGGGTCGCGCACGTGCACGCGGTAGGGCCGGGTGCCGCCGTCGCTGACCACGTGGGCGACGAGCTCACCGCGCGGGGACTCCACCGGCACGTAGGCCTGCCCCGGCGGCACGCGGAACCCCTCCGTGACCAGCTTGAAGTGGTGGATCAGTGCCTCCATCGACTGGCCCATGATGTGGCGGATGTGGTCCAGGGAGTTGCCGAGCCCGTCCCCGCCGAGCGCGAGCTGCGCGGGCCAGGCGATCTTCTTGTCGGCGATCATGATCGGGCCCGGCGCGAGCCGGTCGACCGCCTGCTCGATGATGCGCAGCGACTGGCGGATCTCGTTGATGCGCACCAGGTAGCGCGCGTAGTTGTCGCCCGCGGTCTCGGTGACGACGTCGAAGTCGTAGCTGTCGTAACCGCTGTAGGGCATCTCCTTGCGGATGTCCCAGGCGAGCCCGGAGGCGCGCAACAGCGGGCCGGTGACGCCGAGCTGGAGGCAGGCGCGCGTGTCGAGGAAGCCGACGTCCTTCAACCGCTTCAGCCAGATGGGGTTGGCCGACAGCATCGACTCGTACTCGTCGACCTTGCCGCGCATGTAGGGGACGAACTCGCGGATCCGGTCGACCGCGCCGGGCGGCAGGTCCTGCGCGAGCCCACCCGGACGGATGTAGGCGTGGTTCATCCGCAGGCCGGTGATCATCTCGAGGATCTCGAGGATGCGCTCGCGCTCGCGGAAGCCGAACAGCATCATCGTGACCGCGCCGACCTCCATGCCGCCGGTCGCGAGCCAGACCAGGTGGGAGGAGATGCGCTGCAGCTCCGACACGAGCACCCGGATGACCCGCACCCGCTCGGGGATCTGGTCCTCGACGCCGAGCAGCCGCTCGACACCGAGGCAGTAGGTCAGCTCGTTGAACAGCGGCGAGAGGTAGTCGCACCTGGTGATGAACGTCACCGCCTGGGTCCAGGTGCGGTACTCCATGTTCTTCTCGATGCCGGTGTGCAGGTAGCCGATGACGACCCGGGTCCGCTCGACGGTCTCGCCCTCGAGCTCCAGCACCATCCGCAGCACGCCGTGGGTGGACGGGTGCTGCGGCCCCATGTTGACGACGATGCGCTCGCTCTCCAGCGGATCCACCGCGTTGACGATCTCGTCCCAGTCGCCGCCGCCGACGGTGAAGACCCGACCGCCCTCGTCCGCCGTCGTACTGCCGTAGGGGTCGCTCGCCGAGTACGTCGAGGTGTAGGTGGTCTCGCTCATAGGTCCTCCACCCCGTGGTGCCGCCGGCTCATGCGTATGACCTTCTGATGTCGGGCGGCGGGATCTGCGCGCCCTTGTACTCCACCGGTACGCCGCCGAGGGGGTAGTCCTTGCGCTGCGGGTGCCCCGGCCAGTCGTCGGGCATCTCGATCCGGGTGAGGGCCGGGTGGCCGTCGAAGACGATGCCGAAGAAGTCCCAGGTCTCCCGCTCGTGCCAGTTGGCCGTCGGGTAGACGTCGGTCACGCTCGGCACGTGCGGGTCGGCATCGGAGACCGAGACCTCGAGGCGCAGCCGACGGCGGAACGACATCGACAGCAGGTGGTAGACGGCGTGCAGCCGGCGACCGGTGGGGTCGTTGGGATAGTCGACGCCGGACACCCCGCTGCAGTGCTCGAAGCGAAGCCCGGGGTCGTCGCGCAGCTGCCGGCAGATGTCGACGATCGCCTCGCGCCGCACGAACAACGTCAGCTCGCCCCGGTGCACGACCACGCGCTCGATGGCGTCGTGGAAGCCGGGGTAGGCCTGCTCCAGCGCATCCGTCGCCTCGTCGAACCAGCCGCCGTAGGGCCTGGGCGAGGACGCCAGCTGCGGCGGCCGGACGACGAGGCCACCGAAGCCGGACGTGTCACCGAACCCGCTGGCACCGAACATGTCGCTGCGCCGACCGCGCGCGACATCACTGGACGCGCCCACACCCGCGGTGTCGCCGGAGGCGGTGTCGCCGGAGGCGGTGTCGCCGCCGGTGTCATCGGAGGCGGCTACGCCGCCGGTGTCATCGACGACGTCCGGACCCTCGGACTCGCTCATACGTCCTCCACCCCGCCCGGCACCCGAGGGCCGCGCCGGCTCACTGGTGCACCATCCTCAGGTCACTGGTCTCCGATGGATCGGTGATGCGCCCCAGGTGCCGCCAGGTCATCGCCCTGCTCGCTTGACGCGGTTGATGTCCAGCATGAGATCTGCGAGATCTGGCGGTTACCCGGGACGTGCAGACCGTCGACAGGGCTGAGCGCCAAGGCCACGTGCCGCGAGCGCCGATCAGTGAGCGAACCGGCAGCCACGTTCCGGCACCACCGGCACCACAAGCGGGCGCCTCCCCACTGGGACTAGCAGCGAGGAGGCTGACGTGAAGTCTGCCAGCACAACCCTGCCCGAGACACCCCCCAACGACGTAACCGGCGGCCTGGACTGGTCCCGCGATGACCACGCAGTGTCGGTCGTGGATGCTCGCGGCCGTGAACTGCTGCGGCACACCGTCGAGCACAGCGCGGCCGGGCTGCGCGAGCTGATCGCGGTGCTCACCGATGCCGACTGTGAGGAAGTCGCCATCGAACGCCCGGACGGGCCGGTCGTCGACGCGCTGCTCGCCGCCGGGCTGACCGTGGTGGTGATCAGCCCGAACCAGGTCAAGAACCTGCGTGGCCGCTATGGCTCGGCCGGCAACAAGGACGACCGGTTCGACGCGTTCGTGCTCGCTGACACGCTGCGCACCGACCGGGCCCGGCTTCGCCCGCTCACCCCGGACCGTCCGGAGACGGTGACGCTGCGCCGGCTGGGCCGGGCGCGCAAGGACCTCATCCGGCACCGCGTCGCCGCCGCCAACCAGCTGCGCGCCCACCTGCGCCTGGCGTTCCCCGGCGCGGTCGGCCTGTTCGCCGAGATCGACAGCCCGATCAGCCTGGCGTTTCTGACCCGCTTCCCCACCCAGGACAAGGCGGACTGGCTGACCCCGCAACGCCTCGGCGACTGGCTGGCTAAGCAGAGATACTCCGGCAAGGTCGACCCCGCAGTGCTGCACGCCCGACTGCTCGCCGCGCCACGCGGCCTCACCGGCACCGACGCCGCCGTCAACGCGCACATCACCGCGGCCCTGGCCGCGCTGCTGGCCAGCCTGCTCGAGCAGATCAAGGCCCTGTCCACACAAATCGGCACCCAGCTCGACGCGCACCTCGACGCGCACATCTTCATCAACCTGCCGCGCGCTGGCCGCGTGCGCGCCGCCCGGCTGCTCGGCGAGATCGGCGACTGCCGCGCCCGCTTCCCCACCCCCGAGTCGCTGACCTGCCTGGCCGGCGCCGCCCCCTCCACCAGGCAGTCCGGCAAGAGCCGCTCCGTCGGGTTCCGCTGGGCCTGCGACAAACAACTCCGAGACGCCGTCTGCGACTTCGCCGGCGACAGCCGACGCGCCAACCCATGGGCCGACAAGCTCTACCGCGACGCCCGCGCCCGAGGACACGACCACCCGCACGCGGTCCGCGTCCTGGCCCGCGCTTGGCTCTACGTGATCTGGCACTGCTGGCAAGACAGCGTCGCCTACAACCCCAACAAGCACCGCGCCCTGCAACGCGTCCTCGCGGAGGAAAACAAGATCATTCCTCAGGCAGGTTGACACAGGGGCTTCTCATGCCTGCTCTCCCGGAACAGGCGCGGGGAAGGTGAGCGGCGTGTCCACCGCGAGGCCCTGGGAGACGCGGGTGTCGCGCACGATCGGCTTCTCGTAGGGAGACTCCTCGAGCGTCGTCCAGGCGGGCTTGCCGTTGATGGGCGCGGCCTTGATCTTGTCGTGCAGCTTGAGGATGGCGTCGAGGAGCATCTCCGGCCGGGGCGGGCAGCCCGGCAGGTACATGTCCACGGGCACCACGTGGTCGACTCCCTGGACGACGGCGTAGTTGTTGAACATGCCACCGCTGCTGGCGCACACGCCCATGGCCAGCACCCACTTGGGCTCGGGCATCTGGTCGTAGATCTGGCGCAGGACCGGGGCCATCTTCTGCGACACCCGGCCGGCGACGATCATCAGGTCGGCCTGGCGCGGGGTGGCGGAGAACCGCTCCATGCCGAACCGGGCGATGTCGAACCGCGGTCCGCCGACGGCCATCATCTCGATCGCGCAGCACGCGAGGCCGAACTGTGCCGGCCACAGCGAGTTCTTCCGGGCGATGTTGAGCACCTTGGCGACCGTCGTCAGCAGGATGCCTTCGGGCAGCTTCTCCTCGAGACCCATGGCGTCAGTCCCAGTCGAGGCCGCCGCGACGCCAGACATAGGCGTAGACGACGAAGACGGCGACGATGAACAGGATCATCTCGACCAGCCCGAACATGCCGAGCTTGTCGAACGCGACGGCCCACGGGTAGAGGAAGATGATCTCGATGTCGAAGACGATGAACAGCATCGCGGTGAGGTAGTACTTCACCGGCATGCGGTGGCCCTGGAACGCCTGGCGGGTGGGTTCGATGCCGCACTCGTAGGACTCGAGCTTCGCCCGGTTGAACCGCTTGGGACCGGTCAGGGCGCCCGCGACAACCGAGAAGACCGCGAAGCCGGCCCCGATGCCGAAGAGGACCAGGATGGGAACCACGGCGTCCTCCTCTCTTCGTTCGCTGGCGGTTGGTCAGTCTAGGTGTGACGGAGCGTGGGTCAGGCGGCGGGTGCGACCCGGTTGAGGGCGGTGATGAGGCGGTCCATGGCGTCGCCGTCGCGGGGGTCGCTGAGGTTGGCGAGAAGCTTGAGGCAGAAGCGCATGAGCGTGGGGTGCGGCAGTCCGTGCCGGGTGCAGAGCTTCATGACCGAGGGGTGGCCGATGGCCCGCACGAAGAGCCGGCCCACCGTGAAGTAGCCGCCGTACTCGTCGGACAGCGCCCGCGGATAACCCGCCAGCACGAGCTCCCTCCGGGCTCCCTCCGGCGTGGCCAGCGCCTGGACCACCACCTCCGCGGCGAGCCGCCCCGACTCCATGGCGTAGGCGATGCCCTCGCCGTTCATCGGGTTGACCATGCCGCCCGCGTCGCCGACGAGTAGCGCGCCGTTCGCGTAGTGCGGCTTTCGGTTGAAGCCCATCGGCAGCGCGGCGCCGCGGATGGGCCCGGTGGCGTTCTCCTCGACGAAACCCCACTCCTCGGGCACGTTCGCGAGCCAGCGACCGAGCATCGCGCGGTAGTCGGTCTTGCCGAAGGCGTCACTGGTGTTGAGGATGCCGAGCCCGACGTTGCTGGTGCCGTCGCCGACGCCGAACACCCAGCCGTAGCCCGGGAGCAGGCGCCCCTCGCCGGGCGTGCCGTCCCACAGCTCGAGCCACGACTCGAGCCAGTCGTCGTCGTGCCGCGGGGAGCGGAAGTAGCGGCGGTAGGCGACGCCCATGGGCCGGTCCTCGCGGCGGGTCAGTCCCAGCGCCAGCGAGAACCGCGACGAGTTGCCGTCGGCGACCAGCACCAGCGGCGCGTGCCAGGTGGTCTCCGCACCCGTCTCCTTGGCGACCGCCGTCACCCCGACGACCCGTCCGGTGCGCTCGTCGAGGACGGGTCCGGTCACCGTCGTCTGCTCGTAGAGCCGGGCCCCCGCCTTCTGCGCGGTGCGGGCCAGCAGCTCGTCGAAGTCCTGGCGCGGGCGCACCAGCCCGTACGACGGGAAGCTGGACAGCTCCGGCCACGGCATCTCCAGCCGCATGCCACCGCCGATGATGCGTAGCCCGTGGTTGCGGATCCAGCCTGCCTCGGCGCTGGTGTCGATGCCCATGGCGACGAGCTGTTTCACCGCGCGGGGGGTGAGGCCGTCGCCGCAGACCTTCTCCCGGGGGAACTGCGACTTCTCCAGGACGGCGACGTCGAGCCCGGCCTGCGCCAGGTGGTAGGCCGCGGTGGAGCCGCCGGGACCCGCGCCGACCACGATCACCTGCGCGCTGGTCATCGGGCCCGTCCCCTGCCGGAAGGAGAGATTGTGAATGCCTTCACAAGACCGGCCCAGTCTAGGCCGGGCGGGGCGTCCGGTGCTCAGCCGGGGTCTGCCCCCGGTCGAACTGCCCCCGGCCGAACTGCCCCCGGTCGAACTGCCCCCGGTCGAACTGCCCCCGGTCGAACTGCCCCCGGTCGAACTGCAGAGTGCACGGCCACCGCTCCGAACAGCAGGTCGCGCCAGGTCACCTGCTCCCAGCCGGCCGACCGCAGCGCCGCGGCCAGCTCGGGCTGGGAGAGCCAGGCCCCGGCGGACTCGGCGAGGTAGGCATAGGCCGCGGGGTCGGAGGCGAGCACCCGGGCGAAGCGCGGCATCACCGTCGAGGTGTAGAAGCCGTTGGCCGCGCGGAGCAGCCGCGACGGCGGTGTCGAGGTCTCGAGCACGACGAGCCGGCCCCCGGGGCGGGTGACGCGGGCCAGCTCGGTGAGGGCCGCCCCGACGTCGGCGACGTTGCGCAGGCCGAAGGAGACGGTGACGACGTCGAAGGCGGCGGCGGCGAACGGGAGCCGGAGCGCATCGCCGGCCACGAACGTCAGCTCGGGATGGCGCCGGTGCCCCTCCGCCAGCATCCCCGGGGAGAAGTCGCAGGCGACCGTGCGCGCGCCCGCCGCGGCGAACGGCAGCGACGACGTGCCGGTGCCGGCGGCGAGGTCCAGCACCAGATCCGTGGGCCGGGCCGCCACCGACCGAGCCACGATCCGGCGCCACCGGCGCTCCTGGCCGAAGGTCATGACGGCGTTCATCGCGTCGTACCGAGGGGCGACCGCGTCGAACATCCGGGCGACGTCGCCCGGTCGCTTCTCCAGCGTGGCGCGGGCCATGGGCGTCATCCTGCCGTGCCGGCGTCGCGGTCGGCGTCGGTCGCGGTCGCGTGCAGCGCGTCGACGTAGGCGTCCTCGGCGGCCACGCGATCCCGCAACCGCCCGCGCACGTCCTGGACCGAGCGGTCGACCGCCGCGCCCATGGCGAGCCGCTGGCGCTGCAGGAGGAACCACGACAGCACCCCGGAGGCGACGAGCGCCACCACCACGAGCAGCAGCCCGCCCAGCCCGGCGAGCCAGCCGAGCACCAAGCAGGCCAGGAGGAGCGTGGCGCGCGCGGCCGTGTAGACGGCCACCGCCCGGACGCCGGTCCGGCGTCCGGGCGGTGGCTTGGTCACACCTGCGAGGTTACGCGGCGCTTCCGAGCCGGCGGCGAACCGCGAGCGCCACACCGATCAGCAGCAGCCCGACGATCGGGAGAGCCAGCCGGCCGCCGGTGTCAGGCAGCGCACCGCCGCTCGGGGTCTGGGGGGTCTGCGGGGTCCCCGGCGCGGTCACCGGCTCACCGGTCGTCGCGACCGAGCCGGGAGTCCACTGCGAGGTCTCCGCGAGCCGGCCGACCGTGAGAGCGCCGGTGACGTCGGTCGGGCACGCCGGGCAGCGTGAGCGCCGCGGGCAGCGTGATCGACGGCAGCGTCAGGGTCAGGCCGGTGATGGAGGCCGTGGCGTAGCGGGTGTCGCCCTTCTGGTCGGTGGCCGTGCTCGGCTTCCCGAGCGCGATGGTCGGCGGCGTGAAGCTCACGCCGGCGACGCTGTCGAGCACCGACGAGAGGGTGCCCGTCACGGCACCGAGGGCGGAGGTCAGCGAGTCGAGCGAGGTCACGGCTCCCAGTACCCGTACCGAGCCGGCGCTGACGTCCGCGTTCGCCCGGGGAGTGTCCGCGGCGACCGCGGACGTGACCACCTTGAGGTCACCGATGGCGGCGAGCGGACTGTCGTCGGCGGCGAGGGCGTCGAGGACCGCGTTCACGAGCTGCACCAGAGCGTCGACGAGGGCCTGGAGTGCGTCCACCGCGTCGTTGGCGGCGGCCACCGCCGCCTCGGCGTCCTGCACCGCGGTGGCCAGCCCGACCAGGTCGACCGGCGTCAGCGCGTCGGTCGCGGACTGCAGCGCCGGCGACAGGGCGAGGAACTGATCTGCCGTCGTGCCGCTCGACACGCCGATCGGAAGGACGGCGATGGCGCCGAAGGCCGTGTCGAACGCGCTGGTCGCGGTGGTCAGCGTCCCCTCGGCGGCGGTGAGCGCATCCTGCGCCGTCGACAGCGAGGACTGGGCGGCATCGAGCGTCGCCGGGACCGTGCCGTTGAACCGCCGCCTGCGCCGCGTCGACGGCGGCGTTGGCGGTCGCCACCGCCCCGGACGTCGTCGAGGTGACGAGGCCGGCGAGGTCGGTCAGCTTGCCCTGCGTGAGCAGGTCGAGCAGCTGGTCGAGGTCCACGCCGAGCGAGGCGAGCAGGTCCTGCAGCGAGGGCAGCGCGAGCGACCCGAGGGTGAAGGACTTCCGGGCGGTGGCGGCGCTGTCCGTCACCTTCGACACGTCCGAGAGCGAGGCGGCCTTCAGGTCGAGCGGCACGGTCGCGACCGTGACGCTGCCGAGCGCGTCGAGCACCGCTGAGGCGATCGGCCCGTCGGCGGTGTCGTCGGCGCTGGCCTCGAGGGTCGGGCCGGTGACCGTGCCCAGGGACGCCGGGAGGTCGACCGACTTCGGTGTGGCCGGCACCGTGGCGGACTCGCCACTGCTGACCGTCTGCTGCCCGAGCGGCCCGGTCGCGCTGGAGTCGATCGGCGTGATGACCAGCTTGGCCACGTCGTCGGCGGCCGTGTTGCTGGTCTCCGCGACGATCTTCCCGGCGGTGACGGTGGTGTCCAGCACCTCGAGCTTGAGGAGAGTGAGCGAGGAGGTCGCCGACCCCTCGGAGGCAGTGGTGACCGTGGTGGCACCCGCGGGGACCGCCGGGAGGGCGAGAGCCGCGACCGCACCGGTCGTGATCACCGCCAACGTCGTACGCCGGGACAAGCCAGGAACAGACACGGTAACCCCCCAGGGGACGGGTGAAGACGGACGAAGCGCGCCAGCGCGGTCCAAAGCCTCACGAGAGGTGCCTCCCCTGTCCATGGCCCGAAGTGACCATTCGGTCGCGCTCGGTGTCGGCGCGGCGACCGGCCGCGAAACGGGACGGCGGGGCAGATGTGCGAAACTCCTGACGCGCAGGGCTACCTGCGTGTACACAGTTTCCTATCCCCGTCGGCGCCGCCGGCGATGGCACAAGGGGGACCTGGTGGAGGCTCGAGAGCGGCTGTTGACGCCCGGTGAGGTGGCCAGCCTCTTCCGCGTCGACCCCAAGACCGTCACGCGCTGGGCCGCCGCGGGGCGGATCAGCAGCATCCGGACCCCGGGTGGCCACCGCCGGTTCCGTGAGTCCGAGGTCCGGGCCCTGTTGCGCGGCGACACCAACGCGGGGGCCAACACGACGGCCCCGGCCCCGCGGCAGTCGGTCGAGGACGAGCCCGCCCGCAGCTGACCGGTCAGCTCACGCCGGCGTAGCTGTGCAGGCCGGTGATCACGGTGTTGACGGCGTAGTAGTCCACCATCAGGGCGCCGAAGCCGATCAGTGACAGCACCGCCGCCCGGCGGCCGCGCCAGCCCGCGGTCGCCCGCGCATGCAGGTACGCCGCGTAGGCCAGCCAGGTGATGAACGACCAGGTCTCCTTCGGGTCCCATCCCCAGTAGCGGCTCCAGGCCTGCTCGGCCCAGATCGCGCCGGCGATGATGGCGAAGGTCCACACCGGGAAGGCGAAGGCCACCACGCGGTAGGCGAGCCGGTCGAGCGAGTCCGCGGCCGGAAGCCAGCGCATGAGCGCGCCACCGCGAGTGGGCGGCGGGACCGGCTCGGTGAGGGGCGACCCCACCTCGACCGCCGCTGCCGCCCCCGGACCCAGGCTCAGGCCCGGCGCGGAGCGGGCGGCGCGCCGCTCGTACCGCTCCTTCAGCAGGAACAGGACCGTGGCGACCCCCGAGACCATGAAGGCACCGGAGGCCGTGATCGCGGCCACCACGTGGATCTTGATCCAGTAGGAGTTGAGCGCGGGGACGAGCGGCCCGGCCTTGGCGTAGAGCACGGTCCCGGCCAGCCCGAGGTACAGGACGACGGGCGCCATGACGAACGCGCCGAGGAAGCGCACCCGCTGGCGGACGAGCAGCACGAGGAAGACCGTGACCGCCACCAGGGACACCATCGAGGAGAACTCGTACATGTTCCCCCAGGGCACCCGGTGGGCGGCCAGCCCGCGGGTCGTGACCGAGCCGACGTGCGCCGCCCAGCCTGCGACCGAGACCACGACGGCGGCCCGACCGGCGAGGTCGGCGCGGGAGGTGCCGGTGCGGCGGGCCGAGTCCCGGCGGCCGAACGCGAACTCGGCCGCGTAGCCGAGCATCGCGAGGGCGTAACCGGTGACCGCCCAGACGAGGAGCACGTCGCTGACATGGGCGAGCTGGGTGTTGGCCGGCACCGGTCAGTCCCTCATCCGTCGTACCAGGGTGTCGAACTCGTGGGCGAAGCCGTCGGCGTCGCGGCGTGCGAGGCCACCGGCCCGCACCACCGTACGCCGGGAGCCGTCCTCCGCGGTCGCCGGGACGGCGCGCACCCACAGGCGCCGGCGCCGTACGCGCAGCGACACGAGCAGGCCGGCGACGATGAGCACGGCGGCCACCAGGACCGTCTTCTTGCCGGGGTCGTGCGCGACCTGGAACGTCGCCCACTGGGAGACGCCGGCGAACGTCACCGTCGCACCGTCCGGCAGGGTCCACGACTGACCGGGGGTGAGCTGCCGGTTGGCGACGTGGTGCAGCGACGCCACCGGCAGGTCGTAGACGGACTGCGGCACACCGGAGCCGAGGCCGAGGTCTCCCTGCCAGGCGGCGAGCACGAGCACCGGGTCGCGCAGCCCCGGGAACGACGACTGCGGCCCGAACGGCGACGCCTCGTAGGTCGGGTAGAAGAAGCCGGTCAGCCCGAGCTGCTTGCGGCAGGCCGTCGGGCACCTTGACCACGCCGTGGGAGGCGAACATCCCGTTGTCGGGCAGGAACGGCGTCGCCCGGTCGTAGACGAGCCGCCCCTTGGCGTCGCGCACCTGCAGGTGCAGGGCGTAGCCGTGCCCGATGAGGTAGACGTTGGCGCCGGCCGCCGACAGGGGATGGTTGACCCGCACGTCACGGCTCGTCGCAGGCGCGTCCGGGCCGGCCCGGTAGGCGACACGGGCGTCGAAGGTGCGCGGCTGGCCCTCCGGTGTGTAGGACGCCGAGAAGTCCTTCAGCGTGAACGCGAACGGCGCAAGCTGCCGGTCAGAGTAGAGCCGGGACGGTTCGAACACGTCGTAGGAGCTGCGCACGTTGGCGAAGCCACCGCCCTCCACGACGAGGACGGTCCCCTTGTAGCCGAACAGCCCGCCGAGAGCGATCCCGGCCAGCAGCACCACCAGGGAGACGTGGAACACCAGGTTGCCGGTCTCCCGCAGGTAGCCCTTCTCGGCGGCGAGGCTGACCGCACCGCCCTCCTCCGTCCGCACGTCGACCCGCCACCGGGACCGGCGCAGCAGACCGGCGGCCCGGTCGACCACGGCCGGCACCGCCTCGTCGCTCTCCCACCCGTCGCTGGCGGCCAGCCGCTGCAGGTGCCGCGGCGCGGGCGGCGGGCGGCGGCGCAGCGCGCGGGCGTGCAGCCGGATCCGGGGCACCAGGCAACCGACGAGCGAGACGAACAGCAGCAGGTAGATCGCGGCGAACCAGGGCGCGGCGAACACGTCGAACATCGAGAGAGAGTCGAGGAAGGCGCCCAGGTGCGGGTGCGCCGCGACATAGCTGTTGACCTTGACGGGGTTCAGGCCGCGCTGCGGCAGCAGCGTCCCGGGGATCGCCGCCAGAGCCAGCAGGGTCAGCAGGAGCAGCGCCGTGCGCATGCTCGTCAGCTGCCGCCAGCCGGTCCGCAGCGCCCGGCGCGGTCCGCGCGCACCCGACGGCACCGCCGGGGCCGGGGCGGTCGACAGCCGTTCCGGGTCCTCCGCCGCCTGCCCCGGTACGACGGCCCGCTGGTCCACGACGTCGGTCATGGCCTCAGCACGGCGCCGAGTAGCCGGGGAAGGCTGCGCGCAGCTCGCGCGACAGGGTCGTCCACTCGCCGGTGAGCAGCAGCACACCGACGCCGATCAGCATGAGCCCGCCGACCCAGATGACTGCGCCGTAGTGGCGCTTGACGACCGCGAACGCGCCGAGCGCGCGCCGGAACGCCAGGCCGGCGAGGACGAACGGGACCCCGAGCCCGACGCAGTAGACGGCGGTCAGGAGCGCGCCCCGACCTGCCGTCGCGGCGCTGTCGGCGTAGGACAGGTTGAGGACGACGCCGAGGGTGGGGCCGATGCACGGTGTCCAGCCGACGGCGAAGAGCATGCCGAGCACGGGCGCGCCGAGGACGCCCATCCGGGGCAGCCGGTGGAACCGGTACTCCCGCTGCAGCCGGGGCAGCAGCCCGAGGAAGACGACACCGAGCAGCACCGCCACCGCGCCGCCGACCCGGTTGACCGCGGTCTGGTGCTGCAGCAGCCGGCTGCCGATGTTGCCGAACAGGGCGCCCTCGCTGACGAAGACGGCGGTGAAGCCGAGGACGAACAGCACCGACCCGAGCAGGACGCGATGGGTACGGCCCGGCACCGGGGGCGCGGGCGTCGCGACCATCGTGCCCGGCCCGTCACTGACCCGCCCGGTCTCGCCCGCGAGGTCCGCCCCCGACAGGCCGGTGACGTAGGAGAGGTAGCCCGGCACGAGCGGCAGCACGCACGGCGAGAGGAAGGAGATGAGGCCGGCGAGCAACGCCACCGGGAGGGCGAGCACGAGCGTGCCGTTCGCCAGGTTCTGGCAGGTGCTGGCCGCGTCGGCGAGGACCACGCCGGTCACACCGGCTCCGCGACGACCCGGTCGACGACCCGGCGCAGCTGCGTGTAGAGGATCGCGCCGCTGTGGCGGGCGGCGATGCGGCCCTGCCGGTCGAGCACGATCGTGGTGGGGGTGGCGTTGGGCGGGACCCCCTTGAACCGCAAGGCGACGGTGTTGGACTCGTCGTACAGGCTCGGGTAGGCCACGCGGTGCTCGCGCACGAACGCCCGGGCGCTCGCCAGGTTGTCGCGGGTGTCGACGCCGAGGAACCGCACGCCCCGGTCCTCGTTGTCGCGGAACACCTGGTTCAGCGCCGACGCCTCCGCCCGGCACGGTGCGCAGTCGCTCTCCCAGAAGTTCACGACCACGACGTGGCCCCGCCAGTCGGCGAGGTCGAACGAGCTGCCGTCGAGCAGTGAGCCCGTCACGCCGGTGACGTCGGCGCGGTCGGCGGCGGCGACCCAGGTGAGCGCGTCGTCACCGGCCTGGTAGCCGTTGCTGCCGCTGACGGACTGGCTCACGGCGTTCGTGCCGGAGCACCCCGCCAACGCGAGCGCGGCCGCAAGCGCGGCGCCGAGAACGGGGAGGCGTCTCATGACCGGCCCATTGTCACCCGGGCGGCCCCTGCCGCTCCGGACGACCCCGGTCGCCCAGCCGGCCCGAGCGCGCTCAGGCGCCGCCGACCCGGGACCGGCCGCTCGCGCCCGCCGGTTCCTCGTAGGAGACGCCGACGATCGACTCCCCGGCGTAGGTGAACGACGTGATCGACGCCAGCGCGCACTCGCGCCGGTCCGGCCGGTGCCAGAGCCGCCTGCCCTCGACCGCGCGGCGGGTGACCCAGATGGGCAGCTGGTGGCTGACGAGGACGGCCTCGCCGCCGGCGGCCGCGGCACGGGCGTCCGCGCAGGCCGCCAGCACCCGCGCCGCCACCTCGGCGTAGGGCTCCCCCCACGACGGCCGGAACGGGTTGACGACGTGCCGCCAGTTGGCCGGGCGGCGCAGCGCTCCGTCGCCGACGCCGAAGGTCTTGCCCTCGAAGACGTTCTCGCTCTCGATCAGGCGCTCGTCGGTCTCGACGTCGAGGCCGAACTGCTCGGCGATGGGGCGCGCGGTCTGCACCGCCCGGTCGAGCGGCGACGAGCGCACGGCTCGCACCTCCCGGCCGGCGAGGGCGGCCGCGGCGGTGAGCGCCATCTCCTCCCCGGCCGCGGAGAGCCTGAAGCCGGGCAGCCGGCCGTAGAGGACACCCGTCGGGTTGTGCACCTCGCCGTGGCGCACCAGGTGGACGGTCGTCCGGACGGGCTCGCCGTTCATCCGCCCACCCGGGCCGCCGCGGCCGCGGCGGCACGCGCCGCGGCGCCGATCCGGTCGACCGCGGCGTCGTCGTGCGCCGCGCCCACGAACCAGGCTTCGTACGCCGACGGCGGCAGGTGCACGCCGTGGTCGAGCATCGCGTGGAAGAACGCGGCGTACCGCTCGGTGGACTGGCGTCGGGCGGTCGCGTAGTCGACGACCGCGTGGTCGGTGAAGAAGAAGCTGAACAGGTTGCCGGCGGTGTTCAGCCGGTGCGGCACGCCGGCGGCGGTGAGCGCCTCGCTCACGACGGCGGCGACGGCGGCGGCGGTCTTGTCGAGGTGCGCGTAGACGTCGTCGGTGCACAGGCGCAGCTGAGCCAGACCGGCCGCGACCGCGACCGGGTTCCCGGACAGGGTGCCCGCCTGGTAGACCGGGCCCGCCGGGGCGAGCTGCGCCATGACGTCGGCCCGGCCGCCGAAGGCCGCCGCGGGCAGCCCGCCGCTCATGACCTTGCCGAACGTGAACAGGTCGGCCGGGACGCCTTCGAGTCCCGAACCAGCCGGCGGGCCCGACGCGGAAGCCGGTCAGCACCTCGTCGAGGATCAGCAGCGCCCCGCTGCCGGCGTCAGCTCGCGCAGCCGCGCGTTGAAGTCCCGGGTCCGGCGGCACGACACCCATGTTGGCCGGCGGCCGCCTCGGTGATCACGGCGGCGATGTCGCGCGCCGTGCTCGCTCGAATGCCGCCTCGACCGCGGTGACGTCGTTGTAGGGCAGCACGATCGTGTCGTGCGCGGCCGCGCCGGTCACGCCGGGGCTGTCGGGCAGCGCGAACGTCGCCAGTCCGCTGCCCGCGCTCGGCGAGCAGCGCGTCGACGTGGCCGTGGTAGCAGCCGGCGAACTTCACGACCTTCGTCCGGCCGGTGACGCCGCGCGCCAGCCGCAGGGCGCTCATCGTCGCCTCGGTGCCGGAGTTGACCAGCCGCACCTGCTCGACCGGAGCCGACCCGGCGGACGATCTCCTCGGCGAGCTCGACCTCGCCCGGCGACGGCATGCCGAACGACAGCCCCTGGGCCGCGGTGCGCCGCACGGCCTCGACCACCTCCGGGATGGGCGTGGCCGAGGATCGTCGGACCCCACGAGCAGACCAGGTCGACGTAGTCGTTGCCGTCGGCGTCGTAGAGGTAGGCGCCCTCGCCGCGGACGATGAACCGGGGCGTGCCGCCCACCGCACCGAACGCCCGGACCGGTGAGTTGACCCCGCCCGGCGTCACCCGCCGGGCTCGCTCGAACCACTCGTCGGACGACGGGGTTGCGGGCATGCGTCCATCCTCGCAAAGGGCCGACCCGTGGACCCCCCGCGGCCAGGCAGGGGTTGCTCGACCGACCGGCTGCGGGAGGATCTCCGCATGGCGGACTTCGGCATCGACGTCGATCCCGGCGAGGTCGGGCTCGACGCGCAACGGTTGCAGCGCATCGACGCGCACTTCCGGCGGTACGTCGACGACGGGCGGCTGCCCGGCTGGCAGGTCATGGTCAGTCGCCGCGGCCGGGTCGCCCACCTGTCGTCGTACGGGCTCGCGCGACCGCGGAGACGCAGCGGCCGGTCGAGCCGGACACGATCTGGCGGATCTACTCGATGACGAAGCCCGTCACCTCCGTCGCCGCGATGATGCTGTGGGAACAGGGTCTGTTCGACCTGAACGACCCCATCAGCAGGTGGCTCCCCGAGTTCGCCGACATGCGCGTCTACACCGGTGGGTCCGCCGCGAAGCACTCGACCGAGCCGGCGACCGAGCCGATCCGCGTGTGGCACCTGCTGACGCACACCGCCGGGCTCACCTACGGCTTCCACCGGGTGCACGTGACCGACGAGATCTACCGCAACGCAGGGTTCGAGTTCGGCAACCCGCGCGGCTTCGACCTGGCCCGGTGCGTGGAGGCGTGGGCCCGGCTCCCGCTCGCGTTCAACCCCGGCAGCGAGTGGCTCTACTCCGTCGCGACCGACGTGCTCGGGCGCCTCGTCGAGGTGGTGTCGGGACAGCCGCTGGATCGCGTTCTTCGCCGACGAGATCTTCGACGCCACTCGGCATGAACGACACCGGCTTCCACGTCGAGCCCGACCGGCCGGCACGGCTCGCCGCGCTCTACGCGCTGCCCGCCGAGCGGACGGGAGATCGTGCGCTTCGACCACCTGGGCGACGCCGTCACCGCGAGCCGCGGTCGTGCTCTCCGGCGGCGGCGGTCTCGCGTCGACCGTGCGCGACTACACCCGCTTCACCTGGATGCTGCTGAACGGCGGCGAGCTGGAGGGTGCGCGCCTGCTGTCACCGCGCACGCTGCGGACGATGACGTCGAACCACCTGCCGGGCAACGCCGACCTGCAGTCGTTCGGTCGGCCGCTGTTCGCGGAGGTCCGCTACGACGGTGTCGGCTTCGGGCTCGGCTTCGCCACGATGCTGGACCCGGCGCAGGCGAAGGTCGCCGGCAACGCCGGGGAGTTCAACTGGGGCGGGCTCGCGAGCACGGCGTTCTGGGTCGACCCCGTCGACGAGCTCACGGTCGTCTTCATGACCCAGCTGATGCCGTCGAGCAGCTACCCGATCCGCCCGCAGCTGCGCCAGCTCGTCTACCAGTCGCTCGTCGACTGACCCCGTCGTCCGGTCGGCCAGCTCGGCAGCCCAGTAGGTGAGGACGATGTCGGCGCCTGCGCGGCGGATCGACGTGAGCAGCTCGGCGATCGCGCGGTCGCGGTCGATCCAGCCGTTCGCGGCGGCCGCCTCGACCATCGCGTACTCCCCCGACACGTTGTAGGCGGCCACCGGGACCTCGACCGCGTCGGCAACCCGCCGCACCACGTCGAGGTAGCCCACCGCCGGCTTGACCATGACCATGTCCGCGCCCTCGGCGACGTCGAGCGTGGCCTCGCGCACGGCCTCGTCCGAGTCGCGAGCCGGGTCCTGCTGGTACGACGCGCGGTCGCCGAAGGCGGAGCGCACTCCGCGGCGTCGCGGAACGGGCCGTAGAACGCGCTCGCGTACTTCGCCGAGTAGGCGAGGATGCCGACGTCGGTGAACCCCTCGCCGTCGAGCGCGGCGCGGATCGCACCGACCTGGCCGTCCATCATCCCGCTCGGCGCGACGAGGTGGACCCCCGCGCGGGCCTGGGCGACGGCGATCGAGGCGTACCGCTCGAGCGTCGCGTCGTTGTCGACGTCACCACGCCTCGGTGAGCAGCCCGCAGTGACCGTGGTCGGTGTACTCGTCGAGGCAGAGGTCGGCCATCACGACGGTTGCCTCGCCCACCTCGGCGACGGCGTCGCGCACGGCGAGCGCCACGATGCCGTCGGCGGCGTCCGCACCCGAACCGCGGGCGTCCTTGACCGCCGGGATGCCGAAGAGCAGCACTCCCCCGACGCCGGCCTCGACGGCCTCGACGACCGCCTTGCGCGCCGACTCACGGGTGTGCTGGACCACTCCCGGCATCGACTCGATCGGCAGCGGCTCGGCGATGCCCTCCTTCACGAACAACGGCAGGACGAGGTCCGCGGCCTCGACCCGGACCTGCGCGGCCAGGCGGCGCAGCGCCGGGGTCCGGCGCAGCCGGCGAGGCCGCGTCGTCGTCACTTCGCCTTCTTCATCCGCACCGCGGCCTTGGCACGGTTGGCCTTCCCCGGCGGCATGGTCTCGTCGGCCTCCCGCCGGGCGCGGCCGAAGTCCGCCAGCGCCTCGGCGAGCAGCGCCGCCGACGGCGTCGGCGCCGTGACGTCGACGCGCAGGCCGAGCTCCTCGGCCGGCCTTGGCGGTCTGCGGGTCCGATGACGGCGATGATCGACGAGGCGTGCGGCTTGCCGGCGATGCCCACGAGGTTGCGGACGGTGGAGGACGACGTGAACAGCACCGCGTCGAAACCACCGGTCTTGATGGCCTCCCGGATGTGCGCCGGCGGCGGCGCGGCGCGGACGGTCCGGTAGGCCGTGACGTCGTCGACCTGCCAGCCGCGCTCGACGAGACCTGCGACGAGCGTCTCGGTGGCGATGTCCGCCCGGGGCAGGAACACACGGTCGAGCGCGTCGAAGACCTCGTCGTAGGCCGGCCAGTCGTCGAGCAGGCCCTCGCTCGACTGCTGGCCGCTCGGCACCAGCTCCGGGCTGATGCCCCACGCCCGCACCGAGTCCGCCGTCTGGTCGCCCACGCAGGCGACCTTGACGCCGGCGAGCGCGCGGGAGTCGAGGCCCAGCTCCTCGATCTTCTCGCGCACTGCTCTGACCGCGTTGACCGATGTGAAGGCGATCCAGGCGTAGCGGCCGCTGACGAGGCCGCGGATGGCGCGGTCCATCGCCTGCGGCGTGCGCGGCGGCTCGACGGCGATGGTGGGCACCTCGACCGGCACCGCGCCGTACGAGACCAGCTGGTCGGACAGGGCGGCAGCCTGCTCCTTGGTCCGCGGGACGAGGACCTTCCAGCCGAACAGCGGCTTGGTCTCCCACCACGAGAGCTTGTCGCGGAGCCGCACCACGTTCCCGACGACCGCGACCGCGGACCCGGTGGCGCCGGCGGCGTCACGCTCCACGGCGTCGAGCGTCGACACGACGGTGTGCTGCTGGCGGGTGGTGCCGTCGACCGTGACCGCGATGGCGGTGTCACCGCGCAGCCCGTGCTCGATGAGCGCGGCCGCAGCCTTGCCGACCATGCCACCGCAGTTGAGCAGCACCAGCGTCCCGCGCGCCGAAGCGAGCGTTGCCCAGTCGGGCTCCGGCGCGTCCGCGCCCGCGTCGACGACGTGCACGGCGTGGGTCTTCTTGTCGGTCACCGGTATGCCGGCGTAGACGGGGACCGCGGTCGCCGTGGCGACGCCCGGCACGATCTCGACCGGCAGCTTCGCCCGGGCGCACGCCTCGGCCTCCTCGGCGAGCCCGCCGAGAACAGTGCCGTCACCTGCGTGCAACCGCACGACCCGACGACCCTCGTTCGCCGCCGCCACGACGGTCTTGGCCCGAGCGGCCGGCTCGAGGCCGGCGGCGTCCACGACCTCGACGCCCTCCCGGCAGTGCGACGTCCACTGGTCGTCGGGCTGGGTGTCGGCGACGACGACATCGGCCGCAGCGAGCGCATCGCAGCCGCGGACGGTGAGCAGGCCCGGGTCTCCCGGTCCCGCCCCGACGAATGCGATGTGGCCGGGCTTCTTCTTCGTACGTGAGGTGGTCACGGGTTCTCCCCGATCAGGTCCGCCGCACCCTCTTCGAGCATCTGCGCGGCAAGACGACGGCCGGTTCCCTCGCTGTCGGCGAGGGGCCCGGTTGCGGACAGTCGGACGGAGCGCGAGCCGTCGACGGAGCCGACGACCGCACGCAGGTAGATCTCGTCGTCCCCGGACTCGCCGAGGGCGACGTCGGCGAGCGCACCCACAGGAGCGGTGCACCCGGCCTCGAGAGTGGCGAGCAGCGACCGCTCGGCCACGACGGCGGCGCGTGTCGTGGAGTCGTCGAGCGCCTCCGCCAGCGCGGCCGCCAGTGCGGTGTCGCCGGCGCGGCACTCGACGGCGAGCGCACCCTGCCCGGGGGCCGGGAGCATCTGGCCCGGGTCGAGCACTTCGCCGGCCTCGTCGAGCCGGCCCAGCCGGGCGAGGCCGGCGGCCGCGAGCACGACCGCGTCGACCTCGCCGGCAGCGACCTTGGCGAGACGGGTGTCGACGTTGCCGCGGATCGCCACGACCTCGAGCCCGAGCCCGAGCGCGCGCAGCTGGGCGGTGCGCCGGGGCGATCCGGTGCCGACGCGCGCGCCGGCCGGCAGCTGGTCGAGCCGCGCGCCGTCCCGGGCGACGAGGACGTCGCGGGGGTCGGCGCGCACGCGGAACGGCGGCAAGGACGAGACCGTCGGCCGGTCTCGTCGGCAGGTCCTTGAGCGAGTGCACCGCGAGGTCGACGTCACCGGCGAGCAGCCGGGCACGCAGCTCCGCCGCGAAGACGCCGGTGCCGCCGAGCTGCGTCAGCGCCGCGGCCGACCGGTCGCCCGCGGTGACGACCTCGACGAGCTCGACCTCGTGGCCACGCTCCTGCAGGACCGCGGCGACGGTGCGGGACTGGGCGAGGGCGAGCGCCGACCGCCTGGTGCCCAGCCGGAGCAGCCTCGACGCGACCGGGCTCACGAGTCGTCCTCGACGGTGACGTCGGCACGTGTGACGGCCGCCGCGGCGTCGGGGTCGAGCGAGAACAGCTCGCGCAGCACCTCGGCGTAGGAGTCGCCGTCGGGTGACCCGGCGAGCTCCTTCACCCGCACGGTCGGTGCGTGCAGCAGCTTGTCGACGACCCGGGAGACGGCGGTCTCGACCTCGCGGGCGGTGCGCTCGTCGAGCTGGGGCAGCCGGCCGGCGAGGCGGGCGAGCTCGGCGTCGACGACCTGCTGGGCCCGCGCGCGCAGCGCCGCGACGGTCGGGGCGACACCTTCGGCTCGTTGCCGGGTCAACCACGCGGCGACCTCGTCGGTCACGATCCGGCGTGCCTCCTCGACGTCCTCGGCGACCTCCGCCGTCTCGAGCACGCGGTGCAGCGAGTCGAGGTCGACCAGGGTGACACCGGGGAGGTCGCGCACGGTGGCCTCGACGTCATGGGGCAGCGCGAGGTCGAGGACGAACAGCGGCCGGTCCGGCCGGGTGGCCAGGCCGGCGGCCACCGTCGAGGCGGACACGACGGTGCCGACCGCGCCGGTGCAGGAGACGACCAGGTCGGCGGCGGCGATCTCCTCGGCGAGCCGGTCCGGGGGAGCGGCCCGGCCGGAAAGCGTGGTGGCGAGGCGGTCGGCGTTCGCGGGTGTGCGGTTGACGACGGTGAGCTGCCCGACCCCCCGGCGGCGCAGCGTCGTGCCGGCGAGGGCGCTCATCGATCCGGCGCCCACCAGCACCACCGAGGCGCCGCCGAGGTCCCCGAGATGCTCGGCCGCGAGGTCCAGCCCGACGGAGACGAGCGAGCGGCCGGCACGGTCGATGCCGGTCTCGGTGTGCACCCGCTTGCCGACGCGCAGCGCGTGCTCGGTGAGGGGCCCGAGGGAGCGCCCGATCGCGTCCTCCTCGCGCGCCTGCTGGAGCGCGGCGCGCAGCTGCCCGAGGATCTGCTGCTCGCCGACCACCATGGAGTCGAGCCCGCCGGCGACCGCGAACAGATGCTGGACCGCCCGGTCCTCGTAGTGGACGTAGAGGTGGCCGGTCAGCTCGTCGAGCGGGACGCCGGATCGCTCGACGAGGCGGTCGGTGACGCCCTGCACGCCGCCGTGGAACTTGCGCACGTCGGCGTAGACCTCGAGCCGGTTGCAGGTGGCCAGCACGAGAGCCTCGTCGGCGTGGTCGTCGGCGAGGATGTCGGCGAGCAGCTTGGGCACGCCGTCCTCGCTGAGGACGACGCGCTCGAGCAGGTCGACGGACGCGGTCCGGTGGGACAGACCGACGACGAGGACACTCACGCGAGCACCTCCTCCGACGGCTCGGCGACCGCCCGCGCGGACGCGGCGACGATGGAGCCGCGGACGGCGTCGGGCACCGCCGCCCCGGGCTCGCCCGCCGCCCCGGCGGCCTTGCGCTGCTCGTGGAAGGCGAGGATCTGCAGCTCGATGGACAGGTCCACCTTGCGGACGTCGACCGTGTCCGGCACCGACAGCACGCAAGGGGCGAAGTTCAGGACGCTGGTGACACCGGCAGCGACCAGCCGGTCGCACACCTCCTGGGCCGCGACGGCCGGTGTGGCGATCACCCCGATGGAGATCTGCTCTGCGGCGACGAGCTCCTCCAGCTCGTCGAGGTGCCGGACCTCGAGGCCGGCGATGCGCTCGCCGGCCAACCCGGGGTCGGCGTCGACGAGCGCCGCGATCTGGAAACCGCGGGTGGCGAAGCCGGCGTAGTTGGCGAGGGCGTGGCCGAGGTTGCCCACTCCGATGATCGCGACCCGGTAGTGCTGGGTCAGGCCGAGCGCCCGGGAGATCTGGTAGACGAGGTACTCGACGTCGTACCCGACCCCGCGCGTGCCGTAGGAACCGAGGTGGGACAGGTCCTTGCGCAGCTTGGCCGATCCGACCCCGGCGGCAGCCGCCAGCGCCTCGGATGAGACCGTGAGCACGTCGTTGTCGGCCAGGGCGGACAGCACGCGCAGGTAGACCGGCAACCGGGCGACGGTGGCCTCCGGGATGCCGGTCCGGCCAGGCCGCGTCGAGGCAGCCGTTCGCGGCACCGGCATGCTGTCTCCAAGGTCGGGTCGACGACCGAGTCTACGTGGCTTGTGAACGGATGCACAAAGCGGTCGTGCGCTCGTGAAACGCTGGGCGACCGCGCGAGACATGTGAGGATGCCGGGGTGACCGACAGCGGCGAGTGGGGCCGGGTGGCCGACGACGGCACCGTCTACGTCCGCCTTCCCGACGGCACCGAGCGGGTCGTCGGGTCGTGGCAGGCGGGCACCGTCGAGGAGGCGTTCGCCTACTACGGGCTGCGCTACGACGACCTGGCCGCCGAGGTCGGGATCCTCGAGGCGCGGATCACCGCGCCGACGGTCGACCCCAAGGCCGTCGCCGCCGCGGCGCGCAAGCTGCGTGCGTCGTTGGACGAGGCCAGCGTCATCGGCGACCTGGGTGCGCTCGCCACCCGGCTCGACGGCGTGCTCGGCAAGGTCGACGAGCGGCTCGCGGAGCAGTCCGAGGCCAAGGCCCGGGCCGCCGCCGCAGCCGCCGACCGCAAGCGCGCGCTGGTCGCCGAGGCGCAGTCCCTGGCCGGCAGCACCGATTGGCGTGCCACCGGCGATCGCTACCGCGCGCTGGTCGAGGAGTGGAAGACCATCCGCGGGGTCGACCGGCGGACCGACGCCGAGCTCTGGGAGGGCCTGGCAGCGGCCCGCAAGGAGTTCGACCGCCACCGGCGGGCTCACTTCGCCGATCTCGACCGCCAGCGCGGGGAGGCGGCGGAGCGCAAGGACCGGCTCGCCGCGGAGGCGGAGAAGCTGGCCGACTCCGACGACTGGGGTCCGACGGCCCGGCGGTTCAAGGAGCTCATGTCCGAGTGGAAGGCCAGCGGTCGCGCCGCCCGCGAAGTCGACGACGCGCTGTGGGCCCGGTTCAAGACCGCGCAGGACCGGTTCTTCGGCCGCCGCAGTGAGGTGTTCTCGGCCCGCGACGCCGAGTTCGCGGAGAACCTGCGCGTCAAGGAGGCGCTGCTCGCGGAGGCCGAGGGGCTGGATCCGAACAGCGACCTCGAGGGTGCCCGCAAGCGGCTGCGCGTCATCCACGACAAGTGGGAGCAGGCCGGCAAGGTGCCCCGCGAGAGCATCGACCGGCTCGAGCGTCGCCTCGGAGCCGTCGAGCAGCGCATCCGTGAGGCGGGCGAGTCCCACCGCCCGGTCAACCGGACCGAGTCCCCACTCGTGGTGCGGCTGAGGGAGTCGGTGACGAAGCTCGAGGCGAGGCTCGACCGGGCCCGGGCCGCCAACGACGACAAGCTGGCGGCCGAGACCGAGGAGGCGCTCACCACCCAGCGGCAGTGGCTGACCCAGGCGGAGTCGACACCCGGAACCTGACCGATCAGCCGAGCGCCGCGCGAAGCCGGTCCTCGCGCACGCGGAACCAGTCGTGCACCTCGCCGTCGACCAGGACGACCGGCACGTACTCCGCCCACCTGGTCATCAGCTCGTCGTCCCCGGTGATGTCGCGCTCCTGCCAGGTGACGCCGAGCTCGGCAGCGATCCGGTCCACCGCGGCGCACGCGTCGACACACAGGTGGCACCCCGGCTTGGTCAGGACGAGGACCCGGGCGCTCACGACTCCCGCAGCCGTCCCTTCGCGACCTTGCCGGTCACCGAGTGCGGCAGCTCGGTCACGAACTCCACCGAGGTCGGGCACTTGAACCGGGCGAGCCGGGTGGCGGCATGCGCGATGACCGCCTCCGCCGACAGCTCGGCACCCGGAGCGGGTACGACGAGGGCTCGGACGGTCTCGCCCGTGTAGGGGTGGGGTGCGCCGATCACCGCGACCTCGGCCACGTCGGGGTGCTCGGCGATGACCGTCCTCGACCTCGCGCGGGTAGACGTTGAAGCCGCTGACGAGGATGAGCTCCCGGACCCGGTCGACGAGGAAGAGGTCCCCGTCCTCGTCGGCGTACGCGACATCACCCGTGCGGAACCAGCCCTCGGAGTCGGGCGCGCCGTCGCCGTCGGGCCAGTAGCCGGAGAACAGGTTCGCGCCGCGCACGGTGATCTCGCCGGGGTCGCCTTCCAACGCGTCGGCCCCCTGGTCGTCGACCAGGCGCAGCTCCACGCCGGGGATGGCGCGGCCGATCGAGCCCGGCTTGACGGTCTCGCTGCACAGCGTGGTGGTGAGCACGGGCGCGGTCTCGGTCAGGCCGTAGCCCTCGTAGACCGTCGTACCGGTCGCGTCCCGCAACGCAGCCCACACGGCAGCGGGCAGCGGGGCGGCACCGGAGACGGCCAGCCGCAGGGTCGCGAACGACTCCGCCAGCTCGGGCAGCATCGCCCAGGCGAGGTACATCGGGGGCGCGCCGACGATGTTCGTGACCCCGTGCTCGCGGACCAGGGCGAGCGTGTCGACCGGATCGAAACGGTCCACCAGCACGCCGGTCGCCGCCGCGCGCGCCGTCATGCCGAGCCCGGCGTTGAGCCCGTAGACGTGGAACAGCGGCAGCACCAGGAGCACCACGTCGTCGGGGGCGACCACGGCCGGCTCGATCCGGGACAGCTGGTCGAGGTTGGCGAGCAGGGCCCGGTGGCTCAGCATCGCGCCGCGCGGGCGGCCGGTGGTCCCCGAGGTGTAGAGCAGGACGGCGAGGTCCTCGCCGCCCGTCGGCACGGGTGGCGCCGCCGCCGGCTCGGTGTCGAGCAGCGCCGCCCACTCGGGCGAACCGGTGTCGAGCAACGGCCGGCCGGCGACGAGCGGGCTCAGCCGGATCGTCGGTCACCACGAGCGCGGGGTCGGCGTCGTCGAGCTGCAGCCCGAGCTCGGCGCCGGTGTAGGCGGTGTTGAGGGGGACCGCGACGAGCCCGGCCCGGAGGACGGCGAAGTAGGCGACGGCGAACTCGACCGAGTTCGGGAGCAGGATCGCGACCCGGTCTCCCGGCTGGCGGCCCCCCACGCGCAGGCCGGCGGCGGCGCGGTCCACGAGGTCGTCGAGCTCGCGCCACGTGAGCGTCCGGGTGGTCGAGACGAGGGCGGGCCGGTCCGGGGCCGCGGCGGCCGCCCCCCGGACGAGGTCCGAGAGGTTCGCCGCGGCCGCCCCGCCGGGCTCGCCCGCACGGGCGCCGAGCTGCGTGTGGCCGGTCATCGATGCCGAGTGTTGCACAGTTGCAAGCACCCCTCGGGGCTGGGGTTACGCCCGATTTGGGGCGTGATTCACCCGACCGGCCGATCCAGGTCCGCCTCTGGCCGACGACGTTTCTAGCGAACGAGAAAACGCAACCGCCGGGACGACCGCCGACCCGACAAAGGCACACCGTGCGCGAGCACGGGCCGCAAAGGCACGGGACTGCACGCCAGCAGTCAGCCGGCCCGCCGAACGTCGTTGGCCGCCCTCGAGTGACCGTGACGAGACCCACCGTCGCGGCGACCGCCCCGGCCCAATGCCGGAGGTGTTCTTCGTGCTCTGTGCACGCTCGTGGTCGTCGCGGCCTGGCCTTCGCCGCATCGTCACCTCACTGCTCGCCACCTTCGCGCTGACGGCGGGGTTCGGTGCGGTCGCCACCATCGCCACTCCGATCGCCGCATTCGCCGCCACCTCGAGCATGGAGGCGCAGTTCATCGCCGACATGAACGCCGCCCGGCAGGCCAACGGCCTGTCCCCCTACGCCGTCGCCGGCGACCTGACCAGCGTGGCGCGCGGGCACTCGGCCAACATGGCCTCGCGGCAGTCGCTCTACCACAACCCCAGCCTCACGACCGAGGTCCAGAACTGGCAGGCGGTCGGCGAGAACGTCGGTGAGGGCCCGACGGTCCAGGACATCCACACCGCGTTCATGCGCAGCCCCGACCACCGGGCCAACATCCTCGACCACGACTTCACGCAGGTGGGTGTGGGCGTGAGCGTCGACTCCAACGGCATCATCTGGGTGACCGAGGACTTCCGGCAGCCGATGTCCGGCTCGACCGCCCCGGCGTCCCAGCAGTCGGCCCCGAGCCACTCGACCGCCGGCCACTCCTCGACGCCGGCGTCGACCACCACGACCTCGGCGCCGGCTGCGGCCGCCGCGGCCCCGGCCACCGTCACCCGGCCGACCCCGACCCGCTCGCCCCGGGAGCGACTGCTGCACCGGCTGCACCAACTGCGCCAGCACTCCGCCCACGGCACCGGCGACCGGGTGGCGCAGGCGTTCGACTACGTGCGGTCTCTCTCCCGCCTCGCGGGCTGAGCCGCACCCGGCGACGGGCTCGGCAGCAACGAGCCGCTCGGCAGCGGCCCCGGCGACTGCGACGCAGGCGTCTCCGAAGCGTCAGGAGTCGGGCTCGCCGGCGACTTCGTCGGCCGCGCCGTCGGGCTCGCCCCGGCGGACTGCCCCGGCCCGGCTCCCGGGGAACCACCGGGCGGCCCGGGGGTCGGAGACGACGTGGGCTCGAGCGTCCCGTGCGGCTGCTGCAGGGTGCGGAAGTCCTCCCAGGTCTGCGCGAAGATCCGCGCCGGCAGCGTCCCGCCGTACACCGGGTTGCCGGCGGCGTCGCGCATCGTGTGCGGGTCGCGCCCGTGATGCAGGTAGGGCTTGTCGTAGCCCATCCAGACCGCGATGCACAGCTCCCGGGTGCAGCCGGTGAACCAGGCGTCGGTGAAGTCGTCGGTGGTTCCCGTCTTCCCGAAGACCGGGAACGGCTGCCGCGCGGCGGTCGCCGTCCCCTCATCGACGACCGACCGCATGACCTCCGTCACCCGGTCGGCGACACTGCGCGGCAACACGCGGTTGCCATGCGGCTGGTCCGGCGCTTCGAAGAGAACACCGTCGCCGTTGCTGTGCACCCGCAGGATCGACCGCGGGGTGTGGTGCACACCGTGGTTGACCAGCGTGGCGAACCCGTTCGCCTCGGACATCGGGGTCACCTCGACACCGATCGACTGCGCCGGGTAGGGCTTGCCGTCGTTCCCGGTCTGCAGCGGCGCGACGTCGACACCGGCACGCTGCATGAACCGGACCACGTGCCTGAGCCCCAGGTCGATGGCGAGCGGGCCGTAGACCGTGTTGATGGAGTGGATCAGGGCGGTGCGCAGCGTCTGGTACGACGAGCCACGCTCGGCGTTGCAGATACGCCCGCCACGGACGTCGATGCACTCCGGCGCCGGTCGGGGCTCGTCGAGCGTGTGCCCGTGGCGCAGCGCGTAGGCCAAGGTGAACGGCTTGATGGTCGACCCCGACGACCGGTGGGCATCGATGGCGAGGTCGTAGCCCGCCTTCTGGTAGCCGCCCTTGCGCTTGGTCGTGAGCGCGCGGATGCCGCCGGTCCGTGGGTCGAGGGCGACGACCGCCGCCTCCGGGCCGCCCCGGCCGGGGAGCACCGTGCCCAGCGCGTGCACCGCCGCCTTCTGCAGGTCGAGATCGAGGCTGGTGCGCACCCGCACCCCACCGCTGTTGAACAACGTCGACTCCCCGAACGACAACGTCGTCTTCAGCTGGTTGGAGACGTAGTCACGGAACTCGGGGGCAACCGTCGGCGCGTCGGGCCGGGACTTGGCGACCACGCGGGGCAGCGCGTCGCCGTAGGCGTCCGAGGCCTCCTGCGGGGTGATCATGCGGTTCTTGACCATCTGGTTGAGCACGTAGAGCTCACGCTTGCGGGCCTGGTCCGGGTCCTCCACCGGGTTCCACGCCGAAGGCGCCGGGACGATGCCCGCCAGGGTCGCAGCGCGTGCCAGCGCGAGCGACGGGCTCGTCGTTCCGGTCCGCGGATCCTCGTCGAGCCGCTGGATGGGCACGCCGAAGTAGTACTTGCTCGCCGCCTGGACGCCGGCTGTGCCGTTGCCGAGGTAGAGCGTGTTGAGGTACCGGGTCAGGATCTGGTCCTTGCTCAGGTGCTGTTCGAGCCGGACCGCGAGACTCGCCTCGCGCAGCTTCCGGAGAGCGGTCCGCTGGCTGCCGGTGTAGACGTTCTTGACGTACTGCTGGGTGATCGTCGACCCGCCCTGCAGCTGCGCTCCGCTGACGTCGCGCCACAGGGCGCGGACGACCGCGAGCGGGTCCACGCCCCGGTGCTCGAAGAACCGTTCGTCCTCCGCGGCGACGACGGCGTCCTTCATCACGGCGGGGATCCGCCGGGAGCGCACCGGCTCGCGGTCCTGCGGGGCGCGGATGGTCGCGAACACCCGGCCGGAGGAGTCCAGCAGGAGCACCGCCTGCGGCGGGAGGGGCTGGAACGAGTAGTCCAGCGGCGCGGCGACCAGCCCGGCGCCGAACGACCCGGCACCGACCAGCACCGCGAGCACGGCCCAGAGCGCGAGGTGGCGCCGGCGCCGGCGCAGCCGGGCACTGCGGGAGCGCCGGGCGGCGATCGCGGCGACGACGCCCAACGGCCGCCGCGGGCTCGGCTGGGTCACTCCCGAAGGGTAGGTCGTGCCGCAGCATGGGTCATCCATGCCACCGCCCTGGGCACCGGACTAGGTCGCAAATGGTCCGAAATCGCCATAGCCCGAGGCGATTCGCCCGGTGTGTCATGACAGGGAGTGCTTGTCACCTCACCATCCCGGCACTCGCCGCTCAACCACCGACCGGACCCGGCCGATCTGGAGACGATGACCGTGCGCGCTGCCACCTGGCCCGCCCGGCTCGTCGAACCGGGAGGCCTCGAGGGGCTGCGGCTCGCGGTTGCACTCACGCGCGGCCCGGCGGCGGCCGGCGCCGGAGCCTCCGCGCAGGTCGTGTTCCGCTCCGTCCCCCACCAGCGCGCCACGGCCGGCGCCATCGACCCCCCCGCCCGCGACGCCGGGAGCCGCTCCAGCGGTACCTGCACCGGTGAGCGGCCACCGGCCATCCCCGCGCCGAACCCGCCGTCCGAGCCGACGGGCGAGCTGCGCACGGTCATGGACATCGTGCAGCGCGCCCAGGCGGGCGACTCCGAGGCGTTCGGTGAGCTCTACGACCGGTACGTCGACGTCGTCTACCGCTACGTCAGATACCGGGTGTCCAACACGGCGCTCGCCGAGGACCTGACCAGCGAGACGTTCCTCCGGGCCCTGCGGCGGATCACGTCCTACACCTGGCAGGGTCGCGACTTCGGTGCATGGCTCGTGACGATCGCGCGCAACCTCATCGCCGACCACTTCAAGTCCGGCCGCTACCGCATGGAGGTGGCGACCTCGGACCTGGTCGAGGCCGGCGCCGACCGCAGCCAGGACGGCCCCGAGGGCGAGGTGCTGGCGAGCCTCACCAACGAGACGCTGCTCGAGGCCGTACGCCGGCTCAACTCCGAGCAGCAGGAATGCATCGCCCTGCGCTTCCTGCAGGGCATGTCCGTCGCCGAGACCGCCCAGATCATGGGCAAGAACGAGGGCGCCATCAAGGCGCTGCAGTACCGCGCGGTCAAGTCACTGTCCCGCCTGCTCCCCCAGGACCTGATGTGACCGGCGACCGAGCTCCGCGGGCGTGCGCCGTCGGTTCGTGCCCCCCTGCCGCGCGCGCCGCAGGCGCCGACATGACCCGTTCGAACTATTTCTCCGAATGGTCCGTCACCTCCACCGTCCCCACCTCGTTGGTCGTGGTGGAGCCCCGTGTCCACGAGGGCCCCGGCATCGAGGTAGGGAGGCGACACCGATGACACTGTCGCCCACACGTCGCCGCGCGGAGCGGTTCGACGAGCTGCTCACCGCCGGAGGCCGCACCGACGATCCCGCGCTGGCACCGCTCGCGGCTCTCGCCGAGTCACTGCGCGCCGCACCCGCCGTTCCCGGACCCGCGCCGCAGTTCCGTGCCGCCCTGCGACAGCGGCTGGTCGCGGTCGCGGCGGTCCAGGGGGTCGGCGCACCGGCGCCGTCCGGGGCGGACCGGCTGCGCGAGACCGGTGCCACCTGGCGGTTCCAGCGGCGGATGGCCGTGCTCGCCGGCGGTGCCGCTGCGGCGACCGCGATCGCCGGCGTCGGGCTCGGCGCCAGCCGGTCCCTGCCGGGAGACCCCTTCTACGGCGTCAAGCGCGCCACCGAGGACGTGCAGCTCGCCACCACCTTCGGCCAGGAGGCCAAGGGCAAGCGCCACCTCGAGTTCGCACGGACGAGGCTCTCCGAGGTCGAGGCGCTCTCCGCCCGCACCGACACCCTGGGCACCTTCCTGCCCGGCACCGCCGGGGCCCTGGGCCCGCTGTCGGACGAGGCGCGCACCGCCACGATCGTCTCCACGCTGCGCGACATGGACGCCGAGACCCGGGCCGGCGCGTCGGACCTCATGGCCGTCTTCGCCGAGTCAGGCGACCGCGAGCCGCTGCGACGCCCTCAGCGAGTTCACCCAGGACCAGTACACCGACCTGCGGGCGGTGCTGCCCGCCCTGCCTGCGGACGCGCGGTCCCAGGCGCAGGCCTCGCTCACGCTCCTCACGCAGGTCGCCACGCAGACCGTTCGCCTCGCCACGGGCGCCGAGAGCCCCGGCGGGCCGGCGGCGACGCCGACCCCCAGCGCCTCGCCAGGGTCGCCCCGGCCGGGCAAGACGTCCTCGCCGGCCGCGACGCCGACCGGCCCGGCCGGACCGAGCCCGAGCTCACCCGCCCCCGCCGTGCCGACGCCGTCGTCGTCCCCGCTCCCGTCGGTCCCGGCGACCATCCCGCCGGCCCCGATCCCGAGCGACCTGCTGCCGTCGGAGCCGCTGCCGACCGACGTGCTCCCCAGCGAGCTGCCCACGCTGCCGGACCTCACCGGCCTCACCGGCTGACGGCGCGTCCCGCGCGCACTGCTCCATTCGGCCGAATCGCGACTTTCCCCGTCACCTCCGGCCTCGGGCGTCGTTGTCCCGTCCGAACGCACCAGAAATCGGCTCCGAACACCCTGTCATTGGCCGACCACTTACGGTAGTGTTCGCCCAGGTTCGCCCGTCTTTGTGGAGGTAGGGGGCAAATGGCAGAAAGCCTGCGGCGCCGCGGTGTAGCCGTCACCGCGCTCGCTCTGGCCAGCAGCACGTCGCTGGCCGCATTCGCTACGGCAGCACCGGCAGGGGCCAGCACCAGACCACGCCCCCGCTTACTACCAGGGCGTCACGTCGGCCAACGTGCTCGGCGTCGCACTGCACCTTCCGTCAGCCCTACCCTCGCTGCCGGGCATCCCGAAGGACCTCGCCCTCAACCTCATCGGGGTCACCGGTGACGCGGTCCACAACACGCTCGACACCGGGGAGCCGACCTCCTCGACCGCCGTGTCGGCGATCGCCAGCGGCTCGCTGGTCGACGCGCTGCCGACGAGCCTCGGTCTGAAGAAGACCGTCAAGGCGACACTCGGCATGAAGCCGCAGTCCTACACCGCCCACCGGATCAGCAGCGCCGGTCTGGCTCCCGGGTTGCTCGACCTCAACGTCGGCGCGCTCACCGCGACGGCCGACGCGGGCCTCAACAAGTCCACGTCGGTGCTCACGGACGGCACGGTGGCCCAGCTCGGCCAGCTGCTCGACGTCAGCCGCGCCGCGGGCAACGCCACGACGCTGCTCTCGACGCTCGAGAACCAGGTCGACGCGGTCAGCTCGACGGTGACCGACCAGGTGTCGACCGCGCTGCAGACCGTCGGCCAGGCGCTGAACCAGCCCGGCCTGACCAGCACCGCCGAGCAGACGCTCGACCGGGCTGCAGTCGACGCTCAAGCAGGTCCAGCGCACGATCGACGGGATCCTCGCGAACGTCGGTGACACCGCCGTACTCACGGTGCACACGCTCGACGCCTCGCAGTCGATCGCACCCTCCGGCAACGCCGCGCAGGCGCTGGCCGCGGTCAACCTGGCCGACCTCGACGTCCTCAACGGGCTCCTGACCGTCAAGGGCTTCGTCAGCGAGGCCACCGCGGTCGCCAACGGCAAGGCCGGCGGTGCCCGGGCGTCGTTCTCCGGCCACGAGCCGATCGTGGCCGTCGGCACGCCGCTGCTGACCGCGACGCTCGACGAGACCGGCCTGAACCTGTCCGACGTCACCGGCGTCCCGCAGGACCTGGCCGACACCGTCAACGAGGCGCTGGCGAGCGTCCAGGACGCGCTCAACACCCTGCTGGGGACGCTGGGCGTGCACCTGAACTTCGTCCCGGGTCACGTCGACAAGGTCGACGCGGCTCACGGTCGCTACGCGGCCGCCACCGGGCCGGAGTACGACATCGTCGTCGACAGCCCGGTCCCGGGTGACGGTGCCCTCGCCGAGATCGGTCTCGGCCACGGCACCACCGCCTCGGTGTCCGCGCAGCAGGCGCCGAAGCACGTCAAGCTGCCGAACCCGCAGCAGGGCGCTCTCCCGCACACGGGGGCCAACCTGCCCCTGATCGGCGGCGGCGCGCTCGCGCTGCTGGTGGGCGCAGCGCTGCTGCGTCGCCGGTTCAGCTGAGCAGCCGAGCATGACTGTGGGGCCCCGGCCGCGACTGCGGCCGGGGCCCCACGGCTTTCCGAGACCGTTACCCTGCGCGTGATGGCACGTCGGTCGAAGGAAGCCGCGCGGGCGGCGCTCGCGGGAGCGGCGTCGGCCGCCGCAGCCGAGGTCGAGGCCAGCCTGACCATCCCGCCGGATCCCGGCGCGGCGGCGTTCTTCGACGTCGACAACACGATGATGCAGGGCGCGTCGATCTACCACTTCGCCCGCGGGCTCGCGGCGCGGGACTTCTTCACCGCCCGCGACCTCGCGCAGTTCGCCTGGAAGCAGATCACCTTCCGGCTCAAGGGCGTCGAGGACCCCGCCCACATGGAGGAGGCGAAGGAGGCCGCCCTCGCCTTCGTCGCCGGGCACGAGGTCGCGGAGGTCGTGACACTCGGCGAGGAGATCTACGACGACCTCATGGCCGACCGCATCTGGTCCGGCACCCGCGCCCTCGCCCAGCTCCACCTCGACGCCGGCCAGCGCGTGTGGCTCGTCACCGCGGCGCCGGCCGAGCTCGCCTCCCTCATCGCTCGCCGCCTCGGCCTCACCGGAGCGCTCGGAACGGTCGCCGAGAGCAAGGACGGTGTCTACACCGGACGGCTCGTCGGCGAGCCGCTGCACGGGCCGGCCAAGGCCGAGGCCGTCCTCGCCCTCGCCGAGCGCGAGGGGCTCGACCTGAGCCGGTGCGCGGCGTACTCCGACTCGGTCAACGACGTCCCGATGCTCTCTCTCGTCGGTCGCCCCGTCGCCGTCAACCCGGACAGCGATCTCAAGGGCATCGCGCGCGAGAAGGGGTGGGAGATCCGCGACTTCCGAACCGGCCGCAAGGCGGCGCGGATCGGCGTTCCGGCCGCGGCAGGCATGGGTGCGGTGGCCGGCGGCGTCGCCGTCGGGCTCGCGTTGCGCCGGCGCGTGACTGCGCCGTCGTCGGTGGGCGAGCGTGCCGATGCACGCCACTCGCGTCATCACTCGTCGCTAGCCGATCGACATGCAACACGCCCGCTCCGAGCGTGCGCAAAGGGGCTGGGCTATCGCCCATTGGTTGGCGCACGCTTGCCTGCCGGCCACCCGCTGCGGTTACTCCCATCCCGGGTACGACGCAGGCCGAGGGCAGTAGGGACACACCCCGTCAGAAGAAGACGCTGCGGCGGGTGAGCAGCAGCTTGTAGAGCGTCTGCTGGATGACCTCGCGCACCTGGTCGGTGAGGTTGAAGACCAGCATCGGGTCGTCCGCGGCGCCGGCGCCGAGCTGGTCGGTCGAGATCGGCTCGCCGAACTCGATGATCCACTTCGACGGCAGCGGGATGAGGCCGAGCGGCCCGAGCAGGGGGAAGAACGGCGTGACGGGAGCGTAGGGGAAGCCCAGCAGCCGGGCCAGCAGCTTCACGTTGCCGACGATCGGGTAGATCTCCTCGGCACCCACGATCGAGCACGGAATGATCGGCACCCCCGAGCGCAGCGCGGCGGAGACGAAGCCACCCCGGCCGAACCGCTGCAGCTTGTAACGCTCGCTGAACGGCTTGCCGATGCCCTTGAAGCCCTCCGGCCAGACACCCGCCAGCTCACCCCCCGACATCAGTCGCTCGGCGTCCTCGTTGCACGCCAGCGTGGAACCGCCCTTGCGGGCGAGCGGCGCCACAAGCGGGGTGCGGAAGACGAGGTCCGCTCCCAGCATCCGCAGGTGCCGGTGGGCGGGATGGTGGTCGTAGATCGCGAGCTGGGTCATCATCGCGTCGATCGGGACAGTGCCCGAGTGGTTGGCGACGACGAGCGCGCCGCCCGTCTCCGGGATGTTGTCGAGCCCGCGCGCCTCCACCCGGAAGTACTTCTCGTACAGCGGACGCACCGAGGCCAGCAGCACGTTCTCGGTCAGGTCCGGGTCGAACCCGAAGTCGTCGACGGGGTAGTCACCGGTCACCCGCCGGCGGAGGAAGGCGAGCATGCCGGCCAGCTTGCGTTCCCACTCCGGTGCGGCGGCGACCGCCGTGGCCCGCTCGCGCTGCGCCAGGTGCTCCCCGCACAGGTCGTCCGCGACGGCCTGGGCGCGGCAGCGCTGGCCGCGGGTGTCGACGGCAGCGCACCGCACGCCGCGGCGGCGGTGCCGGTCGGCGGCCGGACCGCCGTCCCGTCCGCCGTCGAGCGGGATGACTCGTGCTTCAGGCATGGGCGGCTCTCCGACGTTCGAGCGTGGACAGGACGCGCTCCTCCAGACCCGCGACCCGCTCCGGGTCGACGTAGCGCATCAGCTCGCGGCCGGCGACGAAGTCGTCGAACGCGGCCGGCGTCGTGAACGACGGCCGGTAGCCGAAGTCGTCGTGCAGGCGGGTCGTGTCGACGCCCCTGCCGAACTGCAGGAACCGCATCTGCTCCGGGGAGAAGTCGACGAGCCCGGCCCGGCGGAACACCGAACCCACCATCGACACCGCCGGGGACGGCACCGACGCGGCGACCCGCCCGGCGCGGCGGATGGCCTGCGACAACAGCAGCACGTCGGCACCCGCGACGTTGAAGGTGCCGCGGTGCGGCTCCAGCACGGACCGTCGCAGCACCTCGACCCCGTCGTCCTCGTGGATGAACTGGATCCGCGGGTCGAAGCCCAGCACGGTCGGGACCACCGGCAACGAGAAGTAGCGCGTCAGCGGGGTGTCGATGCGCGGGCCGATGAAGTTCGCGAACCGCAGCAGCGTCACGTCCATCTCGGGCCGGCGGCGGCCGAGCCCGCGCACATAGCCCTCGACCTCGATCGAGTCCTTGCCGTAGCCGGAGCGGAACTGCGACCGCGGCTCCATGCCCTCCGTGAACAACGCCGGGTCGCGCGAGGAGGAACCGTAGACGGCCGTGGTGGAACGGACGACCAGCTTGGTCACCGATGGTGCCTTCTGGCAGGCGGCCAGCAGCTGCATCGTGCCGATGACGTTGATCTCCTTCATCGCCGTCCGCCCACCGGCTCCGAACGGCGTGGCGATGACGCTCATGTGCACGACGGTGTCGACACCGGCCGAGGCGATGACCTTCGCGATGATCGGGTTGCGGATGTCGGCGCGGACGAACTCGGTGCGGCCGACGTCCTGCCGTGGCGGGACCACGTCGACGCCGATCACCCGCTCGACCGAGTCGTCGGCCGCGAGCATCGATGCAAGCCGACCGCCGAGATAGCGCGAGACCCCCGTGATGAGAACGACGTTGCTCACGTCGTCACCGCCGCCCGGGCGGGAGGCGGATGGTGGTGCCACCGGGCGATGACGATGGGGTCGCCGCGCGTGACCCGCAGCACCTGGTTGGCCTGACCAGAGTTGACGGCGAGCTGGATGGCCCGGAACGAGTCCTCGCACAGCGACAGCCGCCCCGGCGGCACCTCGCCGAAGCTCAGCGTGAACGGCACGGTCATCGTGCGCCCGTTGCAACGCAGCTCCACGGTGTCGCCCAGCACGATGCCGGCGGCCTCGAGGTCGGTCCGCGCGACGTTGAGCGCCACGTTGCCGAAGTGGTCGATCGAGCGGATCTCCGCGTGGACGTGGTCGGCGTCGACCGTCGCGGGGCGCTCATGGAGCCGCACCAGGCCGTCGGAGTCCACCACGGGGCCGACGTCGTCGAGCGACCGGCCGGCGGCGAGGTGGGCCGCCACTGGCGCGAACACGTCGCGCCCCCGGAACGTCGCGTGCACCGGCTCCAGCCACAGCGCCGACTCGGTGATCTCGACCGCCCGCTCGACGCCACCCCTCGCCTCCCAGGACCGCGACAGCACACCGTTGTCCGGACCGACGAACAGCGACCCGTCGCCGGTGCGCACAACCACCCCGCGGACCGGCTCGGCGTGCTGCGGGTCGACGAGCGCGAGGTGGACCGCGACGGGCAGGAACGGGACGGCGCCGCTGAGCGCCTGGGCTCCCGCGTCGACGTCCTGTGGCGTGATGAGGTGGCAGATGTCGATGACACGCGCCTGCGGGGCGATGCCGGCGATCACGCCCTTGCACACGCCGACGAAGACGTCGTCATGTCCGTAGTCGGACAGAAACGTCACCCAGTCGTAGCCGCCAACCGCCACAGCAGCTACCTCTGCGAGCGGAGCACGGGGCTACTTCTTGTTACGACGCTGGACGCGCGTCTTCTTGAGAAGCTTGCGGTGCTTCTTCTTCGCCATGCGCTTGCGGCGCTTCTTGATGACCGAACCCACGCGAGCCCCTCGGACGGACGTTTCTACCTGAACCGTCAGGCTACCCCGGCCGCGCGTGGTGGAACGCCGGCGGCAGGGCCGCCGGTCGGCGCGGCTAGGCGGTCTCGACGAACGAGCCGGACAGGTAGTCGTGCACCGCCTGCTCCGGCACCCGGAACGACCGGCCCACCCGGACCGCCGGCAAGGTGCCGCCGTGGACCAACCGGTAGACCGTCATCTTCGACACGCGCATCAGCGTCGCCACCTCCGCCACGGTCAGGAACCGGAGCTCGGCGAGCGGCCGATCGCCCTCTGAGTCGTTTGCAGACATGCTGCACCGCCTTCTCACGCGCCGGCGCCGGCTTCCCCACCGGCGCGCTGAGCCGCGCGTGCACTATCTCGAAGGGTAGCGGTGTGACTCCTGCGCGTCACGGGGCAGGTGGGACGAAACTCGCTGCTCCGTTCGGGCTATACCGCCCCATCACGCCCGAATAGGTAGCGCGCGAGCGGGCTCGTAGGCGACCGGCGCGACGTTGTCGTCGAGCGGGACGGCGACGTCGACCTTGCCCTCGTCGGCTCCCACGAACAGCGCGGGGTCGTTGGAGTCGGCGAACCCGACCGTCGTGGTCCCGGCCTCGCGCTGCCGCCCCGGCCCAGCCGTGGTCGGCCACCACGAGGTCGGGCGGCTCGTCGCACCAGGACGAGCACGGCCTGCATCGGCTCCGGGGCGTGCGTGTGCAGCAGGTCGCCACCGGTTCCGACCGTCGCCACCCCGCCGACGTACCGGACCCGGCGCTGGTCGCCCTGGACGCCGACCCAGCGCTCCGCGCCCGGTGTGCACGACGGTGCCGCCGGCCGCGCGGACGGCGGCGGCGAGGGCGACGTAGAGCGCGAGCAGCCCGGTGGGGTGGCCGGTGGCGAACAGGACCCGCGCCGCGGGCGGGCCGCCGCGCGCCAGCCGGTCGGCGGCGGCGCTCGAGCGCGTCGACGCGACAGCTCGGGGTCGATCGCGTCGGCGCCGCTCGTCACGTGCCGGCGTCGGGGTCGATGCCGCACCCGCCGGCCATCGTGTCGACGACCGACTCGAACGTCCACGACCGGTCGAGGTCGAGACCGAACCAGTACTCGGGATGCGCGGTCGAGCATCTTGCGCACGTTGCCGAGGTTGTTGCCGCGCGGGGTGGCCACGTCGCCCGGCGATCGCGCGTCGCGACGAGGTGCTCGACGAGCTCCTGTCGAGACGGTGCCGCGCCGGCGGCGGTCACGCCGCCGCGCTCCGGGTCGAGGCCGTGCAGCGGGAAAACCCGCTCGCCGGGTGGCGGCGATGGCCGCGTCGGCGCCGTCGTGCGTCGTCCCCGCCTGCCATGGCCGGAACTGCGGCACCCGGCCGTCGGTCATCCGGGTCGGGGCGTGTTCGCTGGTGCGCCGCAGCACGAGCTCGCGCCACTCCTCTGGCGTCTCGGTGTCCGGGTCGACGGGGTGACCGGCGGCCTCGGCGAGCAGATGGGTCCAGGTGCGCGGAACCACCCGCACCAGCTCGTAGCCGCCGCCGCCGGTCGCGATCCACCTCCCGCCGGCACACCTCGTGTGCCAGGGCGTGCAGCGCGGTGTGCGCGCTGCGCTGGGCGTCGACGGAGACGAGGAGGTTGGCGAGCGGGTCGAGAGCGTGGGAGTCGCAGCCGTGCTGAGTCACGAGGAACGTCGGCGCGGAACGCGCGCACCACCGGCAGCACGACCGCGTGGATCGCCCGCAGCCAGCCGTCGTCGCCGGTGCCCGGCGGGCAGAGCGACGTTGACGGCGCTGCCCTCCGCGCCGGGGCCGCCGATCTCGCTCGGGAAGCCGGTGCCGGGGAACAGCGTACCGCCCGGACTCGTGCACGCTGATGGTCAGGACCCGCGGGTCGTCCCAGAACATGGCCTGGACGCCGTCACCGTGGTGGACGTCGATGTCGACGTAGGCCGACCCGCTCGACGCCCTGCGCCAGCAGCCAGGCGATCGCCGACCGCCGGGTCGTTGTAGACGCAGAAGCCGGAGGCGCTCGGCCGGCATCGCGTGGTGCAGGCCACCGGCGACGTTGACGGCGTGCTCGTACGTCGCCGTCGTACACCGCGCGCGCCGCCGCGAGCGTCGCCGCCCGCGATGAGCGCCGACGCCTCGTGCATGCCGGCGAACACCGGGTCGTCCGGGGTGCCCAGCCCGTAGCGCGACGTCGGCGGTCAGGTCGGTGCCTGCCCGGCGTACGGCGTCGAGGTAGCGACGCGGCGTGCACGAGCTGCAGCGCCTCGTCGGTGGCCGCGGGCACGGGAAGCAGCGTGACGTTCGGCGGCGGCAGCACGCCGAGGGCGCGTGCGAGCGCGATGGTGAGCTCGACGCGCACCGGGTCCAGCGGGTGGCCCGTCCCGAAGTCGTACCCGACCAGGCGGTCGTCCCAGGGCACCGCCAGCGACCGGCTCACCCGACCATCCTGCCGGACGACCGGCAGGGATCAGCTCTGGCCGGCGGCCAGCTCGCGCGAGCGGTCGCGGGCGGCCTCGAGCGCGGCGAGCAACGCGGCCCGGACGCCGTGGTTCTCCAGCTCCCGGATCGCCGCGATCGTCGTGCCGGCCGGCGAGGTGACCGCCTCGCGCAGCTGGACCGGGTGCTCGCCGGAGTCACGGAGCATCTGCGCCGAGCCGACGGCCGTCTGCACGATCAGCTCGGCCGCGACCGCGCGCGGCAGGCCCAGCAGGATGCCGGCGTCGATCATCGCCTCGACGAGGAAGAAGAAGTACGCCGGGCCGCTGCCGGACAGCGCGGTCACCGCGTCGAGCTGCGACTCCGGGACGCGGATCACCTTGCCGACCGGGCGCAGCAGCTCCTCGGTGAGCGCCAGGTGCTCCTCGGCCGCGTGCGCGCCCGCGGAGATCGCGCTCATCGCCTGGTCGACGAACACGGGGGTGTTGCTCATGACCCGCACGACCGGGACGTCGGCGGCGAACTGCCGCTCCAGGAACGACGTGGGGATGCCGGCGGCGATCGTGATGACGAGGTTGCGCGCCGTCACGACGGGGGCCAGCTCGTCGAGCAGCGCCGCCATCTCCTGCGGCTTCACGGCGACGAGCAGGGTGCCGGCTTCCTCGGCCGCCTGCACCGTGGTGACCCCGCGGACGCCGTAGCGCTCCTCGAGCAGCTTCGACCGCTCGGCGTGCCGCTCGGTGAACAGCAGGTCGGCGGGCTGCCGGCCGGCCCGCAGCAGGCCGGACATGAGCGCCTCGCCCATCTTGCCCGCGCCGAGGATCGCGATCTTGTCGCTCATGCCGACGATCGTCGCATGCGAGAGCGCGCGCGCGGCAATCATGCGCAGCGGACGTCTCATCGCCGGCGCGTGCGGAGCCGCCGGGTTCAGGAGGTGGAGACGAGGGAGCGCAGGAAGAACGCGACGTTGGCCGGGCGCTCGGCCAGCCGGCGCATGAGGTAGCCGTACCACTCGTCGCCGTACGGCACGTAGACACGGACGGTCTCGCCCGCGGCCGCGAGCCGGCGCTGCTCCTGCGGCCGGATGCCGTAGAGCATCTGGAACTCGTAGCGTCCCCTTCGCCCGGTCGGCGCGGTCGACGAGCGCGGACGGCGATGCGGACGAGCCGCGGGTCGTGAGTCGCGACCATCGGGTATCCCGGACCCTCCATGAGGATCCGCAGGCAGCGCACGTACGACTTGTCGACGTCGAGGCGGCTCTGGAAGGCGACGCTTGCGGGCTCCTTGTAGGCGCCCTTGCACAGCCGGACACGTGACCCCCGCGTCGCGAGATCGCGGCAGTCGGCTTCGGTGCGGTGAAGGTAGGCCTGGAGCACCGCACCCGTGTCGGGGAAGTCGCCACGCAGCTCGCGCAGGACCCCGAGCGTCGAGTCGGTGGTGGTGTGGTCCTCCATGTCGAGCGTCACCGTGGTGCCGGCCGCGGCGGCGGCGGCGCAGATGGCGCGCGCGTTGTCGAGCGCGAGCGACTCGTCGAGCGCCTGCCCGACCGCCGACAGCTTCACGGACACCTCGGCCCGCCCGGCGAGGTCGTCGTCGGCCAGCTGCGCGAGCAGCGTGACGTAGGCCTTGGTCGTCGCCTCGGCGTGGCCGACCTCGGCGGTGTCCTCGCCGAGGTGGTCCAGGGTGACCGCCAGGCCGTCGGCCACGAGGTGGGCACTGACGCGCACCGCGTCAGCGGTGGTCGTCCCGGCGACGAACCGGCTGACCACGCTGCGCGAGACCGGCGCGGTCTCGACCAGGTGCCGCACTCGCGTGTTGCGCGACGCCCGGAGCAACGCTGCTCGCAGCACGGGCACCTCCTCGGCTCAAAGGCTAATGTCCGCGCCCCGGGCCCGGGTGCGCCACGACGAGCGGCCCCCAGAGCCGTTCGGTGACGACCGGCCAGGCCGCGAGCGCGGCGCCGACCTCCGCCACGAACGCCTCCGCGTCGGGTCCGAGAGCGAGGGTGTCGGAGTGCGTGCGCAACACGTCGAGGTGCTGCTCGCGCGAGACCCGGCGCTGCCACCGCAGCTCGGTGTCCACGACGACGACCCACCCCCGCCGGCGAAGGTCGTCGGCGGCCTCGCGCGGCCCGACACCTCCGGCCAGCGGCGTCCGGCTGCCGCGCGCGGAGCTTCCAGCGCTCGAACACCGCGCTCTGCGCGTCCTCCCAGTCGACACCCTCGCCATGCCGGTGGTTCGCCCACCACAACGCGACATGGCCTCCGGGGACCAGCACCCTCGTGATCTCGGCGAGCGAACGCTCGGGATCGAGCCAGTGCCACGCGGTGGCGCACGTCACGAGGTCGACGGTGCGGTCGGCCAGGGGCAGCGCCTCGGCGGCGGCCCGGACAACCGGCACGCGCGGGGCGGCGGACCGCAGCCGGCGCAGCAGCCGGTGACCGGGGTCGAGGGCGACGACCCGGGCGCCCCGGGCGGCCAACTGCCGGGTCGCGACGCCGGGTCCGGCGGCCAGATCCAGCACGCGCCTGCCGGTGAAGCCTCCGACCACCTCCTCGATCGTGCGGTAGAGGTCGTCGGGATAGTCCGGGCGCACCTCGTCGTAGAGGTCGGCCACCTGGTCGAAGACGCCGCCCGGGCCGCTCACGCGGAGGACGAGGAGCGGCCGGCGCGGTCGACGTCGCCCGGCGCGGCGAAGTGCAGCCGGGTGTAGGCGAGTGCCTCGGCGAGGTCGGCCTCGCGGTCGGCCCGGCGTTCGGCGCGCCGGGTGTTGACCTCGACGACGACCGTGCCCTCGAAACCGCCGACCGCGAGGTTCTCGAGGAGCTCCGCGCACGGCTGGCTGCCGCGGCCCGGCACGAGGTGCTCGTCCCGGGGGCCACCCATGCCGTCCGCGATGTGCACGTGCGCGAGCCGGTCGCCCATCCGGTCGGCCATGTCCATCGCGTCCGACTGCGACACCGAGGTGTGGGACAGGTCGATGGTGAAGTGGCGGAACTCCTCCTCCACCGGGTCCCAGTCCGGGCTGTAGGGAGTCACCGCGCGGCCCCGCGCCCGCAGCGGGAACATGTTCTCCACCGCGAACTGCACGTCGGTCTCGTCGGCCATCCTCCTGATCCCGGCCAGGAAGTCGCGGGCGTAGTCACGCTGCCAGCGGAACGGCGGGTGGACGACGACCGTCCTCGCGCCGAGCAGGTCGGCCGCGTTGCGGGCGCGGACCAGCTTCGCCCACGGGTCGGTCCCCCAGACCCGCTGGGTGATGATGAGGCAGGGCGCGTGCACCGCCAGGATCGGGATGCCGTGGTAGTCCGAGAGCCGCTTGAGCGCCTGGGGGTCCTGGCTCACCGGATCGGTCCAGACCATGACCTCGACACCGTCGTAGCCGAGGCGCGCGGCGATCTCGAAAGCCGCAGCCGTCGACTCGGGGTAGACCGACGCGGTCGACAGCGCGACCTTCGCCGCGGGCACCTGGACGACAGCCACGACCTCAGTCTCCCCCAGACCCATCCGCGCATAGAGTGTCCGCGTGCCTGAGGTTTCCCTGGATTTCCCGCGCCAGTGGGTGGAGTTCGTCAACCCCGAGGACGAGGAGGAGATCTTCCGCTGCGACCTCACCTGGCTGTTGTCCAGCTGGACGTGCATCTTCGGGTCCGGCTGCAAGGGCATCGTCAAGCGTCGCCCCGACGACGGTTGCTGCTCGCACGGCGCCTACTACGCCGAGAAGACGGACGAGAAGCGGGTGGAGAAGTTCGCCCGGCAGCTCACCGACGACGAGTGGCAGTTTCGCAAGCAGGGCTTGAAGGGCGGCATCAGCGAGGTCGAGGACGCCAAGCGGCGCACCCGCCGGATCAACGGCGCCTGCATCTTCCTCAACCGGCCCGGCTTCCCGGCCGGGCAGGGTTGCGCACTGCACCTGCACGCGCTCAACAACGGCCTGCACCCGCTGGAGACGAAGCCGGACGTGTGCTGGCAGCTGCCGGTACGCCGGACCTACGAGTGGGTGACCCGGCCGGACGACACCAAGGTGCTGATCACGACGATCGGCGAGTACGACCGGCGTGGCTGGGGGTCCGGCGGCCACGACCTGGTCTGGTGGTGCACCGGAGCGACCGAGGCCCACGTCGCCCCGGATCCGCTCTACGTCACCTACGGGCCCGAGCTCACCGAGCTGATGGGCAAGGCCGCCTACGACATCCTCGCGGAGATGTGCCGCGCGGCGCTCGCCGCAGGGCCGCTGGCGCCGCATCCCGCCGACGGGGGCTGAGCGCCCACCCCGCGTCGGGGCGTTGCGCGCCGGGATTGTCGGTCCGCCGCCGTACGGTCGGCGCATGGCGAGGACGAGCAGCCGCGAACGCTCCGGCTACCGGTGCGAGGAGTGCGGCCTCGAGGTCGCCAAGTGGGTCGGGCGGTGCCCGGAGTGCCAGGCCTGGGGAACCGTGGCGGAGGTGGGCGCGCGCGTCGGCTCGGTGCCGGCCGCCGGCCCGGTGACCGCACCCGCGCGGCCCATCGCCCGACGTGCCGGTGACCGGCGCCGAGCACCGCCGACGGGTGTCCCCGAGCTCGACCGGGTCCTCGGCGGCGGCCTGGTGCCCGGGTCGGTCGTGCTGCTCGCCGGCGAGCCCGGGGTGGGCAAGTCGACGCTGCTGCTCAGCGCCGCCGCCGCGCTCGCACGCGCCGGGCGCCGGTGCCTCGTCGTCACCGGCGAGGAGTCCGCGGCGCAGGTCCGGCTGCGGGCGGGCCGGATCGGCGCGGTCGCCGACGAGCTGTTCCTCGCCGCCGAGACCGACCTGGCCGCGGTCCTCGGCCACGTCGACGAGGTCGCGACCCGAGGTGCTCGTCGTCGACTCGGTGCAGACGATCGGCACCGCCGCGGTCGACGGCGCGCCGGGCGGCGTCGCCCAGGTCCGCGAGGTCGCCGGCGGCGCTGACGCGGGTGGCGAAGGAGCGCGGCATCGCGACCGTGCTCGTCGGCCACGTCACCAAGGACGGCGCGATCGCCGGCCCCCGGCTGCTGGAGCACCTCGTCGACGTCGTCCTGCACTTCGAGGGCGACCGGCACTCGCGGCTGCGGCTGGTCCGCGCGGTGAAGAACCGCTACGGCCCGCCGACGAGGTCGGCTGCTTCGACCTGACCGACGCGGGCATCGTCGGGCTGCCCGATCCCTCCGGCCTGTTCCTGTCCCGGATCACCGAGCCGGTGCCCGGCACCTGCGTGACGGTGGCGATGGAGGGCCGGCGGGCGCTTGCTGGCCGAGGTGCAGGCGCTGGTGGCCCGAGCCCGCTTGCCCGCACCGCGGCGCGCGACGAGCGGCCTCGACAGCGCCCGCGTCGCGATGGTGCTCGCCGTGCTCGAACGGCGCGGCGCGGCAACGGCTGCACGACTCCGACGTCTACGCCGCCACCGTCGGCGGCGTCCGGCTGTCGGAGCCGGCCGCCGACCTCGCGGTCGCGCTCGCCATCGCCGGCGCCGCCACGCGACCGGCCGCTGCCCGGCGACCTGGTGGCGCTCGGCGAGGTCGGCCTCGCCGGTGAGGTGCGGCCGGTGGGCGGGCTGGCCGCGCGGCTCGGCGAGGCGGCCCGGCTGGGGTTCCGCCGCGCCCTCGTGCCCGAGCGGTGCGCCACGGCGGTCGCAGGGCATCCAGCAGGTCGAGGTCGCCGACCTCCAGGACGCGCTGCGGTTTCTCAACGATTCGGTATCAACCCCGCGCCCCGACAACGTGATCAGGCTGGACGCCGCCCGCTGACCGTTACACTCCCGCCGACCAGGTCTGCCCGTGCGAGGAGTCGCGTGTCGCCCACCGACCGGCCAGAGGGTGACCTGCATGCGCGCCACGCTGGCCGCCGTCGCGCCCGGCACCGCCCTGCGCGACGGGCTGGAGCGCATCCTGCGCGGCAACACCGGCGGGCTCATCGTCCTCGGCCACGACAAGGTCGTCGAGTCGCTGTGCACCGGCGGGTTCCCGCTCGACGTCGAGTTCTCCGCCACCCGGCTGCGGGAGCTGGCCAAGATGGACGGCGCGATCGTCCTCGACGACAGCTACTCCCGGATCGCTGCGCGCGGCGACGCACCTGGTGCCCGACCCGTCGATCCCGACCGAGGAGTCGGGCACCCGGCACCGCACCGCCGAGCGGGTGGCGAAGCAGACCGGCTATCCCGTCATCAGCGTCAGCCAGTCGATGCGGATCATCGCCCTCTACGTCGACGAACCGCCGCTACGTGCTCGACGACTCGGCGGCGATCCTGTCGCGGGCCAACCAGGCGCTGGCCACCCTGGAGCGCTACAAGCTGCGGCTCGACGAGGTGAGCGGGACGCTGTCCGCGCTCGAGATCGAGGACCTGGTCACCGTCCGCGACGCGGTCGCGGTGAGCCAGCGGCTGGAGATGGTCCGCCGGATCGCCTCCGAGATCGAGGGATACGTCGTCGAGCTCGGCACCGACGGCCGGCTGCTCTCGCTGCAGCTCGACGAGCTGATGGCCGGGGTGGAGCAGGAGCGCGAGCTGATCGTGCGCGACTACCTGCCGCCGCACGCGGGTCGGCGGGCGCGGACCGCGGCAACGATCCTGCACGAGCTGGACACGATCTCCGCGGCCGACCTGCTCGACCTCGCGGCGATCGCCCGGCTGTTCGGCCACGGCGGCGTCGGCTGACGCCCTCGACGCGGCGGTCTCCCCGCGCGGCTACCGGCTGCTGGCCCGCGTCCCGCGGCTGCCGCGCGCGGTCGTCGACCGGCTCGTCGAGCACTTCGGCTGGCTGCAGAAGCTGCTCGCCGGCCGGCATCGACGACCTGCAGGCGGTCGAAGGCGTCGGCGAGACGCGCGCCCGCTCCGTCCGCGAGGGGCTGTCCCGGCTGGCCGAGTCGTCGATCCTCGAGCGCTACGTCTGATCCGCGGCTGCGCCCGACGGGCAGCCCGCCGCGCCCGGCCGCCGCGAGCATGCGCTCGAGGTCGACGAGCAGCACCGGTCCGCTCTCGTGCCGCCGCACCCCGACGACGTACGCCGGAAGGGCGCGCGACGGCGGGTCGGCGTCGGGCAGGGCCTCCGGCGCCAGCACCGCGAGGACCCGGTCGACCGCGACACCGGCTGGCCTCGTCGGCTCCGGCCGAGCACGAGCACGTCACCGGCGGCTCTCGTCGGCGCCGGCCCGAGCGCAGCGCGGACGTCGAGCACGGGCAGCGGGCTGCCGCGCAGCACGATGACGCCGGCCAGCGGCGGCTCGGCGCCCGGCAGCCGCTCCAGGCCGGTCAGCCGGACGATCTCGCGCACGTCGTCGAGCGGCGTGGCGAAAGTGGCCTCGCCGAGGCGGAAGAGCACGTATCCGGTGGTCATCCCGCCCGCTCGTCTCTCGCGGACCCGTCGGCCCGTGCCGCCAGCCGGTGGCACAGCGCGACGAGCTCGGCGACGGAGCGACCGCCCAGCTCCGGCGCGACCGCGTCGAGCGGACGCCGGCCGATCATGCTGCGCGGCCGCGCGGTAGCAGCGCGCGGCCGCGCGTGAGCTCGCCGGTGCGCTCGAGGCGGCGCCGAGGAGGAAGTGCGCGAACCCGTCGTCCGGGTCGAGGTAGACCGCCTTGCGCAGCGACGACGGCCGCCTCCACGTCGCGGCCGAGGTTGGCGAGTGCGAGCCCCTGCAGGTAGTGCGCCTCGCTGCGCAGCGGAGTGGCGGTCACCACCTCCGAGGCCAGATCCGCCGCGTCGGCGTAGCTGCCGGCGGCAACGGCGGTGCGCACGGCGACGAGCGGGTCGGGCTCGACCGGCACCGCTGTGCTCGCCGCAGGCGGCACCGCAGTCGCGGCCGGCGGGGTGACGGCCGGCGGGCGATGCCGCGCCGGCGTCGGGCGGTCGCGAGCCGGCGGTCGAGCGGGCCGCGACGACGGTCGGCGCGCGTCGGCCGTGGCTCGTCCTCCGTGCGCCGGTCCGGCAGCACCGCACGCCGTTGGAGCGGCTGGTCGCTGCGCCGATAGACGAACGCGTCGCCGAGAGAGGCCAGCGTGAAGTCGTCACAGACCTGCCAGAGCGTCTCGGCATGTCCCAGGAACAGGTAGCCGCCGTCGCGCAGGCTGGTGTGCAACCGCTGCATCAGCCGCCTGGTGGTCGACCGGTCGAAGTAGATCGTCACGTTGCGGCAGAGCGCGAGGTCGAGCGCACCCGGCTCGAACGGCGGCGGCTCGGTGACCAGGTTGTGGTGGCGGAACTCGACCAGGTCACGGACCTCGTCGCGAACGACGAAGCTGCGGCTTTCCGCGTCGAGGTAGAAGAAGCGCTGCCGGTCGATCGGGTCGGTCATGACGAACGCGCGCTCGCCGTACCGCCCCGCCTCGGCCGCAGTCAGCGCGCGCCGGGACACGTCCGTCGCGAGGACACGCACGTCCCAGCCGCGGAGGCCGGCAGCAGCTCGCGCAGCAGCATCGCGATCGTGTAGGGCTCCTCACCCGTCGAGCAGCCGGCGCTCCACACCCGCAGCCGCTTGCTCGCCTGCGGCCTGCCGCAGCAGCTCGGGCAGCACGTGCGCGCGCAGCGCCCGGATCTGCGGCGGGTTGCGGAAGAAGTGCGTCTCGGGGATCGTCACCTCGTCGAGGAGCTCCTGCCGCTCCGCGCGCCCCCGTCCGGGCGCGGCCAACGCGGACAGGTACGCCGTGACCTCGGCACAGCCGGTCGCCCGCATCCGCTCGCCGATGCGTAGGCGAGCGACTCGCGCCGGGAGTGGTCGAAGGCGAGGCCGGCCGTCTCGTGCAGGAGCCCGGCCAGCGCCGCGAACTCGTCGTCGGACAGCGTCGGGCGGTTCACGACTGCCGCCTCGGGCGCCGGCTCGTGGGCGGCGACCCGGCGAAGGGCCGGCGCGACCTCCGGAAGTGGCCAGCTGCAGGTCGACGGCATCGACCGCCATCGCGGCGGCGGGCATGCCGTAGACCGCGCTCGTCTCCTCGTCCTGGGCGATCGTGAGGGCGCCACGGTCGCGCATGCGCCGCAAGCCTTCGGCGCCGTCGCGGCCCATCCCCGTCAGCAGCACCCCGACCGCGGCCGAGCCGACGACGTCGGCGACCGACGACATCGTCACGTCGATCCCCGGCACGTGGTACTGCGATGCCGGCGGCTCGTGCGTGGTGACCCGCAGCTGCTCGTGCACGACGAAGTTGAGTCCGCTCGGCGCGATCGTGACCGTCCCGGGCCGCAGCCGGTGCCCGGACGCACCGACGCCCACCGGCAGCGGGCACAGCGTGTCGAGCCAGGCGGCCAGCCCCTCGATGAAACCGTCCGCCATGTGCTGGACGACGACCACGGCCGGTTCGAGGTCCGCCGGCAGCTCGGACAGGACGAGTGACAGCGCCTGGGGGCCACCGGTCGAGGCACCGATCACGACCACCCGGACCCGGCGCGGACGCAGCGACTCGAGCTCGCGGACGCGGACGCCACGTCCGCCCGGCGTCGCCGTCGCCCCCGGAGAGGCCGGGCCGAGCCGGCGGGTCGACATGGTGATCGGCCGTGCCCCGCCAGCCGGCCACGGGGATGGGTGATGACCTTGACGCGCCCCGCGAGCCGGATCCTGCGGCGCAGGGCCTCGGCGTAGTCGTCGAGCCCACCGCTGTGGTCCGCGCCCGCCTTCTGCATGACGTCGACGGCACCGGCGGCGAGGGCCGCGGCGGCGTTCTCCCGGTCGTCACCGTCGACGAACGCGGAGTAGACGAGGATCGGCGTCGGCCTCGTCGCCATGATCCGTTCGATCGCCTCGATGCCGTTCATGACCGGCAGGTGCAGGTCCATGAGGACCGCATGGGGCTGCAGCCGCTCGACGAGGGCCACCGCGTCCCGGCCGTTGCGGGCCTCACCGACGACCGTGAGCCCGGGATCGGCCTCGATCGCGGACCGCGCGAACCGCCGCTGCACCGGGGAGTCGTCGACGACGACGACGGTGAGCGGCCGGTCGCCACCGGGCTGGGCAGCAGCCGGCGGGGCGACAGTCATCTCCACCTCGCGGGCATGGGCCTGGCAGGCGCCCGGCCGGGCCGGGCGGCCCTGCGAGAACTGTCGTCGCGAATGACCGGTTCCTTGAGGGCCGGACGGCCCCTCGGTCAGCCCGCCAGGTGGAAGATCACGTCGGGAGACGGCACGCCGTTGACGGTGACGACCAGCCGGTAGGTGCCGGGCCCGGCCTCGGGCGTGTCGGCCGGGCAGCCGGCGGCGGAGCGATGCCGGTTCCACACCAGGGCGTAGGCGATCGTCTTTCCGGGCTTGAGCCGCTTGCGGGCGCGCACTCCCGGCTGCGGGCAGTCCGCCGACGACCAAACCCGATCGGCGCCGGAGGTGATGGTCCACACGCGCTTGCCCGAGGTGGTGGTGAACGTGCAGGTCTGATCTGAGGCATTCCGGACGACCGCGGACATTCGCGGCGCGGTGCCGGCCGGGTAGGTGTCGTCGGCAGTGGCCGCGGTCACCTCGAGGTCACGTCGGTGACACCGCCCCGGCGGTGTCGGCGAGGTGCTCGGCGAGGCCGTCGCCGGCGCCGGGCTCGACGGGCGCGGAGCCGCACCGGTCTCCTTCCGGCCGGTCGAGGTCCCGGAGCCGCACGCGTACGCGACGAGGACGATGACGGCCGCGAGCGCGGCCAGCAGCGTCGCCCGGCGCAGCCAGTACACCCCGGGCGGCCGGGGGCCGACCGGCCGGAGCAGCCCGCGCGGATCCATCGCGACATGCTAGGAGAGCGCGGCGGCCGGGTGGCGGCCGTGCGACGATCGACCGCCGATGACTGCTGCCCCGTTCTCCGCCGCTGCCCGGCGCTGGTACGCCGACAACGCCCGCGATCTGCCGTGGCGGCGGCCGGGGACGAGCGCGTGGGGCGTCCTCGTCAGCGAGGTGATGCTGCAGCAGACGCCTGTCGTCCGGGTGCTGCCTGTGTGGGATGCGTGGATGACGCGCTGGCCCGGTGCCGCCGAGCTCGCCGTCGTACCCGCCGGTGCGGCGGTCCGCGCGTGGGGCCGGCTGGGGTACCCGCGCCGGGCACTGCGCCTGCACGCGGCCGCGGCCGCGGTCGTCGACCGCCACGACGGCGCGGTGCCGGCGGAGCCGGACCGGTTGCGGACTCTGCCCGGCATCGGCGACTACACGGCCGCGGCGGTCGCGTCGTTCGCCTTCGGGCGCCGGACCGCCGTCCTGGACACGAATGTGCGCCGTGTCTACGCGCGCTACTTCGACGGCGCCGCCGATGCCACCGGCACCCCCACCCGGCCGGAGCGCGAGGTGGCGCTCGAGCGGGTCCCCGACGACGACCCCGCGGCCTACTCGGTCGCGGTGATGGAGCTCGGCGCGCTCGTGTGCACCGCCCGCGCCCCGCGCTGCGGCGACTGCCCGGTGGCAGCGGGCTGCCGGTGGCTCGCACGCGGCCGGCCGCCGGTCGCCACACCGCGGCGCACGCAGCGCTACGAGGGGACGGACAGGCAGGCGCGCGGCCGGCTGCTCGCGGTGCTCCGGGACGCTGCCGGTCCCGTCAGCGCCGACGCCCTCGACCTCGGCTGGCCCGACGGCCGGCAGCGGGCACGGGCCCTCGACGGCCTCGTCGCCGACGGCCTGGTCGAGCCACTCGACGACGGCCGGTTCCGGCTGCCGGCATGAGCCGACCGTGGCACGCGCGCTACCGCTTCGCGCACCGGGGCGGGGCCGGCCACGGGCCGGACAACCGGATCGAGACGTTCCAGGAGGCGCTGGACCGCGGTGCCGCCGGGCTCGAGACCGACGCCTGGCTCACCGCGGACGGCGCCGTGGTGCTCGACCACGACGGCGTGCACCGCGTGGCGCGGCGCAAGCACAAGCCGATCGGCGAGATGCGCCGCGCCGACCTGCCGCCGCACATCCCGACCCTCGACGCGCTCTACTCGACCTGCGGCACGGAGTTCGACCTCGCGATCGACGTACGCCGTGCCGACGTGGCCGCTGCCGTCGTCGACGTCGCGCGCCGGCACGCCGCGGCCGCGAGGCTGTGGCTCGTCGCCCCGCAGCCGTCGATGCTGCCGGAGTGGCGGGCGCTCGCCGACGAGGTGCACCTCGCCCACACGATCCGGCTGGTCGAGCGGTCGGCCCGGGTGGTCGACGAGGTCCGCGCGTCGCACGGGCAGGCGCTGAACATGCGCTGGCCGTGGTGGACGCGGACCTACGTCGAGAAGGTGCACGCGGCGGGCATGCTGGCGTTCGCCTACGACGTGCAGTGGTCGTGGGCGATGCGCCGGTGCGAGAGGCTCGGCGTCGACGGGATCTTCAGCGACCGCGTCGAGCGGCTGACGGACGTCGCCCGCTGACGGACCGCACCGCGCCCCACGGCGGGGCGCGGTGCTGGGCCATGATCGGGACCGGCGGGGTCAGCCCTCCTGTGCGGGCGGGCCGTCACCGGCCGCGCCCGTGGCCACCGGCACCGCGTCCGGCGCGATCGGCTTGACCTCGCCCCGGAAGGCGAACCGCTGCTCCCCGGCGTTGTCCGGGTCGTCCTCGACGTCGACGACGACGATCTGACCCGCCTGCAGCTCGCCGTACAGGATCTTCTCGGACAGGATGTCCTCGATCTCCCGCTGGATCGTCCGCCGCAGCGGACGGGCGCCGAGCACGGGGTCGTAGCCCTTCTTCGCGAGGAGCTTCTTGGCGTCCGACGTGAGCTCGATCGCCATGTCCCGGTTCTTCATCTGCGCGTCGACGCGGCCGACCATGAGGTCGACGATCTCGACGATGTTCTCCTCCGTCAGCTGGTGGAAGACGATCGTGTCGTCGACACGGTTGAGGAACTCCGGCCGGAAGTGCTGCTTGAGCTCTTCGTTGACCTTCGTCTTCATCCGCTCGTAGTTCGAGGCGTCCGTCTGCTCGCCGGCGAAGCCGAGGTTGATGCCCTTGGCGATGTCGCGGGTGCCGAGGTTCGTCGTCATGATGATGACGGTGTTCTTGAAGTCGACCGTGCGGCCCTGCGAGTCGGTGAGGCGCCCGTCCTCGAGCACCTGGAGCAGCGTGTTGAACACGTCCGGGTGCGCCTTCTCGACCTCGTCGAAGAGCACGACCGAGAACGGCTTGCGCCGCACCCGCTCGGTGAGCTGGCCGCCCTCCTCGTAGCCGACGTATCCGGGTGGCGAGCCGACCAGCCGCGACACCGTGTGCTTCTCCATGAACTCGCTCATGTCGAGCTGGATCAGCGCGTCCTCGTCGCCGAAGAGGAACTCGGCGAGCGTCTTGGACAGCTCGGTCTTCCCGACGCCGGACGGGCCGGCGAAGATGAACGAGCCACCCGGGCGCTTCGGGTCCTTCAGACCTGCGCGGGTACGCCGGATCGCCTGCGAGACCGCCTTGACCGCCTGCTCCTGCCCGATGACGCGCTTGTGCAGCTCGTCCTCCATGCGCAGCAGCCGCGAGGTCTCCTCCTCGGTCAGCTTGAAGACCGGGATGCCGGTCCAGGTCGCGAGGACCTCGGCGATCTCCTCGTCGGTGACCTCGGCGACCACGTCCATGTCGCCGGCCTTCCACTCCTTCTCGCGCTGCGCCTTCTCGGCGAGGAGGGTCTTCTCCTTGTCCCGCAGCGACGCCGCCTTCTCGAAGTCCTGCGCGTCGATCGCGCTCTCCTTCTCGCGGCGGACGGAGGCGATCTTCTCGTCGAACTCACGCAGGTCCGGCGGCGCCGTCATCCGGCGGATGCGCATCCGCGACCCGGCCTCGTCGATCAGGTCGATCGCCTTGTCCGGCAGGAACCGGTCGGAGATGTAGCGGTCGGCGAGGGTCGCGGCCGCCACCAGCGCGGCGTCGGTGATGGACACCCGGTGGTGCGACTCGTAGCGGTCCCGCAGACCCTTGAGGATCTCGATCGTGTGCGCGAGCGACGGTTCGCCGACCTGGATGGGCTGGAACCGGCGCTCGAGCGCGGCGTCCTTCTCCAGGTGCTTGCGGTACTCGTCGAGCGTCGTGGCACCGATCGTCTGGAGCTCGCCACGGGCCAGCATCGGCTTGAGGATCGACGCCGCGTCGATGGCGCCCTCGGCGGCACCGGCACCGACGAGAGTGTGGATCTCGTCGATGAACAGGATGATGTCGCCACGGGTGCGAATTTCCTTGAGCACCTTCTTGAGCCGCTCCTCGAAATCACCGCGATAACGACTGCCGGCGACCAGCGCGCCGAGGTCGAGGGTGTAAAGCTGCTTGTCCTTGAGGTTTTCCGGGATCTCGCCTTTGACGATGGCCTGGGCCAGCCCCTCGACGACGGCGGTCTTGCCGACACCGGGCTCGCCGATCAGGACCGGGTTGTTCTTGGTACGCCGGGACAGCACCTGCATGACCCGCTCGATCTCCTTCTCGCGCCCGATGACGGGGTCGAGCTTGGACTCGCGCGCGGCCTGCGTGAGGTTGCGGCCGAACTGGTCGAGCACCAGGGAGGTCGACGGGGTGCCCTCGCCCCCGGCACCGGCGGCCGCCGGCTCCTTGCCCTGGTAGCCGGACAGCAGCTGGATGACCTGCTGGCGCACCCGGTTGAGGTCGGCGCCGAGCTTGACGAGCACCTGGGCGGCGACGCCCTCGCCCTCGCGGATCAGCCCGAGCAGGATGTGCTCGGTGCCGATGTAGTTGTGGCCGAGCTGCAGTGCCTCGCGGAGCGAGAGCTCGAGGACCTTCTTCGCCCGCGGCGTGAACGGGATGTGCCCGCTGGGGGCCTGCTGGCCCTGGCCGATGATCTCCTCGACCTGCTGCCGGACACCTTCAAGAGAGATGCCGAGCGACTCCAGAGCCTTCGCGGCGACGCCTTCACCCTCGTGGATGAGGCCGAGAAGGATGTGCTCGGTGCCGATGTAATTGTGGTTGAGCATCCTGGCCTCTTCCTGGGCCAGGACGACGACGCGCCTCGCGCGGTCCGTAAACCTTTCGAACATTGATCGCTCCTCGCGGAAGCGGGTCGGGGAGCGGCCGCTCCCTACTCCGCATGCTAGACCCGTGTGCCGGTGCGTCTCATGGGATGCGACGTACCCGGGGACCGTGGGGTTCACCAGGATTCTCGGCAACGGGCAGCCCGGCGTTGTACGCACACCGGGACATCACGAACAACACCCGATTGGTGTCGACAGATTCCTGCCTTCCGCTGAGGGCGAAACGGCCGCGAAATCGTGACCTCTCCGCGACCCGTTTCCTAGTGGGCGGCGGCGTAGCGCTCGGCGAGGTCAGCCGGGATACGGCCGCGCTCGGGCACCGGCAGCCCCTGCTCGCGGGCCCACTCGCGGATCCGGGCGGCCTCGCCGCTGCCGCTGCGCCGCCCCCGCCGGCGGCCACCCGGCGAGGAGGACCGGCCGGGAGCCCGCCGGCCGACACCGACGTACGGGGCGAAGCTGTCCCGCAGCTGCCGCGCGTGCTGGTCGCAGACGTCCACCTCGTACGACGCCCCGTCGAGCCCGAACTGCACCGTCTCGGTGCCCGGAGTCTCGTCCTCGTGCAAGTCGCAGACCAAAATCACCTGAACGCGCTGAGCCATGTTTTCGTCCTTTTCGGCAGCCTAAATCAGCAGGGGATTCGAGCCTCGCGGTCCGGCTCGGTTTCGATTATGCACGGAAATTCTCGTCAGGGTCGGAGGCGATTGTCGTAAACGGGCTCTTCATACCTGAGGTGGGTGTGAGCGACACGCGGGGCTGAGTTGCGGGGGGATGGGTCGAGGCCTTCCGAAGATCGGTAGCGACCAAGCTGACCGACCGGAAGGCCTCGACGGTGTCCGAGGGTACGGCGTGCTCGCGTGCGCGTTCTGCCAGTTGTTACTGCTCCCGTTGCGACTTGCTCGTCGGCCTGGACGGGTTGCACGTCATCTCGGTCCGGGAGATGTCGGGCAAGCGAGGGCCCATCCTGCGGGTCGAGGTCGAGTCGCCTGCCCGGGTGGAGGGATGCCGCACCTGCGGTGTCGTGGCCGCCAGTCACGGACGTCGGGTGGTGCGGCTGGTCGACGCGCCGTGTTTCGGGCGGCCGGTCGAGTTGCGGTGGTGCAAGCGGGTCTGGCGTTGCAACGAGTCAGACTGTCCGGCCGGGGCGTTCACCGAGCAGGAGGAGAGCATCGCCCGGCCCAGGGCGTTGCTGACGACCCGGGCGTGCTGGTGGGCGGTCCGGCAGCTGCGCCGTGAGCACGCCTCGGTGCTCGGGTTGGCTCGCCAGCTCGGCACGACCTGGCGGACCCTGTGGCTGGCCGTCCGGCCGTTGCTGGCGCAGATGGCCGATGACGAGACCCGGTTCGACGGTGTCACCGGCCTCGGCGTCGATGAGCACATCTGGCATCACGTGTCCACGAAGCCGATCGCCGACGGCGGTCGCGGGCCGAAGGAGCTGACCGGGATGGTCGATCTTTCCCGTGACAGCAAGGGAAAGACCCGCGCCCGGCTGCTCGACCTCGTCCCCGGCCGGTCCGGCGCGGTCTACGCCGAGTGGCTACAGGCGCGCAACGACACCTTCCGAGCCGGCATCAAGGTGGCGACGCTGGATCCGTTCCACGGCTACAAGAATGCCCTCGACGACGAGCTCGAAGACGCCATCGCCGTGCTCGACGCGTTCCATGTCGTCAAGCTCGGCACCGCCGCAGTTGACGAGGTCCGCCGCCGCGTGCAGCAGGAGATCCACGGTCACCGCGGCCGCAAGGGCGACCCGCTCTACGGCATCCGCAACGTGCTGCGGTGCGGCGGCGAACGGCTCACCGACAAACAGAAGGCCCGACTGGACAAGGCCTTCCACGCCGACGAGCGGCACGTCGAGGTCGAAGTCGCGTGGCGATGCGCCCAGCTGCTCCGCTCGGCCTACCAAGCGGACAACCTCACCGACGGACGCAAGATCGCAGAGCAGGTCCTCGCGTCGTTCCCGACCTGCCCGATCCCCGAGATCAAACGGCTCGGCAAGACCCTCAAGCAATGGCGCGAAGCGTTCCTCGCCTACTTCGACACTCGACGCGCCAACAACGGCGGCACCGAAGCCATCAACGGACTGATCGAGCTCCATCGACGCATCGCCCGCGGCTTCCGCAACCGCGACAACTACCGGCTACGCATGCTGCTCGTCGGCGGCGGACTCAGCCACCCGAACCTGTCGTGACCCACCGCAGGTACGAAGAGCCCGTAAACGGCGTCGGAGCCACCGCCGCGCGATTAGAGTCCGCCTCGTGTCGGCGCGTGGATGATGGCGAACGGCCGTGGCTCCGAGGCCGGCGCGCTCATCGGCGAGGCGGAGACCATCTTCACCACCTTGCGGGCGGCACCGTGGGCCGCGCGGGCCCGGCGCGCCCAGGCGGTCTCGCTGCGCTGACGGCCGGCCAACTCGCTGCGAAAGTCGCCGGCCGGCCGTAGGCTCGGCGCGACACCGCGGGGCGGTGCTCGGGGGTGGTGATGGCCGGCTGTCGCGCCTGTGGCGAGGAGATCAGCTCGACGGCGCGCTTCTGCTCCTCCTGCGGGGCTGCCCAGTCGACGACGTGCCCGTCATGCGGGGTCGCGGCGTCCGGCCGGTTCTGCGCCGAGTGCGGGACGACGCTCACCCCGACGGAGGCGGCGTCGGCCGCTCCCGCCGCGCAGCCGGCCCCCGCGCCGCGGGTGGCCGAGCGGCGGGTGACGACCATCCTCTTCGGGGATCTGGTGGGCTTCACGACGCTGTCCGAGTCGCGCGACCCGGAGGAGGTGCGCGAACTGCTGTCGCGCTACTTCGCCGCATCGCGGACGGTCGTCGAGCGCTACGGCGGCACCGTCGAGAAGTTCATCGGCGACGCCGTCATGGCCGTGTGGGGTGTGCCCACAGCGATGGAGGACGACGCCGAACGCGCCGTGCGGGCCGGGCTCGACCTCGTCGCCGCGGTGGTCGCTCTCGGCGAGGACGTCGGTGCCGGCGACCTGTCCATGCGCGTCGGCATCGTCACCGGTGAGGTCGCGGTAACGCTCGGTGCGACCGGCGAGGGCATGGTCGCCGGCGACGCGGTGAACACTGCGGCGCGCGTGCAGACCGCAGCGGCCCCCGGCGAGGTGTGGGTCGACGCGGAGACGCGGTCGCTCACCGTCGCGTCGGTCGCCTACACCGAAGCCGGCAGCCATGAGCTCAAGGGCAAGACCGAACCGGCGGCGCTGTTCGTCGCCCGCCAGGTCGTCGCAGTCGTGGGCGGATCGCGGCGGGTGGACGGGCTCGAGGCACCGTTCGTCGGGCGAGACCGCGACCTCCGGCTGCTGAAGGAGCTGTTCCACGCGACGCTGGAGGAGCGCCGGCCACGGCTCGTGTCGGTGGTCGGGGCAGCCGGAATCGGCAAATCCCGGGTCGGGTGGGAGTTCGAGAAGTACAGCGACGGCATCACGAACGTCGTCCGGTGGCATCGGGGTAGGTGCCTCGCCTACGGCGAGGGCGTCGCGTTCTGGGCGCTCGCCGAGATGGTGCGCATGCGCATGGGGGCGGCCGAGGGCGAGGCGCCGGAAGAGCTGCTGGAACGACTGCGCACCGGCTTGCCGGCACACGTCCCGGACAGCGAGGAGCGGGACTGGTTGCTGCCGCGGCTCGCGACCCTGCTCGGCGTCGCCGGCGCGGGTGCGCCCGGCGCGACCTACTCCCGCGACGACCTGTTCGCCGCCTGGCGACTGTTCTTCGAGCGGCTCGCGGCTGCAGCCGAAGGCTGCGTCCTCGTCGTCGAAGACGTGCAGTGGGCGGACGACGGGCTGCTCGACTTCTTCGAAGAGGTCGTCGAGTCGGCGCGGGAACCCATCTTCATCGTGACCTTCGCCCGCAGCGAGCTGGCCGACCGGCGACCGCGCTGGGGCTCCATCCGTCGCACGCACGTGCTCCATCTGGAGCCGCTGCCGGACGCCGTGATGAGCGAGCTCGTCGACGGGCTCGTCGATGGGCTGCCGACCGCAACCCGCGCGCAGCTGGTCGCTCGCGCCGATGGTGTGCCGCTGTACGCCGTAGAGACGGTGCGAGCGTTGATCGACCGCGATGCCGTCGTCCCCCGCGACGGGCGCTACGTCATGGCCGACGACGCTGGCGAACGGGTCGACTTCGCGGAGCTGGCAGCGCCGACGAGCCTGCACAACCTGATCGCTGCGCGGCTCGATGCGCTTCCGGCACCCGAACGTCGGCTGGTGCAGGACGCGTCGGTGCTGGGACAGTCGTTCACCCGCACCGGCCTGACCGCACTGGTTCAGACCACGGGGATGGCCGTCGAGGAGCTCGACAACCTGCTCGCCGCCCTCGTGCGCAAGGAGATCCTCGCGGTCGAGGCGGACCCGCGCTCTCCGGAACGCGGCCAGTACCGCTTCGTCCAGGCGCTGGTGCGGACCGTCGCCTACGACACCCTGTCACGTCGGGACCGCAAGGCCCGCCACCTCGCCGCGGCCACCCAGTTCGAGGCAGAGGCCGGCGCGGACAGCTTCCCGGCGGTCCTCGCCAGCCACTACCTGGACGCACAACAGGCAGTGCCCGACGACGCGGACGCCCCGGCCCTCGCCGCCCGGGCTCTCGAGCTGCTGGAGCGGGCAGCAGTCCGCGCACGCCTGCTCGGCGCACCGGCCGAGGCACGTCGCCATTTCGAGACCGCACTCGGCCTGGCCACGTCCGACGCCGACCGCGGCAGGTTGAACGAGGGCGCTGCCGGCTGCGCGGCACAGATGGCCGAGATGGTCGACACGATGAAGTTGGCCGATCTCGCGCACGACGCCTACCTTCTCGCCGGCCTGCGCGTGGAGGCGGCCCGCACCGTCGCCGTCTGGGGAGAGGTGCAGATCAACTCGGGCGCCACGGAGGGGCCCGCGGCACGCATGTCCGCGGCCTATGACGAGGTCATCGACCTGCCGGGTGCGGAGGACGTGGCCGCACGACTCGCGCTGCAGATTGCACGCAGCCTGTACATGTCCGGCCCGCCGACGCCCGAGACGCTGCAGTGGTTCGACCGATCGGTCACGCTGGCGGAGGCGATCGAGGACTTCTCACTGCTGGTACGGGCGATGTCGTCCTATGGCGGCGCCCTCATGATCGCCGGCCGCCCCACGATGGGGCTCGGGGTGCTCCAGGTCGCTCTCGAGGTGAGCCGCCGCCGCGGACTGCAGCAGGAGCTGGTGTCTCCGCTCAACAACCTGGTCGCGTTCCTCGTCACCAGAGACCTCGTCGCCGCACGTGGGTATGCGGAAGAGGCCGTGGCGCTCGCTCGGCGTACGGGCAACCGGAGCATCGGCGCGTTCCTCAACCCGAACTACCTCTTCGTCCTCTGGCTGTCCGGCGACTGGGATCCGGCGCAGCCGTTCTGGCGTGACATCCGGGGCGACGCGCCACTGCGGCCGGCCGACCTGGCGCCGATCACGGTGCTACGCCAGATCGAGGCCGCACGCGGCGATCCGGTGGCGCAGCTGCCGGTGGAGGAACTGACGCCCACGGCCGACGCGACGGGGCTCGCGTGCTATCACCGCCTCCTCATCGCGCAGTCCTCCTACGGCTCGGGCGACACCGTCAGCGCCGCCCGAGACGCGTTCGAGGCCGCCGAGCGCTACATCGACATCGCCGGGATCGACGACGACTTCCCGTTCTTCTGGGTGACCGCCGTCGAGCTGTGCGTCGAGGCACACGCCCTCGACGAGGCCCGGCGGATGGTGCGCGTCGTCGCCGACGCCCCGCGCGGGAAGGTCTCGCCGTACCTGCGTGCGCAACTGCCGCGGTTGCAGGCAATGGTCCTGATCGCGGCAGGGGCCGACGATGGCGTCGACGAACTGCTCGACGCGGCGACCGTCGCGCTACGTGAGTTCGGGTCACCGTTCTACCTCGCACGCGCGCTGCTCTTGCACGCCGAGTGGCTCGTGCGTCAGGGAGACCGGCAACGCGCGCAGCCGTTGCTCGACGAGGCCCAGAAGGTGTTCGTGCAGCTCCGCGCCCGGCCGTGGATCGACCGGACGGCGACCGCGCAGACGCTCGTCGTCTCCTAGTCCGTCACTCCGGGCGGATCAGCGGGAACGTGATCGCCTCGCGGATGTTGGCCCCCGTCAGCAGCATGACCAACCGGTCGACGCCGAGACCCATGCCCCCCATCGGTGGCGCGCCGTACTCCAACGCCCGCAGGAAGTCCTCGTCGAGCTGCATCGCCTCGGGGTCACCGCCGGCCGCCCGCAGCGCCTGCTCGGTCAGCCGGCGCCGCTGCTCGACCGGGTCGACGAGCTCGGAGTACGCAGGCGCCAGCTCGATGCCACCGATGACGAGGTCCCAGGCCTCCGTCAACCGCGGGTCCCGACGGTGTGCCCGAGCCAGCGGTCGGACCTCGGCCGGGTAGTCGCGGACGAACGTCGGCTCCAGCAGCGTGTGCTCGACGAGCTTCTCGAACAGCTCGAGGACGATCTCGCCGGCCGACCATCCCGGTTGCAGGGCGACGCCGTGCGTCTCGGCGGCCGCCTGCAGCGCGTCGATCGTCGAGTCCGGGGTCACCTCCCGGTCGACCGCCTGGCTGACCGCATCGTGGATCGTCACCGACCGCCATGGCTTGGCCAGGTCGACGTCCGTGCCGGGCAGCACCGTCGAGCCCAGGGCCTCGGCGGCGTCGAGGACGAGCGCGCGGGTGAGCTCGGCCATCGTGTCGTAGTCGCCATATGCCTCGTAGGCCTCGAGCATCGTGAACTCGGGGTTGTGCGTGGTGTCGATGCCCTCGTTACGAAACGTCCGACCGATCTCGTAGACGCGCTCGACTCCGCCGACGACGAGCCGCTTGAGCGGCAGCTCCAGCGCGATCCGGAGGTACATGTCGAGGTCGAGAGCGTTGAGGTGGGTGGTGAATGGTCGCGCTGCAGCCCCGCCGTTGGTGGGTTGGAGCACTCCCGTCTCGACCTCGGTGAAGCCCCGCCCGTCAAGAGTCGACCGCAACGACCGCAGCACCGTGGCGCGTACCCGCACGAGCTCGCGGGCGTCCGGATTGACGATCAGGTCGACGTAGCGCTGGCGCACCCGTGCCTCGGGGTCGGCGAGGCCCTTCCACTTCTCCGGCAGCGGCCGCAGCGCCTTGCTCGCCAGAACCCACGCGTCGGCGAGGACCGACAGCTCCCCGCGACGGCTGGTGATGACCTCGCCGGAGACCGAGACCAGGTCGCCGAGGTCGACGTCGCGCTTCCACTGCTCGAGCGACTCGGAGCCGACCTTGTCCAGCGACAGCATCACCTGCAGATCGCCGCTGCCGTCGCGAAGCGTGGCAAACGACAGTTTGCCGGTGTCGCGTTTCAGGACGATGCGACCCGCGACGGCGACGCGCTCCCCCGTCGCCGCGTCGACGGCCAGATCGGGGAAACGCGTCCGCACGTCGGCGAGCGAGCAGGTACGCGGGACCGAGACCGGGTAGGGCTCCACGCCGCGCGCGCGGAGACGGTCGAGCTTCTCCCGCCGGACCCGCATCTGCTCGAAGTCCCCGGCGCCTTCGGCGCTTGTCGCGGGGCCCCAACCCCGCTCCGAGTCCCCGGCGCCTTCGGTCACAGTGGAAGGTTACCGGCGAGTCCAATCACGCGTCGTAACGGATGATCCCGCGAATGTTCACCCCTGCCGCCATGTCCTCGTAGCCGGCGTTGATGTCGTCGAGCGGGTAGGACTTCGTCACCAGCTCGTCGAGCTTGTACTGCCCGGCCTTGTAGAGCGACAGGATGTGCTTGATGTCGTGCATCGGGTTGCTGTTGCCGAACAGCGACCCCTTCACGGTCTTCTGGTAGAGCGTGAGGATGTCGCCGTTGAGCTGGATGGTGTTCTCCATCATGTTGCCCAGGCCGACGACGACCGTGGTGCCGAGCTTGCGGGTGGCGTTGAAGGCGTCCTCAACGACCTTCGGCTGAACGACGCCCACCGTGACGATCGACTGGTCGGCGCCGACCCCGTTGGTGAGCTCGAACGCCTTGGCGATCGCCTCTTCGCCCGAGGCCACGGCCGCGGTCGCACCGAACTCGACGGCCTTCGTGCGCTTGAACTCCACCGGGTCGACGGCGATGACGTTCAGTGCCCCGGCGTGCTTGGCGCCCTGCACGGCGTTGATGCCGATCCCGCCGATGCCGAAGATGACGACGGTGTCGCCCGGCTTCACCTCGGCGGCGTAGACGGCCGAGCCCCATCCGGTGGGGACGCCGCAGCCCGCGAGCGCGGCCTTGTCCAGCGGCAGGTCGTCGTCGATCTTCACCACCGAGTTGCGGGAGACGACGGAACGCTCGCTGAACGTGCCGAGCATGCACATGCCACCGAGGTCCTGCTCGCCCGAGTGGAACCGGAAGGTGCCATCGGGAAGGCAACCGTCGAGCAGCATGGCGCCCAGGTCGCAGAGGTTCTGGTGGCCGGTCGAGCACCAGCGGCACTTGCCGCAGGTGGGGAGGAAGGAGCAGACGACGTGGTCGCCCGGCGCGATGTCGAAGACACCGTCGCCGACCTGCTCGACGATGCCCGCACCCTCATGGCCGCCGACGATCGGGTAGCGGGAGGGCAGGTCGCCGGTGCGCAGGTGGTCATCGGAGTGGCACAACCCGGAAGCGACGAACCTGATGAGCACCTCGCCCGCCTTCGGCGGATCGAGCTCGAGCTCGACGATGTCCCAGGGCTTCCCGGCTTCCCACATGACGGCGGCGCGGGTCTTCACGATGGCCTCCCCTGCTCACGGGTGCGACGACGCCGAACGGCGTTCGGTACGACGGACGTTACCTCTCCGCCCGCGCGCGGGCCAGAGGGTCAGGCGCTGTTGCGCTCGAAGACCAGCCGCAGACCGATCAGGGTGAGGTCCGGTTCGTGCTCGGTGATGGTCTGCGACTCCTCCAGCACCAACGGGGCCAGACCGCCGGTCGCGATGACGACCGGCGCCGTCCCGAGCTCCGCCGCGATGCGGCGGACGAGACCGTCGATCTGCCCGGCGAAGCCGAAGATGATGCCCGACTGGAGCGCCTCGACCGTCGACTTGCCGATCACCGACCGGGGGCGCATCAGCTCGACCTTGAGCAGCCGGGCGGCTCGGGCAGCCAGTGCGTCGACCGAGACCTCGATGCCCGGGGCCAGCGCGCCACCGAGAAACTCGCCCCGCTCGCTCACGACGTCGAAGTTGGTCGAGGTGCCGAAGTCGACAACCACCGCGGGGCCGCCGTAGAGGTGAAACGCCGCCAGCGCATTGACGATGCGGTCCGCGCCCACCTCCCGCGGGTTGTCGTAGAGGATCGGCACGCCCGTCTTCACGCCCGGCTCGACGATGACGCTCGGGACGTCGGCGTAATAGCGCTCGAAGACGCTCCGCAGCTCGTGCAGGACCGCGGGCACCGTCGAGCAGGCAGCGATCCCGGTGGGTGCGGGGGTGTCCACCATGAGGCCCCGCAGCAGCAGCGCGATCTCGTCCGCCGTCGCCCTCGTGTCCGTCTTGATCCGCCACGAGCGGCTGAGCTTCTCGCCCTCGAAGCAGCCGATGACGGTGTGGGTGTTCCCGACGTCGATGGTCAGCAGCATCGGTCAGCCGTTCCTCAGGTCGAGACCGATGTCGAGCACCGGGGCCGAATGGGTGAGCGCTCCGACGGACAGGAAGTCGACGCCGGTGGCGGCGACGGCGGCCGCCCGCTCGAGCGTGAGCCCACCGGTCGCCTCGAGCTTCGCGCGGCCGGCAGCCACCTCGACCGCGGCGGTGAGGTCCGCGATCGGCATGTTGTCGAGCAGCAGGAAGGTCGCCCCGGCGTCGAGCGCCTCCCGGACCTGCACGACCGTGTCGCACTCGACCTGTGTCTCGAGGTCGGGGAAGAGGGCACGGACGGCGTCGAAGGCGGCCCGGACGCCGCCGGCAGCGAGCACGTGGTTGTCCTTCACGAGGGCGGCGTCGTAGAGCCCCATGCGCTTGTTGCTGCCTCCGCCGCAGCGCACGGCGTACTTCTCGAGCGCCCGCAGGCCGGGCGTCGTCTTGCGGGTGTCGAGGATCTGCGCGCCGGTGCCGGCGACGGCGTCGCACCACCGGCGCGTGAGTGTCGCCACCCCGGAGAGGTGGCACAGCAGGTTGAGGGCGGTGCGCTCGGCGGTGAGCAAGGCGCGGACGAGTGCCCGTGCGGTGAGCAGGACGTCCCCGGCCTCGACCTGGTCGCCGTCACGGACCAGCTGGTCGATCACCACCGAGTCGTCGGTCACCACCTCGAGGACGGCCGCGACCACGGGCAGTCCCGGCGACGACGCCGGGGGCCCGCGCGACGAACTCGCCGACCCCCTCGAGGTCGAACGGGATGGTCGCGACGCTGGTCACGTCGACGCCGCCCTCGAGGTCCTCGTCGAGTGCCGTCCGGATCACCGACTCGACCCGGTCCGGGTCCAGCCCGGCGGCGGCGAGTGCGGCGGCCTTGGCGGGGGTCAGTCCCACGGCACCTCCTCCGTCATCCCGGCGAGGCGACCGTCCTCGGTCAGCCGGTTGACCCAGCGCGCATGCCAACGGGCGTCGTCCCGATCCGGGAAGTCGTCTCTCCAGTGGCAGCCGCGAGTCTCCTGCCGCCGGATGGCCGCGTCCACCAGGGCGGCGGCGATCGTGAGCAGGTTGGTCGTCTCCCAGCTCTCCGGTCCCGCGTCGACCGTGGTGCGGGTGGCGAGGGCGTCGAGCGCCTTCCACGTCGTCGCCAGACTGTCCGCGCTGCGCAGGACACCTGCACCCTCGGTCATCACCCGCTGGAGCTCGGCGCGGCTCGACGCGGATATCAGCCCCGGCGCGGCCTGCCGCGGCGCGGGCGGCCCCGGCGCGGGCAGCCGAGCGGCGAGCGTCGCCGCGATCCGGGTCGCGAACACCAGCCCTTCCAGCAGCGAGTTGGAGGCGAGCCGGTTGCCGCCGTGCACCCCGGTGCACGCCACCTCCCCGCAGGCGAGGAGGCCGGGTACGCCGGTACGACCGCGCAGGTCGGTGCGCACACCGCCGCTGGCGTAGTGGGCGGCCGGCGAGACCGGCACCGGGTCGGCTGCCGGGTCGAGACCGATCTCGGCGCAGTTGGCCAGCAGCGTGGGGAACCGGTGGCGCAGCAGGTCGGCGCCGAGCCCGCGTGCGTCGAGGTAGAGGTGGTCGGTCCGCTCCTCGGCCATCACCACGGACATGCGTTTGGCGACCACGTCGCGGGGCGCCAGGTCACCCAACGGGTGCGCACCCTCCATCACCCGCCTGCCGCGCGCGTCGACCACCACCGCTCCCTCGCCGCGGAGGGCCTCGGTCACCAGAGGCTGCCGGCCGGTGGCGCCGGTCCCGCGGAACAGCGCGGTCGGGTGGAACTGGACGAACTCCAGGTCGGCGACCGCGGCCCCGGCACGCAGGGCGAGGGCGACGCCGTCGCCGGTCGAGACGGCGGGGTTGGTCGTCGCGGCGTAGATCTGCCCCAGCCCACCGGTGGCGAGCACGACCGCGCGGGCGTGCACCGCCCCGACACCGTCCCGGGTGCCCTCGCCCAGCACGTGCAGGGTCACCCCGCAGGCCCGGCCGGCCGCGTCCGTGAGCAGGTCGAGCACGAGCGCGTGCTCGATGACCTCGATGTCGGTGGCACCAACGGCCGCGATGAGCGCCCGTTCCACCTCGAGTCCGGTGGCGTCGCCGCCGGCATGGACGATGCGCCGGTGCAGGTGCCCGCCCTCTCGGGTCAGCTCCAGCACCCCGGCGGGATCACGGTCGAACGCGGCGCCCAGCGCGGCAAGGTCCCGCACCCGGGCCGGTCCTTCCTCCACCAGGACACGCACCGCCGCCGGGTCGCACAGGCCGGCACCGGCAACCATCGTGTCGGTGTAGTGGTCTGCAGGTGAGTCGTCCGCGCCCAGCGCGGCGGCGATGCCGCCCTGCGCCCAGCGGGTCGAGCCCGCATCGAGCAAGGCCTTCGTGACGAGCAGCACGGCCGCCCGGTCGTGGCCGGCGGTGCGCAACGCGTCGCGGCACTGCAGTGCAGCGGTGAGTCCGGCGATCCCGCTACCGACCACGACGACGTCCGCGGTCGCCACCCACCCCGGTGGTGGGGCGGCGAGCTGCTGCGGGATCACGAAGCGATCGAGTCCCCGCGCAGCAGGCCCATGTGGGGCAGCACCTCCGCCGGGTCGGCGCCGGTCGCGGCGATGCGGTTGTCCTCGTCGACGAACACGACCTTCGGCGCCAGCTGCCGCGCCTCGGCGTCGGTGAGGGTGCAGTAGCTGATGATGATGACGAGGTCGCCCTCGTGCACCAGCCGGGCCGCCGCCCCGTTGATCCCGATGACGCCGCTGCCCCGCTCGCCCGCGATGACGTAGGTCTCCAGCCGGGCGCCGTTGTTCACGTCGACGATCGACACCTGCTCACCGGGCAGCAGGTCGGCCGCCTCCATGAGGTCCTGGTCGATCGTCACCGAGCCGACGTAGTGCAGGTCGGCCTGGGTGACGGTGCACCGGTGGATCTTGCTCTTGAGCATGGTCCGGAACATGCGAGGTATCCCTTCAGCCTTCAGCCCGTGCGGGTGCCGAGGCGGTCGTCGTACCGAGGACGATCGGAACATTGTCGATCAGGCGGGTCGAGCCCACACGGGCGGCCACCAGGAGGCGGGCCGCGCACGTGGTCCGGTCGGCGTCGGCCCACGACTCGTCGTCGACCAGCGCCAGGTAGTCCACCGACAGCGCCGGCTGCGCGGCGAGCACCGAGCGGGCGGCGGCGAGCACCGCCCCGGCGCCGCCACCGGCCGCGGCGGCACCTGCCGTCAGTGCATGGTTCAACGAGCCGGCGGCGCCGCGGTCACTGCCGGAGAGGTAGGTGTTTCGGCTGGACAGGGCCAAACCGGACTTTTCACGGACGGTGGGGACTCCGCGCACCGTGACGGGGAAGTCGAGGTCGCGCACCATCCTCCGGATGAGCGCGAGCTGTTGCGCGTCCTTCTCGCCGAAGACCGCGACCTCCGGTCGGGTGAGGTGCAGCAGCTTGGCGACGACCGTGAGGACACCGTCGAAGTGCCCCGGCCGGTGCGCGCCCTCGAGCCGGTCACCGAGCGCCCCGGCCGCGACCCGGACCGCGGGGTCCCCACCGGGGTAGACGACGTCCGGAGTGGGGGCGAACACGAGGTCGACGCCCGCACCCGCGCAGAGGTCCAGGTCGGCCTCGAGTGTCTTCGGGTAGCGGTCCAGGTCCTCACCCGCGCCGAACTGCAGCGGGTTCAGGAAGATGGTCACCAGCACCGAGTCCGCCTCCCGGCGGGCCACTCGCATCAGCTCGGCGTGGCCCGCGTGCAGCGCGCCCATGGTCATGACCACCGCGACCCGCCCCGGCAGGGTGGCGCGGGCCGTGGCCAGCGCCTCGCGGGTGCGCACGACCGGGGGCGTCATCGCGGCGCCTCGTCCGAGGCCAGCACGTCGAGCAGTCGCTCGGCGCCGTCGGCCGACAGGATCCCGGCCCCGAGCGCGCGCACCGCACCCAGCCGCGACATGGCGACGTAGGCGGCTCGCACCTCGGGCGCGGCGAGCACGTCCAGGTGCGCCCGGACGGTCCCCGCGTCACCGCGCGCGACCGGGCCGGACATCGCCGCGTCGCCGTGGCGCAGGGCGTTGTCGAGCGCGGCGCCGAGCAGGGGGCCGAGCACGCGGCTCGGGTGCTCGACACCGGCGTCGCGCAGGAGTTCGGCTGCCTGGTTGACGAGGATGCCGAGGTGGTTGGCGCCGAGGGCGAGGGCGGCGTGGTAGAGCGGCCGCTGCTCCTCCTCGACCCAGACCGGCTCGGCGCCCATCTCGATCACCAGCGCCTCGGCGGCCAGGCGGAGCTCGGCGGGCGCCGTCACGCCGAAGCAGGCACCGGCCAGCCGCTGGAGGTCGACCTCGGTGCCGGTGAACGTCATCACCGGGTGCAGGGCGAGCGGCAGGGCACCCGTTCGCGTGAGCCCGTCGAGCACGCCGAAACCGTGTGCCCCGGAGGTGTGGGCGACGAGCGTGCCCGGCCGGACCGCGCCGGCCGCCACCAGGCCGGAGACGAGCGAGGGCAGGACGTCGTCGGGGACGCACAGCAGCAGCAGGTCCGCGCGCGCGGCGACCTCGTCCGGCGGGAGGACCTCGGCCTGGGGGACCAGCGTCTCGGCGCGGCGGATGCTCGCCGCGGAGATCGCGGACACGGCCACCGGGCGGTGCCCGGCCCGGGCGAGCGCGGCAGCCAGCACCGCACCCACACGACCGGCGCCGATCGCGCCGACCTGCAGGCGCGCCGGACGGTCGCCGGGTGCGACTGAGCTCATCGTCGTTCCAGTCCTCGCGGGGTACCGGACCTCACCAGGGTACCCGCGACGCGTGCGAGGGTGGCCCCATGCCCGAAGGCCACGACCGGTCGCGCCGGTGGCGGATCGCGATGGAGGAGGCGCTGTACGGCACGGGCGGCTTCTACCGGTCCTCCGGTGCGCCGGGGCGGCACTTCCGCACCGCGGCGCACACCTCGCCGCAGTGGGCGGCCGCCGTCGCGGAGCTGGCCCGGCGCGTGGACGCCGCGCTCGACCGGCCGGCAGGTTTCACGGTTGTCGACATGGGAGCCGGCGGCGGCGAGCTGCTGCGGCACCTGCACGAGCATGCCCCGCCACGCTGGCGCCTGGTGGGTGTCGACCTCGCCCCGCGCCCGGCCGGGCTGCCCGAGCGGGTCGAGTGGGCGGCCGAGCCACCGCCGGCTGGCACGGGGCTGCTCGTGGCGGTCGAGTGGCTCGACGTCGTCCCGCTCGACGTGGTCGAGCTCACCGAGGCGGGCCCGCGGCTGGTCGAGGTCGATGCCCGCGGGCAGGAGCGGGCCACTGCCGAGGTCGGTGACGACGATCTCGGTTGGATCGCGCGGTGGTGGCCGCTGGTGGAGCCCGGCGACCGGGCCGAGGTGGGACGCACCAGGGACGCGGCCTGGTCGGGCGTGGTGGGCGGGCTGACGCGGGGGGTGGCCGTCGCCGTCGACTACGCGGCCGTTCCCGGCCGCGACCGCGGCGGGACCCTCACCGGCTACCGCGACGGACGGCAGGTCCTGCCCCTGCCGGACGGTTCGTGCGACCTCACGGCGCACGTGCTCATGGAGTCGTGTGCCGCCGCAGCGGCGGCCGACGCCACCGTCCGGATGACCCAGCGCGAGGCCCTGGCGAGCCTGGGGGTGCGGGCCGAGCGCCCGGCGTACGACGGCGACCCGCTCGGTTACCTGACGGCACTGTCGCAGGCCGGCGCGGCAGCCGAGCTCCTCGACCCCGGAGGCCTCGGCGGGTTCTCGTGGCTCCTCCAGGCGGTCGGCGTCCCGATCCCGATCGGGCAGCGGGGCGCTCAGGCCATGTCGACGTAGATGTCGAGGTCGGTGACGTGGGTGAAGCCCAGCCGGCGATAGACCGACTCCGCCTCGTCGGTGTCGGGATGCAGGTGGGCGAGGTCCGCCCCCGCCTCCGAGCCGCGCGTGAGGAGCCAGGAGGACAGCGCACCCGCGACACCGCGCCGGCGCGCGTGTGGCAGCACCGCGATGCCGGCGACGTACAGGCAGTGGCCGCCGTCCCCCTGTGTCAGGAGCGAGTAGCCGGTGCCCACGGGCTCACCCCCCCACTCCGCGACCGCGACCGTCACCTGATCCTGGCCGAACAGCGGTCGCATCCACGCGCGCTCGACCTCGACCGGGGACTCGAAGGCGATCGCGTCGACACCGACCACGGTGTCCACGTCGGCGGGGTCCGCCGCTCGGATGCGCAGGCTCGGCAGCACGGGTTCGGGGACGAAGGTCTCCGCGGTGGCTGCCATCAGCCGCTTCGTGAACAGCCGCCGCCCGTGGGGCCACTGCGCCCCGGCCGGCAGGCGCAGGCCCCACGGGACGCCGCGCTCCGCGTACCACCGGCGGACCTCGGCCAGGTCGACCGCGGCCGGGTCGTCGACATCTCCGTTGTTCCACTGGGCGTGCGGCAGGCCGGACGCCATCAGCCGTACGCCGGGAAGGCGGGCCGAGCCACCGCCGACCGACGCCCGCCGCCGGCCGAGCGCATCCCAGGCGTCGGCGTGCGCGTGGCGTACCCGATCGGCGCTGACGGCGGTCACCGGACGATGATGCCCGAGGCGGGCCGAGTCCGGGCCCTCCCTCGCGTGCGAGGATCGCCGGCGTGACCGACGGGGCGACGCGCGAGCTGACCGCGGCCACGGGCGACCTCGGCACCGCGGACATGGTGCTGAACATCGGCCCGCAGCATCCGGCCACACACGGGGTGCTGCGGCTGGCCCTGACGCTCGACGGCGAGCGCATCCTGCGGGCGGATCCGATCATCGGCTACATGCACCGCGGTGCCGAGAAGCTGTTCGAGGCCCGCGACTACCGACAGATCATCGTGCTGGCCAACCGGCACGACTGGCTGTCCGCGTTCAGCAACGAACTCGGCGTCGTCCTCGCCGTCGAGCGGATGCTCGGCATGGAGGTGCCGGTCCGCGCGGTCTGGGCGCGCACCCTGCTGGCCGAGCTCAACCGGGTGCTCAACCACCTGATGTTCCTCGGCAGCTATCCGATCGAGCTCGGCGCGATCACCCCGATCTTCTACGCCTTCCGTGAGCGAGAGGTCCTCCAGGCAGTGATGGAGGAGGTCTCAGGGGGGCGCATGCACTACATGTTCAACCGGGTCGGCGGCCTGAAGGAGGACCTGCCCGCCGGCTGGCTCGACCGCGCGCGCACCGCCGTCGACACGGTCCGGCGACGCGTCCGGACCGACATCGACGCGCTCGTCCGCGGCAACGAGATCTTCCGGGCTCGCACCAGGGGCATCGGTGTGCTCCCCGCCGACGTCGTCGACCAGTACGGCGTGAGCGGGCCGATCGCGCGGGCATCCGGGGTCGACTTCGACCTCCGCCGGGACGAGCCGTACCTCGCGTACGGCGAGCTGCCGGCCGACGTCCTCCGTGTCGTGACGGCGAAGGAGGGGGACTGCCTGGCCAGGTTCGAGTGCCTGCTCGACCAGGTCTACGTGTCGCTCGACATCGCCGGACATTGCCTCGGCGTCCTGGCGGACCTTCCGGAGGGGCCGATCAACGTGCGGTTGCCGAAGGTCGTCAAGGCACCCGAGGGCGACACCTACGCCTGGACCGAGAACCCCCTCGGCATCAACGGCTACTACCTCGTCTCCCGCGGCGAGAAGACGCCGTGGCGGATGAAGCTGCGCACCGCGTCGTTCAACAACGTGCAGGTGCTCGGCGCCATACTGCCCGGCAACCTCGTCGCCGACATGGTGGCGATCCTGGGGTCGATGTTCTTCGTCGTCGGCGACGTCGACAAGTGACGGACTAGCGACAGCGCACTACGACGCCAGCGCCGGGTCCGAGCTGAAGATCAGCCCGACCTGGATGTCGCCGTTCTTCAGCGCCGCCCGGGTGAGCGGGCCACCGGCGTCGAGCGTCTTGAAGCCGGTGAACTGGATCCCGTAGACGTCCTCGAGCCCCTTCTGGCAGTAGGGCCGGGTCGGGCACTCGGGCGGTCCGCCCAGGACGAGGTCGCCGTCGACCTTGGTCAGGTCGCCGAGGCTGGACAGGCCCCACTTCTCCGCGAAGTCCTTGCGGACGGCGAACGCATTCTGGTCGGTGGCCTCCGACGGCTCGAGCGGGACGAGACCGTGCTTGCCCGCGATCTGCTTCAGGGCCGAGATCGTCTCGTCGATGTCGGTCGACGCCATCGGCTCGGCGTCGGAGCCGTTGTCCTTCGTGTTGAGGAACTCGGTCATCGTCGCGGCGTACTCCGGCATCACGTCGAGGTCGCCGCTTTCGAGCGCGGGCTCGTAGACCTCTCGGCTCTGAACGTTCTTGACCTTGGCGTTGTATCCCGCTGCGTCGAGGACCTTGGCGTAGATGTTGGCGAGGATCTGGTTCTCGCTGAAGTTGGCGGCGCCGACGGTGACGGACCCGGATCCGCCGGAGAGCCCGTCGGCCAGCCCCTTGTCCGAGACGAAGTCGTCGGCGATCTGCGCCGGAGCGTCGTGCTCGTTGGCGGCGCGCGCGTTCATGGCCACGAGGTCGTCCTGGGTGAGCGCTTCGGACACGCCGTTGAGCGCGTCCTCGAGCGGCTGCTCGTCGACCTGCTTCCGGACGACCGGCACGATGTTGTCGGAGTTCTGCAGGTGCTTGTCGTCGGTCAGCACCACGAGGCTGTTGTCGGCCGTGGCCTGGTCGCCCGAGGAGCCGCCCGAGCTGCTGCCGCCGCAGCCTGCCGCGAGCGACGCGAGCGCGAGGCCGGCGACGAGAGACGCAGTACGCATGGCGACCGCCTTCTGTGTCCCGTGACCAGGGGGTCACGCGTGTCTGGCGACGCACTGCGCCGCATGGGCTACGCCTGTTCGGCCGTCCCAGTCAACCAGACGACCGCACCCGCGCGGGTCACGATTGCGTGAAAGGTCGCGGCGCTGAACCCGCCCGACGGCGTGCGCCCGCCAGCAGCCGGCCGCCGGTGACCACCCCGAGCGACGCACCGTTCTCGGTGACCACCACCCCCGGGCCGTCGTGCGCCAGAAAGGAGGCGAGCGCCTCCTCGACGCTCGCGCCTGCCGGGACGTGTGCCGCCGGCACCGGCTCCGTCGTGCCACGGCGCAACCAACGCGGCTCGCCGCCGGGAACCAAAAGCCAGTCCGCATCCGCCGCCTCGTACGCCTGCTCGAGCTCGTGCGCCCCGGCGCGGGGCTCGGCCGTCGGCCAGGCGACGAGGTCGTCGGTGGGCACGTCGAGCACTGCGAGCCGGCGCAACGTGCGCTCCGAACCGACGAAGTCCGCGACGAAGGGCGTGGCGGGTTCGCCGAGCAACGTCGGCGGGTCGGCGTACTGCTCGAGGTGACCGCCCTCCCGCATGACGGCGATCCGGTCGCCGAGCCGAACGGCCTCGTCGATGTCGTGGGTGACGAACAGGACGGTCTTGCGCACCTGCCGCTGCAGGCGCAGGAACTCGGCCTGCAACCGGTCGCGCGCGACCGGGTCGACTGCTCCGAACGGCTCGTCCATGAGCAGCACCGACGGGTCGCCGGCGAGGGCGCGTGCCACTCCGACCCGCTGCCGCTGGCCGCCCGATAGCTGGTGGGGGTAACGGTCGCCGTGCAGCGCGGGGTCGAGCCCGACGAGGTCGAGCAGCTCCCGGGCGCGGTCCCGCGCCCGCCGCCGGTCCCATCCGACGAGCCGGGGCACGGTGGCCACGTTGGCGACGACGGTCTGGTGCGGGAACAGGCCGACCTGCTGGATGACATAGCCGATGCCGCGCCGCAGCTTCACCGCGTCGAACCGCATGACGTCCTCGCCGCCCACCGAGACCGTGCCGCTCGTCGGCTCCACCAGGCGGTTGACCATGCGCATCGTCGTGGTCTTGCCGCACCCGGACGGCCCGACAAGGACGGCGATCTCACCGAGTGGGACGTCGAGGGTGAGCTCCGCGACCGCCACCGTCCCGTCGTCGTACCGCTTCGTGACGGCGTCCAGGCGGATCATCGGGTCGGCGGTAGCGTCCACGTGTGAACCCCTGGTGGTCGGTTGACTGGTTCACCTCACGCGGCCCGGAGATCATCGCCGCGACGCGTCAGCATGTCATCCTCACGCTCATCGCGGTGGGGATCGGCCTGGCCATCGCGCTGCCGCTCGCGGTGCTCGCCTACCGCCTGCCGCGGCTGCGCACCCCGGTCCTCGCGTTCGTGGGAGTCCTCTACACCGTCCCCTCGCTCGCGCTGTTCGCCGCGCTGGTGCCGTTCACCGGGTTGTCGAAGACCACGGTCGAGGTCGGCCTGGTCATCTACACGCTGCTGATCCTCGTGCGCAACACCCTCACCGGCCTGACCGGCGTACCGGCCGACGTCGTCGACGCGGCCCGCGGAATGGGTTACGACGGCACCCGGCTGCTGTGGCGGGTCGAGCTGCCGCTGGCGGTGCCGGCGATCGTCGGCGGCATCCGCATCGCGACGGTCTCGACGATCGCTCTCGTGACGATCGGCGCCGAGGTCAGCAACGGCGGGCTCGGCCGGCTCATCCTCGAAGGTTTCCAGAACGACTACCGGGCGGAGGCATTCGGGGCGAGCGTGCTGTGCGTCGCGCTCGCGATCGTCGCCGACCTCGTCCTGCTCGGCGCGCAGCGCCTCCTCACGCCCTGGCAGCGCGCCCGATGAACACCTGGGACGCCACGTGGACCTGGCTGACCACCGGCTCGCACTGGACCGGCAGCACCGGTGTCGGCAGCCGGGTGCTGGAGCACCTCGAGCTGTCCGCCGAAGCGGTGCTGCTCGCGGGCGCGGTGGCACTGCCGGTCGGCATCGTCCTCGGCCACTTCGGTCGCGGCGGGACGCTCGCGGTCAACGTCGCGAACGCCGGCCGGGCGGTGCCGACCCTGGCCGTGCTCGTCCTGCTCGTCCTCGCGATGGGGCTCGGCAACGGGCCGGTCGTCTACGCCCTCGCGCTGTTCGCCGCGCCGCCCATGCTCACCAACACCTACCTGGGGATGCGCGGCGTCGACCCCGACATCAAGGACGCCGCCCGCGGGACCGGACTGTCGCCCGGACAGCTGATCCGCCGGATCGAGATGCCGCTCGCCCTGCCGCTCATCGCCGCCGGCGTCCGCACCGCGACCGTGCAGGTCATCGCCACCGCGACGATCGCTGCGATCGTCGGAAGCGGTGGACTGGGCCGCTTCGTCGTCGACGGGTTCCAGACCCACGACCAGGGCCAGCTGGTCGGGGGCGCGCTGATCGTCGCCCTGCTCGCCATCGTGACCGAGCTGGCGCTCGGGGGTGCCGAGCGGCTCCTCACCCCCGGCCGGGCCGGCCGGCCGGGGGGTCAGCCCGGCAGCAGCTCCCCGGCCTCGATCGATCCCGCGACCGAGTTGCCCGCGGGCGCGAGCGGGCAGGCCCAACGCTCGTCGTAGGCGCAGGACGGGTTGTAGGCGAAGTTCAGGTCGACGACGAGGTCACCGCCGAGGTCGGCACCCTTGACCGTGTCGAGGACGTAACGACCCCCGCCATAGGTCTGCGGGTTCTCGTCCCGCACCGGCAGCCACACCCCGCCGCCGTACGACGCGAGCCACCAGACGTCCAGCCGACCGACGCCGGCGAGCTCGACCCGGCCGACGCGCTCGAACGGGACGACCCCGTCCGTCGCCGTCGGGAGCTCGATGCGCGCCGGCTCGACGTCGGTGCGGACGGTGACCTCGAACCGGTACGCCGGGTCGTACGGCGCGTGCCGGAGCGTGACGGTGCGCCCCGGCGAGTCGGGGTGGTCGCGGAAGAGCCGCTGCCGGCCCGCACACCACGACCGGTGCGCGGTCGCCGGATCCGGTGTGGCCCGCACCTCGGCGTAGAGCGCGGCGACCCGGCGCCGCCAGTCCAGCAACGAGGGTGTCAACCCGGCTGGCGGAGGTAGTCGATGAAGCGGGCCCGGACGAGCGGCTCGGCCGCCCCGAGGTCCGCGCCCATGAGCTCGCGTGCCGCCTCGACCACCTCGGCGATCCCGCCGGTGATGTGACCGGGCGAGCCGTCCTCGGCCGCCACGCGCTCGCTGGGGCCCAGGTGGCGCAGCAGGTCCCAGAAGAAGCCGACGTCGTGGCGACGCTCGGCACGCTCGAACGCCCGGTGGCGGAGCTCTTCGGTCGGGAGGGCGTCGAGCTCTTCCACCGTCGGAACGTCGTTCACGTCGGTCACCCTACTGGCGCCGCTCGTCGGGCGGCTCGCCGTCCGGCGGGGGCTTGACCCGGCAGACGCGTTCGAGCACCAGTGCTGCTCCGACGAGCGCCAGACTGCAGGCCATACCGAGGGCCGCGGTCCGGGTGTCGGCGTGGGCGGACTGGCTCTCCGTCCGTGCGACGAAGACGAGGAACCCCGTGTAACCGCCGAACGCGAGCGCACCGATCGGCGAGCTGGCCTTGGCCAGGGCGGCGAGCCGGGCGACGACGAGAGGGTCGATCGGCCGGGTGCCGCTGCGCCCGGACATCCGCGCCCGGGTGAGGGACGCGGTGTAGCTCTCCGCGACGGCCAGCAGCAGCAGCCACAGCGGCGCGTAGATCGGCGGCGACGCCACGTCGTTGTAGTACCTGTCGGTCAACAGGTACGACGCGATGCCCGCGAGGACGGTGAGCCCGAACAGCAGCGACAGGCGGGTGGGCCTCACTGCACCCACCGCCGGACCGGGCGGGTGTCGAGCCGCCGGGCCAACGCCCACACCGGGCCGCGGCCGGGGAGCACCGCGTCCGGGTCGACGTCGAGCCAGGGCACCAACACGAACGCCCGCTCGTGCGCGCGGGGGTGCGGCAGCGTCAGCCGCGGGTCCGCGGACAGCCTCCCGTCCACCGCGACGACGTCGACGTCGAGGGTGCGAGGTCCCCACCGGACGCTGCGGAGGCGACCCCGGCTGTCCTCCGCGTCGTGAGCAGCCGCGAGCACGGCCTCGGCGTCGTCGGTCCCGATCAGCGCCACGCAGTTCAGGAACGCCGGCTGTCCGACCGGCCCGACCGGTTCGGTCTCGTAGACCGGCGACGACGCGAGCAGGGCGAAGCGCCGGGCCAGGATCGACAGGCCCGCGAGCAGGTGGGCGAGCCGGTCCCCGAGGTTGCTGCCCAGCGAGACGACGGCGGTCACCCGCCGCCCCCACGCTCGCGACGGATGCGGACGACGACGTCGGCAACGGGCAGCCCGACCGGTGCGTCCGGCTTGTGCACGACGATCTCCACCGCCGACACCTTGCCGTCGGCGAGGCACACATCGGCAAGCCGCTGCGCGAGGGTCTCGATGAGCTCGACCGGCTCGCCGGAGACGACGGCGGCGAGGCGGTGCGCGGTCGCGGCGTAGTCGACCGTGTCCGCCAGGTCGTCGCTCGCCGCCGCCGGTCCGGTGTCCACGTCGAGCAACGCGTCGATGATGAACACCTGGCCGGCGAGCCGTTCCTCGGGCAGCACACCGTGCCGGCCGTGCGCGCGCAGGCCGCGGACCTCGATGCGGTCACTCATTCCGGGTCCCCGGCGGGCGCGAGCACCGGCGAGCCGTGATGGACCCAGAGCCGCCAGCGGCCGTCGCGACGGCGGAACACGTTGGTGGACACCACCCGTGCACTCTCGCTCAACGAGCCGTCCGGATCCGCCACCGCGGTGAGGATGTTCTCCGCGCAGGTCACCACGGCGAGGTCCCCGTCGACCGTGGCGTCGACATCGGTGAGGAAGAACTGGATGTAGTTGGTGTTCGCCATGATCACCGACCAGGAGCGCAGCACCCGCGCGCGGCCGGTCAGCAACGGCCATCCCGGGTGCACGCAGCGGACGTCGTCGGCGTCGTCCCAGATCGCCTCCATCCGGTCGACGTCACCGGCCTCGAAGGCGGCATAGAGCTCGGCGTTGGCCGCGGTCACGGCGCCGACGTCGGCCTCGGCCGTCATGACTGCTCGGCCCGCAGCCGGGCGGCGACCCGCACCGCGTCGGCACTCGCCCGGACGTCGTGGACGCGGACCGCCCAGGCGCCGGCGAGCGCGGCGAGCGCGCTGACCGCGGCGGTGGCGTCGTCCCGGTCCCCCACCGGACGTGGTCGGCCGTCGGTGCCGGCGAGCAGCGCGCCCAGGAAGGACTTGCGGCTCGCACCGACGAGGACCGGACGGCCCAGGCTCAGCAGGTGTGGCAGGCCGGCGAGGATCCGCCAGTTGTGCTCGGCGTTCTTGGCGAAGCCGAGGCCCGGGTCGAGCACGACCTGGTCGGCCGCGACCCCCGCGGCGACGACCGCGGCCAGCCGCTCCTCGAGCTCGGCGCGGACCTCGGACACGACGTCGGAGTAGACGGCGTGCTGCTGCATGTCGGCGCTGTGGGAGCGCCAGTGCATGACGACGTACGGCACACCGGCGTCCGCGACCAGGCGCGGCAGCTCCGGGTCGGCCCGGCCGCCCGAGACGTCGTTCACGATCGCGGCACCCGCCCGCAGCGCGACCTCGGCGGTGCCGGCGCGCATCGTGTCGATGCTCACCACGGCGCCGGCGGCGGCCAGAGCGGCGACGACCGGCACGACCCGTGCCTGCTCCTCGGCGGCGGACACCCGCTCGGCTCCCGGCCGGGTCGACTCGCCGCCCACGTCGAGCAGGTCGGCCCCGGCGGCCAGGAGCTGCCTGCCGTGCTGCACCGCGCTGTCGGTGTCGGCGAACGAGCCGCCGTCGCTGAACGAGTCGGGCGTCACGTTGATCACGCCCATCACGCGGCACCGGCCGATGCCCGGCAGACCCCGCACGGCCGGCTCGGCCGCCGTCACCGGCGCAGGATGAGGCTCATCGCCTCCGCGCGCGTCGGCTGGCTGTCGCGGAAGAGGCCACGGACGGCGGAGGTGACGGTCCTCGCGCCCGGCTTGCGCACCCCGCGGATCGTCATGCACAGGTGCTCGGCCTCCACGACGACGATCACCCCCCGCGGCTTGAGGCAGTCCTCGAGGGCGTCGGCAACCTGGGTGGTCAGCCGCTCCTGGACCTGCGGTCGCCGAGCGTAGAGGTCGACCAGCCGGGCGACCTTCGACAGCCCGGTGATCTCGCCGGTCTCGTTCGGGATGTAGCCGACGTGAGCGACTCCCAACCACGGCACCAGGTGGTGCTCGCACGTGCTCGCGACCTCGATGTCCTTCACGAGGACCATCTCGTCGTGGTCGGCGTCGAAGACCCGCGTCAGCACGGTCTCGGGGTGCGAGCCGATGCCGGCGAAGATCTCGGCGTACATGCGCGCCACGCGCGACGGGGTGTCCAGCAAGCCGTCCCGCTCGGGATCCTCGCCGACCGCGAGCAGGATCTCGCGCACGGCCGCGGCGATCCGCCTCTCGTCGACCACTCCCGGCGCCCTGGGTCAGTCGGACGACGAGGTGCGCTTCGACGTACGCCGGGACGTCGTCTTCTTCGCCGCACCGTTGGCCGTCCGCCGGCTGCGGCTGCGGCCGTCGCCGTTGCCGCTTCCCCGTTTGAGCCCCCGGACGTCGTTGGGGCCCAGCAGCGCGAGCTCGTTGGGCGTGAGCACCGGCGGGATGTCCTTGGCCGGCCGGCGGCGGGCGCTCTCGAAGACGCGCGACCGGGCGCTTCTTCACCGGCTCGAAGATCTCGGCGAGCTCGTCCTTGCCGACGGTCTCCTTGTCGAGCAGCCGCAGGACGAGGTTGTCGAGGACGTCGCGGTACTTGACGAGGATCTCCCACGCCTCGTCGTGCGCCGACTCGATCAGCGCCCGCACCTCGTCGTCGATCTGCGCGGCGACCTCCTCGGAGAAGTCGCGCTCGTGACCGAGGTCACGGCCCAGGAAGACGTCACCTTCGTGCCGGCCGAACTTCAACGCGCCGAGCTTGTCGCTCATGCCGTACTGCATGACCATCGCGCGCGCGATGCCGGTGGCCTTCTCGATGTCGTTCGCGGCACCGGTGGTCGGCTCGTGGAAGACGAGCTCCTCGGCGGCCCGACCGCCCAGCGCGTAGGCGAGCATGTCCATCATCTCGCTGCGGGTCTGGGTGTACTTGTCCTCGGTGGGCAGCACCATCGTGTAGCCGAGCGCCCGGCCGCGACTGATGATCGTCACCTTGTGCACCGGGTCGGTGTTGGGCAGCGCGTAGGCGACGAGCGCGTGACCGCCTTCGTGGTAGGCGGTGACCTTCTTCTCCTTGTCGCTCATCACCCGGGTCTTGCGCATCGGCCCGGCCATCACCCGGTCGATCGACTCCTCGAGCATGGAGGTGGTGATCTGCTTGGCGTCGGTACGCGCGGTGAGCAGCGCGGCCTCGTTGATGACGTTGGCGAGGTCGGCGCCGGTGAAACCCGGTGTGCGGCGGGCGATGACGTCGAGGTCGACGTCCGGGGAGAAGCGGCTTGCCCTTGGAGTGCACCCGCAGGATCGCCTTGCGGCCCTCGAGGTCGGGGCGGTCGACGACGATCTGCCGGTCGAAGCGGCCCGGCCGCAGCAGGGCGGGGTCGAGGATGTCCGGCCGGTTGGTCGCGGCGATCAGGATCACGCCGCGGTTGACGTCGAAGCCGTCCATCTCGACGAGCAGCTGGTTGAGCGTCTGCTCGCGCTCGTCGTGGCCGCCACCGAGACCGGCGCCACGGTGCCGGCCGACGGCGTCGATCTCGTCGACGAAGATGATCGCCGGCGCGTTGGCCTTGGCCTGCTCGAACAGGTCGCGCACCCGGCTCGCGCCGACACCGACGAACATCTCGACGAAGTCCGAGCCGGAGATCGAGTAGAACGGCACGCCGGCCTCGCCGGCGACAGCACGTGCGAGCAGGGTCTTGCCGGTGCCGGGCGGGCCGTAGAGCAGCACGCCCTTGGGGATCTTGGCGCCGATGGCCTGGAACTTGGCCGGGTTCTCCAGGAACTCCTTGATCTCCTGGAGCTCCTCGATCGCCTCGTCGGCGCCCGCGACGTCGGCGAACGTCGTCTTCGGGGTGTCCTTGCTGACGAGCTTGGCCTTGGCCTTGCCGAACTGCATGACCCGGCCGCCGCCGCCCTGCATCTGGTTCAGGAAGAAGAACATGATCAGCAGGATCAGCGCGAACGGGATCAGGCTGAAGAGGATCGACAGGAACGGGTTCTCGTGGTTGACCTTGACCTCGCAGTCGGCCACCCCGCCATCCTTGAGCTCCTGCAGCAGGACGTCGTCGTAGTGGATCGTGAAGTTCGACTGGACCTTGTTGGAGCCGTCGATCTGTCTGGCCGTCCTTGAGCGTGACCTGGATCTGCTGCTCCTTGTCCAGGACGGTCGCCGACTCGACCTTGCCGGCGGCGATGGCCGCCTCGATCTGGGACAGCGGACGACGTCCTTGTAGCCCGCCGCTCGACGAGGTGATCGTCACGAGGGCGAGCACGAGCACGACTGCCACGATCAGCCAGGTGATCGGGCCGCGGAAGGAGCGCTTGAGGTTCATCGGCTCGGGCCGCGCTGCGGGCCCGTCCCTCCTGGTCGTGGCGGAATTCCGTGCTACGACGGTACACCGAGATCCGGTGCCCCGTCGGGGCCCGAGCGACCGGCGGGGCTACTGCGGCGTAGACCTCCGGCCGGAGGGTGCCCGACGTAGGGCAGCTCGCGGTAGCGCTCGGCGTAGTCCAGCCCGTAGCCGACGACGAACATCGCTCGGGATGTCGAAGCCCATGTAGCTCACCGGGACCTGGACCTGCGCCGCCTCGGGCTTGCGCAGCAGCGCCAGCACCTCGATCGAGGCCGGCTGCCGGGAGCGCAGGTTGCGCAGCAGCCAGGACAGGGTGAGCCCGGAGTCGATGATGTCCTCGACGACCAGGACGTCGCGGCCGGCGATGTCGCGGTCGAGGTCCTTGAGGATGCGCACGACCCCGCTGGACGACGTGGACGAGCCGTACGACGAGACCGCCATGAACTCCATCGAGACCGGCACGGTCAGGGCCCGGGCGAGGTCGGCCATGACCATGACGGCGCCCTTGAGCACGCCCACGAGCAGGACCTCGCGGCCGGCGTAGTCGGCGTCGATCCGCCTGGCCAGCTCCGGCGATCTTGTCGGCGATCTGCTGCTGGGAGACGAGGACACCCTCGATGTCGGGGTGCAGGTCGCAGGGTCAGCCGTCGTCGGCATCGGCAGCAGCGGCGCGGTCATCGGAACGTCCAGACTGTCACACCGCCGCTGGCCGACCAACCGCCCGGGCAGCGCCACCGGTCCCTGGCCGTGCCAGTCGGTCGACGAGCGGGTCGAGCGCGGCCACGTGGACCGGCGGACACGCCCCGGCGGCGCGCCGGCGGCCAGCGCCGCGGCCGCAGCACGCGGCGCCGGACGGCCGCGCGGCAGCGCGGCCAGCGCCGGCCACCGACAGGTCGCCGGCGGCCCGGCCGGCCCACGCGTCGAGGGCGTCGGCGTCGTCGGCGCAGCAGGTCGGCGGTGCGGGCGAGCGCCTCGGCGACGCCCGGGCCGAGCGCGGCCTCCAGCGCGGGCAGCGCGTCGAGCGCGCACGCGGGCGCGGGCGAAGGCCGGATCGGCGTTGTGCGGGTCGTCCCAGGGGGCGAGGTCCTGCGCGCGCGCACGCCGCGACGGTCGTCGCCCGGCGCAGCGCCGAGGAACGGCCGCCGCGTAGCGGCCGGTCGACGGCGGCATGCCGGCAAGGGAGCGGGCGCCGGAGCCGCGGGCCAGCCCCAGCAGCACCGTCTCGGCCTGGTCGTCGAGCGTGTGGCCGAGCAGCAGCGACGGCGCCCGGGCCCGGTCGGCGGCGGCGTCGAGCGCGGCGTAGCGCGCGTCCCGGGCGGCCGCCTCCGGGCCGCCGCGACGGCCGCACCGTGCACGCGCTCGACCATGACCGGCTCCAGGCCGAGCCGGCGGCAGGCCGCGCGCGGCCCGGTCCGCCTGGTCCGCGGACCCGTCCTGCAGCCCGTGGTCGACGGTGACCGCAGCCGGCGCGCAGCCCGAGCCGCGGGGCCTCCAAGGCCGTCGCGGCGGCCAGCGCGAGCGAGTCGGCGCCGCCGCTGACCGCGGCGAGCACGAGGTCCCCGGCGTTCAGCGCCGGCGGGCAGCGACAGCGGCGTCCGGCGCACCGCGGTGCGCGTGGCGGCCCGGCGGGGTCGAGCCGCATCCCGGCTCAGCCGTCGCGGCGGGCAGCGCCGGCGGGTCGCCGGCCACCCGGTCGACCCAGCGCCCGGGGTCGCGGATCTCGCGCGGCGTCCGGCAGCGGCTCCGGCGACTCCCAGACCCGGTTGAAGCCCGCCATGCCGACCTCGGTCGACGACGGCGCGGACGAAGCCGCGCGCCCTCGGCGTACTGCTTCATCTTCATGTCCATCCCGAGGAGCCGGCGCAGCGACCCGGTCGAGCGGGTTGGCCCGCGCGGCGCCTGCCTCGAACCGCGCCCGGATCGCGTCGACGCTCGGCACGACGGCGGGGCCGACACCGTCCATGACGCACGTCCGCGTGCCCCTCGAGCAGGCTCATGAGGCCGGTGACCCGGTCGAGGACGGCCCGCTGCCGGGGGTCTGCACCACCTCGATGAGCTGACGTCGGCGCGTTCGCCGCGGACGATGTCGCCGAGCGGCCGAGACCGCGCCCGCAACCGGGCCAGGACCGCGGCCGGGTCGAGGTCGGCGGCCGTCGAGGTAGTCGCCCAGCGATCTCGCGGACGTGGTCGTGCAGCCAGGGCGCGGCGGCGAACTGGGTGCGGTGGGTGACCTCGTGCAGGCAGACCCACAGCCGGAAGTCCCGCGGGTCGACGCCGAGGGCGCGCTCGGCCGCGACGATGTTGGGCGCGACGAGGGTCAGCCGGCCGCCGGGCGTCGCCGTCCGGTGCGGGCCGAGCAGCTCGAACTGCCCGAGCACCCGCGTGGCGAGGTAGGCCAGCAGCGCCGCCCATCTCCACGCCGGTGACGCGCGAGCCGATCGCGGTCGCCACCGGGCCGGCGGCGTGGGCCGGTTCTCGGTCAGGGTCGCGAGCAGCGGCGTCGAGCAGGAGCCGGAAGCCGTCGACGTTGGACGCGGATCCAGCCCGGACGGTCGACGACCGCCGCCGGTCGAGGCGTCGGCGGACGGGCGAGCCCGGTGAAGGCGCGGACGTGCGCGTCGGCCTCGGCGGCGAGCGCGCGCAGGTCGTCGACGGTCGACGACGGCCTCGCGCCAGCGGCAGCCGGGGACCGGGCGGGACCAGCCGGTCGCCGTCGACGACGGCGAGGTCCCAGTCGATGAGCTGCACGCCGCCCACGCTACGTCGCGGGCGCAGGCGGGCCGGCTCAGCGGCAGCCGCAGCCGGCCAGCCGGGCGGCGAGCCGGTCGAGTGCCGCCTCGGCCGCGAGCGGGGGACGGCGCCGTGATCGCTGAGGAACGAGAAGGCCAGCAGCCGGCCGTCGGCGTCCACGACCGGCCCGGCCAGCGTGCTGACCCCGGCGAGGGTGCCGGTCTTGGCCCGCGACCAGTCCGGCGGCGGCGGCCGCGCGCGCCGTGCCGGTAGCGGTCGGCGAGCGTGCCGGTGAAGCCGGCGACCGGCAGCCCCGGACCGATCGCGCCGAGCCGCTCCTCATCGCGGGCCGCGAGGCGCAGCACCGCCGACGAGAACCGCGGGCGGTCACCCGGTCCAGCCGCGACAGCCCGCTCGCGTCGTGCGAGCGCGCACCGCTGCACCGGCGATCCCCAGCCGGTCCAGCGTCGTGGTGACGGCCGCCGCCTCGCCGGCGAAGGAGGCCGGCTGCCCGGCCGCGCGGCGCGACGGCCCGGCCGAGCGCCTCGGCGAGGTCGTTGTCGCTGACGGTGAGCATCCGCTGCACCAGCGCGGGACCGGCGCCGAGGAGACCCGCGCGACGCCCAGGGCCGAGCGCGGGCGCCGTCGCCGGTCGCGGCCGACCGGCGACGCGCCACACCGGCCCGGCGGAGCGCGGCCGCGAAGGCGGCGGCGGCCTGCGCCGCCGGCGCCGCGGACCGCGGCCGCTCGCCGGGCTGCAACCGGCCCTCGTCGACCTCAGCGGCGACAGCCGGGAGACGTCGCCCGCGGTGAGGTAGCCGCTGTTCCAGCCGGGGGCGAGCGTGGGGCCGGACCACTCGGTCGCGTCGTAGCGCAGCCGGACCGGCGCCCGGTCCACGGCGTCGGGGCCGGCGAGCGCGGCGGCGGTCCGCCGGGCCAGGGCATCGAGAGTCGCGGCCGGTGGATAGCCGGCTCCGGGCCGGCGACGAGTGGCGAGCGTCACGTCACCGCCGCCGACGAGGAAGAGCCGGTCGCCGCGGCGCACCACATCGGTCGTGAGCCGACCGTCTGGGCCGAGGACGTGCAGCGCCGCGACCGCGGTCGCCAGCTTGAGGGTCGACGCCGGCGGGACGGGCGCGTCCGCCGCGCGGGAGAAGAGCTCGCGCCCGGTGGTCGCGTCGACGACGACACCGGCCAGCGAACCGCCGAAGGCGGGGTCGGCGAGCGCCGTCCGCAGCGCGGCGCGGACTCCGGCCGGTGTCGGCGCGGCTCCGCCGCCCACGGCCGCCAGCACGTCGGGCCGGGCGGCGGCCGGGACCGGGACCGGCGCTTCCGGTGTGGAGCCGGGGCGGGTGGCGACGTAGGTGGCGCCGATCGCCGCGAGCACGGCGATCGGGACCGCCGTCGCCACCAGCCAGGTCCGCCGCATCGCCCGCGGTGCCCTCCCGTCGATGGCCCGTCCCTGCCGCGGGACACTAGCCGCGTGGAGTTCGACGTCACCATCGAGATCCCCAAGGGGCAGCGCAACAAGTACGAGATGGACCACGACAGTGGTCGCATCCGGCTGGACCGCACGCTGTTCACCGCGACGCAGTACCCGGCCGACTACGGCTTCATCGAGAACACCCTCGGCGCCGACGGTGACCCGCTCGACGCTCTGGTGCTGCTGTCAGGAGCCGACGTTCCCCGGCTGCCTGATCCTCTGCCGGACGATCGGCATGTTCCGGATGCAGGACGAGATGGGTGGCGACGACAAGGTGCTCTGCGTGCCCGCGGCCGACCCGCGGCAGGAGCACCTGCAGGACATCCGGCACCTGCCGGAGTTCGACAAGCTGGAGATCCAGCACTTCTTCGAGGTCTACAAGGACCTCGAGCCCGGCAAGAGCGTCGAGGGCGCGCACTGGGTGGGACGCCAGGAGGCGGAGGCCGAGATCGTGCGATCCCGCCAGCGCCTCACCGACCGCGGCACCGCGCACTGACCGCTGACCGCTTACCGCTGACGCTGCTGCCCGCCGTACCGCGGGGAAAGCCGGTACGGCGGGCAGGCGCTGTCCTGACCCGGGGCGGGTCAGGCGGGCTTCGACCGGTCGCGGTTGCCGAGCGAGATCGAGATCCCGAGGTTGCCCGCCAGGGCGCGGAGGAACTCGCCGGCCCCTACGAGCACGATGCCGGTGACGACGGGGTTCTGCCAGTCGGCACGCAGGGACTGACCGAACGCGGTGAAGACCGAGTAGTCGATCGCCCAGGCACCGAGGATCGCGATGACGACCGTCATGGTCGTCGCCAGCGCCTTGGGGGCCTTGACGGGGAGCACCTCGTCGAGGACCTGGCCCACGACGGCGAGTGCGAGCGCGAGGCCCACGAACACGACGAACGCATACATCTTGTTGCCTCCTTTGCGACGCCCGGCGCGCCGCTCACAACAGTTGGACCCGCCGTACGACGCTTGGTTACAGCTGTCGGGAAACTTTTCTGCGGTAACCGCACGGCCGGTCGGGAGGTCTCACCAGGTGATGGACGTCGACCCGACGCTCGTCAAGGCGTGCCAACGCGGTGAGCGCGACGCGCTCGACGCGCTGATCCGCGCGACGTACGCCGACGTCTACGCGCTGTGCCGACGGATGCTCGCCGACCCCGACGAGGCGGCCGACGCGACGCAGGAGGTCTTCGTGCGGGTGATGCGGTCGGTGCTGGGGTTCCGGGGCGAGTCCTCGTTCGGGACCTGGCTGCACCGGGTGACCGTCAACGTCTGCCTGACGGCGCTGCGCAAGCGCACCCGTGCGCGGGCTGCGGGAACGGTCGCCGGCGGGACGCCGTTCGCGCTGCCGGGGGACGATCTCGACGTGGGCGGCGCGGAGGCCGGACCCGACGACCTTGCGGTCGCGGCCGACCTCGCGAAACGGTCGGAGGCGGCGCTCGCGGCGCTGCCCGAGGAGGCCAGGGCCGTCGTCGTCCTGCGCGACCTCGAGGGGCTGTCGACCAAGGAGGTCGCGGACCTGCTCGGCGTGACCGAGAACGTCGTCAAGGTGCGGCTGCACCGGGCGCACGCCCGGCTGCGGAAGATGGTGCTCGGAGGGCATCAGGCCGAAGGGGGTGCGCAGGCGTGACCGACAACGTGCCGGCGTCGCGGTTCTGCCGGGAAGCGCAGGAGCAGCTGCCCTTCCTCGTCAGTGGCGAGCTGACCGGCTGGGGTGCGCGCGTCGTCCGCGCGCACGTGCGCCGTTGCCCGGACTGCGGGCCGGAGCTCGCCCGGCAGGAGCAGCTGGCGTCGGCGCTCGCCTCGCTGCGCGGTGCCCCGCCGGAGCCGCCACCAGGTCTGCTCGACGACCTGCTCAGCAGGTCCCGGCGGTCCACGATCCGCCAGCGCGCGGCGGTGCCCGCACGCGGCGCCCTCAGCGGCGCCCGGCCGGCGATGTCGGTGGCGTTCCTCACCGTGGGCGCGGCCGCCTCCACCGGGGTCGGGTACGCGGCGTACCGGGGCGCGCGCTGGGCACTCTCCCGCCGCTCCCACCGGTGAATCACTGCTGTTGCCCCCCGCCCCGCGGATGAATCACCGCTGTTGCACTTCGCTCCACCGGTGAATCACCACTGTTGCCAATTCCCACCGGTGAATCACCGCGGGGGCGCGCGACCCCACCTGTGATTCACGCGTGGGCCATGTCCACAAGCGTGATTCATCGGTGGACTGTCCCCAACCGTCGGGAGACCGACCGCTGCGGACCGCCCCGCGACCGATCCTCGACCGATGAACGACATCCCCCACGCCGCCTCACAGGGCGGGCTGGTCACACGAAGGCAGGCCCTCGAGGTGCTGACGGCGGAACAGCTCCGGAGCCGACTGCGCGACCGCTGGCAGCGGGTCCTGCCGGGGGTCTATGCCACCTTCACCGGGGCGCTCACATTCGAGCACAGATGCCGGGCGGCGCTGCTCTTCTCCGGCGGCGAGGCGTTGCTGAGCGACCGGACGATGCTGGCCCTGCTCGGGGCGAGATACCTGCCCGCAGACGAGCGAATCCACGTCTTAATCCCCCAACATCGCAACGTACACAGCCGCGACTGGCTGACCGTGCGGCGCACCCACTACTTCCCCACCCCGCTAGTCGTCCGGGGGTTCCGGTGCGTCCCCACCGAGCGGGCCTGCGCCGAACTCGCCCACCGGTTGCCGGACGATCGCACCGCGCTCGCCGTCGTCAGCTGGGCCCTGACCGACCATCTCGTCGACCTGCCCGGATTGGAGGCGGCGTTCGAGCACCTCCCGGTCGTCGGAGCGGCTGGCGCGAACCGGGTGCTGGCCGAGCTGCGGCGCGGCGTGCGGTCGGTCGGCGAGCTCGACTTCCTCCGGCTGTCCCGCGCGAGCCGGGTCCTTCCGGAGCCGAAGCTCAACTGGCTCCTTCGCCTCCCGACGGGCAAGCGGGTGTCGCCCGACGCGCTCTACCTCGACGCCGCCATGATCCACGAGACCAACGGCAGGGATCCGCACGAGGACGAGGACCGCTTCGAGAGCATGCAGGCGCGCGCGGACGCGCTCACGGCGGCGGGCTTCGCCGCGTTCGGCAACACTCCTCGACAGATCAGGCAGGAGCAGCGCCGCATCATCGGCGAGCTCGAGACGACGTACCTACCGCGGAGCGGTATGGGCCTGCCCCCCGGGGTGATCGTCCTGCGCGCGTCCGCGTGACGGCCCCGGCCCACCGATGAGTCATCAGTGGGCCATAGCAACAGCCGTGATTCACCGGTGGAGCGGAGAGCAACAGCGGTGATTCACCGGTGGGGCGAAGAGCAACAGCGGTGATTCATCGGTGGGGAGGCCGGCAGCAGTTGCTCCGCTGACGGCTCAGGAGTCGACCAGCGTCCGGCGGTTGTCGGGAGCGACGAGCCTGTGCGCCATGGCGTTCTCGTCGTCGGTCTGCTCCTGCGCCGCCCGCTCGGCCGCCACCCGCGCGTCGTAGGCCGCGATCTCACGCGTCGTCGCCTCGTCGTCCCAGTCCAGAACCTCGGCGAGCACGGACGCGACCGGCTTCATCGACTCGACGCCTCGATGGCCGGTCTCGATGCTGATCCGGGTGCGCCGCGTCAACACGTCGTCGAGGTGCAGCGCACCCTCGTGCGTCGCGGCATAGAGAACCTCGGCCAGCAGGTAGCTGCCCGCGCCCGGCACCGGCTGCAGCCACGCACTGTCGGATGCGGCCGGTGCGAGCACCTCGTGCAAGAGCGCACCGTAACGCGCGAGCAGGTGGTCGATCCGCCATCGCGGCAGACCGAACTCGTCACCGAGCGACTCCACCTGGTTGGCCAGCGCGTGGTAGCCATCCGCACCGAGCAAGGGGATCCGGTCGGTGACGCACCGCGGCGCGTGCCGGCCGAGCTCGTCGACCGCGGCATCCACCGCGTCGCGCGCCATCACCCGGTACGTCGTGTACTTGCCGCCCGCCACCGACACCATGCCGCGCGGCGACCGACTGATGGCGTGCTCACGCGAGAGCTGCGACGTGACCTCCTCCTCGCCGGCGAGCAGCGGTCGCAGCCCGGCGTACACGCCGGAGATGTCCTCCGCGGTCAACGGCACCGACAGCACGGCGTTGACGTGGCTGAGGACGTAGTCGATGTCGGTGCGGCTCGCGGCCGGATGCGCCTTCGCGTAATGCCAGTCGTCGTCGGTGGTCCCGACGATCCAGTGTTCGCCCCAGGGGATGACGAAGAGCACCGACCGCTCGGTGCGCAGGATGATGCCGGTCTCGCTGCTGATCCGGTCGCGCGGGACGACGAGGTGGATGCCCTTCGACGCCCGGACCTTGAACTCGCCCCGGCTCTCGGCGAGGCGCTGGACGTCGTCGGTCCACACGCCGGTCGAGTTGACGACCACCCCGGTCCGGACGGTGCAGCTGTCACCGGTCTCGGTGTCACGCAACTCGGCCGCCACGATGCGGCCGCCCTCCTTCAGGAACCCGACCACCTCGGTGGAGCTGCGGACGCAGGCGCCGTACGCCGCCGCCGTACGCGCGAGCGTCACCGTGTGGCGGGCGTCGTCGCACATGGCGTCGTAGTAGCGGATGCCGCCGGTCAGCGCGTCCCGGCGCAGCGCCGGCGCGATCGCGCGGGCACCGGTCCGCGACAGGTGCCGGTGCCGCGGCATCGCGCGGGAGCCGCCCAGGACGTCGTAGAGGGCAAGGCCGGCACCGACGTAGAACCGCTCCCAGCCGTAGTGGGTCAGGGGATAGAGGAACGACACCGGCCGGACGAGATGGGGCGCGAGGCGCGTCACCATGAGATCCCGCTCCCGCAGCGCCTCGCGGACGAGCTGGAAGTCCATCTGCTCGAGGTAGCGCAACCCGCCGTGGAAGAGCTTGCTCGACCGCGACGACGTCCCGCTGGCGAAGTCACGCGCCTCGACCAGAGCGGTCGACAGCCCCCGCGTCACCGCGTCGAGGGCGACACCGGCACCGGTGACGCCGCCCCCGACGACCAGGACGTCGACCTGCCCGCCGTCGAGTGCCTGCCAGGCGGCGTCGCGTTGGGCCGGCCCGAGCCGGGTCGTGCCTCTCATGGCGACGAGACTAATGACCCCGACGGCGGCGCCGGCGGCGGCGGATGACTCCGGGGAAAGCCGTCAGTTGCCGAACCGGAACGGCTGCGGCGGCGGCTGGAGCTGCGCCCGCGGGCAGTCCGCGAGTGTCAGCCCTCCGTAGGCCAGGGCCTCGTCGGTCAGCGCGCTCACGGTCCAACCGTGCTCGGTGCCCAGTCGGGTCACGGTCACGCGGTAGATGGTGATCTCGTAGCGGGTGGGCGTGCCGTAGGCCACCTGGATCGAGCCCATGAGGTCCGGCTCCCCCTGGTCCGAGGGCCGGTCGTAGCGCTTCCAGACGCTCGGCTCGGCGAGCCAGACCCCGCCGGCACGCACGTCGTTGAGGGCGAGCTCGAGCAGGATGCCGCGGGCCGCGTCCTCCGGCACGATGGCGGAGGGGCGGATCACCTCGGTGACCGAGCCGTCCTCGCCGGACGCCGCGGAGACCAGCATCTCGAGCATGTCGAGCCTGCTGGCGCCGTCTGTGAACTCGTCGGAGGTGGTCATCACCATCACCATCGGCCCGTCGCGCGCCCGACTTCATCCTCGGCGGAAGAAAATCGGGCCGGATGGAGCCGCCTGTCGGAATCGAACCGACGACCTATTCATTACGAGTGAATCGCTCTGCCGACTGAGCTAAGGCGGCGCAGCCCGCCGAGGGCGGGGCAACAGGTCGAAGTCTAGCGGACCAGAGGGGTGCGGATCAGCCGCACCGGAGGCCGTCACGGGGCACCGAGAGGTTGTTCAGATAGCCGTTCACCGCATCGACGATGCAGGTGTTGCCGTGCTCGTAGGCGGTGTGGCCGTCGCTGTCGAAGGTGACCAGGACCCCGCTGGAGAGCTGCTTCGCGAGGGCCTGCGCCCAGACGTACGGCGTGGCCGGGTCCCGGGTGGTGCCGATCACGACGATGGGCGGGGCGCCGGGAGCGCGCACCGCGTGCGCGGGTTCCACCGCCGGCACGTGCCAGAACGCGCACGGGAGGGACCCGTAGGCGATCGCCGTCCCGAAGTGCGGGGCCGCGGCGGCGAAGGCCTTGGCGCTGGCGTCGTAGGTGCCGACGTCGTCGGGCGCCGGCCGGTCGATGCAGTTGATGGCGAGGTTGGACTCGACGAGGTTGTTGTAGGAGCCGTCCCGCTCCCGACCCGTGAGTGCGTCGGAGAACAGCAGCAGCAGCTGGCCGTCACCTTGCTGCGCGTTGGCGAGCGCCTGCTCGAGGTTGGGCCAGAACGCGGTGGAGTAGAGCCCGAGCGCAAGCCCCTCGAAGAACTCACCGGGGCCGAGGGATCGACTGCCCACGGTCAGCGGGTGCGCGTCGACGCTCGCCGCCAGCCGGTCGAGCCCCTGCTCGGCCGAGCCCTTGGTGTCGCCGAGCGGGCACGACCCGGAGCCGGCGCAGTGCTCGAGGAAGTCCTGCAGGTCCTGCTCGAACCCGTTCGCCTGCACCCGGTTCTCCGACATGAGAGGCTGCCGCGGGTCGAGCGCACCGTCGAGCACCAGTGCGCGGACCCGGCGCGGGAAGAGCTCTGCGTACTTCGCGCCCATGTAGGTGCCGTACGACGCCCCGTAGTACGTGAGCTTCCGGTCGCCCAGCGCAGCGCGCAGCACGTCCATGTCACGCGCCGCGTCCTTGGTGCCCACGTGCTCGAGGTAGTCCCCGTTACGCCGCCAGCACGCGTCGGCGAACTCTCGGCTCGAGCGCACCAGGCGGGCATGCTCGCCGCGGTCGTCAGGGGTGGGGTCGACGTGGATGAAATTGTCGAGCGTCGCGGAGGCCACACAGCGGATCGGGCGTGACGCGCCCACCCCGCGCGGGTCGAAGCTCACGAGGTCGAAGTGTGCGGTCACCCCGCTGAACGTCTTGGCCGATCCACGGGCGTAGTCGACACCGGACGCTCCGGGACCGCCGGGGTTCACGATCAGCGAGCCGCGATGGGAGCCGCTCGACGGACGGCGGATCACCGCCACCCGCATCGTCTCGCCACCCGGGTGCTCGTAGTCGACCGGCACGAGCATGCGGCTGCACTGGAAGCCGCCGCCGCAGTCCGACCACTCCAGCCGCTGCCGGTAGAACCGGTGCAGGCCGGCGGGTGCGCCCGACGGCACCGGCGATGACGTCGCACTCGCGCTCGTCGAGGAGGACTCGCCGGTCGAGGGCGGGGTCGCGGGCGAGCCGGACGACGTGCAGCCCCCGAGGAGGACGAGCACGCCCAGGACGGCGGCGGGGGCTACTCGTCGGATGACGGTGCTCCCTCGTCGTCGGGACGCGCACGCGCCCCCCCGGCGACCGCGCCATCGAAGCTCTTCCGCGGGCCGCAGACGTCCGCCCGGGAGCATCGGCAGGTCTGGCCGCTCGCCGACAGCCGCACCACAACCGAGTCGTCGGGCACGTTGTGGCCGACGACGCGACCACTGCCTTCCGGGGTGTCCACGGTCGCGCCGACCCGCGGCGCCTCTGCCTTGAACTCCTGGTAGAGCGGGTGCTCGTACTTCAGGCAGCACAGCAGGCGCCCGCACGCGCCCGAGATCTTCAACGGGTTGACCGGGAGGTCCTGTTCCTTCGCCATCCGCACACTGACCGGCTCGAAGTCCTTGAGGAAGGTCGCGCAACACAGGTCACGCCCGCACGGACCGATCCCGCCCTGCACGCGTGCCTCGTCGCGAGCACCCAGCTGCCGCAGCTCGACCTTCGTGTCGAGAGTCCGGGACATGTCGCGGACGAGGTCGCGGAAGTCGACGCGGTGCGGAGCCGTGAAGTAGACGACGATGCGTGGCGGATTGCCCCGGTCCACGCAGTCGACACCCACCACCTTCATCGGCAGCTCGTGCCGGCGGATCAGTTGCTTCGCCGCGACCTTCGCCTCCGCCCGGCGCCGGCGGTTGCGCTCGTCCCGCTCGAGGTCCTCGGGACCGGCGATGCCGGCCAGCTGGGGCAGCCCGCCGATGTCGTCGCTCACCCAGGCGGGCGCCCACACGCATTCGGCGACCTCGGCACCGTCGTCGGTCGGGACCAGCACCCGGTCACCGACGCGAGGCGTGTGCTCTCCGGGGTCGAGGTAGTAGAGCCGGCCGTAGCGCTCGAAGCTCACCGCCATGACCATGCCCACGGCGCGAGCGTACGGCCTCGCGAGCCAGATCGGCAGCGCGTCCCGGTACGTCGGCGGTCCGGTCGGTCAGCCGCGGTGCAGGGCGAGGGCCATCGCCTCGACGGCGAGCAACGGTGCGACGTTGGCGTCCACCGACTCCCGGCAGGCCAGCACGGCCTCGATCCGGCGCACGGTCGCCTCGGGCGTCGACCCTCCGGCGATGCGCTCCAGGGGGCGCCTCAGGTCCGGGTTCACGAGCTCCACGGGCGCGCCGACCTGCAGCATGAGCACGTCGCGGTAGAACGCCGCGAGGTCCTGCAACGCGCGGTCGAGCGCGTCCCGCTGCGTGCGCGTGGCGCGCGACTTCTGCCGCCGCTCCAGGTCCGACACCGCCGCCGCCGCCCCGCGGGGGCGGGCCCGGCCGGACCCGCCGACGTCGCCCAGCGACTCGCGAAGGGCCGACGTCTCGGCGGCATCGAGCGAGCGCGTGATCGCGCTCGCCTCCTCCTTGACGGCGTCCAGCAGGTTGGCGGCAGCGGTGAAGCAGCCGCCGACGACCCCGATCTGGCCCGGCAGCTCCAGGACGTCACGGCGCCGCCGCTGCGCCTCCTCGTCCCGGGCCAGCCGGCGGGCCCGCCCGACATGCGCCTGCGCGGCCCGGGCGGCGAACGCGGCCACCGCCCGGTCGGCCCCCTCACTCTCCAGATGGTCGGCGATCTCGTCGTACCGGGGGATGCGAAGCGTCACCAGGCGGCAACGCGATCGGATCGTCGGGAGCAGGTCCTCCGGTGACGGCGCGCACAGCAACCACACGGCCCGCCGCGGCGGCTCCTCGATCGACTTGAGCAAGGCGTTGAGCGCCTGCTCGGTGAACCGGTCGGCGTCCTCGACGATCGTCACCTGCCACCGCCCGCGGGTCGGGGCGAGGGCGGCACGAGTCACCAGCTCGCGGGTCTCGGCGACGCCGTAGGAGAGTCCGGACGGGGTCACGATCTCGACGTCGGCATGGGCGCCGCTCAGCGCCGTATGGCACTGCGTGGCATGCGCCGCACCCGCCGTCCGGGCATTGCAGCGCCGCCGCGAACGCGCGCGCCGCCACGGAGCGACCCGAGCCCGGGGGACCGGTGAACAGCCACGAGTGCGTCATTCCGGCGCCCTCGCCGGCCAGCGCACCGGCGGCCGCGGCCACGGTCGACCGGAGCAGCCCGACCACCTCGTCCTGGCCGACCAGGCTGTCGAACACGCTCACCGGTGGATCACCTCCGCGCGGGACGGCGTCGGCGGCGTGACCCCCGCGGCGACGACCTCGGCAGGGCAGCCTCGACGCGAGCCATGACCGAGCGCGTGAACCTCCTCGATGCCGCGCTCCGAGACATCGACGACGAAGTAACGGTTGCGCCCACTGCGGGCCAGCTCGAGGAACGCCGAACGCACCCGCTCGTGGAACTCCTCGGCCTCCGCCTCCAGCCGGTCGCCAGGACCGGTCGCGCGGCGGAGGCCGGCGGCGGCGTCGATGTCGAGCAGCACGGTCAGGTCCGGCTTCAGCCCGCCGGTGGCCCAGCGCGACAGCCGCCGGACGTCGTGGTGCTCGAGACCTCGACCGCCGCCCTGGTAGGCGAGGGAGGAGTCGACGAACCGGTCGGTGATGACGACGGCGCCGCGCTGCAGCGCCGGCCGGATCACCTCCGCGACGTGCTGCGCCCGGTCGGCGGCGTAGAGCAGACGCCTCCGTCGTCCCCGAGATGGCGGTGTTGGCGCGGTCGAGCAGCACCGACCGCGCAGCCTGCGCCGATGCTCGTCGCGCCGGGCTCGAAGGTCGAGGACGACGTCGTGGCCCGCGGGCGCGCAGACGCTCGGCGAGCAGCCGCGCCTGCGTCGACTTCCCGCTCCCTCGCCGCCCTCGAAGGCGACGAAGAGGCCGGACCGTGCCGCGGCCCGTCTCCGGATCGCACGGCGCAGGAGGGCGGCGCGACGTCGGCCCGGAGCGGACACGTCGCGGCCGGTCGTCCATCATCGCCAGGGAGATCCGCCCCACGACCATCGCCACGAGGCCGGCGGCGAACATCGTGAGGGTCACCCCGTCGAGGCGCAGCCGGGTCTCCCCGACGACTGCCGCGTGTTGGCCGATGAGGCCCGCGACGAAGGGCGCGGCCACGACCACGGCCAGCAGCATCAGCCGCATGAGGTTGTAGAGGTAGGCGAAGGTCCGCGCCCGCTGTCGTCGCTGAACCTCGAGGCCGACCAGCGTGATGCCGGTGACCCAGACGACGCCGGCGAAAGCTCCCATCAGCCACGTGAAGACCATCGCGAGCAGCAGGTTCGGCATCACCGCGTCAGCGGCAGCGACAGCTCCGGCCGCCTGATGCACAGGCCCATGAGCGCGGCGCCGGGACAGCACCCCGGACAGCCGCGGACCCGACGAGCATGCCGGTCGCGAGACCGACGAAGATGGTCGCGAACAGCACGCCGTACCCGGCGTCGCCCGCCCGCAGGTTGTCGAACGAACTGCGGGGCCAGCCCGATCGGCGATGGCGCCGGCGGCGACGGCGCCGAGAACACCGACGAGCAGTCCGCGCAGCCACTGCTCCGAGGCGATGAACTGCCAGCCCTCGACGATCGACTGCCACGTCGTGATCCGCTCTCCGGCCGCGTCGCGGTTGCTGCGGGGCCCGGAGATGTCGTCAACGTCCACACCGTCGCAGCCGACACGAGGAACGTCACGGCGTCGAAGTAGAGCGCGAGGTCCACGGGGTTGCTGCGGAAATGCGGGAGCGCCGCGCCGAGCAGATGGCTGACCTCGGCGAGCAGCGCGAACAGCGTCGACGCGACCGCTGCCGAGCCGTAGGTCGTGATCAGGCTGATGCGGTTGGCGGACTCGAGATGCTCGGCGGCACCAGGTTGGGGACGCTCGCCTCCTTCGCCGGGATCCAGAACAGCGAGAGCGACTCGATGAGGAAGGCGGCGACCAGCAGCCACCACAGGGAGTGCACCAGCGGGATCGACGCGTAGAGGCCGAACCGCAGCACGTCCGGCGATGACCATCGTGTAGCGGCGGTTGAACCGGTCGCCCCACGCGCCAGCGAACGGCCCGATGATGATGGCGGGCGCAGCCGGACGGCGATGACGCTCGCGATCGCGTAGAGATCGGCCGAGTAGCCGGTGACGCAGGTCCTTCGCGAGGGTCGTCGTCGCGACGAAGCCGAGCCAGTCTCCCAGGCTGGACAGCGACAGCGCGATCCACAGCCGGCGGAACTCCGGGAACCCGAGGACGTTGCGCACCTCGCGCTCCCCCGGCGGTGCGGAGGCGACGCGGACAGGGCGCGGACGTGCGCCCCGGTCGCGCCTGCGAATCGCGACTGCGGGGAATGACCAGCTCCTGTCGACGCGGCGGGCACCGCACCCGACCTCGGTGCCACTGTAGCCAGCGGGGTGCCACCGAGGGCATCGCGGCACCGGTTCGGCCGTCGCTGGGTTTGCTCGTCGTTCCTCGCTGTCTTCTTGGCGGTCTTCTTGCGAGCCGGGGCCTTCTTCGCCGCCTTCTTGCGGGGGCCGTCGCCGCCTCTTCGCCGCCCGCGGCGCGTGCGACGGGGCCCTTGGCCCGGCGCTCGGCGAGCAGCTCGGCCGCGCGCTCGATCGTGACCTCCTCCACCGAGTCTCCCTTGCGGAGGCTGGCGTTCGTCTCGCCGTCGGTGACGTAGGGACCGAAGCGACCCTCCTTGACGACCACCGGGCGGTCCGACGCCGGGTCGCGGCCCAGCTCGCGCAGCGGCGGCGCGGCCGCCCGGCGCCCGCGGGTCCGCGGCTGCGCGAGAAGCGCCAGCGCCTCGTCATGGGTCAGCGTGAACAGCTGTTCCTCGCTCTCGAGCGACCGCGACTCGGTCCCGCGCTTGACGTACGGCCCGTACCGCCCGTTCTGGACGGTGATCTCCTCGCCGGTGCCCGGGTCGGTGCCGAGCGCGCGCGGCAGCGACAGCAGCCGCAAGGCGTCGTCCAGTGACACGGTCTCGATGCTCATCGACTTGAGCAACGACGCGGTGCGCGCCTCACCGCCGTCCAGCGGCTGGGTGGTCACGTAGGGGCCGTACCGGCCGCCGCGCGCCACGATCGGCTCGCCCGTCCCGGGATCCTGGCCGAGCAGCCGCTCGTCGCTCTGCTTCTCCAGCAGGGACATGGCCTTCTCGACCGTCAGCTCGTCCGCGGGCAGGTCCTCGGGCACGCTCGCCCGGTCCGATGTCTCACCGTCCGTGCCCTTCTGGACGTACGGGCCGTACCGGCCGACGCGCACGACGATCGGCTCGCCGTCGGCCGCGACCCCGATCGGGATCGAGTTCACCTCGCGAGCGTCGATCTCGCCCAGGCGGTGGTCCACCAGGTCCCGCAGCCCTTCCGCGCCGCCGTCACCGGAGCCGAAGTAGAAGTCGGCGAGCCAGTGAACGCGCTCCCGCCCGCCGGTGGCGATCTCGTCGAGGTCGTCCTCCATCTCGGCCGTGAAGCGGTAGTCGACGAGACGTGCGAAGTGCCGCTCCAGCAACCCCACCACCGCGAAAGCCGTGAACGACGGCACGAGCGCGGTCCCGCGCTTGAACACGTAACCCCGGTCCTGGATGGTGCCGAGGATCGACGCGTACGTCGACGGCCGGCCGATGCCGAGCTCCTCGAGCGCCTTGACGAGGCTGGCCTCGGTGTAGCGCGGGGGCGGGTTGGTGGCGTGCTCCTGCGGCTCGATGTCGGACCCCGCCAGCGGCTGCCCCTCGGACAGGGGCGGCAGCCGCCGCTCCCGGTCCTCCCGCTCGGCCTGCTCGTCATCGGTCTCCTCGACGTAGGCACGGAGGAACCCGGGAAAGGTGATGACCTTTCCGGTCGCGGAGAACTCGGCGTCCTGCGCCCCGGCGCCCGGCCCCTCCGCTGCGCGGCCGCCGACGCGCACGCTCATCGACCGGCCGCTCGCGTCCGTCATCTGCGAGGCGACGGTGCGCTGCCAGATCGAGCTCGTAGAGCCTGAACTCGTCCGCACCGACCTCGTTGCGGACCTGGTTCGGTGTACGGAAGCGGTCACCCGCCGGGCGGATCGCCTCGTGCGCCTCCTGCGCGTTCTTCACCTTCCGCTCGTAGCGACGCGGCTGGTCGGGCACGTAGTCGGCGCCGTACAGCTCCCGCGCCTGGTCGCGGGCGGCGGACAAGGCGGTGTCCGACAGCGTCGTCGAGTCGGTCCGCATGTAGGTGATGTAGCCGTTCTCGTAGAGCCGTTGTGCGAGGCGCATCGTGACCTGCGCCGAGAAGCGCAACTTGCGGCTCGCCTCCTGCTGGAGGGTGCTCGTGATGAACGGCGGGTACGGCGAGCGCCGGTAGGGCCGGGTCTCGACGCTGCGCACCTGGAAGTCCGCGCCGCCCAACCGGCTCGCCAGGGAGCTCGCCGCCGCGGCGTCGAGATGGACGACGTCGGCGGTGAGCTGCCCGCTCTCGTCGAAGTCCCGCCCGGTGGCGACCCGCTTGCCGTCGAGCGCCACAAGCGTCGCGACGAACGATCGCGGGTCGCCGGGCGCCGACCCGGCGTCCGCCTCGGTTTCGAACGTCGCCTCGAGGTCCCAGTAGCCGGCCGAGCGGAACCGCATCCGCGCCCGCTCGCGCTCGACGAGCAGCCGGGTCGCCACCGACTGCACGCGACCTGCGGACAGCCGTGGCATGACCTTCTTCCACAGGACGGGCGAGACCTCGTAGCCGTAGAGCCGGTCGAGGATCCGGCGGGTCTCCTGCGCGTCCACCAGGGCGCGGTTGATCTCGCGGGGGTGCTCGACCGCCTCGCGGATCGCCTGCTGGGTGATCTCGTGGAAGACCATCCGCCGTACCGGCACCCGCGGCTTGAGCACCTCCTGGAGGTGCCAGGCGATGGCCTCGCCCTCCCGGTCCTCGTCGGTGGCGAGCAGCAGCTCGTCCGCGTCCTTGAGCGCCGAGCGCAGCTTGGCCACCTGCTGCTTCTTCTCCGGGCTCACCACGTAGAGCGGCTCGAAGCCGTGGTCGACGTCCACACCGAGCCGCGCCCAGGGCTCCTTCTTCATCTCCGCGGGGATCTGGGCGCTGCTGCTCGGCAGGTCCCGGATGTGCCCGATCGACGACTCGACGACGTAGCCCGGCGCCGAGGTAGCCCGCGATCGTCCTGGCCTTGGCCGGTGACTCGACGATGACCAGGCGCCGGCGGTCGCCGGCGGCCGGCTGGTCGCCGTCGTTCGTCGTGGTGGCCACGTCGTTCCTCACTCCGGGTGTAGGTCAGGCGCCGCGAGCGTAGCCAGCCTCGGGCCAGCCAGCCCGCCGGAACCGCCGCGGGCGGGTCGCCGACCAGCTCGCGGAGGCGCCCGAGCCGGCGCTGCCCGACGATCCGGTAGGCGGGCCCCGCGGCCCGGGGACCGACGAAGACGCCCGGGATCCCGGCGGCGGCGAGAGCGGCACCGACGCCGGCCACGCCGGCTCGTCGTTGGCGCCGAGAGCCAATGTATACATCGTCGGGACCTGCGGTACCCGCTGCGAGGCACCACCATCGCAGCCGCGGCCCGTCGAGCTCCCACCCCGGCGGCGGCAGCTTCACCGACCCCGCGGGACCAGGCATCCGCGACCGACCGCAGCTCGCCGAGCCACGGGGTCCGCACCGCCACGGACCCGTCGGCCTCCGGGCGGGCGTCGAGCTCGCCCTCGACCCCGAGGGCGGCCAGCTCGTCGCGCAGCGCGGCCGCCCGCCAGCCGGCGTCGACGACCACGCTGATGCGCGCCCGGTCGCCGCGCCGGACGACCTGACCCGAGTCGGCCAGCAGGCCCTCGAGGTCGGCCACCCGCGGCTCCCGCGCGGCGGCGGAGAAGAACGACAGCTGGCTCATCGCGGCCGAGGCTACGCGCCGCGGCGGCCACCGACCTCGCAAACGTGATCATCCGGGTCACGGACCGGGCAGGACAAGACCGCGGTCGACGAGCCCGCGAACGGTCGAGCAGACGGCGGCGGCGACGTCGTCCGCCGGTACGCCGGCACCGGCGGCGAGCACGGATGCGATGGCTCCGAGCGGCCTGGTCCCGTCGCAGGCGCCGACGATCGCCGCGGTGGCGTCGTCGCACGGCAGTGACCACCGGAACGCCGCGTCCAGGCGCAGCGCGGCGGCAATCTCGGCCCAGCCGTGCGCGCCCGGAGCGGCGGCTGCGGGTCGAGCCGGAGCGCCGGGCTGGCGGTGAAGCGGTGCGAGAGCATCGCGGCGTCATCGTGGTCGCGGAGCCAGGCGGTGCGGTCCAGCCACTGCCCGAACGCCTCGCCGAGCGGCAGGTCGACCGGCTGCAGCATCTCCTCGACCGCGAGACGATGCGGCTGCTCGGCCCGCCGCAGCAGCACCCACCCGAACCCCACGCCGTCGACGTCGCGGGCCGCGAGCCAGTCGAGCCACGCCTCGTCGCCCTCGCCCGTCGCACCGGCGTCACCCGACCAGGTGGAGACGTAGTCGGCCGGGTCCTGGACGTCACGCTGGATGAGCCAGGCGTCGCAGCCGAGGTCGGCCACCCAGCCCGCGACCCGGTCGCGCCAGTCCTCGCCCCGGACGTGCAGCCAGTTGGCGAGGACGTGGGCCACGCCGCCGTCGGCGAGGACGGCAGCCGCGGCTCGCAGCGCCCGGCGGGACATCTCGTCACCGTCGAGCGCGGGATCGGTCGCCGCTCCGTCGCGATAGGCGAACCGCGCCGCCGGCCCGACGACGAACGGCGGGTTGCACACGACCAGGTCGAACTCTCGGCCGGTGACAGGCTCCGCGAGGTCGCCCTGGCACAGCTCCACCTCGACCCCGGAGAGGGCGAACGACGTGGCCGCGAGCGCCAGCGCGCGGGGCAGGACGTCGGTCGCCGTGACCGTGCGGCAGTGGGTGGACAGGTGGAGCGCCTGGACACCGCAGCCGGTGCCGAGGTCGAGGGCGCGGTCGACCGGACGCCGTACGACGATCTGCGCGAGTGTCGTCGACGCCCCGCCGATGCCGAGAACGTGGTCGCGGCGCTGCGGGCGGCCGGCGGCGTCGGTGCGATCCGCGACCACCCACCATTCGTGGCTGCCGTCACCGTGCGGAGAGACGTCATAGGCCGCCGACACGAGCCCGTCGCGGTGCCGCAGCAACGGCTCGGCCGCGTCGAGCGGCAGCGCCGCTCCGAGCAGTTCGGCAGGCACCTCGTCGCCGACGAGGAACAGCCGGACGCAGACGTTGACCGGTGAGTCGTCCCCCCGCACCGCCCGCCGCAGCGGGCCCGGTTCGCCCCGGCCGAGGGCACGGATCGTGTCCGCACCGACCAGACCGGTGACGCCGTCGACCGTGTAGCCGGCGGCCCGGAAGGCCGCCGCCACCTCGCCGGCCGACCCGCCCGGCAGCAGGCCGGCCGGGCCCGGCAGCCCGGTCACACCGGCTCAGGCGGTGGACGCGGTCTCGACGGCGGGGGTGTCCGAGCCCATGTCGACCCGGCGCCGCTTGCTGACGATGACGGCTCCCACGATCAGCCCGAGCGACAGCACGCCGACGACGATGCGGACGGCGTTGTTCTGGTGCTGGCCGTGGACGCCGTACTTCACGACGGTGGGCGCGACGAGCAGGGCGACGAGGTTCATCACCTTGATCAGCGGGTTCAGGGCGGGACCGGCGGTGTCCTTGAACGGGTCGCCCACGGTGTCGCCGATGACGGTCGCGGCGTGGGCCTCGGAGCCCTTGCCACCGTAGTTGCCGTCCTCGACGAGCTTCTTGGCGTTGTCCCAGGCGCCACCGGAGTTGGCGAGCAGGATCGCCATCAGGACACCGGCCGCGATCGCGCCGGCGAGGTAGGCGCCGAGCGGCTCCCAGCCGAGCCAGAACCCGGTGGCGATCGGCGCCAGCACGGCGAGCAGGCCCGGCGTCGCCAGCTCGCGCAGCGAGTCCTTGGTGCAGATGTCGACGACCCGGGCGTAGTCCGGCCGGACACGTGCCGTCCATGATGCCCGGGTCGTTGCGGAACTGGTCGCGGACCTCGAGGACGACGCGGCCGGCGGCCCGGGCCACGGCGCTGATGGCGAGCCCGGAGAACAGGAAGACCACCGAGGCCCCGAGGATGAGGCCGAACAGCACGTTGGGCTTGTTGACCGACAGCGAGAAGACGAAGTCGGCGTTCTGGGTCAGCTTCTCCGCGCGCACGTCGGTGGCGAACGAGCCGAAGAGCGCCGTCGCGGCGAGCACCGCCGTCGCGATCGCGATGCCCTTGGTGATGGCCTTCGTGGTGTTGCCGACCGCGTCGAGCGCGGTCAGGACCTCGGCGCCCTTGGCGTCGACCTCACCGGACATCTCGGCGATGCCCTGCGCGTTGTCGCGAGATCGGGCCGAAGGTGTCCATCGCGACGATGACGCCGACGGTGGTGAGCAGGCCGGTGCCGGCCAGCGCGACCGCGAACAGCGGCCAGCACGACGACGCCGTGGCCCAGCAGGAACGCGACGTAGACCGCGCCGCCGATGAGGACCGCGGAGTAGACGGCGGACTCGAGGCCGACGGCGAAGCCACCGAGGATGACGGTCGCCGGGCCGGTCAGCGACTGCCTGCCGATGTCCTGGACCGGGCGCCGCTCGGTCTCGGTGAAGTAACCGGTGAGGACCTGGATCGCGCTGGCCAGGACCAGTCCGATGAGCACGGCGAGGAACGCGATCACCCGCGGGTTGCCGCTGATGGCCTGGACCTCGCGGCTGGCGCCGTGCGAGCTTGTCGAACGACGACGGCAGGTAGAGGAACGAGACGAGCAGGCACGAGCAGCGCGGAGACCACGGCGGAGATGAAGAAGCCGCGGTTGATCGCAGTCATGCCGGTGCGGTCGCCGTCCCGCGGGGCGGTGACGAGGATGCCGATGAATCGCGGTGATGACACCGATGGCGGGGACGATGAGCGGGAAGACGAGGCCCTTCATCGCCGAAGGCGACCTTGCCGAGGATCAGCGACGCGACGAGCGTCACGGCGTAGGACTCGAACAGGTCGGCGGCCATGCCGGCGCAGTCGCCGACGTTGTCGCCCACGTTGTCGGCGATGGTCGCGGCGTTGCGCGGGTCGTCCTCGGGGATGCCCTGCTCGACCTTGCCGACGAGGTCGGCGCCGACGTCGGCCGCCTTGGTGAAGATGCCGCCGCCGACACGCATGAACATCGCCAGCAGGGCGGCGCCGAAACCGAAGCCCTCGAGCACCTGCGGCGCGTTCTCGTTGAAGATCAGCATGACGACGCTCGCGCCGAGCAGGCCCAGGCCGACGGTGAGCATGCCGACGACGCCACCGGAGCGGAACGCGACCCGCATCGCCGGGCGCGGCCCGGCGTGCTGGGCGGCGGCCGCCATGCGCACGTTGGCGCGGGTGGCGCAGGGTCATGCCGGCGAACCCGACGAACGCCGAGAAGGCGGCTCCCACGAGGAAGAAGAACGACCGGCCGAGCCGGGTGCCGGTCGGTGTCCGCCGGCAGCAGGAACAGCAGTCACGAAGATGATGACGGCGAACGGCGCGAGCGTCGTGAACTGCCGGCGCAGGTACGCCGCGGCGCCCTCCTGGACGGCCCGCGAGATGTCCTGCATCTTGTCGGTGCCCTGGTCGGCGGCGAGCACCTCGCGCCCGAAGAAGCCGGCGACGAGCAGCGCGAAGGCGGCCACGACGGCGACGACCACGACGATGCCGTAGTCCCCGCCGCTGACACGCGCGTTGCGTCGGCAGCGCGCGCGGTCGAGCGTGCGGGACATCAGCGTCCTCCTTGGTCGTGCAGGCAGTCGACAGACGTCAGGCACGAGTGCACGCGCGTGAGCGCCGCCGGCGGCGTTAACAGCGCGCTACCGGCCGGCGCGAGAGTCTAGCCAGAGCCGGCGGGCAGGCCGACGGCGGCTCGCCGCCGGACCGGTCGGGTCGGCTCAGCGACGTCGGGCGCCATCACGTCCGAGGCCGGCCAGGTCATGCGCACGCACGGTGCCGCGCACCGTCGCGACGGACGACCTGGAAGTCCTCGACCAGGCCACTGATCACGGCGAGACCGAAGCCGGGCGGCAGCTGGTCCGGGATCGGGTCCGCCGTCCATCGGTCGCGTGGCTCAGCAGACGTCGGGCGGCGAGCTCGCCCAGCGTCCCGACCCCGGCGGCGTCCTCGGGCGGGCCGCGGTCGACCACCTCGACCGAGCAAGCCGGTCCTGCTCGTCGAGCCAGCGCCATGAGGACGGGCGCGTCCGGGGCCTTGCGCTGGTGAACGTTGACCGCCCGCGAGCACGCCTCCCCCACGGCGAGTCGACCTCGTCGAGCACCTGCTCGTCGACACGCCGGCCCGCCGAGCGACGGCGAGTGCGATCAGCCGCGCCGTCCGGACGTGCGCCGGAACGGCCGTGAAGCTGACCTCGACCGTCGGCATCATCGAGTCAGTCGGTCGCGGCGAGGGCCTCGTCGACCGACGCGTGGATCGGGAAGACCTTCGTCAGGCCGGTGATGCGGAAGATCTTCAGGATGCGCTCCTGGGTGCACACGAGCCGCAGCGAACCCTCGTGCGCGCGGACCCGCTTGAGGCCGCCGACGAGCACGCCGAGGCCGGTCGAGTCGAGGAAGTCGACGCTCTCCATGTCCACGACGAGGTGGTAGTTGCCGCTCGAGACCAGGTCGATGAGCTGCTCACGCAGCTTGGGCGCGGTGTAGACGTCGATCTCGCCGCCGACGTCGACGACGGTGCGGTCGCCCTCGGTCCGGGTCGACAGGGACAGATCCACGTCGGTCCTCCAGATCGGACGACGGTGCGGCCGCGCTTCGCTGCAACGGCGCTTCCTCGCCAGCCCGGTCGAACTCTAACCACGCCGGCATGCCTTCGCACCGCGGCGCGATCGGCACCCGGCGGTGCGACACGCCGGTGGCAGACTCCGCGCGGGCGTGACGCCGCCACCCGCTCGGCACCGCCGCACCGCCACGCTGCTGGCCGCTGCGTCCGAGGCGGTGACGCCGCCGACGCCCGGCTCACGCATGTCGAGCACCTGCCCGCCGCGGGCCGGGCGGCCACGCTCTGACGTGGCCGGCAGTGGGTGCCCTGCGCTCGCTGCTGCGACGGCTGCGGCGGCCGGCGTCGAGCGCCCGTGGCGGCACCAGGCGCGGGCCGCGGACGCTGGCCTACGACGGGGCACTCCGTGGTGCTCGCCACCGGCACCGCATCCGGCAAGTCCCTGGCCTACCTGCTGCCGGTGCTGACGACGCTGCTCGACGACGCCGACCGGGACGGCGCGACGCTCTACCTGTCGCCGACCAAGGCGCTCGCCGCCGACCAGCTGCGCGTCGCTGCGCGCCCTCGACCTGACCGCCGTCGCGCGCGGCGGCGTACGACGGCGACACCGCCCCCGCCGAGCGCGACTGGGTCCGCGCGCACGCGAACCTGGTGCTGACCAACCCGGACATGCTGCACCGCGTCGCTGCTGCCCCAGCACGCCCGTTGGGCGCGTTCCTGCGCGGCTGCGGCTACGTCGTCGTCGACGAGTGCCACGGCTACCGCGGCGTCTTCGGCTCCCACGTCGCCCAGGTGCTGCGCCGGCTGCGACCGGGTGTGCCGCGCGGTACGGCGCCACGCCGACCTTCGTCCTCGCCTCGGCGACCGTCGCCGACCCGGCCAGCGCCGCGCGGCGCCGGCTGGCCTGGACGTCGAGGTCGTCGAGTCACCGAGGACTGCTCGCCGCGCGGGCGCGCTCGACTTCGCCCTGTGGGAGCCGCCGCTGATCGCGAGCTCGTGGGCGAGCACGGAGCGCCGGTGCGCCGGTCGGCGACCGCCGAGACCGGCGACCTGCTCGCCGACCTCGTCGCCGACGGGGTGCGTACGCTGGCGTTCGTCCGGTCCCGGCGCGGCGCCGAGGTGGTGGCGCTCGTCGGCCCGGCGGGCGCTGGCCGAGGTCGTCACCCGAGCTGGCGCCGGCGGGTGGCGGCCTACCGGGCCGGCTACCTGCCCGAGGAGCGGCGGCGCGCTGGAGCCGCGCTGCGCAGCGGCGAGCTGCTGGGCATGGCCAGCCACCAACGCGCTCGAGCTCGGCGTCGACGTGAGCGGCCTCGACGCCGTCGTGCTCGCCGGCTGGCCGGGCACCCGCGCCTCGCTGTGGCAGCAGGCCGGCCGGGCCGGCCGCGGCGGGCAGGCCGGCGCTCGCCGTCCTGGTCGCCCGGGACGACCCGCTCGACACCTACCTCGTGCACCATCCGGAGGCGATCTTCGGGCGGCCGGTGGAGGCGACGGTGCTCGACCCGGACAACCCGTACGTCCTGGCGCCGCACCTGTGCGCGCGCCGCGGCTGAGCTGCCGCTCGCCGAGGCCGACCTGGAGCTGTTCGGCCCGACCGCCGCCGCGCCGTCCTCGACGACCTGGTCCGCCGCGGGCTGCTCCGCCACCGGCCGGCCGGGTGGTTCTGGACCCGGCGGGAGCGGCCCGACCTGGCCGACCTGCGCGGCAGCGGCGGCCCGCCGGTCCGGCGTCGTCGAGGCGGCGACCGGCCGGCTGCTCGGCACCGTCGACGCGGGCGCCGCCCACACGCACGGTGCACGCCGGCGCCGTCTACCTGCACCAGGGCGAGTCCTATCTGGTGCGACGAGCTCGACCTCGACGAGCGCGTCGCGCTGGTGCACGCCGGGCAGACCCGACTGGACGACGGTCGCGCGCGACGTGACCGACATCGGCGTGGTCGAGACGCCGCGGACGCCGCGAGCGCGGCCGGATGCGACGCTGCACTTCGGCGACGGTGGACGTGACCAGCCAGGTGGTGTCGTACCTCCGGCGCCGCCGTGCCGACCGGCGAGGTGCTCGGCGAGGAGCCGCTCGACCTGCCCGACGCGGCAGCTGCGCACCCGGGCGGTCTGGTGGCAGCGTGACCGCCGGAGCTGCTCGCGGAGGCCGGGCTCGAGCTGCCGCCGACGTGCCGGGTGCCGCGCACGCGGCCGAGCACGCCGCGATCGGGCTGCTGCCGCTGTTCGCGACCTGCGACCGGTGGGACATCGGCGGCGTGTCGACGGCGTTGCACGCGGACACCGGCCGCGCCACCGTCTTCGTCTACGACGGCCATCCCGGCGGGGCCGGCTTCGCCGAGCGCGGCTTTCGAGCGGCGGCCGCCGTGGCTGCGGGCGACCCGCGGACGCGATCGCCGCCTGCGAGTGCGGCAGCCGGCTGCCCGTCGTGCGTGCAGTCGCCCAAGTGCGGCAACGGCAACGAGCCGCTGGACAAGCCCGGCGCGGTGCGGCTGCTCGACCTGGTGCTGGCCACCGTGGGTGACGATCCGGTGAGATCGGGTACATCGTGACGACACCGGCGAAACGGAAGCGAGGCTCCGTCATGGTTGTGCTGGGACTGTTGCTCATGCTCGGTTGCGCCGCACTAGCCGTGGACGCGGCGCTGCAGAACACCGGCCTCGTCGCCGCGACCGCCTTCGACCAGCAGATCTCGACGCTCTCGCTCGGCGCGGTGTTCATCGCGGGGGCCGTCGTGGGGCTGCTCTTCGCGCTGGGACTGGCACTGTTCAGCGCCGGCACCGGCCGCGCGGTGCGACGCTCGCGTCACCGCCGCCAGCTGCGGGAGGACAACGCGCGGCTCGAGCGTGAGCTGGACGGTCGCCCGTCGAGCGCTTACCCGGCGGACGCCTATCCCGCCGAGCCCGTCTCCAGCCTGCCGCCGAGCCCGGCTCCGAGCCCAGCGTGACGACGACGGCGGGCGGGCGGCACCGCGCCAGTCGCTGACCGCAGGCGGCGACGCTCAGTCGACCTCGACGCGCTGGATCCAGGCGTGCAGGTGACCGACGAGCAGCAGCAGCACGGCCGCCGCGCCGACACCGCGCCACAGGGCGGAGGTGTCGAGCACGCGGACGATGTCGTGGACGACCCCGTCCGGCGCGGCCGCGACCGGTCGCGTCACCGGGTCCCGGCTCACCCGGTCCGGGTAGGCGAGCGTCGGTTTGAACGTGCCCTGCGGCAACGGCTTGATCTCGGTCACGACGTTCGGCAGGTCGGGGGCGCTCCCGGCCGTGACCGTGGGCAGCGAGGCGCGGAGGTCGGCCGCCGGGTGCCTCCCGGAGACGCGGTGGGTGGACGGCGAGCCCTCGCCGGAGCCGGAGTGTCCTCCACCCGAGCTGGTCCGGCCCGTGCCCCCGCCGTCCGACTGGCCCGACCCGCCGCCGGAGCCCGTGCCGTCGCCGGAGCCGGAGCCGGCCTCCGGTGCGCCGGAGGGGCTGCTCGCCGCCGCGAAGGACACGCTCTGCGGTGCCGAGGGCTCGGAGTCGACGGTGCTGGTCGAGCGCGGCGCGGTGTGCCGGAGCGCCAGGACGCGGAAGCTGTGCGTCGTCCCGCGGGCGGAGCCGCCGAAGTCGATGCTCACCGTGCAGCTGTCGGCATCGCACACCGAGTCGTCGATGCCGCCGGGGGTCACGTCGTTGCCGGATCCCTCGACGATGTCGTAGCCGACGAGGTCGGGCTCGTCGTTGGGCTGCCAGGTGAACGTCGCGACCGTGTCGTCGGAGGTGGCGGCGAAGCCGCGGGGGGTCGCCGGCGGGATGAGCAGGGTGACGTGCGAGGTGCGGGTGACCGAGCCGTTGGAGAACGAGAAGGCGTAGCCGCCGTTCACGGCGTCGACACAGCTGCCGGCCCACGGCACGCAGGTCGTGTCGAGCGAACCGGAGATCGTGCCGTCGGCGTTGGACTTGACCGACTTGTGCGGAGCGAGGTCGTAGCTCCCCGCGCCGGGCGGGTCGACCGACAACGAGAGGGTGCGCGCCGCCGTCAGGCCGGTGCGGTCCGGCGCGGTGTCCGAGCCGACGACCTGCAGGGTCGTGTTCTGCCGGACGGTCCCGCCGTCGACCGAGGTCGAGCCGGAGCGGACGGTGATGCTGCTGGCGGCGACAGCCGGTGCCGCCGCGAGCGCGACGGTCGCACCGGCGATGCCGGCCACCATCCCCGCCCTCGACACCTTCCGGAGAACCTGTCGGCCGGTCATGACTCGCTCGCCTTCGTGATCGGGGTCACCTTCACCAGCGACAGCCGCAGGACGATGCGCTGCGCGTCACTGCCGAGTGGGTGGCAACTGGTGAGGGTCAGCCAGTGACCGCGGCCGAGTGCGCCCTTCTGAGCCACGACCGAGTAGGCGTCGGGGGCGACGATCCAGGGGTTCTCGTGACCGCCGAACGGGCGCACGACGCGGTAGGTGCACCGCGCGAACGGGGTGACGAGGTCCACCGTGTCGCCGGCATGCATCTCGTTGATCTTGTTGAAGGGCCGGCCGTACGTCGTCCGGTGCCCGGCGATCCCGACGTTGCCCCGCTCGCAGGGGAAGGGTGTGTTCTCGTAGTGGCCGGCCCCGTGCTGCAGCGCAGCCAGCGTCGTGCCCTCCACGACCAGCACGTTCACCTTGACCCGGTCGTTGTCGATGATGAGCCGGGTCAGCCCCTCCCCGACCTTGATGCGGTGCTCGCGGTAGAGCGTCTGGAAGCCGGGGTCGGAGAGGTGGTCCACCGTCTGCTGCTGCTGGTACTTCTGGAACAGGTCGGTGAAGGCCGGGAACGCGAACATGCTCACGCCGGCCAGCAGCAGGAGCACGGTCACGACCGACACGGAGCGCCGACCGCCGCTGCGGCGCAGGCTCAGGCCGACCAGGGTTCCGAGCGACCGGGGGGCGGCGGCCGGCAACGGGAGGAAGGACGCGGATGCGTCTCCTGCCTCCGAAGGCTGCATGGTCCGGCCCCTCCGCGTCGTGGTCACTCCCGCCGATTCGTCATCGGACACAACGAGGTTGACCTGCCGAGGTTACGACGGTGTCCGCTCTCGGGTGGTTCCGCCTCGCTTGCGGTGATCCGGCCGGCACGCGCGACGCCGCACGCCGGCCCCAGCCAGCCGAGCCAGCGCGGCGGCGGGGCGAGTGTCGAGACCGTGACGACGTCGCCGGTGACCGCGCAACCGACGAGGCGGGTGCCGTCCGCGGCCGCCATCGACCGCGCCGCCGCGCACGCCTGGTCTTCTCCCGACCGGGTCAGCATGGCCCCGGCGAGCGCCGCGGCGTCCGCTGCGGCGGCGGCCCGGTGCCGGGTGGCTGCCGCGGCCCCGACGCCGGCAGCGACGGCGCAGGCCGCGCCCAGCGCCAGACCCAGCACGAGCAGCCAGACGGTCGCCGAGCCACGGTCGGGGATCGTCACCGCGGCCCGCCGGCGGCCGGGCCCGGCTCCCGGGGCTGGGTGAACCGCTGCCGGACGACCACCGCGGGCAGCCAGCCACCGACCCCCGGCAGTTGCACTCGGGCCGACACCGTGACCGTCACCCGGTCGTCGGCCGCGGACGCGACCGACACCTCGGCGCCGTCCGGAGCCACCGCCCGGGCGGCTGCCGCCACCACGGCCGCGGACTCGCCCCGGGCCGCGAGGCGGGCCGCGACCTGGGCAGCGTCGGCGCATCGGAGCTGGGCCGTGACCGCGGCGATGACGCCGACGCCCAGCAACAGCACGAGAACGAGAGCGGGGAGGGCCACCGCCGTCTCGGCGGTGACCGCCCCGTGCTCGTCGCGACGCGTCAGGAGAAGATGTCCAGCGCTCGGGTGATGAGCCCCTTGACGAGATCCACGACCGGCTCGCTGGTCAGGATCTTGTAGAGCGCGGTGCCGAAGCCGCATGCCGCGACGGTGCCCACGGCGTACTCGGCGGTAGTCATGCCGATGTCCCCTCGACTGCGCTGCAGGGCTCGGATGGTGCGGCGCATGCCGCCTCCTCTCTTGCCGGCGACCGGCCGGCGCGGATGCCGGTTGGCCCGGCAGGGCGAGAGTGCCGGGGGCGCCGGGGTCATGTCCGCACCCGATGGCGATCTGTGGGCGGGCGGCCGGACCGCCCGCGCTGTGGAACGCGGTCAGAGGACGCCGCGGAGCAACCCCCACGCCAGCGGCACGACCCCGACCAGCACGAACGCCGGCAGGAAGCACAGCCCCAGCGGCAGGACCACCCACGTGCCGGCGCGGGCGGCGCGCTGCTGCATCTCGCCCCGTCGACGGGTGCGCAGCCGGGCGGCGAGCCGGCGCAGCTCGGCCGCGACAGCCGCTCCGGACCGGCCGGTCCGGCAGCAGCACCGCGCGACCGGAGCGAGGTCGGGGACGTCCTGCCACGGCTGCCAGGCCGCCGCCACCTCGCCGCTGTCGCGCAGCTCCGCCGCCACCTCGACGAGCATCCGGCGCAGCTCCGGCCCGGCTCCGACCGCTGCGGCGGTGAGCGCATCCGGCCACGGGGCACCCGCGTGCAGGCAGGACGCCAACAGATCCAGGACGAGGGGCAGCTCGGGACGGTCCGGCGGGCGACGCCGGCCCACGGCGACGAGGGGAGCGGCGACCGCGAGCAGCACGAACCAACCGGGCGCCCCGGCGACGAGCGCGGCGACTACCCCCACGGCCGCCGCCGCCGACAGCCGGGTGCGCACGCCGGCCGGCGGGTACCCGGGCCGGGGCGCACGAGCGGCGAGCGCGCGCAGCCGGACGGCGGGGTCCGGCCGGACCGGCCAGGCGGCGACGGCGGACGCGGTGGCCATCCCCGCCGCCGCGAGCAGGGCGGCGCTCATCCCCGCAGCGCCGTCCGGGTCAGCCACGTCGCGCCGGCCAGGCCCAGCAGGTCGAGGCCGGTGGCTGCCGCGAGCAGGCCCCAGCCGACCGGTTGGTGCAGCAGGAGCCGCAGGGGCTGCGCACCCAGGGACTGCGCGAGGGCGATGCCCGCGAGCGGAAGGACGGCCAGCATCATCATGGTCGCCCGCGGCCCCGCGAGCAGCGCCGCCACGGACCGCGCGTGCTGATCGTCGTCGTCCAGGGCGTGTCCCACGCGGTCGAGCACATCCGCCACCGGACCGCCGACCTGCTCCGTCACCTCCCAGGCCGCGGCGACGGCAGCGAAAGCGCCGCAGCCGGGGATCTCGGCGAGGCGACGCAGCTCGGCCGACGCGACCGCGCCGGCGCCGACCGCGGCCGCCGACTCGCCGAGCGGCCCCGCGAGCGGCCCGCCCGCCCCCGCGGCGACGGCGAGCGCCGCCGCGGGCGGCCGGCCGGCCCGAAGCTCTGCCGCCAGCGCGAAGACCACCTCGACGGTGGCGGCGGCCGCGGCAGCGGCGCGGTGGCGGCGGCGGGTCCGGCCCCAGGCCACCGAACCGGCGGCGGCGAGCACCCCGACGGTCAACCCGGCCGGCGCCGACCTCGTCATGCCGCCCGCCGCTGCGCCGACGACGACCGCGAGAGCCACCGACGCCCGGCGCCGGCACCCGGCCACCCAACGCGCCGGCGTGGGAGCCGCGGCCGGCGCCGGGCCGGCGACGCGGCGCAGCCGACGGCGGGCCGCCGGCCGGCCCGCCGGCGGTCGCAAGCAGCGCGGCGGCCGCCAGGCAGAGGCCGCAGAGCACTGCGCTCACCGCGCCGCCCGCAGCCGCCGGCCGAGCTCGTCCGCACCGTCGGCCGGCTCGGCGCCGTCGTCGGTGAACCTGACCGCCGGCACCGTCCGCAGGAGGCCGTCGTCGCCGGCCACGACCACGGCGATGCCGCGAACGCGGCGCCGGCCGTCCGGCCCGCGACCGAGATGCACGACCGCGTCGAGCGCCGCGGCGGCCTGGCTGTGCACAGCGGCCCGTGGCAGCCCGGCGGTCGCGCCCAGTGCCTCGAGCCGGGCCGGTGCGTGCTCGGCCCGGTTGGCGTGCAGGGTCCCGCACCCGCCGTCGTGTCCGGTGTTGAGCGCGGCCAGCAGCTCCCGGACCTCCGCGCCGCGCACCTCCCCCACGACGAGCCGGTCGGGCCGCATGCGCAGCGCCTGCCGGACGAGCACGGACAGGTCGATGCCGCCCGCGCCCTCGACGTTCGGCGGCCGCGCCTCGAGGCGGACGACGTGCGGATGGTCCGGGCGCAGCTCGGCGGCGTCCTCGACGAGCAGCAGCCGCTCGGCCGGCGGCACGAGCGACAGCAGCGTCGACAGCACCGTGGTCTTGCCGCTGCCGGTCCCGCCGGTGACGAGGTAGGCCAGTCGGGACGTCACCAGCGCTGTCAGCAGGTCGGCCCCGGCGGGTGGGAGCGACCCCGCGGCCACGAGGTCGTCGAGGGTGAACGTCCGGACCGGTGGCAGTCGCAGTGACAAGCAGGTGCCCTGTCCGGAGACGGGTGGCAGCACCGCGTGCACCCGGACCCCGTCGGGCAACCGGGCATCGGCGTGCGGGACCGCGTCGTCGAGCCGACGGCCACAGCCGGCGACGAGGCGCTGGGCCAGCCGCCGCACGGTCGGCTCGTCGGGGAGCACGACATCGGTACGTTCCAGACCGGCACCGCGGTCCACCCAGACCGGCCCGGGCCCGTTGACGAGCACGTCGGTCACACCGGGCAGCCGGAGCAGCGGCTCGAGCGGACCGGCTCCGCCGACCTCCGCCTCGACCCGCCGGGCGAGGTCGAGCAGCGACGCCGTCCCCCGCGTCGGCGCGTCCCGGCCGACCAAGGCGGCGATGACGGCCGGGTCCGGCCCGGACGACCCCCGGGCCAGGTGGCGCCGGACGGAGTCGACCAGCCCCGAGGTGGCGGCCGGCGGCGGCCCGGCCGCGGTCACGCCGCCGCCGGACGCGGGACGAGCTCGTCGAGCAGCCGGTCGGCGACGCGGGCGATCCGCGACCGGGGCAGCGCGGCGACGAGGTCACCGCGATCGGTCGCGGCGGCGACGCCCGGTTCGGTCTCGACCACGGCCGCGACCGCGCGGTCGAGCACGGCGCCGATCTCGCCCGGCCGCAGTCGGCTCGGGTGCGCCGCCCGTACGACGAGCCGCACGTCGGCTCCGGTGGCGGCAGCCGCCGCCAGTGTGCGGGCGCCGACCGCGGCGGCACGGACCTCGGCCGGGACGACCAGCACCAGCACGTCGCAGCAGGAGGCCGCGAGCGTGGCAGCCGGGTCGAGGCGTCGCGGCAGGTCCACGACGACGAGGTCCTGTCCCCGGCGGACCGCGGGCAACACGGCCGCCATCGCGTCCGGTGGGGCGGAGCCGGCGCCGTCCCTGCCGGCCGAGAGCAACCGGATCCCGCCCACCTGCACGAGAGCGGCACCGAGCGCCTCGGCGCCGATGGTGCCGCTGAGTTCGCGGAGGTCGGGCCACCGGGCACCGTCCCGATGCTCCGCGCCCAGCAGCAGATCGAGCCCGCCGCCGTCGGCGTCGGCGTCCAGCAGGGTGGTCGTCGCACCCCGGTGCGCGGATCGGAGCGCGAGCGCCGCCGCGAGCGTCGAGGCGCCGGCGCCGCTCGCGGCCGGCTGCACGCCCACGAGCCGGCCGGGTGGCCCGTGGTCCTCGGTGGCAAGCAGCACGCGTTCGACGAACTCGTGCTCGTCGCGCGGCAGGGTGAGGACCACGTCCGCCCCGATCCGCGCCGCCAGCCGCCAGGCCTCGACCGACTCGCCGCCCGCCGCGACGACGAGGGCGTGTCGCGGACGGGGCAGGGACACGCCCCGGACGGCAGCGGCGATCGCGACGTCGACCACCACCACCGATGCGGAGCCGAAGAGGTGTGCGAGGGCCGCGTCCTCGGCTCGGACGTCGACCGTGGCGCCGATCACGGCACACAGCCGCCGGACCTCCGCGACGATCGTCGCGTCCCTGCTGACGAGCACCACCCCGGCCATCGGCGTCGGCACCTCCCGGCCACCGACGGTGTCGGCGCGCGCGGGCCGGCGCCAGCACCCCGGCCGGCGACTGTGGACGGGTGCGGGCGGTCGCGCGACTGTGGACGACGACCCGCGGGTTCATCCCGGGAAAGGAGACGGCCCCCGCCGGGGGGGTAGCGGGGGCCGTCGCACGATCCGACTCCGGGGGGGACGAGCCGGACCTGTCCGGGGGACGCGAGTCTGCACTCACGAAGCAGGCGGGGGATTCCCCACGGTCCTGCGCACCAAACCGCGCACCGGAACAATTTCTGCCGACCACGTCGGTCGCACCGAGTCACCGCGCAGTCGCACAATTCGGGACTAGGCAGAACCTTCGTTCAGGGGTAGAAACAGCATCACGGACCAGACGGATGCGTGTGGCGGTGTCCCTCCACCCGAACGGTTCGCGCACGAATACCGGGCACCCACGCGGGCGTCAGCCGCAGGAGGCAGCCGAGACCGGGGCTGGTCCCCGGCCGGCGAAAAGAGCCGGCGCTTGGTCACCCGGTGGCCGTGCCAGTGGACGGCGCCCTCAGCGCAGGGCGCCGTTCGCATGTGCGCACCGTGGGGGGTCGTGTCCGGCGGTCGTGGGCGGGTAGCCAAGATGGCAGCCAACGGCAGGCGCCATCGACCGAACGGGAGGCACCGTGGGCAGCAGCTCCGGCGATCAGTCACTGGGCGAGCTCGTCTCGGTCGCCACGCGCGACCTGTCCCTGCTGGTCCACAAAGAGGTCGAGCTCGCCAAAGCGGAGATCACTGCCGAGCTGAAGCGGGCCGGCCTGGGGGCCGGGCTGCTCGGAGGTGCCGGCTTCGTCGGCGTCTTCGCGCTGCTGTTCCTGTCCGTCGCGGCGGCGCTCGCCCTGGCCGTCGCCATCCCCCTGTGGGCCGGCTTCCTCTGCATCGGCGCGGGCTACGGGATGGTCGCCGGCCTGTTCGGGGCGCTCGGTCTCGGCAAGGTGGTGAAGGTCGGTCCGCCGCAGCGGACGATCCGCACGGTCAAAGACGACCTCGAGTGGGCGAAGCACCCGACGGTCGCGCCCGAGCCGCAGCTGGAGGAGCTCCGGGCCAGGCACAGTTCCTGACCCGCGGCGGCCTCCCTGCCGCCGACCGCCGTCACCGTCAGCTGTGCCACCCTGCCGCCATGCGCAACCGCCCCCGGCTCGTGGAGGAGTCGGTCGTCGTCCTCGACGGCCCGTGGGCGCACCGCGAGGTGAGTGCGAACGGCGTGCGGCTGCACGTCGCCGAGGCCGGGTCCGGACCGCTGGTGCTGCTGCTGCACGGCTTCCCCCAGTTCTGGTGGACCTGGCGTCACCAGCTGGAGGCACTGGCGGGTGCCGGGTTCCGCGCGGTGGCGGCGGACCTGCGGGGGTACGGCGCGAGCGACAAGCCACCTCGCGGCTACGACCCGATGACCGGCGCGGCGGACGTCGCCGGGCTCATCCGGTCGCTCGGTGAGACCAGCGCGGTCGTCGTCGGGCACGGCTGGGGCGGACACATCGGCTGGACGCTGGCCGCCACCCGACCGGAGCTCGTCCGGCAGCTGGCAGTCCTGTCCTCACCGCACCCACTGCAGTGGGGACGAGCGCTGATCCGTGACCGGCGGCAACGGAATGCGTCGCGCTACGTCGCCCGCTTCCAGCTCCCCTGGCACCCCGAGCGGTGGCTGGTGGCCGACGGGGCCGCGAACGTCACCCGGCTGCTCACCGACTGGTCCGGGCCGGGGTTCCCGCTGGCGGAGACCGCCCGGTGTGGCAACAGGCGATGCTGGTCCAGGGCGCGCCACACTGCGCGCTCGAGTACTACCGGTGGGCCGTGCGCGCGGTTCCCCGCACCGACGGCCGGCGGTTCCGGGCACTGCTCCGCCCGCCACTGCGAGTGCCCACCCTGCAGCTGCACGGTGGCGCCGACCCGTGCGTGCTGCCGGAGACCGCCCGCGGCTCCGGGCACCGGGTCGTCGCGCCGTACCAGTGGCACGAGTTTGCCGGCGTCGGGCACTTCCCGCAGGAGGAGGCGCCCGCAGAGGTCTCCGCCGAGCTGCTGCGGTGGGTGCGGCGTTGAGCCGCGACCGCGACGCCACCGGGCGCCCCCGCAACGCGCGTGGCCGCGACGACCTCGGACGCCCGCTCCCCCGGGAGGCAGGGGTGGCCCCGCCGGGCCCCGAGCCGCCGGCCCTCGCGCCCGGGGACGCGCTCCGGGAGGCACAGCGGTTGCTCGAGGCCGGACGGCCCTTCGAGGCGCACGAGGTGCTGGAGGCGCGGTGGAAGGCGACCACCGGCGCCGAGCGTGCGCTCTGGCGGGGGCTGGCCCAGCTCGCCGTCGGCCTCACCCACCGGGCGCGCGGCAACCCCGTCGGGGAGCGGGCCCTCCTCGCCCGGGGCGCGGAGACCCTGGGCGGCTTCGCCGGCACCGAGCCGCACGGCGTGCCGGTCGACGCGCTGCGGGCGTGGGCCGCGCGCGAGGGTGGCGACCCGCCGCCCCGGCTCGTCGCTCAGGCGGCGGACGAGCGGGCGTGAGCCGCGTCGGCCAGGCGGTCGAGGAAGTCGTCGGCCGCGCGGGCCACCGCCCCGCCCCGCTCGTCGGCCTGGAGCACCAGCCGCAACCGGGCCGCCCCGGGCCCGCGCTCGGCGACGTTGATGGTGAGACGCCCCCGGGCGCTGGCCGGCACACCGACCGTGACGGCCGCCAGGAAGCCGAGCCCGGACCGCTGCGGCGCCCCGAACCGGACACCCCGGTCGGGCCACAGGTCGCGGCCGACCGGGCCGGACAGCAGCAGGGCGACGCCGGCCGGGTCGGCGACGACGTCTCGCACCAGGTCGATCCGTGTCATCGCCACCTCCTCCTCCGTTCGCCGGCCGGGCTCCGCGCTGCTCCCTGCCCGGTGCTTGCAACAGTAAGCACCCGATCGCGGCCCGGTCGAGCCACCCGCGCTGTGAGCCCGGTCACGCCCGCGGTGACATCAGTCACAACCCTGCGTGGAGACCGGCCGGTCGGCACGGGCGCCCGCGCGCGCGTCCGGACCCACCTCGTTCGCGGTCAACGCGTAACCGGTGTGCGCGTCGTCGACCGCGGCGGCGAACACCACGCCGTAGACGACGGGCCGGCCGTTGTCCAGCGTGGCGCCGAGCATCGGGCCGCCGGAGTTGCCGGGACGCACCACGGCGTACAACGAGTAGATCTCGCGCGTCACCTGGCTCGACTGGTAGATGTCGGGACCGCGGGCGTCCTGGATGCCGCGCACCCGGGCGGCGACGGGCTGGAACGGCCCGTTCTGCGGGTAACCCACGACGATCGCACTCTGTGCCACGGTCGGCGGGCTTCGCGGCGAAGTCCAGGGGCCCGAGCGACGTGCTGAAACCCGGTACGGCGAGCACGGCGACGTCGCGATGCGGGTCGTAGAGCACCACCTGTGCCGGGTAGCTGCGCCCGCTCGGCGCGGTCACTGTCGGGTCGTGCACCCCGGCCACGACGTGGGCGTTCGTCATGACCCGCTCCGGGGCGTAGAGGAATCCGCTGCCCTCCAGCTGGCGATGGCAGGACGGCGCGACTCCCGTGATCTTCACGATGTCGTCGCGGGCGAGCCGGACCGGGCGACTGTTGGCGATCTTCGGGTCCGGCGGCGGGACCTTGACGATGGTCTCCGGCCCGATCGCGCCGAAGACCTGGGGGAAGCCGTTCTGGTCGAGGAGCCGGCGGAACGAGGAGAACCACGTGCGGGCCGAGTCCGGCATGACGGCGTCGATGCCGCTGAGCACCGCGGAGTGGCGCACCTGGCGGGCGAGGCCGCTGAGCTGGCTGTGGGCGAGGGCGGTGCCCACGAGCCAGGCGACGAGCAGCACCGACACGACGCTGACCACGCCGCCGCCGAAGGAGTCGACGAGCCGCACCGGTTCCCAGGTGATGCGACGCCGGACGGCGATGCCGACCGCGGTCGCGACGAGCTGACCCATCGTGGCCGCCACGAAGACCACCAGCAGGCCGAACAGCGCGGAATTGCCCGGGTCGCCGAACGCATCGTGGAGCCCGGGCGCGTACTTCGCGCCGAGCACGCCGCCCCCGAGGAAGCCGAGGAACGACAGGATGCCGATGAGGAAGCCCTGGCGGTAGCCGCTCACCGCGAAACCGAGGCAGACGACGATCAGGACCAGGTCGAGGAGGTCCATCAGGCCTCGCGCCTCACCGACGGTCGGTCCCGCTCCCGGCGGGCGAGTCGCAGCACGTCGTCCGGCAGGTCCCGCAGCCGCGTCGGGTCCCAGGGACGTTCCCAGCCGGCCAGGGTCAGCAGCCGGGCGAGAACGCCGGCGGTGAATCCCCAGACGAGCATGTCGGCGACGTCGAAAGCCGGTCCCACCATGCCGCTCGGGTGCTGCACCTGGAACCGGTTCTCCGGTGCCACCAGGTCATCGATCGGCACGCGGGCCACGGAGGCCACCTCCTCGGCATCCACCGCAGACACGTCGCTGGGCTGTCGCCACCACGCGAGCACGGGAGTGACGACGTTGCCGCTCGGCGGTAGCCACAGCTCGGGCAGCGCCGCGAGCACCTCGACGCCGGACGGGTCGAGACCGGTCTCCTCCTCGGCCTCGCGGAGCGCCGCGGCCGCCGGCCCCTCATCGGTCTCGTCGACGCCCCCACCCGGGAACGCCGGCTGACCGGCGTGGCTGCGCAGGTGCGCGGTGCGCTGGATGAGCAGGACGTCGGGACCGCGCAGTCCCTCGCCGAACAGCACGAGGACGGCGGAGCGACGCACATCGTCGGGGGCGGTCGGTGGCATCGGGCCGAACAGGCCCTCCTCGGTGCGGGAGACGGCGGCGACCAGCGGCTGCAACCACTCGGGAACGCTCACGCGCGGACGCCGAGGTAGTGCGCGATGTCGGCGCGCAGGGCGTCGGCGCTGGTGTACTCGCCGAACTCGCGGTGGACGACCCGGCCGTGTGTGTCGACGAACAGCGTGATGGGCGGCCCGGCGACCCCGAGCGCGTTCAGCACCACCTTGTCGTCGTCGACGACGGAGGGATAGCGCATCGGTGGGGACACGTGCGCCGCGAAGTCGAGCGCGCTGTCGGGGTCGTCCTCGCTGTCGACGCCGAGGAAGCGCACGCGTCGCGCGAGGTCGTCGTAGACGCGGGCGAGGAACCTGGCCTCCTTCTGGCAGGGGCGGCACCACGAGCCCCAGACGTTGACGACGGTCGGCGTGCCCGTCAGGCCGGCGAGGTGGACCTGCGGGCCGGCACCCAGGCACGGGAGGGTCACCGCGGGAAGACCGCCAGGCTGCGCGGTCGGCGACGAGTCCGGACACTCGTCGAGTGCGGCGCGCTGCACGAGCTCGGAGTGTTTCGGGTTGGGGGAGTACGACGGCTCCGGCCCCGAGACGCTGCCGGCCGACGTACAACCGGTCGCGGCGAGCAGGGCCGCGGCGGGTAGCAGCGCGGCGAAACGGAAGAGCCGGCGAGTCACAGGATCGCCTCGACCTGGCTCGGTGACTTGAGCAGCCGGGCGGCGGCGACGGGATCGGTGGGGCCCAAGCCGTAGGACGGGCACCATCGCGCGACGACGCACGCGCCGCAGGCGGGCTTGCGCGAGTGGCACGTGCGCCGGCCGTGCCAGATCAGCCGATGCGACAGCGTGGTCCACTCCCGCTTGGGGAACAGGGAGCCGACCTCCTGCTCGACCTTCACCGGATCGTCCTCGACGGTCCAGCCGAACCGGCGGGACAGGCGGCCGAAGTGGGTGTCGACCGTGATCCCCGGCACGCCGAAGGCGTTGCCCAGCACGACGTTCGCGGTCTTGCGGCCGACTCCCGGCAGCTTCACGAGGTCCTCGAGCCGCGCCGGCACCTCGCCGTCGTGCCGCTCGACCAGCGCCTGGCCCAGCTTGAGCAGGCTGTCGGTCTTGGCCCGGAAGAACCCGGTGGGGCGGATGGCCTCCTCGAGCTCCGCGCGGTTGGCCGCCGCGTAGTCGGCCGCGCTGCGATAGCGCCGGAACAGCACCGGCGTCACCTCGTTGACCCGCTTGTCGGTGCACTGCGCGGACAGGATCGTCGCGACGAGCAGCTCCAGCGGGGAGGTGAAGTCGAGCTCGCAGTGGGCGTCGGGGTAGGCCTCCGCGAGCCCCCGCGCGATCCGCCGGGCCCGCCGAACGAGCGCCGTCCGCGTCTCCGGCTCGGCCGATCGGGTGGCGGGTGGCACGCCCGCGAGCCTACGGCGCCGGGTGGTAGGCCGAGCGGGTGATGCTCGCCGCCGCCATCTCAAGCAATCGCGGGTCCCGGCCGATGCCGGTCCTTGACGGTTACGGAGAGTGACAATGGCAAACCGACCTACGGCGACCGCCGGACGGTTCCGCTCGACCCCCGAGCGCAGTCCGGAGTTCGCGCATCTCTCGCTGGAGGGGCTGCGCGCCTACCGGCACGCGCTGACCACGGAGGAAGGGCGCGTGTCGTACTGGCGCCGCATCATCCAGGCCCGGCTGGACCTGGTTCGCGTCGCCGAGTCCGGCTCGGCGACGACACCCGAGGCGCTGCGTGGCGTGTTCGCCGGTGCGCGGGTCGAGAGCGGGCGCCGGGCGCTGCTCACGGTCGTGCCGGTCGACGACATGCCTCCCATCCCCGACCTCGTCGAGCTGTGGGAGCGGGAGACCGTCGCGGGAGCCGGTACGCACAACGCCCGGCTGGCGCGCGACCTCAGCAAGGCCGAGGCCCAGCTCTCCGCCTACCGCACCGCGCTGCACAAGCGTCTTGCGGCGGCCACCGGCGAGCTCATCGCGCGCTACCGGGAGCAGCCGACGCTGTGCCTGTCGGCCCTGCCGCTCGCCCCGCCACGCCGCGTCGTCAACGCCTGACCGACCACGGCGTGTAACCACCGGAGCGTCCGGGCATCATTGCCCCGATGCTCATCCTGCTGACGCTGGCGTTTCCCGGCGTGCTCCTCGCGCTGATGCTGGCGATGGAACGCGTCGAGTCGCCGCTGCGGGACGAGTCGATCGGCGACCACCTCACCGCCTTCCTCGAGGAGGCCCGGCCGGACGAGCTGGAGCGGTACGTGAGCCAGGGCCTCGCGACCCCGCTCGACCGCTACTGGCGCCGGGAGTCCCTGCGGCGGCGGCTGCTCACCCGTCGACTCGCGACGCGCACCTGACCGCCGGTACGGCACACTCCACGGTGGGACGTGGAGGTGACATGGACGACGTGCTCGCCACGGTGCCGCTCCTCGCGGTGCTCGACGACGGTACGGCGGCGCTCGTGGCCTCCGCACTCACGACACGTTCGGTGCAGCGGGGGCACGTCGTCTTCCGCGAGGGCGACACCGGCGACCGGCTGTTCATCGTGACCGAGGGCAAGGTCAAGATCTCGCGGGCCGCGGCCGACGGGCGCGAGAACCTGCTGGCGGTCCTCGGCCCCGGCGAGATGTTCGGCGAGCTGTCGCTGTTCGACCCGGGCTCACGGACCGCGACCGCCACCGCCATCACCGACAGCACCCTGGCCTCGCTCGACCACGAGGACCTGCGGCCGCTGCTGCTCAAGCAGCCGTCGGTGGCCGCCCAGCTGTTGCGTGCGCTGGCGCAACGCCTCCGCCGGACCAACGAGGCCATGGCGGATCTGGTGTTCAGCGACGTACCGGGCCGGGTCGCGAAGGCACTGCTCGACCTCGCGGAGAAGTTCGGCGTCGACGAGGACGGCGGCATCCGCGTGCAGCACGACCTCACGCAGGAGGAGCTCGCCCAGCTGGTGGGTGCCAGCCGGGAGACCGTCAACAAGGCGCTGTCGGACTTCGCGAACCGCGGCTGGCTGCGACTGGAGGGCCGCACCGTGCTGCTCCTCGACCGCGACCGGCTGGATCGCCGCGCGCGCTGACGCGCCTCAGCCCGCGAGCAGGTCGAGCGCCCGCTCGGTGGCCGGCAGCTCGCTGCGCATCTCGGTCGACCGGGCGAGGGCGAGCGCCTGCCGGAGAGCCATCTGCGCCGCGCGCGCGTCGCCCCGTGTCGTCAGCCAGTGGGCGAGCACGCGCAGCGACACGACCCGCGACCGGACGTCCTCGGCGGGCACGGCGAAGGCCTCCCGGAGGACGGGGCCGGCCTCACCCGGCCGGCCCGAGTCGATGAGCGCTCCGGCGAGGTGGGCCAGTGCCTGGCGGCGGGGGAAGATGAGCGAGCCCTCGCGGCTCGACTCGGCCTCGCGCAGGAGCGGGACGGCCTCGGCCACCAGGCCGCGGGCGCGCAGGGTCTGCGCGAGCAGCACCCGCAGGCCCGTCAGCGCGGTGGGCTCCAGGTCCATCGGCTCCAGCCAGGTGAGCGCCTCCTCGGCAGCCTCCTGCGCACCGTCGACGTCCCCGAGGTCGAGCCGGCAGTAGCCGAGCACCCCGAGAGCCAGGGCGCCCGTGACGGGGTGACCGGCGGCCCGTGACACGTCGACCGCACGCCGCAGCGCCTGCTCCGCCTCCCGGTGGCGGGAGGCACCGCGCAGGGCGGCACCCTGCGCGACGAGCGCCATCGACTCGCCCCAGGTGTCGCCGAGCTCGGCGAAGTCGGCCAGTGCCGCGCCGGTCTGGTCGAGTGCGACGCCGACCTCGCCCAGCTCCGCGGCGGCGAACCCGCCGATGGTCAGGCAGGCGGCCGTCCCCCACCGGTCCGACATCGCCCGTCCCAACGGCAGCAGCGTGCGGGCCAGGGCGCGGGCGTCCCGCAACCGGCCCTGCAGCAACCGGACGAACGCCTCCGTCCCCGCGCACCAGGACAGGCCGCCGTCGTCGTCGGCCGCTTCGAACACCTCGGCCGCCCGCGCAAGCATCTGCTCGGCCCGCGGATAGTCGCCGCGGGTGGTCGCACTCCAGGCGAGGTGTTGCAGGGCCCAGCCGGCGCCGCGCCGGTCACCGACCCGCTCCGCCACCTCGAGAGCGTCGGCGAACCGCCCCTCGGCCGCCGTCAGCCGGCCGCCGCGGTAGTCGATCATCCCGAGCTGCCGCAGCGCTTCGCCGACAACGCGGTCGAACCCCGCGTCGCTCGCCGCGGCCAGGGCCGACACCAGCGCGCGGATGGCGGCCGCCGCATCGCCGCGGCGGCGGCGGATGTCGCCGAGGACGACCAGGGCGGCGGCACGGCAGGCGAGATCGGTCGACTCCAGCGGCTCGGCCAGGTCCAGCTCCGCCTCGTCCAGCCGGTGCAGGGCGACGAGAGCGGCGGCGTGCCCGACGAGCGCGTCCATCCGCGCGGGGGCGGGCACCACATCGGCGCCGATCCCGAGCGCCGCGCTGAAGAGACGCTCCGCCCGCACATTGTCATCGCGGGCGAGCGCCGACTCGCCGAGCCGGTGCAGGGCGGTCGACCCGGGCCGCCGCGCCGCCCATGCCGGGTCCGACGGTGGCAGCCGCATCTCCTCGGCGAGCGCCACCGCCTGCTCGGCGTGCGCGGCAACCAGCGCGTCGACCTCGCCCGCGGTCCAGCCGGCGTCGGTGCCCGCCCAGGTGGCGATGCGTGCATGCCGGCGGGCGCGTTCGGCCTTGGGGATGCCGGCGTAGGCGACGTCACGCGCGAGCGCGTGGGTGAACACGTAGGTGCTCCCCCGGGTGACGTCTCCGGCCGGGCGAACGATTCCCCGCGCGGTCAGCTCGCGCAGCGACGCCGTCACGTCGTCGGCGGAAACGGCCGGCTCGAGCACCCGCAGCATGTCGGTGCCGAACCGCGACCCCACGACCGACGCGTCGCGCAGCGTCGCCTTGGCGATCGGATCCAGACCGTCGATACGAGCCGCGAGCACCGCCTGCACGCCGGCCGGGAGCATCTCGCGCGGCAGGTCGGAGACCAGCCGCCAGTGGTCGCCGTCCCGGCGCAGCAGGCCGCGGTCGACGAGCAGGTGCAGCAGCTCGGCCAGGAAGAACGGGTTGCCCTGCGCGCGGTCGAGCAGGACGGCGCGGGTGGTCGGCTCCAAGTCCGCCCCACCCAGGTAGGCCCGCAGCAGCCGCTCGCTGGCGACCTCGTCGAGCGGGATGACGGGGAGGAGCTCGAGGTCGGGGAGCCGGTGTGACCAGTCGTGGGCGGACAGATCGGAGCGGCCGACGACGAGCAGCAGCACCCGACCGGGAAGGTCGCCGACGAGCGTGGTCAAAGTGGCGAGCAACGACGGTGGGGCCCACTGCGCGTCATCGACGACCAGCACGAGCGGTCCGGCCGACGACAACGCGGACAGGACGGTGCCGACGGCGTCGATGATCGGGTCGCGCGGCGCGTCGACACCGCCCGGTGTCGCGTTGTCACGCGGTCCGATCGGGGCACCCTCGACGAGACCGAGCAGCGCGAGGAGCCGCTCCGTCACCGAGGTCGGCAGTGGGCGGTCGGTGGCCTGCTGGCTCAACCGGCCGAGGGTCCGCCTTGCCTTGACCCCGGCGGTGGCGGTGTCGTCGGCCTCGTTGATGCCGAACGCCGTGCGCATCCACTCGGCGAGCGGGGCGAGCTCGCGACCCTCGCCGTACGGCGTGCACCGACCCCACAGGACGTGGACCTGCGGCAGCTCGGTCGCGAACCGCGACAGCTCCACCGCGAGTCGGGTCTTGCCCACACCCGCTTCACCGGTGATGACGACGGCGGTCGGCCGCGCGCCCTCGGCGACGTCGAGCAGCTTGCCGACCAGATGACCGAACTCGGCGTCCCGGCCGATGAACGGCGCCTCGTCCCCGAGACCGAGCCGCACCGCACCCGGCGGCCGCAGCCCGACGAGCTCGTACGCCGGCACGGGCTCGCGTTTTCCCTTGAGGCGCAACGGCGGCAGAGCCCGCCACGACGCGATGGCCATCGTGGCGAGTGCCGTCTCCCGGCCCGCGAAGACCGAGCCGACGCCGGCCGCATCCGACAGCCGCGACGCGGTGTTCACCGTGTCCCCGACGACCGTGTAGGTGAGCTGCGCCTGCACGCCCGCGAGGACCTCACCTGTGTTCAGGCCGACGCGCAGCCCCATCCGGCGGCCGCCGCCCGACTCCTCCGACATCATGCGCCGGACGTCTGCCTGCATCTGCGCAGCCGCGCGGACCGCGCGCTCGGCGTCGTCCTCGTGGGCCGTCGGAGCGCCGAAGACAGCCATCACGCCGTCGCCTGTCAGCTTGTCGACGCGCCCTCCCATCTGGGTGGCCGCCCGGCTCAACGCGGCCAGCACCCGGTCGGTGACGACGCTCACCCGCTCCGGGTCGAGGTCCTCCGCCCACGCAGTGAAGTCCGAGAGGTCGCCGAAGAGAACCGTGACGATCCGGCGCTCGGCGTTCGCCATCTCGTCGAACGGGACGGTCTCCAGCAGCGCGCCACAGGTGTGGCAGAACCGGGCACCCGGCACCGGAGGCGTGCCGCAGACCGGACAGACGAGGGGACCCCGGTCGGGCGTTATCACCCTCGCTCCGGTCCTCCCGGGCGGGTGCGCCGTCGCCGCCCGCACGGAGGTAGTCCAGCTGGGCCCGGACCGAGCATCTCGGCCGCCGACCACAGCACCGGGTCGACGTCGGCGTACACCTGCTCGACGACGGCACGAGCGTCGGAGGCGCCGGCCGCAACCGCGGCGCGAACCTGCTCGAGTCGTTCCGCGCGATGCGCGAGGTAGAAGTCGAGCGACCTCGACGGGGTCGTCGAGCACCGGGCCGTGCCCCGGCAGCAGCACGTCGATCTCCTGACCGGCGAGGTCGCGCAGCCGCCGCAGCGAGTCGAGGTAGTGGCCCGAGCCGGCCGTCCGGGTGGGCGACGACGGTCGGTGCCGCGACCCAGAACGGTGTCGCCGGTGAGCAGTGCCCGGTCGGACCGCGAGCAGCAGCGACACCGAGTCGCTGCTGTGCCCGGGGGTGAGCACGCGTCAGCCACTCGAGCCCCGCGACGGCGCGCACCTCGTCACCGGCGAGGCCGTCGGCGCCGAGGCAGAGGGCCGGGTCGCGCGCGACGACCGGCGCCCCGGTCAGCTCGTGCAGCCGGCGGCGCGCCCTCGGCGTGGTCGGCGTGCCCGTGGGTCAGCACGATGAGCCGCGACCGGGCCGTGGTCGGCGACCCGGCGTCAGGTGGGCCGTCGTCGAGCGGCCCCGGGTCGACGACGACGCACCGCTCCTCGCCCGGCTCGCGCAGCACCCAGGTGTTGGTGCCGTCGAGCGTCATCGGGCCGGGGTTGGGCGCGAGCAGCCGCAGCGCCCGGGTCGTCGCCTGCTCGAGCGCGCTCACGACGGCCTCACCCGTCGTAGCCCTCGTGGTGCGGGCAGCAGCAGCCGCGCCTCGTCGTCGGCACCGACGACGATCTTCGGCAGCACCGGCCGCAGGTCGCGCGCGTCACCGGCCGCGAGCACGTCGGCGACCGTCGCGTAGGTGCCCAGCTCGGCCAGCGTGAAGGCGGTCGGAGGCAGCATGCCGACCTCGCCGCGGTCGGCAGCGGCGAGGACGTCCTCCGGCCGCGCCCAGGTGACGCTGGTCGGCCTCGCCGCCGACGTCGCGGGTGCGCTGCCCGGACGGCAGCGCGGCGACGAAGAACCGGGTGTCGTAGCGCCGCGGCTCGACCTCGGGGGTGATCCAGTGCGCCCACGGCCGGAGCAGGTCCGCGCGCAGCACGCAGACCGCGGCGGTCGAGCAGACGCGGCGAGCGACAGCGAACGGTCGAGCAGCGCGAGCCGGTCCGCCTCCCAGTCCTCCGCCGTGGTGTCGGCCACGACGTCGCCGGCGGCCGATCCCGCGAGCAGGACCCCCGACTCCTCGAACGTCTCCCGCACCGCCGCGCAGACCAGCGCCTTCGCGAGCTGTTCGTCGGCGGTCAGCACCGGCGCCCACTGACCGGGCGGCGGCCCGACCCAGGCGTCGTCGGGCAGCGCCTCGTCGCGCGGGTCGACGGATCCTCCCGGGAAGACGTGCATGCCCGCCGCGAACGCCATCGTCTTCTGGCGGCGCAGCAGGTAGGCCTCGAGGCCGCTGGCGGCGTCGCGGAGGAGCACGACCGTGGCGGCGTGCCGCGGCTCGGCGGGCGTCGCCTCGCCGCTGGCCAGTGCCCGGACGTGCGCGACCATCTCCCGGGGCAGCCGGCCCAGTGACTCGCCGTACGACGTGGGCGTCATCAGCCGGCCTCGACGACGACCTCGACCTCGACGGGTGCGTCGAGTGGGAGCGCAGCGACGCCGACGGCACTGCGGGCGTGCTTCCCGGCGTCGCCGAACACCTGCCCAACAGCTCGCTCGCGCCGTTGACGACCGCGGGCTGGCCGACGAAAGCCGGCGCGCTCGCCACGTACCCCACCACCTTGACGACCCGACGTACGCGCGTCGAGGTCACCCAACTCGGCACGCAATGCGGCGAGCGCGTTCAGCGCGCAGATACGCGGCGAGCTCGCTGCGCGCGGTCCGGTTCCACGCCCGCACCCACCTTCCCGGTGGCAGGCAGCGCGCCGTCGACGAAGGGCAGCTGCCCGGAGGTCCACACGAGGTCGCCGCTGCGGACGGCGGGAACGTACGCCGCCACGGGAGCCGCGACCTCCGGCAGCGACAGGCCCAGCTCCGGCGAGCCGGCTCCTCGGGCGTCACTGCTTGGGCCGCTTCAGGTAGGCGACGAGCTGCTCACCACCGCCGGGGCCGGGGATGACCTGCACGAGCTCCCAGCCGTCCTCGCCCCAGTTGTCGAGGATCTGCTTGGTGGCGTGGACGAGCAGCGGCACGGTCGCGTACTCCCACTTCTGACACAGGGCGACCCTACTGTCGCCGGGTCGACCCCTCGCGGGGCGGTGGCCGGTCGCGGACCGGCGCCGGACTCAGGCGGTCTCGGCGCGGCGACGGCGGAGGAGGCGCTTGCGCTCGAGCTCGTTGAGCCCGCCCCAGATCCCGTGACCCTCCTCGACCTCGATGGAGTAGTCGAGGCAGTCCTGCTGGACGCGGCAGCGCCGGCACAGCGAGCGGGCCATGCCCTCGCGCAGATCCTTCTCCGGCTTGCGCTCGAAGTGGCTGGGGGCGAAGAAGTAGACGGCGTTGTCGCCGCGGCATTCCGCGAGCGCGCGCCACGTGGAGTCTTCGTACATGTGTGCGACCCCCATCGATCTCGATGCCGTCTGCGTGTGGGTTTCGTCACACCACGTCGATCTCCTGCTCGCACGTCCCGGCTTTTCGGCGACACGCCCTGACTACGCTCGGACCCCGTGAGCGACTTCCCCTCGGTGAAGCTCCACGTCGTCACCGGCAAGGGCGGCACCGGCAAGACCACGGTGGCCGGCGCCCTGGCGCTCGCGCTGGCGGCCGGTGGTCGGCACGTCCTGCTCACCGAGGTCGAGGGGCGGCAGGGGATCGCCCAGCTGTTCGACACCCCGCCACTGCCCTACGAGGAGCGGCGGGTCGCGGCCGCGCGCGGCGGGGGCGAGGTCTACGCGCTGGCGATCGACCCGGAGGCGGCCCTTCTCGAGTACCTCGAGATCTTCTACAACCTGCGCCGGGCCGGCAGCGCCCTCAAGCGTTTCGGTGCCATCGACTTCGCGACGACCATCGCACCCGGGCTACGGGACGTGCTGCTCACGGGCAAGGTCATGGAGGCAGCGACCCGCGAGCGCCGCGGCGGCGGGCGGATCTACGACGCGGTCGTCCTGGACGCCCCGCCCACCGGCCGGATCGCCCGGTTCCTCAACGTGAACGCCGAGGTGGCCGGGCTCGCCCGGATGGGTCCGGTGCGGCAGCAGGCGGACAGCGTGATGAACCTCCTGCGGTCGCGCAAGACCGCGGTCCACGTCGCCACGGTGCTCGAGGAGATGCCGGTGCAGGAGACCGCGGACGGCGTCGCCGAGCTGACGTCGGTCGGGCTACCCGTCGGTGGAGTCGTCGTCAACATGGTGCGGGAGCCGCTGCTGCCGGCCGACGCGCTCGCCGTCGCCGCCGCCGGGTCCCTGGACATGGACGCGATCGCGCGCGACCTCAAGTCGGTGGGCCTGGACGCCGACCCGGCGCTGCTGGCCGCGCTCGCCGGCGAGGCGGCCGACCACGCCGGTCGGGTGCGGCTGGAGGAGCAGGAACGCGAGACGCTCGGCGCACTCGAGCGGCCGACGTACGAGCTTCCGATGCTGACGGAGACCGTCGACCTCTCGTGCCTCTACGAGCTGGCCGAGTCCCTGGCCGAGCAGGGGATGGTGTGACGTGACCACGACACCGGCGCGACCCTTCGACGTGGACGGTCTGCTCGAGTCGGCGAGCATCGTCGTCTGCTGCGGGGCGGGCGGGGTCGGCAAGACGACGACGTCCGCCGCTCTCGCGCTGCGGGCGGCCGAACGCGGCCGCAAGGTCTGCGTCCTCACCATCGACCCGGCGCGCCGGCTCGCGCAGTCGATGGGGCTCACCGAGCTCGACAACACCCCGCGGGCGGTCGGCGACGTCGACACGGCGAGCTGGCGGCTCGCTCGACGCGATGATGCTGGACATGAAGCGGACGTTCGACGAGATCGTCCTCGCCCACTCCGACCCGCAACGAGCCGAGCAGATCCTCGCCAACCCCTTCTACGTCTCGCTGTCGTCGAGCTTCGCCGGGACGCAGGAGTACATGGCGATGGAGAAGCTCGGCCAGCTCAAGGCCGAGGGTCGCTGGGACCTCATCGTCGTCGACACCCCACCCAGCCGGTCGGCGCTCGACTTCCTCGACGCCCCGCAGCGCCTCGGCCGGTTCCTCGACGGCCGGATGATCCGGATGCTGCTGGCCCCGGCGAAGGCCGGTGGTCGCGGCGTGATGAAGGTCTTCACCGTCGGGCTGAACGTCTTCACCAATGTCCTCACGAAGATCATCGGCGCGCAGGCGCTGAAGGACCTGAGCCTGTTCGTGGCGTCGCTGGAAACGATGTTCGGCGGGTTCCGGGAACGCGCCGAGCGCACCTACCGGCTGCTGAAGGAGCCCGGGACGGCGTTCGTGGTGGTCGCCGTCCCGGAGCGCGACGCGCTGCGAGAGGCGTCGTACTTCGTCGAGCGGCTGGGCGAGGAGCGGATGCCGCTGGCCGGCCTGGTGCTCAACCGGGTGCACGCCAGCTCCGCGGCCGGCCTGTCGGTGGAGCGCTCGCTGGCGGCGGCGGAGTCGCTGGACGAGAACGACGCGGACTCGGTCACGGCGGCGGTGCTCCGGATCCACGCCGATCGACTGGCGACGGCCGGGCGGGACGCCAAGGTCGCCGGGCGGTTCCGCTCCGCGCACCCGGCGGTGCCGGTCGTCGAGGTCGCGGCTCAGCCCGAGGACGTCCACGACATGGCCGGCCTGCGCCGGATCGGGGACGAGCTGGCCAACGGACCGGCGGCGTCGGCGCCGGTCGCTGCGGCCGGCTGAGCCGACCGCGCCGCGATCAGCTCGCGACGGTCAGCGGCTTGTCCTGCTCGACCGCTCCGCCCGCTTCGAACTCCGCCATCGCGGCCTCGAGCAGGCGCCGCCACGAGGTGACGTTCGGTCGCCGCCGCAGCAGGGCCCGGCGCTCACGCTCGGTCATGCCGCCCCACACGCCGAACTCCACCCGGTTGTCCAGGCTGTCCGCCAGGCACTCGGTTCGGACGGGGCAACCGAGGCAGACCGACTTCGCCCGGTTCTGAGCCGCGCCCTGCACGAACAGCGTGTCCGGCTCGTTCTCGCGGCAGGCGGCGCGGGCGGTCCAGTCCGGGGTCCAGGGCATGGTGAGCGTCCTTCGTCTCTATCAAACTGCAGCCGCAGCCGCGTGGGCATTCGCTGTATTGAAAGTACGAACCGGACGCAAGGGACGGCAGTCCCCGTTCGTCTCATTCTTGGATAGTCCTTTCGGAGGATGGCCATTGACCGAACCGCCGACTATCCGGGGCGGCGCCGCGACATTTCGGGCTGCGCCGAATCCCCTCGTACGCTGGACGCGTGGGGACGAGCAGACCGCCGACGGGCGGGCGCGGCGCCCGGCTGCCGCGCGTCGGGGCGCTGGGCGTCATCAGCGTCGTCGCCGGGCTGCTCCTGGCCGGCATGCTGTTGCCGATCGTGGGCGGCATCGGGCTGCTCGCGCGCACCGGCGCCAACGACTTCGAGAACCTCCCCTCCCAGCTCGAGATCACGGCCCTGCCGCAGGTGTCGCGGATCCTCGCGGCCGACGGCTCGCCGCTCGCGACGTTCTACTTCCAGGACCGCGTCACCGTGCCGCTCACCAAGGTCCCGGCCGTCATGCAGAAGGCGATCATCGCCGTCGAGGACGTGCGGTTCTACGAGCACCACGGCATCGACATCAAGGGCGCCCTCCGCGCCCTGCTGCGCAACGGGAGCGCCGGGACGGTCCAGCAGGGCGGGTCGACGCTCACCCAGCAGTACGTCAAGAACGTCCTCATCGAGAACGCGCAGGCGGCGGGCGACAAGCAGGCCCAGGAGGACGCGCATGCGACGTCGCTGTCGCGCAAGGCGAAGGAGGCGCGCTACGCCCTCGCCCTCGAGCGCCGGTACAGCAAGGCGCAGATCCTGGAGGGCTACCTCAACATCGCCTACTTCGGCGACGGCGCCTACGGCGTCGCCACGGCGGCGCGGCACTTCTTCGGCAAACCCGTGCAGAAGCTGAACCTCGCCCAGGCGGCGCTGCTGGCCGGCTTGGTTCAGTCCCCCGAGGTCTACGACCCGGTGACGAGCCCGGAGGCGGCGCTCGCTCGGCGTAACACTGTCCTGGGCCAGATGCTGAAGTACCGCTTCATCTCGCAGGAGGCCCACGACCGCGCGGCCGTGAAGCCGATCCGCCTGGACGTCCACCGGCAGGGCAACGGCTGCGAGGCGTCGTCAGCGCCGTACTTCTGCGACTACGTGCAACACGTCATCATGACGTCGCCGGCGTTCGGGGCAACGGTCGACGATCGACGCAAGCTCCTGCTGCGCGGTGGCCTGACCATCCAGACCACCCTCGACCCGAAGGTTCAGCGCGCCGCTGACCACGCCGTCCGCAAGTACGTGCACCGACGCGACAAGTCGGGCGTGGCGGGGGCCGAGGCCGTCGTGGAGCCCGGGACCGGGCGCGTGCTCGCCCTGTCGGTGAACCGCCCCTACGGGCAGGACGCCGGCAAGGGCGAGAACACGATCAACTACGCGGTCGACCAGCGGTACGGCGGCGGCGCGCGGCTTCCAGGCCGGCTCGACGTTCAAGCTCTTCGTCCTGGCCGCCGCGATGAAGCAGGGCATCCCGCTCGGTACGACGATCTACGCGCCCCAGCGGATCCCCGACCTCAACGGGTTCACCAACTGCGCCGGCAGCGATGTCGGGAGCTGGGACGTCAGGAACGCCGGCGACAGCGAGCGCGGCACCTTCAACCTCGTCACCGGCACCTGGTATTCGGTCAACACCTTCTTCGCCCAGCTGGAGAAGCGCACCGGGCTGTGCGAACCGGTCCGGCTCGCCGAGGCGATGGGGGTGCGGCCGGCGACCGGCGGTCACATCAGCCAGTACCCGACGTTCACCCTGGGCGCCGCGGACACCTACAGCCCGCTCGACGTCGCCGGTGCCTACGCAACCGTCGCCGCGCACGGCCGCTACTGCCGGCCCACCGCGATCACCAAGGTCACCGACCAGGACGGGCACAACATCAGGGCTCCGCAACCGGGCTGTGAGCAGGTGCTGGAGTCGGGCCTCGCCGACACGATCACCTCGATCCTCAACGGCGTACTCACCAAGCCCGGCGCCACCGCCGCCAACGTCGGCGAGCCGGGGCGTCCGGCCGCGGCGAAGACCGGTACGGCGGAGAACGACTCGGCGTCGGACTTCGCCGGCTTCGTGCCACAGATGGCCGCCGCGGTCTGGGTCGGCGACCCCAAGAACCCGAACCGCCCGCTCAACTTCCTCACCATCGGCGGCCGGCACTACAGCTATGTCTACGGTGCGACGATCGCCGGACCGATCTGGCACGACACGATGGTGGCGGCGCTCCGCGGCGTACCCGTCGAGCCGCTCCCGGAGCCGGACCCCGAGTTCGTGCACGGGATCACGAAGCCGGTGCCGGACGTCGCCGGGCTGTCCGTGAAGAACGCGACGAGCGCACTCGAGGACCGCGGCTTCCATGTCCTCGTCGGCGCCGGCTGTCGACTCGCTGCTCCCGGAAGGCACGGTCGCGCGGACCGTCCCGGGTGCCGGCAGCGGGGCCCCGCCGGGTGCCACCGTGACGCTCCTGATCAGCAACGGGCACCCGCCGTCGCCGACGCCGTCGCCCGGGGGTACCGCGTCGCCGACCGGCGCCCCGCCATCGGGGGGGTCGCCGTCGCCCACGGGCAGCCCGACACCGACGTGCACCCCGAAGAAGCACGGGCACGGTCCGCCGCACTGCTGACCCCGACTGGCGCTGCCCGGCACCGGCCGGTACCGGCGATCAGCCGGCCAGCTGGCTGCGCACCTCCGCCGCAACGCGACCGCCCTCGGCCCGGCCGGCGACCCGGGGCGTCACCGCCTTCATCACCTGACCCATCGCCTGCGGCCCGCTGACGTCGAGCTCGGCAATCGCCGACCGCACGATGGCGACGAGCTCCGCGTCGTCCAGCTGCGCTGGCAGGTACGCCGCGAGCACCTCCCCCTCGGCCCGCTCCCGATCCGCGAGGTCGGCGCGATCGGCCGCGTCGAACGCCTCCGCCGCCTCGCGCCGGCGCTTGGCCTCCCGCGCGAGGAGCTTCACCACCTCGTCGTCGGTGAGGGTCCGGGCCTGCTTGCCCGCGACCTCCTCGTTGGCCACCGCGGTCAGCGCCATCCGCAGCGTGGCGGCGCGAAGCGAGTCCCGCGACCTGATCGCGTCCGTCAGGTCGGACTGCAGCCGCTCCTTGACACCCATGCCGTCACCCTAGAGTTGAGGCATGCGGGCCACGGTCGCCGTCCCCGGCGCCGTCGTGGCCGGCGCCGGAGTCCTCGCGTACGCGTGGGGTGTGGAGCGCAAGTCGTTCCGGCTGCGGCGCTTCGACGTGCCCATCCTGCCGCCCGGCTCGCCGCCGGTTCGGGTGCTGCACGTCTCGGACCTGCACGCGACGCCACACCAGCCGTGGAAGGTGCGGTGGGTCCGCAGGCTCGCGGACCTCGAGCCCGACCTGGTCGTCGACACCGGGGACAACCTCGGCTCCCGGCACGGGATCCCGGCGGTGCTGGACGCCCTCGGGCCGCTGCTCGACCGTCCCGGCGCCTTCGTGCCGGGCTCCAACGACTGGTTCGCACCGACACCGAAGAACCCGGCCCGCTACCTGCTACCCGACACCGGCGAGCGTGTGCACGGGACGCCGCTGGCGTGGGGAGAGCTGCGCGGGGCGTTCACCGACCGGGGCTGGCTGGACCTGACCCACCGCCGTACGACGGTGTCGGTGCGGGGCCTGACACTGGAGTTGGCGGGGGTCAGCGACCCGCACCACCGGGCCGACCACTACGACCGGGTCGCCGGGCCCGTGACGGACGCAGACGTCGGCATCGGCCTGTCCCACACCCCCGAGCCGCGCGTGGTCGACTCCTTCGTCGCCGACGGCTTCCGGCTCGTGCTGTCCGGCCACACCCACGGCGGGCAGCTCCGGGTCCCGGGGATCGGTGCGCTGGTGACGAACTGCGGGCTCGACCGGCGACGGGCGCGCGGGCTGTGGCCGTGGCCGGATGCTGCGACGTCCGAAGGGGCGTACCTGCACGTCTCTGCCGGGCTGGGGACCTCGCCGTACGCGCCCGTCCGGTTTGCCTGCCCGCCTGAAGCGACGCTGCTGACGCTCGTGCCGATGCCCTAGACTCGCTGACGCACGACGGCCTCCGGGATGTAGCGCAGCTTGGTAGCGCACCTCGTTCGGGACGAGGGGGTCGTGGGTTCAAATCCCGCCATCCCGACCAGATTCGGCCGGTGTTTCTGCAGGTCAGAGGCACCGGCCGAGCCGTCTCGAGATCGACAATTGCCGGGCGGTCACGGAAGTGGTCGCAGAACTCTCGGCGTGTCACGGACGGCGGCGGGTCACAGGAGGAACACCGCAACTGCGAGAACGACGCCAAAGAACAACGCCTCACCAACTTGACCGGCGGAGGGGCGGCATAGCTATTCGGTGCTGTGTGTCGAGGTCGGGAGCAGTTGGTGGCGCGCTTCCTCGTGGCAGTGTCGCTGCCACCGCCGTTTGGTCCAGCCACAGCGTTCGACGAGGAGCCAGTACACGTCGTGGCTGACCAGCGCGTACAGGCGGTCGGTTGCCTCCTGTATGTCGAGGCCGTCGCGCAGTCCGTCGGCGAGGAGCCCGACGAGGACGTGGTGGGTCTGCCGACGCTGCTGCTCGTGCCGGTCCAGCAGCACCCGGACCTCGGGGTCGGTCGCCCCGGCTCGGGCGAGCTCGTACAGGGGTGCGACGCGCTCAGTGACATCGCAGAGCAGCGTCACCGCGCGCCGCAGGCGCTCGGCTGGGCCGTGTGCGGCCTTGACCCGTTTGGCGGCCGGCCGGTCGAGCAGCGGGACCGGGTCGAGGTCACCGACGATCTCGGCGTCGATGACGGCCGACAAGACGGCGGCTTTCGACCCGTAGCTGAAGTAGACCGTCTGCGGTGCGACGCCCGCTGCCCGCGCGATGTCGGTGATCGTGGCCGCGGCATAGCCGCGGGCGACGAAGAGGGCCCGCGCGGCGTCCCGGATCCGCTGGCGGGTCTGCGCGGCGTCCCGACGGCGACTGGTTGACGCTGCCATATTGCTAGTGTACTAACTAGAGTCCGCTCTAGTCCGCAGGTCGCGCATGCCACCGGCCCACACCTTCCAGAGGTGAACAGCGATGAGTGTTCCGTCGTTCTCCGGCGTCCACCACGTGGCCCTGAACGTGCATGACCTGGAGGTGTCGGTGCGCTGGTACGTCGACGTGCTCGGCTTCGTACCGCTGTTCCCGTTCGACACCAACGACTTCGAGCGCCGGCTGGTCCGGCATCCGTCCGGAGTGGTCCTCGGGCTGACTAGGCACCGCCATCCCGACGCCGCTGACCCGTTCAACGAACGGCGAGCGGGTCTCGACCACCTTGCGTTCGCGGTGAGCGATCAGGCCAAGCTACAGGCATGGGCGCAGCGTCTCGCCGACGCCGGGGTGGAGCATTCCGGGATCAAGGTCACGCCCAACACCGGCTCCGCCCTCATCACCTTCCGCGACCCGGACGACATCCAACTCGAGATGTACGTCGCGCAAGGAGCAACTACCCGGTAGCAACAAGGGAGGCGACACGCTGCTTGTCGCGGTGACGTTCGCTCCAGGACGGACAGGGGGCGCAGCCATGTCTGCACGCATTGGCACCAAGACGTCGGAAGCCGCGCTACCCGTCGGCGTGATCGCCAGGCTGTACGACCGAATCGGGCCCTGGCAAGACCGCCAGGGCTGGTACGAGGACCGCCCCGTCGCGGCGATGGTCGAGAAGGCCGACCTGGCCCACGCCACCGGCGTGTTCGAGCTCGGATGCGGAACCGGGCGGCTGGCGGCCCGGCTGCTCGACGAGATCCTGCCGGGCGACTGCCGCTACATGGGGGTCGACGTCAGCCCCAGGATGGTGACGCTGAGCGCAAACCGGCTCGCCCAGCGGGTGTCACGCGCGGGGGTGCTGCAGGTCGACGGTCGGCTTCCACTGCCCATCGAGAGCGGCAGCTTCGACCGCTTCGTCTCGACCTACGTCGTCGACCTGCTCGACCGCGACTACGCCAGACAGATGATGGCCGAGGCGGCGCGCATCCTCACAGACGACGGGCTGCTGGCCGTCGTCAGCCTCGGTCCGGGAGACGGGATCGGCACCCGACTCGTCGCGCGCAGCTGGACCGCTGTGTGGAGACGATGGCCACGACTCGTCGGCGGCTGTCGCCCGGTCGATCTGCGGACTCTGCTCGGCACGGAGTGGGCAGCCGCCGGCATCACCAACGTGACCGCCGGCGGTCTGCACTCCCAGATTCTCGTCGCCCGCCGCCGCCCCCGGTCAGACCAAAGCCTCCCGACGACCCAGCGACCGTAGTCGTGGCGTGGACGACCCGATCGCCCGCATCCGCGCTGCTGGTCTCAAGGCACGAGAACCGCGGCGCCGTAGCGGCCCCCTCCGTGGATTGCTCCGGGTCCGGTGGAGGCTCGGTCACCTGGGTCCGGCCTCGGTGAGGAAGCCGCCCTCCTTGAGCGCGTCCTTGCTCCGTGGCTGGTGGGCAAGGTCGAGCACGTCGGATCAACGTCCGTCCCGGGGCTGGCTGCGAAGCCGATTCTGGACATGATCGCGCCCATCGCCTCGTTGACTAGCGCTGCCGCGGCGACCCAGCCACTTCTCGTCGCCGGCTACGCCGCCGGCGTTCATCGTCCGGCGGAAGCCCACTACTTCTACAAGCCGCCAATCGAGCATTGGTGGCAGCGAACCCACCAGCTGCACCTGACCGAGCCGACAACGGCCCTATGGCGCAGCCGGGTGGGGTTCCGGAACGCCCTTCGGACGCGGCCCGACCTCTGTCAGCGGTATCTCGAGCTCAAGCGGGCGGTAGCCCGCTCTCTGCCCGACGACATCGACGGCTATGCCGGAGCCAAGCGCGAGTTCGTGGCCGAGGTACTGGCGACACCGGCGGCGCAGTTGCCCGAGCAGTAGCTGCCGCTCTGTTCATTGAGGACGCGGAGACCGGCGAACGTCACCGGCGCTACCGCGTATCCCGCGACGTGACTGGTTCGGGCGAGAATGGAGTTGTGGGGACGGACCAGTGGCAAGCGCCGCCGGGCTGGCCCCAACCGCCTCGTGGCTGGTCACCACCTCCGGGGTGGGAGCCCGATCCATCGTGGCCAGCACCTCCGCCGGGCTGGCAATGGTGGCGGAAACAGCGTCGACCGAAATGGCGCGGGGTGCTCCTGTGGTCGATGGGCGGAGTGGGCGCTGCCCTGGTCGGGCTTCTGATCGCCGCTGAGGTGACGGATGCGGCCAGAGGTCTGCGGATCCGTCGATCCGACGGACCCGTCCAACTACACGAGCGCCATCGTTGTGAACGACACGCGCAACCCGGTCACGGTCAGCGACTGTCGCGGGGACTATTGCGGCGCGGATCCCACTCCGACGCGACTTCTCCCAGGGCAGCGAGTCCCGATTCAGGGCGCCTGTGGGGTCTCCGGCCACGACATGACGTCATGGAAACTCACGCGTGACGACGGCTCGCTCATCGGCTACATCGCAATCGCCACGCCGCAGAGCCGCGCAGACGTTCTGTACGACGTGTCAGCCGCGACCCCGAGCCGAACCGCTGCGGCGCACCCGGCTGAACTCGGGACGAGGACCGGTTAGACGGCGACGAATACGTGCCGTTCACCTGCGTCGCGATGCCCGCCACGGCGGCGTACCGTGCCCGTATGGGCAAGTGGTTCTCGTTCGGGCGGAAGGTTTCCGGCCCGTACCGGATGGAGCTGACGATCCGGCGTCCTGGTGACGACGGCACCGCAGGCGACCGGGAGCCTCGGACACCGAAGCCTGCGCCACCATCGCTGGTCGCTGAAGCGGACTTGCCCCGCGGCGACGACGACCAGTAGGTGCCGATACCGATCGTTCACGGTGATCTTGAAAAGCGCTCGGTATCGGCACTTGCAGAGTGCTTCGTCGATCCGGTTCGACGCCCGGATCGTATCCGGCCTGTTGATCCGGGCGCAGAGTCGCCGGCTGGCATCGCCGTGAAGAACGAGAGGGTCTAGGTCGACGCCGTTCGGCCAGACGACAGTGCCGTGGTCGATCGAGACCTGAGCAAAGAACTCAGGATCCTTCAGCGGTTCGAAGACAGGCCCCCACAGGTCCTGAGCCAGGTCAACTTCGCGGCGCACGCCGTCGTCGAAGGTCAGGAGCAGGCCATACGGCGGGCGCACCTCGACGCTTGTGACCCGGGGAATCTTAGTGAGCTTTTTCATGGCAGTGGATCGATGCTACCTGGGTCTTCGTGGCGAGCAGCCCGTTCCAGGCGCGGCAGAGCTCGTCCTCGTGGGGTCGCCGCCACTCCCGGACGAGCCGGAGCGCCCGTCGGGGAAGGGAGCCTGCATAGACGCGACCATCGGCGATCACGATTAGCGCCTCCGAATCGCCGTACTCGACGTGGAAATGCGGAGGTTCGTGATCGCGCCAGTACATGTACACGACGAGCCCATAGAAGGCAGAAAGGCGCGGCACAAGCCATCATTGCTGCCCTCACCGACATTTCGGGCCAGGCCCTAGCGCCGGCACCCGTGCACGCGCTGCGATCGCCCCACGCGCGTATTCGTGTTGTTATGAGGCACCCGCTCGGTCTCCGACCGCCGATGCCGGCTCGCGGCACAACTCCTACGCGGCAGGACGGCCGCTTCTGCGCGATGATCCGGGCGTGTTCCAAGTGCGCGTTGCCGAGCCTGCGGATCTTGTTGCCTGCGTCGAGGTGCTCAGGCGCTCCCGGACTTCTTTACACCCGACACGTACGACACGTTCGCGGCCGTCCTCCCCGCCTGGCGGAGACGCGGCGTGGGCCGGGCACTGGTGTCGGTCGCCCTCCACGAGCTGTCCAGTAGCGGTGTAGCCGTGGTGGAGGTGAAGACGCTCGACGCGTCGTCGGACTACCAACCCTACGCCGCAACTCGCGCCTTCTGGGAAGACCAGGGATTCGTGCAGATCGACACCATCGACCCTCTGCCAGGGTGGCAGCCGGGCAACCCGTCAGCGATCTACGTCGCGTCGCTGAGGCCGACAGTCGAGATCGCCGGATCGGGCCGATAGCCAGCGCCGGCACCAAGGCGCGCGCCAGGGAGCTCGTGCGCGTATACCGCTCTACCACCAGGGCCCCAGTGGCAGATCGCGGCACATTTCCAACTCACCGAGTGCGGCAATCGACAGGGCTACGACGAACCATCCGTCAACTGGTCACGCTTCTTCATACGCTGTCGCCTGAACTCGTAGACAGAAGACACGGCTGACAGTGGCGCTAGAACGAGGACAGCCACTCCGAACCAGTGTCTGGCTGGCGAGGCGTGTTCCGCGGTCAGGTTGAGCACCCCAACGATCAAGAGCAGAGCCCACATGACCATTTCGCGCAGCAGCGCACGGAACTCACGGCGTGAGTCTTCTTCCGGGTCGTGATGAGACGCAAATTGGTGCGGTGGCCGAGGATCCCCTGGTGTTTCGTCCCCTGCCGGCCACGGCCTCACACGAGAAAGTCTCGCACGACGGAGCGGATGGATAGCGCCGGCTCCGATGTGCGGCATGCCAGCGGGTGCCTGCACGTATTGCGTTGTTACTTGCGGCGGTGGCGTTCGATGAACATGTCGACGGCGTCGTGCGCGGCACCTTTGATCTCTCGGTACAGGTCTTCTTCGTCCCACGCCTCGAACGGGATCTGGTCGAGCTCGTCCTCATAGCTGGTGTAGCGATGGCGGATGTGCGCCCGTGCCGCGAGCTCTGCCTTCTCCGCGAGCGTCAGCAGCTGCGTGCGACCGACCCGGCCGCTGCCGACGACTGCGGCGTGTGCTGCTGTGTCCGCCGCGATTCGCTCGGCCAACGCTGCGTGCTGTCGGCGAAGGCGAGGAACTCCAGCACCGCCTGTCGCAGCTCGTCCTGGTACCGCTCCTCGCGGCGCTCCCGGCTGCGGGCGCACTGCCCGTCCCGCGGCGCGTTTGGCGGCGGTCGCTTCAGCTCGGGCCTCGGCGTCGCGGATCACCTCGGCCGGTGCCCAGATCCCCAGCAGTCGCCGGTGCGGCCGGCTGCGGCCGCGGGGCCGGTAAGACCGCCAGTAGCGACCCGCAGCCTGACCGTCCGAGTCAAGAACGCATCCCCCGTCGGCAGGAACTCCCAGCCGTCCGGGATCTCGACGTCACCGTGGTCCGGGTTCCACCGACCCTGCCGCGGCGCTGACGTAGATGTCGAGCTGCATCGACGCCAGATCGACCCGCGAGTCCATGCTGGCCGGCGCGTTCGTCGTCACATTGGGAGCCTGCCGCCGGCCCGCGTCTGAGGCAACAGGAGTCGGCGCCTCGGCCGGGGATCGCCTCGGTCAGTATCGGTATCCCGTGGTCCAGGTGGTCACAGAACTGGTCACAGAAACTCTGGGGACTACCGGTTACCCGCGGTTACAGTCGGACGGGGAAAACAAGCCCTGATCTGCGAAGACGCTGGAATCACGGGGAGCAGCGGATGGCCTCGGAACCCCCTTTTTCGGGGATCAAATCCCGCCATCCCGACCAGATTCGGCCGGTGTTTCTGCAGGTCAGAGGCGCCGGCCGAGGCTTTTCAAGATCGACAAGTGGCCGGGAGTCGGTCGCGTGGTGCCAGCGGCACGTCCGGTCCTCGGCCAGGATCGGGCGAGGTCCTCGGCGGCTGGCCCGACTATCCGGTTCCGAAACGTGACGGCAGGGCATGAGCAGTACGCCAACGATGACGTTGTCGTAGCAGTTGGATGACGAGGCTTCCGGTGGCTCGGGATGCATGCCTATTGTCGGCGCGACGGGATGCGAGGTGTCTCATGCCCCAGCTGTCCGCCCCACACGAATCGGCTTCGGCGCTGCACCACCTCCGCGCAGCCTGGGACTTCCACGACCGGGCGGCGACCCGGAAGGACAGCCTCCTTCGGCGGATCCGGGCTGACGAGCCACGACTCGCCGGTCGCGCCGCTCGCCTCCGCGACGAGCACGACCATCTGGTCGCGCGGCTGCACCACCTCATCCGGTCGGCGACTCCCGGCGGCGAAGCGGGCGAGCGACTCACGGCGGAGCTCATCGCGATGCAAGCGGCCATCCGTGACCACGAGCGTCGGGTCAGCGACTTGCTCTACGAGGCGTACTTCGTCGACCTCGGTACCGCCGGCTGACATCCAGGGGCTCGGGCGTTCCGAACACGAACGGTCCTTGCGGGGCTCGACCGGTTCACGGCTGGTCGGCTTCACCGCGGACGACCGACATGGCGACGTCACTGAGCTTGAGGTTGTTGTCGCGTGCGTGCTTGCGCAAGGTCGCGAAGGCGGCCTCCATGGTCAGGTTGTTGCGTTCGGCGAGGACACCTTTGGCCTGCTCGATCACGACGCGGCTGTTGAGCGCCTGCTGCAGCTGCTCGGCCAGGACCGACGTGCGGTGCGCGGCACGCTGCTGGAGGATGCCGATGGTGGCCGCGTCGGCAAGCGCCTGCGCCAGCCGGCGGTCGTGCTCGGGGAGCGCGGACGCCGTGTCGCTGAACATGTTCAGGCCGCCGATCGTCTCCTCGCGCAGCCGGAGCGGGACCGCCGTGACCGAACGGAAGCCGGCGGCGAGCGCCTCCGGGACGAAGGTCGGCCACCGGGCCCGGTCCGCGGCCAGGTCGGCGCTGGTGACGACGGCTCGGTTGCGGACACAATCGAGGCACGGGCCCTGGTTGTTCTGGATCTGGAAGATCTCCAGTAACCGGGTCTCCTCGCTCGAGGACGCGACGAGGGCGAGCTGACCGCGTTGGTCGTCGAGCAGGAGCCCGGCGGCGGTGATGCCGAGCAGCCGTACGCAGGCATGCACGAGCTGATCGAGCAGGTCGACGACGTCGTAGTCGTCGACCAGCGTGTCGGCAAGCTTGACGAACACCTCCGCGAGGGCATGCTCACGGCTGCCCACCTGCGCGCCGCTGCTTGGCGCGTCGTGCTGACTCATCGGTCCTCCGGGATGAATCGTATGCGTCGTTCCACCACGTCTGCGGCAAGTTCGTGCAACGGCCGGCCGGTGGCAAAGGCTCGGGCGCGCAGCATCAGGAACGCCTGCTCGATAGGTACCCGCAGCTGCACCATCACCATTCCGCTGGCCTGGTGAACCTGCGCTTGGTAGCCGCCGGCGGAGTCCGCGAGCCCGCCCTCGCGCGACTGGAGGGCGAGCAGCCCGACACTTGCGGACTCGGCCGCGAGCAGCGCCGCGGACAGCTCGTCCTCGCTGAGCGCGCCCGGCTGCGCACGGTAGAGGTCGAGCGCGCCGATCCGGATGGCGCCGATCCGCAGCGGGAAGGCGAACACCGCTCGGACACCCGCGTCGGTCGCCGCCCCGAGGAACGCCGGCCACCGCTCGACGGCGAGATCGGCGCGATCGGTGAGGTCCGAGACCAGGACCGGCCCGCCGCTCACCACAGCGTCCACGCACGGCCCCTCGCCGAGCGTCACCTGCAGCTCCTCGACCCGGGACGAGACGTCGTCGGTCGCGCAGACCACGGCGCGGTTGATCGTGTCACTGACCATCGAGATGCCCGCGCCGCCGACGCCCAGCAGCTCGACGCACAGGTCGGCGATCCGTCGGGGTGCGTCTGTGCGCTGCGGCCACCGCTCGAAGTTGCTGCTCCCAGCGAGCGAGGTCAGTCATGTCTAACCGATGACCGCCCGCCGGCGTGACCCGCATATGACATCCCACCACGCCAGCGGACGCCAGACGAGGCACCGGGAAGCGACAAGCCCGCCGATAGTGCCGCCAAGCTGCGTAGTACCACGAGAGCGGGCATGCTGACAGCGTCGGACACGGTCCAGACCACGCCGCAGTCGATCTACCTTTGCGGAGGCCGAACGGGTGGTTGGTACCTCGATGCATGACGGTGGTGCACCGACAAGCGGCACCGAGCTCGTCCTCAGGCTCTGGCCGCGGCCACCGTCCTGCCAACAGGCGCGCTGGGCGGTACGGGCGTTCTGCTTCGCACACGGGCTGCCGCACCTCGCCGACGACGCCGAACTGCTCACCTCGGAGCTCGTCACCAATGCGATCAAGCACACGGGCACTCTCGTCACCCTCGTCGCAATCTGCGACGACGGTGAACTCATCGTGAACATCCGCGACGACGCGGCCGGTGCCGGCCCCGTCCCGGCTCCGGCCGACGCGGACGCAGAGTCGGGCCGCGGCATGCAGCTGGTCGTCGGGATCGCCGGCCGCTGGGGCAGCACTCCGCACAACGACGGCAAATCGGTCTGGTTCCGGCTCCCGTGAGCGGCCGACCAGGACTGCGGCGTCAGGTCGGCGCCGTGGCTTGATACGGCAGCCGCAACCGGGGATCGCTCGCGGCCGTCTCCGTGATCAGCGCCGCGGACCGCTCATCACTCCGGAACCCGAACGCCGCCAGCCCGTCCCGCGCGTCGATCACCGCACGGACGACCATGGCCGGGTTGGCCAGCGGAAAGCGGTGCAGCAGTCCTCGGGCCACGGTGGCAAGGACCTGGGACTCGAGCCCGCCGCTTGCCCGGGTGTTGTCGGTCTGCACCACGGCCTCCTCGACCCGACATCAGGTGATGTCGCCGAGGGCCGGAGCGACCGCCGCCCTGCCGATCCGGGCGGACTGACCTCAGGCTAAGCCGAAGCAACCGACACTGCAATGCTGCGGGCGCTGCCCCGGTCCGGCCGATGCCGGGTGCGGCCGGGCACGCCCGGTCTGGCGCGGTCGGGCGATACGGGTCATACTCGGCCTCTGGTCGTCATCGTCCGGACCTCATGCCGTGATCGACCTGCCCTTGACGTGGCGGGAGGACGACGAGTGATCGAGCGAACCCGATCGCACCTTCTTCGCGATCTGGAGAACTTGCGGGTCACCCAGCTCACACTCACGGACCGCCTCCGGCGGATCCTGACGGCGATGGCGCTGTCCGAGGAGGTGACCGCCGACATCCACCACCGCCTCGGCGTCCTGGACAACCCACCGAACGGGCACCATCGCGCCGCGGTGGCCGCGGCCGAGACGGCGCAGACCTACCGACAGCTCCTGTCCCGCCTGGTCAACCCCGCGGACGACCCACCGCAGGCGGCCGCGGCGTCCGAAAACCGACGATGACGACCCGCCGCCGATGATCTTGGTCTGCGGGGGCGGTTGTGGTGCAGTGGTGTCGTGGAGACGAGTCGGGTTCGGATGGAAATCATCCGATTCGGCGTGCTCATCACGCTGACGATCGCCCTCATCAGCGTGGCGGTGCGCCACGGTGGCGGCGAGTCCAACCAGTCCGCCGGGCCGGCAACCAGCTCCTCGCCCACGGCGTCCGCGTCGACATCCGCCGGGGCCCAAGGGTCCGGGACCGGGTCGGGCAGCAGCACCGGCGAGCCGTCCGGGACGGCGACATCCGGCACGGGAGCCGGCAACGGAGGCGACTCGGGCTCTGACTCCGAACCGCCTGCCGGCAACGGCAACGGCGGCGGCACGGGCGGCGGTGCCGGCAACGGCGGCGGCTCGGGCACGTCCCCGACCGGTACGACGGCGACGCTGCCGCGCACCGGGCCGGACGCGACCAGCCGGCTGGCCGCGCTGGCGATCCTGCTCATCGGTGCGGGCACCTGGACGGTCGTCGTCGGGCGGCCGCGCCACCGGCGCACCGGGTAAATCGGCTCGCGCTACGCAGCCTGGGTTTCCTCGCCGCGGTCGGGCCCCGGGGGACCGCGTCCGGTCGCGGGCGGGCTTCTCACCGCCGCGATGCCGCCACTGTGGCGGCCGATCCCCGGCCGCGCCGCGCTCGTCCTAGCGACGGGCGGCCGCGACCAGCTCGGCGATCTGGACCGCGTTGAGGGCGGCGCCCTTGCGCAGGTTGTCGTTGCTCACGAACAGCGCCAGCCCGCGACCGTCCGGCACGCCCGGGTCCCGCCGCACCCGGCCGACGTACGACGGGTCCCGGCCGGCGGCCTCGAGCGGGTTCGGCACCTCGCACAGGACGACGCCGGGCGCCGCGGCGAGCAGCTCCTCGGCGCGCTCGACCGACAGCGGCCGCGCGAACTCGGCGTTGAGCGACAGCGAGTGCCCGGTGAAGACGGGCACCCGCACGCAGGTCCCCGACACCGGCAGGTCGGGAAGGGCGAGGATCTTGCGGCGTCTCGTCGCGCAGCTTCTGCTCCTCGTTGGTCTCGAAGCTGCCGTCGTCGACGATGGTCCCCGCCATCGGTACGACGTTGAAGGCGATGGGCCGCACGTAGGTCTGCGGCTCCGGGAAGGCCACCGCCGTCCCGTCATGGGTCAGCTCGGCGGCCCGGTCGACGACCTGGCGCACCTGCTTGTCGAGCTCGTCCACGCCGGCCCCGCCGCTGCCGGAGACAGCCTGGTAGGTGCTCGCGATCAGCCGCACCAGCCCCGCCTCGTCATGCAGGGGCTTGAGCGCCGGCATCGCCGCCATCGTCGTGCAGTTGGGGTTGGCGATGATGCCCTTGCCGGCGTTCGCGACCTGCTCCGGGTTGACCTCGCTGACGACGAGCGGCACGGCGGGGTCCATCCGCCAGGCGGAGGAGTTGTCGATGACGACGGCGCCGGCGGCGGCGAAGCGCTCGGCCAGTGCGCGGGACGCGGTCGCGCCGGCCGAGAACAGCGCGATGTCCAGCCCGGCGGGGTCGGCGGTGGCGGCGTCCTCGACGGTGACGTCACCACCCGACCAGGGCAGCGTGGAGCCCGCCGACCGGGCGGAGGCGAAGAAACGCATCTCGGCGACGGGGAAGTCGCGGTCGGCGAGCAGCCGTCGCATGACGGCCCCGACCTGACCGGTGGCGCCGACGACGCCGACACGAAGCCCGTCGACGGTCATCGCCCGCTCCCGGCGTGGACGACAGCCGGGGCACCGTCGGGGTCGTCGAGGTCGAACGCGTCGTGCACGGCCCGGACTGCCGCCGGCACGTCGGTGTCGTGGCACAGGACCGAGATGCGGATCTCCGAGGTCGAGATGTTCTGGACGTTGACCGCGGCCGCCGCCAGCGCTTCGAAGAACGTCGCCGAGACGCCGGGGTGCGAGCGCATGCCGGCACCGACGAGCGAGACCTTGCCGATGTGGTCGTCGTACAGCATCGACTCGAAACCGATCTCCGACCGCACCCGCTCGAGCGCCGTCATCGCCCGCTGCCCGTCCGCCTTGGGCAGGGTGAAGGAGATGTCGGTGCGACCGGTGGCGCCCGAGACGTTCTGCACGATCATGTCGATGTTGATCTCGGTGTCGGCGAGGGTGCGGAAGATGGCGGCCGCCTCGCCGGGCTTGTCGGGAACCCCGACCACGGTCACCCGCGCCTCGGAGAGGTCGTGCGCGACACCGGAGATGATCGCCTGCTCCACCTGTTCCTCCTCTGTGACCCCGACCACCCAGGTGCCGCTGCGGTCGGAGAACGACGACCGCACGTGCACGGCGACGCCGTACCGGCGGGCGTACTCGACGCATCGCAGCATCAGGACCTTGGCACCCGACGCGGCCATCTCGAGCATGTCCTCGTAGCTGATGCGGTCGAGCCTGCGCGCCGTCGGGACGATGCGCGGGTCGGCCGAGTAGACGCCGTCGACGTCGGTGTAGATCTCGCAGACCTCCGCGCCGAGAGCGGCTGCCAGGGCAACCGCGGTCGTGTCCGAGCCGCCGCGACCGAGTGTGGTGATGTCCTTCGTGTCCTGCGAGACGCCCTGGAACCCGGCCACGATCGCGATGTAGCCGGAGTCGAGCGCGGTGCGGATCCGCCCCGGCGCGACGTCGATGATGCGGGCGCGCCCGTGCACCGAGTCGGTGATGACCCCCGCCTGGGAGCCGGTGAAGGACCGGGCCTCGAACCCCAGGTTGGCGATCGCCATCGCCAGCAGCGCCATGGAGATGCGCTCCCCGGCGGTGAGGAGCATGTCGAGCTCGCGCGGCGGCGGCAGTGGCGACACCTGCTGGGCGAGGTCGAGCAGCTCGTCGGTGCTGTCACCCATCGCGGAGACCACCACGACGACGTCGTGCCCGGCCCGCCGGGCGTCGACGATGCGCTGCGCGACGCGCTTGATCTTCTCGGCGTCACCCACGGAGGAGCCGCCGTACTTCTGCACGACGAGCGACATGGGAGACCTCTCCGGAAACGCCGACAACCGTGATCAGTCTACGGAAACCCTCGCGCGTGCTTGACTCTCGTTGTGTGGAGGGGGCGGGCTGGTCTCGCGGCGCTGGCGGCATGCGCCGTCCTCGCCGGTTGTGACAGCGGCAGCACCCCCACTCCCGAGGTGACGCCGACGAGCCCGTCGGCGAGCCCCAGCGCCACCGCAGCGGTACCAACCGCCGACCAGCTCCGTGCCCTCGCTCGCGCTGGTGCGGACAAGCCCTACCACGCGGTCTACCGCGTCCACCGGACCAAGCCGTCGTCGACCGCGAAGCTCGTCGTCGAGCACACCAGCCAGTCGGTGCGGGTCGACGTCACCACGGGGAAGACGACCGCGACGCTCATCGTCACCCCCCGCGCGAGCTATGCCTGCAGCAAGTCGAAGCGTGACCGGGCGTGCTTCCGCGTCGCCAAGGCCGGCAAGCCGGTGCGGCCACCGTTCAACCTCGCCCCGCAGACGGTGTTCACCAGCGACGTCGGCCAGCTGGCGGCTCATCCGGGCCACTACCGGGTCCGGGCCGCGGGGACGCGCGAGGGCGGTACGACGGTGCCGGCCGCCATCTGCTTCGACGTGCGGCCACGCGCCTCGGCATCGAAGCGGCACGCCCCCGCCGGCGCCTACTGCTTCGCGCCGTCGGGCGTCCTCACCGCGGTGACCTACCGCAGCGGCAACTCGCTGCGACTGCTCTCGGTGCGGCTCAAGCGGCCACCGCACAAGGTCTTCAAGCCCTACGCGACGCCGACACCACTGCCCTGACCTCAGCTCAGCTCCGGCGCGGGCGCACCTGTCGGGGCTCAGACGTCGAGCAGCCGACGTCCTTCGAAGGCGCGGCCCAGCGTCACCTCGTCGGCGTACTCGAGGTCACCCCCCACCGGCAGCCCGCTGGCCAGCCGGGTGACCCGCAGGCCCATCGGCTTGACCAGCCTGGCGAGGTAGGTCGCCGTCGCCTCGCCCTCCAGGTTGGGGTCGGTCGCGAGGATCAGCTCGGTGACGGCGCCGTCGGCGAGCCGCTGCATGAGCTCGCGGATCCGCAGCTCCTCCGGACCCACGCCCTCGATCGGGGAGATCGCGCCGCCCAGCACGTGGTAGCGGCCGCGGAACTCCCGGGTCTTCTCGATGGCGACGACGTCCTTCGGCTCCTCGACGACGCAGATGACGGCCACGTCCCGCCGGGGGTCCCGGCAGATCCGGCACTCGTCCTCCTCGGCGACGTTGCCGCAGATCGTGCAGAACCGGACGCGGTCCTTGACCTCGGTCAGCGCCGCGACCAGCCGGCGGACGTCAGCGGGCTCGGCGGCGAGCAGGTGGAAGGCGATCCGCTGGGCGCTCTTCGGACCGACGCCCGGCAGCCGGCCGAGCTCGTCGATGAGGTCCTGGACCGCGCCTTCGTACATCGGTCAGGCGCCGGGCAGACCGGGCAGCCCGAGACCGCCCGCGAGTGGCCCCATCTTCTCCTGGGTCAGGTCGGAGGCGGCCCGGGCGGCGTCGCGCACCGCGGCGACGACGAGGTCCTGGAGGGTCTCGACGTCGTCCGGATCGACGGCTTTCGGGTCGATCGTGAGGGAGACGAGCTCACCGGACCCGGTCATCGCCGCGCGCACGAGGCCGCCGCCCGCCGTGCCCTCCACCTGGAGATCGGCGAGCTCCGCCTGCGCAGACATCAGCTGCTGCTGCATCTGCTGGGCCTGCTTCATGAGCTGCTGCATGTTGGGCTGAGCCGGCATGGCCGCCAGCCTAATGCGCCGACCGGTTCGACCGGGTGCTCCCGGAGCCGTCAGGCGCCGTCGATCTCCCCGATCACCTGGGCGCCGACCTCGCGCTGCAGCATGGCGACGACGTCTTCGCCGGCGGGCGGCGCGGGTGGCTCCTCGGGGTCGGGATCCGCCTCGTCCGGCTCCTCGCTGACGTCGACGACGTCCGGCTGTGTCGCGGCGGCTGGAGGCGCCGGTGCCGGGGACGCGGCCGCCGACCCGGTGGCCGCGGTCTCCTGGGGTGCCGGGGCCGCCGCGGTCTCCTGGGGTGCCGGGGTCGCCGCGGTGGCGCCGGTGCGCACCTGCAGGTCGATGCCGGCCACCTCGCGCAGCGCCTCGCGGAACAGCTCGGTGCGGCCCGCGCTTTCGAAGTTCCGCCCGATGGTCGCGTTCTTGAACACCAGCGTGACGGTCCGCGCGTCGACCGCACCGACCTGCGCGTACTCCTTGAGCATCACGTGCGCGGACTTGCTGCGGAGCTTGACCGCGTCGAGCACGTCGTCCCACAGCCGGCGTACGGCGGCGAGGTCGACCGCACCGGAGGGCTCGACCGGCTCCTGCGCCGGACCGGCCGGCTCGCGAGGAGCCTGGGCCGCGGAGCCGGGCCGCCGGAGCCTGGGCCGCCGGAGCCTGGGCCGCCGGAGCCTGGGCCGCCGGAGCCTGGGCCGCGGGAGTCTGGGCCGCGGGAGTCTGGGTCGCGGATGGCGGGGCGGGAGCCTGCTCGGATGCCAGGGCGGGCGCGACCGGCGGCGGGGCGGGCGTAGCGGCGGGCGCGGCGGTCTCGGCCGGCGGCCCGGCGACCGACAGCCGCTTCTCCAGCCGGTCGAGCCGGTGCAGCAGGGCGGCGTTGTCCGACGACGCCGCGGGCAGCAGCACGCGCGCACAGGCCAGCTCGAGGACGAGGCGGGGCGAGGTGGTGCCGCGCATGTCGACCAGGGCCTGAGCCATCACGTCACAAGCCCGGGTGAGGGCGGCCCGGCCGAGGCGGGCGGCCTGGCCGAGCATCCGGTCGATCTCGTCGGCCGGTCCGGCGAGCAGGCCGGTCTCGCCGGCATCGGGAACGGCGTCGAGCACCAGGAGGTCACGGAACCGCTCGAGCAGGTCCTGGGCGAACCGGCGCGGGTCGAGCCCGGACTCGACGACCCGGTCGACGGCCCGGAAGACGGCCGCTCCGTCGCCGGCCGTGAACGCGTCGACGGTCTCGTCGAGCAGTGCCGCGTCGGTGTAGCCGAGGATCGACAGGGCGCGCTGGTAGCTCACGCCCTCCTCGGTCGCCCCGGCTGCGAGCTGGTCGAGAACCGACAGGGCGTCGCGGGCCGAACCGGCTCCGGCGCGGACGACGAGCGGCAGCACCAGGGGGTCGACCTCGATCCCTTCGCGGGCGCACAGGCCGGCGAGGAACTCGCGCAGGACGGCGGGCGGGATCAGCCGGAAGCGGTAGTGGAAGGTCCGCGACTTGATCGTCGGGAGGACCTTGTCCGGCTCGGTCGTGGCGAAGATGAACTTGACGTGCGGGGGCGGCTCCTCGACCACCTTCAGCAAGGCGTTGAACGCCGCCTGGCTGATCATGTGCGCCTCGTCGATGATGTAGACCTTGAACCGCGAGGAGACGGGGGCGAAGAACGCACGCTCGCGCAGGTCGCGGGCATCGTCGACGAGACCGTGCGAGGCGGCGTCGATCTCGATGACGTCGAGGCTGCCGGGGCCGTTGGGTGCGAGCGCGACGCAGGACTCGCACGTCCCGCAGGGGGTGGGCGTGGGGCCCTGCTCGCAGTTGAGGGAGCGGGCCAGGATGCGCGCGCTGGAGGTCTTCCCGCAGCCGCGGGGCCCGCTGAACAGATAGGCGTGGTGGACCCGGCCGGACCGCAGCGCCTGCTGCAGCGGCTCGGTCACGTGATCCTGGCCGACGACCTCGGCGAACGACGCCGGCCGGTACTTGCGGTACAGCGCCAAGCTCATCCGCCACCCGCTCCCTGGACCCAGCCGGCCCGGACACTGTGGGAGTAAGCCGAAGGCTTACGACTAGGGACCCCCCGCACACCCGCCAGAGCCCGCTTACCCTTGCTGCCTTCCGGCCCTGGGGGGGTTGGGCGGGGTAACGCCGCACGAGGGGTCGGGGCCCACTCTAGCCCGACGCGACGACCGTGACGGCCGCCTCCACAGCTGACCCCGCCTGGCTAGACTCGGCGCCGGAGGATTCGCCTAGTTGGCCTAGGGCGCACGCTTGGAAAGCGTGTTGGGGGCAACCCCTCGCGAGTTCGAATCTCGCATCCTCCGCCACTCGGGTCAGGTGACCCGGATGCTCTGCAGGAGGCGCTCGAAGTCGGCCTGTGCCTTCATGCTGCCCCCGCTGAGAAACACCATGTCGAGCGATTGCCCCGCGCGCGGCACGAGCACCATCGTGCCCCGGTGCCCGCCCGCCTCGAGGTCGACCTCGACGGCGTCGCCGATCGGCAGCCTCACCCGCCTGGTGGAGCCCGCGTCGACGTCGACGCCCGGCATCATCTCGGCGAGCAGGCCGCCACGGACGCGGTCGATGACGCTGCTCGCGGACGGGGCGACGGACGTCGGCAGCTGGATGAGCACGAGCGTCGCACCGGACGGACCGGTCAGCTGGACGTTCGCATCGCGCTGGTGCGAGACCGACCAGCCGCCGCCCGGGACCTCCAGCGTGACGTCGCCGACGCTGAGGGTCCGGGCCGGGGCCAGCACGACGGCAAGGGCGGCAACCGTGAGGACCCCGTTGAACGCGGCGTGGGCCGCGATCGAGCAGACCAGCCCACGGCGGACGTAGAGCACTCCGAGCAGTGCGCCCATGAGGGCGTAGTAGCGCAGCGCGGAGGGGTTGAGGTGCCAGACGGCGAAGGCCACGCCCGAGCCGACGACGGCGACCGGCGTCCGCCACCGTCGTAGCGACTCCAGCAGCAAGCCACGGAACAGCACCTCCTCGACGAGCGGGGCGCATGCGCACATCAGCAGGAAGGTGACGGCGATGTGCGCCACGTCCCCTTCGCTCATGAGGATCACGGCCCGGTCGTCCGGGGCGAGGTGACCGGCATGCTGGCTGACCGCCGCGAGCAGCGCGGCGCTGAGCCCCCCGCCGACCACCGCTCCGATGAGGACAGCGCGCGCCGGGGCCCCCCGCAGCCAACGCAGCCGTACGGCGGGAGCAAGCCGGGTGAGAACGAGCGCGGCCACCAGCGCGTAGACGGCGACCGTGATGACAATGCTGTAGCGGATGTAGGCCTCGGGCTCGAGGCTCTGGTCACGACCGAGCAGCCAGGAGACCACCGAGCCCATGGCGCCGATGCCGATGGCAGCGAGGGTGAGGAGCACCGCGTGCCGACCGAGCATCGGCGGCCCGGGCTCGGCAGCCGTCGCGGCCGGGACGACCGTGGCGGTGGCTCCAGCCGGGGCCGGGACGACCCGAGGCGCGGTCACGAGAGCGACCGCCCCACCTGACACCGGCGCGACGGACCGGCCGAACGCGCCGAAACACTGCCCGCACCAGGGGGCGTCGGCGGGCGACGACGCACCGCACGAAGGGCAGCTCCGCACCCTGTCCTATCGACCGGTGCCGGCTCGCCCTTGACGCAGTGACGACGCCGGAGTCGTCGGCCCGGGCGGCGGGTCACCGCACGGGCGGCGTCAGGAGCCCCTCTTCGCGCCGGTGGCGGTGAACTTCACCACTGCGCGGGCCGTGTGGTCCAAGAGCAGGCACCACGGAGGTGGGATGGGGACGGTCCGAACCGGGGTGGCCGGTCTGGCCGGGCAGACGGCGCTGCTCGGGCTGCTTGCGGCGACGGTCGGCGTGGACGCCCGCGGGTGGGCCGTCGGGCTGCTCCTCGGCGTCGTGATCGGCGCCGGGCTGCTTTTCGCGCTGTTCCGTGCGGGCGCCGCGGCCACCGGGGCGGCGAATGTCGTGACTCTGGCCCGCGCGACGCTCGTGGCCGCGGTAGCGGCGCTCGTCACCGACAGCGCCACCCGTCCCCTGCACCTGAAGACGGCCCTCACCCTGACGGCGATCGCACTCGCGCTGGACGCTGTCGACGGGCAGGTCGCCCGTCGTACCGGAAGCACGACAGCGGTGGGCGCGAGGTTCGACGGTGAGGTCGACGCCCTGCTGATCCTCGTGCTCAGCGTCGCGGTCGCCCCCTCCGCCGGATGGTGGGTGCTGGCGATCGGCGGGTGGCGCTACGTGTTCGGCGCCGCCGCAGCGGTCCTGCCGTGGCTGGGCCGACCACTGCCACCGAGCCTGTGGCGCAAGACGGTCGCGGCAGTACAGGGCGTCGTGCTCGCCATCGCCCTGTCCGGGCTGGTCCCGCAGGCCGTGACGGTCATCTCGCTCGCCGGAGCGTTGACCCTTCTCACCGAGTCGTTCTGCCACGACGTGTGGTGGTTGTGGACACGACGGCCCTCACGGCCGAAGCAGCTGACGCGTCGCCGGCGAATCGCCGGCTCGATGGCGACGGCCCTCGCGATCGTGGTCATGTGGGCCGCGTTGGTCGCGCCGGACCATCCCAGCGACCTCACCGTGACCGCGCTGCTGCGGATCCCGATCGACGGGCTGGCCATCGTCGTCCTCGCCCTGTGGCTGCCAGCCCGCGCCCGGCGGTTCGTGGTGTTCATCGCCGGCGGCGCCCTCGCGGCGTTGACGCTCGCCAGGGCCCTCGACGTCGGCTTCTTCTACGTGCTGGACCGCCCGTTCAGCCCGATCACGGGCTGGTCGAGTGTCCGGCCGGCCATCGGCATCCTGAGCGACTCGATCGGGCACAACCTGGCGATCCTCACGACCGTCGGGCTGATCGTCGTCGCGGCCGCCATCCTCTCCGCGATCGCGCTGGCAACGGCACGAGTGACCCACGCAGCACTGCGGCACCGCCGGGTCGGCATGCAGGGCGTCGCCGCGCTCACCGCCGCCTGGTCCCTGTGCGCGATGCTCGGCGTCACGACGACCACCGGGCTGCCGGTGGCCTCCCGCAGTGCCGCCCAGGCACTGACGGACGAGGTCCACCTGGTGCGAACGGAGGTGCGGGAGGAGCATCAGTTCACCACGGAGCTCGCCGCCGCGGACACGCTCGGCCTCACACCGGGGGCGGACCTGCTCGACGGGCTGCGCGGCAAGGACGTCCTGCTCGTGTTCATCGAGAGCTACGGTCGGGTCGCCGTCGAGGGTTCGACGTTCTCGCCGCGCATCGACGAGCTGCTCGAAGCCGGCGCCGAGAGCCTGGGCGCCGCCGGTTTCTCCACCCGCAGCGCGTTCCTGGTCTCGCCGACGTTCGGCGGGCACAGCTGGCTCGCCCACTCCACCCTGCAGTCGGGACTGTGGATCGACGACCAGGACCGGTACAACCGGCTCATCACCAGCAACCGGCTCACGCTGAGCCAAGCATTCGACCGCGCCGGGTGGCGCACCGTGGTCGACATGCCTGCGACCGAGGCCGCATGGCCGGAAGGGCAGCGCTTCTACCACTTCGACGCGGTGTACGGCGCGGACAACGTCGGCTACAGCGGCCCCCATTTCAGCTTCGCGAAGATTCCCGACCAGTACACGCTGCAGGCACTGAGCAAGAGGGAGCTGGCACCTGCCCGCCGCCAGCCGCTGTTCGCCCAAGTCGTGCTCGACTCCAGTCACGCCCCATGGACCCCGCTTCCTCACCTGGTCCGCTGGGGTGATCTGGGCCACGGCAGGATCTTTCGGCCGATGGTCCGCAACCACATCCCGGCGGCAAAGGTGTGGAGCAACACGGCGCTGGCCCGCGCGTCGTACGCGAAGTCGATCGAGTACACCCTCTCGTCGTTGATCTCGTTCCTCCAGAGATCTCAGGACAAGAACCTCGTGGTCATCGCGCTCGGTGACCACCAGCCCTACACGATGGTCACCGGCTACCACGCGAGCCACGACGTACCCGTGACGATCTTCGCCAGGGATCGACGCGTCCTGGACCGGATCGCCCCGTGGGGCTGGCAGGACGGCATGCTGCCGAACGACGACGCGCCCGTCTGGCGGATGGACACCTTCCGAAACAGGTTCCTGACGGCTTTCGGACCGCGTTCCTCGCCGACGGTGCAGGCGCGCCCGTCCGCACCATGACCGGTCCGGGATCGTTCACCGCCAGCGTCGTCGCGCTCAACCACGACGACCGGCAGACCTACGACCGGGCACTGCGCGCGGCCCGGCTCGCGGCGTACGCGCCTGGCGAGTTCGTCGGCCAGGAAAGCTTCATGCAGGCCAGCGACATTATCCGCCTCGCCCGGCAGGCCGGCATCCGACCGGGGACCACGGTGCTCGACCTGTGCTGCGGTGTCGGCGGCCCGGGGCTGCTGATCGCCCAACAGCTCGGTTGCTCCTATCGCGGGATCGACGCGAGCGCCGCCGCCATCCGCATCGCTCGACAGCGGGCGCGCGATGTCGATGCGCGGTTCGACGTGGCCTCGATCCCGCCGATCGCCCACGGGACGTACGACGTCGTCATGCTGCTCGAGACGTTGCTCGCGTTCACCGACAAGGCCAGCCTGTTCCGCCACGTCGCGGATGCCCTTCCGGTCGGAGGCCGCTTCGTCTTCACGGCCGAAGTGGGCCTACCGCTGAGCGACACCGAGCGTGCACTCATGCCCGACGCGGACACGGTGGCGCTCGCGCCGCTGGCGGAGATCGTCGCTCACCTGCACGCCGCCGGGCTGCGGCCGCGCTGGCAGCTGGACTGCACCCGCGCCCACCAAGCCGTCGCCGAGCGCCTGCGCGCCGAGCTCGTCACCCACGCCGACACCATCGCCGGCGCCCTCGGGGAGCCCACCGTCAGAGCGCTCGTCGCCGCCCATGCCCGCTGGAGCGAGTGGCTTCGCACCGGGCGGGTGCGCAAGTTCGCGTGCGTGGCGGACAAGCCGGCGCCGGCCGCCACCCCACCGGCGACGAACGCCCCAGCCGGGTGATCCACCCGACGATCAACACGACCGCGCCCGGCAGGCTGGCGGCAAGCACCAAGACCCCGAACGTGACGGCCGCAGCGGCGCCGCGATCCGCGCCGAGGCCGGCCGCGGAGAACACCCAGGCGGTGGCGCCCTCGCGCGGTCCCCAGCCGGCGATGTTGGGCAGGACCATCGCCAACAACGCGACGACTGCCAGCGGCAGTAGCAGAGCGAATGGCGCGGTCACACCGGCCGCCCGCGCGGCGATCAGGAACGTGACCACATGGCCGACGACGATCACCGCCGAGGCGAGCACGACCCCAGGCAACGCTCTCCGGCGCAGCACTCCGTCGCGGATGTCCGTGATCAGCGCTTGCCGCAGCCGGGTCCACCGGGAGGGCGCGTCTCGCGTCCACACCCGGCCCACGAGTGCCGCACCGACGGCGACCAGGATGGCAGCAGCCGCAACGAACGGCATGAACGAGCGAACGGGGGACGCAAACACCAGGAGGACCACGACGGTGAGCACGACCTGGACGGCCTGTCCGACGGCGCGCTCCCAGACGACGGCCCTCAGGGCGCGGCCGACGTCGTGCACTTCGCGACCGTGGTGGAGTCCTCGGTGGACGTCTCCGGCGATGCCGCTCGGGAGCGTCAGGTTCAAGAACAGCGCCCGGTAGTAGGCGGCAACGGCACCCGGCAGGGTGAGCCGGATACCGAGGCCGCGGGCGACGACCGTCCACCGCCATGCAGAGCAGACGGTCGTGACGAGCACAACGACCGCCGCCGCGAGAAGAGCACGGCCGTCGACCGCCTTGAGACCGTCGAGAAACGGACCGGTGCCAACCCGCCACAGCACGATCGCGAAGACCGCTGCCGCGACCGCGGGACTCGTCCACCGACGAACGGCTGTCACTGCGACACCGGCAGCGGGCCGCCCGTCGGCGGCTATGACCTTCCCATTACGTGGCCCTGCCGTCGAAGACCGACGCTGCCGGGGCGCGTGATCCGACCGCGAGAAATGCGGTGCCGAAGAACAGCTCGCTCCAGGAGAGATCGGCCAGGCCGTCCTGCATCGCGCCATGGATCGACTCCCACGGGCGCCGCACGACCCACTCGTCGATGGAGGCGAAAGGCCGCACGATCGCCGTTCCGAGCTGCGTCAGCCACCGAGGCGTTTGCTCGGGAACCTTGAGGTCCAGCACGACCATGCGCCCGCCTCGGGAGAGAGCCGTGGCGCCGTGCGCGATGACCGCTGCGCACCCCGGCACCTGTGACAAGGCGTACGTGGACAGGATCCCGTCGACCCCGCGCGGAAAGTCGAACTCGGCCGCGTCGGCTTGCTCGAGACTGACATTGCGCCAGCCGTTCGTCTCAATCCGTTCCTGGGCACGGGCGAGCATCGCGTCGGTCAGGTCGACGCCGACGATCCGGCCGTTCGGGCCCGATCGCCTCCTGGATCAGCGGGAAGTTCAGACCGGTGCCGCAGGCAATGTCGACAACGCTGTCGCCCGGGCGAAGGCCGAGTGCTCGGACGGCCCGCAGCCGCTGGGCCTGCTGGGGGTAGCCGGGCACGGGATAGAGCCGGGAGATGAGGTCGTAGTGCTTCGCCTTCCTGCGGTACGTCGCGATGAGGCGCTCTCGCGTACCTCGGTCTGGTCACGGTGTGTTGGCCGGAGTAGCGGACTCGACCGCAGCCTTGATCGCCACCATCTCGCGATCGCTCACGCGCTGAATCCTGCCTTTGAGAACGCGGCCGGGGATCGCGCGCATGGGGCCTTCGAGGTCGACCTCGATCCACATCTCCGCCTCGGTCTGCTCATCGTCCAGCGGCTCGAGCTCCATTCCCCAGCGCGCCGCGGAAGTGCCCAGCGGGCCGGCGAACGCCAACGAGCGAGGCGCCTCGACAGCGGTCACCTCCTGGCTCCGGCTACGGCTCGTCCAGAGAATCCCTTTCGCCCGTTGGTCCACCCGCGAGCCGGGCCGAAGCGGAGCCCCTCCGCGCACCCGACATTCGAGAACCGTCGGTGCCCACTCCGGCCAGCGTCCGACGTCACAGAGGTACTCCCACACCTCAGGGACGCTGCCGGCGATTGTGATCCGGCTCTCGGTTCTGAACGCCATCGCGCCCCAGCTCATGGCAACACCAGCGACCGGCTCGGCGGGGTGGTTCCCGTAAGACCGCCGAGCGTGTGCGCGCCGTGCTGCGCCTTCGCCGTCAGGTAGCAGACGTTGTCCGCCGACAGGTGCACGTTCGTGGGAACCTGCTCGGCGACGGTGATGCCCAACCCCTGGAGCTGCGTGACCTTGTCGGGGTTGTTGCTGAGCAGCCGCACCGTGTTCACGCCGAGCGCCGACAGCATCTGCGCCGCGACGGTGTAGTCCCGTTCGTCGGCGGCGTGACCGAGCGCCAGGTTGGCCTGGTAGGTGTCCAGCCCGTCGTCCTGCAGCTGGTACGCGTCGAGCTTGGCGTAGAGGCCGATGCCGCGGCCCTCCTGGCGGAGGTAGAGCAGGTACCCGCCGACGGCGGCAATGCGTTCCACGGCTTCGCGGAACTGCGCGCCGCAGTCGCACCGTCGGCTTCCAAACGCATCACCGGTCAGGCACTCGCTGTGGGGACGGACGAGCGGAACCGCAGCGCGGGGTTCATCCGGGGCGGGCGGATGCGCGCAGTCGCCGAGGCCGAGGGCGAGGTGCTCGCGACCGTCGATGAGCCCCTGGAACGTGATCGCGCGGCAGGTGGTGGCGTAACCGTCCAGGAAGTGCAGCGGCAGCGGCACATGTGTGCGGATCGTGGCAGGGCCAGCCGGGGACATCAGACCTCCTGGAGGACCGGTTGCCCATCCACGGCGAAGGCGTGCTGGGCGAACCTGTCGGACAGGGCGTATCGGAGCAGGACCACGTCGTCGATCTGGCGCACCTCGGCGAGACCGGCACGCCGGCCCGGCCGCCACGGGAAGCTCCCGTCGTCGACGAACCGTCTCGCGCGGCAGTCGCCACGAACATCGGCGCGACGACCAGGTGCAGCTCGTCCGCCAGCCCGGCGGTCAGGAACTGGGGTGCACGGTGCCGCCGCCCTCGACCATCAGCCGGTGGACGCCCCGCCGATGGAGGTCCGCGCTCACCCGCGCAGGCTGACCGGGCTGCCGGCGTCGACCACGTCGCCGCCTGCGCCAGCGTGGCGCGCGGAGGCGGCGCTGGGTCGGGCGCAGTAGACCAGCTTGGGGCGTCACCGGCGGTGAAGAACGCCGCGTGCGGGTCCAGAAGGCCGGTCCCGGTGACGGTGACCTTGACCGGCGACGCCGGCCGCCCCTGGTCGCCCGTTCTCCGGCGGCGGCAGGCGGACCGGACGAGCAGCCGCGGGTTGTCCCGACGCACGGTCGCCGCGCCGACCATGATCGCGTCGCACGCCGCCCACGGCGTCCACCGGTCGAAGTCGGCGTCGTTCGACAGGGCCAGCCGCGGCACCGCGGGGCTGTCGATGTAGCCGTCGATGGACATGCCACAGCTGAGCACGGTGTAGGGACGGTCGGCCACTCCGCGGCGCTCCCAGCCGGAGGATGCCCCCACCCAGGCGCGGGCACCCCGGGTCACCTTCATGCGTGCCTCCCGTTGCCGCCACTGCAGCGGCCCGCGTGCCGATCCTCAGCCGATGTTCCGGTACACGGAGCGGAGGGCACCGACGGTTCACCGGCGCCGGGCGCGAGCTCGCGGAATGGCCAGCAGGTCGCCGTGGTGGACCGTGACCCGAAGCCGACCCGATGCGAGGGCGTCCCGTCGGCGCCGCGCATAGGCGTCGATGACCGGCCGGAGATCCGGCCGCATCTCACTCGCCGCTTCGACCCACCCCGCGAGCCATGCCGCGGTAAGCCTCCTGCGCCGCGGGCCGAGGCGCCACGGGCTCGAGGCCTGCACGACCTCGGCCCCGGCGCCGGCGAACCGGCCGCGTGCGGCAGTCAGCGCGTCGGGGCCGAGCAGCCGGTCACCGCGGGCCGGTTGCCGTTGGTGGGCGTTGAACGCCTCGGCAACCACGTCGTCCCACGGATCGGGCGGGTCCAGGTCGACGCGGCCGGCGACCGTCAGCACGAACAGCGCCGGGCAACCGGCATCCAGGCAGGTGTCGATGAGGTGGCGCAACTCCCGGTCGGTGAGGATGTCGAGCAACGCAGAGGCGGTGACGAGGTCCGCGTCCGCGAGCTCCGCCGAGGCGAGCCGGCCGAGATCACCGGTTCGCGTCTCGACCGACACGACGGACCCGTCGGCCGCCGTCATCTGCTGGTCGGTCGCCGCGGCGAGCTCGAGGAGGCGGGGGTCCTGGTCGTGCCCGACCCAGTGCTGGGGGCCGTCCAGTCGAGGCGCCAGCCACCGCGTCATCGACCCGCTGCCGCAGCCGAGGTCATGGACCGCCAGCGGGCCTTCGGGGAGCACGGCGCGTAGCCGGTAAACCAGGCGGGTCGACCGCGCCACGGCGTCAGCGCGCTCGCGCAGCTCGAGCCAGCCCGGGGTGACCCAGCCCGCCTCGACGGCGGTCACCGAGCGCACCGTCACGGCCGCGGCGATGCGACTCGCCGTCGCCGCCCATCCCGGCAGGCTGGTGCGCCGCGCCGCGGCCGCACTCCTGGCGCGAGCGCGCAACGCGGGCTCGCAGAGCCAGCGGCGAAACGCCCCGGCCAGTGCCTCGGGATCTTCCGGCGGCACCAGCAGGCCCGGTCGTCGCCCATTCGATGTCCGGCCGAGCGCGTCCGGGACTCCACCGACGGCGGCCGCGATCGCAGGAAGTCCCCGGGCCAGGGCCTCGGTGACGACCATGCCGTGGGTCTCCCCGCGCGACGGCAGGACCAGGACGTCAGCGCCGGCGTACACCCCGTCGAGGTCGGCTCCGGCCAGCGAGCCGGTGAACTCGACCCGATCACCGAGGCCGGCGACATCGGCGGCCCGGCGCACCCGCGTGGTGAACGCCGGATCGCGGTCGAGCGGACCGACGCACCGACATTGCCAGCGCAGCTCGGTCAACCGCGCCAACGCCGCGACGAGCAGGTCGTGGCCCTTGTGCCAGCTGACGGCGGCGACGCACAGCAGCTGCCCGCCGTCCGGCGTGCCGGGCGCGACCCGTGCGGGGTCGACGCCCGGTTCGGCGACGCAAATGCGGCGCGGGTCCAGCGGATAGGTGCGCAGCAGCAGGTCACGCGACCATGCGCTGGTGACGACGATGGCGCGCGCCGCGGTGAGCACCGCCTGCTCCCGGGACCGGGCTCCAGGATGCGGTGACCCGGCGGGCTGTCGCCGAGGGGCAGGTGCACGAGCACGACGAGGCGCACCCGCTGCGCCACCGGAACGAGCACGGACGGCGCGGCCGAGGCGATCAGCCCGTCGACGAGCACGACGGCGTCGTCCGGGATCGGCGCGAGTGAGCGGGCCAGCGCGCACTCGTCCTGCTTGCTCGGACCCGGCCAGGAGCCGCCCACGGGATGTTCGTGGACCTGCCAGCCGACGGACCTGAGCTGCTGGCAGACCTGCCGGTCGTAGATGTTGCCGCCGCTGGGTCGGGTCGGGTCATCGATGCCCTCGGGGACGCACGACGTGCAGGGTCCTCACAGCGGCCGTTCGTAGCTCGCCCAGGCAACGTGGGACTCGTGCAGAGTCACGGCGAGGCCAGTGAGCCCGCGTGCCGTGGCGCCCAGGTCGCCCGGCGTCGATGCGATCGGCGAGCCGGTCGGCGATCACCTGGGCAAGTGCCTCCGTGGTCGTGTTTCCGGCCGAGACCAGGTACGTCGTCGAGGTTGCGATAGGTCAGCCCGGCGAGGACCGCGTGCAGTTCTTCGCCGGCGCGGCCGATGTCGACGACCAGGTTGTCCTCGTCGAGCGACGGCCGGCGGAACTTGGCGTCGACGACATAGGTGGCACCGTGCAGCCGCTGTGCCGGTCCGAACACCTCGCCGTGCAAGCTGTGCGCGATCATCATGTGGTCGCGCACGGTCACGCGAACACTGGCCTCACTCCCCGTCGTATTCGATGCTGTGGCACACGCCGGGCAGCCTCCCGCGGCCAGGTCGGCCATGACCGAGGGCAGCTGGAGGAAGGGCGAGCTACCCGTCAACAACGCGTCGTACGCCGGGTCGCGCAGCAACTCGAGAGCAAGGGCGAGCCGGTCGAGTGTCGTCCGGCTGCTGCGACGCGCGGCCGCCACTGCCCGACCTGGCTCGCCCGGATGTTCAACCGCCGGGAGTGGAAGGCGCCACCCAGCGCCACGTCGACCCGCTGGTCGCCGTACCAGCTCAGGTCAACCACGGTGCCGTCGGGGACCAGCAGGTCCAGCGACCGCTGCAGTCCCTCCGCCGAGGCGGTCGTGTGGACGACCAGGTCACGGCCCTCGGGAGCGTCGTCGGGCAGCGCGTACTGCACGCCCAGCGCGGCCGCGATCTTCGCCCGGTCCGCGTCGATGTCAACCAAGGTCAGCTCGACGCCGGGGATCTGCGCGAGCAGCCGAGCGACGCAGCAGCCGACCATGCCGGCTCCCATCACAACCACCCGGTCCCCCACCAACGGCGCCGCGTCCCACAACGCGTTCACCGCCGTCTCGACGGTCCCGGCGAGCACCGCGCGCTCGACGGGAACGCCTTCCGGCACGGGGAGGACGGCGCTCGCCGGGACGACGTAGCGGGTCTGATGCGGGTAGAGGCAGAAGACGACCCGACCATCCAGATCGGCGGGGCCGTGCTCGACGACACCGACGTTGAGGTAGCCGTACTTCACCGGTGCCGGGAACTCGCCGTCCTGGAACGGCGCCCGCATCGCGGCCCTTTGACTCGGGCGGCACCCGACCGTGGAAGACCAGCGTCTCGGTGCCGCGGCTGACCGCCGACCGCAGTGTGCGCACCACGACCTCGTCCGGGCCGGGGGGCGGAAGTCGCACGGGGCGGATCTCGCCAACGCCCGGCTCGCGCAGCCAGAACGCGGATGCAGTCGCCCTCATCGCCGCCCCTCGTCCATGCGCCCGCGGCCGCCCCGGCAGGTGTCGATGGACGGCGGCCATCGCGCCCTGTCGCGCACGGTCACGACCGTCACCACGTCAACGCGCACGCCGCGGTTCAAGCTCCGCGGCCGCAAAGCGCCTTCCGCACGCTGATCTTCGCCGCTGGAACCACTATTCGGCGCAACACGCCGTCCGGGTGGTCACGGCGGTGAAGATCTGCCCATCTGACGGGGGCCACGTTCGTGACCTTGGCGGTGGAGGTGGGATTTGAACCCACGGAGGAGTTGCCCCCTCACACGCTTTCGAGGCGTGCTCCTTCGGCCGCTCGGACACTCCACCGCGCGCCAGCCTAGCGGAGCGGCGGACGGTCCCGCTTGCCCGCGAACCAGTGCTGCAGGAGCTCTCCGCACTCCTCCTCCAGTACGCCGGCGACCACCTCCGGGCGATGGTTGAGCCGCCGGTCACGGACGACGTCCCACAGCGACCCGACCGCGCCCGCCTTCGGGTCGGCGGCGCCGTAGACCACCCGCGCCACCCGGGCAAGCACGATCGCGCCGGCGCACATGGTGCACGGCTCCAGGGTGCTGACCACCGTCGAGCCGGTCAGCCGCCAGCTGCCCAGGCTCGCCGCGGCCTGCCGGATGGCCAGCACCTCGGCGTGGGCGGTGGGATCGGCGTCGGTCTCGCGGCGGTTGTGGGCGGCAGCCAGCAACCTCCCCTCGGCGTCGACGACGACGGCCCCGATCGGCACATCCCCCGCCTCGCCGGCGGCCACGGCCTCCGCCAGCGCCAGCCGCATCGCGGCCTCGAAGCCCGGCTCCTCCGCGGTCGGGTTCACGCCAAGCGGAGGGAGTCGAGCACCTCGAGGCACCCGACGCTCTCGCACAGCGCACTGACGATGTCGGCCGGGAGCTGCCCCTCCTCGGCGCACAGCTCGACCAGCCGGGTCGCGGAGGTGCCCAGGTCGGCGAGGATGTCGACCTCGCCGACCGGTTCCCCGGCCACCCGGACCGCTCCTCCTCCTCCTCCTCCTCGTCGTCGTCGTCGTCCTCGTCGCCCTCGTCGTCGATGTCGTCGTCGACCGGATCGGCGACCGCGGCCGCCTCGCCGAGGATCGAGCCCAGCTGGCTGGTCTCCATCGCCCGGCTGTCGGAGAGGAAGACCTTGGGATCGTCCTCCTCGTCGAGGCGCACCACCGCGAACCACTCGTCGTCCTCCTCGACGAAGAGGAGGTGAAGGTCGGCCTCGTCGTCGACCATCCGGAGCTCCTCGACGACGCCGTCGAGATCCTCCACGTCCTTCAGATCGATCTCGTCCCCGACCCAGCCCGAGGGTCGGCGGGCGAACCCGGCGGCGAAATAGGGCACGTCAGTCCTCTCTGGGGAACCTCAGGTAGCCGCTGCCTCGACAGCGCGGTCGTAAACCTCTGCGAAGCCGAGCCGACCGGCGATCGTCACCAGCATCTCGTCTGCATAGGCTTCCAGGTCGGCCAGGACAGCCCCGAGCTCCATCTCGGCGAGCCCGAGGTCGGCGAAGATCGACAGGTCGCCGGCGGGCCACACGTCGTCGAGGTCGCCCTCGCCCGGCACGTCGATGCCGAGCCGGCCGACCACCTGCCGGGCGAGGTCCCAGGCGACGGCTGCGGTGACGTCGGACAGCAGGAGGCGCACGTCGTCGCCCCGGACCCGGACGGCGACGAAGAACTCGTCCGCGACATTGACCAGCCCGATCGCCCCATCGTCACCGGGCTGCTGCCGAAGCACCGCGATCAGGCCGTCGAGGTCGTCGCTCACCCGCTCGGGGAGCATGCCGGACTGCCAGACGCCGTCCTCGCGGTAGACGACGGCAGCCAGGCTTTCGTCCGTGTCGCGGCCCATGCGGATCCTCCCGGTCGTCGGCGATCGTGGCAGATCCGCCGCGACTGCGACAGTCCCGCGGTCCATCCGCGCACCGGCAGGCATTCCGTCACCGGGCGGCCGGCCGGCCGCGCTCGGCCTCGCCAACCGTGTCGGGAGCGGGCGGCGGCGACAGGGGTGAGCCCGGTTCACCCTGCAGCGACCGGGCCGCCGCGACGCCCGCCACGGCTCCCTGCGCCGCCGCGACCTGCACCAGCTGCAGACCCGGAACGACGTCGCCGGCCGCATATACGCCCGCAGCCGTCGTCATGCCTTCGCCGTCGACCCGCACGTAGCCCTCACGGTCGACCGCGCAGCCGAGCTGCTCGGCCAGCACCGTCCGCGGACGGTGGGCGACGGAGAAGAAGAGCAGGGAGGCGGGTACGCACCGGCCGTCCGCCAGCTCCACCCCCTGCAGGTCCCCGCGGCCCCCCACCATCCGCACCGCCGGGGTCTCGTCCACGACGACGCCGTGCCGGGCGAGCACGTCCCGGTAGGGCTGGTCACCTTCGAACCGCCGCCCCCCGGTCAGAACGCTGACCGAGCTCGCCCAGTTGAGCAGCGAGGTGGCGAAGCCGACGAGCCGCTCATCCCAGCCGTAGGCGACAACGGCCCGCCCCTCGGCGTCGTACCCGTCGCACGCGGGGCAGTGGAACGCCGACGCACCGTAGTGCTCGGCGAAGCCCTCGATGTCCGGGCAGGCATCGCTCACCCCGGTGGCCAGGACCAGACGCAGGGCGCGCAACGCGGTCCCATCCGCGCACGAGAGCTCTATCTTGCCGCCGACGCGGCGCGCGGTCTCGACCCACCCGTCGTGGACGGACACCGTCCGATAGCCGCGCATCTGGTCGCGTGCGGTCTGGAGGAACTCCATCGGGTCCTGCGGGTCGCGGGCCAGGTACCCGTGCGACCGGACGACGGGGGCGGCGCGATAGTCGCCCGAGTCGACGACCACCACACTGCGCCGGTACCGCGCGAGCCATGTCGCCGCCGCGAGCCCGGCCGGGCCACCGCCGACGACAACGGCGTCGTGGGTGATCGGCACGCCGCAACCCTGCCCGGCGCGGCACCGGTCAATCCGGTGTCGGCCGGCGACCTCAGCAGTGCCGGTAGGTCAGCATCCGGTGCAGCTGGTGGGCGCGAGCGCGGCGCGCCCGGCGCGGTGTCACCCGGTCCCGCAGAGCCTGCGCCTCCGCGCGTTCCTGCAGGAACGCCGCCCGGCGGCGGCGACGGTCGAAGTCGCGGCTGAACTCGCTCACCTCCGCAACGTTCCCCGCATCGGCGTCACCGCACCGTGACAACCACCTGACCCGGTGTAACCGTCAGTCGTCGGTCCGGGCGGCACCGCTGAGCTCGTCGGGGGTCCCGGTGCCGATCATCCGCAGCGACCACGCCCGCCGGCACGACTGGCACCACCAGCTGCCGTGGGTCTCGCCCAGCGGGCGCAGGTCCTCGTCGCCGCAGTACGGGCAGTAGAACGGGACCGCACGTGCCGTCGACACCGGTTCAGACGCTCCCCGCACCGACCGGTACGTCGGCCTGGACGGCGAGCAGCGAGTCCTCGGCCCGGCGCACCCAGGCGGCGAACGACTCCCCTTCGGCGCGGTCGGACAGGTAGTTGCGCAGCAGCCGCTCGAGGTAGTCCGGCAACCCGGCCGAGGTCACCTTGAGCCCCCGCAACTTGCGACCGAAGGCGGGGTCGGCGCCGATGGAGCCGCCGAGGTGCACCTGGAAACCCTCGCTGTCGTCGACGATGGAGCCCTTGAGCCCAATGTCGGCGGTCTGGAACCGAGCGCAGGAGTTGGGGCAGCCGTTGACGTTGATGGTCACCGGGGTGTCGAAGCCGGGAAGCCGGCGCTCGAGCTCCTCGTAGAGCTCGGTCGACCGGACCTTCGTCTCCACGATCGCGAGCTTGCAGAACTCGATGCCGGTGCAGGCCATCGTCCCGCGCCGGAAGACCGTCGGGCGCACCTGGAGGTCCCTCGCCTCGAGCTGCGCGACCAGGGCCTCGGTCGAGGCGTCCGGCACGTCCCGGATGACGATCTTCTGCTCGACGGTGAAGGCGATCTCACCGCTGCCGTGGCCGGCGGCGAGGTCGGCGATCTCGGCGAGCTGGGTGCCGCTGGTGCGGCCGGAGCGGAGCGCGAAGCCGACGTAGTTGCGGCCGTCCTTCTGCCGTCGTACGCCGACGTGGTCGCGCGGACCGGCAGCCGGCGGCGGCTCCGGCCCGTCCTCCAGCGCACGGCCCAGGTACTCGGTCTCGAGCACCGCGCGGAACTTCTCCGCACCCCAGTCGGCGACGAGGAACTTCAGCCGGGCGCGGTTGCGCGACTTGCGGTAGCCGTAGTCGCGGAAGACCTTGGTGATCCCGGCCCATACGTCGGGGACGTCGTCCTCGCCGACGAAGACGCCGAGCCGCTTGGCGAACATCGGGTTGGTCGACAGCCCGCCGCCCACCCAGACGTCGAACCCGACCCGCCCGTCGGGGTGCCGGACACCGACGAACGACACGTCGTTGATCTCGTGACCGACGCAGTGCACCGGGCAGCCGCTGATGGCGGTCTTGTACTTGCGCGGCAGGTTCGAGAACTCGGCGTTGCCCTCGGCCAGCGCGTTGGTCCGCCGCAGCGCGGCGTCGCCGTCCAGCACCTCGTCGGCGTCGACGCCGGCGAGCGGGCAGCCGAGCATGTTGCGGGGGGTGTCGCCGCAGGCCTCGGTGGTCGACAGCCCGACGCTCTCGAGCCGGCGCCAGATCTCGGGCACGTCCTCGATGCGGATCCAGTGCAGCTGGACGTTCTGGCGGTCGGTGACGTCGGCGAGGTCACGGCCGAACTCGGTGGCGATCCCCGCGACGACACGCAGCTGCTCGTTGGTCAGCCGCCCACCGGGGATGCGCACCCGCAGCATGAAGAACTCGTCGTCGAGTTCCTCCGGCTCGAGAAGGGCGGTCTTGCCCCCGTCGATGCCGGGGCGGCGCTGGGTGTAGAGGCCCCACCACCGGAACCTGCCGCGGAGGTCGGATGGGTCGATCGAGGCGAAGCCGTATCGGGAGTAGATCTCCTCGATCCGGTGCCGGACATTGAGGCCGTCGTCGTCCTTCTTCAGCCGCTCGCTGGGGTTCAGCGGCTCGAGATGGCCCAGCGCCCACTGGCCTTGGCCGGTGGTACGCCGTGACGGACGTGGCGGAACCATGAGGAGGGACAGACCCTTCGTGAGACGACAGCGGGACCGGGAGTCTCAGCCCAGCAGACAGATCGCGCTCGAGACGCGCCCGAGGTCCACGTGTCGGCGCCACACCAGCGCGGTGGCACGACGGGCGTGCCGAGCCCGGGCGGTCGCTCTGTTGCTCACGCAACGAGTGTGTCACACTACGCCCATGTCCTCGACCGTGCTCCTGGTTGCGCGGCTGCATGTAGACCTGCAGCGCGTCCAGAGCGCGGTGTGTCGCTGCCACTGATCCTCTCCGCCGGCACCGACCTTCTCTTTCTTTCTGCGAGGACACCCGTGACATCCGCGCTCGAGCTGTCGTACCTGCATGACGACAGCACTTCGCTGCACGACCTGTACGACGCCTCGGACGGGATGTACCACCTCGCGCAGCACGCCGGCGCCGCACTCGAAGGGGCGCCGCCGCAGGAGGTGCTGCGGTGGGCGTTCGAACGCTTCGGCGACGGGTTCGCCGTCGCGACGTCGATGGCCGAGTGCGTCCTGCCGCACATGGCCGCCCAGATCCGCCCCGGCGCGAAGGTGATCTTCCTCGACACCGGCTACCACTTCGCCGAGACGCTCGGCACCGCGGACGCGGTCGAGAGCGCGCTGCCGATCACCCTGCTGCGCGTGCGGCCGGAGCTGTCCGTGGCGGAGCAGGACGCCACCTTCGGCACGAACCTGTGGGCGCGCGAACCCGACCTCTGCTGCAAGATGCGCAAGGTGGCGCCACTGCGGCAGGCGCTGGCGCCGTACGTCGCGTGGGCGTCGGGCATCCGCCGGGCCGAGACCGACGCCCGCCGGGGCATCGGTCTCGTCGAGTGGGACGCCACCAACGGGCTGGTCAAGGTCAACCCGCTGGCGCAGTGGACCCAGGACGACGTCGACCGGTACGTCGTCGACAACGGGCTGCTGTCCAACCCGCTCCTGCAGGAGGGCTACGGCTCGATCGGCTGCGCGCCCTGCACCCGCCGCGGCGAGGGCCGGTCCGGGCGGTGGACCGGCACCGGCAAGGTGGAGTGCGGGATCCACGCGTGAGCGCCGCGCCGCTGGTCATCGCGGCGCACGGAAGTGCCGACGAGCGGTTCGCGGCGACCGTCGAGGCGGTCGCGGTGCGGGTGCGGTCGTTGCGGCCGACGCTCGACGTGCGCGTCGGCTACCTCGAGCACGGGCCGCCCCACCTGGCCGACGTCGTCGCCGAGGGGGCGGTCGTCGTTCCGTTGCTGCTCTCCGGCGGCTACCACGTCCACGAGGACCTTCCGGCGCAGGCGCCGGGCACACGCGTAACCGCCCCGGTCGGCCCCGATCCGAAGCTCGCCGGGGCGCTGGCCGACCGGCTGACCGCCGCCGGCTGGGACGGCCGGGCGCCGGTGACGCTGGGGGCGGCGGGGTCGGCGGACGAGCGGTCGCTCGCCGACGTCCGGACCGCCGCCGGGCACCTGTCCGCGCGGACCGGCACCGATGTCACGCCGGCGTACATCTCCGGAGGGCAGCCGCGGGTCGCCGATCTGGCGCCCCGGGTGGTCGCGTCCTACCTGGTCGCCCCGGGCGCGTTCCACGACGCGTTGCTGCGCACCGGCGCGGCCGTCGTGTCCGAACCGCTCGGCGACCATCCCGCCGTCGCCGCCGTCGTGCTCTCCCGCTACGACGGCGCCGTCAGCGGTGCCGGTGACCGCGGTCAGGTGCCGGGACGGACCGCCCCGGCGTAGTCGCTGCGGAACGCGTAGTTGATCCGCACGTTGGCCCCGGTGTAGGGCGCCTCGATCATCTTGCTGTTGCCGATGTAGATGCCGACGTGGTGCAGGTCGCTGCCGAAGAACACCAGGTCGCCGGGCTGCAGCTGGCTGCGGTCGACGTGCTGACCCTCGTTCCACTGCGAGCCGGTGTAGTGGCTGAGGTAGACCCCCGCCTTGGCCCACACGTACTGCGTGAGCCCGGAGCAGTCGAAGGAGTCGGGACCCGCCGCGCCCCACTGGTAGGGCTTGCCGAGCTCCTTGTAGGCCCACTCGACGGCCGTCTTCGCGCCGCCGGAGCCGTGGACGACGGGCGGCGGGCCGGCCGACTGTGCCGCGAGCGCGCGGGCTGCGGCCGCGGCGGCCGCCTGCCGGGCGGCGAGCGCGGCGGCGGCGCGCTGCGCGGCGATCCGCGCCGCGCGGGCACGGGCGGCCGCGATGATCTCCTGCTGGCGCTCCTTCAGCTGCTGGAGGATCTGCTGCTGCTCGTGGGCGGCCTGCAGGACCGTCTGGCGGTCGGCCTCCATCTGCTTCGTCGACTCGCGCTGGGCGCTCAGGGCGGCGTCCGCGGTGGCACGCGCCTGGGCCTCGGCGTGCTGCGCCCCGGCGAGGTCGGCGAGGGCCTGGCTCTGGCTGTTGGCGACCGCCTGCAGGGTCGTCAGCTTGTCGAGGTAGGCCTGCGGCGAGTCAGCCGTGACGCTGAGCGCGGACTCGGCGGTCTGCCCCTGGTAGGCCGCGACCGCGAAGGCCGACACCGAGCGCTGCAGCCCGGCGAGCCGCTTCTGGGCGGCCGCCAGCTGGTGCCTCGCGGCGGTCGCCTTCTGCTGGTCGGCGGCGAGCTTGATCCGGGCGGCGTTGTAGCGCTCGGTCGCCGCCTCGGCCTTGGCGTCGAGGGCGTCGAGCCGCGCATTGGCGGCCGCGATGCGCTCCTTGATGGAGTCGGCGCGGGCGGGGGACGGCGCGAGCCCGAGCGTTGCCCCGGCGAGGGTCATGGCGAGCGCAAGGGTGACCGCGGCGAGTCGGCGCGGGGACAGGTGGGTGCGGGTCGGCTGAGGGGCGGACGCCATGGGCGCGGCCGGTCTCCGTTCTTCCGTCATCCGCCTACCGGGTTAGCTGTCGGGTTCGGGCGCGGAAGAGACTTCGCCCTACGGCACCGCCCGGACGGGCACGGTGCCGATTCACCCCAGGGGAATTGGGTCCCCGGCTCCAGTTGGACTCGGCGGTCCGTCTCGCCGCCCGGCCCCTGGCGGCCGGCAGGTCACGAAACGGTCGCGGTGAAGGTATCGGTCCGCGTCGCTCCCGACAAGAACCGTGTTCGGTGCGTCATTCGCACTGGTAGACGTGCTCCCCGAGGCAGCTGTCGCTCCCGTCCCCGCCGTCGAGCAGGTCGACGCCGTCCTGGCCGTCGAGCGAGTCGTCGCCGCCGTTGCCCTGGAGGGTGTCGTCCCCGGCGCCGCCGAGGATCACGTTGGGCCCGTCGTCGCCGCGGAGCTGGTCGCCGTACGGCGAGCCGACGATGTGCTCGATCCCGACAAGCCGGTCGCCACCGTCGAACCGGGCGAACCCGGACCGGAGGTCGACAACCACCCGGCGGGTCGCGCCGGCGTAGGTCACGGTGTCGGTGCCGTCGCCGCCGTCCAGGACGTCGGACTGCGGGCCCCCGGCCAGGCGGTCGTCGCCGGCGCCGCCGATGATCCGGTCGCGGCCGCTGCGGCCGCTCAGGGTGTTGTCGGCGCCGGAGCCGGTGATGTCGTCGGGGTAGGCCGAGCCGACGACGTTCTCCACCGCGGTGAGGGTGTCGCGGTCCGCGCCGGTGACCGTGCCGGCCGTCAGGTCGACGGTGACCGACTGCGGGGCCCGGCGCAGGTCGACGGTGTCGCTACCGGACCCGCCGTCGTAGGCGTCGTCACCAGCCCCGTCGCCGAACCGGTCGTCGCCGGCGTCCCCGGCGACCGTGTCGGCCCCCGGACCGGACCAGATGTCGTCGTCGCCGCCACCGCCGGAGATGGTGTCGGCGCCGCGGACGTCGGTCAGCCGGTCGTCGCCGCCGCCACCGGCGAGCACGTCGTCGCCGTAGCCGCCGCTGAGGTGATTGGCGGCGTCGTCACCGGTCAGGTGGTCGGCGAAGATCGACCCGCGGACGTTCTCCACCCCGGTCACCGTGTCGGCGCCCTCGCCCGAGGCGGTGCCCGCGGCGAGGTCGACGGTCACGCCGACCGTTGCGCTCCGGAAGCTGGTCTCGTCGACACCGTCGCCACCGTCGATGACGTCGTCGCCCATGCCACCGCGGACCACGTCGTCACCACCGGCGCCGTTGACGACGTCGTTGCCCGGGCCACCGCCGAGGGTGTTGGCGGCCGCGTCGCCGGTGATCCGGTCGTCGTGCAGGGAGCCGTTGACGTTCGCGATCCGGACGAGCGCGTCGGTGCCGTCGCCGGTCGCGATGCCGGTGGTCAGGTCGACGGTCACGCCGGCGGCCGCGTCGTCGAAGGCGGCGAAGTCGTCGCCCGGCGGGATCGTGTCGGAGATCTGGGGGTCGCCGCCGTCGAGCCGGTCGTCGCCGGGGCCACCACCGAGCCGGTCGTCGCCGAGGCCACCACGGACGTCGTCGTCGCCACCGGCGCCGGTGAGCATGTCGGACCCGAAGCCCCCGCGGAGGACGTTCGGACCGTCGGTCCCGACGAAGACGTCGTCCTGGGATGACCCGGTCAGGTTCTCGATCGAGGTGAGGGCGTCGTCGCCGGCGCCGCGGGCCACCCCCGCCCGCAGGTCGACGAAGGCGCCACCCGGCACGTAGACGCGGTCGAAGCTGAAGGTGTCCGCGCCGGCGCCACCCTTGACCTGGTCATCGCCACCGCCCGCGAGGAACGTGTCGTCGCCGCCCCGGCCCGACTCGATGTCGGAGCCCTCGGCGCTCCAGAGCGTGTTGTCCGCGGCGTCGCCAGTCCACCCGGACGCCCTCCCCGTCGTACCGGTTGATCCCCACCGTGTCGCTGCCGGCGCCGCCGCCGATGTCGTCGTTGCCCTTGTCGCCACGCAGGAGGTCGTCGTCCCCGCCGCCACGCAGCTCGTCGCGGCCGTTGCCCCCGCTCAGCCCGTCGGTGCCCGAGCCGCCGCGGAGGCGGTCGGCGCCGAATCCGCCGCCGAGGAAGTCGGCCTCACGGCGGGCGCCTTTCAGCGAAGTGGAGCTGTCAACCCCTCAACGCCTCCGGCGCCCGCCGCGTTGACACCGATGATCGCCGTTGTTCAGCCGAGGGGGGCCAGCATCCGGCGGCGGCGGCCGAACGCCGTCATCGCGGCTCCCAGCACAGCCAGCGCCACCGCGGTCGCGGCCATCCGGCCGGCGTCCGCGCCGGTGAACGGCAGCCCGGCACCCGGCGCGGGGCCCGTGGTGTGCGGCAGCGCACCGCGCGGCGGGTTGCTGCGGTGGGCCGTCCGCGGAGTCCGCGTCGCGGGGGTGGCGGCGGTGCCGCCCTGCGTCGAGGTGCCGACGACGGTACCCCCGAGCGCGCCGTCGCCGATGTCGGCCGTGGCGACGTCCGCGCCGGCGGTGGTGACGTCGGTGGCGGTGTCGGTGCCACCGGTGGCGGTCAGGCAGAGCAGGTCGAGCAGCGGGGAGGCGTCGATCTCGCAGGAGCCGTTGGCGTCGTCGCTCGTGGCGATGCCGGTGCCGTTGACGACCAGGAGGGCCGAGCTGCTCTTGCCACTGCTGTGGGCCTCGCTGTGGAGCACCTTAACGTCGAGCATGTCGAGCGCGCTGACCTCCGCGCCGTCGCTCTCCGAGTCGCCGGTAGAGGCGGGCGAGGTCCAAGTGGCGCTGGACTGCGAGTGCAGCACCCAGAGCTCGGCGGCCCCCGCGATGTCGGCGTGCGCGAGCGCGGCCTCGGCCTTCGACTGCCAGCCACCGTCCTTGTCGGTGACCTCGGCCTTCCACGGGGCGACCTCGGCACTGCCGAGGGGGGTCTCGCCGGTGCCGACGACGTTGCCCTCGCTCGATCCACTCCCCTTCTGGTCACCGCCGGAGACCCGCTGGCCGAGCAGGTCCACGGCATCCGCGCTGGCGCTGCCGCCGTCGCCGCCGGCGTGCGCGGCGGACTTGCCCACGGCGACGATGCCGCCGACCTCGGCCGCGACGCCGCTCGCATCGCCGTCGGGCGCCGGGGTCGTCACCGTTGTCGTGCCGGCCGTCGTGTCGGCCGTCGTGCGGCCGTCGTGTCGGCCGCGCCGGCGAAAGCGAGCGTGGCGGGAAACCCGAGGAGGGGAGTCAGGGCGAGGACGGTGGCGGCCCGCCGGATCGTTCGTCGTTCGGTTCGTGCTGGCATTTGTCCGCCCCATTTCACGTTCGGGATCCGTATCGGCGTACGACAGTTTCGGTGACTGTCACCGCACGAGTTATTACCCAGAGTAGGGGGCGAAAACCACGAAATCTACGGAGGTCCGGTCATTCCGGGCGCCCGAAGCGGATCGAGCCGGAGCCGTCGCCCGGAGTTCATCGGACCGTCACGCAACGATCGGGGTCGTCGTCACCCTGGCCGCGCATGCTCAGGTCATGGCCGTGACGACCGTCAGGCACTGCACCCGCCAGGCTCCCTGGCGCGCCACCGACCGGATCCTGCGCCGCTTCGGCTGGCACTGCACGGACTGCTGGCGTGCGCAGCGGGAGGAGTGGCGGGACGAGCAGGAGCTCCTCGCCCGCGAGGACGCCGACACGGGCTGGCATCTGTCCACCGACGGCATGTGGGACGGGCGCTGGCCGGTATAGCTCCCTGCGGCCAGGTCGCCGCCGAACGTGCTGAGCAGTGGTGGCCGAGCAGTCAGCCCCGGCGTCGGCGCTCGGCGAGCCGACGCTCGAACCTGCGCTGCCGCGCCGTCGTACGACGGCGGGGGGTTGCCGCCGACGACGGCGCAGCAGGGTGGGGGGAGGAAGACGAGCGTGACGTCGTCGGTGTCCGCGGGCGGAGGGGTCACAGGGCGACGCCGCTCCTGCGCGCGATGTGGCTCAGCTCCTCGAGCCGAGCGCGCATTGCGTCGGCGAAGCCCTCGTCCTGGGCGGACTCGGCATGACGCAGCCGGACGTGCGCGTCGTTCCACTGGCGGCGAAGCTCGTCGGTGAAAAGGCGGCGCATGCGGGGGCTCCTCTCGATCGCCGGTGGGACCAGGCTGCCCGGCAAAGTTGTCAGGATTCGTGCACGGGCATGAAGAAACCGTGACGGTCTGCTCGGCGCCGGCACTGCTGCTGCGGGCAACGCGTCGGGCGGCCGGCGATCTTCCGGCTGAGCAGGCGTGGTTCTACAAGCCAGCGTTCTGCTGCGCGATTCTTCATGATTGCCCGCCGTAGACGAATCAGATAATCTGACGCCGTGAAGGAGATCACGGCCACGGAGGCGGCCAGAGGGTTCTCGGCCTTGCTCACGGCAGTCGAGAAGGACGGCGAGACGTTCTTCGTTACCCGCGGCGGCCGGGTGATCGCTCGCATTGAACCTGCTGCCGGAACCTCCGGCGCGGCAGTCAAGGCACTGCTCGGTCACTTTCGGCCGGACGAGGAGTGGGTTGCCGACCTCAGCGAAGTCCGCGGGCTACTGACGACACAGGACCGGCAGTGGCCCGCCTGATCCTCGACACGACGATCTTCATCGACGCCGAAAGACGCGGCCGTCAGCTGAACCGGCTCATCGCCGATCAAGACGACGTAGCCATGGCCGCCGTAACCGCAGCGGAGCTGCTCGTGGGGATCGAACTCGCGGACGACGCAAGACGGCCTACGCGTGCCGCATTCGTGCGCAGCGTCTTGGACACCGTTCCGATCGAGGATTACGACGTTCAGGTCGCGCGCGTGCACGCGAATCTGCTTGCGCACGTCCGACATACCGGCCGGCCGCGTGCGCCCATGACCTGATCATCGCCGCCACAGCCGCGGCGCGCGACCGGCTCGTCGTCTCGGCCGACAGCACAGGCTTCGCTGACCTCCCCGGCGTTTCCGTCCGCGCATGACGACGACGTGCCGCCCAGCTGCGTCCGACCGGCGGTCGGGGTGCACCGGCGTCCAGCAGCGCCGCAATACTTTCGGACGCTGGCCGACAAGCTGCGCAGAACACCTGCGTCTGGACATTGCGCTTCCTGACGATCTGGCTATACTTCTGGCTATGACCTCAGCCGCCGAAAACAAGTCGCTCGCGGACGAAGTACCGGCTGTCCGAGGTGGTCGACCGCCTGGAGCGCGAGCACGGCGGGGTCGTCATCACGAAGCATGGTCGCCCGGCGGCGGTCGTTATGAGCATCGAGGATCTCGAAGGCTTGGAGGAGACCCTCGACATCCTGAGCGATCCCGCACTGATGCGGCGGATCAAGAGGGCCGAAGCCGAGATCGCCGCCGGCCAGGACGAGGTGCTCACCAAAGAGCAGTTGCTCGACCGCGTTCGCCGCCGGTGACCGATCAGCCCTTCGAGGTGACGTGGTCACCGACAGCACAGAGCGATCTGCAGCGACAGCCCGAAAAGGTTGTCACGGCGGTGGCGGAGTTCGTCTGCGGCGCTCTCGCCGACAACCCGCATCGCGTAGGGACGGTCCCTTCATCTCGAGCTGGCCGGCCGGCATTCGGCGCGCCGCGGCAGCTACCGCATCATCTACCGAATCGAAGACGAGCAGCGACGGGTACTGGTCGAGAGCGTGGGCCACAGGTCGGACATCTACCGACGCCGATGATGTATTCGTTGGGACGGATTCATATACAGGTCGTCCGAGTCGGCGAGCGGGTGCCCGAGATCGGCACTTCATCGGCACGGTGCCGAGCACGCATCATCTGCACCGGAACCGTCAGAAATTAAATTTAGCTCGACGGCGGGTGTACGAGCTCCAGGGTGATGTCGCTCCCCCCGTAGTAGTTCACAAACCGCCCATCGGTGATGGTCAGCGCGTTCGCGGTGCCGTCCGAGCCCCGAGCGGGTAGTGATGCAGCCAAAGAATGCCGACCGCCTCATGCCCGCCGACCGAACCAATGATGGTGCAGGGCATTCGGGTGATCGCAGCCGTCAGGTCAGCTGGCGGCCGAGGGTCCCAGTCCCTGCAGTCCGCGCCCGCCATGACGTGTGCCGCGGGGCCTAGCAGATTGGTCAATGGGCCCACAAGGTGGCTCGGTGATTGATCACTTACGAAGCAGCGCCGGTCGGCAGCCTGGCTGCAGTTCGCGCCCGAACTGCGGAGTTGACCAAACGCCGGGGCCATTGTGAGTCCTGCGAGGACTGACTCGGCATGCGCGTAAGCCCTGACCTCCCGCTGATGGCTGACGTGCGCCCAAAGCATGTAGACGGCAACGCCGAGCGGCAGGCACAAAGCGATAGCCAGCGAGACAAGCATCGATCGCCGAATCACGATTCAGGTTTCGGCAGAAATCGCTCCCGGCGTTAGCGCCGTCCGGTGAGACTTCCGGCGGCTCAGGGAGAGGGATACGCCGGTTACGCGCGTGTGGCACGGCACAACTGACGTGCGCATTTGCGTCGTTACATGATCGGGTTATGCCGGTGATCGCGTCGCCTGCCGGGGGTTATGCCGGTGGTGGCTGCCGTGCCGACGGCATGCCACGGCGCGGGGCGCCCGCACGACCGGCACGGTGGCAGGACGGCGAAACCCTGTCCTGCCAGCCAGTCCCGAGCACGGCCGGCGCGGCATTCCTCGGGAGTAGGAGTGCCAGCCTGCGCGCAGGTCGTCGTGGCGGTCGGGCGCCCGCTTGAACCGGGAGAACGCGCCGCGACCGTCGATGGCGTCGAGCAGCTGCTCGCGTTGTCCGCGCACTGCCTCGTCCTCGACGTCGAGGGCGAAGTCCGCATGTCCCGCCATCTCGCGTGAGCCCTCGTTCGGGATGGACAGGTAGCGGTCGGGGTCCGCGTCGGGGTCGGGAGTGTCGCCGTCGCCGCCTCTTACCTGCGAGAACGCGGTGGGCCGCCAGGGGCTCGAACCCTGAACCCGCGGATTAAAAGCCGCCTGCAGGACGTGCCGGAGGATGACGGCGGGTGACGTTCTGCTGCGTTTGTGCAGGTCAGCCGCATAGCGAGGTGGGGGGTGTGTCAGTCGGTACCGCGCTGTGACGACGCCGCCGCGACGTGGTGTTCCCCGTGTGTTCCCACACAGGTCCGCGGCCGTGCACCTGCGCCATGCTCTGGTGGTGATCGTCCGCTGTACCGCGAAGGTGCTCAAGGTCCTCGGCAACCGGCCGCCGCCCAGAAGCGTCTGGGCAGGTCAGAGGCGTTTTCGGTAGTCACTCGTGTCGGGACGTGGTGGCCCGTTCTGCCATTTGGCTAGCACCGCGTGATCTTTGCGTGATCCCGTACGTCGGTTCAGAAAGTCGCCGGACACCCTAGAGGTTGCGTCTGTCCGCGGAAGGTCGTTCAGCTGGCGGTGGCGCCGACCACGTGGACCCGGCGGGGCCGGACGATGCGGCGCTTCGGGGCTGAGAGCAGCAGGAAGTTCTTGTACGGGGTGTGTTGGACGTCAATCCGGACCGTCACGGAATTACCGGCGAGATCGACGAGGTCGATGCGGTCGAGGAGGTGGTTGAAAGCCGCGACGAGTGGCTGGTTCATGACGTTCATGACTCCAAGGCCACCGCGGCGGGCCGAACCGTTGGGTCCAGGCGGGGGTCGCAACCATCTCCTCACGAGCCCAGGTTGGCGGGTCGCAGCGTCGTGGCTGCGGCTCGAACACGATCGCAGCAACTGGGTCGCGGTGGGTCTCGGTGTAACGGCGCAGCGCGGCGTGAAACGACGACCCGTACATCTCAGCGAGATGCCAGACGGCGTCAACAGAGATCTGCAGGTCCGCGGCGTCGGTAGCGAAGTGATCCCGCTGGAACAGCAACTCGGCCGCTCCCAGGTTCGCCTCGCGCTCGAACAGCCGCTGCGTCCCGCGGTGACAAGCGTCTCTTGGTTGTTGGCGTAGAGCAGGTCGCGGCTGGTGCGGGAGGATGTCGTGGGTCGTCTCGTGGAGCAGAACGAACCGGCGCTTTCCTTCGTTGTCGATGTTCGGCGAGATGTGGACGACACGCTGCTCGACGGTCGACCAGGCCCTGCAGTTTCGACCGGGCGCCGTGCAGCAGAGCCCGCATCCAGGCCGGGGCCCTTTGAAATCAGCGACTCATCGAGCACGTAGTTGTCCGCTTCGATCAGTGTCGGCGGCGGCGGACGATGTCGTCAACGGGCTGTCGGATAGCGGCCGTAGGCGCCGGCATGGCGCAGCAGTCGGTCGACCCGTCTTCCGGATCTCCTCCGCCGCCTCCAGATCGCCCGACATGGCCGCACCGTCACGTGATCCGGCCGGATCCGGTAGAGCTTGAAGGTAGGTGGCGAGCGCGCGTGGCCTCGTCCTCGGTCAGGTCCTGTGAACTCAGGGCGTGCGCCAGCACTCCCAAACCGTTGCCCCTGCGGCTCGGGAACGACGTAACCGGTGAGCCTCATCAGCTCGAGGTAATCAACTCCCAGCACGTCGGCGGGCGAGGCGGTGCAGCACGTGCGGTGACGGAGACGTCACTTCGCCCTTCTCCAGTTTCAGCAAGGTACGCCGGCGAGATCTCGGCCGGCTCGGCGACGGCCTTCAACGACTTCCCGGCCATCTCCCTCACCTCCCGCAACGCCTCGCCCAGCGCCTTCGACTGCTCCTCCGTCATATCCCCTCCCTGTGGAGTTTCTGCACCATGGTAGCGCGACATGCACTGCAGTTGACAAGCTCGCCAACTCTGCATACTTTAGTAGACGTCTAGACACTTTGGTAATTGACCGGGACCTCGGCGATGTCGTCGCCACCCGGCACAAGAGAGGCGGTAGGAGCATGGCAATTCCGAGTGGTGCGCCACGGATCGACGTCCGTCACGCGGCTTCGTCGTACGCGACGCAGGTGACGGGCGACCCAAGCGTCAACACGTACCCCCAGTGCACGTTCCTGGACTCCACAGGCGACCTGTTCGTCAAGCAGTTGGCACAGCAGGGCAGCAACAACGGCGACCTCGTGATCGCGCGGCTGACGCCGGCGTCAGGCGGAGGATGGACCTTCGCCGACAGCATGACCCTGCGCCGGTTCGGCCACGGAGGATCGTTCTCCGTCAATCATCTCGCCTCCGGCTCGGATCAGCTGTGGATTGAATGCGACGCCGACGCGAACGGCCACGGCCAGGCGATCTGCCACGTGACGTACCAGCCGGGTCACGCGATCGACAACAGTCAGGTGGTCCCGAGGTACCCGCTGGGCAAGGACGCGCTCGGCAACCCGATTGCGAAGAATCTGCAGTGCTGCGCGCGGTACGACACAGGCGTGCTCTTGGTGCGCTACCAGCTCGTGGACGACGGACCTTTCTTCTACCAGGGCTGGACGATCAGCGACGCCGAGGCGAACAACTTCTCGAATCCCCTCCTCGCCACCCCCGCGCCCGAACCTGCCTACCAGAAGGTGGCGAGCCAGGATCAGCCGTTCTTCGGGGGGTGGACGTTCAAGGGCCAGTACCTGTACATGCTCACGGGCCAGACGAACGTCGACACAACCTTCTTGTACTCGATGGATCTGAACAACCCGGCAGATGTCGTCTATGACCACAAAACGATCGGGTGGGGCACGGTGACGCCCCGAGAGCCAGAAGGCGTGATGTACGTCTCCACGGGGACGGACAAGGTCGTGTTCGAGCTGACCTACAGCCCCAACGGCATCAAGCGGACCGGCAACCTCTACGCCGTAAGCTGATGACGCCCTGGCGGGCGGGCGGTGGCACAGTGCCACTGCCCGCCCGCCATATGTGGTGCTCAGCGGTCGTCCACCGCCGACAGCAACTGTCCAGTGGGGGTCACCCAGGCCACGACGCCACTCACGACCTGTGGACCGGCTGCGAACGCGCGCGGCGACAGCAGGCTGCGCGTCCTCCCGCCGTACGCCTTCAGCCAGAAGCGGGTGGCGCTAGTGACTAAGCCGGAGCGCGCCACCGCCCGCTCCACGTCGTTCTCGAAGGTCGCCGTCGAGTCGAGCAGCGCGCCTTTGGGTGTGAGCGCGTACAGGCGGCGGTGGAACCTGGCTGCGGGGGCTAGCGTTCGGGCGTTGCGAGACCGGCCGATGCACCGACGGTCGCGGTAACCGATGCAGGCGTCCCAACCGACGTAGTCGCGCGCGGCATACATCGCGATGCGCATGCCGTACTTCGTGGTCGGCAGAGGCCGGGAGAGCCGCACGGAGTTGCCGGTGCGCAGATCGAGACGGTGGACGCGACCCTTCGGGTCTGCATAGGCGAGGTAGCGGCCGCTCAACGCGACGGTGCTATTGGTCGCACGCCGCACATGCACGGCGGTAGTACGGCGGGTCCGCAAGTTGTACACCTTCAGCCGGTCGCGGTTGTCGACGTAGCGGTGGAAGACGAGGCGGTGCCCTGACAAATGCGCTCTTCCGTAGGAGCGGCGGATCACGGCGTCGTGGTACTTGTGCGAGCGAACGTGCAGGGTCAACGATTGGTCGGTGGCGTCGGGTGTCGAGTGGGGCGAGAAGGTCGCGTAGACGCTCGCGTGCCGGCTCGCCAGGACGATGTTGCCGCTGACGCGCTCGCCGGTCGCGCTGATCCGGTGCGGTGGTCCGATCTCGAGGTGGCCGCGGTGGACGGCAACGTGCCGGGCGAACACCGATGTCACGGCGGCGGGGTCACCGTGGACGCGCTCGTCGTCGCTGTAGACGATGCGGCCGCGAGTGAGGGCGAACGCGTCGGCGCTGACGGGTGAGGGCGCGGCGGCCGCGACCGGCACCTGGTCCTGCCCGTCGGAGGTCGCGAACAGCTGGTCCAGACTCGGCGTGGCCGCGACAACCTCGCCGTAGGCGGAGGCCAAGTCATCCTCGACCGGCGTGTCGGTGACGGTCGCGGCCGGCTCACCGAACCGCTGCGTCGCGAGGACCGTCGGCTGGTCGGGACGCGGGCATGGCCACATGAGCGTCGATCCCGCGACCGCAACCGTAGGGGGAACACAACGGGACTCGTCAGCGACCGTTGCTGCCCCGGTGGCGAGGTCGAACAGAATCCCCCCGCCGGGGAGGACCTGCTCCTCGTTCCGATAATCGAGCGTGCACGCGGCATACCCATCCACGACCGAGCGGCAGTGCACCTGCCCTTCCGTCGGGTTCGTCAGCTGCGTCGCGGTGTGCGGGTCCGCCCACGGGATGTAGAAGGCGGTACCCGACGGGTCGCCGACGACGATGCCCGCGTCACCCGCGCCACCGAAAATGTGGTCCGTCGCGCTGCTGAACGGCGCGGCCAGAGTCGCGTCGACGCCGTCGATCGTGTGCGTGCGGACCACGCCACCGGGAGTCACGTAGGCGTAGCCGCCCGGTGCGGCCGCGAGGAACCGGCCGCCGGCCGGGACCCGCTCGCGCACGTGCGTCCCCGCCGAGAGGTCCCACACGTCGACCACGCGACCGGGGTAGGCCGCACCGATCGAGGACGCGGCTACCGTCTCGCCGACCATCGAGAAGTACTGGGTGGCAACACGCAGGTGGCCGAGCCGTGTCTCCTCGCCAGCCGCGTCACGTGCCATCAGCGCCCGGGACCCTGTCGCCGCGGTCGGCCCACCCTCGAGCTCACCGACCAGGTCGACGTCGCGGGCCATCCGGTGCTGCTGCGAATAGACGAGCGTCCACGGCGAGCCCGTGAGTGGGACCACCTGGTCGGTCAATGTGCCGGGCGCCACTGGTGTCAAGACGTGCCGGTCGACAGCTACGGCCCCGGCGAGTGGCGCCGACAGGACCGTCCATGCTGTGAGGGCCACAATGACGCTTCCGATGGTGCGCATTCTCCTGCTCCCGACTTCCGAAACGCGGTGTGCCACAGGTCCAACGCCGGAGCAGCAAACCGCGTTGACACCACGGTACGTCTGCTTTGCATCACGTCAGGGTGGTATCGCGATACCTCTGTGTCCCCAAGCGGTCGGGGAAGGGGTGCGGCAGGACCGTCAGTCAGGTCGGGAGGGCGCGCGGCCGAAGACCGGGTCAGTGCGGCGGGAGGTAGGGATGGGGGTGGAGGGCGCGGTAGAGCCCGGCGGTGAGATCGACCGAGCGTGCCTCCCGCTGGCGCCGGGTAGCCGTGGCGTACGAGGACTTCGGCGACGTCGAGGACGAGGGCGAGGGTGACTCGCTCGTCGCGTCGCGCGAGCCACGGATAGTCGACTGGCAAGTCGTCGTCCACGGCGCCCTCGTTGTCCCCGCACCGCCGCGGTGCGCCCCTCCGAGCAGGCTTCCTCAGCGGTGGACGGGCGGCGTGCTGTCGCGACCGGATCTGTGGATGCCGTGCTGGTTCGGAAGTGAACCGCGGCGCGCCGGTCGTGGTGCGCGGTGGTTACCGCCGTGGTTACCGACATTGTTCCCCCCGCGCCGACGTCCTCGGCCCTGCGGGCAGGTAGCTGCGGGTCGGTAAACGTGCAGGTCAGCGCGGTGGTTCGGTCGGTGGTTACGGTTGTGGTTCGCCTGCTGACGACGCTGGGCAGGTGAACAGGACTCGTCGCGATGGCTGCATCCCTGCCGCCTCCCGGTGCGCGGTTCGGCGTGCGTTGAACTTGGCGCACCACGCCGCACCGGCCGCATCGCGAGGGCTGTCCGCTCGCGGGCGACGCGGTGGTGCGCGTCGTCTGTCGTGGTGCGGACGCGGCGTGTCGCGGGTGGTGACGTTTGTGGTGCGCCTCGCCGCCACGGTGCCGGCCATGGCTGCCCCTGCACCCGCGTGTCCCGGGCCGAACACGGCCGAGGCGGCAGCGTGCCGTCGGTCGTGGGGACCTTGGTGGGGACGTTCGTGGGGACACCGGCCGGCCAGCCTGCCAAACATGAATGCACCTCGTCGAGCTCGCGGGTGGCGATGGCGGTCGTGTTGAGGTTCACCTCGTTCGGGTCGGCGCGGGCGGCGGTGCGCTACTTCGTCGACCAGGGTGCGGACTGCGCCCGCGTCGACCCGGCCGCCGTTGACCCGGCGGCGCCGGACTCTGGTGCGGCGCGGTCGGTGGACTACTACCGCGAATCACGGCCGGACGGTCGGGGACGTGGCTCGGGTCGGGAGCCGAATGCGCTCGGCGTGTCCGGGCCTAGTCACCGCCGAGCAGGTGGCGGTGCTTGACCCGGTTGCTGTCCGGGCAGCTGCCGGACGGGACCGGGGTGTCGAGGCGGCGCGTGTGGCGGCCGCACCCGGACGGCCGGCTGCCCGCCGGCACCGCTGCTCGCCGCGGTCCGCGCGGCACGCCGAGCCGGTCGCGGCGTCGCCTTGAGCGACCTGCTCGGCACGGCGACGAGCTGCGGGGGGCGTTCGCGCGACGCTATGGGGCCGGGTCGACCGCGACCCGACCGCGGCGGTGCACCCGCAGATCCTCGCCGACCTCGCCTCAGCCGCCGGTGTCGACGTCGCAGAGCTGTACGGGGGCAGGGGGCGGGTGGCGGTCGCGTTGGCCCAGGCCAAGACCAAGGTCGACGCGCGCCGCGCCGGGGTGGACGGGCCTCTGTCGGCGCCGAAGAGCGTGTCGGTGTTGTGGGCGCTGGCCGACGCCCGTACCGGCGAGCAGGTTCTCGCCGCGCACCGGACCGCGGTGTCCGAGACGGTCGCGTACCTGCAGCGTCATGCCGGGCATGCGCTGCGTGGTCATCAAGGGGACGGGCAGCGCGCCGCCCGGATCGGCACGGACGGGCTGGTCGTCGCGGCGTTCGAGCATCGCACGTCGCGGGCGGACGACCCGCAGCTACACACCCACGTGGTGATCGCGAACCTGCTCCACGGCGTCGACGGGCGGTGGTCGGCGCTGGACACCCGGGCGCTGTTCCGGGTCCAGCGCACCGCCGGCTACCTCTACCAGGCCGTGCTCCGCGGCCAGCTCACCGAACGGCTCGGTGTGCGGTGGGGACGGGTGCGTAACGGCACCGCGGAGATCGACGGGCTCCCCTCCGGACTGCTCAGGGAGTTCTCCCGCCGCCGCGCCGCGATCGAGGACGCGCTCGCCGCGTCCGGGCGTGCCGGGGTCGCCGCGGCGCAGGTCGCCTGCCTGACCACCCGCCCGGCTAAGTCCGGACGCACGGTGACCGCGCTGCTGCCGGACTGGTGGCAACGCGCGCAGGCGCACCTCGGCGCTGACGTGACCGGCGCGGTCCGGCGAGTGCTGCACCGGGACACGCCGTTGCCGTTGGAGAAGGTCTACCTGCCGCTTCGACCGCGGGGACCTCACCCGCGCGTTGCTGGAGATCCTGCCCGTCGGCACCAGCCTCGACCAGGCGCAGGTCGAGGCGACCGTGGAGGGCTGCTGCGCGACCCGCGGGTACTGCCGCTGCTCGACGCGACCACCCGCCGCTAGACCACCCGCGAGCTCGCCGGCACCGAACTCGCCACCCTGCGCCTCGCCGCCAGCCGACCACGTGCCACCGACCCGCGTGCCCGCCGCCCGGACGGCGGCACTGTCGGACGAGCAGCGCCATGCGGTCGAGGCGATCGCCGCGTCGGCGTCGGTGGACGTGGTGCTGGGTCCGGCCGGTGCCGGGAAGACCGCGATGCTCGCCGCGCTGCACGCGCATTACCGCGACCACGGTGTTCCCGTCGTCGGCGCCTGTGTGGCGGCGATCGCGGCCCGCCGGCTCGAGCCACGCCACCGGCATCCCGGCGACCTCAGTGGCGCGGCTGGTGCACCAACTCCGCCGCGGCGAAGCCCTCCCTCCCGGTTGCGTGCTGGTCGTGGACGAGGCCGGGATGGTCGGCACCCGCGACTACCACCAACTCCTCGACCGCGCGTCACCGCCGCCGGCGGGAAGCTCGTCGCGGTCGGCGACCGGGCCCAGCTCACCGAGATCGACGCCGGCGGCATGTTCGCCCGCCTCTCCCGCCTGCAGCTGCGCGGCGAGCTCACCGACAACCACCGCCAGACCAACCGCTGGGAACGCGCCGCCCTCGGCCAGCTCCGCACCGGCGACGTACTCCCGGCGCTACGCGCCTACCAACGCCACGACCGGCTGCACCAACACCCCGACACGACACGCTTCGGGAAGCGATCGGCGACAGTACGTCGCGCGCTCGACGACGGCGCCGCAGCGTTCGAAGTGGTCGCGCTCGCCGGCACCCGCAGCGGCGCCGCCGCGCTGAACACGGCGATCCGCGAGCGACTGCGCACCGGCGGGCGGCTCGGCCGCGACCAGCCCGTCGGCGACCGGGAACTCGCCGTCGGTGAACTCGTGCTCGTCACCCGCAACGACCACCGCGCGAGCTTGCTCAACGGCACCCGCGGCGTCATCACCGCCATCAACGGTCGCAGCGTCCGGCTGCGCCTCGACGACGGGCGAGCCACGGCGGTCCCGCTGGCGTGGGCGGCTGACCGGCTCCGCCCGGCGTACGCGATGACCGTGCACAAAGCCCAAGGCCTCACCGTCGACGTCGCGCTCGTCGACACCACCGCCTCGGCGACCGCAACAGCGCCTACGTCGCCGCCAGCCGTGCCCGGCACCGCACCGAACTGCACCACACCGACCTCAACCAGATCATCGACAACCTCGCCGACGACCCGTTCTCGCCACGCCGTGTCCCGCACGTCGAAGCACCCGGCGGCCTGACGCAACGCGTGACGACACGGCGCGAACAACGACTCGCGATCGACCAAGGGCCGCGATGGCGCCGCGCGGCATCAGCCCGCCCGCACTACGACCCCTACGAGTACGGGTCCGGACGCGACATGGGGATGTCGAGGTAGGAGGAGCGATGACAGACGACGAGGTGCGCGGGCTTCCCGTGTTGCTCACCGTGCCCCATGCGGGTCGGGTCTTGGGCGTCGGTCGCACGGCCGCCTATCAGCTCGTTCGTCGGGGAGAGTGGCCGACTCCGATCGTCCGCGTCGGAGCGAAGATCTGGATCCCGCGCGCCCCCCTGCTCGAGCTGGTGGGGGTTTCCACAGCTGAGCCGCTTCCACCACCGACAACTCCGACGCGGCGGACAATGCGAAGGCGTCCGAAACACCGGAAGGACAGTGATGGCGGGGACTACGTTCAAGAGATGCTCCTGCCGTAACCCGCAACGGCCAAGCCATGGGGTGTGGACTGTCCCCGGCTGCGTCAGGCCAGGCATGGCAGCTGGTACTTCCAGCTGCGGGTCGGCCGGGGGAAGCTGCACCGCAAGGGGGGGTTCGCCACCCAGGCCGCCGCCGAATCAGCGCTCGCCGAACTGCGCGACCACCTCCATCGCACGAGGACGCGGTCGAGGTCGACGTGACCGTCGGCGAGTGGCTGGCAGTTCTGGCTCGCCGAGAAACGCAAGCGTGACGGAGCCAGCGCGGCCGGGAAGAAGGTCCGGTCGACCACCGCCCGCAGCTACCAGGCGCACATCGACAACTACCTCGTCCCGCACCTCGGCCACCTGCCGCTGCGCAAGCTGCGCGGCGAGCACATCTCGGCGATGTTCGACGCGATCGCCGACGACAACACCCGCCGCGCCCGCAAGGTCGGGCCGGCCAGCCAGCAACGCATCTACGCGACCCTGCGCTCGGCGCTGAACGCGGCCGTCAAGCGCCGCCGCATCCCGAACAACCCGTGCGCGCACGTCGACCTGGACACCGCACCGCGGCCGAAGGCGCTGGTGTGGACCGACCGGCGCGTGCAGCAGTGGCAGGAGACGGGAAGCGGCCGTCGCGGGTGATGGTGTGGACGCCGGAGCAGACCGGCCGGTTCCTCGACACCGCCGCCGACGACCGGCTCTACCCGCTGTATCACCTGATCACCTTCCGCGGGCTGCGCCGCGGCGAGGCGGCCGGGCTGCGCTGGCCCGACGTCGACCTCGACCACGGGCTGCTCGCCGTCACCAACCAGGTGGTGCAACTCGGCTGGGAGACCGAGGAAGGCGCGCCGAAGAGTGACGCCGGCGAGCGCCTCGTCGCCTTGGACGCGGCCACCGTGCAGGTGCTGCGGGACTGGCGGGAACGGCAGTCTGGCGAGCTGAAGATCCTCGGCTACCTCCCCGTCGCGACCGGTTACGTGTTCACCCGCGAGGACGGGACCCCACTGCACCCGGACTCCATCACCCGCCACTTCGACTGGCTCGTCCGCAAAGCCGGAGCTGCCGCCGGTACGGCTGCACGACCTGCGCCACGGCGCGGCGTCGCTGACCTACCGCGCGACCAAGGACCTCAAGGCCGTGCAGGCCCTGCTCGGGCACTCGCAGATCTCCATCACCGCCGACACGTACACGTCACTGTTCGAAGACACCGAACGCGACGCCGCCGAAGCCGCCGCCGCCCTCGTTCCCCGTGCCGGCGGGAGCGGTGTTCCCAATGTGTTCCCACAGGAGGCGAACGACAGCGGTGAAACACCGCGAGGCGAAGCAAAAGACCAGGTCAAACGCGGTGGGCCGCCTGGGGATCGAACCCAGAACCCGCGGATTAAAAGTCCGCTGCTCTGCCAGTTGAGCTAACGGCCCCGGCTCTCAGCGTACGGGGACCCCGTGGCCCACACAGCGCGCGACGAGCGAGGGCGAACATTGACCGGTCCGCAGAGCGAGGTCGACGGGGTCCCATCGGGCGCAACGCCGGCTGCTGATGTGCATGTTCAGCGCGAGTCGGGCAGGGTGGGTGCGTGTCTCCGCAGTGGCTGCACCTGCTCATCCCCCTGGCGGGGACCCTCGTCGTCCTCGAGATCGTGCGGCGGGTCGCGAAGCACCGGAACCGCACCTGCGCTGGGGTGTGACCGGCGCGATCGTCCGGCGCTGCGCCTTGCCCGTGTGGGCCGTCACTGCCGTCGCCACACTGGTGGTGTGGCTGCCGCGCAGGTTCAGCGTCGACACGCGGAGCAACGTCCGGAACTGGCTCACCCTCGGCCTGGTCGCCGCCGTCACCTGGCTCGTCGTCCAACTGCTCTTCGCCGTGACCGACGCCGCCCTGAACGGCTTGTCGCGGGCGCTCGGGACGCCGGACAACCTGCGCGCCCGCCGCGCCCGCACCCAGCTGATCGTCATCCGCCGGGTGTTCGCGGCGGTCACCGTGGTCATCGGCCTGGGGGTCGGCCTGTTGACCTTCCCGCAGGTCCGCGCGCTCGGCGCCAGCCTCCTCGCGTCGGCCGGCATCGCCGGTGTGGTCGCGGGCGTCGCCGCCCAGTCGACGCTCGGCAACGTCATCGCGGGCCTGCAGATCGCCTTCACGGACATGATCCGCATAGACGACGTCGTCGTCGTCCAGGGGGAGTGGGGCCGCGTCGACGACATCACCTTGACCTATGTCGTCGTCCGCACCTGGGATGAACGTCGACTCATCCTGCCGACGTCGTACTTCGTCAACAACATGTTCCAGAACTGGACGCGCAGCGAGTCCCGCGTCACTGGAACGGTGTACCTGCTGTTGGACTTCACCGTTCCGGTCGAGGAGGTTCGGGCCGAGGCCCAGCGCCTCATCGAGAACTCCCCGCTGTGGGACCGGCGCAGCTGGGGGCTGCAGGTGACGGCCATGTCGGCGCAGGGGGTCGAGCTGCGGGTGCTCATGAGCGCGTCGGACGCGTCGAGCGCGTGGGACCTCCGCTGCCAAGTCCGCGAGCAGCTGCTGACGTTCGTCCGCAACCGCTACCCGGAGGCGCTCCCGCGCGTCCGATACGAATCCGCGGCGGACGCACTGACGACGCCGGAGTCGGCGGAGTCCCGCGCCGCGCCGCAGGAGCATTCCGAGAGGTGAGGCGGCAGCTTCAGCCTTCGATACCGGCGCCGCCGCGACCCGCTCCGGCCGCGAACTCGGCCGCCCCCCGCCGCCCCACGTCGACGACCGCCAGCCCGTGCCGCATCTCGATCGCGAGCGCCTCGGGCAGGTCGTGCCCCCAACCCGCGTAGACCGACGCGCGGTCGGACCGCAGCGTCTCCTGCGGGTACGACGCCAGCCGCGCGGCGAGCCCGACCGCGTGAGCGAGCGGGTCGTCGGCGACGGCGGTCACCAGCCCTATGGCAAGCGCCTCGTCGGCGCCGACGGCCCGGCCGGTGAGGATCAGGTCGAACGCCCGGCCCAGGCCGACCACCCGGGGCAGCCGCCAGGTGCCACCGTCGATCAGCGGCACGCCCCACCGTCGCTCGAAGCAGCCGAAAGTGGCCCGGGGCGAGGCGATCCGCAGGTCGCACCACAGGGCGAGCTCGAGCCCGCCCGCGACGGCCCAGCCGTCGACCGCGGCGATCGTCGGCTTCGCCGCGGTGCGCCGGGTGAATCCGAGCGGCCCGTCCGGACCGTCCGCGCGCGGTCCGAGCGTGTCGATGGCGGTGAGGTCGGCGCCGGCACAGAACGCCTCCCCGGCCCCGGTGAGGACCATCACCCGCGCCTCGTCGTCGGCCTCGAACCGCTCCAGCGCGGCGACCAGGGACTCCGCCGTCCGGCCGTCGATCGCGTTGCGCCGGTGCTGCCGGTCGATCGTGACGACCGCGACCGGCCCGCGGCCGTCGTACCGGACCTCGTCGACCTGCTCCTGCTCGACACCCATGGGGAGGATCATGGCGCGTTCGCCCCATGATCGCTCCGCCGGGACAGCGGGCGTTGGCGCGTCGGGCGCGCGCTCCCCTAGACTGGCCAGGTCCCCGACGGCGGACGACCGAGGGCTCGATGCGTTCGCATTCCAGCGGAGGATTGGCCCCCATCGTCTAGTGGCCCAGGACGCCGCCCTTTCAAGGCGGTAGCACGGGTTCGAATCCCGTTGGGGGCACGCAACACCGAGGTCCTGTGGAGCAGCGTGGAGTGCTCGCCGCCCTGTCAAGGCGGAGGTCGCGGGTTCAAATCCCGTCAGGACCGCCAGTCGTCCCACCCGTCGCGCCCGCTCAGCGCGCGACCATCCGCTTGAGCAGAAACGGGTGCCCACCCTCGCGGTGGAAAGCCCCGAGCGCCCGCCAGTCATCGGTGTCGACGGCGCCGGTCACCGGCAGCCCGTGCTCCTGCTGGAAGGCGGTCACCGCGGCCGTCGTGACGGCGTCGTAGTCGCCGGACGGCGGGATGCCGAGTGCACCCTGCAGGGCGGTGACCGCGGCACCGGCGCTGCCGAGCTCGAGCCGGGTCGTCCGGTAGGGCCACAGCGGGCCGGGCCTGCCCCGGGTCGGGTCCATCACCGGGCAGGTCAGGTCCTCGTCCCACTCGCGGGTGTACTGCACCAGCCAGGTCACGCCGCCGGTCCCGGACTCCCGGCACCGGCTCCGCGCCGTCGCGGCGCTGCCGCTCCCGGCCGGGAGCCAGTTGGGGACGCGGACCCGCCAGCCGCTCGTAATGTGCCCCCACATGTACGACGTCGTGTAGACGCCGACCCGCACGCCCGCCTCCCGCAGCCCGTGGAACACCCCGCGGATCACGGCGCGGTTGCGGGCCGGGCGGTGCGGCCAGGCGGGGTGCGAGCGGAACTCGACGTCGACCCAGACCATCGGCACGTCGATGCCGCCGGACCGCATCACCGCCAGGGCGTCAGCGGCCTGCGCGGCCCCGTCGTTGCGCAGCCGGCAGCGCAGCGAGTCCCCGCAGACCCCGTAGACACCCGCACCGGCGGCGGCGCGCTGGTCGGCGGTGGGGTAGCTCGGCACCAGGTAGGCGCCGACGAGGGATCCCCGGTCACGGGCCCAGTCGAGCTGGTCACGGAAGCACGGGTTGGCCGTGTGCCCGGCACCGTGGGTGAGCCCGAGGACGACGTAACGCGGGCTGCCGCCGGGCAGGTGCCAGCCGCGGCCGGCGTGACACTGCGGCCAGGAGACGTCGTACCCGTGCGTCCAGGTCGTCCGCGCCGCCGACGACGGCGAGACGAACGCGAGCACGGCGGCCAGCGCGCACGCAAACGCGGCGCCACGTCGCATCGCCCTGCTCCCCTGCCCGCTGCCCCGAACCGTCGCAAAAGGTAACGAACGTGGGCCGGCCGGGAAACGGGGGTAGCCGAGTTCAGTCGGTCAGCCAGTCCCGGAGCACGGCGTAGACACGGGGGTGGTTGAGCAGGTCGAAGTGGTGAAGCCCGCCGAGGTGCCGGCCGCGGTCGGCGTCCAGCGCCAGCCGGCGCCGCCGGCCGCTACCCGACGCGCTCGCCCACGGCACCAGGGCGTCGCCGATCACCCGGGCGGCGACGGTGTCCGTGCGGCGACCGATCGTCGCCCCGATGTAGAAGTGCTCGGCGGTCTCGAGCAGCGGCGCGCACTCCACCGGCTCCGGGCGCCACGCGTCGAGGTCGGTCACGTGCGCCCAGTCGTCCGCCCGCACGTCGCCGTACCGCAGGTCCTTGATCCCGACACTCCGCGAGGCCAGCGCCGAGGCGAGGGCGCGGGTCTCGGGCAGCCGGTGCAGCGCGACGCCGAGGGCCGTCACCGCGACCTCGAGGGGCGCGCCGAGATGCGGTGAGCCGAGGTAGACGACCCGGCGGACGCGGTCGGCCCAGTCGAGGGAGTCGCCGGCCGCGCGATGGCAGGCTGAGCGGATCACCAGGCCGCCCATCGAGTGACCCACGAGGGTGAGCCGGGCGACGGGCACCGGCCAGCGGTCGACGAGGTCGGCCAGCAGGTCGGCGAGGGTGTCGCCGTTGTCGGAGATCCGCCGGCCGGTGTTGTAGCGCAGGACCACAGGGGTGAGGCCGGTCTCGGCTCGGAGGCGGGTGGCGTGGGTCGAGGTTGGGTCCCCGTAGTGCTCGGTGGCGCCCAGCCGCCAGGACACGTCGCTCTCGCACAACCCGTGCACGAAGACGGCGACGTCGCCGGTCGCGTCCGGGTACGCCGCGCGGAGCCCGGCGGTCGTGACCGGGACGTCACGGTCGTCGAGCCGGACGGTCATCGCCAGCGCGAGGGCACTGCGCCACTGGTGCAGCCGGTCGCCCCAGGCGCCGTTGAGCGCGGCCGCGACCCGGCCGGCGCGCGGGCGGTCGGTGAGACGGTCGATCGCCGGAGCGGCACGGGTCGCACGAGCGCGGGCCGCGACGGCCAGACCGGCGCTGACGCCGGCGGCGCGGGCACCGCCGGCGACGGCGGCGTACACGCCCCGGCTGATCACGTCGTGCGCGCGGTGCGCCGGGCGGGCGGCCGGCCCGCTGAGGGTGAACGCGCGGCGGGCCACCGCCAGATGGGTGTCGCGGACGAGTGCCGCGGTCGCAGCCAGACCGCGACCGGCCAGGTCGCCGGCGGCGCGCAGTTCGGCGGTGGGTGACTGCTCCATCGGGTCAGTCTGCCCCGTCGGCCTGGTGGCATGGGCCGCTAGACTCGCCGAGTCCCTCCGGGGCAGGTAGCTCAGTTGGTACGAGCGCTCGCCTGAAAAGCGAGAGGTCGGCGGTTCGACCCCGCCCCTGCCCACTTCGAATCGCGCGGGCACCTTCAGGTGGACAGATCTTCGCCGCCGCGACCAGCTGGACGGCGTGTCGCACCGAAAAGTGGTCACAGCGGCGAAGATCAGCGTGCCGGCGACCCGGCAGGTCAGTTCGGCGCGAACCGCGGCGCGAGCGACGTCCGCAGCACCTCGAGAGCCGCTGGTACGACGGCGTACCAGACGTTGCGGCCGCGGCGCTCGCTGGTCAGCAGCCCGGCGTCGCTCAGGACCTTGAGGTGGTGGGACACGGTCGGCTGGCTCTTCGCCACCGGCTCGACGAGGTCGCACGCGCACACCGCCCCGCCGTCGGCGGTCGCCAACAGCGAGACGAGCCGCAGCCGCACCGGGTCGGCGAGCGCGGCGAACTGGCGGGACAGCGTCTCCGCATCCGCGGCGGACAGCACCTCCGCGGTCAACGGTGCGCAGCACGCCGTCACGGCCGGCTGTGCGAGCACCGGCAGCTCCCGAGTCGCCATCCGTCTCACCTCACCAGGGGAAACATATTGACAACTGTCGATGTTCCTGCCACCGTCCACTTATCGATGGTGGTGAATGTATCACCGCCGAGGTCCAGGAGGCCCCCATGTCGCGCATCCAGCTCGCGCTCAACGTCGACGACGTCGACGCCGCGACGGCGTTCTACGCCAAGCTCTTCGGCACCGCGCCGGCCAAGACCCGGCCGGGCTACGCCAACTTCACCGTCGCCAACCCACCCCTCAAGCTCGTCCTGCTCGAGAACCCCGGCCAGGGCGGCACGCTCAACCACCTCGGCGTCGAGCACGACTCGATCGAGGCGGTCGACGCGGAGCAGACCCGGCTCGCCGAGGCGGGCCTCGCCTCCGTGGACGAGCGCGGCACGACGTGCTGCTACGCCAAGCAGGACAAATTCTGGGTGCAAGGCGCCCCGTACGGCGAGCGGTGGGAGATCTACACCGTGCTCGCCGACAGCCCGACGTTCACCGCCACCGGACTCGACGAGCCGGTCTGCTGCGCCGGCTGAGGCGCCCGCCCGCGACGAGTCGGGCTACCGACTCACCGGCGGTACGTCGGCACCCGCGTCGACGTCGAACGCCCGGACGGTCGGCGTGGCCGAGTCGACCCGCTCGAGGAGCAGGATCGCCACGTCGTCGACGAGGCGGCGCCGGCCGAACTTGACCAACCTGCGCTCCAGCCGCCGGACGAGCTCGTCGGCGTCGTACTCGCGCAGCGCGGCCAGCTCGGCAGGCGCGTCGAAGAACCGGCCGCGACGGCGCACGTCGGTGACACCGTCGGTGAACAGCAGCAGCCGGTCGCCCGGCGCGAACGGCACCCGCTGGCCGGTAGGTGTCACACCCAGGCCCAGCGGCAGCGAGGGCTGGTCGCTCTCGAGCACCGCGACGCGATCCGCCGTCATGATGATCGGCGCGGGGTGCCCGCAGTTCACGAACTCGACGTCGGTCGCGTTCACCTGTGCCACCACCGCCGTGACGAAGTCCTCCGGGTCGGCCTGCCGGGCCACGCTCACGTCGAGCTGCGCCGTCAGGTCGGCGAGGCTCGCGGTCTGGTAGGCCCACTCCCGGAACGCCCCCAGCGCCGTACCCGCCATCCGCACGGCCGGCAGCCCCTTGCCGCGGACGTCACCGATGAGCACCCGCAACCCGAACGGCGTGGTGAGCACCTCGTAGAGGTCGCCGCCGACGTTCGCGCCACGCGTCGCCGACGAGTAGTGCGCCGCCACCGCCACGCCTTCGAGCCGATCGGGAACGGGCCGCAGCAGGGTCTGCTGGACGATGTCGGCGACCGCTCGGCTGTTGTGCAGCTGGCGGAGCCGGCGCCGCCGCATCACCGCGGCCGCCGTGGCGATGACGGTGGCAACGGCGATGCCGGCGACCAGCACGACCAGGTCGCGGGTCCACAGGGCATGGTCGTAGTCACCCATGAGCACGGCCGTCCCGCCCGCGACCGCCCCCGCGCTCATCGTGCCGAGCACCCCGCTCATCGAGGCCGCGACGAGCGGCACAGCCGCGAGCAGCCCGAGCGGCGCGACGCTGCGGTCGGTGGCGAGCAGGTTGACCGCGGCCACCCCGCCGGCGCCCGCGACGCCGACCAGGAACCCCCAGCCGGCCCGCCGCGACTGCGGCGACGTCGCGGTCGCGGTCGCGGTCGCGAGCGTGGCCCGGCTGGATCGAGTCATCCCGTCCAGTTTGCCCGTCACCGGGAACGACGGTAACGGACCCTCAGCCGGCCAGCTCGATCTCGCCGATCCCTGCGCGGTAGCCGCCGCCGTCCGGGACGAGCCGGGTGATCCACACCAGCCAGTAGCGCGACCGCTCGCTCCGCGGCAGGCTGACCTTCCAGTCGGCGGGCGCGGACGTGGTCCGGGCCAGCGGCTGCCCGCCGAGCAACCCGGCGCGGCCGTCGCCGCTGTAGAGCCGGGCCGCCACCCCGGCTCGCGCGAAGTGCACGGTCACGCTCCGGACCTCCGAGCCCTGAGCCTCGACGACCAGCCCCACGCCGGGGCGGAGGTTGCCGAACGCCGCAGACGCGTAGTGCTGGGTCATCCACGCCGTGGCGGGCTTGCCGTCGACGGCCAGCGGCACCTCCTCCGGATGGTCCGAGCCCGACCCGCCCGGGTGGAACAACTGGGCCCCGTGCACCGCGACCGGAGTCGGGGCGGACGACGACGGCTGCTGCGACCCGCCGGCCTGCGGCGAGGAACCCCTGCCGCCCGGCTGGACGAGCAGCATGACCGCGGCGACGACGGCCCCCACCACCGCGAGCGCGATGCCGAGCAGTGCCATCCGGCGCGGGGGCGGCGTGAACCGGCGCCACGACTCGGCGGCGGGCATCTCGGCGGCGGGCATCTCGGCGGCCGGCGCCTCGGCGGCGGGCATCTCGGCGGCGGGCACCTCGGTGGAGAGGACGCGCGTCGACTCCGCCCCGTCTCCCGCGGCCTGGGTCCCGGGCGCGGTGGGCGGCTCGTCCGGGTAGGGCGCGGGCGAGCTCTCGAGCAGTATCGGCCGCTCGGACCGGCGTTGCGCCTGCGCGGCGATCGCAGCCACATCGGCCGGGCGGGCGGCCGGGTCCTTCGCCAGCATGGCGGTCACGAGCGAGCGCAGCCCGGGCGAGACGCCGGGAGGGAGTTCGGGCGGCTCGGCGTACTGATGGCTGGCGAGCACCTCCCGGGTGCTGCCGACGAACGGCGGCCCGCCCGCCAGGCAGGCATAGGCGAGCACACCCAGCGCGTAGACGTCGCTGGCCGGCGACGCCGGTTCGCCCGCGATCTGCTCCGGCGACAGGTACTGCGCGGTGCCCACGAGCAGCCCGGGGTCGGTGAGCGTGGTCCGGTCGGCGAGCCGGGCGACGCCGAAGTCGGTGACCTTCACCCGGTCGTCCGCGCCGACGATCAGGTTTGCCGGCTTGACGTCGCCGTGGACGACGCCGGCCCGGTGCGCCGCGGCGAGCGCGGCCGCCGTCTGGCCGACGATCGACCAGATGCGCTGCTCGTCGAGACTGCCGTGCTCCTCGAGGATCGACGACAGGGTCCGGCCGGCGACGTACTCCATCACCAGGTACGGCGGCTCCCCGTCGCCACCGTCACCGAAGTCGTAGACCTGGGTGACGCCGGGATGGCTGAGCTGCGCGGCGTGGCGCGCCTCGTTGCGGAACCGCCTGCGGAAGTCCGGGTCGTCGGCGTGCTCGGTCCGGAGCAGCTTGACCGCGACGGGCCGGTCGAGGACGGTGTCCGCCGCCCGCCACACCTCGCCCATCCCGCCGGCCGCGAACGGCTCGTCCAGCCGGTAGCGACCGGCGAGTACGTCGGCAGGCGAGAGCGGCACCTCCCGCTCCTACCCCGCAAACCCCCCGATGGCACCGGTCATGGTCAGATCCGGCGGCGGCGGCGAGCCGTGACCGTCAGGACCATGCCCACCCCGAGCAGGGTGAGCCCGACGACCTCGGCGAGCGGGATCGGCAGCTGGGATCCGGTGAAGGGCAGCGGGGCCGGCTCGGGCGCCGGGCGACGGTGCTTCTCACCCTGCACGGCCACCACGGGCGTGCTGACCTCGTTCGACGCGGCCGGGTCCTGCTGCTGCGAGCCGACGAACCCGACGTTGTTGATCGTGCCGACCGGGATGCCGCCGTTCGCGTTCGGTGTCGGCTGGTCGATCGTGACCTGGAAGGTCAGGACGACGGGCTCGGCGTCGTGCGCGTAGGACCCGACGTCCCACGTCAGGAGGTGCTTCGTGTCGTCGTAGGTCACCGTGCACCCGGTGGAGCAGGTGGCCGACCCGTCGACGTACGTCGTCGTGATGGCACCGTCGTCACCGGGCCGGTAGCCGGGCAGCCGGTCCGTGACCACGACGCCGGTGTGGTCGAGATCGGCCGGCGGCGAGGCGGACATCGTCAGCGTGTAGACGAGGGTGTTGTGCGGGTCGCCGGCCACGTAACTGCCCGTGTTGTTGTTGGGCCCGGCCAGCGTGTGCACTGCCTTGGCCAGCGCGAGGTCGCCGGCGTTGCGGGTGTTGGTGAACGCCGCCCCGCCAGGCACAGTGAGGGTGGCACCGGCCCCGCCGGCCGGCTCGGTCTGCTGCCAGCCGCTCGTCGGGACCTCGGCGACCGTGCACTCCACGTCGGTCGGGATCGGGTCGCTCGTCGCGGTCGCCGTCGCCGAGCCCGAGGTGTCCACCGTCAGCGTCTGCTCGGCCCACGGGAACAGTGGGCCGTTGACGCCGACGTACGCCGGGCAGACGAGGGTGAACGCGAAGTCCGTCGACGCGCCGGCCACGTCGCCGACACGCGTCTTCTCCACGGTCACGACGTCGGTCGCGCGCGCGTTGACGAAGGTCACGGTGTTGGCGGTGCCGTCGCTCTGCTGCGTGGTCGCCGTGCCGACGGTGACGTCGGACCCGCTGTGCGGCGTCACGCTCGTAAGCGTCCAGTGCTCGTAAGTGCCGGTCTCGGTCACCGTGCACGCCGTCCCTACCGGAACGACGTTGGGCGTGGAGGCCGCCTGGGTCCCGCCGGCCACGTCGATCGTGAGGTCGGTGGAGTACGCCGGGCAGGAGACGCGGAAGGTGAAGATGCTCTCCGCACCGGCCACGTCGCCGGACACGTCCTTGACGACGGTCACGTGCCCGAGGCGCGTCACTCCGACCGTGGCGGAGACGGACGGCGACCGGGTCACGCCGGAGGTCGCGAACGCGGTGTTGGTCACCGAGCCGCGGTCGACGTCGGCCTGGGTCACCGTGTACGTCGCCGTGCACGTCATCGCCGCGCCCGGGGCGAGCCCGCCGGGCGGGCAGGAGACCGCGGTCTTGTCGTCGGTGACGGTGACGGGTCCGGCGAGCGTGACGTTGCCGGTGTTCGTCACGACGTACGTGTAGTGCAGGAGCTCACCGGCGTGGTAGTACGTCGACTCCCGGACCGACTTGGTGGTGGACAGTGCCGGGCTCTGTAGAGCGAGGGCCGTCTCGATGTCGGTGTTGGACTGCGTGGGCCCGGAGGTCGCGAAGGCGCTGTTGATGACACTGCCTGCGTCGATGTCCACCTGGGTCACGGTGTAGCCGGCCGAGCAGGTGATCGATTCCCCCGGAGCCAGGGCGCCGCCAGGCAACGCCGGACAGGTCGTGGCCGTCTTGTCGTCGGTCACGGTGATCGGGCTGGTCAGCGTCACGTTGCCTGTGTTCGTCACGACGTAGCTGTAGCCGAGCACGTCCCCGACCTTGGCGTAGGTCGCCGGGGTCACTGTCTTGTCGATGGTCAGTGCGGGGGCGGCGGGCAACGCGATGTTCGCGACCGCATCGACGGGCGCGGTCTGGTCGGAGTCGGCCGTTGCCTTGTTGTGCACGGTGCCGGCGTCGATGTCGACCTGGGTCAGGGTGTAGCTGCCCGTACACACGAGCGTGGCCGCCGGCACCAGCGTCGCCGGTTGCGTCGGGGTGCAGACGAGGGCGCCGAGCTTCGGGTCGCTGATCGTCACGCCGGTGAGCGTCTGGTTGCCGTCGTTCGTCGCCGTCAGCGTGTAGTCGATCTGGTCGCCGACGTCGGCGCGGTCGGCGGGCGCCACGACGGTCTTGTCGAGGACGCCGACCTTGGTGAGCGACAGGTGCGGGTTGCCGGCGACCGGGATGTCCAACGTGTCGCTGTCGGGTGCGGACTCCGCCGAGTCGGCCGTCACGGTGTTGGACAGGTTGCCACCCGCGTCGACCTCGCCCTGGGTCACCGTGTGGGTGCAGCTGTAGACCCAGGTCTCGCTGGTCTGCAGCTTGCTGTCCGCGTTGCCGTCCCCCGACACGTACGCCGGCGCGGCGTCACACTCGGGCGCCGGGTCGGTCACCGTGATGCCGGACAGCGTCGTGCTGCCGGTGTTGGTGACCGCAAAGCGGTACGGCACGCTCTGGCCGGCGGCGGTGATCGAGGCCGTCGTCGAGGTCTTCTCGACGTGAATCCGCGCCACCGGGATGTCCAGGGTGTCGGTGTCCTGCCTGGACTCGGCCGAGTCCGCGGTCACCGTGTTGGACAGGTCCGCCTTCGCGCCGAACTCGCCCGCAGTCACAGTGTGGTCGCAGGTGTAGACCCATGTCTCGGTCAGGCCGAGAACGCCGACCGTTCCGGTGTCGCCCGTGGGCCCGGAGAGAGTTCCCGCGTCACAGAGCGGATCACTGACCGTGACCACGGTCAGCGGCATGCTGCCCGTGTTGGTGACGGTGAACGTGTAGTCCACGGTCTGGCCGACCGCGGTGACATAGGAGGTTGTCGACGTCTTCACGACGTGGATCCGCGCCACCGGGATGTCCAGCGTGTCGGTGTCCGGGGCGGACTCGGCCGAGTCCGCGGTCACCGTGTTGGACAGGTCCGCCTTCGCGCCGAACTCGCCCGCAGTCACGGTGTGGCTGCAGGTGTAGACCCACGTCTCGGTGGTCTGCAGCTTGCCGTCCGCGTTGCTGTCCCCCGACACGTACGCCGGCGCGGCGTCACACTTCGGGTCGGTCACGCTGATGGTGGTGAGCGTCACGTTGCCCGGGTTGGAGACCTCGAAGCGGTAGGGCACAACCTGTCCGGCATGGTCGATCGTCGTCGTCGTCGACGACTTGACCACGTGGATCTCGGCGTTCGCCGGGATGACGTTGGTCGGCTGGAAGTAGTGGTTGTTCGCGGTCGACGCGTCGTCGGTGAGGGCGGACACGGACACCAGGTTGCACAGGTCACCGCCGCCCGGGCAGGCGGTGCCCTGGCCGCCGGCCTCGGCGGCTGCGGTGGTGTCGTTGTTCGGCGCCGCCGTGGACACGGTCACGACGATGGTGATGGTGACCACGGCTCCGGGCGCCATGGCGCCGACGTCACAGGTCACCTTGCCCGCGGCGGCGCTGCAGGTCGCTCCCGAGGAGGAGACGTACGTCGTGTTGGTGTCGAGATCGTCCTCCACCTTCACGTCGTTCGCCACCGTGTCGGTCGAGTTGTTCGTCACCGTGATCGTGTAGGTCAGCTGGTTGCCACCGATGACCGGGTCCGGGCTGTCGGACTTCGACACCGACAGGTCCGCCTTGGCCGTGAAGAACGCCTGCACCTTGTTGAGCGGGACGGTCTGGGCCCCGACGTTGATCGGGTCACCGGCGCCGGTGACGGCGCTGGTCATGCCGCTCGGAACGTTCCCGTTGGTCCCGACCGGGATGGTCTTGTCGAGGACGACCCACATCTCGACGACGATGGTTTCGCCGTCATCGAGGCCCGTGAGGGTCACGTCAGCGTCGATCTGCCCGCCGCCGGCCGTCCAGCTGTAGGCGGAGACCTTCGCGTCGGCGTCGGAGCCGGCGCTGTCGGCGGTGTCCACGAAGGCGCAGTAGAGGCCGAAGCTCGGGTCGTACCCGAAGTTGTCGCCGTTGGTGGTGTCGGTCGACCAGTTCGGCGAGAGGGTGATCTCACCGTTCTCAGGGGTGGTCAGGCCGGAGACCGTCACCTCCGTCTCGAAGGCGACGATCTGCCCCAGCGCCAGGTTCTGCGGCGCCAGGGACTCCACGGCCGCCTTCGGCTGTCCGAAGGAGGCGTTGTCCAGCGGGTTGGCGGCCCGGCCGGTGCCGCCACTGGGGGTGGGGCAGGCGAGGTCGGCAGGCTGGAGCTTGTCGTAGCTCAGCGGGTTGGCCGCCGCGAAGTCGAGGGAGTAGGAGCCACTCTGCCGCCGCAGCGGGAGGCGCGGCGAAGAACGCCGCGAAGGAGGCGATGAGGCTGAGAACGGAGACCAGGGAGACCCAGCCTCGACGGGACACTGATGGACGACGAGACAGGTCGGTCATGACCTTCCCCCTTGCGCGCGGCACCAGTGCGGCGTCAGGGCGGTGCGATGGGCACGTTAGGCGGCTCTCGGCGTCCCTTGATGGGCCTTTGGTCCCCTCTTTGCCGTTCACCTGGCAGGCTCGAGTCGCTTTGTGGGCGACACCGGACATCGGAGACACGCGGATGCGGACCGGCCACCGGATCTGGCGGCGCGCGGTCGCGACCGTGTCCGGCGGGGTCGTCCTGTCGCTCGCGGCCTGCAGCGCGGTTCGGGCGCCCGGGACACGCGACGGTCAGCGCCGCACCGGTGGTCAGCACCCGCGTCGCCCCGGGGTCGGGCACCGGCTTCACCGGCGCCCGCTCCGACGTCCGCGACCTCACCTGCCGGCGCAGTGGGCAGGTCTGGGAGCGGCCGGCATCGTCCACAACCCGACGTCCGGACCGGTCGGCTACCGGATCTACACCGCCTTCCTCGACCCGGACGGCCGGACGCGCGGCCTGGTGGAGGCCGACGTCCGCCGGGTCCCGGCCGCGGGCAGCAAGCGCTGGAGCAGCAGCCTCGACCTCGACAGCGTCGACCTGCGCTGCGTCCTGCGCGTGGAGCGCACCCCGCGCTGACGGGCGCGCGCTGACCGGCCCGCGCCGACTGGATCCGGCGCTGACTGGATCAGCCGAACGGTCCCTGTCGGAATGGTCGGGGAAAGCGCATACTGGAGCGTGCGCCGGCCTTCTTCCCGGCATTGAGGCGGTAGGCCGTGACGGCCGGGCAGAGCGCGCGATCGACCCTTGCCGGCACCAGCCTCGTCGGGTCCAGTGCCCGCGCGACGCTGCTCGGGGTGCTCAGGCACTCCGGACCTGCCGTTGTCGAGGCGACCCTCATCCCGACCGCGCTGTTCTACGCCGGCTGGCTCACGCTGGGCCCCCTGGCCGCCTACGCGGCCGCGCTCATCTGGTCCTTCGGCGTCCTCGGCCACCGGTTGCGCCGCGGGGCCCGCGTACCGGGCGTCCTCGTCCTCGCCCTCCTCGGGCTGACCGTCCGCACCGGGCTGGCCGTGGCGACCGGCAGCACGTTCCTCTACTTCGCGCAACCGATCATGGGCACGAGCGTCGTGGCGCTGCTCTTCCTCGGCTCCGCGCTCACCAGCCGACCGTTCGTGGCCCGCCTCGCCTGGGACTTCTACCCGCTGACCCCCGAGATCGCCGCCCGGCACCGCGTCCGCCGCCTCTTCCGGGGCCTCACGTTGCTGTGGGCCGGGGTGTGCCTGGTGAACGCCGGCGCCGGCGCCGGCCTGCTCCTCACGCTGCCGGCCTCGATCTACATCCCGACCAAGACCGCCGCCGCCCTGCTCATCACCGCTGCGGGAGTGACCGCCACGGTCCTGTGGTCGCTGCGCGTGGCCCGGCACGAGGGCCTGGTCGCCCGCCGCCCGCTCACCGCCCTCGCCGTACCCGCCGCGTAGGCCACGGGCAGGACCGCCCCGCCGGGCGTCGAACTGAGAGGCACCCGGCTCGGAGGTTCGGCTCATGCGGCGTACGACGCTCATCGCACTCGTGGCGGTCGGGGGCGCCGGCGCGGCGATCCTGCCTGCCGCCGCCGTCGGTGGCCACGCCGACCGCCCGGTGGCCCGCGCCGGTGCCGGCTGCGCGGACACCCCGCGAACGGTCGTGCACTACGCCGGCGGGCGGGCGCGCCACCACCAGCCGGCACACCCGGCCCGCGCGTGCGGCGGGAGCACCGGCTACCCGGGAGCCGAGAGCCACCTCGTCATCCGTCCGGACGGCACCGTCGTCTACACCCCGGCGGTCCTTCCCAGCGGGCTGCTCGGCACCGGCACCGCGCCGATCGACCAGAACCAGAACGCCCAGTCCAACGCCAGCCCGGCCGGCCTCGCCGTCACGAGCGACAACGGGCGGCACTGGCGGCTGGTGAAGCCGTCCGGCGTGACCTGGAACCCCACCGACCACAGCGACTACGTCGACCCCGACACCGGCCGCATGTTCTTCGAGGACTACGGGCCGATCCCGCTCGCTCCCTCCCTCGGCCCCCAACAGGAGGGGCCGGCGCACATCAACTGGACCGACGACATGCGGCACTGGCATCACACCGTCGATCTCGGGCCTCACGCTGCCGGAGAACCCGCGCTTCACGTCCGGCCCGGCGCCCAAGGGCCAACCCGAGCCGCACGGCTATCCCAACGTCCTGTACTTCTGCGCCAACACCAACGTCGGCTTCGTCAGCCCCGTGATCGCGGGGCGGCTGTGCTTCCGCTCGCTCGACGGAGGGAGCAGCTGGGAGCGGCGCAGCGTGCTGTTCACCGGCGCGGCCCCGCAGCACCCGGAATGCAACGGGCAGGGCGAGGTCTACTCCGCGATCGACGGCTACTACCCCCAGGCCGCGCCCAACGGGCGGCTCTACGTGATGGTGGCCTGCGGCGGGACGACGTACCTCGCCCGCAGCAAGGACGAGGGCGCCACCTTCCCGATCGTCCGCGGGCAGAGCAAGCCGGTGACGCTGCCGGTGTCCACACCCGGACCCGGCGACGTCGGTGGCAGCCCCGAGCTGCGCATCACCGCGGACGGGACCTTCGTGCTCGCCTACCTGAAGGGTGCGCGGCTGATGGTGCGGCTGTCACGGACGCACGGCGTCACCTGGACCAAGGCCTACGACGCAACCGCGCCCGGCGTCACGGCCGTCAACCAGTGGGCGTTCGCCCAGGCAGGCGACGACGATCTCGCCTTCGCCTACCTCGGCCACCGCAAGGGCCAGCCGACGTGGGACGGCTACGTGACCGCGACCCACGACCTGAGCGCCGGACTGCGCTCGGGCCCCGGCCCGCTGTTCGTGAGCGGCCAGGTCAACCCCCCGGACCGGCCGTTGCTCTACGGCGACGACGTCCAGGGCTCCGGCTACCTCACCGGCCCCGGGGACACGCCGGTGCCCTACCCGCCGCCGTTCAACAACCAGATGTTCGGCAACGACTTCATCGGCGCCGCCATCGCCCCGGACGGGACCGCGTGGGGCAGCTTCACGCAGGACTGCGGGCCGTCGTACGACTCGCCGGGCTGTCGCCGCCAGCACGACCAGACCCGCGGGTACGCCGGCCACGTCGGCTGACCCCGCCTGACCCCGCCTGGTCGCGCCTAGCAGCCGGTGAGCTCGTCGATCCCGCACAGCTCGCCGGACCGGCCGTCCGGATGCGTCGTGGCGAGCGTGCGGGCGAGCCGACGTTCGGCCCGGGTCGGGCCCGCTGCCTGACCGTGCCGGAGCAGGAACGCCAGGTAGTCGTCGACCTCGTCCGGCAGGACCCGCAGGTCGTTGTGGTAGGCCCCGGCATAGGTGCGGTTCAGCGCCCCGGCCAGCCTAGGCGAGCGCTCATCGAGCGGCGGGTCGAAGAACGGGTCACCGGCCGCGCCGTCGTAGACGGTCATCCAGCGGGTCGGGCCGGGCGACTCGTCGCCGCGGTTGAGCCGGGCGAGCCACTCGGTGCCGGGCGCGATCTCGTTGCAGCCGTAGTAGGAGGTCTCGAGCCCGCGGCAGACCGACGTGCCGTGGTTGGCACCGGCGATCCCGACGAAGGCCACGACGTCCCGGGCAAGGGCGGATAGTCGGCCATGAGCTTGCGAACGATCGTGACGCCGAGCGAGTGCGCGACGATGTCGACCTTCCGCGACCCCGTGTAGGCCTGCACCGCCTCGACGAACCGGCAGAGGTCGGGCACCTCGTCGTCGTCGGCCGCCCCGTGACCTCCGTTGGCGAAGGCCTCCGGGTTCTGGCCGAAGTAGTCCTGGTCGGGCGCGGTGGGCGCCGACGTGGGCATCCCCGCGTAGGCGTTGCCGAGCCCGTTGTAGGAGATGGCGTACATCTCCTGCATCGAGTATCCGGCGAGGTTCTGGAACTGCAGCATCACGGCCAGCCAGTTCTGCGCGTCGGCCTGGTTGCCGTGCACGAACACCACCGGCGTGTGGCGCAGCGGCCATGCCGGTGCAGCCCACCGAACGCCGCCGACCGGCACGTCGAGCCGGTTGTCGCGGATCGCCGGGAAGTCGTAGGCGAAGTACGCCGGCGCCGCGGCGGTGGGCTGATGCCACCGGTGGGCTGGTCGGCGGGCGCTGTCGACGGACCGCACCGCGACGCGCCCGGAGGGTGCGGCGGCCGCGGCGACGACGACGGGCGCGACCCGGTCGCAGACGCGCGGTGCCGGCCGGCGGCCACGACGAGCGCCACGAGAGCGCACCGTTGCCGCCAGCGCCGGCCGCCTCATCGTGCGTACCTCCGTAGCGGCGGCTCCGACGTCGTCTTCTCATGGTTGCCCTGGACGACACCGGCGAAGATATAGACCTCCGCCGTGCGCCGCACCGCGGTGGCGCGGTCGACGTACGGCATGAACACGCGCGTGCAGAGGTCGCGGTCGACCCGGCTCGGGTCGGCGGGCCCGACGTGGACGAGGGCGTCGAGGACGACACCGAAGTACGCCGCGTCGGACGCGCTCTGCACATGCCCGACGTAGCGGCCGGGGCAGACGTCCTGCACCGCGATGTCGGACGCGCCGTCGATCGCCGCAACTGCGTCCGGGGCCGCCGGTTGGATGATGTCGTCGGTCAGGCTGTAGACGCTCGTGTAGGAGACCTTCCCGGGAGACTCGTCGCCACGGTTGAGCGCCGCGAGGAACTTCGAGCTGCGGACCTGCTGCCACAACGCGGGCGGGCATGCGGCGACGCAGTCCGCGTCGGCGAACAGCGCACCGTGGTTGGTCCCGGCCATCGAGACGTAGTCGTCGATGTCGTCGCGGATGTCGGGCCACCACTTGATCGCCCAACGCGGCTGGAGCGCACCCTGGCTCAGCCCGACTACGTCGAGCGGACGGCCGGTGCGCGCGTGGATCGCGCGGATCGCGTAGACGACGTACTCGCTGGTGACCTGGATGTCCATCAGCTCGCGGTCCGGCAGCAGCACGGTGCACACGTCGAAGCCGAAGCGCGGGAGGGCCCGGACGTAGTTCCAGCCCCAGTTCTCCTCGGCCGTCACGCTCGTCCCGTGCACGAGCAGCACGACCTTGCGGTCCAGCCGGCGGGGGCAGGAAAGCGCGTCGCGAAGCACGCTTGCGGCGGTCTCCAGTCGCGGACCCGGACCCGCGGTCAGCGCATGCCCCCGCTCACCGGCGGCCACAGCGGCCGTCGGGACCAGCACGGCCGCGGCGAGGACGGCCGCGAGCGCCCGCCGCACCGGTCAGCCCTTCTTCGCCCGCGGGCGGGCGGGCTTGCGCCGGGGCTGGGAGGTGGGGGTCGACGAGGACGGCTTCGAGCCCTTGCCGAGGCCGGTGGACAGATCGCGGCTCAGCAGCCGGCCCACGCCGAGGTAGGTCGCCAGCCGGTCCTCGTCGAGCTCGGCAGTCGCGCCCGAGTAGACGATCCGCCCCTTCTGCAGCAGGCACGCGCTGTCGGCGAGCCGCAACCCGAAGCGGATGTTCTGCTCGACCAGCAGCATCGTCAGCCCCAGGTCGCGCACGCCGAGCAGCACCCCGAGCAGGTCCTCGACGATCGACGGGGCGAGACCGGCCGACGGCTCGTCGATCAGGATGACCTTCGGGATCGTTGATCAGTGCGCGGCCGACCGCGAGCATCGCCTGCTCGCCGCCCGACAGCGTCCCGGCCGGCTGCCGGCGCCGCTCGGCCAGCCTCGGGAAGGTGTCGAACACCCGCTGGAGGTTGTCGGCGTACGCCGCCCGGTCGCGTCGCCGGAGCGTGTAGGCACCGATGCGCAGGTTCTGTTCCACCGACAGCGATCCGAAGACCTGCCGGCCCTGCGGGACGTGCCCCATCCCGCGGGCGACGCGCTGCTCGGGAGACAACGCGGTGATGTCGGCGCCGCCGAGGGTGACGCGCCCGCTCCAGGTGGGCACCACGCCGGCGATGACCTTGAGCAGGACGCTCTTGCCGGCACCGTTCAGGCCGAAGATGCCGGTGACCTGGCTCGGCGGTACGTCGAGATCGATGCCGTGGATGATCGTCTGCGAGCCGAAACCGGCGCGCAGCTTAGACAGGCTCATCGCGGTTCCGGTGGCCGTGACCTCGTTCAGGGCGCTGCTCATGTCCGGACCTCCGCGGCGTCAGCGACCGGGGTGGGGCCAGCGTCGTCGCGTTGGCCGAAGTACGCGTTGATCACGTCCTGGTTGGCGGCGATGGCCGCCGGCTCGCCCGCCGCGATGACCCGCCCGGCGTCGAGGACGTAGACGTAGTCGCACGTGTCCAGGACAAGCGGGACGTTGTGCTCGATGAGCAGCACCGTCCGGCCGAGCACGTCGCGCAGGTCGCGGAGCCGGGAGGCGAGGTTCTCGGCCGCCGCCGGGGCCATTCCGGCCGACGGCTCGTCGAGCAGCACGAGGTCCGGTGCCGTCATGAGCAGGCAGGCGATCTCGACGATGCGCTGCTGGCCGCCGGACAGGTTCCGCACCGGCATCGCCGCCAGCGACTGGAACCCGAGTGCCTCGATCGCCTCGTCAGCGCGCCGGGCGAACTCGCCCTCGGTGCGCGCGGCGCGCGGCAGCATCAGCAGTGCCTCGACGTCGCCGTACGGCGCCAGCTGGTGCTGGGCGAGGAGGAAGTTCTCCCGGACGTTCAGGTCCTTGGCGAGCCCGACCTGTTGGAAGCTCCGCGCGATGCCGAGCCGGGCGCGCTGATCACTGCGCAGTTGCTGGATCTCCTCGCCGCGGTAGCGGATGTGCCCGCCCTCGATCCGGACGTGCCCGGTGATCGCGTTGAACAGCGTGCTCTTGCCGGCGCCGTTCGGGCCGATGAGTCCGATGATCTTTCCGGTCGGTACGACGAACGACGCCCCGTCGACCGCGCGCAGGCCGCCGAACCGGACGGCGACGCCGGACACCTCGAGGATCGAGGCGGACGCCACCGGCGCCGCGGACTCGCGGTCGGGCACGGGCAGCTGTGGCAGCGCCGGCAGCTCGTCGTCGTCGTCATCCGCCGCCGGTGGCTTACGCCGGTGCGACGTGAACCCCGCGAGCCCGTCCGGATGCATCGCGACCGTCAGCATGAGACCCAGCGCGCCGAGGACGTAGGACCAGGCGCGGAAGTTGCCGAAGACGCCGTCGAACAGCAGCGGCAGCACCCAGAACGCGAGCGCGCTGATGATCACCGCGAGCCGATGGCCGGCGCCGGCGACGACCACGACGCTGACGAGCAGGAGCGAGAGCGTGAGGTCGAACGGCTTCTCCGCGTTGACGAAGCCGAGCGCATGCCCGTACATCGCCCCGGCGAGGCCGGCGATCCCGCCCGACGCCACGAAGGCCAGCAGCTTGTAGCGGGTGACGTCGATCCCGAACGACTGCGCAACGGCCTCGTTCTCGCGCAAGGTGCGCATGGCGCGTCCGAGCCGCGTCCGGGTGATGTTGACGTCGACCGTCCACACGGCCAGGAGCAGCAGCAGGGAGACCACCAGGTAGACGGCGTTGTCCGTCGTCATGCGGTCGCCCCAGACCCGCCGGGGCAGCGCGACGCCTGCCGACCCGCCCGAGAAGACGTCCGCACGGATGACACTCGTCTGCATGACGATGCCGAACACGACCGTGACGATCGCGAGGTAGAGGCCGCGCAGCCGCAGGGCCGGGAGGCCGACGACGAACGCCACCGCGGCGGTCACGACGACGGCGAACAGCATCCCCGCCGCCATCGGCCAGTCCCACCGCGACGTCGCGATGCCGCTGGCCACCGCACCTGCCGCCAGCAGCCCGGCGTGCCCGAGCGAGATCTGGCCGGCGTACCCCATGAGGAGGTTGAGGCTGGCCGCACCGACCGCGACCGCGACCGCGATGTCGAGGTTGAGGTAGTCGTGCTGTTCGAGCAGGCCCGGCATCGCGTGTGCCGTCAGCAGCGGCAGCACGGTGAAGAGGAGGGCCGCGGTCGCGAAGTTGGCCAGACGCGGGCGCCGGCGGAGGAACCCCGACGTCGCCGGCGCGCGCGTCGCGGGGATCGCTCGGGAGGTCTCCGCCACGCTCATCCCCGCCTCCCGAGCACGCCCTGCGGTCGCAGCAGCAGCACCCCGAGCACGATGACGAGCAGGGCGACGTTCTGCATGCTCGGCACCGGAAGCGACAGCAGGTGCGCCTTCACCTCCGCCTCCGCGACGCCGACGAGCAGTCCACCGACGAAGGCGCCGGGCAGACTCGTCAGCCCGCCGACGAGCGCGGCGGTCAGCCCGCCGATGAACAGACCCGCGAAGGCGCCCGGCGCGAGGACGCCGACGGTCGGTTCGATCAGCAGGACCGCGAGGGCGCTCAGCCCGCCGGCCGTGCCCCAGACGAACATGCTGATGCGACGCGCGGGCGCGCCCATCAGGCGCGCCGCGACCGGATCGTCCGCCGAGGCCAGCACGGCCAGCCCGAAGTCGGTGTACCGGAGGAAGGCGGACAGCCCGGCCGCGATCACCGCGACGAGGCCGAGGGCGAGCCACTGCGACCAGCTCACGAAGACGTCCGCGATCCGGAGGCCGCCGTGCGCGATCGGCGGCGGGATCTGGTAGATCGTCCCCGCGAACAGCGCCAGCTCCACCGACAGGCAGAACGAGAACAGGCCGATCGTTGCAACCGCCGCCGTCAGCCGCGACGCCGTCAGCATCTGCCTGATCACGCCGACCTCGAACAGCAGCCCGAGCGCCACCGCCAGCACGACCGACGCGAGCGCCCCGACGATCCAGGGCTGGCCGTGCTTCGCCGAGATCCAGTACGTCGCGTAGAGCGTCAGCGTCCCGAGCTCGGCCTGGGCGAAGTTGAGCACCCGGCTCGACTTGTAGACGAGGGTGATCCCGGCGGCGATCAGCGCGTAGATGCTGCCGGAGATGATCCCGAGGACGATCGGCTGCATCAGGGGCTCGCCACGCAGCGCTCGGTCGGCACGAAGTTGGCCCGGCCGTTCGGGTCCCGGATCACGTGGAAGACGTTGAACAGGTAGCCGCCGTGGTGGTGGTCGGAGGTCCGGCCGAAGTCGGCGCGGCAGTTCGGCGGCACCGGCTTGTCGAACCCGGCCAGCATGAGCCCGGCCATCTTGTTGCGAGTGCAGTCCTTGCCGCAGGCCACCAGCATCTGGTGGAAGTACTTGGTCTCCTCCCAGGCGAGGAACAGCAGGTCACCACCGGGACCCGTTCAGGTTCGCGTTCGGGTCGTACTTGCGGTACTGCCGCTCGAACTCCTTGATCTGGTCGGCGTACGGCGCGAACCCACCGCCGTAGTAGCCGGGGTCGTAGGCGTCCCAGACCGACAGGCCCCAGATGTCCTGGTCCATCGCCGAGTGGTCCTGGTCGAGGGTCCAGGTCGTGAGGTTGAACGGGAACAGCAGCCAGGCCGGGTGATAGTCCTGGCCCTGGGCCTGCTTGATCATCTCGGTGGCGGCGACGGCGTTCTCCCACGCGAAGATGACCTCGGCGCCCTTGCTGCGCAACTGGGTGATCTCCTGGGTGTAGTTGCCCTGGTTCACGTTGGTGCCGTACTCACCGACGATGTCCATGCCGGCCTTCTCGACGGTCTGCTTGAACAGCTCGTAGCCCGGCTGCCAGTTGGTGCTCGCGCGGTAGATGACACCGATCTTCTTGCCGCTGAACTTCTTGATGGCGAGCTGCCCCATCGCGGTCCCGGCCTGCTCGACCGACGGCAGCGCGGAGAAGCTGAACCGTTGCCCGGACGTGCCCTGGATCGATGCGACGTGGTGGATGTAGAGCTGCCGGTTCTGCTCGGCCCACTGCCGGACGGCGGGGATCTGGTCGAACCCGATGCCGCCGAGCAGGACGAACGTGCCCCAGTCCTTGCACGCCTGGGCAGCGGTCACCGCCTTCCCCGGGTCGTAGTCGTCGTTGTAGTACTCGGTCTTGACCTGGCGCCCGAAGACGCCGCCGAGCTCGTCGTTGACGTAGTCCCAGTAGACGTTGATGTCTTCCTTGTCGATGTCGAAGGCCGGGCCGTAGGTGAGCGCCGCGTGCGTGCAGATGCGAATGCTGTCCGGCGTGAGCCCGATGACGTCGTCGGCACCGCGGTACAGGTCGGCGACCGGAGTGCCGCCGTCGGCGGGGAAGAACACGCGGATCCCGTTGATGGTCCGCCACTGCCCGCGGCCCTCGAACTCGGTCTTGGCGTCCGCGACCGGCGACGACGGGGACACCGAGCCGCCGGCGCTCGTCGTCTCCGACCCGGCCGCAATGGTCGTCCCTCCGGCGCCCGATCCCGACGCCGGAGCGGGCGCGGACCCGCCGCCGTTCAGCGCAGTCGACGGGGCGGCGCTCCCGGGCGCCGTCGGCGCCGCGCTTCCCGGCGTCGACGTCGACGGCTGGGAGCCGGCCAGCTGCTCCCCGCGCACGCCGTCGGGCTGCGTCACGAGCGAGTAGCTGGTGAAGACGAGCCCCCACGCCAGTGCGGCGGACGCCACCGAGTACGCGCGCGGGTGCGCGCGGAACGCCGCGAGGCCCGGCGGAACGACACGGGCGAGGAACCCGGCGACGGCGGCGCGATGCGCCACCCCCACGGCCCCGGCCGCGACGGCAAGGCTCGCCACGAGCACCCACGGCCACGCGCCGGTTCCACCATCGTCGGCGGGGGTCGCCGCGACCGGTGTGGTGGCCGGCGCCTGCTGCGCGTCGGCGACCGCCGGTGACTGGTCGGCTGGCGGCGCCTGCGTCGTGGTGCTCGCCGCCTGCTGCGGCACGTTCGCAGCCGGCGGGACGTACGCCGGCCCGCTGTTCGCCGAGCTCGTGGACGGCGTCGACCCGCCCGTGTTGCCGGAGGTCCCGCTCGAGACCGGTGGCGCGGCGGGCGGCGACGCCCCGGCGGCTTGGGCGACCGACTTCGGCACCGTGTAGACGACGCTCGCTGCCGTCTTGGGCTTGGTGAACGACACCGACCAGGTGGCGCCGGCGTCATCCCCGATCGGGACGAGGGCGAACCCGGTGTTGCCGTTCGCGCGCCAGTACGGCAGCAGCGACGACAGCCGGAACGTCCATTCGGAGCGGTCGTCGTTGGGCTTGCCGATCGCGGAGCCGTGCTCGCAGTCGTACGCCGGCGGGTTGTCGCGGTCGAACTGCGCCGGGAACGGCTTCGTCAGCGCGCAGGCCTGGACGATCGCGCTCTCGACGTTGACGTTGTAGGTGTCGTAGACACCGTTCTTCGAGGCGTCGGTCTTGCCCGCGACCTGCGCGACGAACGTCACCTGCTTCGCAGTCGCCTGCCGCGGCAGGTAGTCGAGCGCGACGTGCGCGAACGACCGCGCCTGCTCGGTGCCGCCGTGCATCGCGACGTGGATGACCGACGGGTCGCCGCCGTAGGGGTCGATCACGCTGCCATCGCTGGGATTCGTCGCCTGCGGATCGGCCACGTAGGCCTGGCCGTCGACCGCGATGTCCATCGTCCGGGTGACGGACGCGGCTGCGGCGGTGCCGCTCAGGCACAGACCGGTCGCGCCGACCGCCGCCACCAGCGACAGTCCGAGGGGCACACGCTTCATCAGGAGACCTCCGACGCGGCGAACTGGGCGCGCAGTGCTTTCTTGTCGAACTTGCCGACGCTCGTGCGGGGGAGGGCGGTGACGGGCTCGACCCGGTCGGGTAGCTGCCACTTGGCGAAGCCGGCGTCGAGCAGGTGCGCGCGCACCCGCTCCACGTCGAGGGCCGCGCCGTCGCGCAGCACCACGCACGCAAGCGGCCGCTCGAGCCACTTCGGATCCGGTACGGCGACGACCGCCGCTTCGGCGACCTCCGGCAGCGCCATCAGCGCCGCCTCCATGTCGACCGAAGAGATCCACTCGCCGCCGGACTTGATCAGGTCCTTCGTCCGGTCGGCGATGCGGAAGTAGCCGTTCGGAGTGCCGACGGCGACATCGCCGGTGGCGAACCAAACCGGCTCTGTCCCTTGCGCGCGGGGCGCGACGCCGTCCTGCGCGCGGGGCGCGACGAACTGCTCCTGACCGCGGCCGTGCAGGTAACCGTCGACGACGTACGGGCCACGCACGAGGAGCCGGCCCATCGCCTCGCCGTCCCACGGCAGGTCGTCGGTGCCGTCCTCGGCGCAGATCGTGAGGTCGACAGTGGGCAGCGGCAGGCCGGCCTGGCACGAGGCGGCGTCGAGCACCCGGTTGGCCGGCCAGTGCCGCATGCCGTGCTTCGGCCAGGCGACGCTCGCCAGCGGCGAGGTCTCGGTCATCCCCCACGCCTGCAGCAGCGGGATCCCCCGGTCGCGCAGCCGGGCGATGAGCGCGCGCGGCGGCTGCGCGCCACCGCACACGATGTGCCGCAGCGCGGGCAGCGCGAGGTCGCGCCGCTCGAGCTCGTCGACCACCTCGAGCCAGACCGTCGGCACACCCGCGGTCACGGTGACCTCCTCGGTCGCGATGAGGTCGACGAGCTGCGTGCAGTCGAGCGAGCCCGCGAGGAACACCTGCTTCGCCCCGACGGCGGTCGCGGCGTAAGGCATCCCCCACGCGTTGGCGTGGAACATCGGCACGACCGGCAGCACGCAGTCGATCGGACCGAGCGAGAACCCGGCGCCGGTGGCCACCGCGAGCGCGTGCAGCACCGTCGAGCGGTGCGTGTAGACGACGCCCTTCGGCCGCCCGGTCGTCCCCGACGTGTAGCAGATGCCGAGCGGCGTCTCCTCCGGGATCGGACGGCGCTCGTAGGTCTGCGGCCGCCCGGCCAGCAGCTCGGCGGACGTCACCAGCCCGGGCAGGTCGACGTCGGGCATCTCGTCGCCGAGGACGACGACCTGGCGCAGCGACTGCAGCCCGGTGACGCCGCGCGCCTTGACCAGCAGCGGCAGCAGGTCGGGGTCGGCCAGGATCGCTTGGTCACCGGCGTCGTCGATGACGAAAGCCAGCTCCTCGAGGGACAGCCGCAGGTTGAGCGTGTGCAGGACCCGGCCGGTGGCGGGAACCGCGAAGTAGGCCTCCAGGTGCCGCTCGCTGTTCCACGCCAGGGTGCCGACCGGCGCCTGCGCGTCGACGCCGAGGGCGTCGAGGGCGTGCATGAGCTGCTGCGTCCGTCCCGCGAACTCGCCGTACGTCGTGCGCTCGACCCCTCCGCCGCTCACGGCGCTGACGATCTCGACGTCGGCGAAATGGGTGGCGGCGTGGGCGAAGAGCTGCCACACGTCCAGGGGCATGTCCATCATGAGTCGCACTCCCCCATCGGGTGGTCGAGGAAGAAGTCGAACGACGCCGTCGTGATGTCCGGGCCGAGCGGGTCGGTGTAGGGACCGTCGCCCGGAGCGGCCGGATGCGCGTGCTCCATGCCGTGCAGCACCCAGAACTCCAGCACGTCGCACCCCGCGCTGTCGGCATAGGTCGTGACCGTCGTCGGGTAGTTGTCCTGGAACCCGACCGCGCCGCCCGGGCACGTCAGCGTGTTGTTGTGGATGCAGAGGTCGCCGCTGCCGGGTTGCGGCGTCTGGTCGAAGTACCGGTTGTCGACCGAGGCCGGCGTCCGGGAGACGCTGCCGTTGGCCGTCCCGTCGTCGGCGAGGTCGTCGGCACCCAGCCACGACTCGACCAGCCCGCTCGCCATGGCGAGGTTGTTGAGGGTGTCGGCACTGCCGTTCTCGACGAACATCGGCACCACCCGCGCCCGCTCACCCATCGCGGCGTAGGTCAGCGCACCGCTCTCGTCGCCGCAGGTCGCATAGGCACAGCCGGCGACGGCGCCGACGGCGGCGTAGAGGTCGGGATAGGTGGCCCCGAGGATGACCGCCATGTCCGCGCCGGCGGATGCCCCCTCGACGTAGATGCGACGGCTGTCGATGCGCTGGGTCCGGGCGACGTACGACGTGATCCCGGCGATGACCGCGGGCTCACCGGCTCCGCGCTGCTGGTCGGCGGGAAGGAACCAGTTCCAGCAGCCGACGCCGTTGCCGTCGACGAGCGGGGCGGACGAGCCGGGAGTCACGTTCTGCTGCGGGTAGACGACGGCGAAGCCGCGCTCGGCGGCGAGGTCGTTGAAGTGCGTCGCCGTCGCGGTGTCGGTGGCGGTCTCGTTGCAGCCGTGCAGCACGACGACCAGCGGCATCGGCCGGTGCGACCTCGTCGGCGGCAGGTAGAGCCAGTAGTGCCGCGATCCCTGCGGGCCGTCGTAACCGTGCTCGGTGAAGCTCTCCTGGGCCTTCTTCGTCGGCACGGCGTGCGCGGGCAGCACCGTCGCGGCGGCGGCGGCGGCGGCGGCAGTCACGAGGAGCAGGCGCTTCATGCGGGCTACCGCAGCGCCTTGCGGACGGCCTCGGCGAGGACGACGACGCCGCGGGGGCCGAAGTTGACGGTGTAGTGGTTGGTGTCGGGGACGGTCTCGACCACCAGCTGCGGCAGCTCGCGACGGAAGCCCTCCACCGCCTCCTCCGACAGCAGCGGCGCCTGCGTCTCGGGGGACACGTCGAAGCCGCGCGGCGCCCGGACGAGGTGCACCGGGCAGCCGACCTTCGCGAGGTCGGTGCGCACGTACGGCGCTTCGCGCGGGGTGAAGTAGTCGGTCGAGTCGAAGCGGGCGCCGACTGCCGAGCAGCGGTTGCGGACCGCGCCGTCCGGCAGCTCCTCGAGCCCGGCGTCGAACATCGCCTCCAGCGCCGGCCCCCACGAGTCACGGAACGGCGGCACCTGCTGGAGGGCGGCGAACAGCACCGCCCGGGAGGGCGCGACGGCGGTCAGCCGCTCGACCCAGCCGGGGCCCATGATCGCGTCGACGAACTCCTCCGGCTCCACGCCGTCCGGGAGGTCGGGGAAGTAGCCGCCGTCCCCGAGCACGAGCGCCCGGACCAGGTCGGGATGGTGGGCGGCGAGCAGCAGGCCGTCCCAGGCGCCCATCGACTGGCCGACGATCACGTCGGCGGGCCGGCCGACATCGCGCAGGACGCAGGCGGCGTCCTCGGCGTGCCGGCGGTGCCCGTAGCGGGCCGGGTCCTCGGGCTTGTCGGAGCGCCCGCGGCCGCGGGCGTCGACGGCGAGGAAGTCGACCTCACCACCGAGCTCGTCGAGCAGCGGCAGGAAGGCGCGCCGGTTGGCAGTGATGCCGTGCAGGCCGACCACCAGCGGGGCGCCCTCGGTGCCGGCCGGCCACAGCTCGGCGTGCAGCCCCACTCCGTCGTCGGTCCTGACGGTCCATTCCCGTGACCTGCTCATCCGCGCCCCTAACGAACACTCGTTCATCCCTTGCAAGTCCGGCGAAGTCTGTGTTGTCATGACACGCGCGTCAAGGGCGGTTTGCCAGAAGTTGTCCGGCGGACCTCACGCCGAACGGTCGTTCGGCCCGCGCCGTAGGCAGAGAGGGAGCAGCCGGTGATCTCGGAGTCCGCCGCGACGGTCGCGCCCGAGCGCGACGAGGCGCGGCTCGCCCGGGTCACCGCCCAGGCGGGCTCGATCGCGGCGGTGCCCGGCCCGCTGCTGCCGCCGCGGGCGCAGGCCTCCGGGACGCGACGGCGCTTCGACGAGACCGCGCTGCGGCTGTTCGGCCAGCGCGGCTTCCACGCCGTGTCGGTCCGCGACCTCACCCGTGAGCTGGGCCTGCAGGCCAGCGCGCTCTACGCGCACGTGCCGAGCAAGCAGCACCTGCTCGGCGACCTCATCCGGCTCGGGCACGAGGAGCACCGCGACCAGCTGCGGCTCGCGCTGCTCGACGTGGGCACCGAGCCGGCGGAGCAGATCGCCGCGCTGACCCGCGCCCACGTCCGCGTCCACGCGACCTACCCGCTGCTGACCCGCGTGTGCAACCGCGAGCTCGGCGCGCTGCCGGACGACCAGCGCGAAGGCATCCTCGCGATCCGCCTCGACACCGAGAAGCTGTTCCTCGACGTCATCGAGCGCGGCCAGCGGCTGGGCGCCTTCGCCGGGACCGACCCGACCCTCGCCGTCGCGGCGATCGGGGCGATGGGCATCCGCGTGGCCGAGTGGTGGTCACCCGACGTGGGGGTGAGCGTCGAGGAGGTCGCCGAGACCTACGCCGGGTTCGCGGTCAAGCTGCTCACCTGACCGACCCCGCGCGGTCGCACCGCCTGGTGGCGAGTGCCCTCGGGGGCGCACGCAAAACGGCCGCGGCGACCCTTCCGTCGCCACGGCCGTTGCGTCGTACGTCGTCGACTACCAGCGGTACCAGCGGGATCCCTCGGCCGAGCGGACGAAGAACCCGATGAGCCAGATCGCCAGCACGATCAGGGCGATCCACCACAGCACGTGTACCGCGAACCCGAGACCACCGAGGATCAACGCGAGCAGCAGCACCAGCAACAAGACACCCATTGCCTGTCACCTCCCTCTCCGAGGGAGGGTGTGCCCGCGAACCGGCCCGTTGTCACCTTGCGTCATGGAGCGATGACAAATCGTGTCACGACGGGCGGTGAACAGCGGGCAGGCCACGCCTCCCGTGGGCGGGGGGCGTGGCCTGTCCGGTACGCCGCTGCGCCGCCGCTGGGCTCCGGCGCAACGAGTGGGTCAGCTCTGGTCGCCGCGCTGGTTCGGGATGCCGGCGAGCAGGGCGCGGACCTCGCTCTCGCGGTAGCGGCGGTGGCCACCGAGAGTGCGGATCGAGGTGAGCTTGCCGGCCTTCGCCCACCGCGTGACCGTCTTGGGGTCGACGCGGAACATGGTGGCGACCTCGGCCGGCGTGAGCAGCGGCTCCGCGTCGGGCGTGCGAGCGCTCATGGCGTTCTCTCCTTCTCAAGGCCGCCACGGCGTAGCGGACCGTGGGGTCATGGTGCCCTTTTCGGTGGCTTGTCCGATATGGCTAGGTCGGGCCATCTTTCGGACGGGGGGACTAGTCCGGCTCGTACCGAAATCAACGACGTCGAGCCCCGCCCGCCCCTCTGGTGCGCCCTAGTTGGCGTGCTCCAGCGCGGCGACCGCACGCCAGCGGCCGAGCACCGTCTCGTAGCGGCCGACAGCCGCCTCGACGTCGCCCGTCCCGAGCGCCTCGAGCGCGGCGGCGAGGTCCCCGACCGAGTCGTCCGCGGACAGCGTCTCGTCGTCGAGCAGGTGCACCAGGCCGCCGTAGTCGAGCTCGACGAGGGAATGGGGGTGGAACTCCTCCAGCCAGCGGCCGATCTCCTCCAGCGCGTCGACAGCGGGCCCGTCGTCGAACGCGCGCCGGACGACGTGCAGGGCCCTGGCCGCGCGGCGGCGGGCCCGCGACATGGCGGTCAGGTAGACGAGCGCCCGGTCGAGCCCGGTGTGCAGCGGCGTGCCGGCAGCCGAGCCGGGCTCGCCCCCGCCGTACCGCTCGCCGAGGACCAGCCGCCGCTCCTCCGGCTCGAACAGCACGAACCACGGGATCGGGATCGCCCAGGTCTCGCTGCGGATGCCGACCGCGACGTCGGGGTTGGCCACCTGCCAGGCCTCGTACGACGCCTCGGCGGCCGCGACCGACGTCAGTGGCAGGAACGCCTCGGCGATCTCGTCGGGCATCAGCACGCGGAAGTCCCGGACCGCGTCCCAGGCCCGCACCTGCAGCCGCCAGGGGCAGACGTAGGTCAGCCCGTCGAGGTGGCGGACGTAGGCGTGCTCCCGCTCGCTCGTCAGCTCGACCCGCGGCGGGACGGCGAGCAGCGCCCGCGCGGCCAGCTCGTGCTCGACCGCCATGAGGACCGGCCGGCTGACCGCCTCGCCGGACTCGATGTAGTCGCTCCAGCAGCGGCGCTCGTCCTCGGGCAGGCTGCCCAGCGGCTCGTACACACGCAGGTGCGACGCGTAGCCGATCACCGCGCACCGCCCGTCACGCCGTCATCCTGTCACCGCCGGACCCGCGGTGCGGTGCAGACGGTCCGACGCGACTCCCGGGCAGCCGCGGGGGCGGGGGGCTAGGGTCCACAGGGTCCGCAGCAACGGCGCCGTGGGGAGTGCCCGGTGGGTGTGTTCGAACGGGTGAGTGGTCACGAACAGGTGGTCTTCTGCCACGACCAGGCGTCCGGGCTGCGCGCCATCATCGCGATCTACTCGACCGCGCTCGGACCGGCGCTCGGCGGCACCCGGTTCTATCCCTACGCGACCGAGGACGACGCCCTCGCCGACGTTCTGAACCTGTCCCGGGCAATGGCCTACAAGGCCGCGTGCGCCGGGCTCGACCTCGGCGGCGGCAAGGCCGTGATCATCGGCGACCCGGAGACGGCGAAGACCGAGCCGCTGCTGCGCGCCTACGGCCGGTTCGTGCAGTCGCTCGGAGGCCGGTACTACACCGCCTGTGACGTCGGCACCTACGTCGAGGACATGGACGTCATCGCCCGGGAGTCGTCGTTCGTCACCGGGCGGTCGCCGGCCCACGGCGGCGCCGGGGACTCCTCGATCCTCACCGCCTTCGGCGTCTTCCAGGGCATGCGGGCCGCGGCGCAGGTCGCGTGGGGCTCCCCGTCGCTGCGCGGCCGCCGGGTCGGGGTCGCCGGGGTCGGGAAGGTCGGTCATCACCTCGTCGAGCACCTGCTCGAGGACGGCGCCTCGGTCGTGGTCGCCGACGTCAACTGGGCCGTGGTCGACCGGGTCCGGGCGCTGCACCCCGAGGTGGACGCGGTCGACCCCGAGGCCCTGGCCACCGAGGTCATGGACGTCTACGCGCCGTGCGCGCTCGGCGGCGCTCTCTCCGACGAGGTGGTCGCCGGGCTGGCGGCCAAGGTCGTCTGCGGCGCGGCGAACAACCAGCTCGCCCACCCCGGGATCGAGAAGCAGCTCGAGGACCGCGGGATCGTCTACGCCCCGGACTACGTCGTGAACTCGGGCGGGCTGATCCAGGTCGCGGACGAGATCGAGGGGTTCTCCGGGCCGCGGGCCCGCGCCAAGGCCGCGGAGATCTTCGACACCACGCTGCGGATCTTCCGGCTCGGGGCGGAGGAAGGCGTCCCGCCGGCGGTGGCCGCCGACCGGCTCGCCGAGCGGCGGATGGCCGAAGTCGGGCGGTTGAGACGGTTCTGGCTCGCAGGTCAGTGAGTGGCCGCGATATCCTTGCCGGGCTGACTGCTGTCGGCGTCGTAGTGAAATGTTGATGTTCTCCGTGTACCGCCGGGGCCGCCCGGCGTAGCGAGGGGGTCGAGCCATGGGGCGCGGCCGGGCCAAGGCCAAGCAGACGAAGGTCGCCCGCCAGCTGAAGTACAGCTCGGGCGGGACCGACCTGGAACGGCTGCAGGCGGAGCTTGCCGCCGAGCGCGGCACCGAGTCGTCGTCCGACGGCGACGAGGACGGCGCCGAGGACGACGAGTTCGAGGACGAGGACGACTAACCCCCCTCGGATGGGGGGTCAGGCGGTGCGGACCTCGCCCAGCACCCAGGACTCGACGGCGCGGCCGGCCAGCAGGGAGAGCGCGGCCTCGGCCGATGCCGCCGGTACGACGGCGACCATGCCCACACCCATGTTGAACGTCCGCTCCATCTCCTCCGGCGTGACCCGGCCGCGCTCGGCGATGAGCCCGAAGACCGGCGGCGGCGCCCAGGTGGTCAGGTCGATGGCGGGAACGAGGCCGGGGGGCAGGACCCGGCCCAGGTTGGCGCTGAGCCCCCCGCCGGTGACGTGGGCGAACGCGTGCACCTCGGTCGCCGCCGCCAGCGCGAGGCAGTCCTTGGTGTAGATCCGCGTCGGCGTGAGCAGCACCTCGCCGAGCGGGCGGCCCAGGTCGGCGGTGGAGTCGAGCGGCAGCCGGGCGGCGGTGAGCAGCACGTGCCGGGCGAGGGAGTAGCCGTTGGAGTGCAGCCCGCTCGACGCCATCGCGATCACGACGTCACCGGCCCGCACCCGCTGCGGCCCCAGGACCTTGTCGGCGTCGACCATGCCGGTCGCGGCGCCGGCCACGTCGTACTCGTCGGGCTTCAGCAGGCCGGGGTGCTCGGCGGTCTCGCCCCCGATCAGCGCGCAGCCGGCGAGGACGCAGCCGGCGTCGATGCCCGCGACGATGTCGGCGATCCGCTCCGGTACGACGCGGCCGCAGGCGATGTAGTCGGTCATGAACAGCGGCTCGGCGCCGCAGACGACGATGTCGTCGACGACCATGCCGACGAGGTCGATGCCGATCGTGTCGTGGCGGTCCATCGCCTGGGCGATCGCGACCTTGGTGCCGACGCCGTCGGTCGAGGTGGCGAGCAGCCGGCGGTCGTCGATGCGGAACAGGCCGGCGAAGCCGCCAAGGTCTCCCACGACCTCGGGGCGGGTCGACTTCAGCCGCGCCTTGATGAGGTCGACGGCGCGGTCGCCGGCCACGATGTCGACCCCGGCCGCGGCGTAGGTGGCACCCGGCCCCTCGACCCGCCTGCTGCCCACGGGTGAATCATTGCTGGGGTTATTGCCCGCGGGTGAATCACCGGTGGGCCCGGTGCCCGTGCCCGTGCCCGTGCCCGTGCCCGCGGGTGAATCACCGGTGGGGTTATTTCCCATCAGTGATTCACCGGTGGGCCCACTGCCCGCGGGTGAATCACCGGTGGGCCCGGTGCCCGTGCCCGTGCCCGTGCCCGTGCCCGTGCCCGTGCCGGTGCCCGCGGGTGAATCATCGGTGGGGTTATTGCCCATCAGTGATTCACCGGTGGGACGGGGTGGACGTGGTGGACGGACGGGACGGTCATGGACGCCGGAGCGCGTCGGCGGCACCGACGCCGGGGAGCAGCCGCTCGACGTCACTGTCCGGAGCGGGATCCGCACCGTCCGCGCCCGACGTGACAGCCCGCGAGATGCCCTCGAGCATGTGCTTGCCGAGCAGCTCCGGAGCCGGCAGGTCGATCGGGTAGACACCGTCGAAGCAGGCCCGGCACAGCCGCTCGCTGTCGATGGTCGTCGCCGCGACCAGCTCCTCGAGCGAGATGTAGGCGAGCGAGTCGGCGCCGATCGACGCGCAGATCTCGTCGTCGGTGAGGCCGTTGGCGATGAGCTCGGCCCGCGACGCGAAGTCGATGCCGTAGAAGCATGGCCACTTGACCGGCGGTGACGAGATCCGCACGTGGACCTCGGTCGCGCCTGCCTCGCGCAGCATCCGGACCAGCGCGCGCTGGGTGTTGCCGCGCACGATCGAGTCGTCGACGACCACCAGCCGCTTGCCGGCGATGGCGTTGCGCAGCGGGTTGAGCTTCAGCCGGATGCCGAGCTGGCGGATCGTGTTGGAGGGCTGGATGAACGTCCGGCCGACGTAGGAGTTCTTCACCAGGCCGGTGCCGTAGGGGATGCCGGACTCCTGGGCGAAGCCGATCGCGGCCGGCGTACCGCTCTCGGGCACCGGGATCACCAGGTCGGCGTCGGCGGGCGCCTCCCGCGCGAGCCGGCGGCCCACCTCGACCCGCGTCTCGTGGACCGACCGGCCGGCGATGGCAGTGTCCGGCCGGGCGAGGTAGACGTACTCGAACAGGCAGCCCTTCGGCGACGCGGGCGCGAACCGCTGCGCGCGCATGCCGTGCTCGTCGATCGCGATGAGCTCGCCGGGCTCGACCTCGCGGATGAACGACGCGCCGACGATGTCGAGCGCGGCGGTCTCGGAGGCGACGACCCAGCCGCGCTCCAGCCGCCCGAGCACGAGCGGCCGCACACCGTGCGGGTCGCGGGCGGCGTAGAGCGTGTGCTCGTCCATGAACACCAGCGAGAACGCCCCGCGCAGCAGCGGCAGCACCTCGAGCGCCGCCGCCTCGAGGGACAGGTCGGGATGCGTGGCGAGCAGCGCGGTGACGAGATCGGAGTCGTTGGTGGCCTTCGGCAGCGGTCGGCTCGGGTCGACCGGGTTGACCGCCTTCGACGCGAGCTCGGCGGTGTTGGTGAGGTTGCCGTTGTGGCCGAGGGCGATGCCGCCGCCGTGGTCCGACGGGCGGTACGACGGCTGCGCGTTCTCCCACGTGCACGAGCCGGTCGTGGAGTAGCGGCAGTGGCCGACGGCGAGGTGGCCGCCCAGCGCGGACAGGGTCGCCTCGTCGAAGACCTGCGCGACGAGGCCGAGCTCCTTGTAGACGACCACGGTGGTGCCGTCGGAGACCGCCATGCCGGCCGCCTCCTGGCCGCGGTGCTGCAGCGCGTAGAGCCCGAAGTAGGTGAGCTTGGCGACGTCCTCGCCGGGCGCCCACACCCCGAACACGCCGCAGGCGTCCTTGGGGGGCTGTTCGCCGCCGTCGTCGTAGGGGCCTGGGGTCACCGGGCGGCGCTCCAATGCGATCGGCGGCGGGGAAGCCGGTCGGGGTCGAGTCTAGCCGGGAGGACGGGCCGAACGACCCATTCCTTGCAGTGGCGCGACGGGTTATCAAGGAGCGCAGAGGTAGGTGAGGCAGATGAAGGCTCTGGTTGTCTACGGGTCGGAGCGCGGCGGCACCGCCGGGCTCGCCGACATGGTCGCCGAGGCGTTCCGGCGGGAGGGCTGGGAGGCCGAGGTCCGCGACGCCGCGGCCGGCGGCGGCTCGGTGTCCGACGCGGACGCCATCGTCGTCGGCGGTGCCCTCTACATGAACCGCTGGCACGCCGAGGCGCGCAAGTTCGTCCAGCGCAACCACGACGCCCTCGCCGCGATGCCCGTCTGGCTGTTCAGCAGCGGCCCGCTCGACGAGTCGGCCCGCCCGGGCGACATCGCGCCCGTCACGGGCGTGCAGGAGCTGGCCCGGCGGATCGAGGCGCGCGGTCACATGACCTTCGGCGGCCGGCTGGCGCCGGACGCGAAGGGGTTCATCGCGAGCCGGATGGCGAAGAAGTACGCCGGCGACTGGCGCGATCCTCAGCACGTGCGCGAATGGGTGCACCAGATCATCCACGACTTCGTGCCGGTCGAGGCCGTCGTACCGGCCGCGCAGGCGGCGGGCGAGGCCCGGATCCCGGCCCAGCGCTCCCGGCAGCGGGCGACGTCGCCCACCAGCTGACGTGGCCACCACGGAAATCCGATAACCGGTCGAAAAGAGGATTTTTCCGGCTCCATACCGAATCCCTGGGGTAACGGGCGATGCGTCCCGGCCGGTTAACCCCTGGGAGGAGGGATGGCCATCGCTCGCGTCCGCGTGGACGGCAAGCACTTCGCCGTCGGCGCCGAGCGCTTCCACCTACGTGGTGTGACCTACGGCACCTTCGCCCCAAGGGACGACGGTGCCCGGTTCCCCGAGCGCGAGGTGGTCAAGCGCGACTTCGCCGCCATGGCAGCGAGGCGGGGTTCACGACCGTCCGCACCTACACCCCCCCACCCGACGACGTCGTCGAGGCTCGCCTCCGACTGGGGGCTGCGGCTGCTCGCCGGCGTCTTCTGGCCGGACTGGCGCTACCTGGTCGGGGCCTCGCCGCGGGAGCTGCGCCGGATCGCGCGAGCGGCGGAGGCGGAGACCCGCCTCCAAGCCCGCCGGCTCGCCGGTTGTGACGCGGTGCTGGCCCTGTCCATGGGCAACGAGGTGCCGGCCGACGTCGTGCGGTGGTTCGGGACCGACCGGATCGCCCGCACGATCGCCCGCCTCGGCGAGACGGTGCACGAGGAGGACCCCGACCTCCTCGTCACCTACGCCAACTACCCCACGGCCGAGTACCTGCCGCTGCCGACGCTGGACTTCCTGACCTTCAACGTCTTCCTCGACAACGAGCAGGACCTGCGCCGCTACCTCACCCGCCTGCACCACCTCGCCGGTGACCGGCCGCTCGTCCTCGGCGAGCTGGGGCACCACGTGGCCGCGCCGGAGGACGAGGAGAGCCATGCCGCCTTCCTCGACGCCCAGCTGCGGGTGACGGTCGAGCGCGGGCTCGCGGGCACCTGCGTGTTCTCCTGGACCGACGAATGGCAGGTGGGCGACCACGACGTCACCGACTGGAAGTTCGGGCTCACCCGGGCGGACCGATCCCCCCGCCCCGCTCTCGACGTGGTCACGCGGTGGAACCAGCGGACCGTCCGCGACCTCGACGTCGACTGGCCGTCGATGTCGGTGGTCGTCTGCGCCTACAACGCCGAGGCCACGATCGCGGAGTGCCTGCAGGCGACGACGGCGCTGGACTACCCGGGCCTGGACATCGTCGTCGTCGACGACGGCTCCACCGACGGCACCGCGGAGATCGCCGAGGGCTTCCCCGGCGTACGGGTCCTGCGGGAGCCGCACGCGGGCCTGTCGGTCGCGCGCAACACCGGCTGGCGGGAGGCGCGCGGCGACCTGGTCGTCTACCTCGACAGCGACGCCTACCCGACCCCGGAGTGGCCCTACTACCTGGCCCTCGGGATGGACGGCCCGATGGTCGGTGGGATCGGCGGGCCCAACATCCCGCCACAGTCCGACGGCCTCGCCGCGCAGCGGGTCGCGCGATCACCCGGCGGGCCGGTGCACGTGCTCGTCTCGGACGACCGGGCCGAGCACGTCCCCGGCTGCAACATGGGCTTCTGGAAGCAGGTCCTCGCCGAGGTCGGCGGATTCGACCCCGTCTACACCGCCGCCGGTGACGACGTCGACCTGTGCTGGAAGGTGCTGGACCGCGGCTGGGAGATCGGCTTCCACCCGGCCGCGCTCGTGTGGCACCACCGGCGCGGGTCGACCCGGGCCTACCTGCGCCAGCAGCGGGGATACGGCCGGGCCGAGGCTCTCGTCGCGCAACGCCACCCCGACCGCTTCACGCCGCTCGGGACGGCCCGGTGGCGGGGCCGCATCTACGACCCGTTCGCGCCGGCGCTCGCCCGCCAGCGCGTATACCGCGGCCTCTACGGATCTGCTGCCTACCAGTCCGTGTACGGCGGGGGTGGCCACACCCTCGACATCGCCCACCAGGTCGGCGCCCCGGCCGCGGTGGTGGCCGTCGCGACCGCACCGCTGGCGCTGCTCGCCGCCTCGTGGGCGGCGGTCCCGCTGGTGGGCCTGATGTTGCTGGGCACGCTCGCCGTGGTCGACGTCGCCCAGGCTCGGCCCCCCCGAGGCCTGGGCCGCCGCGCGTTCGGCTTCCGCCTCGGCGTGGCCTTCCTGCACCTGGCGCAGCCGGTCGTGCGGACGTGGGCCCGGCTGCGCGAGAGCGTGCTCAGCCGCCGGCATCCACCCGCCTACGCCTGGCTGCCGGGCCCGGTGACCAGGCTGCGACGAGGTGTCCTGCTGCTGCCGGAGCCGAGACCGCGCGCGGAGATCGTGGCGGCACTCGTCGGAGACCTGCGTCGCGCCGGCATCGCCGTCGTGGTGCCGAGCGGGTGGGACAGCTACGACGCCAACCTGCTGGCGAGCCTCTTCGTCCGCGGCGAGCTGGTGACGTCGGCGCACCCGGAGGGATGCGTGCAGATCCGGGTACGACGGCGACTGCGGCTGCGGCGAATCGTCCTGTGGCTGGGCGCAGCGGCAGCCGGCAGCGTCCTGACCTGGTGGCTCGGCGTCGCAGCCGTCGGCATCGCCGCGCTCGACCTGGCCCGCGGCTGGTACCGGACCGGGCGGCTGGTCGAGCTCGTCGTCACCGAGGCGTCGACGTGAGCGGCCGGGCATTGGTCCTGGGTGCCGGCGGGTTCATCGGCAGCCACCTGTGCCACCGCCTCCTGCAGTCGGGATGGGACGTCACCGGAGTCGTCCGCGACCCCGACGAGGAGCATGTCGGCCGGCGGCTCCGCGCGCTTGCCACCGGAGTGCGGTTGGTGACCGGAGACGCGGCCGACACCACCCTGCTGACGCGCCTCGTGGCCGATGCCGATGCCGTCTTCCCGTTCGCGGGGCACTCCGGTGCGTCGGTCTCGATGCAGCGGCCCGAGGCCGACCTCGACGCCAACGGCCGCGGCCAGCTGCTCGTGCTGGAGGCGGTGCGCCGCGTCCGGCCGGACGCCCGGGTCGTCTTCGCCGGGTCGCGGCTGCAGTACGGGCGGTGCGAGACCCTGCCGGTGACCGAGGACCACCCGCAGCTGCCGACGAGCATCTACGGCATCCACAAGCTGCTCGGCGAGCAGTACCACCGCCTCTATGCGCATGCGCACGGGTTGCGCACGACGGTGCTGCGCATCTCGAACCCCTACGGGCCGCTCCAGGACCGGCCGGGCGGCCGCTACGGCGTCGTCGGCACCTTCCTCAACCGGGCGGCGCGAGGCGAACCGATCACCGTGTACGGCGGCGGCCGGCAGCTGCGCGACTACCTGTTCATCGACGACCTCACCCGGCTCATCGAGCTCGCCGCAACACATCCCGCCGCGGTGGGCGAGGTGTTCAACGCGAGCGGCCCGGCTGCCACGTCGCTGCGGATGATGGCGGAGACGGTCGTCGGCGTCGTCGGGACCGGAACCGTCATCGACGCTCCCTGGCCGCCGGCCGAGGCCGCCGTGGAGACGGGGGACTACTTCGGCAGCACGACGAAGGCACGGACAATGCTGGGGTGGCAACCGGCCCTGGGGCTCGGCGAGGGGCTGGAGCGGACGTGGGCGCACTTCCGCGCCCACCTGCTGGAGACCTCGTGACGGAGCTGTCGGCGACTCTCCTGCGACTAGACGATCGGTTCTTCCGGTGGTTCGTCCGGCAGCGACGCGCGCTGGGGACGGTCTTCCACGTGGAGCGGCGCCTCCTCGGGTTCGCCCGGCCCTACCGGGGCACGATCGCCGTCGGCGTCGGCGTCACCCTGCTCATCACCCTCGTCGGCCTCGCCAAGCCGTGGCCGACGAAGATCCTCATCGACGACGCGCTCGGCAGCCACTCCTTCCTGGGGCTGCACGGCCAGGGCGCGCTCGTGCTCTCCGTCGTCGGAACGATGGCGTTGTTCCTGCTGTCCGGCGCGCTTGGGCTGCTGCAGACGGCCCTGCTGTTCGGTCTGGCCCAGCGGCTGATCGCGGACATGCGTGAGCGGACGTTCGCACACCTGACCCGGCTCTCGCTGCGCTACCACGACACCCGCAGCACCGGCGACAGCATCTTCCGGGTCACGAACGACACCTGGGCCATCCAGAGTGTCCTGCTCGACGGCCTCGTTCCGTTGGCGTCGGCGTTCCTCTCCCTCGGCGGCGCGCTGATCGTGCTCATCTCCTTCGACCCGTTCTTCGCGCTGCTGGCCTCCATCAGCGCACCCGCCGCGTTCGTCCTCAGCAAGCGGTTCACCAAGCGGATCAACCACGCGTCCCGGGCGCTGCAACAGAAGGAGAGCGAGGTCTACTCGCTCGCCGAGCAGACGATCGGCGGCATCCGCACCGTCCAGGCCTTCGGCCGGGAGGCGCACGAGGCGGCCCGCTTCGCCGACCGCACCGGCGCGAGCCGCTCGGCGATGATGCGCCTGGTCACCGACCAGACGCTGTTCGGCCTCGCCATCGACTTCGTCCTCGCGCTGGGACTCGGGCTGGTCACCTACGTCGCGGCCGAGCGCGCCCTCGCCGGGGCCCTCACCCCCGGCCAGGTCCTGGTCGTCATCGCCTACGCCGGCACGCTCTACGGGCCGATGTCCGGCATCGCGTCGACGGTCGGTGAGCTCCGGGCGGCCGCAGCGGGAGCCGAGCGGGTCTTCGAGGTGCTCGACCAACCGCATGTCACCGACCGTCCGAACGCGCGCCCGCCGGCGGCCCGGGCCGCCGGTTCGCTGGCCTTCGACAACGTCAGCTTCGAGTACGTCGCCGACCATCCGGTGCTGCACGACGTGTCGTTCGCCGCCGACCCGGGTCAGCTCGTCGCGCTCGTCGGTCCCACCGGCGCCGGCAAGTCGACGATCGCGAGCCTGCTGCTCCGGCTCTACGACCCGGACATGGGGCGGGTGATGCTCGACGGCGTGGACATGCGCGACGTCCCGCTCGAGTGGCTGCGTGAACAGGTGGCGTTCGTGCCGCAGGAGCCGCTGCTGTTCACCGCGACGCTGCGGGAGAACATCCGCTACGGCCGCCTGTCGGCCACGGAGGACGAGATCCTCGCCGCCGCCCAGGCGGCGAACCTCGACGAGCTGCTCAGCGACCCGCGGGGGCTCGACCTCCCTGTCGGCGGCCACGGCACGACCTTGTCCGGCGGGCAACGCCAACGCGTCGCGATCGCACGTGCGTTCCTCAAGGACGCCCCCGTGATCGTCCTCGACGAGCCGACGTCGGCGCTGGACGCGAGCACCGAAGTGCTCGTGATGGACGCGCTGGAGCAGCTCTTCGCCGACCGCACCGCGCTCGTCGTCGCGCACCGGCTCGCCACGGTCTACCGCGCGCACCAGGTGCTCGTGGTCCGGGACGGACGCATCGTCCAGAGCGGCACGCACGCCCAGCTGTCCCGCCAGCAGGGTCTCTATCGCACACTGCACGAGGCCCGGTTCGGTCGGCAGCGGGGGCCGCAGCCGCTCGCGATCCCCCCGCGGGCGGCGGCAGGAGCGCAGACCTGATGACCCCCGACGTGGATGTCGTCATCCCCGTCCGCAACGGCGGCCGGCTGTTGCGCGATGCGGTGGACAGCGTCCTTGCCCAGGAGGGCGTTGACGTCCGCGTCGTCGTGGTCGACGACGGCTCGACGGACGATGCCCCCGGACGCCTGACGAAAGACTCGCGCATCTGCGTCCTGCAAGGGCCTGCCCGCGGAATTCCCCTCGCGCTCAACACTGGTCTGGCCTCGTGTCGCGCGCCGTACGTCGCCCGCCAGGACGCCGACGACGAGTCGCTCCCGGGGCGGTTTGTGGCCGAGTTGGGCTTCCTCGAGGCTCATGACGGGATCGGGCTGGTCGCGACGGGCTTCGAGGCCGTCATCGGTAACCGAGTGGTCTCGACGATGCACACTCTGCCAACCCGTCTACTCGACAAGAACCCGATCTGTGCCGGGAGCACGATGGCTCGCGCGTCGGTGCTGCGACAGCTAGGCGGGTACCGCCCGGTCTTCGCCTTCAGCTCCGACTACGACATGTGGCTGCGCTGCGCTGCGGTCAGCGGAGTCGCGATCCTGCCGGTCGTGGGCTACCGCTATCGACTGTCCGCCGACATGACCACCGTGCGCAACGCGTCGCGCCAACAGGCGTACGCCGACCTCGCGCGGGACAGCGCCCGGGCCCGCCTGGCGGGCGCCGCCGATCCCGCCGAGAGCGTCCAAGAGGTGCAAGGCGACGCTCGTGCCGACGAGGAAGTCGCAGCATGGTGGGCGCGCGAGTTCGCCGCCCTCGGCGCCTGGCGCGACACGGCATCCTGCCTACGGCGGCTGCCGGTACGACGGGCGCTCCGTGAGCTGCCGCAGCTCCTGCGCCGACCGGCCTCCCAGGGAGGTTGGTCGTGACTGTCCCGGTGACCGTGCTGACCGCAACTCTCGGCCGCCGCGCCCGACTACTCGACGAGGCGGTGGCCTCCGTTCGAGCCCAAACCGCCCCGCCGCTCGAGCACATCATCGTCGACGACGGCTCCTACTCGGTTGGTCCGGTCGACGGTGCCCGCGTCCTCCAGGTGTCACACCGCGGCCTTGGGCCGGCCCGCAATGCTGGGCTCGACATCGCACGGGGTGCAGCTGTCGCTCTCCTCGACGACGATGACCTGTGGCGACCCGACCATCTGGCCACTGTCTGGGAGGTGATGGTGTCCACCGGCGCCGACGTCGTCTACGCCGACTGCGAGGAGATCGGCCGCCGCGACGGATACGCCATCACCGTCCGTGACTTCGATGCTGCGCTGCTCGAACGGGAGAACTTCATCTGCGTCCCGGCCACGTTGGTGCGGGTCAGCGCCCTCCAAGCGGTCGGCGGGTTCGGGGCCGGCTCTCTGGAGGACTGGGACACGTGGAAACGGATGGCCCGCAACGGCGCGCGGTTCGTGCACGTGCCCGTCGTGACGGTCACGTATCGTTTCCACACCGACAACCTGACCTACGGTGGCACGGACCCCGACAAGACGCGCGCGGAGAAGCAGTTGCGGGAAGCAGCCGAGCGCGGCGAGCTGTCGTGGGAGGAGTACGAGACGAGGGCCGCGGAGGTCTGGACATGACGTCTGTCGTGGTCTGCGGGTGCGCCGGAGCGCTGCCGTTGGCCGGTGTGGGGCTGCACTACCTGCAGTACTGCCTGGGCCTGCGCGACATGGGCGTCGAGGTGTCCTACCTGGAGGAGATCAGCGACTACTGGCCCTACCACCCGGACACCAACGAGCCGGACGAGGAAGCGTCCTACACCGTGCCGTGGTTGCGGGAGATGTTCGAGGCGTTCGGCCTCCCGTGGGCCTACCGCGACCCGCTCGGGCGCTATCACGGGGCGACCGAGGACGAGGTGCTCGCACGGTGCGCAAGAGCCGACCTGCTGCTCAACGTGAGCGGTGCGCACAACCCGATCGCGCACCATCGCAGCGCGCGTGTCCTCGCCTACGTCGACACCGATCCGGGCTTCATCCAGGTGAAGGCGACGCGTGAGCAGAAGACGCGATCGTGGCTGGAGGGCCACGACCTGCTCTTCACGTTCGCCGAGTCGATGGGAAGCTCCCCGACTGCCGCATCCCGGACGCCGGCTATGACTGGAAGACGACGCGGCAGCCCGTCTACCTGCCGTTCTGGAGCGAGGTGACCGAGCCACCCGGCACGGCGTACACGACGGTCATGAACTGGCGTGCGTATGCGCCGGTCGAGTGGGAGGGCGAGACCTGGGGGCAGAAGGACGCGGAGTTCCCCCTGGTGCAGGGGCTGCCGGGACGGCTGCCCGACCTCGAGCTCGAGCTCGCAGTCGGCGGCCGGGACGTCCCGCGCGAGGAGCTCCGCGGCGCCGGCTGGAACGTCACCGACCCGCTCGAGGCGACGCGCACGATCTGGCGGTTCCGTGACTACATCGCCGGCAGCCGGGCGGAGCTGACGATCGCGAAGCAGTGCTACGTGAGGTCGCGGTCCGGCTGGTTCTCCGAGCGAAGCGCCAACTACCTCGCCGCCGGGCGACCGGTCATCGTGCAGGACACCGGCTGGTCGCAGCACGTCCCCCAGGGGCCCGGCGTCCTGCCGTTCCGCACTACCGACGAGGCCGAAGCGGCGATCCGTGCGGTCGAGGCCGATCCCATCGGCCATGCGGAGGGCGCCCGGAAGGTCGCCGCGTCGTACTTCGACTCCGCGGTCGTGCTCGGCGAGCTGCTCTCCACCGCCGGGGTCGACTGACATGGCCAGGATCGTCGTCGCCGGCTGGGTCACCGGCCTCCCCACCGCGTCGTTCTTCTGGCACGCGGTGTCGTTCGCGGTCGGATTCCGGGACGCCGGCCACGAGGTGTGGTTCCTCGAGGACAGCGGTGACGATCCGTGGTGCTACGACCCCGAGACCATGGCTCTCGACGAATCGGCGCGCTACGGCGTCCGGTTTCTCGCCGCCGAGATGGCGAACATCGGAATGGGTGACCGCTGGGTGTTCCGGCACGGGCCGACAGGTCGGCACGACGGCATGTCCGAAGAGCAGACCCTGGACGTTCTCGCCCACGCCGACGTGCTCGTCAACGTCTCACTGACGACGCCGATGCGCCCGGAGTACCTCCGGGTGCCGCACCGCCTCGCGATCGACACCGACCCCGTGTTCACACAGGTGCGCATCGCCAGCGGTGACTGGATGCTCGGCAACCTCACCGACACCCACACGCGGCTGTTCACGTTCGGACGGCCACCACTGCCCGCGCAACAGCACGAATGGATCCCGACCCGGCAGCCCGTCGTGAGCCGCTACTGGCCGGCGGAGCCGCACCCTGGCCCGGACGCGCCGTTCACCACGATCATGACGTGGAAGGCCTACCCGCCGGTCGAATGGGAGGGCGTCGTCTACGGCGCGAAGGACCGCTCCATGCAACCGCTGCTCGACCTACCGCGGCGAACTGCCGCCCGGCTCGAGGTCGCGTTGGGCGGTGGGGACGACCAATGGCGGGCCGAGCGCACCCTGCGGGAGCACGAGTGGCAGCTCAGCAGCCCCATGGACGCGAACGGCACCTCGGAGCAGTTCCACCGGTTCCTCGCGCGCAGCGCGGGTGAGTTCGGCGTGGCGAAGCACGGCTACGTCGAAGCGCGGTCGGGCTGGTTCTCCGAGCGGACCTGCTGCTACCTCGCGAGCGGTAGGCCGGCCGTCGTCGCCGACACGGGATGGCGAGACTGGCTGCCGGAGGGGGAGGGGCTGTTCGCCTACCGCACCGTCGACGAGGCGGCCACGGCGCTCGAGGAGATCCGCGCCGATCCCGACCGCCATGCCCGAGCGGCGCGCAAGCTCGCCACCGAGCACTTCGAGGCCGCCGACGTGTGCACGGCCCTCCTGGAAGCAGTGTGAGCGCCGGCGCAGCACCCGGCGGGCGCCGACCGGTTGCGATCGTCGTCGGTTATCTGGTCCGTTTCCCCGTCGGCGGGATGACGTGGGTGTTCCGCAACTGGCTGCGCGGGCTGGCCGACCTGGGGTTCGAGCCGGTGTTCATGGAGGCGGCCGGGCCCCAGCCTGCGTGCTACGACGTGGATGCCGCGCGCATGACCGACGACCCGACGTACGGCGCGCGCTACGCCGACCGGGTGCTCTCCGGGACGCGGTGGTGGTACGCCGACCCGGCGCTGCCGGACCGCGGTTGCGGGATGAGCTACGACGAGGCCGTCGCGAGTCTCGAGGACGCGGCAGTGCTCCTCAACGTCGGCGGATCGTGTTGGGCACCGGAGTTCGCGAAGGCGCCGCGACGCATCTTCATCGACACCGACGCTCCCTTCACGCAGTTCCGGCTCGCCGATGCAGACGAGGGCTGGACGTCGCTCGTCAACGAGCACGACACACTCGCGACGTACGCCGTCAACGTCGCTGCGGGGCGCACGGCGATCCCGACGACGGGCCGGTCCTGGCTGCCGACCCGCCCACCGGTCCATCTCCCGTCCGTCGACGTCACCCCCGTGCCCGAAGGCGCATGGACCACGGTCACCTCGTGGTCCGCCTACGGTGCGGCGTGGTGGGACCTCGAGGAGTACCGCCAGAAGGACGTCGCCTACATGCAGCTCGGCGACCTGCCCGCACAGGTCCCCGGGGTGACGTTGGAGCTTGCGCTGTCCGGTGAAGGCCCGGTGCGGCAGCTACAGAAGCGCGGCTGGCGGATCGTCGATCCGGTGCCGGTCACCCGGACGCCGGAGCTGTTCTGTGACTACGTGCGCGGCAGCCGCGCGGAGCTGGGAGTGACCAAGCAGGCCTACGTCAAGGCGCGCACGGGTGCGTTCAACGACCGGACGCTGATGTACGCCGCCAGTGGCCGCCCGGTCGTCTGCTCGGACACCGGGCTCGACTGGCTTCCGACGGGCGAGGGCGTGCTGACGTTCAGCGACGTGGCAAGTGCCGCCGCAGCGATCCGCCGCGTCGAGAGCGACGTGCGGCACCACGGTGCCGCCGCGCGCCGGCTCGCCGAGCAGCACTTCGCGGCGGACCGGGTGGCGCGGGACCTGCTCGCCGCCGCCGACGTTGCGCTCCCGTGACGCGGATCGCGTTCCTCCTCTGGCCGGACACGTTCGAGGACTGGTACGAACCGCTCGGCGTCACGCGGTCCGGCTACCTGTCCGGCTACGAAGGCGAGTGGTCGACCACGCTCGCTCGCGCTCTCGTCCGCGGCGGTGTCGACGTCCACCTTGTCCACGGGACGTTGCGGGGCGCGCAGACGGCCATCCATGATCCCTCGGGTGCCACCGTTCACTTCGTCCCGTCAACGGCTGCCTACCGCGCCCTACGCATGCTGCTGTGGGGGCATCGATGGTGGGAGCGCACCCAGCGACTCGCACCGGCAACACCCCTGGCCTCGACGATGTCGCTCCGGCTGGTGCGGGAGATCCTGCGGATCCGGCCCGACGTCGTCGTCGTCCAGGACTACGAGACGCTGCGCTACGACGTCGCGGCACCGCTGTTGCGGGCCGCCGGGCTGCGGGTCGTCGGGCTCGACACCGGCGCGTCCGCCCGACCGTCCCGCGCGCCGTGGAAGGGCTGGACCAGGGGGCTGGCCGATCAGCTGCTCGCCGTGCACGGGGCGGAGGCGGCGCGACTGCGCGCGCTGGGCCACGACCGGGTGCAGGTGTGGCCGGTCCCGGTCCGCACCGACGTCTTCTCGCCCGCCGACCGCACCGCCGCCCGACGGGCGCTGGGCATCGATGCCGGCGAACGTCTCGTGTTCGCCGCCGCCCGGCTCCACCCGGTCAAGAATCTTCCGTTGCTCGTCGACGCCTGCCGGGCGGCCGGTGCCACCCTGGCGATCGCTGGTGAAGGATCGCAACGTCGGCGACTCGAGCAGGGTCGGCCCCCGCATCTGAGATTGCTCGGCTGGCAGCGTCCGGAGGAGCTGGCCACGTGGTACGCCGCCTGCGACGTCGTCGCCCTGTCGAGCGACAACGAGGGCCAGCCGATCGCCGTTCTCGAGGGGCTCGCGTGCGGACGCGGAGTGGTGGCGACGTCCGTCGGCGGTGTGGCGGAGGTCGTCCGCGACGGTGCGACGGGCTGGCTGGTGCGGCCGCGTGACCGCCACGCCTTCGCCGAGGCGCTCCGGGTCGCGCTCGCAGACCGCGAGACGACGGATGCCTATGGGGCGGCCGGGCGGCGGCTGACCCTGGAACGACACTCGGCCGGCGCGGTGGCCGAGTGGTTCACCGGGCTGACCGAGCGCGGGCCGACGACATCCGTGGCCGGGCGTTGACGGACCGGAGACCGCGTCATCGCGTGCCATGCCCGCCGGCGCGCCGGGCTCGTACCCCGACGAGGAGATGGAAGTCGTCGTCGCGGTGGTCCACCTCTGCCGGGTCGAGGTCTTCGAGCGCGTAGCCGTAGAGGAACGCGGAAGCGACCAGAACGTTGCCGAACGGCACCACCTCCACCTCGGCCGGGCCGAAGGCGTCGGCGAACAACCGGCGCGCGGAGTCGGCGGTGAAGCGCCAGAAGTCCCCCCACTCACGCCGGTCGAACTGGCTGACCTGGCTGATGCCCGGCAGGGTCGCGAGCACGACCCCGCCCGGCTTCAGCGCGTCGTGCACGGTCCGGACGGCGCCGGCCAGGTCATAGATCAGGTGCAGGGTCTGCGTCAGCACGATGCAGTCGAACGCGTCCTGCGGGACCCCCTCACCGGTCGCGAGGTCGCCGACGATCGTCACCCACGGGTACTCCCTGCGGACGTGCAGCACGTCGCACTGTGTGACGGCGCCCTCGCCGAGGTAGTCGGTGTAACCCGAGTCCGCCACCTCGAGCACCCGGCCGCGCACGTCGTCGCGACGGGCCCACAGGAACTCGTGGATGTAGGCGCGATCGATCGGCGTACCGCGGTCCTTGCCGTAGTCGCGGCTCAGCGGCTGCAGCCCCGGCAGCTGGTGTCGCCGCGAGGCCTCGACGCCCGGGTCCTGCTCGCTCACCGGCACCGCGCCATCACGCCGGCGAGGATCTCGGCATAGCGCCGCGGGCCGTCCGGGGTCGGGACGACGGCGTCGTCGGCCACCGTGAGCCGGCGGACCACCCGCGCCGGGTTGCCGACCACGACCGTGTGCGGCTCGACGTCGTCCCACACCACCGAGCGGGATCCCACGACAGCCCCGTCGCCGATCGTGACGCCGGGCAACACCATGACCTCGAAGCCGATGTAGGCGTTGCTGCCGATCCGCACCGGCGCAGTCTCGACCTCGGCGAGCAGTCGCCGCGGTTCGCTGTCCGGCACCGCCTCGAGAACGGCGCGGCGAGCCACCGGATCGGTGGGGACGCGCCGCGAGTCCATGACGACGGTGTTCCAAGCGAGCATCGAGCCGGTGCCGATCGTGATCTCCTCGTCGCAGACGAACTGGGTGCCGTTGGTGATGGAGAACGCGCCGAACGTCAGGGTCCCTCGCGGCCCCAGGTCGAACGCCGTGAGCCCGTGCACGCTCGCGCCGCGCTGCACGCGGACGCCGTACGGCGGCTCGCTGCGGTCGAGCAGGAACTGGTAGCTCGACTCCACGTGGCACTCGTCGTCGAGGATCGCCGACTCCGGGACGAGCCCGTCGTGCCAGTCCCAGGGCAGGCGGCGCGGCAGGGCCATCAGACCGTACCGACGATCTTGGCCGGGTTACCCATAACTCGTGAGTGAGGCGGTACGTCGCTCGTCAGCACCGACCCCGGCTCGACGAACGAGCCGGTGCCGACCGTGACGCCCTTGAAGATCATGCAGCCGGCACCGATCCACACGTCGTCCTCGATCACGACGGGTCCGGTCGGGATGGTCGGCCGGTCGAGGCCCGCTCCCACGCCGAGCGGTGAGCACGCGAACGCGTCCGCGAGCCGTTGCACCGGCTCCATGGGGTGGAAGTCGGAGTCCATCACGTAGGAGTTCCACCCGATCGCGACGTGATTGCCGATCGTGATGCGCTCCTCACACATGAGGACGACGCTGGCAAACACGCACCAGTCGCCGATGGTGACCTGACCCTCCGGCTGGAACGAGAAATGCGTCAGGTCCATCGTGCAGTTTGCGCCGATGACGAGGCCGGGATCCTGCTTGGTGCGGAAGCGCTTGAAGGCGTCCGGTCCGGTGATGACGGTGTTGTCACCGACCATGACGTTGCGCGGCAGACGGCCTTCGCCCCACGGTCCTGACGCGGCTACAGATCCCACCACTGGTCTCCCCCGAGGAGCGCACCGAGCCGGCGCACCGGCTCACGGAAGTGTTCGTTGAGCCGATGCCGCGTGAGCGGGTCGAGCGGGCGATAGCCGCGCCCGTTCAGGCGCTGGTTGACGAGCGCCTCGAACGGGTCGAGTCCCACGAAAGCGAACAGGTTGCGCATCACCGGCATGGGGTCCCCGTACAGGTCTTCGGCACGAATGACGGTTACCTGCTCCTTCGGGAAGCAGGCGAACCAACGTTCCAGCTGCACGGCGTAGTCGCCGCGCGCCAGGTAGCTGAAGTGCTGCACCGCATCGGAGGCGTCGACCCGTCCCGACACAAGGTCACGCCACGAGAGGTTGGTGCGCTCCGGCTCCCGATCGAGTGCCTCCGCGAACGAGCACGTCTCCCGACCCATCGCCCGCTCGTGCTGGAAGTGCGAGTATGCCCGGTCCGCGGGGTTGCGCAGCACCACGATGATGCGGGCATCAGGAACGACCGCGGCGGCGCGTCCCGGTGCAGCCGGGTGGAACAGGTAGTAGGGCGATGTCTCCCCGGTGAACCACCTGGCCTCCGCCTCGGCCCGCGCCGGGAAATGATCGCGGTACCAGCCGACACCGCGGTGAAAGTTGTTGTCGAAGAAGTGCACCTCGTGCACCCGGGCACGGCGTACGTCCGGGTGCTGGCAGAGATACGAGTAGAGCGTGTTGGTCCCGCTCTTCATCGCCCCGACGATGAGGAAGTCGGGCAGCGTCCCTGTCGCTGAGGGCGCTCGCGTCATGGCACGCATCCTCTCAACGCTTGCCGTACGGCGCGACCCGTCCGACCTGCACGTAGAGCCCGCGCCGGCCGAGCAGCATGTGCAATCGCCAGCCCAGCCGCGTCGCCGCGTCGGTGGCACGGTGCGCGGCGGTCGCCCTCGCCCGGCGCAGGGGCGTCGCCGCGAGCCACTCGTCATCGGTCACGTAGCCGAGCGAGCGCAGCAGATCCCCCGCGACGTTGGCGAAGTCGAGCCGGTCGCCGACGCTCCACGCGTCGCGCCACCCGGGGGTCCCGCCGACGAACCCGGCCGGCTCCGACGGGGCACCACCGAGCCGTCGGACGACCTCGCCCGACCACACCAGCGAGTCGTCGCCGGCGCTCGTGCGCGCGCCGACACGCGCCACGAGATCTGCACACTCGTCCGGCGTCGACGCGATCCCTGCGAAGCCGAGGCACTCGGCGAGGACGCGTGGCCCGTCGGCGCGCAGATCCTCGTAGCGCACCTCGAGGTAACGACCCGAGCCCCGCGCGGTCGCCGCGGACTCGACGTTCGTGCGCCATGTCTGCGCGGCGAGCCGGACGTCCGCAGGCGCCCAGTCACGTCCCCAGCCGCGGCTCGCGGCCAGCATCGATGCGGCAACGTCACGACCGTCGCGGACGATGTGGAGGACGCCGGCGTCCGGGAACATCCGGCGGAGCAGACCGACGTGCAGGCTGTACTCCGGATTCTTGTCCACGACGACCGACGCACCCGGTTTGAGCCCGAGGACCTTCGCATACACGTCGCGGGCGAACCCGAGGACGTGGTCGTCGAACTCCTCGGCCGTCAGCACTGCCGGAAGGCCCCGGTGCCGGTGCCGCTCCCACCGGTCGGTGTCGGCGGGCAGCTGGTCGTCCCAGGCGTCGTACCAGCTGCGGCAGTAACGGTTGAGCAGCTCCGTCTCCTGCGTGGCGGCGACGTCGCCGTGCGCCCCGAGCAGGCGGGCCAGCCAGCTCGTGCCGGACCGGGGCGACCCGACGATGAAGACGAGGTTCTTGCCCGTGGCGTCGACCGCCCTCATGGCCGCACCACCCGCAGCGCGACGTCGGGAGCGGAGCGTACGACGACCTCGCCGTCGACGAGCGCGGCATCGACGGGCGCGTAGGCCGCGGCGAGGTCAGCAAAGGAGATCGCGCGCCGCGCGCCGCTGTCGCGCCAGCCATCGAGCTGCTCGCGGATCCACCCCGGTCCGTGCACGACCATGTCCCGATCGTGCCAGTAGCCGATCTGCGGCAGGCAGTCGGCGAACCATGCCGGGTCCGGGTCGGTGAGGTACGGCGACCCGATGCCGGTGGTCCAGGTCGGCACATCACGGTCGAGGAAGCACAGCCCCCAGGAGTTGAAGAGTGTGAAGCCGCACCGGCGGGCAGCGGCAAGCGTGTTGAGACCCCACTGCTCGCCGGGCGCGACCAGCGCCGTCCCCGGATGCCCCACCGCGGACTGCCACTGCCGCAGCCGTTCGACCTGCGCCTCGACCGGGGGCTCCGCCGCCAGCTGTGGTGGCCAGAGCTCACGAAACCAGTCCGCGTTGTCCCACCGGTCGGCGGCGGCCACCCACCCCGACGTGTCCGGGTGCATGTGTGTGAAGCCGTGGCATTCCAGGTCGGCGAGCCCGCGAACCACGCCGTCGTCGAGATGCCGCCACTCGTCAGGAAGCACGGCACGGGAGTCGACCACCGACCCGTCGGCGCGCACGTAGCCGGGACAGCAGAAGACGGAGGCCCGGCCGAACCCGGAGAGTGCCTGCCAGAGCGCGTCCCAACCGCGAGCGTCGAGCGGTGGGTGGGCCCACTCGCGCAGGTGCTCCTTCACGGCGGCGCCGGGGTCGTCCAGGCGGAGCACCAGGACACCGCGCAGGTCGGGCACGACGACCGCCCCGAGCGCCCCGGCAAGGACGTGCAGCGTCTCCTCCGCCGTGGGGGGCGGCGGGCCCACGAGGACGGCGTCAGCCTTGGCGTCGTCAGCCGCGCCGGTCGGGTCGACCACCAGCCCGTCGACGGGGTCGTCGAGCGAGGCGCGCACGTCGTAGGGGACGCCGAGCGCGGCAAGCCTGCCCACCCAGACGGCGGCCGGCTGCTGCCAGCCGCCGGAGCTGTCCCCCCACATCCCGGGAGCCACGGCCAGGTCGGGGGCGATCACGGTGACACGCAGTTGGGTGAGGGCCATCACACAGGTCCCTGGAGCGTCCTCACGGACGCCGGGCGTCCGCTCTCGTCCCGGCGATCCAGCTGACGGTCTCTGCGAGTCCCTTCTCCAGCGACACCACGGGCGCCCACCCCGTCGCGCTGGTGAGCATCGACGGGTCGAGTGCGATGTGCTGGAGCTCTCCGAGCCGCGGCTCCCGATGCTCCGGCCGGTCCGGCGCCCCGCAGGCGGCTGCGACCATCGTGTGGAGCTCACTGACCGTCGTCGGCTGCCCACTTCCGACGTTGTAGACCCCACCGTCGGTCCGCTCGTTGAGGCACGCGACGAATGCGTCGACCACGTCGCCGACGTACACGTAGTCCCGGGACGAGGTCCCGTCGCCGTAGATGACCGTCGGCGCACCGGAGAGCAGCGCCCGGCCGAAGATGGCCACCACTCCCGCCTCGCCGTGCGGGTCCTGGCGAGGGCCGTAGACGTTGCCGAGCCGCAGTGACGCCCAGGCGAAGCCGTGCAGCCGGCCGAGGGCCGCGACGTAGGTCTCGCCCGCGACCTTCGCCGCGCCGTACGGCGACGCCGGCCGCAGCGGAGCGCTCTCGGCGACGGGCAGCGTCTCCGGCTCGCCGTAGACCGTGCCGCCGCTGCTCGCGAACACGACCTTGCGGGCCTCTGCGCCCGCGGCCGCGGTCAGGACGTTGACGGTCCCGAGCACGTTGGTCCGGGTGTCGTGCAGCGGGTCCGCGACGCTCTTGCGCACATCCATCTGTGCGGCGAGGTGGAGCACGACCTCCGGCCGCGCCTCCGCGACGACGCCGGGCAGCGCCGGGCCGCAGATGTCCACGTCCACGAACCGGCAGCGGCCGGACGCCTCGGCGTCCGCGAGGTTGTCCCGGCGCCCGGTCGACAGGTCGTCGACGGCCCACACCTCGTGCCCGTCCGTGACCAGCCGGTCGACGAGGTGCGACCCGATGAAGCCGGCGCCGCCGGTGACGAGGAGCCTCACGGGTGACCGGCGGTCACACCGCCACCAGATCCGGGTGGGCGCGGAACCAGTCGATCGTGCGGCGCAGGCCCTCGTCGAGCGGCACCTCCGGCTTCCAGTCCAGCTCCCGCATCGCCAGGGTGATGTCCGGCTGGCGGACGGACGGGTCGTCCTGCGGCCGTGGGACGAAGGCGATCTCGCTGTCGCTCCCGGTGAGGGCCTTGATCCGCTCGGCGAGCTCGAGCACCGACAGCTCGTAGGGGTTGCCGATGTTGACCGGCCCGGGCAGGTCAGCGTCGAGCAGGCGCAGGATGCCCTCGATGAGGTCGCTCACGTAGCAGACCGAGCGGGTCTGGGCGCCGTCTCCGGCCACGGTGATGGGCTCGCCCTTCAGCGCCTGCCGGATGAAGTTGGGTATGGCGCGCCCATCGTTCGGCCGCATCCGCTCGCCGTAGGTGTTGAAGATGCGGACGATCGCCGTGTCGACCTGGTGGGTCCGCCGGTAGGCCATCGTCAGCGCCTCCGCGTAGCGCTTGGCCTCGTCGTAGACCCCCCGCGGGCCGACCGGGTTCACGTGCCCCCAGTAGGTCTCCGGCTGCGGATGGACCTGCGGGTCACCGTAGGTCTCGCTGGTCGAGGCGAGGAGGAAGCGCGCCCCCTTGTCCTTTGCCATCCCGAGCGCGTGCAGGGTCCCGATCGATCCCACCTTGAGCGTCTCGATGGGCAGCTGCAGGTAGTCGACCGGGCTCGCCGGGCTGGCGAAGTGCAGCACCGCATCGACCGGGCCGGAGACGTGGACGTGGTCCGTGATGTCGGCTTTGCGCAGCCGGAAGCCGGGCTGTTCGAGCAGATGCTCGACGTTCGCCGGCGTACCGGTCAGGAAGTTGTCCAGCGCGAGCACCTCGCTGCCGGCGGCCAGCAGCCTTTCGCACAGGTGGGAGCCGAGAAACCCGGCCCCACCGGTGACCACGACCCGCATGTGAGCTCCTCGCGCAGGACCGGGAGATTGTCCGCCTTTGTTCGCGGCTGAGGCCGATTCTCCTCCACGTTGTCCTGCGGACCGTAACCCCATCGCGGGTTCCTCCGTTAGGAGCACCAAGACGGCGGCCGAACGGAGCAGCCGTCCCCCCGCCAAAGCCCCTTGGCCGGGGACGTCTTCCCGAGGGAGCAGCAGTGAAGCGTCTCGTCATCGGTGGCATCGCCGCCACGCTCATCGCCGGTGGTGCCGGCATCTCGTTCGCCGGCCAGGGCGGCCCGTCCTTCAACGGCAACAACGACTTCGGCCTGTGCACCGCCTACTTCGCCCAGCAGGCGCACAACCCCAACGGCGTCTCCGGTCCGTTCGCGGCCATGCAGGAGGCCTACGACGCGGCCAACGGCGACGGCTCGTTCGAGGACTACTGCCAGAGCGTCGTCGACGGCGACGGCTCCCCCGGCAACTCGGAGCACGGCCACGGCGGCCACTGAGCCCGCTCACCACCGCTTCGGTCACCGAGCCCTGTGACCGTTGGGACGGCCCGGCGCTGTTTGCGCCGGGCCGTTCCATGTCCCGATCAGGGACCCGGCGCGACGCTCAGCTGAGGACCGGCAGGTACGCCGCCAGCTCGGCGCGCTCGCCGCTCGCCGCCACCCGCCCGTCGCTCACGGCCGCCGGCCACGCGAGCCGCCCGGTCGCGAGCTCGAGCCACGTCACCGGGTCGGTCTCGACGACGTTCGCCGGTGTTCCGCGGGTGTGCCGCGGCCCCTCGACCACCTGCACCGCGACGTACGGCGGCACCCGCAGCTCGACCGACCGGCCGGGCACCCGGCGTTCCAGCGCTGCCGCGAGCAGCCGGACGGCCACCCCGATCGCCTCCGGCTCCAGCTCCGGCTCCACCCCGGTTGCGGCCGCCAGGTCGAGCGCGTGGACGCATCCCTCGACGCACCGGCTCGGCAGGTAGTCGACCAGCCGGATGACCCCACCGGCTGCGGTCAGCGGGGTGGCATCGGCGAGCACGTCCAGCACCGTCACGGCCGCCTCCGTCTGCTCACGCATCTCCTCCCGGAGGGCGGCGGGGGTCAGGCCGGCGGCGTTGTCGCGGGCACGGGCGGCGATGGCGGGTGCCTGCTCGCCCGCGTCGTCGTAGTAGCTCATCGCGTCGAGCCGGCGGGCTCCCTTCGGCGCCGGCGAGGCGAGCATCCGGGCGAGGTGGCTCGGGTTGCGCGCCAGGTGGGCCACGAGCTCCGCGACGGTCCAGTCGCCCAGCCGGGTCGGCCGCGCGAACGCGTCGTCCGGCACCGCGTCGACGAGCCGCTGGACCGACCGCCACTGGCCGACGACCGCGGCCCGCAGCCGCTCCGGGTCAAACCGCACCCGTGCCATCGCCCCCTCCCGCCAACCGGGTCAGCCGAACAGGGACGGGAGGGTCGACTCGTGGGCCGACCGCAGCTCCGCCAGCGGCACCTCGAACAGCCCGTCCACGGCCAGCACGTCACCGCCGGTGCGGCCGAGCCGCGCGACCGGGACGTCGTGGTCCGCGGCCAGTGTGAGCACCCGCTCGACGTCGGCGTCCGCACAGCTGACGACGGCCCGCGCGGTCGACTCGCCGAACAGCTCGGCGAACGCGTCGTCCTGCACGCCCACGCTCACCCCGACCCCGTCGAGCAGGACCGCCTCGGTCAGCGTCTGCGCGACGCCGCCGTCGGAGACGTCGTGCGCGCTCGTCAGCAGCCGCTCCCGCGCGGCCTCCTGGAGGAACGCCGACAGCGCCTGCTCGGCCTCGAGCCGCACCCGCGGCGGGGTGCCGCCGAGATGGCGGTGCACCACCCACGCCCACTCCGACCCGCCGAACTCCGGGTCGGAGTCGCCGAGCAGCAGCACGATCTCGCCGGCGGTGGCGAAGCCGCTCGGCAGCCGCTTCGTCACGTCGTCGATGACGCCGAGTACGCCGACGACCGGGGTCGGGTTGATGGCCGTCGTACCGGTCTGGTTGTAGAAGCTCACGTTGCCGCCGGTGACGGGCACGCCCAGGGCGAGGCACGCGTCGGCGAGCCCGCTGGTGGCCTCGGCGAACTGCCACATCACGGCCGGGTCCTCCGGGGAGCCGAAGTTGAGGCAGTTGGTGACCGCGAGCGGACGGGCGCCGGTGGTGGACACGTTGCGGTAGGCCTCGGCCAGCGCGAGCTGCGCGCCGGCGTAGGGGTCGAGCCGCGCATACCGGCCGTTGCCGTCGAGCGCCAGCGCGACGCCGCGCACGCCGTCGTCGGAGAGCCGGAGCACGCCGGCGTCGTGCGGCATCGCGAGGACGGTGTTGCCGAGGACGTAGCGGTCGTACTGCTCGGTCACCCACCGCCGCGACGACAGGTTGGGGGAGGCGACGAGCCGCAGCAGCGTCTCCCGCAGCTCCGCACCGGTCCGCGGGCGCGGCAGCGCGTCGGCGCCGTCGGCCTGCAGCGCGTCCTGGTCGGCCGGGCGCGCGTAGGGCCGCTCGTAGACCGGCCCGTCGTCGGCGAGCGACGCCGGCGGCAGGTCGGCGACGGTCTCGCCGTGCCAGGTGATGACGAGGTGGTCCCCGCCGTCGCCGGCGGGGTCGGCGACCTCGCCGATCACCGTCGCCAGGACGCCCCAGCGGTCGCACAGGGCGAGCACCTCGTCGACGTCGTCCGGGGTGACGATCGCGAGCATCCGCTCCTGCGACTCGCTGGTGATGACCTCCAGCGGCGACATCGACGCCTCGCGCAGCGGCACCCGGTCGAGCTCGACCCGCATCCCGCTGCCGCCGTGCGACGCGGTCTCGCTCGTCGCGCACGACAGCCCGGCGCCGCCGAGGTCCTGGATGCCGGTGACGAGGCCGCGGTCGTAGAGCTCGAGGCAGCACTCGATGAGGATCTTCTCGGTGAACGGGTCGCCCACCTGCACGCTCGGCCGCTTGCTCTGCTTGCCCTCCTCGGGCCCGCCCTCGTCGAACGTCGCGCTGGCGAGCACGGACACCCCGCCGATGCCGTCGCGGCCGGTCTTCGCGCCGAGCAGCACCACCTGGTTGCCGGCCCCCTCGGCGCGCGCGAGCTGGATCCGGTCGGCCCGCATGACCCCGAGGCAGAGCGCGTTGACGAGCGGGTTGCCGTTGTACGTCGGGTCGAAGCCCACCTCGCCGCCGACGTTCGGCAGGCCGAGGCAGTTGCCGTAGCCGCCCACGCCGGCGACGACCCCGCCGACGAGCCGCCGGGTGTCGGGGTTGTCGACGTCGCCGAAGCGCAGCGAGTCCATGACCGCGACCGGTCGGGCGCCCATGGTGAGGATGTCGCGCACAATGCCGCCGACACCGGTGGCCGCCCCCTGGTAGGGCTCGACGTACGACGGGTGGTTGTGGCTCTCGACCTTGAACGTGACGGCGAGCCCGTGGCCGACGTCGACGACGCCGGCGTTCTCGCCCATGCCGACGAGGAGAACGTCGGTTTTCGGGGCCTTCTCGCCGAACTGGCGGAGGTGGACCTTGCTCGACTTGTAGGAGCAGTGCTCGCTCCACATGACCGAGTACATGGCCAGCTCGGTGTCGGTGGGGCGGCGGCCGAGGATCTCCTTGATCCGCGCGTACTCGTCGTCCTTCAGGCCGAGCTCGGTGAACGGCTGCTCGGCGTCGGGGGTGGCGGCGGCGTGCTCGACCGTCTCGTACGACGCCCCCGGTCGCTCGTCGACGACCGCGGCCGGGATGTCTTCGGTCACGCGGCCACCAGGCTCTTCAGCACGGAGACGAACATCGTGAGCCCGTCGGTGCCGGGGCCGGTGAGGGCCTCGATCGCGTGCTCGGGGTGGGGCATGAGGCCGACGACGTTGCCGCGCTCGTTGCGGATGCCGGCGATGTCGCGGAGGCTGCCGTTGGGGTTGCCGTCGAGATAGCGGAAGACGACCCGGCCGGTCCGCTCGAGGTCGTCGAGGGTCGCCTCGTCGGCGACGTAGCGGCCCTCGCCGTTCTTCACGGGGATGACGATCTCGGCGCCGGCGGCGTACTCGGTCGTCCAGGCGGTCGACGTGCTCTCGACGCGCAGCCGCTGGTCGACGCAGGTGAAGTGCAGGCCGGCGTTGCGGGTGAGCGCGCCGGGCAGGAGGTGGGACTCGCACAGGACCTGGAAGCCGTTGCAGATCCCCAGCACCGGCAGGCCCTCGCCGGCCGCCTTGACGATCTCGGTCATGACCGGAGAGAAGCGGGCGATCGCACCGGCGCGCAGGTAGTCGCCGTAGGAGAAGCCGCCGGGCAGGACCACCGCGTCGACCGTGCGCAGGTCGTGGTCCCCGTGCCAGAGGGCGACCGGCTCGGCGCCGGCGGCCTTGACGGCGCGCAGCGCGTCGCGGTCGTCGAGGGATCCGGGGAACGTGACGACGCCGATGCGGGCGGTCATGGGTGGCGGGCTCCTGCGGCTGGCCGGCGGTGCCTCCCAGGCTACCTGTGCGCGGCCGCTGCGCACGGATCGCCGGACCGGAGGAGGGGCGACTAGTTCGTTCAGGTGAAGCCACCCGGTTCGACGGCGGGCAGGGGCCCGGTCGGGTGAGCCTGGAGCCGTGCTCTCTGCCCGCTTGATCACGATCAGTGCCGCCGTCTTCGCGGCGGTCGCGGCCGTCGGCGCGTTCGCCATCGGCGGCGAAGCGCCCGCCGCGACCGACCGGGCGGTGGCGGCGGCACCGGTCGCGGCCGCGGGGACGACGACGGTGGTCCGGCTCTCCTACGGCGGGGAGAAGCGCAGTTTCCGGCTGTTCGTGCCCGACTCGCTGCCGCCCGGCCCACGCCCGCTGCTCGTCGGCCTGCACGGCCTGCACAGCTTCGCGAAGGCGTTCCAGCGCACCCGCCGGCTCGACGTCACTGCCGCCGGTCTCGGGGCGCTGGTCGTCTATCCGGACGGCTTCGAGCGCTCGTGGAACGCCGGGACCTGCTGCGGGACGGCGGCCGCGGAGGGGGTCGACGACGTCGGGTTCCTCACCGCCGTCCTCGGCGACGTGGCGAGCCGCGAGCGTGTGGACGGCCGGCGGGTGGCGATCGTCGGCAGCTCGAACGGCGGAATGATGGCCTACCGCTTCGGCTGCGAGCGCTCCGACCTCGTCGACGTCATCGTCGTGATGAGCGGCACCAACGTCGCGCCGACGTGCTCGCTCACCCGGCCGGTGTCGCTGCTGCACGTGCACGGCGCGGCCGACACGACGGTGCCGTTCGAGGGCATCGCGACGTCACCGATCGACGCGGCGGGGTTCCCGGTGGTGCGCGACGTGGTCTCCGGTTTCGCCGCCCTGGACGGCTGCTCGCCGATGTATGCGCGGAGTCGGTACGAGGGGCGGTCGGACGTGTCGTCCTACACGGCGGACGGTTGCCCCGCAGGGACGACCGTCCGGCTCGTCGTCAGCCGGACCATGCCGCACGTCTGGGCGACGCCGGGATGGCATCGGTGACGAGGTACGGCGTGGACGGCTCGGCGATGACCTGGGACTTCGCCACCGCCGAGTGGTCCGGCCGCCCCGCACCCACCCATCGCTGGCGCCCATAGGCGGTTCCGCGGAAGCCCCCGTGTCCAGCGGACACGCTGGAGGGGTCCGGCGACCGCGACGCAGCGGCACTCGGACAAGACGTGGGCGACCGTATCGGGCCGCCCCCGCCAGAAACCTGCCTCCCACGGCGGGTCGCTCGTATCCGAAGTGACACCCCGCAGGCACGATCCGCCGACGAATTCGGCCGCAAATGCTTCGTCGCCCGAGAAGGGCCCTGGCCGTGCCAAGGTCCGCCGTCGACCCAGTCAGTGTCGGCTCGTGGCCAGGTCGACACGCTTGCATTCCGGGCGTACAGGTATCCGAACCCGGACCGCCGTAAACCGTGTCGCTGTCGGCTCCGCCATGATCTTGTCGTCGCCCTGACCGCCGTCGACCCAGTCGTCGCCCGTGACAGCTGGATGTAGTCATCTCCCTGGCCGCCGCAGACGACGTCTGACCCGCGTCCCGGGATGATGTGATCGTCGCCATCGGTACCCAAGACGAGATGGTCTACGTTGCTGGTCCTGTCGTCGTAGATGGCGTCGTAGGTGCTATCGGCGGTGTCGCTCAGAGCCATGTCGACCACCGCGCCAAATCGTCGGTGACGGTGTCGTCCGTGGTGACGATCCACGTCAGCGCCGCCATCGTTCGATGTCGCTACGTAACCATCGCAGGTGAATGTCGTGCTCGCCGTCGGCGACTGCCGCCGTCGGCACCGCGACGGCGATACCCGCGGCGGCGATACCCGCGGCGCTCAACAGAGCGAGGCGTTTCTTCATTCGGGCCCCTCTCGGAAACCTGCACACGGCTCCCCGTGTGCACTCAATTGGGCGCCGGTTTCGCCGTTGTGCTCCCTGACCGGCCCCCCATGGCGACCAATTCCGGCCAGATCAACGCTCGCCGCGGTCTGCCTTTTGAGACCGTGGGGGCAGGTTGGGCCGTTCGGGCTAACGGTCGTAGGCCGTTTAGCCGAAGTCACGACCAAGATGGGTCCCAATGACTAGATCCGGGCCGCCCGGACGGGCCGTCGGTGCACCAAACCGGACCAGACGTGACATCAGATACGTACTTGCAGGCAGAGCCGGTCGCCCGGTCTAGACGTTCAGAACGGCTGAACCCCCGCCTCGCGCCCGACCGCCCGCCGCCGGTTTGGCAACTGCACAACTGCCGGGTAGTGTGGTTGTCATGCCGCTCTCCAGTCCGTTGCCGGACAGCCTTGTCGACCTCATCGCCGAACGGTTCCGCGTCATCGGTGAGCCGATGCGCATCCGGCTCCTCGACCGGCTGCGCGCGGGCGAGCAGTCGGTGCAGGAGCTGACCGAGGCGCTCGAGACCACCCAGCAGAACGTCTCCAAGCACCTCGGCGTCCTGCTCCGCTCCGGCATCGTCGGCCGGCGCAAGGAAGGCCTGCACTCCTACTACCGGATCATCGACGACTCCGTCTTCGCCATGTGTGAGCAGGTCTGCGGCTCCCTGCAGCGCGACCTCGCGACCCTCACCTCCACGATCGAAAGGGCAACCCGATGAGGCCGCTCCCCTGGCCGCTCGAACGCATGCTGTTCGCCCTCGCCGGGACGATGGTCCTGCTGAGCGTCGCGCTCGCCGTCACGGTGAGCCTCTGGTTCCTGCTGCTCGCCGTCTTCGTCGGCGTCAACCAGTGGCTCTACGTCACGACCAGCGCCTGCCCGGCCTCCGTCGCGCTGCAGCGCGCCGGCGCGGAGCGGACGTCGAAGTGGTGACCGCCCCCGCATCCGCTAAGGACGCACGGGCCGACAAGGCCGGCAAGCCGCACCCGACCATCACCGCCGACGACGGCACGTCGTACGGCCCGCTCGGCCGGCTCGGCCTCTGGACCACCGACCACTTCCGCGTCGTCCTCGGCGTCTGGGTGCTCGTGGCGGTCGGGCTCGGGTTCTTCGCGCCCCGGGTCGAGCACGCGCTCGCGGGTGCGGGCTGGGAGGCGTCCGGCTCGGAGTCGGTCGCTGCCCGCGACCTGGTCGACAAGGAGTTCGCCGGCCTGTCGAGCGCGGCGCTGCAGGTCGTCGTCCACTCCGACACGCAGTCGGTCGACAGCCCGGCCGTGCAACGCGTCATCGCCTCCGCGACGCTGCTGCTGCGCGCCGACGACCGGATCACGCCGCGTCGTGCCGCCCACACCCGGAGTCTCGATCAGCGGCGACGGCTCACACCGCCGTCATCCAGGCCGGAGCCGCCGGCGACACCAACGCGATGGTCCGCGCCGCCGACGACCTGAAAGGTCCGCTGCGCGACCTGTCCGGGGGCGGTACGACGGTGGCGCTCACCGGCTCGAGCGGGCTGTGGAGCGACTTCAACGAGGCCAACCGCAGCGCGATGATGAAGTCCGAGCTGTTCAGCTGGCCGGTGACGATGGCGATCCTCGTGCTGGCGTTCGGGTCGCTGGTCGCCGCCGGGCTGCCGCTGATGCTCACGATCATCGGGCTGGTCGCCGCGGCCGGCTCGCTCTACCTCGGCACGCTCGTCGGTGCCATCTCGATCTGGGCGATGAACTTCGCGCTGATGTTCGCGCTCGCGCTCGGCATCGACTACGCGCTGTTCCTCGTCGTACGGTTCCGCGGCGCGCGGTTCGGCCGGCACGAGGACGACCCGCACGCGGTCGCCGAGACCATGGACACCGCCGGCAAGGCGGTGCTGTTCTCCGGCCTGACCGTGCTCATCTCGCTGTCCGCGGTGATGCTCGTGCCGTCGCCGGCGTTCCGGTCGATGGCGCTCGGCATCATGCTGTCGGTCGTCTTCGTCCTCGCCGCGACGCTGACGCTGCTGCCCGCGGTGCTGGCCCGGCTCGGCAAGCGGGTCGACGGGCTGGCGCTGCCGTGGGTGCACGCCGGCGAGCACCGGTCGCCGCGGTTCGCGCGGTGGGCGGAGCGGCTGTGGCGGCGACCGGTCGCCTACGGGCTGGCGTCGCGGTCGCGGCGCTCGCGGCGCTGGCGTTGCCGGTGCTGGGGCTGCGGACCGGGATGCCGAGCATCAAGGTCATCCCCGAGAGCGCCTCGGCGCGCGTCGGCTACGACCTCGTGCAGACAGGCGTTCGGCCCCGGGGCGCCGGGCGCGCTGCAGGTCGTGACGCCGACCGCGCTGCGCCGACTCGACGGTGTCGACGCTGAAGGCCGACCCGGGCGTCGCCGCGGTGATGCCGGCGATGCCGTCCGCCGGACGGCGACCTGCAGCTCGTGCAGGCCGTGCCGACGGTCGACCCGTCGTCGAAGGCGCTCGGGGCACACCGTCGACCGGTTGCGCGCCGACCTGCCGGCGCCGGTCGCTCGTCGGCGGCGCGGCGGCGGAGAACCACGACCTCGAGCCGCTGCTGTCGGCGAAGACCCCGCTGGTGATCGGCGTCGTGCTGGCGCTCGGGTTCCTGCTGCTGCTCGTCGCGCTGCAGGCGCCGCTCATCGCCGCGCTCGGCGTGGTCACCAACCTGCTCGCGGTCGGCGCGGCGTTCGGCGTCGCCCGGCTGATCTTCCAGGACGGGCACGGCGTCGGGGCTGTTCGGCTTCGAGCCGCAGGGCTTCCTCGACGCGTGGGCGCCGGTGTTCTTCTTCGCGATGATCTTCGCGATCTCGATGGACTACACCGTGTTCCTGCTGTCGAGCGCGAAGGAGCACTGGGAGACCAGCGGCGGCGACGCCCGGGAGGCGATGGTCGGCGGGGTCGCCCACTCCGGCCGGGTGATCTTCGCGGCCGCCGGCGTGATGGTGGCGGTGTTCTTCACCTTCGCGCTGTCCGGGCCGCTGCCGCCGAAGGAGATGGGCGTCGTGCTCGGCATCGCCGTGCTGCTCGACGCGCTGCTCGTCCGGCTGCTGCTGCTGCCGGTGCTGCTGCGGCTGACCGGCCGCGCCGCCTGGGCAAGCCCCGCGTGGCTGCGACGGATGTTGCCACCGGTGCACTTCGGGCACGCACCCGCTGTGGCCAGTGAAGGAGTGAAGTCATGAGTTACTAAGGAGCGCTTTAGTAGGTCGACTCATGCGGCGGTGATGTAGGCCAGGTTGGGGTCGGCGAAGAAGCCACGCACGATGTGGGGCATCGCTTGCAGGCGGCGGAGCGCGTTGACGGCGAGGGCCTTGAACTGGTCCGGGCCGGAGATTCCGGAGCGGCCGACGCGGTCGTGCTTGACGTTCTTCCAGACCCACTCGTCGGGGTTGAGTTGTGGGGAGTAGCCGGGTAGCTGGAACAGCCGCAGCCCACCGTCGGTGTCCTCGACGAAGGACTTGACCTTCTTCGACCGGTGCACCGGGTGGCCGTCCACGACCAGGAAGACCGGACCGTCGGTGTCGGCCATCAACCGCTTGCAGAAGTCGATGAACTTGTCCGCGGTCAGCGACCCGGTGAAGGTGGAGAACCGCAGCAGTCCCTTCGCGGTGACCGCGGAGATCATGTTCAGGCTGAACCGGGCGCCGGTGGACTTCACCACCGGCGTCGCGCCGATGCGTCCCCAGGTGGTGCCGGCGTGGTGATCGGAGCGCACCCCGGCCTCGTCGGCGAAGTACACGGTCGCACCGAGTTTCCTGGCCTGCTTGGCGATCGCCGGGTACTCGATGTCCTTCCAGGCCGCCACCTTCGCCTCGTCGGCCTGCCACGCCCGCCACAGCGGCCGCTGCGGCGAGAGGCCCAGCCTGTGCAGCAGCCGACCCACCGCCGAGGCGGACATCGCCACGCCGAACTCGCGGCGGATCAACTGACGCACCATGTCCCGGGTCCTCAACGCGAAGTCGAACTGCAACTGCCGCGGATCCTCACCGGTCACCCAGGCGAACACCTGCCGTTGCTGCTCCTCATTCAGCTTCGGCGGGCGACCCGGCACCGGCTTGGCCAGCAGCGCGTCCCGACCGCCCTCCCGCAGCCGCGCCAGCCACCCATAGACCGTGTGCTCATGCAAGCCCAGCGCCCGCGCCACCTCGCGCGGATCGACACCCTGCTCAACCCGATCAACAGCCCGCAGCCGCAACGCCTGCAACGTCACGTGGTCAAGCTTGCGGCCGTCGTTGTCGCGCACTCCCGAAGTGTCCCAGACCGACACCCAAAATCATTCGACATACTTACGCGTGTCTTAGTATGCGATGAGTCTGCAACTGAACGTGCCGTACGACGAGGCGGTGAAGCGGACCCGCGACGCGTTGGCGGAGCAGGGCTTCGGCGTCCTCACCGAGATCGACGTGACGGCGACGTTGAAGAAGAAGATCGACGTCGACATGGAGGACTACGTCATCCTCGGCGCCTGCAACCCGCCGCTGGCGCACCAGGGCCTGGAGGCCGACCGGTCGCTGGGGCTGCTGCTGCCGTGCAACGTCGTCGTCCGGTCCGTCGGACCCGAGGAGTCGGTCATCGAGATGCTCGACCCGCAGGTGATGATGCAGGTGTCCGGGGCCGCCGGGTTGGAGTCGGTGGCGGAGCAGGCGGCGGCCAAACTGCGCGCGGCGCTCGCCACCCTGACGGAGGACACCACCGCCACCTGACGCGAAACCGGCAGCGGCGAGGATGGGGACATGAGTCGACGCGACCATCCCACCTTCGCCACCTTCTACGCCGGGCTGGCGCGGGCCGCCGAGCGCGGGTCGATGGCCCGGTTGCGGCGGAAGACGCTGGCGCCGGCGCGGGGCCGGCTGCTGATCGTCGGCGCCGGACAGGGACACGACCTCGCCCACCTGCCGGCAGCGGTGACGTCGGTCGTGGCGCTGGAGCCGGACGCGGCGATGCGGCGATGGGGCGCGAAGCGCGTGGCGTCAGCGGCCGTGCCGACGTCGTACCTGGCGGGGACCGCCGAGCAGCTGCCGCTCGCGGACGGCAGCGTCGACACGGTGCTGTGCACGCTGGTGCTCTGCAGCGTCGACGACCTCGACGCGGCGGCTGCGGAGTTCCGCCGGGTGCTCGCGCCGGGCGGGTCACTGCTGGTTCTGGAGCACGTGCGCGCCGCGGGACGGCCGCGGGTGGCATCGCTGCAGGACCGCGTCGACCCGCTGTGGGGCCGGTTCTCGGGCGGGTGCCACCTCAACCGCGACCCGGTGGCGTCGCTGCAGCAAGCCGGCTTCGACACCAGCGGCGTGACCGACCGGCACCTGGCGAAGTTCATGCCCCTGCTGGACCCCGCGGTGCTGGGGGTCGCCGTCCCGCGCTGAGCGTGGTGCAGCCGACTTCTCGGTGACGCCGCACGCCTGGGGGGTGTTCCCGGAACACCCCCCAGGCGAAGGGGCCGCGCCCGAAGGCGCGGCCCCAGGATTTCGGCGTCAGTCACTAACGCCGATTTTCACGCAGCGAATTCGACCCTCATTTTCAGGCGAACTGGTAGGGAGGCGTCGGTTGCCCCACCAGGGGACGGTCACGGTGGGGAGGTCGGCTTGGCGTAGGACGGGTGAGTAGGCGCGCCGGTCGAGGCGGACGATGATCTCGTTGCCGCGGTTGAGGATCTCGCCGCTGGTGTGCAGGAACCGGCGTTGCAGGGTGTCGGGGGTGGTGGTGGCGTAGCCGGGTAGTCGTCGTCGTAGTGCGGCGCAGACGGTGTGGGCGAGCACGGTCAGCACGACGTCGAGGTCGACGTTGAGGGGGACGGCGCCGGCGAGAGCGTCGAGGCCGAAGGAGCGGATCGATTCGGCGAGGCGTTGTTCGATGTTCATCCGGCGGGCGTAGCGCTCGATGATCTTCTTCGCCGGGCTGGTGAGGTCGTTGGTGATCAGGATGGTGGGTTCGTCGTGGCCGAGGCCGGCGACGGCGAGCTGTCGCAGGGTGCCGGGGTAGCTGGTCAGCGTCGCGGCGGGGTCGTCGATGACCCTGACCTTGCGGGTCTTGCCGCCGGCGCGGGCGATGGTCATGCGGTCCATGCGCTGGCCGGTAGGGCGTGCAGCGCGGCGGTGAGTTTGGGGGTGCGGGCGCGCAGGGTGATGAAGCTGATGCCGCGCGCGGTGAGCTTGCCGAGTTCGGGTTGGGTGGTGACCTTGCTGTCGAAGATCAGCAGCTTCGGGTCCTGGCCGGTGGTGGCCTTCCAGTGGTCGGCGAAGGCGAGGACCTCGTTGTGCTGGGTGGCTTTGGACAGGTCGGCGTTGGCGTAGAGCAGGGTGTGGCTGTCGGCGTCCTCGGCGAAGAACGTCAACACCGAGCGGGTGCGTTGGGATCTGCTTGGGACGTAGTGCTTTTCCAGCGCCGGATCTTGTCCCCAGTGCATGACGGCGTGGAAGTCCAGGTTGACCGCGTCGCCGGTCGGCGAGCCCCGTTGCCAGGGTGGCCTTGTCCAGCGCGGTCAGGAACGCGGCCTGCTTGGCGTGCTCAGCCGGTAGGAGTAGCTGGTCAGGGCGGTGGTCTTGGGCAGTGCGGTCAGCCCGGCGAACAACGCCGCGCCGGGGTCGGCGGCGAGGTCCTCGACGTGGCTGACCCGGCGGGTCGCGGTGAGCTTGAGCGCCAGCAGGGACAGCAGGTAGTTGATCGCGGGGATGGCCTCGGTGCCGGGGTAGCCGGCCGCTGTGCACCAGGGCGGGCAGGTCCAGGTCGAGCAGGTCCGGGATGGTCAGCAGCAAGCCCGGCCACGTTGGTGCTCGGCCGAGGCGGCAGCGGGGCGAAGTCGAGCAGTTGCGGCGCGTGGCAGTACCTCTCGTCGGGGTCCGCCGCGGTCGGCGTCGGGCGGCGCCACAGCCGCGGCATGCCCGTCGCTCGGCGATCACCTCGGCGATCCCGGTCCGGTTCAGCCCGAGGCCTTCCTCGGCCAGCGCGAGGGCGATCTCGTCGATGGAGTGGCCGTCGGTGCGCAGCTCGATGATCCGGGCGCGGGCGGCGTCCTTGGCCGGCGCGCGCTTCGGGCCCGGGCGTGGCGGTGGGGAAGAACTCCCCGTTGCCGGCGCGGAAGTCGCGGACCAGCGAGTTCAGCGCAGCGGGGTGTAGCCGAACCGGTCGGCCACCTCGCGGCCGGCAGCGCCGTCGAGCAGGTAGGCCCGCAGCGCCTCGTACCGGCGGTGGCCGGGGTGGGTCGGAGGCTGAAGAACTCGCCTCCCGGACGCACCGGAGACTGAGGGCTATTCGCTGACTGGTCGATGCAGATAGTTGAGCGTATTCCGAGCGAAGGGGCAAGGCGCCACGCCGCCCGAGCGAACTACATGCTTGTGATTCAGGGATTCTGGACTGCATCGCCGATGAGCGGCGCCCTCCAGCATGCACACTAGAACTCTGAATCCGGCCGACTGGTCAGCGTATTTAGCCCACTGATCAACCACCGAGTCACCGGCCAGAGACCAAAACCCCATGCCAGCAAGGGAAGAGCGAGCTGCCGCCGCTACTCCCGTGGCTGCCCGATAGGGGTCAACACCGCCGCGCGAAAATCGGCGCTAACGCGTGTAGATGCTGACTGTGCCGGTGATCGGGTAGAAGGTCCCGACACTGAGCGGTGGAGTCGAGCTCCATGTCCCTGCCCACATGTTCGCGTCAGGCCCGTACTGGCAGGCGAAGTACCAACCCATGTTGCCGACGTAGGCGCCGGTGGCGGAGTCAACAACACCGTCGAAGTGGACGTAGGTGTCGGTGATCACGATGGTGCCCATATCGATGGTGTAACTGCCCTGGGTGTCTGGTATGCGTACGTCCCGTCGCGCCCCCGGCCCGAACGGCGAGGCGCCGTGCACGGCGAAGGTGACATGCCCGGTCCAGGGATGAGTCGCCGGCGACGAAGCCGAAGTCACCCTCGGCGTGGTTGTAGAGGTCGTACTGGCAGACCCAGTACTGCTGGCCTTCGTACGGGAAGAACGTCGACAGGTCGGCGTCGTAATTGCCGGACGAGTACCACCAGTCGCGGGGGAAGTGAGTACCACGAGGCCCTGGCTGTCACAGCTCTTGGCGAACGGGGTCGACACGATGCTCGTGATCGGCTTGAACAAGTAGTACGAACCATACGCGCCGGAGTTGTAGACATCAGGCGCAATCCACTGGTGGACGATGCCGGACCCCGACCGGCTCATGTAACTCGAGAAGCCGTTGTAGGTGATCTCCCTGGATTCCCGTCCCCGGTCCGAACGCCAGGGCTTGGCCGCGACGAGCGGCGCGGGCACCCGCGAAGGTGGCGAGGGTAGCGAACACCGCGGCTGCGACGGCGCCCTTGATGAATCTGTGCATGGTTCTCTCCCCTTTGAGGGTGGAGGCGCCGGGTTCGCCATTGCTCCCCGATCGGGCTCGGGCGACCCAGTCCCGCCCCGATCGGATCAGCTCGTCGCCTGCGGCCGGGTCGAGGCTGCACCACCAGCTCTCCCGGCCGGCGACGTGCTGCCGGGAGGCGGCAGCGACCCCTTGGGAGTGGCCCAGCGCTCCCAGAGCGCTCGTGACCTTCGGCCCGGGCTCCCACGAGCGGGTGGGAAAACCCTGATATGCAAG
>CAWIFV010000014.1:0-323196 GCA_963835405.1 uncultured Actinomycetota bacterium
TATGCGATGAGTCTGCAACTGAACGTGCCGTACGACGCGGCGGTGAACGGACCCGCGCCGCGCTCGCCGAGCAGGGCTTCGGCGTCCTCACCGAGATCGACGTGGCCGCGACCTTGAAGCCCAAGATCGGCGTCGACATGGAGGACTAGCTGATCCTCGGCGCCTGCAACCCGCCGCTGGCGCACCGCGCCCTCACGTGGAACGGTCCTGGGGCCGCCGCTGCCGTGCAACGTCGTCTACGGTCCGTCGGGCCCGAGGGAGTCGGTCGTCGAGCATGCTCGACCCGCAGGTGATGACGTGCTCTGGCCCGGGGCCGCTGGGTTGGAGTTGGTGGCGGAGCAGGGCTTCGCGGCCCACGAGGGCGCGGCGCTCGAAGACCGGGCCAAGGACATCACCGCCAGCTTACGCCACGCGGCAAGAAGATGGGCAGATGAGTCGGCCGCGAGCATCCCGTCTTCGCCACCTTCTACGCCGCGATGACCAAGGCAACCGAGCGGCGAACGATGGCGCGGATCCGCCGGCACCCTCGCCGCCGCGCAGGGTCGGCTGCTCATCGTCGGCGCCGGCCAGGGGCACGACCTCGCGCACCTGCCGCCGGCGGTGACGAGCGTCGTGGCGCTCGAGCCGGACGGCGCCATGCGCCGCTGGGGCGCGGTCGCATCGCCGCCGCACCGGTGCCCGCGACCTATGTGAGCGGGGTCGCCGAGCGGCTGCCGCTCAAGGACGGCAGCGTCGACACGGTGCTGTGCACCCTCGTGCTGTGCAGCGTCACCGACATGGACGCGGCGGCGGCGGAGATGGCGCGGGTGCTGGCGCCGGGGGGGGCGATGCTGGTGCTGGAACACGTGCGCGCCTCGACGGCCGAGGCTGGCGGCGGCGCAGGACCGGCTGGACCCGGCCTGGCAGCGGGTCTCCGGTGGCTGCCACCTCAACCGCGACCCGCGGGCGGCGTTCGTCCGGGCCGGGTTCGACCCCGGCTGAACGACCGGCACCTGGCGAAGCTGCTGCCGCTGATCGACCCGGCGATCCACGGCGTCGCCGTCCCGCGCTGACCCACCGCGGGACAACCCGGACATCCGGACGGCAGCTTCCCGCCGGGCAGTGCGCCGGGCCTTGCACGGCGGCGTCACCGGGACGATCGTGGTCGGTGTCACGCTGCATGAGGGGGAGCCATGCGTCGTCCTTCCACCGCCGTCATCACGATCGGGATCGGAGCGCTCGTCAGCGGGCTCGGCCTCGCCCCGGTCGCCGCTGCCGCCGCACCGACCGCGCATCTGGTCCGGGTCGACGTGTTCCATCCGGCGCAGAACGGCGGCAACGGTCACGGCGGTGGCGGCGGCGGTGGCGGCGGGCACGGCGGGCCACCGGCACCGACGACTGCCAACTGCTCGCCGGACGGCGCCACCCATGGTCAGTACGACACCATCGGCCATGAGACGGCGGGCCGGCCGACCACCCTGGTGACCGCCTCGCTACCGGTCATCAAGACGGCGGCCAGCGCTTCGACAGGCCCGGATGTCAACGCCGGTACGGACGACGTGCTGGCCGCGATGCAGGGCGCCTTCGACGCCTGGTCCGCCGCCGACCACGCGGCGCCGAGTATCACGGTGCAGGCCAACTCGTCCTCGACGCAGACGCGTCAGGCGGCCGACCGCGCCGACGAGCTGCTCTTCGGCCGCGTCTCGGGCAGCGCGATCGCCGTGACCTACACCTGGCTGTGGAGCGACGGCCTGATCGAGCACGACACCGTCTTCAGCAACAAGCTGGGCTGGGCCATGATCCCGGACAGCGATCCATCGGTGGGTTGCTACGAGAACTGGCCCCTGTACGACGTCCAGGACATCGCCACCCACGAGTTCGGCCACACCTACGGTCTGGGTCACGCACAGACGGACCGCTTCGAGACGATGTACGTCTACGGCTACACCGGCGAGAACAGCGACCTCAAGCGCACCCTCGGCAACGGCGACGACGCCGGCATCAAGTCCGTGTACTGAGTAGTCGCGCGTGAGGGGTGTTCCGCGGAACACCCCTCAGGCGAAGGGGCCGCGCCCGAAGGCGCGTTGCCCTAGAGGGCTTGAGTCCCTGATCTTGTTTTTGTGAGTCAAGTTTCATGCGGCCAGGTGGCGTTCTCTCGCAAGCTGGTCGACGACATCGTCCAGGCGCTGCATTTGCCGCCGCAGCGGTGTGGGTGTGGCAGCGTCGTCGAGGAGCTCGGCGAGCCCGGGTTGGAGGACGCGAGTGTGCACCCGGCTGAGGAAGATCGCGATCCGCAGCCCGTGGTCGGTGACCTGGTATCGGTGCGTGCCGGGGATGCGTTCGATTAGTCCGTGCAGGCGTAGCCGGCGCAGGTCGTAGCTCATCCGGCCCTGGGTCATGAGCGCCGGGTCGAGGCCCAGCAGCGGCGCGAGGTGGGCGCGCAGGTCGTGGTTGCGGAACCCGTGGGGCAGTAGACGGAAGACGACGAGAGCGGCGAGCAGCGCCTGAGTGCGTGTCGCGGTGAACGGCAGCGCGGCGACCCGCTGACCGTCGATGATGCGTGGTGCGGCGATGTCGGTGAGGGCGTCGGAGCCGATAGTGGGATCCGCGGTGAGACGTTCGACGTCGAGCAGACGCCGGTTGGCGTGGTAGCCGACTGCCGCCAGGGCGGGCAGGTTGCACAACCGGCGACCGATCGCGAAGTCGCCGGTGTCGTTGATGGTCGTCTCGGTGCGTAGCGCACGGCCCTCTTTGTGGTACTGCTTGATCTTCGAGTGCTTGTAGTCGACGTGCAGGCTCGGGGTCACTCCTTCGGTGAGGATGCGGGTGCGGAACCGGCCCGGGGTGCGCCGGTTGATGCGCCGGCGATCGCGGTCGAAGACGAGCCCGATCTTGTCCGGGCAGCCGATGTCGAGGTTCTCCCGGATCACCTCCTCGAACAGCACCCGCCCGGACAGTGGCCGGTCCAGGGCCTGGGTCAAGGAGAACTCGGCTTGCAGGATCGACAGGTCGTAGCGGTAGCCGGCGGCCCGGTCGGCGCGGGTGAACGGGTGCGGTAGCACCCGCAGCCACTTGCGCAGCAGCGCGTCGATCTTCACCGGACTCAGCCGGGCGCAGATCGCCTGCAACCGGGCGGGGTCGTCACAGTCGGCGAACCCGTTGTCCAGTGCCGTGAACGCGATCCCGGCCTTGGCGGCTTGCCGTTTCGCCCACTCGTTGCCGTTGAGGCACAGCTTGGCGTTATAGGGAAAGTAGGAGCAGAACTTGAGGAAGAACGGGCCGAAGTCGCCGTCCACGCAGTAGAAGTAGAAGTGGTTGACTACCCCGGTCGAGCGCACGATCCACGGGTAGGACACCCCAGTCACCGGGTTGCGCCGCTTCTCGGTGCGGAACAAGGCGGTCTTCTCCTGCGCCCGACCGACGAACAGGACTCCCTCCTCGCCGGTGAAGCCGGCCAGGTACTCGTGGGCGATGTCGTCCTTGCGTTGCCCCTTCGCGAAGTCGATCATCGGCACGTCACGGTCGCGGCAGAACCGGTGAACCGAGGCGACGAAGCCCTTGGTGATCGGGTCCATCAACGCCGACGAGGCGAACGTCGCGCCGCGGTGGCCGCGGAAGAACCACACCACCCCGTTCACATGTTGCAGCCGGGGCTGGTAGACGTTCAGATACATCCGGTCGATGCACTCGACCTCGAGGGCCACATGATCGGCCAGGACATCAGCGACGCTGCGGGCTACCGTCATCTCAAGCTCCGGTCGTGGGTCGGCCCCTGCGGGCCACCCACCGCCATCGAGCGGCTTCAATGACGGAAGCGAAAGCTCACCGTGTGACCCGCGACCGGAGCCTACGACCGGCAGCAAGCCCCGGCACACCGCTCGTCGGGCTGGGGCGAAGCCCCGTTAGACCTTAGGTGTTGACATCGCCCTCGACCCCGCCGCGCGTGTGGGCACCGTGTGGGCACGAAGGGGTTGACACCTTGTGATCAAGCTTGGCACTGATCGGGCAGAAAACCCTTGCAAACACTGAGTATCTGGCTTCGTCTGGCAGCGATCATAACTCGGAATCAGGTCCTGGCTCGGGCTCATAATCCCTCGGTCGTCGGTTCGAGTCCGACCCGCCCCACTTACGCTCGGATAGAGCGAGGGATTCGGGGTGTCAATCCCGCACAGTGCCCCAACAGCAGGGGATTCTGGGCGGCCTGACGACGGCTGCCATGGCGCTCGACACGCTCGACGACCCCACGGACCCTCGATCCTGGGTCTTGATGATCCTCGAACGCATCACCATCGAGCCCGACAAGATGGCGGGGCAACCGTGCATCCGCGGGCTCAGGATCCCCGTTGCCACAGTGGTCGCCATGGTCGCCGACGGGATGACCGCCGAAGAGGTTGTCGCTGCGTTGCCCGACCTTGAGGTCGAGGACGTCAGACAGGCCTTGCGATACGCCGTTGGGGCGTAGCGAGAGTGGCGCCGTGTCAGGCCCTGGCCGGGTGACCGTAGCGTTGTCGCGCTGCCTCACCGGACGTGCCGAGCATTGTTCCGATCGCCGCCCAGGAGTGACCCTCGCTGCGCGCGGCGGCCACTGAATCATTGAGTTCACGCTCAGCGTCTGCACGGCGAAGAAACGCCTCGCGGACACTGTGAAGCGAGCCGGCATCTATCGCATCGCCGTCCGCAGGATCGAAGTCCTCGAACCGCTTCGCCAGCTTCTTTGCGTGCGCCAGGATCTCCTCGGTTGAGCGCGGCAATGCCTTCACCCTTCCTTCAGGAAGTGCTGGCGTGCTCGCATCGCGTGTACGACGACGGGCCCGTCCGCACCGCTCACAACGCCAACTTCCAGCAGGACCGCGTCGGGAGCCGGACCGATAAGCATCGTCAAGTCGTCTCCCAGGTCGTAGGCACGGATGGGGCTCCTGAATGCGTGCAGGATTGCCTGCGCCGTGATGCCGTGTTTGAGCGCGCTGTCCGCAACGATCGGCTCGCCCACACGACCTCCAAGTTACCTTGTCGACCCGCGATGGCAAGTTAGCTTGCAATGCGGGGCGGCTCTGCTCCCGGCGCTGCATCCAACCGCATTGCCATGGACTGCACCGAGCAGGAGCGCGACACTGTGGATGTGCCGCCGACAGTTCTGCCTGATCTGGTGACGATCGACCCGGCCGTTTGCCACGGGCAACCGTGCGTCAAAGGCACGCGCGTTTTGGTTACCGTCGTCCAGGACGCGCTCGTGGCCGGCCTCACAGCCGAGGAGATCGCGCGGCAATATCCGTCGCTAACCGCCGAGCGCGTGCTAGCGGTAGCGTCGTACAGCAGGGGATTCGGCTGAAACCGCAGCGAGAATCGGGCCCGTTGAGCGGCGTAGCACAGCGCTGAGCGCCAACGCACTCATAATCCCTCGGTCGTCGGTTCGAGTCCGACCCGCCCCACCACCTCCTCCGGCGCGCGAACTTTGAACCTCGATTCGGACGTCGCGAGCGTGGCGTGTCCGACTCCACGTTCAATGTTCGGCGAGCCGGCCGACGGGGCGGGTCAGTGCAGGACGTTCGGCGCGTCCGGGGTGAGCGCCGACTCCCACTTGGCGTAGTAGGCGTTGGCGTTCCAGAGGATGTAGCCCGGCATGTCGTTGTGGCGGGCCGCCCGGATCTGCGACGCGACCATCGCCGGGCTGTACGGGCCGCCGAAGTCCTCGGCCTGCAACCACGGGACGACCGCGCAGTTCGTGCCCTTGACCGCCTTCGTCCAGTCCCGGAGCGAGCGGTTGACGATGGCGTACGTCGCTCCCGGCCCGGCGTTCGGGTTGGGGACGTGGTACTCGCCGTGCAGCCACAGGGACGGGTAGTCCATCGGCGTCACCACGTCGAGGTACTTGGCCAGCTCCGGGACGTTCTGTGCGGTGTCCTGCGGCAGGCTCACCGCCTGGGCGAACAGTGCCGCACCGGTGAAGGCTCCCAACGGCCGCAAGACGCTCCGGGCCTGCTCGGCGAACGAGTTGATCTCGTTGTACGCCGCGCGGTTGGTGTGCTTCATGTCCGGCACCCGGATCGAGTTCCACGGGCCGTCGGGCCGGCGGATGTAGTCGAAGATGATGTCGTCGAAGCCGACCTTCGCCGCCGCCTTGGCGACCGCCAGGTTGTAGTCGCGCACCGGCTCCTTGGAGAAGTTGGTGAACGACGCGAGGCCGTAGTTGCTGCCCCCGCCCCACGGGTCACCGGCCGGGGTCTGGATCACCCAGTCGCGGTGGCCGTGTCGCCACGCCCAGCTGCCCAGCCGTGGGTCCTTGAAGGCGACGATCCGGCCGATGAGGCGGACCCCCATGCCGTGCAGCTTCCGCACCCAGTGGGCCGGGTCGTAGTAGTGGTGCACCGCGCCGATCTTCGTGGCGAACGGGAGGTGCGGGTCGAAGTTGATCGCGCCGTCCTCGTCCTTGATGTCGAGCTCGATGGCGTTGATCTTGCCCTGGCGGGCGAGCTTCAGCGCCTCCTTGCGATCGCGGTTGTAGGTCCACGACAGGCCGGTCTCGTGGATGGCGCGGATCTTGTCGGGGTAGCGCACGGGCACGTCGAGCGTCTGCGTGGCGGTGTTGCCCGCGGCGTCCCGGGCGACGATCTTCACTCCGGCGGGCGGGGTGGCGAACCGCACGGCGAACCCGTCACCGTGCAGCGACACCGGCTTGCCGTCGGCGGTCACCGCGGTGGCGCCCGACGCGGTGCCCTTGACGGTGACGGGCTGGCGGAGCGACGTGGCCGCCACCGACCCCAGCTTGAGGGTGGGTGGCGTGGTGTCGACGGTGAAGCTGCGGCTCACCTCGGCGTGCTGGCCCGGAAGCCGGCCGTCGACCTTGGCCTGGACGGTGTGGCGCCCGTCGGCCAGGCCGGTCAGATGCAGCACCGCGCTCTTGCCGTCGATCCGCGCCTGCACCGGCCGGCCGTCGACGGTGAGGTTGACCGCGCTGGCGGACTTGCCCGTGGGCACCACCCGATAGGTGACGTCGCGCGCGCCCTTCACCCCGAGGAGCGCGCCGTCGGCCGGCCCGCTGATCGTCAGCTTTGTCTTGGTGAGCGAGTACGCCGCGGGTACGGCGGCTGCGACGAGGGCCACCACTACGACGGGCACGACCACGCGAGGTCGCGCCCAGAAACGGCGCTTGGAAACGGCACGGAGCATGGGTCTTCCTCGGGATCGCGCAGTACGGCAGGAAACGCAACGTTAGGCGATCGGAGGCCCACCGTGGACCGCCGCGGGCATATCGGCGCGTCCTGATCTTCCTTACGTCGTGGGCGGTAACGATGGGGTCGCGGATCGTCACCGCATCGGAGGAACCGGTGACCTAGCCTGGGGGATCCCCCGCCACTCGAGAAAGCTCCCGATGCGCTGCCGTCTCTCGCGCCCTGCCCTGCGCCTGCTCGTCGTCGCCACAGCCCTGTCGGTCTCAGCTGCCTGCGGCGGCCCGTCCGCCAAGCCGGCCGCCGGCTCGTCACGGTCACCGAGTGCGGGCCCGGCGAGCGAGCCGGCCGACCGGTCACCGTCGGCGTCGGCGTCGGCGTCGGCGACAGCGGCACCGGTCGACCCGGCGACGGTGCACGCCAACGAGCTCGGTCTGGTGCCGGTGCTCATGTACCACCAGCTCTCGCCGCACCCGGCGAGCGTCTACGACGAGACGCGCGCCGACTTCACCGCCGAGCTCGAGACCCTCGCGCGGGAGGACTACGTGCCGATCACGGCCCAGGAGCTCGTCACCGGGGAGATCGACATCCCGGCCGGGAAGCACCCCGTGTTGCTGACCTTCGACGACTCGACGATCAGCCAGCTCGAGCTGGGCCCCGACGGGCAGCCGAAGCCCGGGACCGCGGTGGCGATCCTCCAGCGGGTCGCCGCGCGCCATCCCGGGTTCACCCCGACGGCGACGTTCTTCGTCAACAACGACCCGTTCGTCGACGGCGACGGCCGGCGCACGCTGCGCTGGCTGCACGAGCACGGCTTCGACATCGGCGACCACACCGTCGACCACGCGAACCTCAGCCAGCTCAGCACCGCCGCGGCCACGACGGAGATCGCCGACAACCTCGCGATGATCCGGAAGGCGGTGCCCGGGTTCAGCCCCAAGACGATGGCGCTGCCCTACGGCGCCTACCCCCGGGTCGAGGCCGTCGCCCGGCACGGCAGCGCGCACCACACCACCTACGACTTCGCCGGTGTCTTCCTCGTCGGGGCCAACCCGTCGCACTCGCCGTACCACAAGGACTTCCGGGGTGCCGCCATCCCGCGCATCCGGTCCGAGTCGAGGAAGCGCGTGTCCGCCGCCGACCGGCGCTACGTCTCCAGCTACTACCTGCCCTGGCTCGAGGCGCACCCACGCGACCGCTACACCTCCGACGGCGACCCGGATCGGATCTCGTTCCCGAAGTCGTTCGCGGACGTCCTCGCGAAGAAGTACGCCGGCAAGGCGAACCCCTACTGAGCCCGGCTGAGCCCGGCTGAGCCCGGCCGACCCACGCCCGTTGCGGGCGGCTCCCGCCACCGGGGTCGTCAGCGCAGGCCCACGCAGTCCAGCAGCCCGAAGGCCCCCTGCAGCCTGCCAGCCGCCTGCCCGCCCCGCAGCGGGTTTACCGTGCGCCGATGGACCAGCGCATCAGTCTCGTCACCCTCGGTGTCAGCGACCTCGCGCGGGCGCGCCGGTTCTACGAGGGCCTCGGCTGGCGCGGCCAGGAGGTCGAGGAGACCGTGTTCTTCCAGGCGGGCGGTCTCGCTGTCGTCCTGTGGAGCCGGGCGAAGCTCGCGGCGGACGCCGGCGTCGACGACCGGTCGGGTGACGGCGAGCGGTCCGGTGCCGGGTTCGGCGGTGTCGCTCTCGCCCAGAACGTCCGCTCCCGTGCGGACGTCGACCGGGTGCTCGCCGAGGCCGAGTCGGCCGGTGGCGTGGTCACGCAGCCCGCGGGCGAGACGTTCTACGGCGGCTACGCGGGCTGGTTCACCGACCCCGACGGTCACGCCTGGGAGGTGGCGTACAACCCCGGCTTCACACTCGCCGCCGACGGCTCGCTCCTCCTCCCGGACTTCGGGGCCTCCTGAGCCGCCAGAGCGAGCACCTCGTCGAACCCGTCCCGCAGGTGGCCGACCAGGTCGTCGGCGTCGGGTACGGCGCCCACGTCGATGTTGATGCCGACGTTGCAGGTCCCGTCGTACGACATCAGTGTCGCGTTCAGAGCCGATCCGATCGTCGGGCCGAACGGGTAGTAGGCGAGCACCCGCGCACCGGCGACATACACCGCCTGGGCGAGCCCGGGGACGTCGCTGGCGACGAAGTCCACCCGTCGCAGGACCCCCTGGACATAGCTGCGCGGGGCGAGGTTCAGGGCGAAGGCGATCGCCTGCGTGAAGCCGATCGCCGGCTCGAGCCGCCACGACTGCGACAGCCGGGCGATGCGGGCGATCCGCTCGGCGGGGTCCGCGATGCCCGACGGGAGTGCGAACCGCAGCAGCACGATCCGGTTGCCGCCGATCGGGTCGCCCGGCCGTCGGATGCTCATCGGCATCGTCACCCGCAGGTCGTCCGCCGTGCTGCCGTGGCTCTCGTGGTAGCGACGCAGCCCGCCGGTGACGGCGGCGAGGAACGCGTCGTTGACGTGCCCCCCGTGCGGTACGGCGGCCTGCCGGAGCGAGTCCAGCGGCACGTCGAGCGTGGCCAGGTGGCGCACCATCTGCCGTTCGGTCATCAACGGCGAGGCCTGCCGCACGATGGGCCGGACGATGCGGTAGACCGAGCCGGCCATGTCCCACGCGGCGGTCGCGGCACCCGCCGGCGAGGTCAGCCCGCCGGGCAGCCGGCCGAGGGCGCGGCCGGCCCAGCGAGCGACATGCGCGGCCTCGCGGACGTCGTCGCCCACCGAGTCGAGCAGGAGTGACCGTCCCGCGGTCCCGGCGGGCAGTGCCGGTAGGTCACCCAGGGACGGCAGGTCACGGTCACCGTCGACCACCAGGCCGAGGAGCTCGATCGCACCGATCCCGTCGGACAGGCAGTGATGCACCTTCGTCAGCAGCGCGGCCTTGCCGCCGGGCAGCCCCTCGAGCAGTGTCAGCTCCCACAGCGGCCGGTCGCGATCGAAGTCGGCCATGGCGGCGACGCGGGCGACGTCCAGGGCAGCGGCCCAGCTCGCCGGCTGTGCCAGGCGGGCCCGGCGCATGTGGAAGTCGAGGTCGAAGTCCGGGTCGACGGTCCATCGCGGCGGGCCGATCCGCCACGGCGGCTCCTGTACCCGGCGGCGAAACAGCGGCACCAGCCGGGTCATCCGGTCGACCCGCTGCCGGAGGTAGCCCCAGTCCGGCGCCCGGTCGAGCAGCGCCAGCGCCACGACGGTCGACCGCAGGCCCCGGTCCGACTCCATGTACCAGCTGAACGCGTCGGTGTGGAGCATCCGTTCCTGGCTGTCGGTCATGAGGCTCACCCCACCCCGACGCTAGGCAGCCGCACCCCCGACGAGGAGTGCCGAACGTCCCGACTGCCGTGGCGGACGACGGCGGGCACGGCGGGTACGGCGGGTACGGCGGGTCAGCGTCGACCGCGGCAGTGGCCGAGCACCGCCAGCGCGAGCTCGGCGCCCCCGTCGCCCAGTGCCGCCGCCCATCGTCGGATCACGGCGTTCTCGCGGGAGTGCTCGATCCGCGAGCCGCCGCCCTCGACCCGCAGCTGTTGGATGCGGGTGGACACCAGGCGGCGCTGCGCGAGCAGGTCGAGCAGCTGCGCGTCGATCGTGTCGATCTGCTCCCGGCCGGAAGCGACGGAGGTCACGGCGGCGGCGAGGGTGGGGTCGGTGATGGTCATGGTCGGCTCCGGTCGGAAGGGGGCGCCGGAGCCCGCACGAGCCCCGGTCACCCGGGGCGGTCGTGGATGCGCGTCAGTGCAGCGCGAGCCAGGACCCGTCCCGGGTCCCGGCAAAATAGGCGCGCGTGCTGAGCACGCCTCCAGTGTGCACTATGGACTGATGGATCACCACCACGGAGTGCCGTCGGGCGGCGACGGGTCCGACCGCAACATCCGGCTGCTGCTGGTGGCTCTCGGCCTGATCGTCGCGTTCATGGTCGGCGAGGTCGTCGTCGCCCTGGCCGCGTCCTCGCTCGCGCTGCTCGCCGACGCCGGCCACATGCTCACCGATGCGCTGGCCCTGACCATGGCGGTCGTCGCCGCCCGGTTGGCCCGGCGTCCCGCGCAAGGCGTGTGGACGTTCGGCTTCGGGCGCGCCGAGATCCTCTCCGCGGGCCTCAACGGCGTCACCCTGGTCGTGGTGGCCGCGGTGGTGCTCGTGGAGTCGATCCGCCGGCTCGTCGAGCCCAGCGACGTGGCGGGAGTGCCCGTCGTCGTCGTGGCGGCGGTCGGGCTTGCGGTGAACGTCGTGACGACCGTCGTGCTGTCCCGCGCCGACCGGCGCTCGCTCAACATCGCCGGGGCGTTCGCGCACGTGCTCACCGACGCCTACGCGTTCGGCGCGACGCTGGTCGCCGGGCTCCTCGTCATCACGACCGGCTGGCACCGGGCGGACCCGCTCGCCTCCCTGGTCGTCGTCGGCCTGATGGTCCGGGCCGCCACGCCGCTGCTTCGGCGCTCCGGGGCGGTGCTGCTGGAGCGGGCGCCGGAGCACGTCGACCTCGAGGAGCTGCGCCAGCACCTGACCGGGAACTCCGGGGTCGTCGAGGTCCACGACCTCCACGCGTGGACGGTCGGGACCGGGCTGCCGGCCGTCTCCGCACACGTCGTCGTCGAGGACGACTGCTTCGCCGACGGCCTGGCACCACAGCTCCTCGATGTCCTCCAGCACTGTCTAACGGGCCATTTCGACGTCGAGCACTCGACGTTCCAGCTCGAGCCGATCGGTCACACCGAACACGAACGCGGCGCGCACGGCTGAGGTCGCTGTCCCTCAGCCGGACAGCAGGGCGCGGGTCCGTTCGGCCGCGACCCCGTTGCCCTTGCGGTCGTATCGCTCGACCGCCTCGGCGCGTAGCCGGTTGGCATCCTCCGGCCGCGACATCGCGTCATGGGCGAGGGCGACCCAGCGACGGATGTCGGCCTGCTCGTTGAGCTGGTCCGTGCCGTCCACCCAGGCGAGGCCCTCGCCGGCGAGCCGGTCCGCCTCGTCGTAGCGACCTTCCCTGGCGAGCGCTATGGCGCGCGCGGCCCGCCAGTAGCACTGCGACATGGCGTCGTCCACGGGCGACGTCGCCTCGGCGCGCTGCGCGACCGCCAGGGCCTCGGCGTCCTGCCCGGCCTCGGCGAGCAGGCAGGCCTGCCACCCGAACAAGGTGGACGCGTGCGCCAGCGCCCCGACCCCGAACGCGGCCTCGGCACCGATCCCGGCCGCGCGGGCCGCCGCCTGGATGTCGCCGACGCTCTGGTGGAGGCCGATCGCGGCGAAGGCCCAGGTCCCTCGTTCGGTGGCGTCCTGGGGTGGGTCTCCCAGCAGGTGGGACGCCTGGTCCGGGTCGCCGTTCATGGCCAGGAGCGGCACCATCTGCCGGATGACGCCGGTGCGGTTGACCGGGGAGTGCTCCAGCCGCGGGAGCAGCTCCTGCGCCCGCACCAGCGCGTCGGCGACCGGTGTGGGACCCCATCGGGCGGCCGCGACCAGCCACCGCAGGCACATCACCAGGTGCCGTTGCTCGCCGATGCGTGCCGCCAGTGCGATGGCGCGCTCGAGCGGCGACACCATCGCGCCCCACCGGGCCTCGACGTTGTGCAGGGAGGCGATCGCCGTCAGGATGCGGAGCTCGGTCCAGCTGTCGCCGGCGGCCGTGGCATCGTCGAGCAGCCGGCGGAAGCCGGGCAGTACCTCGTCGACGCTGAGCTCGGCCGCGGTGAGGAGGTCGGCGGTGGCCGTCTCGCCCTCGGCCAACCGGGCGCCGAGGTCGTCGCCGTGCTGCCGGCACAGGCGGCCGGCTTGCACGAAGACGTCCCGGCAGCTGAAGTCGAGTGCGTCGGAGAGCACGGCGCCGAGCCGGAGCAGCCGGCGCGGCAGCCGGGGGTCGCTCTCCTCGGCCAGGAGCACCGACTTGCGCAGCAGCAGGATGGCCGCAGCCTGGTCGTAGGCCTCCTTCGCTCGCGCCGCCGACTCCAGGACCGCCGCCGCCTCGGTGGCGAGCGCGCGCCCGTGCCGGTCGCCCGGGTGCAGCTCCAGGCGCAGCGCGGCGGCCCGGTGCAGGTGGTGTCCCACGAACGCGTCGGTGTCCGCACCGCTGTCGGCGGGATGCTCGGTCAGCCATCGGGCGAACGCCTCGTGCAGCTCGGCTCGCGCCGACTTGGGCAGTGCGTCGTACGCCGCGGCGACCAGCAGCGCGTGCCGGAACCGGTACGCCCGCGGCCCGTCGACGCGGCTGCGCCGCAGCAGGGTACGTCGGGTCAGTGCCTCCAGCCGTCGGGTGAGGTCGTCGGGGTCGGCGTCGCCGAGCGCGGCCAGCTCCTCGACGTGGAAGACCTCGCCGATGATCGCGGCGCGGAACAGCAGTGCGCGGTCGGCCTCCTCCAGCCGGTCGAGCCGGGCGGCGAGGAGTGCCGCGATCGACGGGGGGACGGCCACGGCCGGGGGGCCGGACGTGGCCGAGCTCTCGTGGTCGGCAAGGTGCGCGAGCATCTGCTCGACGAACAGCGGGTTGCCGCCCGAGGCGTCGACGATCGCGCGCACCATCGCCGGTGGCAGCTCGGGGTCGCCGGCCAGTGAGACGACCAGTTCCTCGGCTCGTTCGGCCGGCAGCGGTTCGAGGAGGATGCGGCTGCTGGTCGGTGCCGCGCCCGCCCAGCCGCCGTGCTCGTCGAGGAACTCGGGCCGGGCGGTGCACACCAGGACGACGGGGACGTCGTGGATGGCGACCGCGACCTCCTCGAGGACGTCGAGCAGGGCCGGCTCGGCCCAGTGCATGTCGTCGACGAGCAGGACCAGCGGCCGGGCCGCCGACAACTGCTCGACGAGACCGCGAAACGCCCAGCTCACCTCCGCGAGGCCGCCGGGCTCACCGCCCAGGCCGAGGACGGGGGCGAGCTGCGCGACGATCGACGCCGCCTCCGGATGACCCGCCGCGACCGCGGCCAACCGCCGGCGCGCGGTCTCCGGCGGCTCCTCGCCGTCGAGCTCGCATGCCTGCCGCATGATCTCGATGACGGGCCACAGAGCGATGCCGTCGCCGTAGGACAGGCAGCGCCCGGTCAGCACGGTGGCCCGCTCGCGCGAGTCGTCGAGGAACTCGGTGACCAGGCGGGTTTTGCCGACCCCGGGATCGCCGACGACGGCGACGAGCGCGCCGGTTCGGGCATCGACCGCCTGCTGGAGGGCGTCGTCGAGGATGTGCCGCTCCCGCCGGCGTCCGATGAAGGCGGTGTCCTGCCGCCGCGTCAGCCCGGACGCTTGGGGGTCCACCGTCTGGAGGCGCCAGGCGGGCACCGGATCGGCCTTGCCCTTGGCTTCGACGTCGATCGGCACGGCCGACACGGCACCGCGGACGAGCTCGTAGCTGGTGGCGCCGAGCAGCACCTCGCCGGGGGCGGCGGCCTGCTCCAGCCGGGCGGCGGTGTTCACCGCGTCGCCGGTGGCGAACGACCCGCCGGACCGGGCCGCGCCGACCACCACCTCGCCGGTGTTGACACCGATCCGGACGGCCAGTCGCGAGCCCTGCTCCTCCTCGAACCGGTCGCCGATGCCGTCCATGGCGGCCCGCAGCTCGACGGCGGCGCGCACCGCCCGGAGGGCGTCGTCCTCACGCGCCGCCGGCACACCGAAGACGGCGAGCACCGCATCGCCGACGAACTTCTCCAGCGTTCCGCCGTGCCGGGCCACGACGGCCCGCGCCGCGTCGTAGAACTCGCCCATCACGGCTCGCAGCACCTCGGGATCCACCTGTTCACCGAGTGCCGTCGACTCGGTGACGTCGGCGAAGACGACGGTGACGGTCTTGCGGACCTCGGCCGTGCCGGCGGCGTCGATCAGCGGGCTGCCGCAGAGCTGGCAGAACCGCGCCTGCGCGCCGTTCTCGCCGCCGCACTGGCCGCACACCCTGACCACGGGCCCGGTCATGGCGGCGAGTGTTCCACCTGCGCGGGCCGAGGGCCCGTCAGCCGGAGAACTCCCAGTGCCAGGGCTCGTGCGGTCCGGGGCCGCCGGGCAGCGCCCAGGCCGGGTGGAACCAGCCGAAGGCTGCGGCGTGGTTGAGCAGCCACTGGTGCTCGCCCGAGCCGTCGACCTGGATCCCGCCGCAGAGGTCGACCGCGAGGCCCCAGCCGTGGTTGCTCGTCCCCGGTACGGCGGCGTACCCGGCCGGCATCGTCGCGTAGAGCTCCACCTGCCGCTGGTAGGTCCGGTACGACGAGGTCACGCAGAGCGGCACCCCGAAGACCTGCGAGTAGGCCTTGCTCATGCGGTTGAACGCGGCGGCGGAGTCGGCGCGCAGCATCTGGCCCGGTGCCCCCCACAGCGGGCACAGCGCGCTGACCGGCAGCTCACCGTTGCCGTGCCCGCTGACGCTGCCACCGTCGCAGGTGGGGATCGGGCCGGTGTAGACCGCGGCGGCGCGCTCCTGGGCTCGCCGGATCGCGGCGGCCCGCGCGCGGGCCCGCGCGATCTTGCGCTCCAGCTCCTTGGCGCGTGCGTGCGCCTGGTTGGCGGCGGCCCGGGTGTGCTCGAGCAGGTCGTGCTCGTGGGCGACCAGCTGCTGCTGGCGGTGGACGAGCGAGTCGGCCCGCTGCCGGGCCTCCGCGGCGGTGTCCGCCGCCGACTGCGCGCGGGCCAGAGCCTGGGCGGCGACGTGCTCGGTGCGGAGCTGCTCGGCCTCGGCGACGCGCAGGTCGTCGATGGCGGCGGCCTGCCGGTTGCCCACCTGGCCGAGCATCTGCAGACCGCTCAGGAAGGTGCGGGGGTCCTGCGTCTGCAGCATCGCCAGCGTCGTGGCCAGGGGGCCGCCGGCGGCGAGGTTGCGGTAGGCCCCGGCCGCCATCTCGTCGAGCGCGTCGCGGGCGGCTTCGGTGCGTTGGCGGGCGGCCGCCAGCTGCTCCTGGGCCGCGTCGCTCTCCTCCTGCGATCGCTCCGCGGCGAGCCGGGCGGACTGGAGCTCGGCGAGCGCGGCGTTCGCCTTCTCGTCGAGAGTGCGGAGCCGGTCGCGCGCCGCAGCGACCTTGGTCGCCTGGTGCTCGGCCTTGGCGTCGAGCCGGGACGCCTGGTGGCGCTGGTGGCGGAGCTGGTCACGGGTGTCGGCGCCGGCCGGTGGCGCGAACGCGAGGGTCAGCGCTGCGACGAGCGCAGCTGCACCGACCCGCCGGTAACCAGACACGTGGGGAGATTACGGCCTCCGGCGCCGTTGTCGTGGGACATTCGGTGGTTGCCGGGCGGCGGCCTCAGCCTCGGTTCACTTTTCCGGTTAGGCTTGTGGCGTGATCTTGGCCGTGTTCGTGGCGCTCCTCGTCATCTTCGTCCTCGGGTCGATCATCTGGAACATCTTCTGGTTCATGGTCACCGCGGTGATCACCGGCCTCGTCTTCGGGGGCCTGGGCCGGCTGGTCGTGCCGGGACGCAATCCGATCGGTCTCTTGCCGACCATGGCGTGCGGAGTGGTCGGTTCGTTCCTCGGCGTCGCGATCGGCCGAGGAGTCGGGTTGGGGTGGATCGCCACGGTGCTGATCGAGGTCGGGCTGGCCGCGGTGGCTGTTTTCTTCTGGGACATGACGCACCGGACGCCGATCGGCGGGTCCCGCCGGTCGCTGAGCGGGGGTCGCTGAGCGGGGGTCGCTGAGCGCGGGGTCAGCCCCGGCCGCGACGCACCACCGCCGGATCCTCGAGCAGGCCCAGTGCCTCGAGGAGCAGGCGTGCCGACTCGCGATCGCCGGCCCGGCCACAGACGACGAGCGCCGCCCGCCGGCGGCGCTCGTCACTGATCGGCGGGATGGGCGAGTCGTCGAGTCGCGGCACCGTCATGCCGGTCCGCTACCCCCGCCTGCTCTCTCTCACTCGCGGCATTTGGGTGACTGTCCGGTCAGGTGCCCGACGTGGTGACATCGATGCAGGGACTGGCCGGGTCACAGCTCACGCTCCGCACGCCCGGCAGTCGCGCGACGGTGCGGACCAGCGCATCACGCTGCGCCCGGGTGACGTCGTCGAGCACCAGCCGGTACGACGCCGTCACTGCCGAGCGCGGCACTCGGTCGCTGCACGTGTAGAGGCGGCGGAACTCCTCGTAGGCCTGCCGCCGGCTCTCGACGTAGACGGTGCGCACGTGCGGGATCTCGGCCAGCCGGCCGCGCAAGGCGTCGACCGTTGCGGCGGGGGCACGGTCGGCGACGAAGACCGAGACGTCGACGGTGCCGACCCAGGGGGAGCGCCGGCCGGAGGTGGTGCCGTTGGCGTCGGGCGGGCACGACGCCGGCGTCGCGACCGGGAGCCGGAGGAACGCCTCGAGGTCCGGCGCCGGCCGGGGCGCCGGAGCCGGTGCCGAGCCGCCCCCGCACCCGACCAGAACAGCCGACCCGACCAGACACGCGGCCGCGGCGGCCAGCGCGAGCGCCCGGGCGGGCCACAGCCGGGCGGGTGGCGGCACTAGCGCTTGCGCAGGGCGGTGGCGATGGAGTTGCCGATGAACGCGACCCACCAGACCACGCCGGTGAGGAAGAGCACCGCGACGATCAGCAACAGGAAGATCCGCACGTCATCAACCTATCGTCGCAACCGGTCGGGGGTGATCACGTCACTACCCGCTCGACCAGCTTGCAGAACGCGCAGACCTCCGCGCTGCTCGGTGCCCCGCACCGGGTGCAGGTGCCGACGAGCGCGCGCTCCTGCTCCGCGACACCGTCGAGAACCGGCAGCATGCGGTCGAGGAACTGCAGGTAGAACGCCGCCTTCGCGCCCGGTGAGTTCTCCTCGAGTCCGTTGAGGGTCTCCTTGTAGCGCAGGTGCCGGTTGCCCGCGGCCATCGGGCACTCCTCGACGATGTAGTCGATGCGCTTGAGGACGCAGTACGCCGCCGTCTCCCGCTCGCCCATGCGGATCAGCGGTTTGACCCGGCGGGCGAAGCCGTCGGTCGCCGGCAGCGCCGGGCGCTGCCGGGCGAGGTAGTCGACGTTCCACTGCAGGACGTTGCCGAACAGGACCGCGGCCTCGTCGTCGAGGTTGTGACCGGTGGCGAGGACGTCGTACCCGCCGTCGAGGGCGGCCCGGTTGAGCAGGTGGCGCTTGGACAGCCCGCAGGCCGAGCAGGGCACTCGCTTGGTGGCTCGCGCGGCATCGGGGATCGCGAACCCGTGCTCGTCGGGGATGTCCACGACGTGCAAGGTCGCGTCGCGGGACTTCGCGTAGCGCTCGGCGAAGTCGCGGCTGGTGTCGCTGTAGTCGCCGATACCGAGACCGAGGTAGACGCCGTCGGTCTCGTAGCCGAGGTCGAGCAGGATGTCCCACAGGGCCAGCGAGTCCTTGCCGCCGGAGATCGCGACCAGGACCCGCTCGTCCGGCCCGATCATCCGGTGCTTGTCGATTGCGCGGCGTACCTGCTCCCGGCAGTGGTGGGTGAAGCAGTCGGGGCAGAACGCGGCCCGGTGCCGGCGGATCTCGATGACGGCGTGGTCGCCGCAGCGCTTGCAGTTCACGGCCGGGCACCACCGGAGATGACGGGCCGGATCTCGATGACGTCGGTGTCGTCGAGGCGGGCGTCGCCGGTGACGAGGCTGTCGCCGCGGATCACGAGCACCGACTCTCGGTTGAGCCCCAGCCGGTTGACCAGCTCCTTGACCCGCAGCGGGCCCTCGATCTGGACCTCGCGCTTGGGGTTGTGGAGGCGGACGTGCACGCGGTCAGGGTACGTCGGCACCCCTGTCGGGCTGCGGCTGGTGATGGTGGTGCAGGACCTTCTCCTCGAGCTGGCGCAGCCGGCTCGGATGCGCCCGCCCGAGCACCAGCGGTGACCGCGCGAGGATCCAGGTCCCCCAGATCATGATGACGGCGCCGAACGTCTCCAGGGCGAGGTCGGCCGGGCCGGTGTTGAACTGCTCGTCGAGGGCCAGGATCCCGATGAGGATCCCGATGACGGGTTCGCCGATCGCCATCGGCGGCAGCGCCGCCGACAGCGTCCCGGCCTCGTACGCCGACTGCGCGAGCGTCAGCCCGTAGACCGCCGTGACGAGCAGGACGTAGGGCTGCCAGGACAGCGCGAGGTGGGTGAAGTCCCGGGAGAACCAGTGCAGGCAGTAGCGGGTGAGAGCGTCCTGCAGGCCGAACAGCACCCCGGCCGAGGCACCGACGAGGGCGGCCCGGTACGACGGCCACGGGGCGCGGCGGCCGGCGGAGACGAACAGCAGCGCCAGCCCCCACGCCGTCAGGCCGACGAGCAGCCACTCGTACTGCGGCATGTCGCTGTTGCCTTCGGACGGCGACCCGACCCCCAGCAGCAGGCCGACGCCGCCGCTGACCATCAGGGCGCCGATCCACTCCGACCGGCGCAGCCGCTCGCGTCGCCAGGCGGCGGACAGCGGCAGGGCGAAGAGCAGGCTCGAGGTGAGGACCGGTTCGACGACGGCGAGGCTGCCCCGGCCGAGGGCCCACGCCTGCAGCCCGTTGCCGACGAACATGACGAGGATGCCGCTCAGCCAGATGCGGTGCTTGGCGAGCTCGAGGAGCAGCCGCGGCGACAGGAACAGGCCGCGGGGCGCCTCGTGCGCCTCGTGGTACTGCAGCACGTAGGCCGCCGCGAAGCACAGCGAGGCGGCGAAGGAGAGAAGCAGTACCAGCACCATCGGGTGGGGGATCCTTTCCGCACCGCAGCGTAGGGATCGGTGCGGGTGCCTGCGCGGTCCCCCCGGCCGCCGGTCTGTTCCCTCCTGTCGCCGTCGCGCCGCGAGCGGCTCAGCCGGCCAGTCTCGTCCGCAGCTCGTCGAGGTAGTCGGGGAAGCGGGTGGCGACCGTGTCGAGCGGGAACTCGTCGGCGATCGAGGTGACCGGCTCCCGCTCGAGCAGGAAGGCGAACGACTCCCGGATGACCTGCGTCTCGTCGGCACCGGCGATCCCGGCGTCGGCGAACAAGTCGGCGGGGACCGTCACCCGGTGGTGGGTGCGGGTCTCGCCCTCGGTCACCTCGACGGCGTACTCGTGCTCGGTCAGCTCCTGAACCCGGATCTTCTCGCTCATACCGGACACGATGCCCCGCCTCGGGGCCCGGAGAACGCCCCGATTGCTGGTACAGCTGAGGCGGATGGGGCAGAATAGCGCCGTAGACCCGCGAGACGTCGCGACGAGACCGGTGGGGAAGCCGATTCTCGATCGACGACGGAGGTCAGCGTGACTGCTCGCGGAGTGCTGTTCGTGCATTCGTGCCCGCCGGCGCTGCGTCCGCACGTCGAGTGGGCGTTGGCGGGCGTCCTCGGCGTCCCGGTGCAGCTCGACTGGGAGCCGCAGCCGGTCGCCCCGGGTTGCCTGCGTGCCCAGACCGGGTGGCGTGGGCGCGCCGGGACCGCGGGCCGGCTCGCCGCCGCGCTCCGCGGCTGGCCGCTGGTGCGCTGCGAGGTGACCGAGGAGCCGAGCGAGGGCAGCGACGGCGAGCGCTACTCGATGACCCCCGACCTCGGGGTGTTCCGCTCGGCGATGAGCGGGAACGGCGACGTCCTCGTGCAGGAGGACCGGCTGCGCTCGGTGGTCGCGACCGCGGCGGACCTGCCGTCGATGCGCCAGGCGATCGAACGGCTGCTGGGGCAGCCGTGGGACATCGAGCTCGAGCCCTACCGGCTGGCCGGCGACGGCACGCCGGTGCGCTGGCTGTCCTCAGCCGGCTGAGCCGGGCTCCGGACCGCGCTCGGACTCATCGGCGGGGGGCAGGCCGGCGTAGTGGTCCGCCCCGGCTGACTCGGCTGGCCCGGCTGGTTCGGCGGGCCCGGGCGGGCCCGGCTCCGTGACCGCCGGCTCCGTGACCGCCGGCTGCCGCCGGCACCGGTGCCGGCTCGGGTGCGGCGACGGGCGCGGCCGGCTCTGCCGCGACGGGCGCGGGCGCGGCCTCGGGTGCGGGCGGGGGCGCGGCGGGCGCAGCCGGGGTGGTCTCGGGCACCGGCGGCACCGGCGGCACCGGGTGCGCGGGCTCGGCCCGCGCGGCCGGGTCCGGCATACCGGTTGACGCCGGGGCGGCTGCGGCGGCGGCGCCCGGCGTGACCGGGGCGGGGTCCGGTGACCCGGGCGAGGCGGGCGACGCGGGCAACGGGCTGGGTCCGGACGGCGGTTCGGCGCCGGTGTCCGGCTCGGTAGCCGCCAGCTGCCCGAGCATCGCGAGCACGAGGAGCAGCAGGCCGACCGCGACCAACCCGACGCCGGCCCAGAGCAGCGCGGTGCTGACGGTGTCGAGCACGCGGCCGCTCAGCGTGCGGGCGACCTCCACGGCGAGCAACGCCAACCCGACCACCGCGACGGCGATGGCGGTCAGCACGAAGGGTGAGGAGGTCCGGCGCACCTCGCCAACCTACCGGCCGGGTCGGGTCAGAGCGGGATGTTGCCGTGCCGGCCGCGTCCGGCACCCGGCGTCCCGGTCAGGGCGGCCGCCACCGCCCGGCGGGTGGTGTCCGGGTGGATCACCTCGTCCACGACGCCCAGCTCCCGCGCCCGGGCCAGCCCACCGGCGAGCTGCTCGTGCTCCCGGGCCAGGCTCGCCTCCAGCTCGGCCCGGGCGGCCGGTGCGGTGTCGGCGAGCCGGCGACGGTGCAGGACGCGGACGGCCGCGACGGCGCCCATCACCGCCACCTCGGCGTCCGGCCACGCGAGAACGCGGCTGGCGCCGAGCGACTTGGAGTTCATGGCGATGTAGGCGCCGCCGTAGGCCTTGCGGGTGATGACGGTGACGCGCGGGACCACGGCCTCCGCGAACGCGTGCAGCAGCTTCGCGCCGCGACGGACGACACCGTCCCACTCCTGCCCGACGCCGGGAAGGTAGCCGGGGACGTCGACGAGGACGATGATCGGCAGCCCGAACGAGTCGCACATGCGGACGAAGCGCGCGGCCTTCTCGGCGCTGGCCGCGTCGAGGCAGCCACCGAGGCGCATCGGGTTGTTGGCGACGACGCCCACCGCCCGGCCACCGAAGCGTCCGAGCGCGGTCACCACGCTGGGCGCCCACCGCGCGTGCAGCTCCAACCCGGGGCTGTCGAGCAGCTGGTCGACGAGCGGGCGGACGTCGTAGGCGCGGCGGGCCGACTCCGGCATCAGGTCGGTGAAGGACCGGTCGTGGACCGGGCCGAGGTCGCCCGGCCGGGCCAGCAGGACGGTCACCTCGCGGGCGCGGTCCAGCGCCTCGTCGTCGCCGTCGGTGACGAGGTGGACGACGCCGCTGCGGCGGCCGTGCGGCTCCGGCCCGCCGAGGCGGAGCATGTCGACGTCCTCCCCGGTGACGCTGCGGACGACGTCCGGACCGGTCACGAACACGCGGCCGTGCGGGCCGAGGATGACGACGTCGGTCAGGGCGGGACCGTAGGCGGCGCCACCGGCAGCCGGCCCGAGCACCACGGACACCTGCGGGATCCGCCCGGATGCCCGGGTCATCGCCGCGAAGATCATGCCGACGCCGTCGAGCGACGCGACACCCTCGGCCAGCCGGGCGCCGCCCGAGTGCCAGAGGCCGACGATCGGCGCGCCGCGCCGCATGGCCACGTCGTACGCCGCGGCGACGGCAGCGCACCCGGCGTGGCCGAGCGCGCCGCCCTGCACCTTCGGGTCGGTCGCGAACGCGACGGTGGGCACGCCGTCGATCCCGCCGATCGCGGTGACGACGCCCGAGCCGCGGCTCGTCCGACAGCGCGCGGACCGGCGCGTCGTCGAACAGCCGGGTCAGCCGCGTCCAGGGGGCACGCGGGTCGGCGGCGGCGGTCCGCGGTCGCGCGACGGTGGCGTCGTTGGCCAGCACAGTCATGGGTCGTCGGCTCCAGGTCGGTGTCAGGAGGCGGAACGGAACGCGAGGGTCACGTTGTGGCCGCCGAAGCCGAACGAGTTCGACAGCGCGACCCCCTCGGACAGCGGGCGCGGTGACATGCGGACGACGTCGAGGGCGATGTCGTCGTCGGGGTCGTCGAGGTTGCGCGTCGGCGGCACGAGGCGGTGGTGCAGCGCCAGCACCGTGACCGCGGCCTCGAGCGCGCCCGCGGCGCCGAGCAGGTGACCGGTGCACGACTTCGTCGCCGTCACGGCGACGGCGCCGGCGGCGTCGCCGAGCGCGGTGCGCAGGGCGGAGGCCTCCGCGACGTCACCGAGCGGCGTCGACGTGGCGTGCGCGTTGACGTGCCGACCTCGGCCGGGACGGCGCCGGCGTCACGCACGGCCAGGCCGATCGCCCGGGCCGCTCCGGCGCCGCTCGGCTCCGGTGCCGCGACGTGGTGGGCGTCGGAGCTCAGCCCGGCACCGGCGAGCTCGGCATAGACGCGTGCCCCGCGGGCCGCGGCGTGCGCCGCCGTCTCGAGCACGACCACACCGGCTCCCTCACCGAGGACGAAGCCGTCGCGCGCCTTGTCGTAGGGACGCGATGCTGCCTGCGGGTCGTCGTGGCGCATCGACAGCGCGCGCATCGCGGCGAAGCCCGCGATCGGCAGCGGGGCGATCGCCGCCTCGGTGCCGCCGGCGACGACGACGTCGGCGCGCCCGGCCCGGAGCAGGTCCAGCCCCAGCGCGATCGCCTCGGCGCCGCGACGCGCAGGCCGACACGGGAGCAGTGCACTCCGGCGCGGGCGACGAGGTCGAGACCCACGGCGGCCGCCGGGCCGTTGGGCATGAGCATCGGCACGGTGTGCGGCGAGACCCGGCGGGCGCCGCGTTCGCGCAGCACGTCGTACTGGCGCGAGCAGCGTCAGCACCCCACCGATGCCGCTGGCGACGCAGACGGCGAGCCGCTCCGGCGCGACCGCGTCGGCACCGTCGAGGCCCGGCGTCGCGCCAGGCCTCGCGGGACGGCGACGAGGGCGAGCTGTTGCGACCGGTCGAGCGTGCGTGCCTCGACCCGGTCGAGCACCTCGAGGGGATCGACCGCGACCGGTGCCGCGATCCGCACCGGCAGGTCGGCGGCCCACTCCTCGTCGAGCACGCGCGCGCCCGAGCGACCGTCGAGCAGCCCTTGCCAGGTCGAGCCGAGTCCCCGCCGAGCGGTGTCGTCGCCCCGATCCCGGTGACGACGACCCGCCGGCGGCTGTCTCGCGCTGGTGGGAGGCCGTCACGCAGCGACGCCCGCCTTCTCGATGTAGCTCACCGCGTCGCCGACGGTGCGAAGGTCCTTGAGGTCCTCGTCCGGGATGCGGACGCCGAAGGGGTCCTCGGCGGCGGTGGCGATCTCCACCATCGACAGCGAGTCGACGTCGAGGTCGTCGGTGAAGCTCTTCTCGGGCGGTCACGTCGCCGACGGGTGTGCCGGCGATCTCGTTCACGATCTGGGCGAGCTTGCTGAGGATGTCCTGCTGGGTCACGGTGCCTCTCCTTCTAGGGGATCCGGACGACTTGGCCGGCGTAGGTGAGGCCGGCCCCGAACGCGAGCAGCAGCGCGAGATCGCCGCTGGCGACGTCGCCGGCGGCGATGAGGCTCGACAGCGCGAGCGGCACCGATGCGGCGGAGGTGTTGCCCGTGTCGGTGATGTCGCGCGCGACGACCACCGACGGCGGCAGCTCGAGGGAACGGACGAGCGCGTCGATGATGCGCAGGTTCGCCTGGTGCGGGACGAACGCGGCAAGGTCGCCGACCTCGACGCCCGGCCGCGCGCGCACGCACGGCGTGCGACGGGTGCGAGCTGCGTCGTCGCCCAGCGGAAGACGGCGGGCCCGCCATCCGGATGGCGAAGTCACCGTCGGGCACGGCGATGAGGTCCGCGGCCTGCCCGTCGCTGCCCCACGCCACCGGGCCGATGCCGGGCTCGTCCGACGGCTCGACCACGGCCGCGGCCGCCCCGTCGCCGAAGAGGATGCAGGTGCCGCGGTCGTCCCAGTCGACCCAGTCGGTGAGCTTCTCCGAGCCGATGACGAGGACTCGCTCGGCGCTGCCGGCCCGCACCGCGTCGGACGCGACCGACAGCGCGTAGCAGAAGCCGCCGCAGGCCGCGTTGACGTCGAAGGCGCCGATGGGGCCGGCGCCGACGGCGGCGGCGATGCGCGCGGCGCCGCCGGGGATCGCGTTGCGGATCGTGCAGGTGGCGAGGACGACGAGGTCGACGTCCTGCGGGTCGCGAGCCGGCGGCGGCGAGTGCCTTCGCCGCGGCTGCGGACCCCATCGTCACCACCGACTCGTCCGGGCCGGCGACGTGCCGGCTGGCGATGCCGGTCCGGGCGCGGATCCACTCGTCGGTGGTGTCCAGGCCGCGGGCGGCGAGGTCGGCGTTGGTCACCCGGCCGGTCGGCCGGTGCTCGCCCAGGCCGGTGATCCGAGCCTCGCGCAGCGTGCCGCCGTGCCTCATGCGGGCATCGGCTCGGGGTGGAACAGCGCGATCGGCTGGCCGGGGGTGACGGGGTCGCCGTCGTGCGCCAGCCACTCGACGAGGACACCACCGTGGGCAGCCGACACGGCGGCCTCCGCCCGCTGCGAGACGACCGTGCCCAGCGCGCCGCCGGGGGCGACCGGTGAACCGGGCTCGACGCCATGGGCGCGGAAGGTGCCGGCTACGGGGGCGACCGCGAGCCGCCACGCCGGGCAGGGCGTCGCCCGTGGTGGGCACGGTGTGCCGGTCGACCAGGGCGCGTGCCGCGGGCAGGTCCTCCGGGGACTTGAGGGCGAGGTTCTCGACGTCGGGGAGTGCTCGGCGGACCAGACCGGTCAGCGTGCCCGCCGGGGGGAGCTCGAGGACCGCCGTCACGCCGATGTCGCGAAGCGTCTGCATGCACAGGTCCCACCGGACCGGCGCGGCGACCTGCGCGACGAGGCGGTCGAGCACCTGCTCCGCGTCCGTGACGACCGCGCCGTCGGCGTTGCCGAGCAAGGTGACGACCGGATCGGCTGCGGGTGCCGCGGCCGCGAGCCCGGCCAGCCGGCCCCGGGCGGGCTCCATGAACGAGGTGTGAAACGCGCCCGCCACCGGCAGCGGGCGGACCCGCGCCCCGGCCGGTGGCTCGGCGGCGAGTGCCGCCAGGTCGTCGAGCGTTCCGGCGGCGACGATCTGGCCGGCGCCGTTGACGTTGGCCGCGGTGAGCCCGCGCCGTTCCAGCGCGGCCGTGACCTCTGCGGCGTCGCCGCCGAGCAGTGCGCTCATGCCGGTGGGCCGCAGCGCGGCGGCGTCGGCCATCAGCCGTCCGCGCTCGCGGACGAGCACGAGGGCGGTCTCCGGCGACAGCGCACCCGCGGTGACGGCGGCGGCGAACTCACCGACGCTGTGTCCGGCCACGACGTCGGGACGGGCGCTGCCGGTGACGGCGGGAGCGACCGCGAGGGCGAGGGCGACGAGCAGCGGCTGCGCCACCGCGGTGTCGCGGATCTCGTCAGCCGTGCCCGTCGTGCCGAGTGTCCCGAGGTCGAGGCCGGTGACGGCGGCGTACCAGCGCAGCCGGTCGGCGACGTCGTCGAGGGCGAGCCACGGGGCCAGCATGCCGGGGGTCTGGGCGCCCTGGCCGGGGCAGAGGAGGGCGAGCACGTCTGTCACACAAGCCGAGTCCGGCACCGTCCGGGGATGCCGCCGCGCACAGACCTGCCGCCACGGCTTTGGAGGTTTCCTACAACGACGTCGCGCCGGAGGCGTGGTCGCGCAGCCGTCCGAACGCCATGGCGAGGGCAAGAGCCCACCGGTCCCGGGCCTCGGTGGGGGAGAAGCCGGACACGTCGGCCACCCGGCGCAGCCGGTAGCGAACGGTGTTCGGGTGGACGAAGAGGGTGCGGGCGGTCGCCTCGAGCGATCCGCCAACTTCGAGGAACGCGGTCAGCGTGTCGACCAGCGTCGGGTCGGTGGCCGTGAGCAGGGTGTGGATGTCCGCCAACTCGGTGCGGGCGTCGGCGTCGCCGGAGATGGCCCGTTCCGGGAGCAGCGCCGCGGCTGCGACGGGCCGGGGGGCCGCGGGCCAGCCGGCAGCGGCCGCGAGGCCGGCGAGGGCGGCCCGCGCCGACTCCGGGGCGGCGGCGAGGCCCCCGACGGACGGCCCGACGACGACGGGGCCGTCGCCGTAGAAGCCGGTCAGCAGGTCCGCCACCGGCAGCGGGTCGTCGTCGACACCGACGACGCAGACCAGCCGGCGACCGCCGACGCTCGCCAGCACGTCGAAGCCCTCCCGCCGCGCGAGCCGGCGCATCTCCTCGATGGCGTGCTGGGGGTCGCCGTCACCGGCGGTCCCGGCGAGCACCGCCACCGCCGCATGCCCGCTCCAGCCGAGCGCTGCCGCGCGCGACCGCAGCTCCGGATCGGGGTCACCCGCCACGACCGCGTCGACCACCAGCGCCTCCAGCCGCGCGTCCCACGCGCCGCGTTCCTCCGCCGCCTGCGCATAGACCTGCGCGGCCTGGAACGCGAGCTCGCGGCTGTAGCGCAGGATCGCCTCGCGCAGGCGCTCCTCCTCGCCACGTCCGGCGAGCTCCGGCGCGTGGTCCTCGACCGTCTCGACGGCGATGCGCACCAGCTCCACCGTCTGCTGCAGGGTCACCGCCCGCGCCATCTCGCGTGGCGCCGTGGCGAACACGCCGCCGGTGACGTCGTGCGCGGCGTGCGGGTGCGCGAGCCACTCGACGAAGCTCGTCACACCCGCTTGGGCGACGAGCCCGATCCACGACCGCTGGTTGGCCGACATCGCGGCGAACCAGGGGAGCGTCGACTCCATGCGGTTGACCGCCTCGGTCGCGATCGCGCCGGCCGAGCGTTGCAGCCGCCGGACGGTCGTCGCTCGCACGTGCGGACTGCCGGGAGGGGTCACGGGAGCAGCCTCTCCCAAACTCGTCGGTAACGTCTCGGTCATGGCGGGTGAGGCCGACCGCGCGGTCGCGGCGCTGTCGCGGATCGGCTACCTCCTCGAGCGAGCCCACGAGCCGACGTACCGGGTGAAGGCGTTCCGCCGTGCCGCCGCGGTGGTGACCGAGCTCGGCGACGACGGTCTGACCCAGCGGCTGGCGGCCGGCACACTGCAGGAGCTGGCGGGCATCGGGTCGGTGACCGCCACGGTCATCGCCGAGGCCGCCGCCGGTGAGGTGCCGGCGTACCAGGTCAAGCTCGAGGGCGGGGCCGACGAGCCCCTGACCGCTGGTGGCGCGGCCCTGCGCGCCGCGCTCCGCGGTGACCTGCACACCCACTCGAACTGGTCCGACGGCGGTTCGCCGATCGAGGAGATGGCGACGGCGGCGCGTGACCTGGGCCACGACTACATCGCGTTGACGGATCATTCGCCGCGGCTCACCGTCGCCAACGGGCTGTCGGCCGACCGGCTGCGGGAGCAGCTCGCGGTGGTCCGTGGCGTCAACGAGAGGCTCGCGCCCTTCCGCCTCCTGACCGGCATCGAGGTCGACATCCTCGACGACGGGTCGCTCGACCAGGACCCGGCGCTGCTGGCCGAGCTCGACGTGGTTGTCGCGTCGGTGCACTCGAAGCTGCGGATGGCGCGGGAGGACATGACCCGCCGGATGGTGACGGCGATCGCCAACCCGAACGTCGACGTGCTGGGGCACTGCACCGGCCGGATCGTGGTCGGGCGCGGGCGTCCGGAGTCGGAGTTCGACCCCGAGCTCGTCTTCGAGGCCTGCCGGAGGTTCGGCATCGCGGTCGAGGTGAACTCCCGTCCGGAGCGGCTCGACCCGCCGAAGCGGCTGCTGTCCCTGGCGGTCGAGATGGGATGCGTGTTCTCGATCGACACCGACGCGCACGCGCCGGGGCAGCTCGACTGGCAGCCGTTCGGCTGTGAGCGGGCGGAGGCGTGCGGGGTGCCGGCCGAGCGGGTGGTGAACGCGCGGTCGCTCGACGACCTCGTGGGCTGGCTGAACGAGACCTGAACCGTCTCGCCGTGTTCAGGTGCCGCCGACCGGGCACGGGTGGTCGGGGAGTCGGGAAGGAGGCCTGCATGAATCCGCATCGAATGGGCGCGTTCGGGGTCGCGACCGCGGTCGTCGCCCTTGCGCTGACGGCGTGTAGTGCGTCCGGGTCCACCCCCGAGCCGAGCGGCGTCGCGGGGACGCCCACCGCCGTGGTGGGTGCGCTCCCCACCGCGCGCCCGGCGCAGTGGGCGGCGGCGATCAACAATCCGTGGTTCCCGTTGCTGCCCGGGTCGCGTTGGGTCTACCACGGACGGGCCGACGGCGAGAAGACGCGGGACGTCATGGTCGTGAGTCACCGGACCAAGGACGTCGACGGCATCACCGCCACGGTCGTGCACGACAACGTCTACACCCGCTCCGGGCGGTTGCTCGAGCGCACCGACGACTGGTACGCCCAGGACGCGGCGGGCAACGTCTGGTACCTCGGGGAGGACACCGCCGAGCTCGACAAGAGCGGCCACGTGAAGACCCGGTCGGGGTCGTGGGAGACCGGCACGCACGGCGCGGAGCCGGGGCTGATCATGCCCGCCCGGCCACGGGTCGGTCAGTCCTACGCGCAGGAGAGCTTCGCCGGTCATGCCGAGGACCACGCCGCCGTCCTGTCGCTGTCCCAGTCGGTCAAGGTGCCGGCGGCGGCGTCGGCGTCGGCGCTGGTGACCAAGGAGTGGACGCCGCTCGAGCCGGACGTCGTCGAGCACAAGTACTACGTGCGCGGTATCGGCAACGTCCTCGCCCGGACCGTGAAGGGCCCGACCGAGGTCGACCGGCTGGTGTCCTTCCACCGTGGCAGTGGCTGACCGCCTCAACGGTGGGAGCGGACGGCGAGACCGGCGACCGCGGCAGCGAACTGGCCGGCGCCCGCCACGAGGAGCATCCCGCGGGCACCGACGCCGTCGGCCGTCGGGCCGGCGAGGGCGGAACCGACCGCGAAGGCGCCGATCTTCAGGCTCGCGGCGGTGGTGAAGACCTGTGTGCGCAGGTGCGCCGGCGCGACCCGCTGGCGCAGGTCGAGGGTGGCGGCGAGCAACGGGCCGTCGAAGAAGCCGGCGACCGCAGCGGCCGCGAGGGCGATGCCCAGCCCGGGCGCGAGGCCGACCGCGGCGAGCGTGCCACCGAAGGCCAGCATGGTGGTGTAGGCGACACGTTCGGTCGGGACCCGGGCGCCGTACCGGGAGTAGAGCACCGAGCCGATGAGCGCACCCACCGCGAAGACGGAGAAGAGCAGCCCGCCGAGCGCGCGCTTGTGGTGCAGATCGTGGGCGAGCAGCGGGAAAGCGACGACGACGAGACCGAAGGCGCCCTGGCTCACCGTCGTGGCGACGGTGATGCCCCGCAGTGGCGCCGACCGCCAGAGCAGCCCGAGGCCGGAACGCAAGGTCGCGCGCAGCGGACGTGCAAGGTCCCGGCGCCCGGGAGCGATCGGCACGCGCGCGACGATCGCAACAGCGACCGCCGCGATCAGCATGGTGCCGATGACCGCCCACGCGGGGGTCAGCGCGCCCGCGATGGCACCGGCGGCGGCCGGCCCGGCGATGCCGGCGATGTTGTAGCTGGCCGCCTCCAGCCCGTATGCGCGGGGCAGCACGGGCTCGGGCACGACGGTCGGGATCAGGCCGCTGAAGCCGCCGGTGCGCACCGGCGACGGGAGGCCGGCGAGGAGACCGAGCAGCACGAACAGCACGCCGGGTGTCCCGGCGGCGGCACCGGCGGCGAGAAAACCGCCCATCGCGGCGACGAGAACCACCGGACTGAGCAGGAAGGCGGTGCGCCGGTGCGGAGTCTGGTCGAGCCACGCTCCGACCACGGGCCCGGTCACGATCGTGGGGAACGTCGCCGCGGCGACCGTCAGGCCCGCGACGTGGGCGCTGCCGGTCTCGGCCAGGACGAACAGGACGACGGCGACGGAGTACATCTCCGTGGACAGCCGGCTCGTCGTCGCGCCGAGCCAGAGCAGGACGAAGCGGCGATGTCGCTGCACCCGCGCGATCGACTGCCTTGCCCGGCCGGATCGCGGGCCGCCGACGGTCAGGTCAGGGGCGGCCACACCGCCCATTGTCGCCGACCGCCGGTTGTCGCGGTCAGGCGGCGTTCCGTCGTCGAACGGTGATCGACGCCGGTCAGTCGCCGGTGCGCTGGGCCGGGATGAGCATCTGCACGGGCAGCGTCAGGACGTCGACGAGGTTGTCATCGATCGCGTCCGCGACGAGCAGCGCGCAGGCGGCGTCCAGGCAGATGCCGAGAACCCGGCGCGTGGTCTCGTCGTCCGCACGGCTGCGGCAGGTCGGGCAGAACCGCCCGATCCCCTCCGCTCCGCTGCGCCGGACCAGCCCCCAGACCCGCCGCCGGTTGGTGAGCACCGCGGCGTGCCAGGCTTCGTCGCGGGCGATTCCCCGCACGTCCTCGTCGAGCGTCCAGCTGAGCTCGACGATCGAGTCGAAGAGCGCGGCGGCGCTGCCGTCGTGGCAGCGCTGGGCGAGCATCGGCATCGCGCAGAGCAGCATCTTGACCTCGGCCGAGCGGGCGCCGAGGTCGGGCTCGTCGACCCCGCCGGTGGGGAAGACCGACCGCCACGCGGCCAGCAGGCCGGAGTGCTCGGCGCGGGAGAGGATCGGGCGGGCGTAGGCCGCGGCGATCGCGTCGCGGATCGCCTTGAGTGCGACGGCGGCGACAGCGGGGTCGACCTGCACGTAGTCCTGCGTGCCTTCGACGTCGTCGGCGAACAGCGACTGGACCGCCTCGAACGCGGCGAGCACCTCGAGGACCAGCGGGGAGTCTGGATCCAGTGCTCGCGCCCTCGCCTCGGCGAGCGTCACGGTGTTGTGCCATGCCGCAGCCAGCCGTTCGAGGTCGCTGTCGCAGATGTGGGGGAGCTGGGCCAGGACACCGAGGATCTCGGGCAGGTTCGGGTGGGCGTCGAGCGTGTCGATCGCGGCCGTGCGGCGTCGGGCCATGCAGCTCACCTCCGAGGACTTCATCCTCGGGCCGAACCGGGCCCGGCATGAGCACAACACGACGATTCCGGCCGGAAACGGGAGGATCGGGCCAGCGTGGGGGCTAGAAGTGACTAGCCGTTATTGCCGGAACGGCTGTTGCCCGCCGGGGCGTCGGGTCAGTACCGCTCGCCCTCGACGCCGCCGCCGACGGCCGCCCAGATCTCGTTGACGTTGTGGAACTCCCGTCCCGCCGGCAGCCGGCGGACCAGGTCGATGACCCGGTCGGGGGCTCGGTGCTCGATGACGGCGTCGATGACCTGTTCGCGCACCATCGGGTAGGCCTTGCCGAGGTACGTCGCGATCTCGGCCCGTCCCTCGAGGTCTTCCGAGCTCATCCCGGCCGGCGTGCCGCCGTGCAGGGTGCCCTCCGGCGCCATGTCGCTGTCGAGCTGGTCCTCGCCCGAGGGCTCGGGGTCCTTCCACTCCTCGGCGTGCGTGCCGCGCCCGCCACGGACGAGTCCCTCGGTGTCGTGCTTCATCTGATCGTCGCGCATGGGGCTGTGCTTGTCGCTGCCGCGGTCCACGTTTCGCGCTCCTTCCGTCGTACCGGTTCGCCTACCCCGGCACGTCCTCGCCAATGCGGGCATAGCGCCCCGCCGTCGCGGGCATCCCCTGTCTCAGGCGAGGGATTTGTTCTCACATCACACGGACCGGGAGGACCCATGGGTCGGCAGGCGAGGGTCGGTTCCACTGCTGCCGCGTTGCTGCCGGCCGCCCTCGCGGCCGGCGTTCTCGTGAGCGCCCCGTTCGCCGGCACCACGACCGCTCCGCTAGCCCGCGGCAGCGCCGCGGCCACCCCGACCGCACCCGAGGGTGAGATCGCGGGCGGGCCGCCCGCAGCCGGGCCGGCTCAGGTGCCGTCCGGCGGGTCCGGCGGCGCGCAGTCGCTCGCCGTCCTCGGCGCGGCGGAACTCGGCTTCCTCGCACTCGGCGCAGGGGTCTTCGTCCGCGCCCGGCGGCGCCGCGCCGCCGGCTGAGGTCAGTCCAGGCCGTACTTCTCGACGGCCTTGCGAGGCACGTCGGCCTTCACCTCGCCCCGCCGGGCCAGCTCGATGAGCGTGGCCAGGGTGACCGACTCCGCGTCGACGTGGAACCACCGGCGCAGCGCCGGCCTCGTGTCGGACCGGCCGTAGCCGTCGGTCCCGAGCGAGACCCAGTCGTTGGGCACCCACGACGCGATCTGGTCCGGGACGGCGCGCATCCAGTCGCTGACGGCGACGACCGGCCCCGGGGTGCCGTCGAACTGCTCGGTCACGAACGGCGTTCGCGCCTCGGCCTGGCCGGCGGTGTCGTGGACGAGGTTGTGCCGGTCGCAGGCCAGCGCATCGCGCCGTAGCTCTGTCCACGACGTCGCGCTCCACACGTCGGCCGCGACGCCCCAGTCCTCGGCGAGGAGCCGCTGCGCCTCCAGTGCCCAGTGGATGGCGGTGCCGCTCGCGACGACCTGGGCACGCGGCGCGTCGCCGTTGCCGGCCAGGTCGGGTGCGGGGGCGAACCGGTAGAGGCCGCGCAGGATCTGCGCCTCGATGTCCGCGGCTCTCCGGCATCGGCGGTTGGTGCTTCGGCTCGTTGTAGACGGTCAGGTAGTAGAAGACGTCGCGGTCCTCGCCCTCCACCCCCTCGCCGTACATGCGCTTCAGCGCGTGCGCGACGATGACGGAGATCTCGTAGGCGAACGCGGGGTCGTAGGAGACGCACGCGGGGTTCGTCGCCGCGAGCAGCAGCGAGTGGCCGTCCTCGTGCTGCAGGCCTTCGCCGTTCAGCGTGGTCCGGCCCGCGGTGGCGCCGAGCAGGAAGCCACGCGTCAGCTGGTCGCCCGCCGCCCACATGAGGTCGCCGGTGCGCTGGAACCCGAACATCGAGTAGAAGACGTAGACGGGGATCATCGGCTCGCCGTGCGTGGCGTACGACGTCCCGGCGGCGATCACCGATGCCATGGATCCGGCCTCGGTGATGCCTTCGTGCAGGATCTGGCCGCGCGTGTCCTCCTTGTAGGACAGCAGCATGCTCCGCGTCGACCGGGTCGTATCGCTGACCGTGCGGCGAGTAGATCTTCGCGGTCGGGAACATCGCGTCCATGCCGAAGGTGCGCGCCTCGTCCGGGACGATCGGCACGAAGCGCGGACCGATGTGCTTGTCCTTCATCAGGTCCTTGAGGAGCCGGACGAATGCCATGGTCGTCGCGACCTCCTGCTTGCCCGACCCCTTCTTCAGCGCGTCGTACGGCTTGTGGGACGGCAGCTGCAGCGGCTTGGACCGGTCGACCCGGCAGGGCAGGTAGCCGCCGAGGGCCCGGCGGCGCTCGAGCATGTACTGGATCTCGTCGCTGTCCTTGCCGGGGTGGTAGTACGGCGGCAGGTCGCCTTCGAGGTCCTTGTCGGGGATCTCCAGGTAGAGCCGGTCGCGGAACGCCTTCAGCTCGGCCTTGGTGAGCTTCTTCATCTGGTGGGTGGCGTTGCGCGCCTCGAAGTCCTTGCCGAGGGTCCAGCCCTTGATGGTCTGGGCGAGGATCACCGTCGGCTGGCCGACGTGCTCGCGGGCTGCTTTGAACGCGGCGTAGACCTTGCGGTAGTCGTGTCCGCCGCGGGACAGCCGCGTGAGCTGGTCGTCGGAGAGGTGCTCGGCCATCTTGCGCAGCCGCGGGTCGCGGCCGAAGAAGTCGTCGCGGATGAACGCCCCGTCGCTGACGGAGTACTTCTGGAACTGCCCGTCCGGGGTGGTGTTCATGGTGTTGACCAGGACGCCGTCGGTGTCCATGGCGAGCAGCTCGTCCCACTCGCGGCCCCAGATGACCTTGATGACGTGCCAGCCGGCGCCGCGGAAGTAGGACTCCAGCTCCTGGATGATCTTGCCGTTGCCGCGGACCGGTCCGTCGAGGCGCTGCAGGTTGCAGTTGACGATGAAGGTGAGGTTGTCGAGCTCCTCGCGCGCGGCGACGCCCAGGGCGCCGAGCGACTCCGGCTCGTCCATCTCGCCGTCGCCGAGGAATGCCCACACGTGCGAGCGCGAGGTGTCCTTGATCTGCCGGTCGTGCAGGTAGCGGTTGAACCGGGCCTGGTAGATCGCCTGGAGCGGCGACGAGCCCCATCGACACGGTGGGGAACTCCCAGAAGTCCTGCATGAGCCGCGGATGCGGGTACGACGGCAGCCCGTTGGGGCCCTTGGAGATCTCCTGGCGGAAGCCGTCGAGATGGGCCTCGTCGAGCCGGCCTTCGAGGAACGACGCGGGCGTAGATGCCGGGCGAGGCGTGGCCCTGGATGAAGACCTGGTCGCCGGACTCGCCGCCTTCCTTGCCGCGGAAGAAGTGGTTGAAGCCGACCTCGTAGAGGCTCGCACTCGAGGCGTAGGTGGCGATGTGACCGCCGACGTTGGTCAGGGTGTTGGCACGGCTGACCATGATCGGCGGCGTTCCAGCGGATGTAGGCGCGGATGCGGCGCTCGACGAACTCGTCGCCGGGGAACCACGGCTCGGCCTCGGCGGCGATGGTGTTGACGTAGTCGGTGGAGCGCAGCGCGGGGACGCCGACCTGCTTCTCCCGGGCACGCTCGAGCAGCTTCAGCATGAGGAACCGCGCCCGGCGGGCACCGGCGGTGTCGATGACGGCGTCGAGCGACTCCAGCCACTCCTGTGTCTCTTGCGGGTCGACGTCAGGGATCTGGCTCGGCAGCCCGTCACTGATCACCGAGTAGCGGTTGCGCCCCTGTCCCGATCGCGATCGTGCCATGTCTTCAACGTACGCCGCCCGGCCCCGCGGGCGCCCTGCCCCGGCGGGGAGGATCAGCTCATGGAGACGACGACGTTCGAGGTGCGGACCGGTGGCCGCGAGGTGGTGGTGGACGTCACCGCTCGAGTGTGCTCAGTTCGCGCGCGAGGCCGGCGGCGACGGGCTGCTGCACGTGTTCGTGCCGCACGCGACCGCCGGCATCGCGATCATCGAGACCGGTAGCGGCTCGGAGGAGGACCTGCTCGCCGCGCTGGGTGAGCTGCTGCCCGGCGACGACCGGTGGCGGCACGCGCACGGCTCCCGCGGGCACGGCCGCTCCCACGTGCTGCCGGCGCTCGTGCCGCCGTACGCAACCTCCCGGTCGTCGACGGCGGGCGGTCGCAGCTGGGCACGTGGCAGTCGGTCTGCCTGGTGGACCTCAACGTCGACAACGCGACGCGCACGGTGCGGCTGTCCCTGCTGCGCGGCTGACCCGCGGACGTCAGCCCGGCCGGCTGTCGTGGTGAGAGGTCAGCTCGTGCAGCCCGCCGGCGACGTCGGCATGCACGAGCGCCGCGGTCAGGCGGGGGAGGTCGTGGAGCAGCCGGTGCTCGCACTCCTCGGCGATGCGGTGCCCCGCCGCGACCGTGAGGTCGGCGGCGACGACGACGGAGCACTCGGCGCGCAGCCGGTGACCGATCCAGCGCAGCCGGGTGGTGCCGACGTCGACGACACCCGGCGTATCCAGCAGCACCGCGTCGACCTGGTCGACCAGCGCTGGGTCGACGGCGTCCATCAGCCGCCGGTAGACCTCGCGGGCGGCGTCGCGCAGGACGGCGAGGATCGCAACGGTGATCAAGAGGCCGACGGCTGGGTCCGCCCACTGCCAGCCCAGGGCGACACCGCCGGCGCCGAGCAGGACCGACAGTGAGGTGTAGCCGTCGGTGCGGGCGTGGAGGCCGTCGGCGACGAGCGCAGCCGAGCCGATGTCGTTGCCGACGCGGATGCGGTAGCGCGCAACGGCCTCGTTGCCGACGAACCCGACGAGGGCGGCGACGGCGACCGCCCAGAGGTGGCGCACCTGCCCGTCGCCGGCCAACCGGTGGACCGCCTCGTAGGCGGCCAGGGCGCTGGAGGCCGCGATGAGCACCACGATGACGATGCCGGCGAGGTCCTCGGACCGTCCGTAGCCGTAGGTGTAGCGGCGGTTGGCCGGACGGCGCCCGAGCCAGAAGGCGAGACCGAGCGGGAGTGCGGTCATCGCGTCGGCGGCGTTGTGCAGGGTGTCGCCGAGAAGCGCGACGGATCCGGAGACGACGGCCACGACCGCTTGGACCGCCGCCGTCGCGGCCAGGACGCCGAGGGAGACGACCAGGGCGCGGGTGCCGCGAGCGCTCGACTCGAGCGCAGAGTCGACGGCCATCGTGCTGTCGTGAGAGTGCGGCCGGAGCGCGTGGCGGAGCCGATAGAGCCGGCCACGCCCGCGCTGCTGGTCGGGGTCGTGGTGATGACCGTGGTGGTGCTCGTCGGGGACGGCGCCGGCGGTCATGGGTGCAGTGTGCCCCCTCCATGGCTGCCCGGAATCGGACGGATGTTCGAACTCACGCGACTCAATACTTGCGCTCGGGCGCGAGGACCGGTGGACTACCGGTCACCAGGGGCGACGAGTGTCGCCGGACCGAAGGAGGATCACCGAGTGGGCGCCACCGCCGGGAGCGCGGAAGGTCAGCACGGACTGGCGGACAAGCTCGGGGTCGGCCCCGGGTCCGTCATCCAGGAGATCGGCTGGGACGACGACTGCGACGAGGAGTTGCGGGAGTTCATCCGGACCAGCACGGGTCAGGACCTCGTCGGGGAGGACTACGACGACGTCGTCGATGTCGTCATGCTGTGGTGGCGCGAGGGCGACGGCGACCTTGTCGACGCGCTCGTCGACGCGCTCACTCCACTGGCCGACCACGGCGTCGTGTGGCTGCTCACGCCCAAGGCGGGTCGGGAGGGCCACGTCGAGCCCAGCGACGTGAGTGAGGCCGCCCCGACGGCCGGCCTCCAGCAGACGAGCAGCATCAGCGCGGGCCGGGACTGGAACGGTGCCCGCCTCGTTGCGCCGCGGGCGGCGCGCGGGAAGGGGAAGTGAGCGGCGGTGCCCGACGTCGGCGCGGCCGCTCCTGACTTCGAGCTTCGCGACCAGCACGCGCGCACGCACCGACTGTCGTCGTACCGCGGCACGAAGGACGTCCTCGTCGTCTTCTATCCGTTCGCTTTCACCGGCGTCTGCACGGGGGAGCTCGCCGCTCTCAATGCCGAGCTGCCGTCGTTGCAGAACGACGAGACGCAGATCCTCGCGGTGTCGTGCGACCCGGTCGCGTCGCTGCGGTCCTTCGCCGAGAGCGAGGGACTGGAGCTCCCGTTGCTGTCGGACTTCTGGCCCCATGGTGAGGTCGCGCGCGCCTTCGGGGTCTTCAACGACACGACCGGGGCCGCGGAGCGGGGCTCGTTCCTCATCGACCGGGGCGGAGTGCTCCGCTGGTCGGTGCGCAGCCCGATGGGGGAGGCGCGTGACATCGCCGGCTACCAGAAGGCTCTCGCGGAGCTCTAGGTCGACGGCGATGCCTTGCTACCGCTGCGGTGCGCGTCAGACCGACCCGGGCAGAGGTCCGAGTCCGTGGAAGCGCGGGGTGATCGGCGACGAGCAGGTGTTGGTCTGCCCGGAGTGCCAGATGACGCACGACTGGGTCGCCGACCTCGACCGGTGCGGGTCCTGTGGGTCGACGATGCTCGTGCGGGCACTGGGAGAGACGCGGTGCCGGCAATGCTCCTTCGCGCGGCAGGCGATGCCCCGCGGGGAGCGTGTCGGGGACGCCGCCCTGGCCGACGAGGTGGCCGCCGCGCTGCGACGCCGTTTCCAGGTCTGATGCCGCCGTATCCTGACGCCGCCGGTCCCATAGCTCAGTTGGCTAGAGCGCGTCGCTTACAACGACGAGGTCGCAGGTTCGAGCCCTGCTGGGACCACTGCTTCTTGGGGGTATCACGCCGGCGCGGTCGGGCCCGCCAGCGGCCGCGGCCATGCGCGCGACTGCCTGTCTCGGTCGGGGTCCACACTGGGTGTGATGTCCAGCCAGGTCGCCTACCGTCTCGGTGACGGAGCTCCGGTCACCATCGACGCTGCCCGAGCTATCTGGGCGGTGGTCGCCCGTGAGGTGCTCGAAGAGGCCTCGAGCGCCGCGCCGGTCGCGCAGAGCGAACTTGCGCGGCAGGTGCAACAGCGATCCGGCGTGTATACGCGGACGCCGGCATCGGAGTGGCTGCCGGCCGTCATTGCCGACCTGGGCGACTCCGATCTGGCCGCGCGGCTACGCCCCGACCGGCCGCCGGCCGCCAGCCGCGCGAAGGCGGCCTCACCCCGGCGGCCCCGCGCCGAACCCGCCACGCGCAAGCGTCAAGAAGCACCACCCGCGATCTGCCCCACCTGCTTCATGCAGCTGCCGGCCAACGGCCGATGTGACACCTGCGCGTATGCCGGTGGGTGACATTCGCAGCCAGCGCGTGCTCACGATCGGCACCTGATCGACGATTGCGACGCAATGCTTTCTACCGAGAGTTGCGAACTTCACCTGATGAGGGGGCGACAGGTCCGCACGAAGCTCGGCATCACATCCGCCACCGCCTTCCCGTCGAGCGTCACCCAAGCCGCCGCTGAAGGACCGACGCCCCGCGGCCGGTGAGCTCGCGAGCGACGTCGCGGCGACCGGCGAGGACCATCAGGAGCGACTCCGCCGCACCTCCTGCTTCTGGCCCCTTGCCCCACGACCAGTCGAGGTCGGTGGCGACCAGACGGACGCCGCGCACGTGCCAGAACCCCCGCAGCGGTGGAGCGGTCACCGCGAAAGGAAGTGCGTAGGCGAGCCGCTCGGTCGGTATCTCTCGTGGCATGTCGAGCGGTCGGCGCATGTCCTGGTGGTGGATCAGGGCGTCGACCAGTCCGACCCGACCGCCGAACCGCGCGGTCGCACCACGGGGTGTCAGGTGAGCGCGCAAGAACTCAACGCCGTCAGGACCTCTGCGTCTGCCTCCATCCGCCGCACGTGCCCGTGTTGGACGAGACGGACGAAAGCCGGATCGCCTTCCGCTGCTTTGGACCGGATCCCGTTGATGCTTGCCGCCATGCGGGCAGCGACGCGCTCGAGGAAGTCCTCGGCGTCGGCGAGCCCGTAGGCCTGGACGAGCAGCCGCAGCCGGCGGCCCACGTCCAGGGGCGCTCCCAGCTCGGCGGCATGCGAGGCCGTAGAGATGGGCGCGACGGTCCATGCGGCGAAGGCAAGGTCGGAAACGGCAGCGCCGGGCCCGGCCAGGTCCCAGTCGATGACCCCGACGAGCCGTCCGTCGCGGACAACGATGTTGTACGGCGCGATGTCGTTGTGACAGATGACGTCGCTGTCCGAGCGCCTGCCCGGCATGAACCGCCAGGAGGCAGAGCTCGGCCGGAAGGTCGCCACCGCGTCGTGGTAGTCGCGCATCATCCGGGCGACGGCGGTCAGTGTCTCCTCGCTCCACGCCCACGCGGGCCAGGGTCGGGACGTGCCGACCGTCTCGCCGTCGAGGTAGGTCAGGACCTCGCGCCCGCGGTCGTCCATGCCGAGGAAGCGCGGAGAGAACGCGAAGCCGACTGCCTCCAGGTGCTCAAGGAGCTCGTGCACGGCGGGTGACCACACACCCACGGCCCGGCGGACCGTGTCGCTGACCCGGACGACCTCACCGACGTTCCCGCCGGTCAACCGCTCCTCGACTTCCATCGGCCCATCCTGGTGCAAGTCACGGTCACGGCGGCACGCCGCCGACGTTGACGAAGGGGGGTGAATTTGCCACGGTGCGGTGTCATGGCGACGTGGCCCGACTTCCGGACGATCGAGCCGGAGATGGCAGAGGCGGGCCGCGCACTCCTCTACGAGGTCGGGGTCGGCCTGGCTTTCCTCGGAACCGTCCGTGCCGACGGCGGGCCGCGCGTCCACCCCATCTGCCCCCTGATCAACGAGCACGGGCTCTTCGCATTCATCGTGCCCTCACCGAAGCAGCAGGACCTGCTGCGCGATCCCCGGTACGTCCTGCACTCGATCCCGCTCGAAACGAACGAGGACGCCTTCTACGTCTCCGGTCACGCGCAGGAGGTTCATGACCCCAGTCTCCGGGAGGTGCTCGCAGACCAGTTCGTCAAAGAGCGCGAAGCGTTGCAGGTGCCGCCGCCGGACGCAATGCAGAAGCTGTTCCGGCTGGGCGTTGATACCGCAATGGTGACGCGCACGACCGGGCACGGGGATCTTCATCCCCGACACACCGTCTGGCGCGCTGAGCCCGACGGTCTCGACGCGATCAGCGCTCAGATCAGCTCGGCGAGCAGCTCCGCCGCGCGCGCAGCGCCGTCCGTGGGCACCGGCAGGTAGTCGCAGCGACGACGCCAGCTCGTCGACCAGCGCGGCGGCGATGTCGTCGGCGTCGGTCGTCGCCGTAGTCCATGCAGCGACCGGCGCGATGCCGGTCGAGCCGGTGCCGGACATGGCGCTGCTGCTCGAAGTGGTGGCCGAGCGGGAAGTAGAGGAACGGCCGGCCGGTGGCGACGAGCTCCATCGTCGTCGTGAGCCCGCCCTGCACGATGGCGGCGTCGCAGGCGGCGAGATGCGGCGGGAGGTCCGGCGACGAAGCCGCGGACGTCGACGCCGTCGTACGACGGCAGCGAGGCGACGTCGACCCGTGGGCCGGCGACGACGAGCATCCGCAGCCCGTCGATCTCCTTGCGCAGCCGCGGGTAGGCGTCGACAACCTTGCGCAGCAGGGCGCTGCCGACGCCTGACCCACCGACGGTGACGACGACCAGGGGAGCGTCGCCCGGGAAGCCGATCCGGCGCCGCAGCGCGGCCCGGTCGGCCGAGGGCTGCGGGTCGAAACCGGTGATGTAGCCGGAGAAGTCGTAGTGCTGCTCGGTCCACGCGCGGATCGGACGGCAGGCCCGGACCGAAGTCGTCCGGCACGATGTCGTCGGGGTCGCCGACGAAGATCGACCGGTCGCGCACCCGGCGGAACCGCTCGACGTGCTCGATCATCTCGGCGTTGTAGTCGGCGGTGAGCAGCGCCTCGCGCTCCCCGCCGTCCGGCATGGGCAGCCAGCCGACGAAGTCGGTCATCCAGGCGTATGCGGCGCGCTTGAGCTCGGGGTTCTCGTGCCAGAAGTGGTCCAGGTCCCAGGCCTCGTCGCCGACCACGAGGTCGTAGTCGCCGCCGTCGACGAGCGTCCTGCACGACCGAGAAGTTCGGACCAGGATCTCGTCCATCCGGCGGATCGCCTGGAAGGCGTGCAGGTCGTGCTCGTGCGACTCGCTCTCGATGTGCGCCGACTCGCTCACGAGACAGCGCCGACGCCGGATGGACGCGCTCGCCCGCGTCGGCCAGGAACGTCGTCACGGGGTGCTGGGCGAGCCAGTCGACCTGCACGTCGCAGCGCTCGCCGCAACGCTCGGGCGATCGCGAGGTCGCGCCGGGCGTGGCCGAGCCCGATCGGTGAGGACAGTAGAGCAGCCGTCTTGGGCCGGGCGAGCGCTCGGGTCCACGACGTGCGCCGGGGTGCGCGCCGTTCGCCGGCGTGACCCGGTCGACGAACTCGAGGAGGGCGCGGTTGACGAGCACCGGGTCGCGCGCCTGCGGGCAGTGGCCGCCGCCCTCGATCTGCAGCAGGTCGCCGCCGGTGATCTCGGCGGCCGCGAGCCGCGCGCCAGCGGGGTGATCGCGTCGTCGGTGCCGTGGATGACCAGCACCGGGCAGCGTGATGCGTCTCCAGCTCCGCGACGCTGCTCCTCGCGCGATTCGGTGCGTCGGGGCATAGGCGGTCCGCGATCAACGTCTCGGCGTCGGTCTCGAGCGTCCAGCCGACGCCGTCCTCGGACTGCTTGGTCGAGTGTGGCTCGGTGAAGATGTTGCGCCAGAAGAACTCGGCGAACTTGCCGAAGTCGCGCCGCCAGGCGTGCTCGTTGTAAGATCGCCCAGCCCTCGTCGGTGTCGAGCACGTCGGTGAACGAGTGGACTCGCGCCCCGGGTGCGGCGGGCCCAGCAGGTTCAGCGCCGGCGCGATGAGGACGGCGCCGAGGACGCGGTCCGGGTGCGTGGCCGCGAGCACGCAGCCACGCGTGGCCCGCCCATGGAGACGCCGGCGACGACGGCGTGGTCGGTGCCGGTCTCGTCGAGGACGGCCAGCGCGTCGGCGACGTACTCGGCGTACGGGTACGCCGCCGGACCGCGCGGCCGGTCGGAGCGGCCGTTGCCCCGCCCGTCGATGGCGATGACCCGATGCCGGCGGGCGAGCACGGGCATCTGCGACTTCCAGTGCTGCGCGTGGGCGATCGACCACGACGGCAGCAGCAGGACGGTGGTGGCGTTGTCCTCGCCGTAGACGTCGTAGCCGCTCGCATCCCGTCGCGCTACGACGGCGCCGGACCGATCAGGCTGAAGAGCTCGCATGGACCTGCTCCTCCCACAGCCGCTCGAGCATGCGGTCGATCATGCGCAGCAGCGCCCGGTGACCCGAGTCGATGCCGGAGAGCTTCTCGAGCATGATCCCCTGGTTGAACGTGACGACAAGCGACACGATCGGCCAGAGTCGGGTAGCGGCGGCGGTCGACGCCCGAGCTCGGCCAGGCCGCGCTCGAAGGCCGGCGTCACGACGTCGAACCACTGCTGGTGCACGTGCTGCAGGCGGTCGCGAACGGCCGGTTGTTCCAGCCCATGGCCTGCAGCTCGAGCCAGACCTTCTGGTAGCCCGACTCGGCGTCCTCGTCGAGGTAGCGCATCGCCTGCCGCCACTTGTCGATGAACGGCGACGTCCGCGGCGTACATCGCTCGCTGCCGCTCGATCAGACGCTCGGTGAAGCGCTCTCGACGACCCGGAGCAGTAGGTCCTCCATCGACCCGAAGTAGTAGTGCACGAGACCGTGGTTCACCCCTGCCCGCTCGGCGAGCCGGCGCGTGGTGATGGCCGCGTAGCCGACCTCGACGAGCAGGTGTTCGGCGGCGTCGAGGAGCGCGTCGGTCGCCTCGATGCGGGCAGGGGTGGCCACGGTCGGATCGTAGGGCGTCGCGCGCCGCTACGGCCTGACCTCGAACACCAGGTTGAACGGCGTCTCGGCGACGCGGCGGAACCGGCCGAAGCCCGGCCTCGGCGGCGACGCTGCGCAGCCGTGCCTCACCGGCCTGCGCGCCGAGCGCGGTCTTCGTCTCCTGGGAGAGCGAGTTCGGCGTGCAGAGCAGCGTGGAGAAGCCGTAGTACGCGGCGCCGACCGGGTTGAGGTTGTCCTCGACGGAGTCGCCGGCCATGGGCTCGACGAGCAGGACGGTGCCGCCGTCGGTCCGAGGTGGCTGCGTGCCGTGGTCGAGGGCGCCGACCGGGTCGCCGAGGTCGTGCAGGCAGTCGAAGAACGCGATGAGGTCGTACCTGCCGTCTCGATGTCCTTGGCCGTGGCCTGCTCGAAGCGTCACCCGGTCGGCGACGCCGGCGTCGGCGGCGTGCTTGCGCGCGGCCTCGATCGACTCGTCGTGCGGGTCGTAGCCGGTGAACGTCGACTTCGGGTAGCTCTCGGCGAGGTGGATCGTGCTCGCGCCGTGGCCGCACCCGATGTCGGCGACCCGGATGCCCTTCTGCAGCCGCGACTCGACGCCGTCGAGCGCGGGGATCCATGCCGTCGTGAGGAAGTTGACGTAGCCGGGGCGGAAGAACCGCTCGCAGCCGACGTGCACGTGCGCGTCGTGGTCGCCCCAGAACAGCCCCTCGCCGGTGACGAAGGCGTCGGCGATCCGGTCGGTGGCATGACCGAGCCGAGCGCGGTCTCGAAGGCGCCGATGACGCAGGCCGGGCTGGTCTCGTCGGTGAGCGGGACCGCGTGCTCGTCGGGCAGCGTGTACCGGCCGTCGCCGTCGTACGTCGAGGTAGCCCGCGGCCGCCTGGGCGGCCAGCCACTCGCGGACGTACCGCTCGCTGGTGCCGGTCTTCGCCGCGAGATCGTCGGAGGTGAGTGGCCCCGCGCCGGCCATCGCCCGGTAGAGACCGAGCCGGTCGCCGATGACGACCATCGAGCCGGCGAGGAGCGCCCCGACGTCCCCACGGCCTTGTGCACGAACTCCATGAGCTTCGCCTCGTCCATGCCCGATCGCCTCCCGGTCGTGCTTAGTCGGACGGCTTAGTCATACGACTAAGACGGGGCATCCGTCAAGAGCCCGGCGGAGTGCACGTCGTCCTGGAAGGCTGGGCCCACGGACAGGGAAAGGCCGATGCGCGCCCACAACGGGCGTTCCTGTCCTGCTACGTACGCAACGACGGTTACGGGTTCTGGGCCGCCATCGACAAGGGGTCGCGGGAGTTCGTCGGCTGGACGTCAGCCGGTGCCGTTGCCGACCGGCTTCGCCGCGGGTTCGTCACCGTCGAGGTCGTCGTAGACGTCGTTGAAGATGGCGATCTCGAGGTCGATCAGCCGGCGTGCCTCGCGCAGCCCGTCCATCCCGAAGCGGTTGCGGATCGCGACAACGTGTTCGCCGACCGCGGGGTCGACCTCATGGGGCAGTTCCGTCATGTCGCCGTCGTTCCCCGCCCGCCGAGGCATACACGCAGCGCAGCGGTTCGCCTACGCAGCGTCCCGCGTCAACGACCGGTAGAGTGGGTACCCCTAGGGGTATCGAGTGGATGGAGGTTCCGAGGCATGGTTCCCGAGGTCGACGTGGCGACGTTCGCCGACGCGCACACGGACGGTGCACCCGTCCTGGATGTGCGCGAGCCCTTCGAGTACGTCAGCGGACACGTTCCCGGTGCCCGGCTGGTGCCGATGGACCGCGTCCATTCCGTCATTCCCGACCTGCCGCGCGACACGCCCGTCTACATCATCTGTGCCACCGGCAACCGCAGCTACACCGCGGCCGGATGGCTGCGCGGCGCCGGTGTCGACGCCGTCTCCGTTGCGGGCGGCACCAGTCAGTGGCGGACGCAGGGTCGGGTCCTCGACCACGGTCTCGGCACCGACGAGTCCGTCGCCTGACCGAATGCTCCGCCCCACCGCACACCGAAAGGACTCTGATGCTGGCGGTCATCCCGATCGAGACACCCACCCTCGGCGACCGGTCCTACCTCGTCCACGACGGTCGGGACGCCCTCGTGGTCGACCCGCAGCGCGACATCGATCGCGTCCAGCAACTTCTCGACGAGCACGGCGTGACGCTCCGGCACGTCTTCGAGACGCACATCCACAACGACTACGTCACCGGCGGCCGAGCACTTGCCGCGGCCACTGGTGCGGCGTACCACGTCAACGCCGCAGACGCTGTTGCGTTCGAGTGCAGCCCGATCGCGGACGGCGATGTCATCCAGGTCTGGGCAACCGCATCCGTGCGCGCGGTCGCGACTCCCGGTCACACGTTCACCCACCTGTCCTACGTCCTGTACGACGCCGGCCGTCCCGTCGGCGTGTTCACCGGCGGCTCGCTGCTGTTCGGATCGACGGGTCGGCCGGACCTGCTCGGCCCGGACGCGACCGACGAGCTCGTGCACGCGCAGTACCGGTCGGCACATCGGCTTGCTGATCTGCTGCCCGACGCCGCCGCCGTGCACCCGACACACGGGTTCGGCAGCTTCTGCTCCGCGACACAGGCGGAGGGCACCTCGTCGACCATCGGTGACGAGAGGCGCAGCAACCCGGTGCTCACCCGGGACGAGCACGCCTTCGCCCGCGAGATCCTCGCCGGCCTCGACGCCTTTCCCTCCTACTACGCGCACATGGGCCGGGCGAACCTGCACGCGTCCGCGGCGCCGCCCGACCTCTCGCCACCCGAACGGGCGGACGGGTCGCAGCTGCGCCGGCGCATCGAGGCGGGGGAGTGGGTGGTCGATCTCCGCGGTCGCGCCGCGTTCGCCGCGGGCCATCTCGGCGGCAGTCTCAACGTCGGGCTGGACGGCTCCTTCGCGACCTACCTCGGTTGGGTCATCCCCTGGGGAACCCCGGTGACCCTGCTGGGCGAGACGTCGGCGCAGGTCGCCGAGGCCCAGCGCGAGCTGGTCCGGATCGGTATCGACCGCCCCGCCGCGGCCGCCGCCGGGCCGGTCGAGGACCACACCGGGGGCGCGCCCCTGCGCTCGCTGCGGGTGGTCACCTTCGCCGACCTCGAACGCGAGCGGTCTGGCCGTTCGCTCGCCGTCCTCGACGTCCGCCGTCGGCTGGAGTGGAACGACGCTCACGTGGCCGGCGCCGTGCATCTTCCCTTCCACGAGCTCCCTGACCGGATGGCCGAGGTGCCCGACGGGGAGGTCTGGGTGCACTGCGCGACGGGGTACCGGGCGGCCATCGCCGCGTCGATGATCGCCGCAGCGACCGGCCGGGACGTCGTGCTCGTCGACGACGAGTTCGACAACGCCGCAAGCGCGGGCGTCCGCCTCGAGACACCGTCGGAGCCAGCCGTCGCCTGAGGCATGCCGCCCGTCCGCAGGAGAAGGAAGGAGAACCGACCGCCATGCTCGCCGCCGCGGCGTTCGGCCTGCTCATCGGCGCCGCGCTGGGCCTCCTCGGTGGCGGCGGCTCCATCCTCGCCGTTCCCGCCCTCGTCTACGGGGTCGGCCAGCCGGTGCCGGAGGCCGTGACCACGTCGCTGTTCGTGGTGGGGGCCTCGGCCGCCGTCGGCGTGGCCCCGCGCGTGCGCGCCCGGCAGGTCCGGTGGCCGGTCGCGGGCGTCTTCGGCGCAGCGGGGATCGGGACGGCCTTCGGTGGCACGGCGGTCAACCACACGATCTCCCCCCAGGTGCTCCTCCTCGCCTTCGCCGGACTCATGGTGGTGGTGGCCGGACGGATGCTGTTCGGGCACATCGACCCGCGGGGAGCATGCGCGGCACCCGACGGCAAGGTGGACTGGAAGGGCTGCCTGCCCAAAGCCGTCGGTGCGGGTGCGGCCGTCGGCTTCCTCACCGGCCTGTTCGGCGTCGGGGGCGGGTTCGTCATCGTCCCCGTGCTCGCCCTGCTCCTGGGGCTCGAGATGCCGACGGCCATCGGCACCTCGCTGGTCGTCATCGTCATCAACTCCGGTGCGGGGCTCGCCGCGCACCTGCAACGCACCAGCATCGACTGGCCGGTGGCAGGGGTGTTCGCCGGCGCCGCTGTCGGCGCTGCCCTCGTCGCGGGTCGCTTCGGCTCGCGCGTCGACCCGGACCGGCTGCGCCGCTGGTTCGCCTGGCTAATCCTCGCCGTCGCGGCGTTCGTCGCCGTCGCGGCAGCGGTCGACCCCGCCGCGCTCGGGCGTTGAGCCGGCGGCTGCTGAACCTACTGCGCGCGCAGCCCCGCCGGCCAGGTGCCGTTCGTCAGCCGGACGGCGTAGAAACCACTGTCGCCGTCGGCGTACCAGACCTGGTGGTGCGCCAGGTCGAACGTCGGCGCCGACATCGCGAACGACCCGCTGGCCATCGGCGCGCCGAGCGGCGCCGGCTTGTTGAAGTACGCCACCTCGCGCGGGTGCTTCGGGTGGGAGATGTCGAACACGCGCAACCCGGACAGGATGAAGCTGCAGGCGACGATGCCGGGGTTGTGCTTGCGCGGCACCGCGCAGTAGTGCGCGGCGTAGCCCTGCACGGGGTACTGCGCGCCCGGGTCGTCCTTCTGGTCACTGGCACGCGCCGCGGGCTGGTTAACCTCGAGCCTCATGTTGGACACGACGCGCGGGTGCCGGTCGTCGTCGATGTTGATCAGGCGAGCCGCGCCGACCGCGTCGTCCGGCGTGTACTGCTGGATGTTGCGCGAGTACTCGTCGAACTCGACGAGGTACTTGTGGTGCCTGATCGTCACCGGGATCGTGTTCTGCGGGATCGACACCGCCGGCCAGGTCAGGTGGGACACCACCGACACCTTCGGGTTCGCCACCCGGCGCTGCACCTGGCCGACGTCGAGGATCGTCAGGCCGGCCATGCCGAGGTCGGCACCGTAGAGCCGGGTGCCCGCGTGGTTGAGGTTCATCCCGTGGAAGGTGTAGGTGTCGCTGCGCCAGACGATCGAGGGGAGCTGCGGGTCGCTGACGTCGATCGCCGTGACCCCGCCCCGGGCGGTCGTCGAGATCCACAGCGTCCGGCCGTCGGCGGAGAAGCCGCTCTCGTGGCCGAGGACGCCCAGCGGGCTCGACGACGCCAGCACCGGGTGCCGGCAGTCCTGCGACACGTCGTAGATGTCGACGATGCCCGGCGCGGTGGCGGGTGAGCCCATGCCCGCGGCGAGCAGTCCGCGCTCGGCGTTGAGGGCGAGCGACTCGTGCGGGCTCTGCATCGCCGGCGTGAGGAGCCGGTCGGTCTCCACCGGGTGCGCCGGGTCGGACATGTCCAGCACGTGGGTGCCGCCGGCCTCGCCGTGGGCCAGCGCGGTGGGGATGAGCAGCGTGCCGTCGTAGAAGGCGCAGACATGGCCGGCCGGGTCGACGTACCGGAACGTCTTGAACCCGCCCGTCGCACCGATGTGGCCCACCTGCCTCGCGTTGCAGGTGTAGCCCTTGGCGGCGCGGCCGTTGTCGTAGTCGGCGGCCGGCACCCGGCCCTGGCGCCCGGTCTCCGGCAGCGAGCCGGGCCCGCAGTGGGCGCGAGGCGTCGCCGGCGGCACCGACGTGGTGAACGTCGTTTCGGCCGCCACGTCGTGGGTGGCGAGATAACCGGCCAGGCCGGTGACGGCACCGGGGGCGGCGGCCAGGGCAACACCCGCCCCGGTCACAGCCAGGACACCGGAAGCAGCGAGTGCGCGGCGGGTGCGGGAGGAGAACACGAGAATCCTTCGGGCGGCGGGGAACGTCGTCGGACAACCCTCCTTCCTTCGCCGCCGCGCCTCCACCTCCTGCTCCCAGGCCACGCCCGAGCGGGCCCGCCGCTGGGCGGGACACTGGGCCGCATGGGCCTGCTGGACGACTACTGGCGGCTCGCCGAGCGGCCACCGCCCCCCGTGGAGACGGTGCACGGCGAGGACGTGCTGCCCGCCCGGCTGGCCGCGACCGGTCTCGCCGTCGGTGCGGTGGCGGCGGCGACGACCGCGGCGGCCTCCCTGTCCGAGGCCCGCGGGGGCCCGGCGCCCCGAGCCGTCGTCGACGGCCGCCGGGTCAGCGCGGCGTTCCGCAGCGACCGGCTGTTCCGCCTCGACGGCGCCCCGATCGAGGGCTTCGCCGCCCTGTCCGGCTTCTGGCGCACCGCGGACGGATGGGTGCGGACGCACGCGAACTACCCGCACCACCGGCGGCGGTTGCTCACCTCTCTCGGACTGCCGCCCGACTGCGACGCGGAGGGGTTCGCGGCCGCCGTCAGCGGCAGGTCGGCCGCGGACACCGAGACGACGGTGCAGGCCGCGGGCGGCATCTGCGTCGCCGTCCGTACGCCGGCGCAGTGGCGGGCCCACCCGCAGGACACGGCCGTACGGCGGCTGCCGCTGGTGTCCTGGGGCCTGCTGTCGGACGCGCCGCCGCGGCGGCTGGCGGAGCCGCCCACCACGCCGTTGCTGCCGGCGGCCGGGCTTCGCGTGCTCGACCTGACCCGGGTGATCGCCGGGCCGGTCGCCACCCGGACTCTCGCCCTGCTCGGCGCCGACGTCCTGCGCCTGGACCCGCCGCGGCTCCCCGAGCTCCCGTGGCAGCACCTCGACACCGGCATGGGCAAGCGTTCCGCGCTGCTCGACCTCGGCACCGAGAGCGAGGTCTTCGCGGACCTGTTGGCGACGGCCGACGTGGTCGTCGTCGGCTACCGCCCGGGCGCCGTCGACCGGTTCGGCCTCTCGCCGGCGCGGCTCGCCGCGCGGCGGCCGGGGCTGGTGGTCGCGACGCTCAGCGCGTGGGGCGGGGTCGGGCCGTGGGGCGCCAACCGCGGCTTCGACAGCATCGTGCAGGCGGCCACCGGCATCGCCGTCACCGAGTCGGCCGACGGCGACGTCCCGGGCGCGCTGCCGGCGCAGGCACTCGACCACGCCACCGGTTACCTGCTGGCCGCGGCCGTCCTGACCGCGGTCGAGCGCCAGCTGACCGAGGGCAGGTCCGTCCACGTGCAGGCCCATCTGGCCCGCACCGCGGCCTGGCTGCTCGACCACCCGGACGGCGCCGACCGGCGGCTGCCCGACGTCGACGACCTCATGCGCGAGCGACCGACCGCCGGCGGCCGGCTGCGCTATCCGCCACCGGCGGTCCAGCTGGCAGGCGGTCCCGACGACTGGGATGTCGTCGGGTCACCGTGGGGCATCGACCTGCCCCGGTGGGCCGACGCCGGAATGCGCTAGAGGCGCGCGCGGGTCGACAATGCGGCCGCCAACGGGCAACCTGCCGGAAGGCCGAACGGGAGGGGACGATGAGCAAGAACGAAGACTGTGCGCCGGGTCCGGCCGGACGAGCGCGTGGCCGCGGACCCGACACCCGGCATGGTGCGTGAGCAGGCCGTCGCGGTCGACGGGCTGTGGTCAGGTCTGGTCCGCACCGACCCGCACATGGTGTCCGGCTGGCACCACCACGGCGAGCACGAGACGTCGATCTACGTCGTCGACGGCGCGCTGCGGATGGAGTCCGGCCCGGGCGGCCGGGAGGTGCTCGAGGCGGAGCCCGGCGACTTCGTGCACGTGCCCAAGGGCGTGGTCCACCGCGAGAGCAACCCGGGGGAGGGCGCCGCACACGTGGTCGTCACGCGGGCGGGCGCCGGGCCGGTCACCGTCAACGTGGAGGGCCCCGACCCCGGCTGAGCCCGGTTGCCGCCTGGTCCGGCTGGCGCCGGCACGTGCACTTACAAACAGTCTTGACGGTTTGTTAGTTTGCCGCCACCATGTCGGACATGTCCACCGCCCGTCGTACGCAGGCCGAGCGCACCGCCGCCACCCGCGGAGCGCTGCTCGACGCGACGGTGGCCTGCCTGGTCGACCGCGGCTACCGGCGGACGACGACCGCCGACGTGGCCTGCCGGGCGGGTGTCTCGCCCGGCGCGCTGCTGCACCACTTTCCCGACGAAGACGGACCTGTTCTGCGCGGCCCTGGGGCACCTGTTCGAGCAGCGCAACGACGAGTTCCGCAAGGCCATGGCCGACCTCGAGCCGGGGGCCGACCGCACCGGGGCGGGGATCGACCTCCTGTGGTCGATCTTCCAGGGCTCGACGTTCGTGGCCTGGCTGGAGCTGTGGGTGGCGGCCCGCACCGACGCCGAGCTGGCCGGGCCGCTCGGCCGCCTCGACGCCGAGTTCATGACGTCGAGCGAGGCGATCTTCCGCGAGTTCTTCGCCGCCGAGGTCGCCACCGACCCCGACCTTCCGCGCATCGCGCTCGGGCTGGTGTTCAACCTCATGAACGGCCTCGCCCTCTGCCGGCTCGTCCCCGGCTACCAGCCGACCGACCCCGCCGAGATCCTCGACGCCTTCAAGGCGTTGATCCAGCTCGTACCAACCGGAGAGGAAGCGTCATGAGCTTGACCGACGCGCGCACCGCCGTTCCCGACGAGGTCACCGAGACCGCGGCGGACGCCGGCTGGCTGTCCCTGCTCGACCGGCTCAACCGGCTGTCGGTCACCAAGCACTTCGACGCCTACGCCGACGTCGACTGGGACAGCCCCGAGCTCGCGCTCGACCCGACCGACCCGCGGTGGGAGCCACCGGCTTCGACGCCGCCGGGCTCCGCTGGTGGGACCGCGTGCAGAGCCGGCGGATCATCATGCTCGGCCGCCGCTTCCCGCAGCTGTTCTTCCTCTTCGTGCTCGGCGGCGAGGACCCGATCGACTACGTGCAGCGTCGCGAGCTGCGTGGCGACCGGGAGATCCACCCGCTGCTCGAGCGCATCATGCGCATCCACGTCACCGAGGAAGCCCGGCATCTCTCCTTCGCCCGGCACTACCTCAAGCGCACCGTCCCGATGCTGTCGCCGGTACGACGGGCGCAGCTGGCGGTCGGCGCACCGCTCATCCTCGGGGCGATGGCCCAGATGATGCTGAAGCCGTCACCGCAGATCGTCGAGCGCTACGGCATCCCGGCCGAGGTCATCGAGGCCGCGTTCACCCGCAACCCGCGACACCACGCCGAGACGGTCGCGTCGCTCGGCAAGGTGCGCAAGCTCTGCGTGGAGCTGGGGCTCGTCCGGCGTCCGTACACCTACCTCTGGAAGGGGCTGCACCTCGAGGCGTGAGGCGGTGTACAGAGAGCTCTGGCGCCGTACCCGGGCGACGAAGCCGCTAGGTGAGCTCCGCAGCGACGAGCGCGGCGAGCCGCTCCGGGTCGCCTCCCTCGATCTCCAGCAGCTTCGTCCGGCCGCGCTGCCCGGTGACGATCCGCACGTCGCGTGTCGGCACCCCGAAGGCGTCCGCCAATGCGGCGACGACCGCGCCGTTCGCCTTGCCGTCGACCGCGCGAGCGCTCACGCGCACCACGAGGACCGCCGGCTCCGCCTCGCCGTACCGGCCGCCGACCTCGGTCCGGCGTGAGCCGGGGGAGACGCGGACGGTGACGCGCATCAGCCCAGTGTCCCCGCCGTGCTGCTCACCGGCGGAAGATGCCGAACCCCAGCGGCAGCGGCCGCTCGTAGTTCGCGCCGGGTAGTTGCGGATCGACGTGCGCTTCGCCGTTCGCGTCATGCGCGAGAGCATCTCGGTCGACCCGCCGCCGTCGAGGAGGAACGCCTGCTCCGCCCCGAGGTCGGCCATGAGCCGCGCCATCTGCACCGAGGCGAGGCCGTGCACCGGGGAGTCGCGCCGGTCGTCGACGACGGCGAGGATGAGGCGGGTTCGGTGCTTGCGGAAGCCGATCGCCGTGCGCGCCGGCTGCGGGTGGCTGCGCCGGCACTTCATCCGCGAGCGCGGGACGCCGTCGATGACCAGCGTCGAACCCACCGCGTAGGCGAGGCGGAACGGGTGCGGGGCGACGGTGTCGACGCGCGCGTGCACGCGGACCCGGTCGCCGCGGTGCAGCGACTTCAGCCACGCCACGGCGTCGTCGCCCTGCGCGACCAGCAGGGGGCTGCGGTGCACCCGCTCGAACCGCCCCACCCGCGACGACACGTGCCCGTCTTTCGACCGGCGGCTCTGGCGCCCTTGCGCGAGCGGAACCGGCGTCGAGCCCCAACGCGGCGTGTAGACGGTCGACACCGTCGAGGGGTGAGCCGGGTCGCGGCCGGCGAGCCGCACGCGCCCCGCTCGGTGGTGACGACCCGGCCCGTGACAGGGCCACGGTCCCCGCCTGCACCCGAGCCGCACGGGGCGAAGCCGACGACCGGCGCCGGTGTCCTGGTGCCGGTGAGCGGGCGGCCGGAGCGCACGACGACGCCGAGCGGCGCACCGGTGCCCCAGTCGAAGTAGCCAGCGTTCGTCGCCGCGACGAGGTGCCGCCGGGTGCCGTGGACCGACAGCGGCCGGCGGACCGCGAGTGAGCCGACCAAGGGACCGAAGCGCAGGTGGTCGTTGGTCACCCCGACGCGGAGCACGTGCATCTTGACCGCACCCGTCACGTCGTGATGGCGGCCCTCCTGGAGCTGGACTCCCGGGGCGAGCCGGGTCGTCGTCCAGTCGGTGCCGGCGACCAGGCTCTCCGGTGCCGGACAGTCGGTCGTGTAGTCGGTGTTCGGCGCGGATCGCGGCGAGCACGGACGTGCCCGCGGCGGCGGTGGCGGTGACCGCAGCGGCGGCCAGCACGAGCCGGATACGCATCGAGATCGTCCAATCTGCCGGGGATGGGCCGATCTCCGGCCCGGTCCCACCGTATGCACCTGGGACCGACCGTGTAGGCGTTTTCGCCCGATTGCCCCACCCCCTCCCACCGATGAATCACTGCTGTTGTTCGCGGCCGCACGGGTGAATCACCACTGTTGGTCGCGGCCGCACGGGTGAATCACCACTGTTGCTATTTCCCAGCAGTGATTCACCGGTGGGGCAGGCCGGGTGGGGGCCACCGGTGGGGCAGGCCGGGTGGGGGCTACCGGTGGGGCAGCCGGGTTGGGCAGGCCGGGCGGGGCCCGGAGCGGGGGGCCCCTAGCCTCGGGGTCATGGTCCGGCTCGCCGACGTGCTCGCCACCCTGGAGACGCACTACGACCCGCGCTGGGCCGAGCCCTGGGACGCCGTCGGTCTGGTGTGCGGTGACCCGGACGCCGACGTACGCCGGGTGCACGTCGCCGTCGACCCGGTCCCGGCGGTCGTGGCGGAGGCGGTCGCGGCCGGTGCGCAGCTGCTCGTCACCCACCACCCGCTCTTCCTGGGTGGTACGACGACGGTCGCGGCGACCTCGGCCAAGGGCCGGGTCGTGCACTCGCTGATCTCCGGCGGCTGCGCCCTCTACGTCGCGCACACCAACGCCGACGTCGCCCGGCCCGGCGTCAGCGACGCGCTCGCCGCGGCGGTCGGCGTCCGTGACGCCGAGCCGCTGGATTCGCGCCCGGACGAGGCACCGGACAAGATCGTCACCTTCGCCCCGGCGGACGCCGTCGACCCGCTCCTCGACGCGATGTCGGCGGCGGGGGCCGGGAGCATCGGCGACTACCGGCGGTGCGCTTTCCTGGCCGAGGGGACCGGCACGTTCGAGGCGGGCCCGGGGACGGACCCGGCGGTCGGCAACCCCGGCGAGCGCACCCGGGCCCCCGAGGTGCGGATCGAGATGGTGTCGCCCCGGGCCCGGCGCAGCGCGGTCGTCCGGGCGCTGCTCGCCACCCACCCGTACGAGGAGCCCGCCTGGGACGTGTTCGAGCTGGCGGCGCCTGCGCGTGGTCGGGGGCTCGGCCGGGTCGGGGAGCTGCCGGCGCCGACGACGCTGGCCGGGCTCACCGCCGCCGTCGCGGCCACGCTGCCCGCCACCGCCTGGGGGGTGCGGGCGGCCGGCGACCCGCGCCGGCCGGTCCGGACGGTCGCGGTCTGCGGCGGCTCGGGCGGCAACCTGGCCGCCGCGGCGGCGCGCGCCGGTGCGGACGTGCTGGTCACCTCCGACCTCAAGCACCACGCGACGTCGGAGGTCGTCGAGGACGGCGGCGTCGCCCTCGTCGACGCCGCGCACTGGGCGACGGAGTGGCCGTGGACCCTGCAGGTGGCCGATCTTCTCGGCGGGGCTCAGGCCGGGGTCTCGCCGGATACGGTGGACGTCACCGTGTCGCACCTCGTCACCGATCCCTGGACCGTGCACCGGCACGGCGCCGAGTCCGCCACCGATGGAGAACAGTGAAGGCCGCTCCCGACGACCAGCTGCGCCTGCTCGACCTCCAGGCGCTCGACTCGACCACCGACCGGCTGACGCACCGCCGTCGTACCCTCCCGGAGCTCGCCGAGATCGAGGAGCTGGCCGAGCGGCACGGCCGGCTCGCGGACGACATCGTGCTGCTGGAGACCGAGGACCGGGACCTCGGCCGTGAGCAGGCCAAGGTCGACGGCGACGTCGAGCAGGTGCGCTCCCGGATGGGGCGCGACCAGAAGCGGCTCGACGCCGGACAGGTCGGTTCCCCGCGCGAGCTCGAGAGCCTCCAGTCCGAGATCGACTCCCTGAAACGCCGCCAGGCGGAGCTGGAGGACGTCGAGCTCGAGGTGATGGAGAAGCGCGAACGCGTGCAGGCAGCGGCTCGGCGAGATCGCGCGGGAGCGCGACGAGGTCGCCGCCTCGCTCGCCGCGGCGGAGCAGCGCCGTGACACGGCGTGGGCCGAGATCGACTCCGAGGCCGAGAAGACCGTGGCGCAGCGGGCCGAGCTGGCGACGACTCTCGCCGCCGAGCTGCTCGCGCTCTACGAGAAGGTGCGGTCGTCCTCGGGCGGGGTCGGCGCCGCGGCGCTGCACCGGGGCCGGTGCGAGGGGTGTCACCTCCAGCTCAACACGACCGACCTCAACCGGATCCGGGACGCCGGCGCCCGACGAGGTGCTGCGCTGCGAGGAGTGCCGGCGGATCCTCGTGCGCACCGCCGACTCCGGGCTGTGAGCCGCCGGGTCGTCGTCGAGGCCGACGGCGGGTCGCGCGGCAACCCCGGCCCGGCCGGCTACGGCGCCGTTGTCCGTGACGCCGAGACCGGGCAGGTGCTCACCGAGGTCGCCGCGGGCATCGGCGTCGCCAGCAACAACGTCGCCGAGTACCAGGGGCTCATCGCCGGGCTCGAGGCGGCGCGCGGCCTCGGAGCCGACGAGGTCGACGTCCGGATGGACTCGCTGCTCGTCGTCAACCAGATGAACGGCTCGTGGAAGGTCAAGCACGAGGCGATGAAGCCGCTCGCGTCGCAGGCTGCGGCGCTGGTGCGGCAGTTCTCCGCCGTGCGGTTCCAGCACATCCGGCGGGAGTTCAACAGCCACGCCGACCGGCTCGCCAACGAGGCGATGGACGACGCCCGGCGGGGCCGGGACTGGACGGCGCGCGCCGAGGTGCCGGAGCCGGAGCCGACCGAGCCGGCCGGAGCGCGTCAGCCGTTACGGCTGGGGGGTGCCGCGCGGCGCGGCGACGACGATGCTGCTGCTGCGCCACGGCGAGACGCCGCTGTCGCTGGAGCGCCGGTTCAGCGGCCGTGGCGACCCGGCGCTGACCGAGCGGGGCGAGGCCCAGGCGCGGGCCGCGGCCGAGCGGCTGACCGGCCGCGGCGTGGTCGGCGGTCGTCACCTCCCCGCTGGCGCGCGCGCGGCAGACGGCGGCGGCCGTGGCCGAGGCGCTGCAGGTGCCCCTGGTCGTCGACGACGGCGTCGCCGAGACCGACTTCGGGGCCTGGGAGGGCCACACGTTCGGCGAGATCGCGGAGGGCTGGCCCGACGAGATGCGCGCGTGGCTCGACAGCCCCGACGTCGCCCCTCCGGGCGGGGAGTCGTTCACGGCGACGTTCGCCCGCGTCCGCACGGCACGGGAGCGGATTGCCGCCGAGTACGTCGGTGACACCGTCGTCGTCGTCTCGCACGTCACGCCCATCAAGGCGATGCTGCGCGACGCGCTCGACGCGCCACCGCACGCGCTGTACCGCATCCACCTCGACCCGGCGTCGCTGTCCGCCGTCGACTGGTACGACGGCGGCGCAGGTGTCGTCCGGCTGGTCAACGACACCGGCCACCTGCGCCCGCACCTGCTGACCCGGCCGGCCTGACGGCGGTCGACGCACCCGACCTGCCGGGGCGACTCGCCCCGAATTGCGGGGGCTGAACGTCTCGACCTGCGCGCGCAGGCGGCTCAATTTCCCGCACTGGCGGGACGGCGGGCTCCCGGAGCGTCACTCTGACCTTCCTTTCTTCCCCGGGAGGTGGCCGTGGCGGCCACGGGTCCGCGCCGGGGTCGCCGCGCGGCGGCGGCCACCGTGACCGCGGTCGTGCTCGCCCTGACCCCGGTCGTCGGCGCCGCCGCCGAGCCGCCGCCCCGCCCGCACCCCGGCACCGGTGCCCTGCAGGAGCGCAACCAGGAGCTCGCGGCGGCCAAGCAGCAGGCGCGGGAGACGCAGCAGGCGCTGGCTCGGACCAAGGCCGCCTTCTCGGCCGCCCAGCAGGAGCTGACGGCGCGGTCCGCGGCGGCGCAGGTGGCCATCGAGACCTACGCCAAGACCATGAAGGAGGTCCGCCGGGCCCGGCGGAGCGCCGCGGCGGCGCAGGCGGCGGCGGACGCGGCCGCGGCACGCGCCGCCGCGATGCAGCAGCAGGTGCGGGACTTCGCGCGCGCGGCGTACATCTCCGGCGGCCCGATGACCTCGCTCGCGCTCGTGCTGACCGCCGGCAACCCGGGCGCGATCCTCAACCGGGCCGCGCTGCTCGGGCAGGTGTCGCAGTCGCAGGCCGAGATGCTGCACGCGCTCGTGGCGGCACAGCAGGAGCAGGTCGCGACGTCCCTGGCCGCGGCGCAGGCGGCGGCCGAGGTCGAGAAGGTGGCCGCGCGGGCGGACGCCGAACGGCGCGCGGCCCTCGTCGCGATGGCCAACACGCAGGCGTTGCTCGGACAGCTGTCCGAAGAGCAGGAGAAGGTCACCCGGAAGGCGGCGCAGCAGGAGTCGACGGTCGCGCAGCTCGCCAAGGAGCGCGACGCCGCGCGGCAGGCCGAGCTCGCCGCGCAGCGCGCCGCGCTGGCCGCCGCCTGGGTGTCGATGCAGGCTGCCGGCGACGCGATGCCGTGGGCCACGGCCGAGCAGGGCCGCCGGGCCGTCGCGTGGGCGAAGAAGCAGCTCGGCGTTCCCTACTCGTGGGCCGGCGGCGACTCGGGCGGGCCGACGCTCGGCGCCGTCAACGAGCAGGGCAACCCGGCCGGGCTGCACACCGTCGGCTTCGACTGCTCCGGGTTGACACTCTTCGCCTGGGCACATGCCGGTTTCAACCTCGACCACTACACCGGCTACCAGTGGGTCGAGGGGCACCGCGTCGAGCTCGACGACCTCCGCGCGGGCGATCTCGTCTTCTTCGCCAAGGACGTCTCCGACCCGCTGACGATCCACCACGTCGGCATCTACGTCGACGGCGACCGGATGATCGACGCACCGCACACCGGCGCCGTCGTGCGCTACGACAAGGTCTTCGTGCCGGGGCTCATCGGCGCGGTGCGCCCCTGACCGGAGTCGCCAAGAGTCCGGCGTAGGTTCGGCCGGTGCCGTTGCGTCGTACCGTCATCCGGGGGGTCGACCTCGCCCGGGAGCTGACCGCGCTGCGCGGGGAGCTGGGGCTGCCGGGGCCGTTTCCCGCTGCGGTGGAGGACGAGGCGGCGCGGGCGGCACGGCAGGAGCCCGGCAGCGGGTACGCCGACCGGACGGACCTCGAGCTGGTCACGCTCGACCCGCCCGGCGCCCGCGACCTCGACCAGGCGTTCGCCCTGTCGCGGCGGACCGGTGGCGGGTACCGCGTGGCCTACGCCATCGCCGACGTGGGCGCGTTCGTGGCGCCGGGCTCGGACGTCGACGCCGAGGCGCACCGTCGGGGCGAGACGCTCTACCTCCCCGACGGCCGGGTGCCGCTGCACCCGCCGGTGCTGTCCGAAGGGGCCGCCAGCCTGCTGCCCGGCGCGGTCCGGCCGGCGGTGCTGTGGCGGTTCGCCCTCGACGCCGACGGTGACGTGGTCTCGGTCGACGTCGAACGCGCGTTGGTGCGCAGCCGGGCCCAGCTCGACTACCCGACGTTCGGGCGGAGCGGTGGCGAGCTGGTCGCGTTGCTGCGTGCGGTCGGCGAGCTGCGGCAGCGACGGGAACGCGACCGCGGTGGCGTGTCGCTGGCGGTGCCCGAGCAGGTCGTCGACTGCGCGAGCGGACGGTGGGTGCTGGAGTTCCGCGCCGCCGCGCCGGTCGAGGACTGGAACGCGCAGCTGTCGCTGCTGACCGGGATGGCCGCGGCGAAGGTGATGCTCGACGGCGGCTGCGGCTTGCTGCGGGTGCTGCCGCCGCCCGACGACTCGACCGTCGCATCGCTGCGCCGCAGTGCTCTGGCGCTCGGGGTGTCGTGGCCCGCGGCATCGTCGTACGCCGAGGTGGTGCGCGGGCTGCAGGCGTCGGTGCCGGCGGAGGCTGCGGTGCTGCGGCTCGCGTCGGTGCTGTTCCGCGGCGCGGGTTACGTCGCGTTCGACGGGACGCCGCCGGAGCAGCCCATGCAGTCCGCGGTCGCCGCCCCCTATGCGCACGCGACCGCGCCCCTGCGGCGGTTGGTGGACCGCTACGTGTCCGAGTGCTGTCTCGCCCTCGCCGCCGGACGCGAGGTGCCGGACTGGGTGCGGGCGGCGCTGCCCCGGCTGCCGGAGGAGATGACCGGTGCGGACCGGCGCGCGCACACCGTCGACAACGCGGTCGTGGACCTGGCCGAGGCGCTCGTGCTGCGGGACCGGGTGGGGGAGGTGTTCACCGGCGTCGTCGTCGAGGCCGGCGGGGGCGGGCACGGGGTCGTGCAGGTCCGCGACCCGGCGGTGCGCGCGCGGTTGGAGGGCGACGACCTGCCGCTCGGCGAGACGGTCGAGGCGCGGCTCGTGACGGCGGACGTGGCGGCGCGACGCGTGGTCTTCCGATGCTGACGAGGCGTCCGGCAGAGGCGAGGTGTCCGGCGGCCGTGAGGTGTCAGGTGGGGCCGGCCGCCCAGCCGCGGCTGCGCCAGCGCAAGCCGAGCAGGACAGTGCGAGCGGCGAGCCAGCACGTCAGCGCGAGCCAGATGCCGGTGATGCCGAGCCGGGGGTAGGCCAGCGTGGCGGCCGCGAGCGGTGCGAACGCGAACAGCGCGAGAAGCATCGAGCGGCGCAAGGTCCGGTAGTCGGCGGCGCCGAGCAGGAGCCCGTCGTACACGAAGGCGTAGGCGGCGAACGGTTGCAGCGCGCCGCAGAGGACGAGCCCGATGGTGGCGACGTGGCGGACGTCGGCGTCGCTCGTGAAGACGTAGGGCAGCGCAGGGGAGAGGGCCATCGTGGCGAGCCCGACGGCCAGGCTGGCGAGCAGCCCGAGACGCAGGCACCGGGCGCCGATGTCGACAGCCTCCTCGACCTGGTCGCGGCCGAGTGCGGCACCGACGAACACCTGGGCGGGCACGGCCAGCGCGTCGAGGGTGAGGGCGAGAAGGATCCAGACCTGCAACGCGATCTGGTGTGCCGCGAGCGTGGTGTCGCTGACGTGGGCGGCGATCGCGGTGGCGACCGTCAGGGCCGACCCGAGCGCGACGGTGCGGACGACGAGCGCGCCGCCGTTGCGGACGAGGAGGGTGAACTCGTGCCCGGCGGGACGACGCAGGTCCGTCGTACGGCGTCGGCTCGCGCGCACGAAGAGAGTGGCCGCGACGACCTGGGCGATGACGGTGCCCCAGGCCGAGCCGGCGACGCCGGTGCCGGCGCCGTAGACGAGGGCGACCTCGAGGACGACGTTGACGATGTTGGCGGCGAGCAGGATGCGTAGCGGGGTGCGGGTGTCCTCGTGGCCCTGGAGATGACCGGCGCCGGCGAGGGTGAGGAGCAGGAACGGCATGCCGACCGCGGAGATGCGCAGGTAGGTGGTGGCGGCGCGCTGCACCGCACCCTCGCCGCCGAGGAGCGCGGCGACCGGTGGCCCGGCGAACGCGACGAGCAGCGCGACGACGACGCCGAGGGCGAGGGCGGTGAGGTAGGCGGCGGCAGCGGCGTCGGTTGCGCCCTGGTCGTCGCCGCGGCCGCGACGGAACGCGACCAACGAGGTCGTCGCCATCTTGAGGAACGCCGAGGTCCAGCCGACCAGGTTGAGGACGGTGACCGACAGCGCCAGGCCGCCGAGCGGGGCGCGGCCGAGATGCCCGACGATGGCGGTGTCGGTGAGCGTGTAGAGCGGCTCGATGACGAGGGCCCCGAGGGCGGGCCAGGCGAGGGCGACGATCCGCCGGTCGAGGGCGCGGTCGCCGGCAGTGCGCATGTGCAGACCGTGTCATGCGGGTTAGGGTTCGGGCGTGCCGACACTCGACGAGGTGGCGCGCGTGGCGCTCTCGCTGCCGGAGGTCGTCGAGGGGGAGCGGCACGGCAACCGCGCCTGGTCGGTGCGCGGCAAGGTCTTCGCGTGGGAGCGTCCGTTCAGCAAGGCCGACCTGAGGCGCTTCGGTGACGAGTTGCCGCCGGACGGACCGGTCGTGGCGGTCCGGGTGGGCGACCTGCACGAGAAGGAGGCGCTGCTCGCGGCCGGGTCCGCGGCGCTGTTCACGATCCCGCACTTCGACGGCTACTCCGCCGTGCTGGTGCAGCTTCGTCGGGTCAGGAAGCAGGAGTGGCGCGAGGTGCTTGTCGACGGTTGGCTGGCGTGCGCGCCACCGTCACTCGCGGCCGGCTTCGTCCGCCGGGGTGGCTGACGCCGACTGTGACCGTGCGCGGCGGGCGCCGGCGCCGTACTCTGGTGGGTACGGCGGACGAGCCGGCCGGGCGGCCGCGTCGACGTCTCCGCGGAAACGTTTCCGCGGAAACGTCGCCGAGGAAAGTCCGGGCTCCACAGGGCAGGGTGGTCGGCAACACCGACCCGGGGTGACCCGCGGGACAGTGCCACAGAAAACAGACCGCCTGCCGCTTCGGCGGGAGGCAAGGGTGAAACGGTGGAGTAAGAGCCCACCAGCGGCCGGGGTGACCCGGCCGGCTCGGCAAACCCCACCCGGAGCAAGGTCAGACAGGGAGCGTTCGAGGGCGGCCCGCCCGAGCTCCCGGGTAGACCGCTAGAGGTTGTCGGCAACGGCAACCCGAGAGGGATGGTCGCCGGCTCGGTCCTCGGACCGAGCGCACAGAACCCGGCTTACAGGCCGACTCGTCCGCCGCCTTTCGCTGAACTGGCTGCTCAGCGGGTGTTTCCGCAGGTCAGGGGCCACTTTCCGGTGTCCGGGTCTGGAGCACCCAGTGGTCGCCTGTCCGGCTCAGTGTCACACAGTCTGTGACATCGGTGTGACATCGGCGGCGCATCGGCGAGAACGATTCGCGGAACGTCAGCTGCGTCACGGCCGGGTTGCACCCACGCCTCCACCCCGGCGCGGAAGCGCCGGTGGAGGCGCCACCCTTGAGGCTCGTCGGGTGCTGCTGCTCCACCTGGCTGACCTGCACGTTCTGCTGGCCGCGGGGGCGGTCGTGGCACTTGTTCGGGGCTGCTCCGCTGGCGCTCCGCACCCCCGAACAAGTGCCACTCCCTCGACACGCACTTTGGGAGAGGGAGGGGCAGGTCAGCCGGGTGGAGCAGCAGGAACAGGTAGTGCAAAGAAGCAATGAAGAGAAGCAGAAGGGCAAGATCGAGATCACGAAGAGAGACAGGAGCGTCCGGTAAGGCGGGGGGCCTGGCGAAGAGAACGCGCGCGGCGACGACGTCGTAGTAGACGTGAAGCTCGCTGGACTGCGCCCGGTGGATCTGGCATCTCAGCAGCTGGACGTCGATGTCGTCGGCTGCGTCCAGGTCGCGGGCCGCGGATTTTGCGGGGCCGCCCCTCCAGCGTCAAGGGCGCTCGCTGCGCTCGCGTCGCTGCGCGACCGCCTGCGGCGGCCCTTGACCCCGGAGCCTCTGCGGCCCCTACGGGCAGGAAGAGCGGGCAGGGGCAAGCCCTGCCCGCGGGATCTGCGGCCCGCGAACTCCCAGGCCGGAGCCCGTCCGATAGGGCGCGCTACTCGGCTCGTCGCCAGCGGCCGGCCCGCGTCGGAGATCCGGCGTTCCATGACGTCAAATCGGGCACGAGAAAGTGCTGGCGCCGGAGTTTGTGCCCTGCAATAATGGGCGGGTGCGGCGGGTCAAGTTCACCCAGTCGGCACGCAAGCGCCGGATCGGCAAGGCACACGTCCTCGCCGCCATGGCCGACGCGGGTGAGCCGATCCGCCTGCCGGCAGATGCGGAACTGGATGAGCGACTGGTGTGGATCGGCCGAGACGACCGAGGTGTGATGTTGGAAGTCATTGCGGTCGAGCAGCCGGACTATCTGCTGGTCATTCACGTCATGCCTTACTCGTACCGGAGGCGGCCATGAGCTCGAAGAAGAAGCCGGAACAGTACGAACTCGCCCCCGGTCCCGACATCGACCTCAAGCGCCAGGTGGTCCGCGACCGGCAGGGTCGCCGCATCACTGAGGGCTACGTTCGCCGACTGGTCGAGGAGAGCGAAAAGCAACTCGGACGCGGGCGACCATCGCTATCTGGTGAGGCGACACGTTCGCCGCAGGTCACCTTCCGGCTCCCTGCGGACCTGCGAGCCGAGACTGAGGAGCTCGCTGCACGCGAAGGCAAACGAGTGTCGGAGGTCGCCCGCGCTGCGCTCGAGGAATACGTCAAGCGGCGCAAGGTCTCCTAGCGCATCCGCGGCGTGGAGGTGCCGATACCGATCGTCCGCGGTGATCTTGAAAAGCGCTCTGTATCGGCACTTTCGTTGGCTCATCCGGGAAGTCCGTGGGTTTGTGGGTAGAGCTGCAGTCCGCCGCAGTGGAACCAGATGGCGGTCTTGAAGTTCTGCCGGTTGCGGTAGCCGCGAGCGGAGACGCGGATTGCCTGGATGCGTGAGTTGAGACCTTCGGCGGCGGCGTTGGTGACGCGGTGGGCGAAGTAGGAGAGCAGGCCGGCTTCGTGTCGTTTGAGGGTGCGGGCCGCGTCGATCACCGGCTGCAGTCTCGAGTGGGTCGCCCAGAAGTACCAGCTGCGCCAGTGCCGAAGGCCCCAGCCGCGCAGCCGGTAGTTCCAGAAGTGGCGCAGGCTCTCCTTGATCGCCCAGGCGCGGCCGGTCTTGAGGTCAGCGGCGCGTAGGCCGGTGAAGCGGGCGCGGTGCCGGTCGGGGAGGTTCTCGGCGGAGTACAGCCATAGGTACTTCGAGCCGGCCAGGCTCTTGTCGCCGCCGGCGGCCAGCGCCCGGTTCTCCTGTTTGCGGACGGTGTCGACGGCGGTGGTGAGGTAGCGCATGACGTGGTAACGGTCGAAGACGATCTTCTCGTCGGCGTCGGTGAGGTGCTCGCGGGCCGAGGTGATGTAGGGCTCCCACATGTCCATCGCCACCGCCGCGATCCCGGTGCGCTGCTCGGCGGTGAACCGGGTGAAATAGCTATCCAGACTTGCTTGGCGGCGTTCGTCGGCGATGTGCTCGACCGTTCCCTTGTCGAGGTCGCAGACCACGGTGATGTAGTCCTGGCCCCGCCCGGCTGACTTCTCATCCACCCCGATGCGTGCCGGCACGGTGGCCGGCTTGGCCGCCAAACCCCGGGCAACGGCGCGGTCCATCAGATGCCACGCCTCGTCCCAGCTCAGCCGCAACAGGCGGCCAGCGCCGAGCACGTCGCACTCGGTGAGCACGTCGATGGCGAGCCGTTCGAACAGCACCGTGAACCGCGAGTGCGGCTCGGCCCACGGCAGCCGGACCTGACGCACACCGTGCTCCGGGCAGTCGACCCGCGGCGGGGCCGCATGCAGATAGGTGAGGAACTGGCAGCTGTCCAGATGCCGCCAGGCCCGCTCCTCGGAATGGTCATAAACCGCAAGCTCACCCTCGCACTCCGGACAGGAGAAGCGCGTCCGCCGTGGGTGCTCTACCCACACGTCGACGCGTCCCTCCGGTACTGACATCTCGACCCGGCTCACCCCCCACGGCGCGACCAGTCCCAACAGATGCCGATACAGCTCGGTGTCACGCATGCCGAGATCATGCCGCCAGCCGCCCCATCACGCCTCCGAGGTACCCACGGAGAACCCGGAAGCGCCCTTTCGTTGGGACTATTCGGCGACGCTGTCGGGGCGACCTCGGCCGATCCTCAGCGGCAGTCGACCCAGACGACCTCGCGCCAGCTAACGTCTCCCGGCCCTGGCGCCTGAACCGGAACCCAGCCGAACCTGACCGGCGTTTGTCCGGTGGAAGCGGGGAGACACGCTGGCCGAGAGCCCTCGTGCCAACCGCCTACTGCGCCCAGCCAACGAACGTGGAGCGGGATGTCGTAGCTCCAGCCCCCGGAGGACGCACTGATCTGCAGGGGACTGGCGTACGCATAGCCAGTAGCGACATGCGTTTGAGGCCGCTCCTGGTGAGCGCCGATGACGTAGCTCATGCCGCCGATGGCCACTGCGACCAGCAGCGCAAGCACGACTATCCATGTGCGTCGGCGCAGGGACAGCCGCGGCCAGGACAGTTCACGGCCACCTGCCACAGACTGCGTACTCATGCTCGGAGTGTGGGGGCGCTACGACCACCAGTCCAGGCAGGTTGAGCGCGATGAATAGCGCCGGCACCACGGCGCGACTTCACCAGCGCGGACGCACGTATTGCCGGTCTTACAGGGCGATGGCCATGCCAGGCCGGGGCCGACGCCAGGTCACGGCACCTACACGTCAGTCGTGCTGTCGCTCCGCACTTGCGTCCGGCTTCGAGGGCCGTTGGGTCGCCGCCAGGCGTCCACCGAACAGAAGGCTCCCCAACGCCATACCCGCGAGCGGCCAAACCGCCGGGTTGTTATTGCCGGAGGCGACGAAGCCGGCCACGACGACCGCGAGCGTGATCGCAACGCCAAACCAGTCACCGGCCCGCATGCGTCGAGGATCCGGAGGGCGACCCTTCGCACCCAGTACTCGGTCATCGAGGCGAGCGAGTAACCCCATGACGGCATCTTCCATGGTGGTGCGCTTGTGCGCTAGGAAGGTGGATCGCGCAAGGGGTTGCTCGCCCGAGAGCGGCGCTTCCTAGTCGCTCTTCCGCATAGCGAGGAACGCGACGGTCGCCAACAGCGCGATGCCCGCAATGATGCCCACCCAGCCCCACGCCGCCGCTTCCTGCGGACAGCCGCCCAACGGGTAGACAAGGACCGCCCGGCCGCCTGGTCCGGCAGATGGCGGGGTACACGCACGGCTCCGCACGGTCGGTCAGCCAGATCACAAGCGCGGTGACCCCCGCAGCGGCCGCGGTCACGCTCAGCGCGATTATGGTCCTGCGACGCACAGCCGTATGACGCTCCTCGACGCTGGTTGGTTGCGCTCCGGCCGGATGAGATGAACCGCGAGCATCACTTACTCGGCCCGAACGGTTCCTGCCAGGTCCAGAACCTCGTCGAGGGTTCTGTGCGCCGTGGACTCGACCTGAACGTATCCGGATTCGCGCTGAGCGCGGATCTTGCACCTGTAGTAGCCACCTGAGCGGTCCTCGCACACGTCGTAGTCCCGGACCGTCCGCCATGACTCGAACCGGCTGGATGGCAGGAGCGTGGCTGACGAGGTCACCCAGACGTTTCCGCGGTGGCGTCCACGCTCGTCATGTACGCCGTGGGTGACCGCTACCGACGACGGCACGTCGTGACCGCCGGGCATCACCATCGCATCTGGAGTCGATGACGCAGCCAAGGACGGAACAACCCAAACGGGGAACTCGGCCTCGGCGCGGGCATCGGCAACTGTCGTGAGCCGTGGCGGAGCGATTCGATCAGGCAGCGGTGGTAGCTCATCCTCGACGCTCTCCTCGACCACCGCACCAAGGGACATCGAAGTCGAGGTGGAGACGTGGACCGTCCTCGCGCCGCCGGTCCAGGCGTCCTGCTCGCGCGTGGATACCGAGACCTTCGCAGGCGTTCTCCGCCACGACTCCACGTCCCCGAGGACGTAGTCCCGCAACGCTGGGTCGTTGGTCTCGACCTCGACTTCTATCCGGATCATGGCGAGAGGCTAATCGCCCGTCGCCACCGTGGGACAGGTGACCAATAGCGCCGGCTGCGGTGCACGGCATGTCAGCAAGTGCCCGAAAGTATTGCGGTGTTACTCCACGTCCCCGCCGTCGGAGCCGTCGCGACGCAGCTGATCGGCACCTACCGGCGGCGGAGGTTGTCCCGCTCGTCGTGGAAGTTGAGGTGGCGGTCTCCCGCCTGATGCCTGCCTTGCGGTAGGTGTTGGGCGACCGCCAAGTCGACCAAGACAAGAAGGGGACCGCCATGAAGACCGTACCGAGCAAGGTCCAGATCGTGACGCAGGAGCAGGCTGCCGAGGCCGGCCTGTCGTCGACGCTGCAACTCGCCCTCGCCGAGATCACCGACGTGGCCCGCGAAGGCCTGCTCGCGATGAGCGTCGCGACCGGGCTGGCCGTGATGCAGGCGATGTTCGAAGACGACATCACCGCGATCGCTGGCCCGAAGGGCAAGCACAACCCAGACCGCAGCGCCGTTCGGCACGGCAGCGAGCAGGGTTCGGTCACCCTCGGGGGTCGGCGGGTGCCGGTCAGCCGACCGCGGGCCAGGACGCTGGATGGACACGAGGTGCCGGTCCCGACCTACGCGCACTTCGCCGCGGAGGACCTGCTGTCGCAGGTGGTGCTGGAACGGATGCTGGCCGGGGTCGCGACCCGTCGGCACGCCCAGGTCGCCGAGCCGGTCGGGCAAGACATGCTGGCGACCGCGAGGGCGACGTCGAAGTCGGCGGTGTCGCGCCGGTTCGTCAGGCAGACCAAGACCGCGCTCGCCGATCTGCTCGCCCGCGACCTGACTGAGCTCGACATCAAGGTGTTGATGATCGACGGGGAGCACTTCGCTGATCGGTGCGCGGTGGTGGCGTTGGCGATCACCGCGGACGGCACCAAGCTGCCGGTCGGGCTGTGGGAGGGCGCCACCGAGAACAAGACGGTCGTGAAGGCGCTGCTCGCCGACTTGGTCAGCCGGGGCCTGGACGCCAGCGATGGGTTGCTGGTCGTGATCGACGGCGCGAAGGCGCTGCGGAGCGCCGTCACCGCGGTCTTCGGCGGCAACGCGGCGGTGCAGCGCTGTACTTTGCACAAGCGTCGCAACGTGGCAGATCACCTGCCAGACAAGGAAAAGGCGTGGGTCGACGCCAAGCTCGTCAAGGCGTTCAACCATCCTGATCCGGACCAGGGCCTGCGTAACGCCCGGTACCTGGCCGGGCTGCTCGAGACCGGCTACCCGGGGGCGGCGGCGTCGCTGCACGAGGGCCTGGAGGAGATGTTCACCGTCAGCCGGCTCGGCGTCGACGGTCGGCTCGCGAAGACCCTGACGACGTCGAACCCGATCGATTCGATGATCAGCATCGCGAGGACGACCAACCGCAACGTCACCAACTGGAAGGACGGGCAGATGGTGCTGCGTTGGACCGCCGCCGGCATGCTCAACGCCGAGCGCTCGTTCCGCCGGATCAAGGGCTACAAGCAGATGCCTCAGCTCATCGCCGCACTCAAGCGGCACGTTCACCCCGAGCCGCAGCAGGCCACCGAAACTGTCGGTGCCGCCGCGTAGTGTTCACATCGGATCGCCACCGAAGTTCCACGGAACCCGGGACATGCTCCGGCGGCGTCAGAGGCAGGGCTCGTGCGCTACACGGAGCGGGAAGACGCCGCCGGGCAGCAGGTTCCCGTTCAAGCCGGTGACTGGCGTGTGGGGGAACTTGAACGGCCACGGCTCGAGCAGCATGTAGTAGGAGTGCTGCGGCAAGACCGTCCAGATTCGGCCGCGGAGCGCTGCGTTACCGGCCGCGTCGGCACGGCCAGTCGCCCAGGGCGACTTTCGGTCCTTCCCGACCGTGCAGTCCCCGCCCGTCAGGCGGTAGAGGACGCCCGGCTTGCCGCCCGTCAGGACGCCTGTGACCGACAGGCGGGCAGGCCCAGTCCCGTCGCCAGTCCGCACTGTCAGGAGGTCGATCTTCAGACGGCCGCCGAGCACGGTGTGAGTCTCTTTGTGGACGAAGAGCGGCGCCGTCGTAGGAACTGGCGCGGGAGCGGCTGCGGGCGCAGCGGGGGAAGGCACGTCTTGTGCGCGATGCCGGTAGACCACAGCTGCGGTGGTGGCGACAACGAGGGCGGTCCCCAGCACCGCAAATGCCAGCCAGGTGACTCGATGACGGCCAGGAGAACGCGGCCGTTCGGGTCGACCGCCTTCCAGCATGTCCTCCGGCTCGGCAGTCACTAGTGCATTGGGCAACTGGAACGGGGCGAGTGTCAATCAAATCGGCGTCGTGTAGCGCCGGATCTCCAACGTCCGCTGTGTCGCCGCCGAGCCCAGCAGCGCGTCGTTACTGAGCGCCGAGGCAAGCCGGCCTATCGGTCGTACGCTTCGCGCCGGTGACGAACGGCGACGACAAGCACGAGCAGAACGTCGTCGTGGATCTGATAGATGACCCGGTAGTCGCCGGTCCGCACCCGCCACAGCCGTGGGTTGTCATTGCTGACCAGCATCTTCGCGGCTGGGGGCCGCGGGTTGTCGGCGAGCAGGGTGATGACTTTGCCGACTCGGTCGCGGGCCGAGCGGGGGAGCTTGCGCAGTTCGCGGGCTGCCGCGGGTCGCAGCTCGATGCGGTAGGTCACGTCAGGCCGAGCTCGGCCTTGACCGTCTCCCACGGGATTGATTCGCCGTCCTCCTCGAGGGCGGCGTGGGCGGCGGCGATGTCCTCGGCGTCCTCGAGCGCCGCGAGAGCGCGGTCGTAGAACTCGGTCGTGACCAGGGCGGCAACCCGCTTGCCGTGCCGGGTGATGAACACTGGCTCGTGGTTGGCGGCGGCCAAAGCCTCGGAGAAGTGCTCCCGGGCGTCGCTGGAGGTCATCTCGCTCACCGCTGTATTGTACGAAACCGCGAATTTATCGTCAACGGTCTAGCCCGCCGGGCCTGAGCCGGATGACGGGAGCGTCTATTGCGCGACGGCCCCTCCGTACAGGTTGTCGAGCACCGCGGCCGTCTCGTGCAGCTGCTCGGGGAACAGGTGGCCGTAGGTGTCCATCGTCTCGACGATGGACTTGTGGCCGAGCCGAGCCTGGATGACCTTCGGGTGCAGCCCCGCCGCGATGAGCGACGACGCGTAGGTGTGCCGCAGTGCGTGCATGCCGTACGACGTCGGCAGCCCGGCGCGGCGCAAGGCGGGCTTCCACACCGAGTCGTTGAACGAGCCGCGCCGCCACACCTCCCCCCGCGGGTTGGTGAACAGCAGCCCGTCCGGGCCGGTCCCGTTGCGTTCGAGATGTGCCGCGAGGACGTCGACGACGAACGTCGGGAGCGGCAGCAGTCGCCGCGAGGCCGGAGTCTTGAGCCGTTCGGTGACCACCGGTGCTCCGCGCCCGACGGTCTTGGCCTGCGTCTGCACACTGAGCTCGCGACGGAGGAAGTTCACCGCCCCGAGTCGCACGCCGAGCAGCTCCCCTTGACGCATCCGGTGCCGACGCCGAGCGTGAGGACGGCGTGGTGGTCGGGCTTCGCCTCGCGCAGGAGTGCGCCGATCTGGTCGGGGAGAGGATCGCCAGTCTCGCCTGGCGGCAGCGACGGCAGGTTGATCTTGTAGCAGGGCGTGTTCGCCAGCATCGGTCGTACACCGCGGAGCGCAGCATCATCGCGAGCAGCGCATAGATCTGCCGGACCGTGCGCGGTGCCAACCCCTTGGCCAGCAACGCGCCGACGAACGCGTTGACGTGGAACGCCGCAGCGAGGACATCGCGCGGTTGCTGAGACGCTCGACGACGTGGCGGCGCAGGTAGCTCTCGTAGGTCAGCAGCGTGGTCGCCTCGACCCGCAGCGACGCGAGCCACTGCGGCGCGTACTCGGCCACGGTCGTCCTCGCCTCGCCGCGGAAGACGTAGGTGCCCTCCATCGCGGACACCTGCGCCTTGGCGAGCGCCTGCTCGGCGGAGCTTCTTCGTCGGGAGCCGCTTGCGGACCATGCGGCCTCGACGCGGTAGGTGATCTCGTAGGAGACACCGCGTCCGTGCTCGATCTTGCGGGGCAGAGCCATCACGCCCTCCGGGTGTGACATCCGTGTGACACCGGATGTCAGCTGGACCCGGAAAGTACCTCTGACCTGCTGCAACTTCGGCCTCACGGGCTCCGGCAATCCGAACCCGGCTTACAGGCCGACTCGTCCGCCGCCTCGCGCTGAACTGGCTGCTCAGCGGGTGTTTCGCCAGCGGCTGGCCCCCGTCGGAGATCCGGCGTTCTAACCCGCGTCGAGACGAACGTCGTTCGGCCGGTAGTTGTCGACCGTTCGGACCCCTTCGTCCAATATCGCTGCCGAGTATGCGTCGCACTGCGACGCTCTGCTTGAAATGGGGGACGCCATGTCGTGGATCAGTTCTGTCTTGGCCGTGGTCGACGAAGTCGATGGCGTTGCCGTCGTGTGGGGGGTTGAACTGGGGCGAGCCAACCCTGGAATGTCGCGGATGTGCGGAGCCTGGACTTTCGAAGGTGATGACGTCCGGGAAGCGGTACCCGACTTGGTAGCGGGACACTTGGTCGTTGCGACCAGCTCGGGGCAGTCACTGCTCGAGCGTCTGGATGTCCCCGTCGAACGGCCGGTGGACGCCCAGCAGACTCTCAAGCGCGTGATCGACACTTGTGATGAGTTGCAGCTTGAGTACGAGAACGCCGCGACCACCCGCAAGAACGGTCGCGCTCTGGTGCCGCCCGCCTGGCCCCCGCTGCCAGAGCCCGTGAACCTCGACTCAGAGTGGGCAGCCGCGGGCGATGGCCGCTGCTCCCTCGCCCTCGGCGTCGCTCGGTGGTTCACCCGTCTGTGCGATGCCTGGGACGTGATTGAGCAGCAACGACTTGCCCGTCCCTACCTACGCCAATGTGGAGGGGATGTTGCGCGCGAGATGCCAGTCGCAATGACGGCAATCGAAAATGCCGCCGACACCAATCTTGCGGGCTGAGCGATGCTCGACTTCACCGCGATTGACTTCGAGACAGCCAACTCCTACCGAGGCTCGCCGTGTGCAGTCGGGCTGACCCGATATCGCAGCGGGCAGCTCGTGGACGAGCAACGCTGGCTGATCCGGCCACCCGAGCAGGTCGACTACTTCGACCCGTTCAACACATCTCTGCACGGTATCGACGCTGAGATGGTCCAAGACGCCCCGCGCTGGAACTTCGTGCTGCCTGCCCTGATGGACTACATCGGTGGCGACATCGTAGTCGCGCACAACGCAGGCTTCGACATCGGCGTGATCCGCTACGCGTGCGCCGTGGACAACATCGAGTGGCCGGAGATGCACTTCCTCTGCACGATGGTCCTGGCCCGGCGCGCGAAGCGTCTGCCGTCGTATCGGCTGCCATTCGTTACCGATGCCTGTGGCTTCGAGATGACCGATCATCATGACCCTCTGGCCGATGCTCGGGCAGTGGGCGGCATCGTCGTCGCGCTCGCGCGTGAGGACGGAGTGAGCGATGTCCGTGCGCTCGCAACCGCGCATCACCTGTGTATCGGCTACATGAGCAGCGGTTCCTACAAGGGCAGCGTTTGCACGCTCTCGGGCTCCGGCAGGCTGGTACGACCCGACATTAACCCCGACGCTGATCCGGACGGATATCTGTACGGGCGCGTGGTCGTGTTCACCGGCGGGTTGATGTCGATGACGCGACAGATTGCGTGGGAGGAGTGCGCTCGCGTCGGTGCTGTGCCGGACAAGACGCCGACCAAGCGCACCAACGTCCTCGTTGTCGGCGACATCAACCCAGCTGTCCTGCGTCCGGGCTCGAACCTCACGGGCAAGGCGCGCAAGGCGTTCGAGCTGGAGGACAAGGGTCAGGATATCGAGGTCATGACCGAGGATGACTTCATCCGCTGTCTCGATGGTAAGCCGCTCGATGACATCTCCGACCTGATGCAGGTCGCGGCGCCAGGGCTGAGAACAGCGGCGAGGAAGCCCGATCCGTTGCGGAGTCTGCCACGCGAGCAACGGCCCGAGCCTGCGCCGCCCGAGCCACCGAGGCCACTGCGCCGGGACCGGGTGCTCACGGATCAGGTGTGTTCCACGGACGGCTGCGAGAGCATCGCAGCGTTCAAGACGAGGAGCAAGGCGACCTACTGCGACGACCACATCGGCGCGATCCTGCACAGGGGTGGCCTGGAAGCTTTGGAGTCGTTCACGCGGCCGGACGACTGGCTGCTAACCCGTTGCTTGTTCTGTAACAACGTCGCGCACTATCGCTTCGCGTACGTTCTCGACAAGAACGAGGAGGGAGAGGCGACCTGCCGTGCCTGCTACTGGCGGGCATGGGCAAGCCATCAACGCGAACTGCTCGGCCCGTACGGTCCGAGCCACAACGAGCCGGTCCCCTACGACAAAGCGCAGGTCATCGCTGAGGAGAACGGTTACATCTACCTCGGCCCGCTGACCAACCCGTCGTTGCTGGACGACCCGCATCGGACTGAGTGCCGTCGCTGCGGCAAGATCAGCGCGGAGAGGCTCGGCGACATCGCATTCGGCTGCACGTGTCAGCCGCGCGGGTGAACTGATCGACGTGTAGGTCGACAAGTGATACGTGCCGCTTCCCCGCGACTGTCCCGGGCCCAGGCCCGTCACATGGGCAACGCTGGCCGAATGTGGGCCGACGGGGTAGAATGTGGGTCATGGCTGACACTGCCCACCTCGATGCGCGTGGCCGCCTTGTCTTGCCCGCCTCCGCACGGCGTCGGCTCGGACTCGAGCCGGGAACCGAGCTGCTTGTCCTCCCTGACCCCCGGGGCGGCGTTCGGCTCGTTCCGCGGAGCGACGCGGCACGGGGGCTGCTGGGGGCTGCTGCCGGCGGGAGCGCGGGTTCCGCAGTCGACGAGCTCCTGGAGGAGCGACGACGCGAGGCGGCGGCTGAACAGGCCCCGGCGGCGCCGAGGTCACGCAAGACGTCGCGCTGATGAGCGTGCTCGACGCGTCGGCAGTGGCTGCTCTCTTGTTCGAGGAACCTGGCGGCGGGCGCGTTGCAGACATCGTCGCGGGGGGCGAGGCAGTCATGTCCGCCGTCAACTTCTCTGAAGTCGCGGCGCTACTGATGCGCCGAGAGGTCGCCGATCTGATCGACATCCTCGGTGACCTTGAGCAGCAGGTCGAGATCATCCCCTTCGACAGCAGCCTGGCCATGCAGGCCGGACTGATCGCCCCGGTCACTGCACGCTATGGACTAGGGATTGGCGACCGCGCATGTCTTGCACTCGGCCGGACTGTTCAACGGCCGGTCGTCACCGCGGACCAGGCCTGGGTCGAGGTTGCCGATGCGGTCGGAGTCACGGTCGAGCTACTGCGCTCATCCCGCTAGACCAGCCTGTCGTAGCACATGCGCCAGGCGTCCGGAATGTCGCTGCGAAGGTGCCGATACAGAGCACTTTTCCAAGATCACCGTGAACGATCGGTATCGGCACTTGCAGAGTGCTTCGTCGATCCGGTTCGACGCCCGGAGTCGGTTATCCGGCCTGCTGATCTGGGCGCAGAGTCACCGGCTGGCTATCGCCGTGAAGAACGAGAGGGTCTAGGTCGACGCCGTTCGGCCAGACGACAGTGCCGTGGTCGATCGAGACCTGAGCAAAGAACTCAGGATCCTTCAGCGGTTCGAAGACAGGCCCCCACAGGTCCTGAGCCAGGTCAACTTCGCGGCGCACGCCGTCGTCGAAGGTCAGGAGCAGGCCGTACGGCGGGCGCACCTCGACGCTTGTGACCCGGGGAATCTTAGTGAGCTTTTTCATGGCAGTGGATCGATGCTACCTGGGTCTTCGTGGCGAGCAGCCCGTTCCCAGGCGCGGCGGAGCTCGTCCTCGTGGAGTCGCCGCCACTCCCGGACGAGCCGGAGCGCCCGTCGGGGAAGGGAGCCTGCATAGACGCGACCATCGGCGATCACGATTAGCGCCTCCGAATCGCCGTACTCGACGTGGAAATGCGGAGGTTCGTGATCGCGCCAGTACATGTACACGACGAGCCCATAGAAGGCAGAAAGGCGCGGCACAAGCCATCATTGCTGCCCTCACCGACATTTCGGGCCAGGCCCTAGCGCCGGATCTCCGGCGTTGGCCATCTGGCGCGTGTCGAACGTAAGACGTCATTACTGATCGTCGCGTCTGTGACAGGCGAGTGATGACGAGCGCCGGTGGGGTTCGGAGGCTTCGCGCCGGATGCGAACGGAGTCAGCCGTTCTGGACCAGGCCGAAGGGCTATCGGTCGTACGCTTCGCGCCGGTGACGAACGGCGACGACAAGCACGAGCAGTACGTCGTCGTGGATCTGATAGATGACCCGGTAGTCGCCGGTCCGCACCCGCCACAACCGCGGGGTGTCGTTGCTGACCAACATCTTCGCCGCTGGAGGCCGCGGGTTGTCGGCGAGCAGGACGATGACCTTGCCGACCCGGTCGCGAGCGGACGCGGGTAGCTTGCGCAACTCGCGGCCGGCCGCGGGTCGCAGCTCGACCCGGTAGGTCACGTCAGGCCGAGGTCGGCCTTGACGGTCTCCCACGGGATCGACTCGCCGTCCTCCTCCAGGGCGGCGTGGGCGGCGGCGATGTCCTCGGCGTCCTCGAGAGCTTCGAGGGCTCGCTCGTAGAACTCGGTCGTGACCAGTGCCGCGACTCGCTTGCCGTGCCGGGTGATGAACACCGGCTCGCGGTTGACGGCGGCCAGGGCCTCGGCGAAGTGCTCCCGGGCGTCGCTGGAGGTCATCTCGCTCACCGCTGTACTGTACGAAACCGCTGTTTTGGTGTCAATGGCGGGCCGCGCCGCCCTCTGGCAACACCGCGGAAGTGTCATTGCGCCACGGCCCCTCCGTACAGGCTGTCGAGAACGGCAGACGTCTCGTGCAATGGTTCGGGGAACAGGTGTCCGTAGGTGTCCATCGTCTCGACGATGGACTTGTGACCGAGCCGGGTCCGCTTCGGCCACGTCGAGGGCCGCGGGCCGGTACACGTCGATGTCCTTGGTGCCACGGACTCCGATCTCGCGGGCGAGCAGCGCCGTAGCGCCTTTCACGACCCAGCCGTCGTCGACCAGGTAGAGACGAACAAGCAACCGGTCGTAGGCGAACTGCCGTTGCAGCGCCGGCAGCGGCCAGGGCCCGGATTCGGCCATCGCCTTCAACCGATCGGTGATGGCACGTCGGAACGCCGTCGGGCTGGCGTAGGCGGATCCGCTGGTCATCGCAGTCCGCGCCGTGCGACTGCCGTTGTGTCGTCCGACTGGTGCGCGCGAGCTTCGCGCATCCACTGGTGGGTATCGGGGTCGCCGACGAGGTCGTACAGCCACCGCAGTAGTGCGACACCGTCGCCTCGGCGAAGCCCGAACCGTGCAGCGTGTGGCGCGAGCGCATCGGCAAGGGTGCCGGGGTAGTCGAGCACCCGCCGAGTGGCCTCGACGACGATGTGCGCAACGGCCTCCGGCTCCTCATGGTCGTGGAGCAGGTCGCTGGCGATGCGTGCCGGCCGCGTCACCGGTAGGCCGCCGAGCTCGATGAGCTGTGCGTCGGGGACCGCGCGGAGGTGCAGTCGGACGTCGGGTCGCCGGGTCTGTCGCCGTACCGGGAGGGTGAACTCGTGGACGTCTGCCGGCAGGTCGCCGATGTCGTAGAGCGCGGCCGCCGAGCGATGGGAGACCACGCCCTGCGCCGGGCGGCGCTCCCATCCGGGAACATCGGGAGCGAGTTGCAGCCAGGCGGCGCGTAGCTCGAGGTGATCTGCCAGCGGCGCGCCGGCAAGCCGGTAGACGCCGCCGGCGACCCGCACGAGGACGCCGTCGCCGATGAGGCGGGTCATCGTGGTGGCGGCGACGCCGGCGTGGTGGGCCTGCCGACGGGTCAGCAGCCCCCACTGATCCTGGGCAAGCTCGGCTAGCGGGCTGAGGGTGACTGCTCGGGGCACCGCTGCAATATAGCCCAGACACGGGCGATAGTGAAGTAGGCACCCGCTGGGCAGGCTGCAAACTAACCCATATTCGCGCTGGATCGAAGCGTCGGCTGCGAGGGCGGATCTGGCTTGTCAGCGTCGACGTCGCTCCTTGGCAAGGTCGGCGGCAGCCTCGCGAAGCCCGACCCGGCCACCGCGCCGGCCCTCGACGCGGTCGAGCACCTCGTCCACCGTCGGCTTCGCCGCGAGCCGAGTGAGCTCGCTGACGAGATAGTCGTGCAGCGTCTGGCCGTTCGCCTCGGCGCGGTGTTGCAGCGCGTCGTACACGTCGTCCGCAAGACCGTGCACCACCAGGTCGGCCACACGGCGAGTGTGGAGGGATGCGACTCCTGGGCGCAACCGGCGACAGAGTCGAAGATCACCTGCGTGACGGCCCCACGCCGGCCTCGGCGGGCGCGCGCCAGGTAAAGCCGCAGGTCACCGGGCTGGTGTCGCGAAGGCAGTCTGTTCCCGGCTGCTTGCAGGCCGGTCGTCCGCCGCCTCCTGCGTCATTGCAGGTCGGGAGCGCTTCGTAGGTCAGCGTCGCCGAAATCGCTGGGTGCCGGTTGCCACTGCCGGGTCAGAACCCGCCGATGCAAGTCGAAACGTGCTTCTTCATCCGGCAGGTCGCACCGTGGCCGGCCAGCTCTGCCTCGAACTGAGCATGCACCGCGGGATCCTCGTCGGGCGCGTACCGTGACCCCTGTTCGCGAAGATCAGTGCGCAAGGTGTGCCGGTTTCTGACGGGACGGCGAGGTTCGAGCCGCTGTAGCCGCCGCGGCCGCACGTGCGACGATCGGGACGTGACCGACATTCGCGAAGCCGTCGTCGTCGAGGCCGTCCGGTCCCCGATCGGGAAGCGCAACGGTGCCTTGGCCGGTGTCCACCCGGTCGACCTCGCCGCCGACGTCATCGACGCGCTCGTACGCCGGGCCGGCATCACCCCGGACGTCGTCGACGACGTGATCCTCGGCTGCGTGGGCCAGGTCGGCGACCAGTCGAGCAACATCGCGCGGTTCGCCGTACTTGCTGCGCAGTGGCCGGAGAGCATCCCGGGGACGACGGTCAACCGGGCCTGCGGGTCGAGCCAGCAGGCGCTGGACTTCGCGGCGCAGGCGGTCATGACCGGGCACCACGACGTCGTCGTTGCCGGTGGTGTGGAGTCGATGAGCCGGGTGCCGCTCGGGGCCGCCCGGTCGACCGGGTTTCCCTATGGGCCGCGGGTGCTCGAGCGCTACGACGACTTCTCGTTCAACCAGGGCATCAGCGCGGAACTGATCGCGGAGAAGTGGGGCCTGTCCCGCGAGCGGCTCGACGAGTACGCCGTCCGCTCGCACGAGCTCGCCGCCGCGACGATCGACTCGGGCGCGTTCGCGCGGCAGATCGTGCCGGTCTCCGTCGACGGTGCCGAGGCCGACACGGACGAGGGCGTACGACGCGGCACGACCACCGAGGTGCTCGCGCGGCTCAAGCCGTCTTTCAAGGACGACGGCGTCATCCACGCAGGCAACTCGTCGCAGATCTCCGACGGCGCGGCGGCACTGCTCGTGACGACGCCCGACCGGGCGCGAGAGCTGGGCCTGACGCCGTTGGTGCGCTACCGCAGCGGCGCCGTCGTCGGCGCCGACCCGGTGTTCATGCTGACCGGACCGATCCCGGCGACCGAGAAGCTGCTCAAGCGCTCCGGAGTGGCCGTCGGTGACATCGGTGCGTTCGAGGTCAACGAGGCGTTCGCGCCGGTGCCGCTGGCGTGGCTCGCGGACATCGGTGCCGAGCCCGAGCGGCTGAACCCGCTCGGTGGCGCGATCGCGCTCGGGCACCCGCTCGGTGCTTCCGGTGCTGTCTTGATGACGAAGTTGGTCCACCACATGCGCGAGCGCGGCCTGCGCTACGGGCTGCAGACCATGTGCGAGGGGGGCGGCACCGCCAACGCCACCTTGGTCGAGCTCGTCGACTGACGTCGGTCTACGCGCGCATGAGGCGGTGGCTCACGAGTAGCGGCGGTCCGGTCATCGTCAGTGCCCGGCTCTCGTGAGCAGCCGCTCGGCCTCGCCGGCGATCTCGGCGATGATCTCGGCGGCGGTCTGCCGTGAGCGCACCGAGCCGACGGACTGTCCGGCGTAGAGTGCCCGCGCCTCGACCGGGCCGGTGTAGGCGGACGAGGGCCAGTCCGGCGTCCACGACTGTCCCGATCCGAGCCGCTCTCCCGCGTCGACCGAGGACTTGAGAACCCGATGGGGCGCATCGGGCCAACCGTCCCCGAACGCGGTCGTGAGCACGGTGTCGGCCGCGGTTGCGCCGATGAGCGCGTCGACGTACGCCGGATGGGCCGTCGACTCCCGGGCCGCGATGAACCGGGTGCCCAGGCGCACCCCGTCGGCTCCGGCAGCCAATGCCGCGGCCATGGCGCGGCCGGTGCCGATGCCGCCCGCCGCGATGACCGGCAGGTCGATGACGTTGCACACCTCCTCGAGCAGCGGGAGCAACCCGATGGCGCCGCGCACGTGCCCACCGGCCTCCACCCCCTGTACGACGACCACGTCGCAGCCGGCGTCGCGTGCGGCTTTGGCCTCGTCGGCCGATCCCACCTGCCAGCCAACCCGTGCGCCACCCTCATGGGCGATGCCGACCAGGTCGGCCTCGGGCGTCGCCCAGAAGAACTCGACCAGCACGCTGCGCGCGGCCGCGTCCACCAATGCCTCCCGGTCGAGGAACGGCACCAGGAAGTTGACTCCGACAGCGGCGTCCGACGGCACGGCATCGAGTTGGCCGGCCAACCCGTCGCGGCTCACCGTCCCGGACAGCATGCCGATGCCCCCGGCCCGGGCGACAGCGATCGCCAGCTCGGGGGACGCCATCCCACCCATCCCCGCCTGTTGGAGGGGATGGCGACACCCGAACATCTCGGTAACCCGGGTGACGATCGGCACGAGCTCACTCTCCCCGATCCACTGGGTGCGCGTTCTCCGCGAGCTTGCCGAGGAGCCGCCGCACCGCGGCCTCGTCGCGCTCGCTGAGGTTGCGACGAAGCCGCCGATCGAAGGCCGTCGCCGCGTCACGGAGCCGCAGGAAGGTGGCGTCACCCGCCGGCGTGAGCTCGACCCGCTGGATGCGGCGGTTTCCGGGGTCCTGGACCCGGCGCACCAGGCCGTGACGCTCCAGGTTGTCCAGGTGGTGCGTCAGCGTCGCCCCCTGGATGCCGACGGCGCCGGCGAGTGCGCGCTGGTTGTCGACCTGTCGGGTCTTCAGCGTGAGCAGGATCAGCCAGGTCGGGGTCGAGCCCCCCGCGTCCGCCAGCGCGTCGTCGAAGGCCCGGCTCACGCGCTTGGCGACCTGCGCGAGGAGCAGGCCCAGCGGGGGAGTGGCTGGCGGACCGGCCGGCGGTCCCGTGGGTGACATGCGTCCCACTGTACTCGTCAGATCGTCGATCCCTAAGCATTTGACATCTAACAAATAGTCGTCGTACGGTCTCGGCATGACCGAGATGACTTACACCACTCGCGCCCGCGGCGTCCTCGCCTTCATCGGGCTGGCGCAGCTCGTCGCCGCCCTCGACGCCACGATCGTCAACGTCGCCCTGCCGTCCGCACAGGCCGGTCTGCACCTGTCGAACGCAAACCGGCAGTGGGTGATCACGGCCTACACGCTGACGTTCGCCGGCTTCGTCCTCGCCGGCGGCAGGCTCGCCGACTACGCCGGCCGCAAGCGCGCCTACCTGATCGCGCTGATCGGCTTCGCCGCCGCCTCGGCGGTCGGCGGCGCAGCCACGAGCGGCGGCATGCTCATCGCCGCCCGCGCGGTGCAGGGATGCTTCGCCGCCGTGCTGACGCCGACGGCCCTGTCACTGTTGGCCGTGACGTTCACGGGGGCTCGGGAGCGCGCCAAGGCGTTTGCCGTCTACGGCGCGATTGCGGGCAGCGGCGGAGCGATCGGCCTCGTGCTGGGGGGCCTTCTCACCGAGTACCTGTCCTGGCGGTGGTGCTTGTTCGTGAACCTGCCCGTCGTCGCCGTCGCAGCGATCGGTGGCTGGCGGGCCCTGCCGGACGTGCCGGGTCATCGCCAGAAGCTCGACGTCGGCGGCGTGGTCCTGTCGACGCTCGGGCTCGCCGCCCTCGTCGATGCCTGCTCGCAAGCCGTCGAGCATGCCTGGTCCTCCACGCCGGTGATGGCCCCGCTCACCGCGGCGATCCTGCTGCTCGGGTCGTTCGTCGCCTGGGAGGCGCGCGCGGCCGCGCCGGTGCTCCCGCTGCGCATCGCGGCCGACCGCAACCGGATCGGCTCCTACCTGTCCGTGGCTTTCGCGATGGGAGGCATGCTCGCCACCTTCCTGGCGCTCACCTACTACCTGCAGGTGGTGCTGCACTACTCACCGCTCATGACCGGGCTCGCGTTCCTCCCGCTGTCGGCTGCGGTGCAGGTGGGGGCCGGCGGGATCGCGGTGCGCCTGATGCACCGGGTGGCGCCGCGGGCGCTCGTCGTACCGGGTCTGCTGCTGGCCGCGCTCGGAACGGCGCTGCTCTCCCGGCTGTCGACGGGCACCTCCTACGCCGGCGGCGTCCTGCCCGCCGAACTGCTGCTCGGCATCGGTATGGGTCTGGTCTTCGTCCCGTCGATCACCGCCGCCCAGGCAGGCGTGAGGCCGCAGGAGGCCGGCATCGCCTCGGCCGTCATCAACGCGACGCAGCAGGCCGGCGGCTCGGTCGGCACCGCGCTGCTCAACACCGTGGCGACGTCGGCGTCGGTGACCTACGCCGCCGTGCACGGGACCGGGCCGGCGGCGCTCGTGCACGGCTACTCCGTGGCCGCGGCGTGGACCGCGGCGGCGCTCGTCGCCGCCGCCGGCCTCGTCTGGTCGCTGCTCCGGCCACGGCGGAGCGCGCAACCCACGCCGGCCGCCGTCGAGAACACAAACCTGACGGCGGCTCGCGGGTGAGGCGCCCAGTGGTCAGCCGGTGGCGCCCCCGGCAGCTCGGACAGCCTGGCGGTCATCGCCCACCAGCAGACCCGGTCAGAGTGGCCGTCGCTCCCACAGGTTCTGCGACCACCTATCCGGCGTGTCCCATCTGCGCAGCATGTTTCGCGGAGCGGTCGTCTCAAGCGGGGGTCGTGGCCAGCGTCGGCGACGCCAGCCCACGCTTGATGGCCGCTGGCACGTCGGTGATGACGGCGGAGATGCCGAGCACCCGTAGGAGGCCGGCGTCGACGGCGCGGTTCACGGTCCACGTGCGCATGACAGTCCCGGCTTCGAGGGCACGTTGGGTGATACCGGGGTCGCGCAAGAGGCAGCTGACGTGCGGATGCAGCTCGAGCCGTCCGCGCGGGCGCGGCGATGCCCTCGTCCAGCGGTGCGCCCGGGTCGACGATCAGCGCGCGGCGGACGGCCGGCATCGTCTCGGCCGCCGCCGCCAGGATCGCGTGGTCGGTCGACGACACGACGACGAGGTCCCGCCGGGCGGTGGACCGCCGCCGCTACGGCGTCGACGAGTGCCCCCGCGCGCGGTCCGGCCGGTTTGAGATCCAGGACGAGGATCCCTCGGTCGGCGGCCCGCACGATCTCGCGCAGCGTCGGGACCCGGTGCCCCCCGTCCAGCACTATGCGGTCGAGTTGGGCGTGGGCCGTGCGCTCGACCAGCCTGGGCACCCCGGCCACGCGGTCCAGATCGGGGTCGTGCACGCAGACGGGGACGCCGTCCCGGGTCAGGCGGACATCCACCTCGACGCCGTCGGCACCCACGCACAGTGCCTGGCGCGCCGCCTCGACGGTGTTCTCCGGCGGCCCCAGGTCTGCCACGACACCTCGGTGTCCGATCACCAGCACGGGCCTGACGGTGCCGTGGTGAACCTGACCACCCGACACCGTCGTAGTGAACGGAGGGGTAACTGCTCCCGTCGACTCGGCCGGTCTCAGGCCGCGGGGCGGCCGAGGACGGGCCGCCGGCCACGCAGCCGGCCACACCGACCCACGTACGTGCTAAGGGCTGCGAATGCCCCGGGCCGGCTCGGTGAGAACGTCCCGGGCCCCGACCCGCCGGAGGCGGGCCGGGCCCGGTGTGAGCAGGCTGGTCAGCCGGTGGCCTGCCGAACCTCCCAGGTGACGTTGTCGCCGTGCTGCTGGGTCCAGAACACCCGCCAGCCGTGCGCGAACGGCTGCGGCAGCTTGGCGCCCGAGGATGCCGCCGACGCCCGGGTCGCCGTCGGAGACGTGGATGCCGGTGATCTCGTTGTCCCCGTCGTTGTAGCCGGGCGTGGACAGCGCGTCGTACGTCGCCGACGCGTCGCGGCCCTCGGCCAGCCAGCGCACGGCGGGGCCTTGCGCGTGACTTGCTCGCCGCGCAGGTCGATCACGTAGCCCGAGTCGAGGGCGTTGCGCTGCGCGTGCAGGCCGTCGCCGGCGTCCTCGACGACGAGCAGCTGGTCCTTGGTCGCGAACGCGATGTTGTCCAAGCCGGTGTGCTCCACGTCGCCGAGCGGCGACCGCGCTGATCGTGCCGTGCGGCGCTCGGGGCCGACTGGCTGAGCCGGAACACCCCGCCGAACGCCCCGGGCAGGGTGCTGTCGGCGTTCGTGTCGCCGGTCTCGGTGAAGTAGAACTCGCGGAAGCCGGTGCCGGGGCGGAACACGCCGTTCTCCGGCCGCTTGAACGGCGTGGCACCGGCCGGCCGCGGCGGCGTCGTCGCGTCGAAGCCGGCCGGTCGCCGCTGCCGTCCCGGTGTAGACGGTGACCCAGTCGGTCCCGAACGACATGCCGTAGGTGTGCAGGCCAGCGATGAAGGAGTCGGTCGGGTCGGCCTGCAGCTGTGCCGCAGTTACCGGGGTCCCGTCCGTGCGGTAGACCCGCAGCGCCTCGAGCGTGCTCCTGCCGTCAGGTCGGTCGGGTCGTCGGGCGTGAACCGGTAGACGTAGCTGTTCGGCTTCTTGCCGTGCGTGCCGCTGACGCTGCCGCCGCCGACGTCCTCGACGAGCCAGACGTTGCCGTCGGAGTCGTTCTGGATGCCCTCGTAGCCGCCGGAGCCCAGCGCCGGCAGCCGCTCCGCCGGGCCGCGCCGGCGTCGCCGGCGTCGTCCAGGCCGACCGCCCACACGCCCCCGTCGGGGTACTTGGACTCGGCCGTCAGCAGCAGCTGGTGGCTGAACGGGTCCCAGGTGATGCCGTCGAACGTCGGCAACGGCGTGCCGTGGCGTCCTCGTCCGCGACCAGCGATGACCCGCTCGGCCGGGGTCGGCGCCGTCGAGGTCGATGCGGGTCACATAGCCGTGCGGACCGCCCTCGTGCCCCTGGTAGAGGTAGTGGTGGCCGCCGAAGACGAGGTAGACGTTCTTGTCCGGCTCGGTCTTGTAGGCCTCATGCTGGTCCTGGGTCAGTACGGCGAAGTCGAGCCGTGTTGTAGCCGTAGTGGGTGATGCCGGCTGCGGTGTCCGGGTTCGTCAGCGGCAGCTGACCCCACGCCGCCGGCGTCTCGTCGAGACCGCTGGCGAGGACGTTGTCCTCGACACCCGCGCGCGGGTTGGCGGCCGGATGGTTCCCGGCCGCGAACGAGTCGCTCGCCGTGGCCGTCACCATCGTGGCCAGCACCGCTGCGATTGCGGCGGCACCGACGCCGATCACGGTGCCGAGATGCTTCTGGTTGAGCTGCGTCACCTTTCCTCCTGTCTGTTCGCCGCCAGGCGGCGGCGCTTCGGGGAGGAGTCAAGGCGGTTCAGGTGCCGGTTGGCCGGGGCACCGGTGAACCCTTCACCACGACTCGGTGAACGTTCGGCGGAGGCGGCAGGACCCGGCGCACAGCGACGGAAGACCCGCACCATGACACGATTTCCGCACGTCGCGGCGGCTGCGGCCGCCTGTCTCGCACTTCTCGCCGGAGTGATGGTTCCTGCCGGTGCCATGGCGCCTGCCGGTCATGATCGGGGCGGGGTGTTGCCTGCAACGATCGTGGTCAGCGCCCACCGCGGCGGGGCGGCGTACGCACCGGAGGACACGATGTACGCCTACCGCAACGCGGTGCGGATCGGCGCTGACCAGCTGGAGACGGACAGCTGGCTGACAGCCGACGGCGTTCTCGTTCTCATCCATGACGGGACGCTCGACCGGACGACGAACTGCACCGGCAATGTCACCAGCTACACGTTCGCGCAGCTCAAGCAGTGCGATGCCGGTTGGTGGTGGACACCCGGCCAAAACACGACCAGCCCGGACCCGTCCGCGCCGCATCCGCTGCGGGGTCTCGGGATCGGAGTGCCGAAGGCCAGCGACCTGTTCGGTTACGTCAAGAGGCTGGGGCGGAACGACAGCCACACGATCAACATCGAGATCAAGGACTCGAGCTTCCTCGCACCCGCCCGGGCGCTGGTGTCGCTCATCGAGGCGAGCGGCCTGAAGGACCGGACGATCGTCCAGTCGTTCTTCCCGCCCGCGCTGGACTACGTGAAACAGCTCGACCCCGGCATCAGGACCGCGCTGCTGACGGCCGGTACGACGACCCCGTACGTCGCCTGGTCGGTCGTCGGCAAGCACGAGTGGGTCAGCCCGTCGAGCGGCGACGTCGACCTCACGGTCGACACGATCGCGGCCGCACACGCCGCGGGGAAGCAGGTCATCCCGTGGACGCCGGACAGCCGCGACGATCTGACCGCCCTCGGGCAACTCGGTGTCGACGGGCTGATCACCAACAACCCGGCCTGCCTGCTCGCGCTCGAAGGGCGGCATCACCCTCGCCGGCTGCTGCCCGCCCGCTCGATCGCGGCCGGGTCCCCGCCGGTCTCGATCTGCGGTGATTGACAACGGCTCTGCCGCTGCCGGTCGTCCGGCGACCCGTCAGCCGGTGGCAGAGACGCCGAACGCCGCCAGGGCGACGATGACCCCGGCGCCGACAGCGAGCCGGTAGGGCACGAACTTGCCGATCGAGTGGTGGGCCACGAACCGGAGCAACCACACGATCGAGGCGTAGCCGACCACGAACGAGATCACGGTCCCGACGACGAGTGCGCCGACCCCGACGCCGTTCTCCCCAAGCGCTCCCGGCAGCTCGAACAGCCCGGCGGCGACGAGAGCCGGGATCGACAGGAGGAAGGCGAAGCGGGTCGCCGCCACCCGGTCGAGGCCGCGGAACAGGCCCGCGCTGATCGTCGCGCCCGACCGCGACACGCCGGGGATGAGCGCGACCACCTGCAGGAGTCCGACGACCACCGCGTCAGCCATGGTGATCTGCTGCTCGCCGCGGTCCTGCCGGGCCCGCCGCTCGGCCCACACCATCACGGCACTCCATGCGAGCAGGCCACCGGCCACCGCCCACAACGACCGCAGCGGCCCCTCGATGACGTGCCGGAGCAGGAGGCCGACGACACCGATCGGGATGCTGCCGACGATGACCTGCCAGGCGAGCCGGTACTCCACCGAGTCCCGCACGGCCGGCGTCCGGATGCCGCGGAAGAACGCCGCGATCACCTGGACGATCTCCCGCCGGAAGTACCAGATGACCGCGACGATCGCCCCGATCTGGATGACCGCGGTGAACGCCGTCACCGCGTCCGCGTCCGTCTGCAGGCCGAGCATGCGCTCGACGATGGTCAGGTGTCCGGTGCTCGACACCGGCAGGTACTCCGTCAGACCCTCCACCACGCCCAGGACGCCGGCCTGTACGAGGTTCACGCGCGCACTCCTGGAGCCGGGGTCCGGGCGACCCTATCTGCCGCCCGTCCGCGGTCGCCGTCAGGCCTTGGAGGCGACGAAGGGCAGCTGGTCGGCGTCGACCGCCTGTCGCTGCCGGGCGACCGAGCGCAGGGAGATCGGCGCGGACGCCGCGAGCCGGCTGCGGAAGTCGGCGATCGGCATGGGCCGGTCGAGCAGGAAGCCCTGGGCGCTGTCGCACCCGAGCGCCGCCAGCGCGGCGTACGTCGCGGTGTCCTCGACCCCCTCCGCCACGACCCGCAGGCCCAGCCCGCGAGCGAGGTCGACCGTTGCCCGGATGATCGCGGTGTCGCTCTCGGAGGCGAGCATGCGCGCGACGAAGCCACGGTCGATCTTCAGCTCGTTCACGGCGATGCGGGTGAGGAACGTCAGTGACGAGTAACCGGTCCCGAAGTCGTCGACGGACAGCTGCACGCCGAGGGTGCGCAACCGGCGCAGTGTCGTGCTCGATCGTGTCGAGCTCGCGGACCATGGTGGTCTCGGTGATCTCCAGCACGAGCATCGACGGGGGCAGGCCGTGGGTCTCAGCACCTGTGCGACGACGCGGGGGAGATCCGGGTCGAGCAGGTTGCGCGCGGACAGGTTGACCGCGACGTGCACGTCGTGATGGCCCGCGGCGCGCCAGTCGCGCCGCCTCGCGGACCGCGCGGGCGAGCAGGTGGTGGTGAACTCGTGCGCCAGCCCGGAGTCCTCGACGATGCGGCACGAACTCGCTCGGGGGCAGCAGCCCGCGGTCCGGGTGCTGCCAGCGGACGAGTGCCTCGGCGCCGATGACCGAGCCGTCGGCGAGCCGGACGCTGGGGCTGGAAGTGCAGCACCAGCTGCTCCTGCCGCGAGCGCGGTGCGGAGCTCGGCCGCCAGCGCGAGCCGGGACACCGACGTCTCGTCCCGGTCGGCGTGGTAGCGGCGGTAGGTAGCCGCGGGACGTCTTCGCCTGGTACAGGGCGATGTCGGCGTGCGCGAGCAGCTCGTCGACGTCTCGCGCGTCGGCGGAAGCATCGAGATGCCGATGCTGCCCTCGACCGACAGCCGCAGCCCGTCGATGGAGACGGGGATCGCTCAGGGCGAGTCGAGCACGGTGCGGCGATGGCTCGGCGTCCTCGGGGGAGTGATGTGCGAGCAGGAGGACGGCGAACTCGTCGCCGCCGAGCCGGGCGACGTGTCGTCGCGCCGGACAGGGCGCGCAGCCGCCGGCGGCGGCGATCAGCAGCCGGTCGCCGGCTGGCGTGCCCGAGCGTGTCGTTGATGGTCTTGAAGTGGTCGAGGTCCAGACAGCAGCAGCGACGGTGTCGCTGGTCGGCCTGCAGCCGGTTGCACGCTCCGCCGGTACGCAGCAGCAGCGTGCGGTTGGGGAGGCCGGTGAGCGGGTCGTGCGTGGCGTCGTGCTCGTGCCGTACGGCGGCGACCTTCACGTCTCTCGAAGAGCAGGGCGTTGTTGAGGTTCATGGCGAGCGACCGGGCGAACGTCAGCAGCACCCGGCGCTCGCCGCTCGGTCAGCCGGACACTCGCCGCGGAAACCCAGCCGGAGCGCGCCCAGGTTGCGCCGGTTCGCCTCGAGCGGGACGGCGAGCGTGAACGGCAGTCCGTCGACGGAGTCGTGGTGGTGCACGCTGCTCGTGACCGCGCCGCTCACGAGATCCATCGCCGGCAGCACCGACTCGTCGAAGATCGCGTACTCGGTCTCACCCGCCGCCGCGGCGAGGTAGCGGCCGACCGTGGCGTCCCCCTGGCGGACGAACACCTCTGCGGCGTCCGCGCGCAGCAGGCCGGCGGCGTGCGCGATCGCCTGCCTGGCCACGGCCGCCGGGTCGAGCTCGGCGAGCGCCTTGGTCGCCTCCTCGAGGCCGCGCCAGGTGTCCCGGTCCTCGTCAACCGTCAGGTAACCCCGGTACGCCGTGTAGAGCAGGACGATGAACAGCGGTACGGCGGCGACGGCGGCGGCGTTCCATGTGACGCTGATCAGCAGCAGTGCGACGGTGGTGTTGCCGGCGAAGACCGCGAGCTTCAGTCCGAGGCCGCGCCGCGAGACGGTACGGACGGGGAGCTCCTGCGCTGAACGCCACCGCGCAGGACACGGCGATGACGTTGAAGCAGTAGCAGGCGCCCGCCGCGGCGGTGAGCGCGATCCACTCGCGGAGGCCGTGCCCGTCGGACACCCCGCCCAGGCCATGAATGGTGAGGCGCGCGAGCACGGTGCCGGTCGTCATCGTCGCTGCGTTGAACGCGACCTTGATCGGCGGCCGGCCCGCGATCGTGTGTGCGACGGTCACGGCGAGAGCGGCGACGATGGTCAGGCTGGGGGAGGGCAGCAGGACCAACCCGAACACCACCGCGGCCTCGGACCAGGTGAACGAGTAGCGCTCCTGGCCGAAGCGCAGGTGCAGGACCGCGAGCTCCCCGGCACCGACGAGCATGGTCACCAGCAGCATTCGCTGCAGCGACGGGTGGTCGATGCGCTGGGCCTGGGCCAGGGCGGTGACCAGACGACGCGACACCCGACGCGATGACGACCGTGACCAGCACCTGCAAACGTTGGGGGCGGTCTCCCATGAACGCGCGCACGGCGCTCCTCTCCCTCATCATCGACAAGCCGCGCAGGTCAGGAGCGACGGAGGTGGGGGGACGGGTCGCTGAGTTCACCGGGCAGGTGGGTCCACCACGGCGGTCGGTTGCCCCAGAAGGCGGTCATGAAGTCGTCGTACTCGGCGCTGGTCCAGGCCGCACCCGTCCACGCCGCACCCGTCCAGGCCGCACCCGTCCACGCCGCACCCGTCCACGCCGCACCCGTCCAGGCCGCACCCGTCCACGCCGCACCCGTCCAGCTGTCGCCGGTCCAGGCCGCGCCGTACCAGCTGCTGCCGGTCCAGGTGCCCCCGGTCCACGCCGCACCCGTCCACGCCGCACCCGTCCACGCCGCACCCGTCCACGCCGCACCCGTCCACATGTCGCCGGTCCAGGCGGCACCCGTCCAGGCCGCGCCGTTCCAGGGAGCGCAACGCACGTCGATCTCGCCCTGGACCGTGCGGGTCGCACCGTTGCAGTTCGTCTGCACGTAACTGCCGCCGCGGCTGGCGTCGATCGAGCCGAGGCCCGTCGCGGGCCGCACCTGCTGGGTGGGCAGGCCGGGACTCGCGGCGAGTGCCGCGCCCACGTCGATCCGCCCGGCCCCCTGGTCGACGTCGACAGCTCCGGACATCGGTGACGCCGTCCTCTTCAGTGCTGCCTTGACCTGGTCCGGTGTCCACGTCGGATGCGCCTGGAGCAGCAGCGCGACCGCGCCGGCCGTCACCGCGGACGCCTGGCTGGTGCCGGACCCGCGGATGTACGACGGCGCCCACAAGGCCTTCGGGTACTCGGCTTCGATGGTGGAGCCGTAGGACCGCTGGGAGATGACGTAGCGCCCGGGGCTCACGATGTCGGGCTTGACGAGTCCTTGCGCGGTCGGCCCGCGTGACGACCACGAGGCGACGCTGTCGTTGCCGGGGTTGGTGTCCTGGTGGTCGTCGTAGGCCCCCACCGTGAGCACGGTCGGGTCGTCGCCCGGCTTGGCGATGGTGCCGTTGTGTGGACCGGCGTTGCCGGCCGACACCACGACGACGATGCCCAAGCCCCACAGTCGCTCGACGGCGTAGTCCAGCGGGTCGACGGTCGGGTCCTGCGTGCTCGCCGTGCCCCAGGAGAGGTTGACGACCCGGATGTTGTACTGGCTCCGGTAGGCCGCGACCCACGACATCGCCTGCAGGATCGTGCTGACGTCGACGGCGCCGTTGGCGCCGGCGGTCTTCACGGCGACGAGGGTCGACTTGGGTGCGACACCGGTGTAGGCCCCGCCGGGGTTGTTCGCCGAGTCGGCGCCGTCACCGCCGATGATCGACGCCATCACGGTGCCGTGCCCGTAGGTGTCGACGAGGGTGCCCTCGCCGGAGAGGTCGGGACCCCAGACCACGCGGCCGTTGAGATCGGGCATGGGGGAGATGCCGGTGTCGATGACGGCGACCCCGATGCCCTGTCCGCTGTAGCCCTGTTGCCACGCCGCCCCCGCGCCGCTGCTGGCGACGAAGGGGGACGCCGTCGTCGTGGAGTCGTAGGAGTAGGTGTCGAACCGGCCGACGCGGTCGAGGGTCACGGCGCGGACGACGGGCGTCTCGGCAAGGTCGTCGATCTCGGCCACGGGGACGCTGGCCGCGACCGCGTCGGCGATCGGGAGGACCTCGTGGACCGTCCCGCCGTGTGTCGTCACCGCGTCCCGGACCTTGCCGAGCTCGGTTCCCACGCCGCTGACGATGACCTCGGCGACGCCGTGCGCACCGCGCAGCGCCGGGTCCACCACCGCCCGCACGTCTCGTTCCCACACCACGCCGCGGGCACCGGCGATGGCCGGGAGCGGGGCCGCGAGCAGCGCGAGGGCCACGGCGAGGAGACCGGTGGCGGGACGACGGAACGGCAGGGCACCCGAACGGGCCATAGCGGTCTCCAGGGGCAGACTGGTTGCGCGTCCTCGCTACCTCGGCCCGCGACTAACTCGGCTGAATGGCCAAACGAGGCCATCTTTTCGAGCTAGGGACACCACCCGAAATGACTAGTCCTCCCTCCGGGGCACTACGGCTGGGACGACAGTGGCGGTGTGAGACTGGTGGGGTGACCGCCCGGACCCTGCTGGCACGGACCCTGCTGGCACTGGCGCTCGTCGTTCTCGTCGGTTCCTGCGGCGGCGGATCACCCGCCTCGCCGGGGAAAGCTGCCGGGTCCGCCACTGCCACCGGCTCGCCACGGCCGGCCCGCACCATCGTCAGGAACACCCACGTCTACCGGGCCGGCGACACCGCGAGGTTGCGGGCGCAACGAGGGGTGGTCCTGCGACTCACCGTGTCGAGGCCGCGCGTCTCGCGCACCCGGCTCTCCTCGACCCACGGTTACCCGCCCCGGCACGGCTACTACGTCACCTTCCGGGTGACCGTCGTCAACGCCGGTCGCCGCCCGGTGCAGATCGGCCCGCAGGACTTCGTCGTCCGTGGCGGCGGTGCGGGCGCCGTCACGGTGTACGACGGGAACGCGCCGTTCTCGGGCGCTCCGCGTCAGCTCGACACCACCGGGCTCGGCCCCGGCGAGCGGGTCAGCGCGCCGCTGACCTTCGACGTCGCCACGACGCACGGCCGGGTCGCGTTCGTCCCCGACCGCTCCGCCGCGGCCGCCTGGACGTTCTGATCCCGGTGGGTCAGCCGTTGGTGGGCGGCAAGGACCGGCCCTTCACGCAGCCGGCGTCGGCACCCACCCGGGACAGCCCCCCGCGGTCACCCACGGCGTAACCGGCCGGGCTGTCCGCGCCGAGGAAGGCGTGCATGATCTGCGTCGGGTCGTCGGTGTGCTGCAGGCCGACTGCGTGTCCGAGCTCGTGCAGCAGGAGCGTGCCGACCGAGCCACCGGCCTGGAACCCGTGCCGCAGGTGGACGCCGCGCTTCATGACGACCGCGCCGGCGTTGATACGCAGGCCGGACGTCGGCGACGACGCCCAGCGGATCGTGCCGACACCCTGCTCGGTGCCTGTCAGCAGGTTCGACGCGTGCTTTCCGGTGCCGAGGTAGGCCCAGGCGATGACGAGCTGGCTGCCGGTGGTCCTCAGCTGCTCCGCCCCCTGGAGCACGTCGCTGATCTTGTGCGGGATGTAGGAGGTGCGGCCGGCGTAGTCGAACGACAGCCCGGTGGCGCGGTGCAGCTTGCGGACGGCGCGCTTCGCCAGGCGGATGCGGGAGTGGTGCCCCGCCGGGTTGACCGAGTACTCGATGACGTTGTGGTGCCGTTTCCCGCCGTAGCGCATGCATGGCGCCCACCGCACGACCTTGTTGGTGCCGGACGAGTAGTCGAAGGCGCGGGTCAGCGTGAAGTGCGACGCCCGGCCGGCGGCCGCGGACCGGCTCGCGGCCGCCTGTGTCGCCGGCGCCACGGCCGTCAGCGCCACGGTGGCAAGGGTGAGCAGGCGAGTGGCGCGCATCGGGATCCCGTCCATGTCGTCGGTCTCGACCGACGGTAAGGGGGAGGTTTACGGCGCAACGGGCAATCCCGCCCGATCTGGTCCCAAAATGGCCCGATCGGATGGGGTGGATGGTCCGACTTGCGGTCGGACTGGTGCAGGGCGCGTCACCTCGGCGCCGGGGGGGTCGACGCGCGGGTCACCGGGTCAGGGATGGTGACGCGCCCTGCCCCTCCGAGTCCATGCGCCGACCCTGAAACGAGCCTGAACCCGGCTGCCGGTCCGGGGTGGCTAGGGGTCCTTCGCCCGCTGGCGCCGCTCCTCGGCGCCCAGGGCGATCGGGGCCGCGATGAGCTCGTCCGGGATGCCGAATGCATCGACGAGGAGACGAGCGTGCGGCCGGATCTCCTGGCACAGCTCGTTGACCGTCGTGATGACCGCCTTCGCCCGGGCCGGGGTGAGCCGGCCGTGCTCGAGGAACCATGCCTTGTCGCGCTCGATGATCGAGAGGGCGTGGAGGTCGACGAGCTTGTCGAGCAACGCCCTGGTGCCCGGGTCCTCGCAGCGCTCGACCGCCGCGACGAAGAGCTCGAGGACCTCGCGGTCGATGTGGGCGCGGGCGGCGAGGAGCACGTGGTCCTGCACCGAGTTGAAGACGTCGAACGGGTCCTCGCCGTCGCCCATGCCCTTGCGCATGCGCCGGGCCACCCCGTCGAGGACGTGCTTCTCCCGGAAGGCGAAGAGCGACAGCTGCCAGCCACGGTCGACGAGGCTGACCTCCTCGTCCCGACCCGGAACCGCGTCGATGAGCCGCTGCACGAAGCCGCGTGCGGCGGTCCGCTCGATCACCGTCTCGACGACCTGGTCGGCGACGAGCCGCACCACGCCGAGAGTGTCGAGCTCGCCGAACTCCTCGCGATAGTTGGTCAGGAGCGTCTTGGCCACGAGCTGGAGGAGCACCGTGTTGTCGCCCTCGAAGGTCGTGAAGACGTCGGTGTCCGCGCGCAGCTGCGGCAGCCGGTTGACGGAGAGGTAACCGGCGCCGCCGCAGGCCTCGCGGCAGGTCTGGATCGTGTCCGTCGCGTGCCAGGTGACGGTTGCCTTCACGCCTGCGGCGAACGTCTCGAGCTTGCGCCGGGCCAGCTCGCCCGCGTCGTCCGGCGACTGCATGTCGCCGGACGCGCTGAAGACGTCGTGCAGCTGCGCGACCAGCTCCTCCTGCGCGAAGTGCAGGGCGTACGTCGTCGCCAGCGCCGGGAACAGCCGCCGCTGGTGCTGGCGGAAGTCCAGGATGGCGACCTCACGCTCGCTGTCCGGCGCGCGGAACTGGCGGCGGACGAGCCCGTAGCGGATCGCGATCGTGAGCGCCGCCTTCGCCGCGCTCAGCCCGGCGCCCGAGACGCTCACCCGCCCCTGCACGAGAGTGCCGAGCATGGTGAAGAAGCGGCGGGTCTCGCTCTCGATCGGGCTCGAGTAGGTGCCGTCCGCGGACACCGATCCGTAGCGGTCGAGCAGCGCGTCGCGCGGCACGCGGACCTGGTTGAAGGCGAGGCGCCCGTTGTCGACGCCGTTGAGGCCGGCCTTGTGCCCGCAGTCCTCGATCGACACGCCCGGGCACGGCCGCCCCTCGTCGTCGCGGATGGGCACCAGCAGCGCATGCACGCCGTGACTGTCGTCCTGCGTCGTCAGCTGCGCGAAGACCACGGCCATCCGGCCGTGCGCCGCGGCGTTGCCGATGTAGTCCTTGACCGCACCCTCGTCCGGCGTCTCGACGACGAACTCCTGCCGTCGCGCGTCGTAGGTGGCGGTGGTCCGGATCGACTGCACGTCCGAACCGTGGCCGGTCTCTGTCATCGCGAAGCACCCGGGCAGGTCCAGGCTCATCACGTCGCGTAGGTAGCGGTCGTGATGCTTCTTGGTGCCGAGGTGCAGGATCGCGCCGCCGAACAGGCCCCACTGCACGCCGGACTTCACGAGCAGCGAGAGATCGCCGAACGCCTGCGTCTCGAACGCCGTCACCGCTGCCCCGACCTCGCCGTCACCGCCGTGGCTCTTGGGGAAGAGCAGTCGCGGTCCGGCCGTCCGTGAGAGCGCCTTGGCCTGCTGGAGCACCCGTTCGCGGTGCTCGTCGGTGGGCACGTCGTAGACCGGCGCGAAGAGCGGGTCACGCAGTGTCGCGCGCACCTCGTCACGGGCCCAGGCCCAGCGGCCGTCGAGCAGGGATCGCAGCACGTCCGTCGAGGCGGTGCTCAACGCCGCTGCACCGGTTTGTGACGCCACGGCCCCCATCCTTCCCGACGGCCCCGGTGTGCATGCCGGCGCATCGACGGCACGAACGCCGAAGCCGCCGCGCCTTGTCGGCGCGGCGGCTTCGGGCGAGGACCGGACTGGCGTCAGAACGTGAAGTCGGATCCTTCGTTCGTCGGGACCAGGATGTCGGTTGCCACCCGTGGGGGTTCCGAGGTCACTGGTGCAGCGGGGCCCGGCGCCGTGACCTCGATCGGCGGGACCGCTGGTGAGCCGCTGCGGCCCCGGCGGGCCGTCGCCTTGCGGGCGCTGGACTTGCGGGCCCCGGTCTTCTTGGCCGTGCTCCGCTTGGCGGTCTTCTTCGCGGTGCTCCGCTTGGCGGTGCTCTTGCGAGCGGTCGACTTCTTGGCGCCGGCCTTCTTGGCGGTGCTCCGCTTGGCGGTCTTCTTCGCGGTGCTGCGCTTGGCGGTCTTCTTGGCGCCGGTCCGCTTGGCGGTGCTCTTGCGGGCGGTCTTCTTGGCGCCAGCCTTCTTGGCGGTGCTGCGCTTGGCGGTCTTCTTGGCGCCGGCCTTCTTGGCGGTGCTGCGCTTGGCGGTCTTCTTGGCGCCGGCCTTCTTCGCGGTGCTGCGCTTGGCGGTCTTCTTGGCGCCGGCCTTCTTCGCGGTGCTCCGCTTGGCGGTCTTCTTGGCGCCGGCCTTCTTCGCGGTGCTCCGCTTGGCGGTGCTCTTGCGGGCGGTCGACTTCTTGGCGCCGGCCTTCTTGGCGGTGCTGCGCTTGGCGGTCTTCTTGGCGCCGGCCTTCTTGGCGGTGCTCTTGCGAGCCGTGCTCTTCTTGGCCGCGCTCTTGCGGGCGGGCGACTTCCTGGCGGTGCTCTTGCGACCCGCGGACTTCTTCGCCGCAGTTCGCTTCGTCGCCGACTTGCGCGCGGTCTTCTTGGCCGCTGCTGGTGCCACGTGTGCCCCCTAGCTGTCTAGGTACGGGACGGTACTGCGCGCAATCGTGACACCGAACACGCGCGCATTTCCACAATCGCGGTCGGTTTCGTTTCGCGTGTCGCGCGCGCGTGTCTGTCCGCCGGACCGACGTCGTCGCTGCTCGTTGTTCGTGATGGCGACGCAAACCGTTACTGGCTAACGGAATCTCGAGTGCGCAACTCACCGTCGGCCGACGTGTCGGCGCGGTGGGATCGACGTGCGTCGTAGGAAAAGAAAGTTGTCAGCGCGGCGCCGACAACTGCGCTGACGACGATGCGCGACGCACTTGCGACGCGGTGGACGAGCGGGTTGTCGTCGATGCGGTGAGTAAGAACGTGCACCGCGTCGGCGCGGAAAGCGCTCGCAGGTTTACGGCAGTGCGGGCAGCGGCGGGTAGCCCGACGGCGACTCCGACGGGGACTCCGACGGTGCCGGGCTCGGCGATTGCGTCGGGTTCGGTGCCGGTGCCGGCTTCGACGGCTCTGCCGTGGGCGAGGCCGTCGGCGCGGGCGCGTCGGGCCGCTGCTCGCGGTGCGGGCGGTGCGACGGCGGCAGGCTCGGCACCCACGACGGCGAGATGCTCGGCGTCGTCTTCGGAGCGGCGGTGCTCAGTCGCGCCGCCAGCCGCCTGGTGGCGTCGAGCACGACACCGGCGCCGGGCGGGCGCTCCCGCATCAGCAGTGACTGCTCCATGCGCAGCAGCTCGGCGACGGCCGCGGCCCGGCTGGGGTCGGCCGGTGAGCTCGCGATGAGCTTGCGGATCTGGCGGTGGAGCTTGCTCGCCGCAGCGATCACCTGGGAGGCGCTGGGGTTGCCGTCGATGACGTTGACGAACCGGCGGAACGTCGAGTCGACCGGTGTCGCCGTCGCGCTCGCGTGCGCGGCTGCACCCGGAGCGGTGGACCCGCCGCCGCTGCCGGGGATCGGGAGCACGCCGCCGGCCGCGGCTGCGGTGAGGGCGATCGCGCCGACCGCGGGGATCGCCGGGAGAGTGACGGCGAACCGCCGCCGCCAGGCAGTCGCCGGCGTGCGGTCGTCGCGGTCGGCGGGAAGCCGGCGGAGTCGCTCGTCGGCGACCCGGGCGAAGCGGGCCAGCTCGCCCCGGTCGGCCTCGATGATGTCGGCGGCGATCTCGGGTGCGCCGGCGTCGGTGGCCCCCGCAGCGGTGGACAGGTCCGCCGCCAGGGTCAGCCGCAGCTCCCGCATCTCGGCGAGCAGGTCGTCGAGGGCCTCGGGGCTGACGTCGTCCTCCGGCTCCGGCGGGCCGTACGGCGACGGCACGGCGTCGGCCGGTCGCCGATCGCGCCGAAATCGCCTGTCCACCGGAGTCCCTTTCGCTCGTCCCGGTGCCAGTTTCTCCGTTTCGGACCCAACTCCTGCCCGCGGGCGGGGGATTTCCCGGGCGGCCCAGGCGGGTGGGTGACCGCCTGAGAGCATGCCCCGGTGACGACCATCGGGTTCCTCGGCGGGACCGGTGACCAGGGACGCGGTCTGGCCCGCCGGTTCGCCCTCGCCGGGCATGACGTGATCATCGGCTCGCGGGACGCCGAGCGGGCGGCCCGCGTGGCCGGCGAGCTGGCGGCGACCCTGTCCGGCGGCGGCCGGGTCTCCGGCGCGGCCAACGTCGACGTCGCCCGGGAGGCGACGATCGTCGTGGTCGCGGTGCCCTGGGAGGGGCACGCCGCGCTGCTCGGCGGCGTCGCCGAGCAGCTCGCCGGCAAGGTCGTCGTCGACTGCGTCAACCCGCTGGGCTTCGACGGTAAGGGTGCCTTCGCCCTCGACGTCGAGGAGGGCAGCGCCGCGCAGCAAGCCGCCGCTCTCCTGCCCGGCAGCCGGGTCGTGGCCGCCTTCCACCACGTCAGCGCCGTGCTGCTGCTCGACCCGGCCGTCGACCGCGTGGACACCGACGTCCTGGTCCTCGGTGACGACCGGGAGGCCACGGACACCGTCCAGGCGCTGGCCGGCGAGGTCCCCGGCATGCGCGGGATCTACGCCGGCGGGCTCCGCAACGCCGGGCAGGTCGAGGCGCTGACCGCGAACCTGATCTCGGTCAACCGGCGGTACAAGGCACACGCCGGCGTCCGCGTCACCGACGTCTGACGGGACGGCTACTCGTAGGCGTGCTCGGGCCCGGGGTAGTCGCCCGCGGAGACCTCCGCGGCGAAGGACCGGGCCGCCTCGGCCAGCACCGAGCGCAGGTCGGCGTAGCGCTTGACGAACTTCGGCTTCGGGCCGTTGTTGAGCCCGGCCATGTCCTGCCAGACCAGCACCTGGGCGTCGCAGTCCGCGCCGGCACCGATACCGATGGTCGGGATGCGCAGGTCCTTGGTGACCTGCGCGGCCACCTCGGCGGGCACCATCTCGAGGACGACGGCGAACGCTCCCGCCTCCTGCAGCGTCAGCGCGTCGTCGAGGAGCCGCTGCGCCGCGTCGCCCCGGCCCTGCACGCGATAGCCACCGAGCCCGTGCTCGCTCTGCGGCGTGAAGCCGATGTGCGCCATCACAGGTACGCCGGCGGCCACGATGGCGGCCACCTGGGCCGCGACGGCCCGCCCACCTTCCAGCTTCACGGCGTGGGCGTCGCCCTCCTTCATGAACCGCACCGCGGTGTGCAGCGCCTGCCCGGGTGACTCCTGGTAGGAGCCGAAGGGCAGGTCCGCGACGACGAGGGCGCGGCGGGTCGCCCGCGTGACGGCCCCGACCAGCGGCAGCAGCTCGTCGACCGTCACCGGCAGCGTGCTGTCGTACCCGTAGACGTTGTTGGCGGCGGAGTCGCCGACGAGCAGGACCGGGATCCCGACCTCGTCGAAGACGGCGGCGGCGTACTGCTCGTAGGCGGTGAGCATCGCCCACTTCTCCCCGCGGTCCTTCATGGCCTGCAGGTGGTGGATCCGCACCCGCCGGACCGTCTCACCGCTGCGGGGCGAGCCGTAGGGCGAGACGCCTTCGGTCTCGGTCATGTCAGAGCCTCCCGTCTCGAGGCCCGCTCGGGTCCCCGGACGACCCCAGTGTGTCACTCGTTTCGCGGCGCCCGCACCGGGCAGGCGCGAACGTGTGAGCTCCCTGTCCCGGCTGGCGGCCGTCGCGCGCGACAACCGCCGGTCGGTGACCGACGGGACGAGCGACGAGGCGGTGCAGGCGCGCCGCTGGTGGGTCCTCGGCGTGCTGTGCATCGCGCTGCTCATCGTCGTGATCGACAACACGATCCTCAACGTCGCGCTGCCGACGATGCAGCGCGAGCTGCACGCCTCACAGACGCAGGAGCAGTGGTTCGTCGACGCCTACACCCTCGTCTTCGCCGCGTTGCTGTTCACCGGCGGCGTGGCCGGCGACCGGTGGGGGCGGCGCCGGGTGCTCTTCCTGGGGATGGGTGTCTTCGGCCTCGGGTCGACGCTGTCGGCGTTCGCGGTGAGCCCACAGATGCTCATCGGCTCGCGTGCCCTCATGGGAGTCGGTGGCGCGATGGTGCAGCCGTCGACCCTGTCGATCATCCAGAACACCTTCAAACCGCGTGAGCGCGGCCGGGCGATCGGCATCTGGGCAGGCATCACCGGGCTCGCCGTGGCGATCGGCCCGGTCGGCGGCGGGGCGTTGCTGCTGTGGTTCTGGTGGGGGTCGGTGTTCCTCGTCAACGTCCCGATCGTGCTGCTGGGGCTGCTCGGCATCGTCCTGCTCGTGCCCGAGTCGTGCGACCCGGACCCGCGGGAGTTCGACCCGCTGGGGATCGTGCTGTCGATCGCGGGGCTGTTCGCGCTCGTGTTCGGCATCATCCGCGGCGGGGACGAGAGCTTCGGTGATCCGCTGTCGTACGGCGGCATCCTCGTCGGCGTGGCGATCCTCGTCGTGTTCGTCCTCCTGGAGCGCCGCAACCCCAACCCGTCGCTCGACGTCGGGCTGTTTCGCTTCCCGGCGTTCAGCGCTGCGTGCGCCGCCCTGACGATGGCGTTCTTCGCGCTGTTCGGGGTGACGTTCTTCCTCACCTTCTATCTGCAGTTCGCCCGGGCCTACTCGCCGTTCCAGGCCGGGCTGCGCTTCGTGCCGGTGGCGATCGCGCTCGCCCTCGTCGCGCCGCGCAGCGACACCTTCGTCCGCCGGTTCGGCGCCAAGGTGGTGTGCGCCGGGGGCCTGGGGCTGGTCGCGTCCGCCTTCGGGCTCTACGAGCTCATCGACGTCGGGACCAACATCTGGTTCCTGGAGGCGGTCCTGGCGGTGCAGGGGACGGGCATGGCGCTCGTCGTCGCGCCGGCGACGAACTCGCTGCTGTCGGTCGTCCCGCAGGCGAAGGCGGGCGCGGGGGCCGCGGTCAACAACACGGTGCGCCAGGTCGGCGGCGCGCTCGGCGTCGCCGTCATCGGGACGGTGCTGGCCACGACGTACGGCGGCCACGTGGGCAGCGCCCTCGACCGGCTCCCCGCCCAGGCCCGGACCGTCGCGGAGAAGTCGATCGGTGCCACGCTGCGGGTGGCGGGTCGGCTGCCCGAGCCGGCCCACGACGCGCTCGTCGCGCGCGCCGACTCCGCCTACGTGCGGTCGATGCACGAGGCCGCGTACGTCTCCGCCGGTGCGGCCGTGCTGGGCGCGGTCGTCGTCGCCATCTGGCTGCCCGGCCGCGAGGCCGGCGGAGCCCTACCCCGCTAACGGGTCGCCTGCTCCGGGCGGTTCACGTCGGGCTCGCCGACGCTCGGGGCGGCGAGCTCGCGCCAGGCGCTCGTGATCGGCAGCCGCCGGTCGCGGCCGAAGTTCTTCGGCGAGATCTTCGGCCCGGGCGGGTACTGCCGGCGCTTGTACTCCGCGGCGTCGACGAGCCGGATCACCCGCTCGACGAGCTCGGGGTCGTAGCCCGCGGCGACCAGCTCGTCCCGCCCGAGGTCGCGCTCGACGTAGTCGTCGAGCACGCGGTCGAGGACGTCGTACGGCGGCAGCCGGTCCGCGTCGAGCTGCCCGGGCGCGAGCTCCGCCGACGGCGGCTTGTCGATGATGCTGCCGGCGGGATGGGCTCGACCTCGCCGCGTCCCGCGGCCTCGGCGTTGCGCCAGCGGGCGAGCTTCCACACCAGCGTCTTGGGGACGTCCTTGATCGGCGCGAAGCCGCCGGCGCTGTCGCCGTACAGGGTGGAGAAGCCGGTGGCGAGCTCGCTCTTGTTGCCGGTGGTGAGGACGAGGTGGCCGGCCTCGTTGGACAGTCGCCATCAGCGTCACGCCGCGGATCCGCGCCTGCAGGTTCTCCTCGGCCAGCCCGTGCAGGCCGCCACCGGCGCCGGCTGCAGCGCGGCGAAGGCCTTCTCGAACGCCTCGACCATCGGCGCGATCGGGACGAGCTGCCAGTGCGCCCCTGCCGGCGGGCCAGCTCCTCGGCGTCGGCGACCGAGTGGCCGGAGGAGTAGCGGCTCGGCATGCCGACGACGTGCACGTCGGCCGGCGCCGAGCGCGTCCGCGGCGATGACCGCGGTCAGCGCGGAGTCGATGCCGCCGGACAGGCCCGAGGACGACCGACCGGAAGCCGTTCTTGCGGACGTAGTCGCGGGTGCCGGTGACGACGGCGGCGTAGACCTCGGCCAGGTCGTCGAGCCGGGGCACGACCCGGCGCGGCGCGCGGCGTCGTACGCCGGCAGTGGGTCGGTGCTGACCGTGATCCGCTCGACGCGCATGGTCGTGCCGTCGCCGGCATCGACAGGCGTGGACGTCGGTCTGCGCGGCGGTGCCCGCGATCCGAGGTCGACCACGAGCAGCGCCGGCTCGAACTGCGCCGCGCGCGCGAGCACGTCGCCCGTCGGGGCGACGACGATGCGAGTCGCCGTCGAAGACCAGCTCGTCCTGGCCGCCGACCATGTTGACGTAGGCGAGGGTGGCTCCGGCCTCGGCGGCGCGCGCGGCGCACCAGCTCGCAGCGGACGTCGTCCTTGTTGCGCTCGTACGGCGAGCCGTTGATCGGTGAGCACGCAGGCCGACGCCGGCCTGCCGGCAGACCGCGGATCGGCCCGCCGTCCTGCCACAGGTCCTCGCAGATCGTCATGGCGACGTCGACGCCGTGCAGCCGGACGACGGGCAGCGCGGTCGCCGGGCACGAAGTAGCGGAACTCGTCGAAGACGCCGTAGTTGGGCAGGTGGTGCTTGGCGTAGCGCGCGACGACCCGGCCCGCCGTGCAGGAGCGCGACGGCGTTCTGCGGCTCGCCCGGCGGGCGGCCCAGGCGCGGCACCGGCCGCCTCGCACGCGTCGAGGTAGCCGACGACCACCGCGACCTCGCCCGAGCCCGCGGTCGGCGAGGTCGGCGGCGAGCCGGGTCGAGCGCGGCGCGGGAGGCGGCCGACGAACGACCGGCGCAGCACGAGGTCCTCGGCCGGGTAGCCGGTCAGCGCCATCTCGGGGAAGACCGCGAGGTGGGCGCCCGCGCTCGGCGGCGCGTGCGGTCCAGTCGAGGACGGTCCGCGCGTTACCGGTGAGGTCGCCGACCGTGACGTCGACCTGGGCGAGGGCGACGCGAAGCTGCGGCACGCCTGCGAGCCTAGGCGCGCCGGCCACCCCAGCCCCCCGGCTCCCCCCACCGGTGAATCATTGCTGTTGCCGTGCTGGTCGCGGTGGCCCCACGGGTGAATCATTGCTGTTGCTATATGGCACCGGTGAATCATTGCTGTTGCCGTGCTGGTCGCGGTGGCCCCACCGGTGAATCACTGCTGTTGCGGTGCTGGTCGCGGTGGCCCCACGGGTGAATCATTGCTGTTGCTATATGGCACCGGTGAATCATTGCTGGGCTGGGTGACCCCAGCGGTGATTCACCGGTGGGCCGGGGCGGAGGCAGGGCCGGGCGGGGCGGGCGGGGCAGGGCCGAGCGGGCAAGGCGCGGTCGGCCGCCCCCGGCGCGGGCGAAACGCGTGCGTAACCGACCGGACGTACGCTGCGCACATGGAGCGGCAACAGGAGTTCGTGCTGCGCACGATCGAGGAGCGGGACATCCGCTTCGTGCGCCTGTGGTTCACCGACGTCCTCGGCTTCCTCAAGTCGGTGGCGATCGCGCCGGCCGAGCTCGAGGGCGCGTTCGCCGAGGGCATCGGCTTCGACGGCTCCGCGATCGAGGGGTTCGCCCGGGTCGCACGAGTCGGACATGCTCGCCCGGCCCGACCCGCAGACCTTCCAGGTGCTCCCGTGGCGGGGTGAGGCTCCCGGAACCGCGCGCATGTTCTGCGACATCCTCATGCCGGACGGCTCGCCCTCCTACGCCGACCCGCGCCACGTCCTGCGCCGGGTGATGCAGAAGGCGGCGGACCTGGGTTTCACCTTCTACGTGCACCCCGAGGTCGAGTTCTTCCTCCTCCGCGCCCGCCCGACCGCCGACCTGATGCTGCCGGAGCCGATCGACGCCGGCGGCTACTTCGACCAGACCCCGCACGACCTCGGCCACGACTTCCGCCGCCAGGCGATCACGATGCTCGAGCGGATGGGCATCAGCGTCGAGTTCTGCCACCACGAGGTCGCGCCGGGCCAGCAGGAGATCGACCTGCGGTACGCCGACGCGCTGACGACCGCCGACAACCTCATGACGATGCGGCTCGTCGTCAAGGAGGTCGCGCTCGAGCAGGGGGTCTACGCGTCGTTCATGCCGAAGCCGTTCTCCGACCAGCCCGGCTCGGCGATGCACACCCATCTGTCGCTGTTCGAGGGTGACCGCAACGCCTTCCACGACGCGTCCGACCCCTACCAGCTGTCGAAGGTCGGCAAGGCCTTCGTCGCCGGCCTGCTCCAGCACGCGGCCGAGTTCACCGCCGTCACCGACCAGTGGGTCAACTCCTACAAGCGGCTCTGGGGCGGTGGCGAGGCGCCGGCGTACGTCTGCTGGGGGCACAACAACCGATCGGCTCTGGTCCGGGTGCCGATGTACAAGCCGCACAAGGGCAACTCGACGCGGGTCGAGATCCGCTCACCCGACTCGGCGTGCAACCCATACCTGACCTTCGCGGTCATGCTCGCCGCCGGACTCAAGGGCATCGAGGAGGGCTACGAGCTCCCCGACGGCGCCGAGGACGACGTGTGGGCCTTGACCGACGGCGAGCGGCGGGCGCATGGGCATCGCCCCGCTGCCCGGCTCGCTGTCCGACGCGATCAAGGCCCTGGAGACCTCCGAGCTGATGGCCGAGACCCTCGGCGAGCACGTCTTCGACTTCTTCCTGCGCAACAAGCGCGCCGAGTGGGAGTCCTACCGTCACCAGGTCACCCCGTTCGAGCTCACGCGCTATCTCCCCGTGCTCTGACGCGGTCGCACCGGTGACCCGAGCGCTGGTCGTCCAGCACACGCCCGTGGAGGGGATGGGCTGGCTCCAGGAGTGGCTGCCCGACGCGGGCGTGCACGTGCACCCGATCCACCCTTACCTCGGGCACCGGGTGCCGACGACGGTCGAGGGCGATGCGCTGATCGTCCTCGGCGGACCGATGGGCGCGTACGACGACGCCGACGCGGCGTGGCTGCCGGACGTGCGGGAGCTGCTCGCCTCCGCGGTTGCCGACGGCGTACCGACGATCGGGGTGTGTCTCGGCGCACAGCTGCTCGCCGTGGCCTGCGGCGGTGCTGTGCGGCGCGGCGCTCACGGTGCCGAGCTGGGGCTCGGGACCGTCGACGTGGCGGCCGGGGACGACCTACTGGAGCCCGGTCCGCTGCCGGTGGTGCAGTGGCACTTCGACGCCGTCACCGAGCTGCCGCCGACCGCGACGTTGCTCGCCTCGTCCGACCGTTACGCCGTGCAGGCGTTCCGGGTCGGCGACGTCGCCTGGGGACTGCAGTTCCACGTCGAGGCGACCCTGCCGATGGTCGCCGACTGGGCGCGCAACGACGCGGCCGCGATCCGGTCCGAGCAGGGGCGCGAGCCGGAGGACCTGGTCGCTGAGGTGGCCGACGCGCAGTTCGCGCTCCGGTCGCGGGGCGCCGCGGTCGCCGCCCGGTTCGCGCGCGTCATCACCGGCTGATTCTCGGCCGCACGATGAGTCGCCCGAACGAAGTGTGCGCACCTGGGTGGGCTATGACCCATTGGCTGTCGCACACTTGGCCGCCGGGTTCAGTCCGATGGCGCGACCTCTGGTTAGGTCAGCGCGGGCTCTCACCCGTCAACGTCGAGTTGGAAGTAGTCATTTGTGCTGAACGGTCCCACTACCGACTCAACAAGTTCGCGCCCGGCGTCGACCGACTCACCCTCCCAGATGCAGATGCCGGTGCGATGGTCGGGCGCCGCGGCGTGGATCGGAAGCGCGATGCTCGGCGGGAGTCCCTGCTCGAGTGCCTTCACCACCATAGTCCCTTCGGGACTTGCTTCACTCGTCCGCTAGCGCCGGCTGAGTCTCGGCGGGCGGCACCGTCCTGCACCAGGTGGCGGGCTCGGTTCCCATTTGCGGTGAGTCGTACCGAGATCTTGGCGAAGCGGCGACGGTGCGGAGCGAAACGCTCTAGCGTCCGTCCCATGCAGTGTCCGGCGTGCGGCGCGGACAACGTCGCAACCGCCAAGTTCTGCCTGGAGTGCGGCCGGCCCCAGCAGTCCGCGTGCGCGGGCTGCGGCACCCTTCTGCCGGCGCAAGCGAAGTTCTGCGGCGAGTGCGGCACCCCGGTGGCGGCCGCCACTGCCGCAGCGGCGGTGCCGCCGCCACGCGCGCCGGTGGCCGAGCGCCGGGTCTGCTCGGTGCTCTTCTGCGACCTGGTCGGGTTCACCCCGCTGTCCGAGACGCGCGACCCGGAAGAGGTCCGCGAGCTCCTCTCCCGTTACTTCGACGTCGCCCGCACGATCATCCAGCGCTACGGCGGGGTGGTCGAGAAGTTCATCGGCGACGCCGTGATGGCGGTGTGGGGCGCGCCGGTGGCCGCGGACGGGGACGCCGAGCGGTCCGTCCGCGCCGCGCTCGACGTCGTGGACGCGGTGGCCGAGCTCGGTCGGGAGGCCGGCATCGCCGGGCTCGCCGCACGGGCAGGTGTGGTCACCGGAGAGGTCGCGGTCACCGTCGGTGCGACCGGCGAGGGGATGGTCGCGGGCGATGCGGTGAACACGGCCGCGCGGGTGCAGTCCGCCGCCACGAGCGGCAGCGTTCTGGTCGACGACGGCACCTGGCGGGTGGCCCGCGGCGCCGTGGCGTTCACCGACGCCGGCGAGCACGACCTCAAGGGCAAGACCGAGGCGATGCGGCTGTGGCGGGCCGAGCGCGTCCTGTCCGGAGTCGGCGGCGCCCAGCGCGTCGACGGCCTCGAGGCGCCGCTCGTCGGCCGCGACGCAGAGATGCGACTGATCAAGGAGTTGTTCCACGCCTGCGTCGACCGGCGCCAGGCCAGGCTCGTGTCGATCACCGGGCCGGCCGGGGTCGGCAAGTCGCGCCTGGGCTGGGAGTTCTTCAAATACATCGACGGTCTCGCCGACCTCGTCCGCTGGCACCGCGGTCGCTGCCTGTCCTACGGCGAGGGCGTCGCGTTCTGGGCGCTCGCCGAGATGGTCAGGCAGCGGCTCGGCATCGCCGAGGACGACCTCACGCCCGCGACGGCGGCCAAGCTCACCGAGGGCCTCGCGACCTGGGTGCCGGACGAGACGACGCGCGACTATGTCGCGCCCCGGGTCGCCCGCCTGCTCGGCGTCGACGACGACGGCACCGTCCTGGGCCGGGAGGAGCTCTTCGCGGGCTGGCGCATGTTCTTCGAGACGATGGCCGCGACCAAGCCGGTCGTGCTGCTGGTCGAGGACGTGCAGTACGCCGACGCCGGGCTGCTCGACTTCCTGGAGCATCTGCTCGACTGGGCGCGCGACGTTCCGATCTTCGTCATCACTCTGGCCCGGCCAGAGCTTGCCGACCGCCGCCCGGGCTGGGGCATCGGTCGGCGCAACAGCACCGCCCTCGCACTCGAGCCGCTCGACGACGCCTCCATGCGCGCCATGCTCGACGGGCTGGTCCCGGGCATGCCGGAGGCAGCAGTGTCCGCGATCGCGCGCCAAGCCCAGGGCGTGCCGCTCTACGCGGTCGAGACCGTGCGCATGCTCGTCGACCGCGACGCCGTACAGCCGGTCGAGGGGATCTACCGGCTGGTCGGCGATGTTGGGGAGCTGACCGTCCCGGACACCCTGCAGTCGCTGCTCGCCGCCCGGCTCGACGCGCTCGACCCGGACGCACGCGGGTTGGTGGCGGACGCCGCCGTCCTCGGTGGCAGCTTCCCGGCGGATGCGCTCGTCGCGGTCAGCGCCCTGCCGGCGGAGCAGGTCCGCCGGTTGCTGCCCGACCTGGTCAGGCGCGAGGTGCTCGAGGTGCGGGCCGACCCGCTCTCGCCGGACAAAGGCCAGTACGCGTTCGTGCAGACCATGTTCCGGCACGTCGCCTACGACACGCTGTCCCGACGCGAGCGCAAGGCACGTCATCTCCTGGTCGCCGACCACCTCGGTACGGCCTTCGCCGACGGTGGCGAGGAGGTCAGCGAGGTGATCGCGTCGCACCTGCTCGACGCGCTTGCCGCGGTGCCCGACGACGCCGACGTTCCCGTGCTGCGCGACCGGGCCGTCAACGCCTTGGTGCGATCGGGCGAGCGTGCGGACCGCACGGGCGCGCGTGCCACCGCGGCGCATGCCTATGCCCGGGCCGCCCAGCTCGAGGAGCAGGCCGGGTCGCGGGAGTCGGACGAGTCGGCGGCCGAACTCTACGAGCGCGCCTCCGTCTCCGCGTCGACCGCGAACGATCACGACGAGGCGGCGGTCTACGACGAGGCGGCCGCTGTGCTTTACGACCGCCACGGTGCGGCGAGGAGCGCCGCCCGCGCCCGCGCATCGGTCGGCATGTCGCTGCGCCGCCGGGGGCGCCTCGAGGAGGCGCGGACCACGTTGCGCGAGGCGCTCGACGTGCTCAAGGACGAGATCGACCCGGACACGATCTCGGCGATGGAACAGCTCGCGCTGGTGCAGCTGCTCTCGCGGGGGCCGGATGCCGAGCTGCTCGCGCGGGAGGCGCTGCGGCTCGCGCAGGAGATCAGGCTGAGCGACAAGGACGCCGGTGGGCTGCTGCTCACCGTGGGCATGTGCGCCCTGCACGCCAACCAGTGGCGCGAGGCAGTCGCGCTCATGCGTGAGGCCTTGATGCTGGCCCGCGGCTCGCACGACCCTGCCCTGTCCGAAGGCGTCGTCGGACTCAACCTCGCCGACGTACTGGTCATCACCGACCCGCCGGCTGCCGTCGAGGTGGCCCGGGCGGCGGTCGCCGACGCGCGGCGGCTCGGCAACCGGTATCTGCTGCCGACCGCGATCGGCAACCTCGTCCAGGCGCTGCTCCTGACCGGCGACTGGGACGAGGCCGAGCACGAGCTGCCCCCGGACCCCCCGGACGGCGACTGGATGGACCTGGCGAGCTGCTACATCGTCGTCCTCTTCCGTGCCCTGCGAGGGCACGTGGCGGGGCTCGACGACCGAGTCGCCGTGCTCGAGACAGCCACGGACTCCGAGGACGAGCAGGTACGCGGAAGCATGAGGATGGCCCTCGCCGTTCTCGCGCGGGGACGACGGGACGACGTCGGGGCGCTCGCCCATGCGCGGGCCGCGCTGGAGGCAGCCGCCGCGTCCAACTGCTCCCACGAGATCGTGCGCTGGGCGTGGTCGGTCGCCGCGGACGCCGCCTTCGACCTCGCCGACCTCGGCGCGGTCGCGGAGCTGCTCGACTGGCTTGGCCAGTTCCCCGACGGCTACCTCGCCGACGTGCAGGTCGCCGAGCGGGCGCGGGTGCGCGCCAAGCTGCTGGCCGCCCGGGGCGACGCTGGTGCCGACGCCGCCATCGGGTCCGCTGTGGCGGAGCAGCGCAGGCTGGGCTCGCCGTACCACCTGGCGCTCGGTCTCCTCGACCAGGCCGAGCACCTCGCGGCAGCCGGCGACCGGCCGGGGGCGGCGGTGGCCGCCGCCGAGGCGGGTGAGATCGGCGGGCGGCTCGGCTGCCTCCCCGTGCAGCGCCGGGCGACGGCGATCCTCGGTGACCGGGTGCCGATTGTGGCGACCGATCCCGCGCCGGCCGCTTTGGTCGACTAGTCACCCTCGGGACGGGCGATGACAGCCGCCCGGAAGCGGGTGGAATGTCGCCGGACTTACCGCCGGTAATAGTCACGACGGGCTATGCGGATGGCCTTTTCAGGATCCGTTACCTCCTCCTGACCCCCGAGTAAGGACCCGGCCGTTTCCGGCCGTCAGGAAGGACCGCCCGATGGTGCCGAACCGGAGCACGACCGCGAAGCTGCTCGCCACCGTCCTCGCCGTCGGCGGCGCGGCGACCGTCGCCGGCCTCGGGACGTTCGGCACGTTCACCAGCACCACGTCGGCGGACGCGACCGTGTCGACCGGCACCGTGCAGATCGCCCTGGGCGCGGACGGCTCACCGTCGAACCGACTCACCGTCCCGGCCGACGGGTTGGTGCCCGGCGACGTCGTCGAGCGCGCCGTCGACCTGAGCGTCTCGGGTGACCAGGACCTGTCCACCGTCGATCTCACGACGACCGCCGCGACCTCGAGCGTCCTCGACACCGATGCGGCCAACGGCCTGCAGGTGTCCATCGACTCCTGCCCCGGCGGCTGGACCGAGGGGGGCACCGCGCCGGCCTACACCTATTCCTGCGCCACCACCCCGGTGTCCGTCGCCGCCTCGCAGCCGGTCATCGCCAGCAACGTCGCGCTGCCCGGCGTCGGGGTCGCGGTCGGGGACGTGAGCCACCTGCGCGTGACGATGACGCTGCCGACCGCGGCCGACAACACCTTCCAGGGACAGACGAGCGTCATCACCTTCGCCTTCGTCGGCGTGCAGCGCGCCGGCACCAACCGCTGACGGGCGACGCCGTGGCCCGCACGCTGCGCCGGGCCGGGCTGTGGGCCGCCCTCGTGGTCTCCGGTGCCGCATTCCTCTTCCTCGCGGTCGGCCCGCGGCTGCTCCCGTACCGGACCGTGACGATGCTCACCGGCAGCATGGGTGACACCGCTCCGGGCGGCTCGGTCGTGGTCGACGTCGCCGAGCCCGTCTCCGCCCTGCGTCCCGGTCAGGTCATCAGCTTCCACGCCCCGGTCGCCGGGCGGCCCGTCGTCACCCACCGCGTCCTCACCGTCGAGCACCGTGGCGGGCAGGTGCTCGTCCGCACCCGCGGCGACGCGAACGCCGCGCCCGACCCGTGGCTGGCCCGGGTCGACGACGACACCGTCTGGCGGATGCGTGCGGCCATCCCGCATCTCGGTGCCGTCGTACGCGCCCTTCGTGGCGACGCCGTCCACATGACGCTCGCCTGGGTGCTGCCGAGCATGCTGCTCGCCTGGTTCCTGCTCGTCCTGTGGCGCCCCGCACCCACGTCGGAGGACGGAGGTGAATCGGCATGCCCCGTGTCACCGGACGGCGCGCGGCCCTTCTCGCCACCGCCACCGCCGCCGTGGCCCTCCGCGCCACCTGCGCCGGAGCCACGGAGTCCTCGACAGCCGGTGCGCAGCTCCAGGTGACGAGCGCGACGCTCGCTCCGGCGACCGGCCTGACCGCGCTCGCGAACTGTGTCCAGAAGCGCAGCAGCTTCCTCACCCTCTCGTGGGTGGCGAGCACCTCCTCCCGCCTCACCGGCTACCGGATCAGCCGCGCCGACGGCAGCACGCCCCCGGCCGTGCTCGCGACCGTCGGGCCGACGGCGACGCGGTACGACGACACGAACATCACCAAGCGGACGACCTACACCTACACCGTCGAGGCCACCTACCTGGGCTGGGCGAGCAGCCCGGCGACGGTCACGGTCACCACCGGCAACCGCTGCTGATCCGGGCCGGCGACCGTACGGTGATGCCGTGGCCGGGACCGAGCGGGAGGTGAGCGCGGTCGGGCACCTCGCCCGGCTCGGGTTCACCGACCCCGGTGCCGCGGTCGCGACGCTCACCCGCCTCGGCCTGGAGCCCGACGCCCACGACCCCGTCGTCGCCGACCTCGCCGGGGCGGCCGACCCGGACCTCGCCGTCGACCGGGCTGGCCCGGCTCGTCGACGCGGCGTCCGACGACGGGGTGCTGCTCGACGCACTCGCCCGGCAGGACGGGTTGCGACACCGGCTGTTCGGGGTGCTCGGGCTGAGCGTCGCGCTCGGTGAGCACCTGGGCCGGCACCCGGATGACTGGCACGTGCTCGCCGACGACGCCGTGGTGGCGAGCCGGCCGACCCGCTTCGGCCTGCACCACACGCTGCTGACCGCCGTCGCGGATGCCACGGGCCGCGAGGCGGCCGACCGGCTGCGCGTGGCCTACCGGCGCTGCCTGCTGACCCTTGCCGCCCGCGACCTGTCCGGCACCATGGCCGTCGACGACGTCGCCGCCGAGCTCGCCGACCTCGCCGAGGCGACGCTGGCCGCCGCTTTCGACGCGGCCTGTCGCGAGCACCCGACCGACAGCCGGCTCGCGGTGATCGGCCTCGGCAAGTGCGGCGGCCGCGAGCTCAACTACGTCAGCGACGTCGACGTCGTCTTCGTCGCCGAGCCGGCCGACAACGGTGCCACCGTGGTCGCCGCCACCATGATGCGGTTGTGCTCCGAGGTCACGCCCGAAGGCACCATCTGGCCCGTCGACGCGGCGCTGCGGCCCGAGGGCAAGGCGGGCCCCCTCGTCCGCACCCTCGCCAGCCACGAGTCCTACTACCGCCGGTGGGCGAAGACGTGGGAGTTCCAGGCCCTGCTCAAGGCGCGCCCCGTCGCCGGGGACGCCGCCCTGGGCGCCGACTACGTCGGCACGGTTGCGCCCATGGTGTGGGCCGCCGCCGAGCGGGACGGCTTCGTCGCCGACGTACAGGCGATGCGCCGGCGGGTGCTCGAGAACGTGCCGTCCACGGAGGCCGACCGCGAGCTCAAGCTCGGGCCCGGCGGGCTGCGCGACGTGGAGTTCGCGGTGCAGCTGCTGCAGCTCGTGCACGGCCGGAGCGACCCGGCGCTGCGCAGCCCGACCACCTTGGTCGCGCTCGAGGCGCTCGCGGCCGGGGGTTACGTCGGCCGGGAGGACGCCGCCCGGCTGGCGGCGGCGTACCGGTTCCTGCGCACGGTGGAGCACCGGCTGCAGCTGGCGCAGCTGCGCCGCACGCACCTGCTGCCGACCACCGAGCCGGAGCTGCGCCGGCTGGCCCGGGCCATGGGCTACCGCGAGGTCGAGGCATGGCGGCGCGACCACGACATGCACACCCGCGAGGTGCGCCGGCTGCACGAGAAGCTGTTCTACCGGCCGCTGCTCGACGCGGTCGCGCGGCTGCCGGCCGACGAGGCGCGCCTCACCCCGGAGGCGGCGGTGGCGCGGCTGGAGGCGCTCGGGTTCGTCGACCCGGCAGCGGCGCTGCGTCACCTCGAGTCGCTGACGCGGGGGGTGAGCCGCCGGGCGGCGATCCAGCGCACGCTGCTGCCGGTGATGCTCGGTTGGTTCGCCGACGCGGCCGACCCGGACGCGGGGCTGCTCGCCTTCCGGCAGGTGAGCGACGCGCTCGGCAGCACGCCGTGGTACCTGCGGCTGCTGCGCGACGAGGGTGCGACCGCCGAGCGGCTCGCCCGGTTGCTCGCGACGAGCCGGTACGTCGCCGACCTCATCGCCCGTGCGCCGGAGGCGGTCGCGATGCTCGCCTCGACCGACGAGCTCTCGCCCCGGCCGGCCGCGTCGCTGCACGGCGAGATGCTCGCCGCCGTCCGGCGCAACGACGACTGGGAGGCCGCTGTGGCGGTGGCCCGTGGGCTGCGCCGGCGGGAGCTGGTGCGGATCGCCAGCGGCGACCTGCTCGGACAGACCCCCCTCGACGCGGTGGGGCCGGCGCTGTCCGACGTGGCCGCCGCGACCCTCGACGCGGCGCTGCACACCGCGATGACGAAGGTCGCGGCGGAGAACCGATCGTCACTCCCGGTGCGGCTCGCCGTCATCGGCATGGGGCGGCTCGGTGGCCGGGAGCAGGGCTACGGCAGCGACGCCGACGTACTGTTCGTCTACGAACCCGTCGCCGGCGACGACAGCCCCGGGCACACCCAGGCCGGCTACGACGTCGCCAACGAGCTGCGCCGGCTGCTGGCGCTCCCCGCGCCGGACCCGCCGCTCGTCGTCGACGCCGACCTGCGGCCGGAGGGCCGGCAGGGACCGCTCGTGCGCAGCCTGTCGTCGTACGTCGAGTACTACCGCCGGTGGCGCGCGGTGTGGGAGAGCCAGGCGCTGCTGCGGGCGTTCCCCGTCGCCGGGGACGCGGACCTCGGGCAGCGGTTCGTCGCCGCGATCGACGACGTGCGCTACCCGTACGGCGGGATCGACGCGCTCGGCGGCGAAGGAGATCCGCCGGCTCAAGGCGCGGATGGAGGCCGAGCGGCTGCCGCGCGGCGCCGACCCGACGCTGCACACGAAGCTCGGTCGCGGTGGGCTCGCCGACGTCGAGTGGGTGGTGCAGCTCCTCCAGCTCAGGCACGCCTGGGAGATCGAGGACCTGCGGACGACGTCGACCCTGCCGGCGCTGCGCGGCCGCGCGCGCACACGGCCTGCTGTCGGCGGAGCACGAGCAGGTGCTGGCCGAGGCGTGGCGGCTCGCGATGCGGGTGCGCAACGCGATCATGCTCGCCCGGGGCCGGGCCGCCGACGCGCTGCCGACCGAGCCGCGGTCCCTGGCGGCGTGCGCGCGGGCGATGGGCTACCCCGCCGGGCACGCGCAGGACCTGCTGGAGGACTACCGCCGGGCGGCCCGGCGGGCCCGGGCGGCCTACGACGAGGTCTTCTTCTCCAGTTGAGTGCGACGTTCCGTGTCCTCCGAGCGCGCCACAGGACACGGAACGTCGCACTCAACGGGGACGGGGTTAGCCGCCGGGCGGTGCAGTGTGAACTGGTCGAACACCGCCGGCGCGGCGTGGCGCCGGTGCCGGTGCGCTGGTAGGTCACCCGGAGGCTGGTGTGGCCGCCCGGCCGCCCAGGGTCGACGTCGAACGTCGCGAACCCGAAGGCCCATTCGTTGTCACGTACGGCGGACCAGTCGGCCGGCTCCAGTTCGACGTCATGCGGCGTGGGGCCTGATGACCTCGGCGAAGTGTGCAGGTGGGGTCACGCCGACGTAGTCGTTGACGTGACGTTTGCGGGCGCCGACGGCCAACTCGTGGCTGGTGCCGCCAGCGTCGGTGCGCACGATCACCTGTTGCTGCCTCGGGTCGACCGGCAGCTGAGCCAGCGCCGCATCCAGCACGGCGAGGTGATCGGTGGCGGTGCCGGACCCGGCGTTGCCCGGCCGCAGCAGCCCGGGCAGCGCCGGACCGGTGCCATCCAGGTAGGCCGTCAGCGGATAGAACCCGAACCTGTGCTTTCAGGGCTCTTCATGCCTGAAGTGGGTGTGAGCGACCCGCCGGGCTGAGTTGCGGGGAGATGGGTCGAGGCCTCCCCCAAGGATCGAAAGCGACCAAGCTTCTCGATCGGAAGGCCTCGACGATGTCCGAGGGTACGACGTGCTCGCGCGCATGTTCGGCCGGTGACGTGTGTCTGAATTTGTGTCGCACTTCGGCGTTCTATTAGCCAACATCGTCGGGGTCCTGAACGGGTTGATCTTGCCGGTGCTGGCGGTGCCAGGCAAGCCGGTGTAGCCGGGCGGTTTCGAGCCCGGCTTGGCGGGCTTTGCGGATGGCCTCACCTCGTCCTTCGTGTTCGTCGTCGGGGGTGGCGTAGCTGATGCCGGCGTGCAGCCGGACGCCGTTGTAGTGCGCCCGGGTGACGGTGAGCTCGACGCGCAAGGTGGCCGGGTCGCGGATCGCGAGCAGGTGCGGGTACTCGCCCTTGACGTGCCCGTTGAGGCTTTCGATCCAAGCCTGGTCGGTCGGCGTGCCGGGCCGGCCGAAGTGCTGGGCGACCGCGCACAGCGCCAGGAACTCCCGGGTCGAGCCGGAGGTCATCTGCGGGCCGTTATCGGAGACGGCGAGCAGGATCGGCCGGGACTCGTCGTCATCGGACAGGTCGATCCGGCCGTCGTGCGGCGGCGTCGACGGCCTCGAGCAGCCCCTCGGCTTCGAGTGCTGCGGTGAACGCGAGCTCGACCTGGGTGGAGGTCTCCTCGGCCGAGACGATCTCGGTGAGCCATTTTGAGTGACCAGGTCTTCGATGATCAGCACGGCCATCCCGGCCCGGGTGAAGTGCGTGGTGTCGTAGATCCAGATCGAGTTGGGGGTGTAGTCGACCCAGTCCGGGAACGGCTTGAGCACCGAGCGCCCGGGCCGTGGCAGCGACCGGAAGTGTTCATCGGCAAGGGAAAGGGGGCGCCAATTTAGAATGGATCGTCCCGGCCGGTCGCTATGGACTAGTCACTTCTCGCCATTGTCGGCCGACGCCTTCCCCGCAATTGTTCCCAGCGTCCGACCCTATCGGGCGGGGCGAACAAGAGGAGGGGGTGGCCGACTATGGCCATGCAATTTCGGCTACTGGCTGCCATGGGCGCCGTGGCAGGAATAGTCGCCGGGAGCGGCACCGCCACGCCGGCTCTGCCAGCCGCCGCGGCCGAGCTCGGGGTCGATTCGTGCGTACCGCTGGCGCAGGAGGCGGTAACGCAGGTTCTTGATATCGACACGCAGCTACCGGTCACCGTCAATCACTGGTCGTTGGGCGGCTTCGATGTCTCTCAGACTCTTCCGCCTGCCGGCTGGTCGCCACTTGCGGCCAGCGACGAGGATCTGGAGATGTACGGGTTCCGGCCTCGGCCCTCCGACTCCGCCGGCCTGGCAGACTGGCAGGACGAGTTCTCAAGTTCACACTTCACGGGCGTGGCAGAGATTTCTCCCACCGACATGTGCCAACGTCCCCTCGTGAGCGCCGGAGGAACATCACTCATTCTCCCCGACACTGATCCCGTCAACGACTCGGCGGACGAACTCGCTGCGACGGCGACAAGTGCGACCAGCCCCAACTGGGGCGGACTCGTGGACACGGGCACGGGTTACACGTACGTCTACGGGCGCATCTACCAAAACACGGCCACCAATTGTCCGAATGTTGTCGACACACACGCAACATGGGTAGGCCTTGGCGGCTACGGGCGAGGAACGGCGCTCCTGCAGAACGGCACTGCGCAAGAGCAACCGCTGGGTAGCGACTATGCCTGGTACGAGGCGCTCAACCCGCAAAATGACACGCGAGTCGCTAGTCTTGGATCCGCTTTTCCGATCGCGGCAGGTGACGAGATCGCAATGTCGACGCACTACTTCTCGGGAACTAATGGGCACGCGAATTTTTAGTGGCACAATTACCGCAATGGCGTTGTTGTTCAGATTCAGCTCAACGATAAGTCGGTGGCGGGTAACCTCAGCGCGTACCACGACGGGCACACGGCTGAACTAATTGATGAACGATTCACCCAGTACAACAAGAACGACAATGTTGGCCATTACACGCCACTGCGACAGCACACCGTCTCGCATTGGCATGCCGCAGTGGTCAATCATGGATCGGGCAACGTTGCAGTCAGGTCCCCCTCGCACACACTGGTGACCATGCTCGATGTGAACAACACACGACTCGAACGCCCCGACACAAGCCCCACCGCCCGCGGCGACTATAACGACAAATGGAGGAATTGCGGCGCGCAACAGCCTGCCACCTGACGCGACTCACCCGCGTAACGTGTAAGCGTTGTGATCGTTAGGAGACCGTGAACAAGGCTTGGACCAGCCGACGTCGGGTGCGATCGCACCACGTGGTGCGCGGGATGCTGGCGGTGCTTGTCGCTGGACCCGCCGGGATGGCGTGGCCGGGCTTCGCAGGTGCCGCGCCCGCCCAGCCATTCGAGAATAGCTTCACTAGTTCGGCAGCGATTGCTCGTGTGAGGTCCGCGGATCCATCCGCGTTGACGCTTCCGAGCAACACGCCCCGTTCGCAGCATCCGACTGCGGTCGCAGCACCGATATCGGTCTCCGGACGCAGACACGCCGACGTCCTGGTGCTGCTTTCAGCATCACCCGCGCCGCGGGTCGAGGTGCTCAGTGGTCGCTCGGGAGCAACGGTTTGGTCGCGGGCAATCCCAGGTGCTTACGCAGTGGAGCAGGCTTTGATCGCGACTGCTAGATCTCGACGCGCACTTGTCGTCTACGCCACGACCTCCACAATGACCAGTTCACCAGACGGTTCCTACACCGCTCATGAAAGTGATGTCATCGAGGCTCTGGACGGGAAATCCGGGGAGCTGCTTTGGCGATGGCATTCGTCGGGAGAAGTGACCTGGATCGCGAACGGCCCCGCGTCGATCTCAATGTTGACTAACGTCATTGAACCGGCCGGCATACTGCGCCAACCGAGCGGCGACGACGTTCTCGCCGTTCGCGTTTCCACGTCACGCGCCGGTGCCGACGTGACTCCCGTTGTCCTCTCCGGCGCGGACGGCTCATGGCGATCAAACGGGCCCACGTCGACCGGTCAGTATGGGGTTACGGCTACGCCGGCAGGAGACCTGAGTGGTGACTCTTACGACGACTTCGTCGTCGTCAGTCACAATGACGCAGCTCAGCCATCTGGACCGTCTGAGATCGCCGCCTACTCAGGCGCAGATGGCGCTGCGCTCTGGCGGCGACAGTATGCTGTCGTCGACCTCAGCGTAAGCGTGGGGATGCGGCTCAGCCACGACGACCAACCAGACATGATCGCGCAGCTCGAGCGAAGCTCCGGAGACGTCGTCCATGCATTGAACGGGCGAGACGGCTCGTGCTATGGCACCGCTCTGGGTTAGTCGAGACGCCGCTTCGCGGCACATCCGGTAGACAGGACCGGGTTGCGATCCTGAAGGAACGGCCGGACGGGAACCACGCACTGCGGATTGTCGCCGCGACTGGCCGCGTCCGTTCCTCGGAGCCGCTCAACACCAGGTGTCGTGGGGCCGATGCCCTCAGTGCATTCCCAGTCGCCGACGCCGACGCGGACGGTTATCAAGACATCGAGTTCAACAGATATTGCGTCCGCAATGGCAAGGACTGGAGCTACACCCGCCTATTGCTCAGCTCCGGAGGCCGAAGCGTAGTTGAGCCGTACATGGACCTCGTCCCCCCGTCCACCCGGTTGCTGCCGCACGTCACTGTCCTGTTCGATCAGTCGCTAACGCCGCGTCACCTATTGCTCACGGCTCGGAGCGCTGAGAGCGGCGGGAGGCTTTGGACCAACAGATGTAGGCGCAGTGCCGTATCCGATCTGCAATACGGCTCCTTCATGGGCAGAGTCCCGCAGGTTCTCGTTGTGACTTACGCCCACACAACTCACGTGCGGATCATCGATGGAGCCAATGGGCGGACGCTCTGGGATCGTCAAGTTGGACACGTCGCGGAATGATCCCGACCTCTCGCGTCACTGTCGAGCTGCCGTGAACTTGTCTCTCGGGCTACGCCAATGAGGTCGTCTCCTTCCTCATGGCGCGTCCCGAATTGCTGGACGCACACCTGCACGGCCGCTCGCCATGGTGATGGCGACCACCGTTTCGCCAGTGCGTGGGACCACCTTGCGGGGTCGTCAGCGTCGGCGTCGTGATGATGGATGGGTGGTTGGTCGCGGGTCAACTTCGTCGGGTTGTCCGATAACTGGGGCGCCGGGGTTCAGGTTGAGATGCTGCTGGGCGAACGGCGGTCGAAACCTCCCGGCGATCGGCTGTCAACCGACGGGACCCCGGTTACGTTGAACGGGTGACGACGAAGGGCCAGAGGGGATCCTGTGTTGCCACTCCATCGGGCCAGGGCGTTCATCGCTTTGCCGTGTGCGTTTGTTGTTGTCCATGCCGCTGCTCCTGCTGCCGCATATGACCACCTGACGCGAGAATCGGCGGCTGCGGCCGCCGATTCCGCAGCGGTGCCCTTTGACATCGACGGCGATGGCAGAAGCGACGTGGTGGTGGGCGTGCCGGGCGAGGACATCGGGACAGCCGCGTTCGCGGGGCAGGTGCACCTGGTGTTTGGTGGAACTCGCGGGCCCGGGCGCCGAGACCAATTGGTCAACGGTGCGTCATTCCATCAGTCGACCACCGCACGCGAACGGTTCGGATCGACCGTGACGTCCGCGGACTTCGACAACGATGGTTTCGCGGATGTCGTTGCCGGTGCGCCCTTCGCCGATGTCGGCGGCGCACGTGGCGGGGGCCGCTTCGAGGTGCTCTCCGGGGCTGACAGAGGCCTGTCGGGGCCGACCCAGTCCGCGGTGTATCGGAGCGGCAGTGGCACCGACTTCAATACTGGCTGGGCGTTGGCGGCGGGCGACTTCAACGGCGATGGCAGAACGGACTTGGCTGTCGGCAGCCCGGGTGCGCAACCTTCGGGGCTGGGTCCCGGGGGCACAGGTGCAGTGGAGCTGTACTACGCGGGGACCAATGGGCTTGATTTGGGTAGCTCACAAGCTGAAGGTCGGTATCAGTTGTGGGACGAAAACACGGCGGGCTCAACAGAGATGACCTTTGGCGGCGACGATCGGTTCGGTGCCGCCTTAGCGGCCGGGGATTTCAACGACGACGGCATCGCAGACTTGGCCATCGGGGTCCCTCACCTGACGGTCGATTCCGAAATTGCGGCCGGCGCGGTTCGGGTGCTCTACGGTTCCGCTTCGGGGCTAACCGATAGCGGGAGTCAACACTGGGATCTTGATTCCCCGGGCGTCGCGGGTACCGCACAGGCCACAGCCTCTCGCGACAGCGAATACGGCGATCATTACGGCGCCGCACTCGCCGCGGGCGACCTCAATGGCGATGGCGCGGCCGACCTGCTTGTGGGAATCCCGGACAAGATCGTCCACGGCCACGTCCTTCGAGGCGCTGTGAGCGTGCTGTACTCGGCGGGCGGTTCGGGACTTTCCGCCTCTGGGAATCAACTGGTCACGCAGGGCAGCCATGGCGTGCCCGGGAAGCCTCGCAGGGGCGCCGCCTTTGGCGCCTCGATTGCCGTTGGTGACTTCGGCGAAAAGGGGCGATCGGCGATCCTCGTAGGCGTCCCCGGCGCGCGAGTCCGACACGAACGCCACGCTGGTGCAATCATCATGATCCCGACACAGCCACAGCTGGCGACATCCGAAGCGCGCCTCTATTCGCTTGCCTCTACCGGAATACCAGGACGGCCGAAAGCGGGCGACAACCTAGGCGCTTCGTTACAGGTGGCCCACGGGCAGAGGCCCAAGCTGCAAGTCGCTGTCGGTGTGCCTGGGCGGAACATACATGGAGCCCAGGGGGCTGGCTCCGCACTGGTTCTGTGGCCACGCGCATTCCCGCACGCCCAGCTGATGACCGAGGACACGCCGCACCAGAAGGACGAAGCGGAGCCACTGGACGCATACGGTCACGTAGGACCTACTTTGCGAGAGACGGATCCACTCGGCCGTACTCGGTAACGGACCACAGCGGCGGTGACGTGGGTCGATGACGTCCGACCCCACGGTCCGTTGCGTCCGTTCGTCCGCTGACGGCTATTGCGTCAGCTGCGATCTGCTGGTCGGTCTGACCGGTGTCCGTGTGGTGGCGGTCGCCGCCGGTCGGCAACGGTTGACGGTCGCCGACCGGTGGGTGCGGTGCGGAACGAGCCACCGAATCGGTGCGGGACGCCGTCGTGCTCGATCTGGTAGATGTGTGTGGTGTCCGGCTGCAACCCGCGCGGCCGGGCATGGTGGCCCGCAGGTGAACCCTAGCTGAAGACTCCGGCGTCAGGCGGCGGCCGGGACCTCGGACGGGTGCAGGTGGGCGAGCGTCGGCGCGGCGAACGCCGGCCGGCCGGACAGGAGGCGCTGGACGGCGAAGCCGGCGGCGAGCGCGAGCACGCCCCCGACGGCGTCGAGGAGGAAGTGGTTGGCCGTCGCGACGACGACGAACAGGGTCGCCAGGGGATAGAGCGCGCCGAGGACGCGCACCCAGCGACGATGGGCGAGCGAGGCGATCGCGACCGCACACCACAGCGACCACCCGATGTGCAGCGAGGGCATCGCGGCGAACTGGTTCGAGGCCTTGGCGACGTCGGCGGACCCCCACGAGCCCCAGGTGTGGAAGGCGATGATCGTGTCGACGAAACCGCGGCCGGACATCAACCGCGGCGGCGCGAGGGCGTAGAACCAGAACCCGAGCAGCGCGACCAGGTTGGTCGCGAACAGCACCGACCGGATCGACCGGTAGCGCAGGGGATGGCGCAGGTAGAGCCAGACCAGCACGCCGATCGTCACGACGAAGTGCAGGGTCGCGTAGTAGTAGTTGCACGCGTAGGCGAGCCAGGACGTGTGGGCGACGAAGACGTTGACCGAGTGCTCGACGCCGATGTGCATCGCGCGCTCGAGGGCGTAGATGTCCGCGGCCCGGTGACCCGCCGCCGTCCGGTGGTCCGGCACCGCATTGCGCACGAGCGAGTACAGCCAGTAGCAGACGGCGATGAACGCGACCTCCTGCCACCACTTCGGCCGGCGCATCGCGCGGACGCGGGAGGGGAGCAGGGCGATCGGGACGCGGGAGGGCCGGGATGCAGCCTCAACCACCACCCGGCCAGTCTGCCAGAGCGAGGCGGGCTGGCGGCCGCGTCGGAGCGGCGTGTTCAGGCAGGAGGAGTCGCCGCGTACGTGGCGAAGTCACGTCCGACCTGCGGGGGTGGAGGAGAGGAGTCCCGATGGCGAACCGCCGGATGGCATGGGCCGCCGCGATCGCGACGACGGCGTCGATCGCGCTCGTCGCCGCCCCGAGCTTCGGTGCCCGGCACGGGCAGGTGACCTTCGGCAAGCCGAGCTACGTCGACGACCACCTGGCCGGTGGCGAACCGATCGTGTTCTTCGACCGCTCGCATCAGGACTACATCTACACCGCCCACGAAGGCACCACCCACACGCTCCACGACGGGGTGATCGAGGGCCCGATGGAGACCGCGGAGTGGGGGGCCAACTACCGCAACCAGGTCAACATCTGGACATCCCGTGACGGCCGGTCGTGGACACCCGTCAGCCTGGCCGGCACCGGCTTCGTCTCCGACCCCACGACCAACAGCGGGTTCTCCGACCCCGACCTCACGCAGGACCTCGGTGGCCGGATCTACAACACCGGCATCAACCTGGTCAACGACGCGGTCTTCTCCTCCGCCGACGGCGGCCGGACCTGGGACCGCGGCACGCTGAACTGTCACGAAGGCGACCGGCCGTGGCTCGCCGGCGGACACAAGAACGAGGTGTTCGTCGCCAACAACCCGACGTACTCCACCGGTGGGCACACCGTCTTCCGTTCCACCGACGGCGGCAGTTCGTGCAGCGACTTCGGCATCGGCGACTACGGCACCGGCTACAACGGCTACGGCAAGCTCTACTACAACCGCACCAACGGCTCGCTCGTGGAGCCGATCATCTACGGCCGCGACGCCGGTATCGGCATCTCGATCCTGCGGCACGCGTCGCGGGCGTTCAACCGCGAGAAGGGCAGCTTCCGCCCCGTCCACGTCGCCGCCACGCGTGGCCTGTCGACGCACTTCCCGTCGATCGCGATCGACACTGCCGGCAACATCCACTTCAGCTGGTCGGACTCGCCCCCCAACGGGCGCAACTCGGTCTGGTACGCGATGCTCTCGCCGACCGGCAGGATGCTGGTCAAGCCGCACGTGATCGCCCACCCGGGCACGACCGTGCTGTGGCCGTGGGTGGCGGCAGGCGCGCGGGGCAACGCCTCCGTCGTCTGGTACCAGTACGACCGTGTCGTGCCGAACCCGGACTCCGCCGACACGGTCGGCAAGCTCTACGTCTACGAGGCGACGCTGCTCGGCCAGGGCAGCCGGCACCCGCGGGTGTTCACGACGAACGCGTCCGGTCGGCCGATCCACGAGGGCGGGGTCTGCCAGGGCGGTACGACGTGCGTGGCCACCGGTCAGGACCGCCGGCTCGGCGACTACCTCACCAACAACCTCGACGGCCGCGGCTGCGTGATGATCGCCACCGGCGACACCATGTCGCCGGACCCCGCGACGGGTGGCCCGCGCGCATGGGCGCTGCCGGTGTTCATCCGGCAGCGGACGGGGCCGTCGCTGACGCACGGTTCGTGCGGGTGAGACCGGCGGCGTAAACGGGGTGCCGGGGGTCGCTTGCGCTGCCATCATCGGCCCATGCCGGACACGATCGTCACCTTCACCGGGGTCCCCGAACGCATCGAGCTCGACAACGGCGTCGTCGTACGCCGTTACACGGCCGCGGACGTGCCTGCCATCGTGGCCGCGGTCAACGCCAGCCTCGAGTCGCTCCGGCCGTGGATGCCGTGGGCGCAGGCGCCGGCCACCGTCGAGGCGCAGGGCGCGTGGCTCGAGGAGTCACAGCGGATGTGGGACGAGGGCACCGGCTTCACCTACGGCATCTTCGGCCCGGACGGGGACATGTGGGGCGGCACCGGTTTCCACGTGCGCAACGGGCCGGGTGTCCTGGAGATCGGCTACTGGCTGCGGACGGACCAGGAGGGCCGGGGGCTGATGACGGCGGTCACGCGTGCGTTGACCGACGTGGCGCGCGCCGTGGAAGGCGTGACGCGTGTGCACATCCACTGCGACACCGGAAACGCGCGCAGCGCCGCGATCCCGCGCCGGCTCGGCTACCGGCTGGCCGAGGTGCGGCCGGTGGAGCCCGAGGCGCCCGGCCACACCGGCGAGATGCAGATCTGGGTGCTCGCCGTCGAGTGATTGCGCGATTTCCGCCCTCTAGGGCAGATATCGCGCAATCAGATGAAGAGCAGCTGGGCTCCCGCGGTCATCTCCACGAAGTCGGCGGCGCTGATGATGCCCTCGACGTCGTCGCGCAGGTCGCCCTCGGTCAGCTTGCATCATGTCCGCCGACATCCGGCACGCCCACAGGTGACCGCCGGCCGCGGTGACCTGGTCGAGGAAGTCCGGCACCTCCGGTACGCCGAGGTCGGCGATCTGCTTCTTCAGCATGCGCGTGGCCATCGCCGTCATGCCGGGCAGCGGGCGTCAGCGCCTGGGGGATGCGCATGTCACCGCACGGGGTGCATGGCGGTGTTGCCGACCGGGCTGAACTGCAGGTCGTGCATCCGCGACTTCACGATCATGTCGAAGCCCCAGAAGGTGAAGAACAGATGGGTCTCGATGCCCTCGCCCAGAGCGGCGTTGGCGATGATCAGACCGGGATAGGCCATGTCGAGGTTGCCCTTGGAGCAGATGATCGCGATCTTCCGATCGGTGGCGACGTCGTCGTCGAAGCTCGGCACGATCCGCGGTGCGCTGTCGATGGTGGTCATCGTCGTACCCCTTCTCACACGCAGCCGCGCGGCTTGGGCAGGCCGGCGATGTAGGCCATCTTCTTCGCCGGTTTCTTGGGGAAGAGCGTGAACTGCTCCTTGACCGGTACGCCGCCCACGGCCTGCACCCGGCGGGTGGTGGCGGTCTCGCCCTGGGACTTGTAGTCCTCGCGCAGGAAGCGGATGCACCTCCAGTGCGCGTCGGTGAGGTCGATGCCGATGTCGGCAGCGAGCACCTTCGCCAGGTCCTCGTCCCACTCGTCGTAGTCGGTCAGGAAACCCTCGTCGTCGACGTGGACCTGGTGGCCGTTGATCTCGGTGACCGGCATGCCGCCTCCGTTCGTTCAGTTGACCGGCTGCTTGCCGCCATGGACATCAGTGCCGGCACCGGCATCGGGCGGCCCTGCAGCAGCAGGTGCCAGTAGGCCCAGCGGAAGCCGAGCTTCCCCCAGTGGTTGAGCCGGCTCTCCTCCAGCAGCGGGAAGGGGCCCAGGCCCGGGAAGGGGGTACTTGCCCGGCAGCGGCTCGACGTCGTAGTTGAAGTCGATGAGCAGGCCCTTGCCGTGCCCGGACTCGATGAAGCAGTTGGCGTGGCCGTCGAAGAGGCGGGTCATCGGCCGGCCGGCGACATGGTCGAGGAAGTTGTCGGTGAACAGCTCGACCGAGAAGTGCGCCACCGAGCCGGCCTTGGACGTCGGCAGGTCCGCGGCGTCGCCGAGGGCGAAGACGTTGTCGTGGCCCTTCGACAGGAAGGTGTGCCGGTCGACCTGGACGTAGTTGAGCTCGTCGCCGAGGCCCGAGCGCGCGACGAAGTCGGCGCCCATGTTCAGCGGGACGGTGACGAGGAGGTCGAAGGGCACCTCACGCTCGTCCATCGAGACCAGGGTCTTGCTCGCGCTGTCGATCCGGTCGACGACGAAGTCGGTCTCCAGCGCGACGTTCCGGTCGGTGAGCATGCTGCCGAGCTGCGCGGATGCACACCGGCTTGGTGAAGGCGCCGTCGAGCGGCGTGACGTAGGTGATGTCGACCCGGTCGCGCATGCCGCTGCTCCTCGAAGTGCGCGTCGGCCAGGAAGGCGAACTCCAGCGGGGCGACCGGGCACTTGATCGGCATCTCCACGACGTGGACGACCAGCCGGCCGCCCTCCCAGACCCGGAGGTGGTCACGCAGCGCGATCGCGCCGTGGAGGGTGTAGAAGTCGATGGACGCTGCGCCGCCACTCGCCGTTGACCATCCCGGGCGTCTGGTCCGGGCGGGGTGAGGTCCCGGTGGCGATGACGAGGTAGTCGTAGCCGAGCTCCTGACCGTCGGCCAGCAGGACCTTGTCGGCGTCGGCGTCCACGCGGTCGACCCGCGCGGTCACGAGGTCGACCCCGCGGCGGAGGTAGTGGCGTCGGGGCTTCACGAGCTCGTTGGGCCCGTAGACGCCGAAGGGCAGCAGCAGCAGCCCCGGCTGGTAGAGGTGCGTGTCGTCCTGGTCGACGACCGTGATCGACCAGTCCGCAGCCAGCCGCCGGCGGAGCTTGTTCGCCGCCATCGTGCCGGCGGTTCCGCCACCGAGGATCACCAGACGCCTCATGTCCGCTCCCGTCGTCGGGCTCCACACCGAGCCTCCGGTGCAGGCCGGGTCGCAGGCCAGGGGCGAACGTCCCCCTTTGGCACACAAACGTGACGCGCGTCGACCCGTGGGGCGCGCGCCCCGGCTCACGACGCGACTGGCGTCACGTTTGTGTGCGGGAGGGGGACTACGGCGTACGGCGGCGCAGGGTGGCGGCACCAAGCGCGAGCGCCGCCGGCACGCAGAGCACCACCACCACGAGGTCGACGACGAGCGCCGTGGGCCAGCCGCCCGCCGTCGCCACCCGGGAGACGCCGTCGACCGCGTAGGACAGCGGCAGGACGTCGGACAGGCCGTGCAGCACCGGGTGCATCGCGTCCCGCGGGGTGAACAGCCCGCACAGCAACAGCTGGGGGAGTACGACGGCGGGCATGAACTGCACGGCCTGGAACTCCGTCTTCGCGAACGCCGAGAGAAACAGCCCCAGCGCCATCCCCATCACGGCGTCGATGACCGCGAACAGCAGCAGCACCCAGGGGCTGCCGGCGACGTCCAGCCCCAGCCCCCAGAACGCGAGCGCGCTCGCCAGCCCCACCTGCACGACCGCGAGCCCGCCGAAGGCCAGCGCGTAGCCGACCAGCAGGTCGAGCTTGGCCAGGGGAGTGGTCAGCAGCCGCTCGAGCGTGCCGCTCGTGCGTTCCCGCAGCATGGCGACCGAGGTGACGATGAACATGATCGTGAACGGGAACAGCGCCAGCAGTGGAGGGCCGGTCCGGTCGAAGACGAGCGGGCGGTCGTCGTACACGTAGCGCAGCAGCGTCATCAGGACCAGCGGCACGACCAGCAGCAGCGCGATCGTGCGGGGGTCGTGGCGCAGCTGCAGCAGGACCCGCCGGGTGGTGCTGAGCGTACGCCGGGCGCTCATGTCGCCGCCCCGGTCGCGGCGGCCTCGCGGACGAGGCGGAGGAACGCCTGGTCCAGGTCCTGGCACTCGGTGCGGGCGCGCAGCCCGGCCGGCGTGTCGTCGAGCAGCAGCCGACCGTCCCGCAGCAGCAGCAGCCGGTCGCAGCGGTCGGCCTCGTCCATGACGTGGCTGGAGACGAGCAGCGTCCGGCCGTCCGCGGCCAGCGCGTGGAACAGTGACCACAGCTCCTCGCGCAGCACCGGGTCGAGGCCGACGGTCGGCTCGTCGAGGACGAGCAGCTCGGGGCGGGGGAGGAGCGCGACCGACAGCGATGCGCGGGCGACCTGGCCCCCGGACAGCCGGCCCACCCGGTCGTCGGCGTGGTCGGTCAGCGCGACCTCGTCGAGCACCCCGTCGACGCGAGCTGCCGGAGCATCGGTGAGCTCGGCGAAGTAGCGCAGGTTCTCGCGGACGGTCAGGTCCGCGTAGACCGAGGGCGCCTGCGTGACGTAGCCGACCCGGCGCCGCAGCGAGGCCGCGCCGGCCGGGTGACCGAGCACGCGCACGGTGCCGCCGGCCACCTGCTGCACGCCGACGACGCAGCGCATGAAGGTCGACTTGCCCGACCCGCTCGGCCCGAGCAGGCCGGTCACACTGCCGATCGGGACGCTGAGGGACAGGTCGGGCAGCACGTCGCGCTCGCCGCGCACCACGTGCAGCCGGTCGGCTTCGATCGCGGACGGCATGCCGTCCAGGCTGTCACGCAACCGCCCGGCCGGCGCGCCCCTTCCCGAGATCGCGGGCCCCAGCCGCGGCTCGGATCTCCTGCTGTCACGCGGCTCGGAGCCGGGTGTGACGTTTTGGGCCAGTCGCGGGTCTTATGGGCATGCGGCGATTTGTGCGATTTTTCGGAGGCTCATCCGGACAGCGGAAGGAAGCGCTCGCCGGACGACGAATGCCTGCCGGTACTGCGGTCCCGAGGCAGCCCACGCATGCGCCCGCGGAACTGACCGTCGAGTTCGACCGCCCGGTGAGAACCGGGCAACCAGGGGGTTCATCGTGTCCAGCCTGCTGAAGCCAGGTTCCCGCTTCGCCGTGCGACCGGCCGCCATCGCCAGCGTCGTGGCGACGGTGGCCGCGACTGTTGCGCTGCTGCCGGTCGACGCGCAGGCGGCGGGGACCGTCACCTGCGCGCCCTGCACCGTCGTGAGCACTGCCGGCCGGACGATCGTTTTCACCACGAGCGACTCGTTCTCCGCTGTTGACGTCGAGCAGGCTCACCCCACGGTGACCCTGACCGGTCCCGACGACACTGACTGGCAGGCGGACAGCGCCACGGTGACGCCCGGCGACGCCGACCCCACGACCGGCACCGAGGTCCAGGCGACGTTCGACACCTTCCGCGACGCCAACGGCGTACTCGCGGCGCCCGGGATGTACTCGGTGACGATCACCGGCGGCTCTCTCGACAGCGGCACAACCGACACGGCCGCGGACCTCGTCACGATGGACGGTCCCGGGCCGGGCCAGGCCACGGTCACCCCGGGCCTGGCGGCTGCGGACACCGGACAGAACCTGGTCGTGAAGGGGACCGACTTCGCGACCGGTGACCAGATCGACCTCGTGTCCTTTGACGGCAAGAACCCGAACGTCAGCGGGCTCCCCGTCGGTGACGACTATGCGATCACCGAGAGCAACGGCGGCGTTGACACGCTCAGCGGGACGTTCGACCTGAGCGGCGTCGGCCCCGGGAAGTACAACCTCGTCGTCACGCATCCGTGGGCTACCGACCCGGCGAAGAAGTCGTCCCCCTTCGACGCGACGGCATATACGTTCCAGGTCGTCGCCGCGCCGTCGATCACAGCGGTCAATCCCCCGGCTGTCGGGCAGGGCGCAGGGCCGGACGGTACGCCTGCTCCGGTCGAGATCCGGGCGCGGAACTTCCCGACGGTCCGCAACGGCGTCGCGGTCAGCACGGACGATGCGGATGTCCGCATCCTGGACACCAGCCAGGACCCGGATGCGGACGTCGACGGGGTCCTGCCGACGGTGGAAGACATCAAGGCCGATCCGGTCCACCCCGCCATCACCGTCATCAAGGTCGGCATGAGCGCCGCGACCGACGCAGACACCGGTGATTGGACGCTGTCTCTCACCGACCAGCGTACCGGCGGTCACGCCACCAGCCCGTTCTCGGTCAAGCCCGCGCCGGCCATCACCGCGGTCGACGGCTCCACCGCACGAACAATCGGCCGGGGCGCGCAGACGGATCTCGTCTTCACCGTCACGAACCTGACCGCGACGACCACCATCTCGTTCCCGGCCGCATCCAAGATCGACGTCACCGACGTCGAGTCCGTCGACGTGACGGCCGGCACCATCACCGTCCCGGTCAAGGTGCATTCCGACGCCCCGCTCGGAGCAACCGGGGTCAGCGTCGCGGACGCCGCCGACTTCGGCCGCAGCGACTACTCGGGTACGACGACTCCGGCCAGCCCGCTCACGGTCGCCGAGGCGCCCAGCGTGACGAGCATCGACCCGGCGGACGTGGGGCGCGGCTCGACGACCTCGCTGACCATCAATGGTGCCAACCTGCAGCCGGGAATGCAGGTCGAGGCGCCGGACGCGGACTGGATCGATTTCGGGACGTTCAGCCAGAGCGGCGGGGCGACGAAGGGCACGATCGCGGTCACCGTCGGACCAACGGCGCCGACGGGACAGATCGACCTCACGTTCGCGAACCCTGACGACGGATCCGTCACCAAGAGCGACTTCCTCACCATCGACAAGTTCAGCATCTCCGAGATAACGACGACCACCAGCCCAGTGACGAACGCCCTCACGAACACCGCGGTTCCCATCACGGTGAAGGGCGCCGGCATCACCACTGGCGACACCCGGCTCAAGCTGACCCGGTTGCCGGATGCCGACAACGACCCAGAAAACGTGCCGGCGCTCGAGATCATCGGGAGGCCTACCAGCAGCAGCTCGACGTCGGCGACCAAGTGGACCGGCACGGTGAACCTCGCTGCAGCTGCTGCGGGCGAGTACCAGGTGCAGCTGTTCAACGGCACCGACACGGGCAGCTGCACGTGCCACTTCGTCATCGACCCGTCGTTGCAGCCGTCGACTACCCCGGGCGGCGTCTCTCCGTCGTCGGCGGGACAGGGCGCCGACTTCACGCTGACCATCCCGGGTAGCGGCTTCACGAAGGGCGCCGTCGTCACGTTCGGGAACACCGACGACTACTCACCGACAGGCCCGGTCGACTACTCCGGCGTGCCGACAGAGCTGAAGGTGCCCGTCCACATCGATCCGGACGCCAAGACCGGCACGGGCGAGGGCACGGCGGTGACGGTGCAGAACCCGGGCGCCGAACCGAACGGCGCCGGCAGCAACAAGGCCACGTGCTCGAAACCCTGTCTCACCGCGACCCCCGCCCCGAAGATCACTGACCTGGACCCGCCGACCCTGGGTCGCGGTGCGGCGACACCGCTGACCATCAACGGCACGGATTTCGTCACGCCGACCGACACCGATCCCGGGACGGTCGTGACCTTCGGCACCGGCGTCACCGCAACCGGGGACCCGGAGGTCACGAGCACGTCGATCACGGTCCCGGTGAAGGTCGACCCGGCCGCGCCTGCGACGGTCGTGGTGACCGCGACGAACCCTGACAAGGGCGTCGGCACCCACGACCTCGCCATCGGGGCCGGCCCCACGATCGCGTCGATCGCGCCGACATCGGTCGACTCCGGCTATGCCGGCACACTGTCGATCACCGGCACCGGCTTCTCCCCGGGCGCGGAGGTCTCGTTCCCGGACGACTCCGGCGTAGCGGTCCCGGACGGCCAGACGGCGACGGTCAACGAGGGTGGCACCGGCATCACGATGCCGATCGAGGTCACGCGAACGACGGCCGGCAAGATCGACGTCACCGTCACCAACGCGGACACGAACAAGGGTGCGGCGACGTGCGCGAAGTGCCTGACCGTCACCGTCCCGCTCACCCCGACCAAGCTGACGCTCCATGCCAGCGACGGCCGGATCGTGTTCGGCCAGGCGCTGAAGCTTCACGGGGCGCTGACGGACGCCGACGGCGCCGCGATCCCGGAAGCGCAGGTCGTGGTGCTCCAGGGCTCCGTCGGTCGCATCTCCGTCCTGGGCGTCGTCCCCACGAGCAGCACCGGTCACTGGCATCTGAAGGGCAAGCCGAAGCACAACGCGAAGTACGTCGCCGGGTTCGCTGGTGACGACACCTATGCAGAGACCTTGTCGGAGATCGTGCGGACGAAGGTCGCACCCAGGGTGACGCTCCACTCGCCGGCCGGCTCGACGTCCCGCACGGGTCACCGGCTGGTGCTCAAGGGCAAGGTCCGCCCGAACAAGCACGGCAAGACCGTGAAGCTGGTCGCGGTCGCCAAGGACGGATCCAAGAAGCGGTTCACCACGACCCTCAACCGCAGGTCCCACTATCGGTTCAAGGTGCCGCTGGGCAAGGGGGTCTGGCACCTCAAGGTCCGCATCGGCAAGACCAAGGGCAACGTCGCCGGTCACTCGCACCGCCTGAGGATCCGGCGTACGTGATGCGGCCGACCTGCCAGCGCCTGGCGTCGCCGTAGCGGCGTCAGGCGCAGACAGGTCCGGGGGAGTACGCCATCGGGGGTTGACGAAGGGACAGTCCATGCTCACTCGGACGACGGCCTACCGGCTGATCGGCTTCGTGCTGCCGCTCGTGCTCCTGGGCAGCTTCCTCGCTGTCCGCGCCGCGTCCGCCGTGACGGCGACCACCGCGCTCACCGGCGAGGCCTGCCCGACGGCCAGCCCCAGCCCCAGCCCCGGCGACAGTGTCAGCCCGACACCGAGCGAGACGGCGACGGCGAGCCCGTCCGAGTCGCCGAGCGCGTCAACGTCGTCCTCGGGCTCCCCGAGCGCGTCCACGTCAACCTCGAGCTCGGGTTCCCCGAGCGCGTCCACGTCCTCCTCGGGCTCCCCGAGCGCGTCCACGTCAACCTCGAGCTCGGGTTCACCGAGCGCGTCCACGTCGTCCTCGAGCTCCCCGAGCCCCTCAACGTCGTCCTCGAGCGGCGGCCTGCCGTTGCCACTGCCGACCGGCTCGGAGTCCGCGACGCCGACCGACTCGGCCTCGCCGAGCGCCTCGACGTCGGAGAGCTCGTCACCCTCGCCGTCACCGAGCGAGACGGGCTCACCCTCGCCGTCACCGAGCGACTGCACCCCCACCACTGGTGGGGACAGCCTGGCCGTCCAGACGACCGAGGTGAAGACCGACAACAAGCCGGGGCACCCGGTCCGGATCAAGGGGACCGCTCCCGCGCAGAGCATGGTCAGCGTCACCGGCCGCGACCACCGCCACGGCCGCTACGACCTGGGCACCACGACCGCCTCGGACACCGGTCACTGGCACCTCGACCTGCCCGGCGGCGTCCGGCTCAACACGGCGGTACGGGCCCACGCCGACGGCCACACCAGCGACGCCGCACACATCAAGGTCCACCAGATCCTGCGCATCGACAACGACGGCGGCCGCTGCCACCACAAGACCGGCCGGCACTGCTCGATCGCGCTGCTCCGCCACCACCGTCACCACTTCGTCTACCGGATCACCGGCCAGTCGATGGTGCACATCGGCCGCGAGCACATCACGGTCCGCCGGCACGGCCACGTCGTCGGGAAGGGCCGCATCCACCGCAACCGGACCTTCGCGCTGACGTTCGTGCTTCGGCATCGAACGGCGAAGCACCTCGCCCTACGGTCCAGCGGCAAGAACGGTCATGACGTCCGGCTCATGTTGCCCGGTCACCGGCACTTCCGCATCGCGACCTAGATCGCTCCCTTTCCCGGAACCTTGAACCTCGATCCGGACACCCCACGGGTGGAGTGTCCGGATCGACGTTCAAAGGTCGGTCGAGGGGGGAGGCGGCGGGGCCCCGGGGAAGCCGGTGCCGCGGATCTGCTGCCGGAGCTCCTCCACGTCGGCTGGCCGGAACCGGCGATGCCCGCCCTCGGTGCGCACCGACGGGAGCCGGCCGGTGTCGGCCCACCGGCTCACCGTCTGTGTCCGGACGCCGAACACCCGCGCCACCTCACCGGCGGACAGCAGCCAGCCGTGCGCTGCGTCCGGCTCCTCCGACGTGCTCACGACTGTTAGACCCGACACCCCTGCAAAGCGTCACACCGCGCTGCGGATGGCTCGAATATCGATAAAACCGGACATACGTCCACGAGGTGCCTTGTCGAGCGGCCCGGCTGCCCTCACCATCACGGTCAGCGTCGTCCCAGGAGCTCACGACCATGACAGTGCTGCCGTTCGCCCGCACGCCCGCCGACGAGTCGGTCGGGCGACCCGACGATGCCGGTTACGGCGACTTCTACGCGCGCTACCGGCGTCCCCTCGTCGCCTACGTCGGCATGTCGTTCCGCGACGTCGACGTCGAGTCGGTCGTGCAGGACGCCTTCTGCCGGGCGCTCGCGCACTGGAGCGAGGTCGGGCGGATGCGCAACCCGTGGCCGTGGCTCGCGGTGACCGCGCGCAACCTCGCCCGCAACAACATCCGCGACGAAGCCCGCACCCGCGCCGTCGGACTGCGGGTCTGCGACTCGGTCCATGACAGCGCGCCCGACCTCGATGAGCAGGTCGAGGCCACCGACCACCTCCGCCTGCTCGGCCGCGCGATGCGCGGCCTGACGCCGTTGCAACGCCAGTTCCTGCGCCTGCTCGTCGAGGAAGGGCTCAGCACGGCCGACGCCGGCCGTCGGCTCGGGCTCAAGCCGGGCGCCGCCAGGATGCACGTCTGCCGGATGCGGACCCGGCTCGCCGAACAGTTCCTCGGTCTCGGCGGCCGGCTCGCGCTCGCGCCGCTCGCCCTGCTCGGGGCCGTGCTGCGCCGGTTGCGCGCCGCCGGTTCCGCGTCCCGCCGTACGACGGGCTCCGCCGGCACCACCGGTACGACGACCACCGCCGGCACCCTGGGCGCCTCGGCGGTGGCGACGTCGATGATCGCCGCAACGCTGGGCTTCTCCCACCTGGCCCTCGCCCCGGACCAGGCCGACGCCAGCACCCGGCCGCTCGTGCACACGAGCTCGGCGTCCGTCCGCGAGGCGGCGGCCGTCCGTCACGAGCAACGTCACAGGGACGCCCGGCGGGTGGCCCGCGGGTCGCTGGCCGACGGGTCGAACCCCTCGGCTCGGCGGCTCCCGAGCGTCACCACTCCGGCCGTCCCGGCGACGCACCAAGTTGCCGTCAGCAAGAACCCCACGCAGTCCGGAGCGACCGCGACCGTCGACGTCACCGTGACCCTGCCGCTGGCGGGCAAGAACCACATTGCGGTGAATCTGCAGCAGTACGACGACATGCTGACGCCGGCCTGTGACAGCGTCGGCGCGGACTGCCCCTGACGCTGGCTAGTCGACGATGCAGGCTATGGCGTCGACCGTGATGAGAGCGTTGTCGAAGTGCGGTGTTGCGCAGAGCACGGGCAAGTTGGTGTCTCTGCAGACAGGACCCACGTCCCTGTTGACCGTGCCTGACACGCTCACGCCGTAGCAGAGCTGGTTAGTCGCTCGAACGTCGGCCGACGACGACATCGTCGCCACGATCACGACGCCTGCCGCGGAGCCGGCCGTGGCCAGTGCGGCGGCGCCGACGAGCAGGCGGAGGTCACGGATCTTCGTCATGGATGCTCCTTCTGGGTGGGGCGGTCGTCCATAAGACCCGCGAGGGCCCGCAACCGTCACAACGACCGGCCTGGCCGCCCGGTCACGGCGGGGTCCGAGACGCGGGGGTGTGACGCTTTTGCCATGTCGCGGGTCTTATCGGTGAAGGGTCCCTTTCCGCCGGACGGAGCACCGCGACCGTGGCCAGATCCGCACCCGTTTCCCTCGCACCGGAGGAGTCTCCGGTCGTGGGCGGGTCCGACCACGCCCTGGCGGTCCTCAGCGGCATGGCGGTCGCGCTCGGGCACGGCGTCGACGTCGACTCGCTGCTCGCGGACCTGGCCAGCGGCGTCCGCCGCAGCCTCGATGCCGACCGCGTCTCGGTGCTCCTGCTCGACGACCACGGCCGGTTGAGCCCGGCCGTCGCGGTGGCCCGCCAGCAGGACGAGGGGCTGTTCCAGCGGTTCCGCCAGATGCCGCCGATCGCGCTCGACGACCTCGCCGGCGCGCGCGAGGCCCTCGCCGCGGGCCGGGCGATCGTCATCGACGACGCGCAGTCCTCGCCGCTGGTGCCCACGTCGTGGCAGCGCGCGTTCTCCCTCGCCAGCCTGGCGATCGCCCCGCTGTCGGTCGACGACGAGCCCGGCGGCGTCCTCGTCGTCGAGCGGCCCAGCGCCTCCGCCGCGGTCACCCCCACGCACCTGGCCCTGCTCGAGGGCATGGCCGCCCTCGCCGGCGTCGCCGTCACCCGGCTGCGGCACAGCACCGCCGCCAACCGCGTCGAGCGGGTTGCCGCCGCGTTCGCCGCCATCCGTGCCGCGCGCACGCCCCGGGCGGTCGCCGAGCACGCGCTCGGGGCGATGCTCGAGACGGTCAAGGTGAGCCACGGCCTGCTCGCCCTGCTCGACGACGACACCGCCGAGGTTGTCGCCGTGCGCGGCGTCGGGCTGCCCGAGCCGGGGCGCTATCCGATGACCGCGGTCCCGGCCGAGCTGCTCACCACCTGCCGTGACGCCTGGGACTCACCGGTACGGCGACCCGTCGGGGTCACCGTCGGTGCGTCGCGGTACGTCGTCGTCCCGGTCCCGTCCGAGGGCCGGCTGACCGCCCTCGCGGTGCTTCCGGTGCCGGCCCCGCTGCCGGTGGCCGTCGCCGAAGAGCTTGCGCTCCTTGCCGACATTTCCGGCCTCGCGCTGCGCACGCTGCGGGTGACGGGGGAGCGCGACTGGTTCCACGCGGCCGCGCGCGGCACGGTCGACCGCGCCGACGACGGCACGAGGTCGGCGACGGCGGTCGAGCTCGCCCGGCGGCTGCTCGCCGCGGCCGACGTGCAGCTGACGCGAGTGGTCGCCGACCGCGGCATCGCCCGCGCGACCGGGCTGCCCGCCGCGACCGGAGCCGCCGCGCGGGTGCTCACCCGGTGGCGGCGGACCGCTCGCGCCCCGAAGCCGGCCGCCGCCGGCTCCGAGACCGCGGTGGCGGTCGTCGTCGACGACCGGCCGGCCGCCGCGCTGCTCGTCCGGCTGCCCCCCGACCGGCAGCTCGACGACGAGCGCATCGAGGTCGCGGCGCGGCTGGTCGGCGGGGCGGTGGCCGCCGACCTCGCCCACCACGCCCGCGCCGAGCTCGAGCGCGCCACGGCCGAAAGCGAGGCCCGCGCCGCGGTGGCCGAGCGCTGCTACCGCGAGGCCGGGAAAGTGCTCGCGCTCCTCCAGGACCACCTCAAGAGCCCGGCCGCGCACGAGCCGCGGATGGTCGCGGCCTGCCGGGTCATCGCCGACCAGGCCCGCCGGCTCGTCCGGGACGCGGCCACCGCGTTGGCGCCCACCGGTCGGAACCCGCGGTTGCGGGCCGCGCTGGTGGCGCTCACCGACCAGATGTTCGCCCACGGTGGGCCGGAGGTCGTCGTCCGGCAGGCCGGCCGGCTGCCGATCCTGGAGCCGGCCGTGCAGGTCGCGCTGTTGCGCGCGACGCGGCGGCTGCTCGTGCTGCTGCGCGACGCCAGGGTGCCGGCGGCCTCGATCCATCTGGAGGTCCGCGGCAGGGTCATCGCCGCGACCCTTCGCACCGAGCAGCTGCTGGACGTGTCGCCCGAGCCCACCGGCTCCGGGCTCCACGCCGCAGTCCGAGAGTCGCGCGGCTGGTTGCACGCAGTCGGCGGCGAGGTCGAGGTGGCGTCCACCCACCCGGGTGCCGCTTCGACATGACCGCTCCGGCCGACTCTCGTCGGCCGGAGCGGGTGTCCCCCGTCCCCACGCCTGAGGTGAAGGGGGAGGTGGTGCCCCTCCAGTCTGCCAGCCATTCCAGCGTCTGACCCGCGAAAGGGGGGTGCGCCACCTACATCGGCAGTTCGGACCAGATCCAAACCCCAAAACAGACATTTCTTGAACCGAAGGAGAACCACGTGTTCGCACGCAAGATCATCGCTCTGGCCGCGGGTGCGGTCATGGTCGCCGGCGGAACGGTCGGAGCCCTCAGTGCCAACGCCGCGACCAATGCCGGCGTCTGCACCGTGACGGGATCCGTCACCAGCAGCGGCATCAACCTGACCCCGAGCAACAGCAATACCTTCACCTTCAACTCGGTCAGCATCAACTGCACCTCGTCGGACGCCGCTGCCAACGGTGCGTGGACGGTCAACACAGTGGCCGGGACGACCGGTTCCACGAATGAGACATGCGCAGGGGCGACGTCCATCCGGGCCGGCCTCACGGGCTCCGGCCCCCTGGGCTCGCTCACCGGCTCACTCGACTCGTCGACCAGTGCTCGCGTGGGGGCCAACGTCGCGGTCAACGGCACCATCAACTCCGGTGGGCGCACGTTCACCTTCCACGGCCACCTGATCTTCGTGCCCAAGGACGGTGTGTGCGCCGGCGGTTCTGGCGACACGACGCATGCAGACATCAACACCGGCTCCACTGCGGCGATCACCGAGATCTAGGCGCCCCGGCCCGCCGGGGGCGGCGGCATCCGCCGTCGCCCCCGGTACGGCCAGACCGGCTGCGGCGAGCTCGCGGCCGCAGCACCACAGGCCAACGACCAGCGAACGACGGATGAGGAGCGGGCGATGCACGCAATTGCACGGAGCCGGTTCATCGCTGCCATTGCGGCTACGGCACTGGTGCTGCCTGCGGTACTCGCCGCCCGCGTCCTGGTGGCGTCCGCCGACGATGCGGCGGGAGGACTCGACTTCGTCGGCTTCATCCACAACAGCGAACTCACACTTCCCGACGGAACCCAGCCGGGCGTCGGCGATCTCCTCCTGGTCGGCGCTGACGATGGACTAGGTGCGGTCGTCCTGTACGACCCGCTGGCAAGAGCAGCACTTCTCGTCGACACCACCTCGTTGAAGCAGGTCGGAGCCATCGCAAGCGTCGTGCCGAGGTCGGCGACTACTGCTGTCGACGCCGCGACCGACCGGGCCTACATCGGGACACAGGTCTCCACGCAGGGGACGTGCGGGCTGGTGGCCGCAAGCTGCAACGCCAACGGCACCTCCCCACAGATCGAGACGCTCGACCTGGCGGCAGAGGAGTCCGTCAGCGCGGTCACGCTGCCCAGCTGGGCAGCCGGCACGGATGTGGTGGCGCTGGCGCCGTCGGCAACCCCCGCCGGGCGGCACGTCCTCATGGCGTTGCTTTACGAGGACACCAGCCAGGCGGGGGCGAGCTTCAACGACTGGGGGGTGGCCCACTCGTTGACGTTGGCTGCCTTCGACGAGGAGCAACTCGCGGCCGGGGAGGGCGACGCGACCTTGTGGCGCCATGACGTCCCGGAGTGCGCGAGCTTGATGTCCTGGTCGAAGAACCATTCCGGGGCGACGCGCGAATACCTCGGGGTCGATCCAGAGGGCCAGTTCGTCTACTTCGGGTGCCGCGGGCTGGACGAAGCCGGGGCGACGGGTGCTCGCTTCGCGCCTTCGGGCGCGATGGTCGTTGACCTGGCAGCACCGGACGGCGAAGGCGACGATCTGCCGGCAAGCGCGACCGGGTTCAGCGACAGCTTCTACCCGTACGGCGCGAACACGAAGTTCTCGATCAGTGGGGGCGACCCCGTGCACTCGATCCTGGAGTTCGCCATCTCAGGTCAGGGCGAGCTCAACAAGCTCTACGTGTTCGATGCCAAGCACCGGGTCTGGACCGGCAGCATGCCGTTCGTCGTTCCGGCAAACGGGGACGAGTCCGCCAACCAGAACCTCTGGGGTGTCGCGAACGACCCGTCGACGGGCCGGGCCTACATCTACTACCCGACGTCGAACGTGATCGCCTCCGAGTTCACCCAGGTGCCCGTCCCGCAAGGGGCCAAGCTGTCGCTGGGTGACTTGGCCGCGGCGAGCAGCGGCATCTTCCCGATCGTTGATCCCGGCAGCCACCAGATCTTCCTGAGCCCCGGCGGCGGGACGTTCGCGCATGCGGACGGCACCACGCCTTATCCGGCCGATGATGTCGTCGCGGTCTACCGGGACACCCGCCCACCGCCTCCCCCGGAGATCCCTGACGATCCCGATGCGCAGACCCATGACATCCCGGTCACCGACGAGACACCGGTCACGTACGGTTCCTTCGCGTCGGGTTACGGGATCAAGTCGATTCTTGTCGGCGGGCTGCACTCCATGCCGCTTTTCAGCTCCCAGTACGACAGACTCTCGCCCGCCAACGCCGAGAACAACCAGTGCGCCAACGTCAACGACAACGGAGCGGACGCCAACGGCCACCACGTCCCGTGTGACGCACTCGTGCCCAACACCTCCGACGGCGATCGAACGTTCACGTTCGGACACGTGAAGCACAGCGAGATGTCGAACTCCGCGGCCAGCGCCGACGCCACCACCATGTCGATGGACGAGGCAACCGATGCGGATGGCAAGGCGCTGTCTTCGTACAACCCCAGCGTCGACCTCTGGAACCGGTTCATCCAACCCAGCACCGGTGGTGAGCCCCCGCAGGCGCCGGACGGTGGACCATCACCTCCCGACTCGTCCTCGCAGATCGCTCCGGCGAACTGCACAGACTTCGGTGGGGACGCTGGGAACGGCAGTGGCCCGGGCGCCTCCACCAGTTGCGACCACGAGGCCCAGCAGACGAGCGCTGCGGCCGCCTCCGACCTCCTTGCCGGTCCTGAAGGCGCCTCTGCCCAGTCGGATCCCGCCGTGCAGGCTTCGCCGGTTCAGGTCGCCTATGCCGGCGCCGCGACCGTCGTGTCCCACACGGAGGACAATGAAGCCCTGACGGCGGCGAAAGCCGTCGCTCGGGACATCAGCCTTGCCGTGCCGGGCGGCCCGACAGTGACAATCGGCGAGGTCACCGCCGAAGCGACCTCTGCTGCCGCAGGGCACCCTGGCACCGCCTTGTCGACGTTCGAGCGGAAGGTGCGCAACGTTGTCGTCCGAGACCCTTCCGGGAAGCCTGTGTTCTCGTGCGGCTTCGCCGGGGCCGACGAGACTGCATGCGACCCCCGGCAACTGACGGACGCGGTGTCTGCGCAGTCGCCGTCACCCGTCCTCTTCCTCATGCCCGATCCGGATCCGGCCGCTCGCGCGACGCCCGGCGGTGCCCAGGCTGAGGTCATCAAGAGCAAGTACCAGTACTGGAACGACTACTTCACCAATGCCGACAACAGCGTCGAGGTGCCGGGCCTGCAGATCATCGTCATCGGCGACCAGGACCAGCCGTCTCGCGTCGTTCTCTCCCTCGCCGGGGTGCACGTGGAGTCGCACGACGCGATCGGACTCCCACCACCGCCGCTGCCCGACCTGCCGAACCCGGGGCTGGCACTGGCACTCGTCGACGGCTCGACGCCGCCGGTTCCACTCGCCGGAGGCGAGTTCACCATCACTCGTGCAGCCGGCTCCGTCGCCGACCTGCCGGCTGTCGACGGCGCGGCGGAGGACTCGCCGAGCCCGACGCCGAGCGACTCGCCCAGTGCCTCACCGAGCTCGACGCCGAGCGACTCGCCCAGTGCCTCACCGAGCTCGACGCCGAGCGAGTCGCCGAGCGACCTTCCGAGTCCGACGCCGAGCGACTCGCCCAGTGCCTCACCGACTGCGACCGCCAGTCCGTCGACCGGCGCCAGCCCGAGCGGGGGCACGTCTGCCGAAGTGCCGACCAGCCTGACCTGCACCACCGGCGCGGACGGCATTGGCAACTGTGTGTTCGCAGATCTCGAGCCCGGGACGTATACGGTCTCCCAGACAAAGGCGCCGCCGGGTTACGCCGCGGCTGACGACTACCCGCTAACCCTCGATGCGGGCCAGGACTACGTGGCGGTCTTCGTCAACCTGGAGGCGATCGGCTCCGTCCACGTCACGCTGGCCAGCGCGGTCGACCAGTCGCCGCTGCCCGGCGGCAGGTTCGCCCTCTACGCCGGCTCGAAGACCTTGGGGACGCCGGTGGCCACCTGCGCGACCGGCAAGTCCGGTGGATGCGGCTTCGACCGGGTGCCGCTCGGCGACTACACCATGTCGCAGACGGCTGCACCGAAGGGCTTCCTCACCAGCGACGCCGTGCCATTCAGCCTGACCGACCCTGGCCAGGCCGCGACGCTGGCGTTCGTCGACGGGACCCCCGGGGCGAGGGGAGGTCCCGCCGAACGGTCGCATCCCCGGCAGCCCAGCGGTGCAGCCCCAGGACCGAGATCGTGGGCGGCGCCCTCCGGCGAATCGTACCTGCCTCGTTCTCATACCGAGAGCCGTCCCCCCGGTGGTCAGCAGCGAGCCCCGCCGACCGGTCGCCGCTCGTCGCTGGGCTGCCGTCGCGAGTGGCTGACCTACCGGCACAGCTTGCCCGGCTGCTGACCCACTCCCCCAACAGGCCGTGCTGCTGCTGTTCGTCTGGCTCGTCCTCGGCATGCCCGCCTACCTCTGGGTCCGCCGGCGTCAACTCCTCAACGCAACCGAAGGGGCATGATCGTGCCTACCGCCCAGATCAACACCGGCAACTTCAACCTCGCCTCGGCTCTGAGTGGCTTCGCCATCGGCGCTGCCGCGACGGTGCTGGCGTTCGTCGCCATCAACCCGAACGGCTCGTCGCCGGTGGCGTCGTCGAGCAGCCCGCAGGCGTCGTCCGGCGGCGGCATCCTGCTGCCGGCAGAAGGCGGCGGGACCATCGAGGCGCCGGCGGCCGGTGAGACGAAGACGCTCGATGACGGCACGACGTTGACGACGCAGTCCGACGGCACCGTCATCGCGACCGACACGAGCGGCAAGCAGCACGTCATCACGACCGGAGGCTCAGCGGCGACGGCGAGCCGGACGGCCGGAGGCACCGCCGGTACCGCCGGCAGCGCGGGTGTGAGCGGGTCTTCCGGAGGGTCCACCGCTGGCGGCTCGTCCGGCGGCTCGTCCGGCGCGGGCAGCGGCGGTGCGGGCGGCGGCAGCGGACCCTGCGGCGCCGGTGGGGCGACCGCGCCAGGCGTCACCGCCAACCGATCCTGCTCGGCACGACCGTCGCCGAGTCGGGCATCGCCAAGGCATTCCTCGGCGACGCGCGCCAGGCCATGGAGGCCTACAAGAACCGGGTCAACGCTTCGGGCGGCGTCTGCGGCCGTCGGCTGACGATCAAGTATCACGACGACGCCTGGGATCCGCAGCGCGGCCGAGGTGACCTGGACAACCTCATCAACGAGGAGAAGGTGTTCGCGATCGCGGTCGGCCCGTCGTCGGAGGGTGTGAACGCGGCGAGCCAGGCTCACACCTTCGAGAGCACGGCGTGCCCGTCGTCGGCACGAACGGCCTGGAGGCCAGGCAGTACAAGGACCCCTACATCTGGCCGGTGGCCTCGGCGACCGTCACGATGCTGCACGTGATGATGAAGAACGCGTGGGACCACGGCGCCCGCAACCCAGCCATCGTCTTCGACAACGGCTACAAGTTCGGCGTCGAGGGTGCGAAGGCGTTCGAGCACGCCTACGAGCGGCTGTCCGGCGGCAAGAAGATCCCCGGCTCGGACAGCTCGTCCTGCGGCTCCGGCTCGCACTACTGCGGTGTCTCGGCCGGCACCGGGCAGTACGGCAACCAGGTCTCGATCATCAACAACGCGTGCAAGGGCGACAACGCCTGCGACTTCCTCGTGCTCCTTCTCGAGCCGGACACCGCCGAGCAATGGATGGCAACGCCGGGCGCCCCGAAGGTCAGCGATTCGCGCGGAGTCGGCTTGGCGCAGCCGCTGTTCACCTACTCGTTCGGGAAGACCTGCGGTGACAGATGCAACAACATGCAGGTCTGGACCGGCTACAACCCTCCGCTCGAGCAGTACGCCAGTACGGCCGGGGTGAAGCAGTACGTCAGCGACCTGCGCAGCCAGAACCAGTCGGCGGACCAGTTCAACCAGTTCACCGAAGGCTCCTACCTCGGCATGCAATTGCTCGTCGAAGCGATCAAGAAGGTCGGGGGGCAACCTTACCCGCGATGCGCTGAAGGCCGCGCTCGACTCGATGAGCCTCGACACCGGGCTCTCCGCCGCGCCGGAGTCCTGGTCGGCGGGCAATCACTGGGCGATCGCCGGTGCCCAAGGGTTCAAGATGAAGTCGCTGAACGGCTTCTCCGGGTGGCAACTCGTCGACGCCATACACCAAGGATCCCTGGCTCGGCCAGGACTTCGGCTGAGGCCTCGCTGATGTCGGTCACGTTCTTCTTCACCCAGCTGGCCCTGGCGGTCCCGCTGGTGGCGGCGTACGCGCTGTTCGCCCTCGGGATCGTGCTGATCTACCGCGCCAGCCGGGTGCTCAACCTCGCCCACGGCGTGATGGCCATGTTCCCGGCGTACGTGGTGGTCGAGCTGCGCGGCCACGGCATCCCGATGCCGGTCGCGCTCGTCGCCGGCGTCGCGTCGGGTGCGCTGCTCGGCGCGGCGGTCGAGTTCGTCTTCGTCCGCCGGCTGCGCACCGTGTCGCAGACCGCGCAGACGGTCGGCACCGTGGCGGTGTTCGGGCTCGTGGTCGCGTTCAGCGCGAAGCTGTTCGGCAGCGAGCCGGTACGGCCGCCGCGGTCTTCCCGGACAAGACCATCGCCTTCTCCGGTTCCGGGATCAGCTACGGCCAGCTCGGCCTGATCGCCACCTCGATCGTGCTGACCATCGCGCTGTTCGCGCTGTTCCAGTTCACCCGGCTGGGTCTGGCGATGAGAGGCGCCGCCTCCAATCGGCTCGCCGCCGGGCTGATGGGCGTCAACCCCGACCGCACCACCCAGGTGGCGTGGATGATCGGTGGCGCGCTGGCTGCGGTAGCCGGCATCCTGCTCTCCGCCGTCACGACGCTCGACCCGTTCAACTTCCCGTTGCAGGCGCTGCCGGGGTTCGTCGCCGCGCTGATCGGCGGGCTCGGCTCGATGCCCGGGGCGCTGCTCGGGTCGCTGGTCGTCGGCGTCACCGTCGGCCTCGCGCCGGCACTGTCCGGGGCGCCGGTCGTCGGCGGCTTCTTCGCCTCGGTCGGCAGCGCGCAGCTGCTCCTCACCGTCGTCGCGTTCGTCGTCATGGCGATGCGCGGCGAGCGGCTCGCGGCCTCCGACGTGCGTGCGGCGGGGCTCGCGGGATCGGTGTCGGCACCGCCGCCGAAGCGGGACCGGGCCGCGGCAGGGCGGCGGTTCGACTCGCGGGTTGCGAGCGCTCGCCGTCGCGCTAGCCGCGGTCGCGGCGGTGACCTGGGTGTTCGGCGCGCCGTTCTCCTGGCTGGGTACGGCGACACAGGCACTGTCCTACACGCTCGTCGCATTGTCGCTCGTCATCCTCACCGGCTGGGTCGGTCAGATCTCGCTCGCGCAGGCCAGCTTCGTCGGCATCGGCGCCTTCCTGACCGGCGTGCTCGTGCGGGACGGGCTGGTGTTCCCGCTGACGCTGCCGGTGGTCGGGCTGATCACTGCCTCGATTGCCGCGCTGCTGGGGCTCGTCGCGCTGCGGGTGCGCGGGCTCTACCTCGCCGTCGCGACCCTGATCTTCGCGTGGATGACGCAGATCTACCTGTTCGCCCAGCCGTGGCTCGCCGGGATCGGTGGGATCGTCGTCGATCCAGACGAAGGCGCTCGGCATCCAGGGCACCTTCCCCTACCTCGACTTCACCGACGCGACGACGTTCTACTACGTGATGCTCGCCGTGGTCGCGGCGGCGTTGCTGGCGCTGCCAATCTGCGCCGATCCAAGACCGGCCGTGCCTGGCTCGCCGTCAAGGGGAGCGAGGTCGCAGCCGCCAGTCTCGGCATCCCGGTCATGGCCTACAAGCTGATGGCCTTCGCCGTCGCCGGCTTCCTCGCCGGCGTCGGCGGCAACCTGTTGATGACGCACAACCAGGTGGCGTCCGCGAGCAGTTCGTGCCACAGGTCTCGCTGCTGTTTCTCGCGATCGCCGTCGTGGGGGCCTCGACAGCCTAGGCGGCACGGTATCGGCGGGCATCGTCTTCGCTCTGCTCGGCCAGCTGTTCTACAAGGTCTCGGCCTGGCCGGTTTGCTCGACATCGTCTCCTCGCTGCTGCTCGCCGTCGTGCTCCTCGCCTTCCCCTCGGGGCTCGCCGGGCTGCCCCCGCGGCTCGCCCGCGCCGGTGCGTCGGATCGGCGACGGCCGGGCTTACCACCTCGTGCTCCGCACCGCCGCTGCCGCCGGACAGCGGATCCTCGACCGGCGCGAGCGACGCCGCATCGCTCGCGCCGCCCGCGCGTCGTCCGCCCGATCCGAGGCGGACGTCTACCGAGCCCCCTCTCCTTCGACGGACGGGTCGGGTCACGGGCGGACGACGCGCGGGACTCCCACCCGACGCTCTCGCCCCGACGCTGGAGGCCCGACGCGCTGTCGACGTGGACGACGTCGAGGAGGTGCTCGCCGAGCGCAAGCGGGCGGCGTCAACAAGCTCGCCTATGTCCCGGGAACGGCGACGAAAGTCGACCTACCGCCGCGGTTCGACCGGGTACCGATCCTCGGCGCCCATGACATCACCGTGCAGTTCGGCGGCCTCACGGCGGTCGACAACGCCACCCTGGAGGTTCGGCAAGGGCGAGATCGTCGGCCTGATCGGCCCGAACGGGGCGGGGAAGACGACGCTGTTCAACGCGATATCCGGCCTCAACCAGCCAACGAAGGGGCTGGTCAAGCTGTTCGGCACCGACGTGACGAAGCTGCCGGTGCATCAGCGGGCGGCGGCGGGCATGGGGCGAACGTTCCAGCTGATCCAGCTCTTCCCGGAACTGACCGTCCTCGACAACCTGCTCGTCGGCACCCACTCGCGCAACCCGTCCGGCTTCGGGGCGCACCTGTTCGCCACCGGGCGGGCCATCTCAGGGGAGCAGTCGTCGCGGCAGCGGGTGGCCCAGGTCGTCGAGCTGCTCGGCCTTTCCGATGTCGCTGACCAGCCGGTGACGGGTCTGCCGTTCGGGGTGCTGCGGCTGGTCGAGGTCGCCCGGGCGCTGGTCACCGGCGCGCCGTTCGTGATGCTCGACGAGCCGGCGTCGGGCCTCGACGACAGTGAGACCGACCGGCTGTCCGACCTGCTGCTGTGGGTGCGCCAGACCCTCGGGATCTCGCTGCTGCTCATCGAGCACGACGTGCGCATGGTCACCGCGCTCTGCGACTACATCTACGTGCTCGACCGCGGCAAGATGATCGCCGACGGCGACGCCGCCGACATCCGCAACGACCCGGCCGTCAAGGCGGCGTACTTCGGCAGCGCCGACGACGGCGACACGCCCGCCCCGCCGCCTGCCTCCGCCCCGGCAGTGCCGGAGCCGGCCCCGGAACCCGAGGCGGAGGTCGTCGCCGAGCCCTATCCGGAGCCGATCGGCCCGCAGCCCGAGCCGGACGCGGCGCAGGCGCCGCGACCCGCCCGCCGGGCCCGCAAGCCGCGGGCCAAGGCGGCCGCCAAGCCGCGGGCCAAGCGGGCGAAGCCGACCTCGGCGCCGTCCGCGTCCACGGGGGATGCGGCCGACGCCGAGGTCACCGACCCCGACAACGAGACCGTGGGAGCGCGCTGATGCTCGAGCTCGTCGACGTCGACGTCCACTACGGCCCGGTGCAGGCGCTGCGCGGCATCACCCTGACCGTCGGGGACGGCGAGATGGTCGCGCTCGTCGGTGCGAACGGCGCGGGCAAGACGACCACGCTGCGCGCCGTCTCCGGCATGCTCTCGCCGACCCGCGGCACCATCACCTTCGACGGTGAGCGGATCGACGGCAAGCCGCCGTGGAAGGTCATCGAGCACCGCGTCTCGCACCTGCCCGAGGGCCGCGCACTGTTCTCCGACATGAGCGTGATGGAGAACCTGCGGCTGGGCGCCTGGACGCAGAAGGGTGAGCGGGCGTTCAAGCACCGGGTCGACGAGGTCATGGACCACTTCCCGATCCTGCGCGAGCGGTCGAAGCAGGCGGCGGGGACGCTGTCCGGCGGCGAGCAGCAGATGCTCGGCGTCGCCCGGGCCCTGATGTGCGACCCGAAGCTCCTCGTCGTCGACGAGCTGTCGCTGGGGCTGGCGCCGAAGATCGTGGCGCAGCTGTTCGAGATCCTGACCGCGATCAACGCCACCGGCACCGCCGTGCTGATGGTCGAGCAGTTCGTGCACATGGCACTGCAGCACTCCCACCGCGCCTACGTGCTCGCCAAGGGCTCGGTCGTCCTCGAGGGCGAGGCGCGGGAGATGCTCGACCGGCCCGAGCTGCTCGCCGCCTACCTCGGCGAGGAGGCGACGGAGGGCGTCGCCGCTGCGTCGCCCGAGACCGCCGGGGCCGGGGCGTCGCCCGAGACCGCCGGGGCCGGCGCATCGTGAGTGCCGCTGTGCTGACGTCGCTGCGGCCCCGGGCCAACCGGAGCCTGCGCCTCGGTGTGGTGGCCGGAGCGCTCGTGTGCACCGCCGCACTGGCCGGCGCCGCGGTCCTCGCCGGGCAGGGCGGCTCCGGCTCGACGCCGCGGGTCGACCCCGCGCAGCGGTCGGCTCTGGTGGCCTGGGAGGACGCCGTCCATCCGCTCGTGCAGTCCGCCGGGCAGGTGGTCGCTCTCGGGCCACGCACCGGCATCGCCGACATCGCCGAGGGCAAGGAGCCGGACGCGCAGCTGCAGCAGATGGCAGCGGGCTGGGAGCGTCGGCTGACGGTGCTGCAGCGCCAGGTCGCGGCGCTCTCACCGCCGGAGTTCCTCGAGCCCGCGGCCGCGACGTTGAACGACGCGATGGCGGGCTACGTCACCGCCGCGAGCGAGCTGTCCGCCGCCGCGACCGCCCACGGCGCCCGTCGTACCTCTCTCATCGCCGCGGCCAGTGCCGCGGGCAAGAACGCCGACCACCTCTACGACCAGGCCACCGCGGCGATCGCCCACTGGCGGTCGCGACTGGGGCTGCCCACGGATTGGAGCGGATGACGATGACCTCGACCCGACGACAGGTCGGCCGCGCGGCGGTCGTGCTCGCTCTCGCGGGAAGCGCCAGCGGGCTGGCCGGAGGCATGGCGCTCGCCGGCTCCGGTTCGCTCGACTCGCCCACCGACCCGGTGCCGCTGCCGACGGTGTCCCCGACGCCGCTACCGCTGCCCGGCGAGGTGACCGACCCGGTGCTGCCGACGGACACCTCGGACCCGAACGCGCAGCCAACCGCCTCGGACAGCCCGAGCCCGTCGCCGACCGCCACCGCGGACGGCACCGACGGTGGCACCGCGACCGGCAGCGGGACGACGGGGACGACGGCGGGCGGGTCGACCGACGTCGGCACCTCGACCGGAAAGACGGCGACCACCGAATCCGCGCCGGCCCCGACCGACGTCGCCAAGGCGGCGCCGAAGGCCGGCGCGGCGATCGACTCGCCGGTGAACGCGGCGTCCCTGCCGACGGTCAAGGCCGGTCAGAGCTCGCTCGGGGGGCGGGTGGCGACGCACGGCGTGCCGATGACCGCCGCCGAGAGCGCCGCCGTGTCGGCGCGGATCGGCCATGTGCTCGCGCTGCCCGACCTGCCGCCGCTGGACTTCCCCGCCCTCGGTTCCGCTGCCGCGCCCAGTGCGGGTCAGGCGCCGCTGCTGGCGCCGCTCGCGCCCGCCGTGGGGGCCACGACGGGGACGCCCACCGTCGGCTCGCCGCAGCTCGCGCAGGCGAGCGACTCCTCGCCCGCGGACGACCGGCGGTCGCCGGTCGCGCCGGCGCTGTTCGCGCTGGCGGCGGCCGCGATGGCGGCCGGCCTGGCGCGGGTGCGGATCAGCCGGACGCGGATGCTCCAGGCACTCACGCGCCGATCGTGACGCGTTCCCGCAGCGGGTGGGTGGGCGCGGGCGTTTCCTGCGGATAACGTCATGATCGTCGGAGGAGGCGAGCATGTCGTATGCGCACGGGACGTCGACCACCCCCCTGCTGGGGGAGACGATCGGGGGCTGTCTCGACCGGGTCACCGCGCGGTTCGGTGACCGGGAGGCGCTCGTCGACATGCCGACCGGGCGGCGGTGGACCTACGCGCAGCTCGACCGCCGACGTCGACACGCTGGCGCTCGGGCTGCTCGACCTCGGGGCTCGACAAGGGCGACCGGGTCGGGCATCTGGGCGCCGAACTGCGCGGAGTGGACGCTGGTGCAGTACGCCACCGCGAAGGTCGGCGCGATCCTCGTCAACATCAACCCGGCCTACCGCATCGCACGAGCTCGCCTACGCGCTCGACCAGTCGGGCTGCCGGCTGCTGGTCAGCGCGCGCGGAGTTCAAGAGCTCGTCGACTACGTCGACGATGGTCGACGAGGTGCGCGGCGAGCCTGCCCGCGCTCGAAGGCACGATCTACCTCGGGTCGCCGCGAGTGGGACACGCTGGTCGAGCGCGGCGACTCGACGCCGACGCACCGGCTGCACGACCGCGAGGCGGAGCTGCGGCTTCGACGACCCGATCAACATCCAGTACACGTCCGGGCACGACCGGGTTCCCCAAGGGCGCGACGCTGTCGCACCACAACATCCTCAACAACGGGTTCTTCGTCGGCGAGCTGTGCGGCTACACCGAGGCCGACCGGGTCTGCATCCCGGTGCCCTTCTACCACTGCTTCGGCATGGTGATGGGCAACCTCGGCGGCGATCACGCACGGCGCGTGCATGGTGATCCCGGCGCCGTCGTTCGACCCCGCCGCGACGCTGCGGGCCGTCCAGGACGAGCGCTGCACGTCGCTGTACGGCGTGCCGACGATGTTCATCGCCGAGCTCGGGCCTGCCCGACTTCGCCGTCGTACGACCTGTCGTCGCTGCGCACCGGGATCATGGCCGGCTCGCCGTGCCCGGTCGAGGTGATGAAGCGGGTCGTCGCCGACATGGGCATGCACCGAGGTGACGATCTGCTACGGCATGACCGAGACCTCGCCGGTGTCGACCCAGACGCGGGTCGACGACGACCTCGAGCGGCGGGTGTCGACGGTCGGCACGCGTGCACCCGCACGTCGAGGTGAAGGTCGTCGACCCGGCCACCGGGCTGGCCGTGCCGCGCGGCGAGGCCGGGGGAGTTCTGCACCCGCGGCTACTCGGTGATGCTCGGCTACTGGGACGAGCCGGACAAGACCGCCGAGGCCGATCGACGCGCGCCGGGTGGATGCACACCGGTGACCTCGCGACGATGGACGCCGACGGCTACCTCAACATCGTCGGGCGGATCAAGGACATGGTCATCCGCGGCGGGGAGAACGTCTACCCGCGCGAGATCGAGGAGTTCCTCTACACGCATCCCGACGTCGCCGACGTCCAGGTCGTCGGCGTGCCGGACGAGAAGTACGGCGAGGAGCTGTGCGCCTGGGTCCGCGTCAGCGACGGCGCCACGCTGCGCCGAGGACGAGCTGCGCGAGTTCTGCCGGGGCAAGCTCGCGCACTTCAAGGTGCCGCGCTACGTCGTGTTCGTCGACGAGTTCCCGATGACCGTCACCGGCAAGATCCAGAAGTTCAAGATGCGCGAGGCGACGATCGAGCAGCTCGGCCTGTCCGCCGCCCCCTGACCCCCCTCTCTCCGCACACCCACCCCCCACACCACCTCCCCCCACCCCATTCCGCGATCATGGAGGAGTGCTGGTTATCCGGGCCTCATAACCAGCACTTGCCCATGATCGGCGGCGCTTCGCCATGATCGCCGGCACACGGGCGCCGGGGGCTGTGGACAGCGCGTGCGGGCCGCCCGCGATCTGCGGCAGTCTCCGCGGATGCGACGGTCTCACGTTCCCGACAGCCTGACCCGCGGTCCGTTCACCGCCCGCACCGCGGCCGCCGCCGGCGTGACCCGCAACGGGCTCCGCACACCGGCCTGGCGGCGGCTGTTCCGCGGCGTGTGGATCGCCGCGCATCTCCCGCTCGACCGGTCGACCTGGCTGGCCGCGGCCCGGCTGGTGCTGCCCGTCGATGCGGTGCTGTGCGGGTTGTCGGCCGTCGACCAGTACGGCGTCGACGTACGTCGCGAGGACGACGTCGACGTCCATGCCGCCGTCGCCGGGCCGGTCGTCCCGCAACAGCGCCGCGGCGTCAGGATCCGCCAGCTCGCGCTGGCCGGGGACGAGGTGCAGGTGATCGGTCGGTGGCTCGTCACGACCCCGCTGCGAACCGCGTTCGACTGCGCCCGCTGGTTGCCGTTCGTCGATGCGGTCGTCGTCGCCGACGCGCTCGCGCACGCCCGGCTGTTCGAGCTCGACGCGCTCGCCGCCTTCGCGAAGGAACATCCGGGCGTCCGCTGGGTCACGCGGGTCGCCCGGGTGGTGCAGTACGCCGACGCCCGCGCCGAGTCACCGATGGAGACCCGGCTGCGGCTGCTGCTCGTGCTCGCCGGCTTCACCGGCATCGAGCCGCAGTTCGTCGTGCGCAACGCCGGCGGCGGCTTCGTCGCGCGCCTCGACCTCGCCTTTCCCGAACACCGGGTCGCCGTCGAGTACGACGGCGCCTGGCACTGGAAGCAGCGTCGCGAGGACGACCGGCGGCGCGACGCCGTCCGGGCTCTCGGCTGGACGGTGATCGTGGTGAGCGCGGACGACTACTACCGCAACCCGCAGGACATCATCCGGCGAGTGCGGGAGGAGCTCGCCCGCTCCGCCGCCTGACGAACCTGCGGCGATCATGGGCGAATGCTGGTTATGAGCCCCGGATAACCAGCACTTCTCCATGATCGCGGCGGGTGGGGGGCGGGGCAGGGGGCGGGCGGGGGCAGGGAGGGGGGCGGAAGCGGGCGTCAGGCGCGCAGGTCGACGACGCGCTTCGCCTTGCCCATCGAGCGCTCGATCGCGCCCGGCTCGACCACGTCGACGTCGACGGTGACGCCGATCGTGTGCTTGACCAGCCGGGCGAGCTCGCTCGGCCGGCGCGCTCGCCGCTCGGCCGCGCCGGCGGCGTCCGGTCGGGCCTCGACGCGCACCGTCAGCTCGTCGAGCCGGTGCGGCCGCGACAGCACGCACTGGAAGTGCGGCGCCAGCCCCGGCACCCGCAGCAGCAGCTCCTCGACCTGCGTCGGGAAGAGGTTGACCCCGCGCAGGATGATCATGTCGTCGCTGCGCCCGGTGACCTTCTCCATCCGGCGCATCGTGCGCGCGGTTCCGGGCAGCAGCCGGGTCAGGTCGCGGGTGCGGTAGCGGATGACCGGCATCGCCTCCTTGGTCAGCGACGTGAAGACCAGCTCACCGTGCTCGCCGTCCGGGCAGCACGCTCGTCGGTCGAGCGGGTCGACGATCTCCGGGTAGAAGTGGTCCTCCCAGACGTGCAGCCCGTCCTTGGTCTCGACGCACTCCTGCGCGACGCCCGGCCCCATCACCTCGGACAGGCCGTAGATGTCGACGGCGTGCATGTCGAGCCGCTGCTCGATCTCGCGGCGCATGTCCTCGGTCCACGGCTCGGCCCCGAAGATGCCGACCTGCAGCGACGTCGCTGCCGGGTCGATGCCCTGCGCGCTCCATCTCGTCGACGATCGCCAGCATGTACGACGGCGTGACCATGATGACGTCGGGCTCGAAGTCGCGGATGAGCTGCACCTGGCGCTCGGTCATCCCGCCCGAGACGGGGATCACGGTGCAGCCGAGGCGCTCCGCGCCGTAGTGCGCGCCGAGCCCGCCGGTGAACAGGCCGTAGCCGTAGGCGACGTGCACCTTCATCCCGGGCCGGCCGCCGGCGGCGCGGATCGAGCGCGCCATGAGCGTCGACCCAGGTGTCGAGGTCGCCGGCGGTGTAGCCGACGACGGTGGGGCGTCCCGTCGTACCGCTCGAGGCGTGCACCCGGGCGACCTGCTCGCGGGGCACCGCGAACATCCCGAACGGGTAGTTGTCCCGCAGGTCGTCCTTGGTCGTGAACGGGAACCGGCGCAGGTCGGCGAGCAGCGGCAGTCGTCGGGGGAGCACGCCGGCGGCGTCGAACGACCGCCGGTAGAACGCGACGTTGTCGTAGGCGTGGCGCAGCGTCCGCTGCAGACGCTCGAGCTGCAGCGCGGCCAGCTCGTCGCCGGACGCCGTCTCGATCGGGTCGAGCGAGTCGCGAGCGGGCCTGAGATCACGCACCCACGCATTATCGACTGAGCACCGCCGCCCACGCGCCCGGCTTGCGTGGATTGCCACCAATGCGGACGCAACTGCGGCATCTCGCCACGCAGGCGCGCGATCCGGGGCACCATGAGACCGGTCGGTGCCGGGCTGACGGTGGGGGGGCAGGGGCGCGATGGCACACCGCAGGCGGCCGCGCAATGCCCGGGGTCCGCACCCCAAGGGCGGGCCCGGTAAGGGAAACGCGCCGAAAGCACGCCCGTCCCGCCCCGCGCGTCCGGTGCAGCGGCCCCGGCGCGGCTCCCTCTTCTCGCGCAACGGCCGGCGCCGCGCCGTCATCGCCCTGGCCGCGTCGAGCCTCCTGGCGATCATGGGCATCGCCGTCGCCGGCGCGGTCTCCGGCCAGAAGGACACGGCGGCGTCGGCCCCGCAGGACACGCCGGCGGCCACGCGGAGCGCGGCGGCGACGAGCCCCGCCCCGGCGAGCCCGACCCCGGCCACCAGGACACCGAAGCCGACCCCCACGGCGGAGAGCCGGCCGACGGCGAAGTCCGACAGCGAGCAGACCGCGAAGCCCCGGCACACGAAGGGCGGCCACGCCGCCGCTCCCGATGCGAGACCCACGCCATCCCCCACGGGGACCGGCTGCCCCTCCGCCGCCGAGCGCGTCCGCCAGGCGCGCACCCTGCTCTGGCACCCCGGCGCGCTGCCGCAGGCCTCGGTCGCCACCGCCGGCCCGCGCACCGGCACCCTCGCGACCGCCGACATCGGGGCCCGCACGATCACGCTCTACCTGCGCGACTGCTCCGAGGAGACGCCGGTCCAGCTCGCCGTGGCCTGGACCTACGTGGCCGGGCAGTTCGTCGACGTCGAGGGCTGGGATGCGGCCACCCGCGACCGCTGGCGGCACCTGCGCGGCGGGGCCGCGCTGGCCACGACGACGGAGCTACGCCAGGACGCGGCTGCGGTCTTCGCCTTCTGGGAGACCGGTACGACGAAGTGGTGGCAGAGCCCGGTCGCTCCGCCACCTCCGAAGCGGCTGCCGACGCTGGCGAAGTTCCTGCGGATGCCCTGACCCCGCTCGTTACGGACCCCGCCCGCGAGCACCACCGCCTGCACGCGCTCACCCGGCCTGACACAGCTGGACGGCGGGGGCCAGGTGGCGGATCGCGTCCTCGGTGATCGGGTCGACGACGAGGATCGCCTCGTCGAGCCCGGCGTCGTGGAACTCGCGCAGCCGCGCGGCGATCTGCTCCGTGGTGCCGCGCAACGCCGGGACGCCCGCGGCGTGCGGTCGCGAGCCTGGGCCTTGGTCGTCGAGGGCGACCGAGACGGTGGCGCTGCGGGAGATCTGGGAGGGATCGCGACCGACGTCGCGGGCGATCGACGCCATCCGCCGGTCCTGCTCCGCGAAGCCGTCGGGGGTGTTGCCGAACCAGTCGAACCACACGTTCCACGCGTCGACGTGGGGGAGGGCGGCGCGCAGCACGCGCTCCCCGGTGGAGCCGACCATGAGCTCGGGCCGCCGAGCCGGCACTGGCAGCAGGACGGCATCGGCGGCCCGCGTGTAGGTGCCGTCGTACGTCACGTGCTCGCCGTCCAGCAGCCGGCGGATGACCTCGAACGACTCGACGAAGCGGGAGGCGCGATGGTCGAACGGAAGCCCGAAGGCGAGGAACTCCGCCTCGTTCCACCCGGCGCCGAGGGCGAGCACGAACCGTCCACCGCTGATCTCTTGCAGCGCCGCGGCGCGGCGGGCGAGGAGACCCGGCGGCGCGAACGCGGTGCAGGCGACGAGCGGCCCCAGCCGGACCCGGTCGGTGACCGTGGCGAGCGCGGCGAGCATCGTCCAGGCGTCCCACGGCCCGCGCTCCTCGCGACCGTCGCCGCGGTAGAGCAGGTGGTCGCCGAGCCAGATCGAGTCGAAGCCGGCGGCTTCGGCAGCCCGGGCCATGGCGGCGTGCTCGGGCCAGCCGGCCACGCGCTCGACTTCCGGGAGCTGTACGCCGATGCGTAACGGGCGTCGCGTCACCGGTGGGCGCTCGCCTGTGCTCACCCGGCCTTCCTACACCGACGATGGCGCGCTGATCTTCGCGGCTGTGCACGCTTCGACGGCGTGTCGGGCGCAGTTTTGGTCGTAGCGGCGAAGATCAGCGCGTAGAGCTGAGGGCGGGTCACGGGCTGAGGACGGCGCGAGCGCCGGCCGCCTTGACCGCAGCCGACAGGGTCGTGAGGTCGAACGCGCCGTGGTGGCGCCGGCCGTTGACGAAGAACGTCGGCGTACCGGTGACGCCCGACAGGGCGGCGCCGTCCATGTCGGCGGCGATGCGCGCGGCGTGCTCGCGGCCCTCGAGCTCGGCCCGGAACCGCTCCATGTCCAACCCGAGCTGCTCCGCGTAACCGACCAGGTCGGGGAGGCGAAGTGCGTCCTGACGCTCGAGCAGCAGGTCGTGCATGGCCCAGAACGCACCCTGCGCCGCCGCCGACTCCGTGGCCTCCGCGGCGAGCCGGGCATGCGGGTGGACGTCGTCGAGCGGCAGGTGCCGCCACACGTAGGTGAGGTCGGCGAACTCCAGCAGCAGCTCCCGGACCACCGGCTCGGCCTGCCCGCAGTAGGGACATTCCAGGTCGCCGTACTCGACCAGCGTCACCGTGCGTCGATCCGGCCACGGATGTGGTCGCGCTCCGGGTCGACCGCCTCGGCGAGGTCGACGATGGCCTCGGACGTGCCGAACAGCGCCCGCACCCGCAGTGTCGGCGGCAGCGCCGCGATCACCCGGAACACCGTCCACGACAGCGCCGCGGAGACGACGACCGCGGCGAGGACTCCGACCTTGGCCTCCTCGAGCCGTGCCGGCGCCAACGCGATCGACGCGACGAGCAGGGACAGCGTGAAGCCGACACCCGCGGATGCGCCTGCCCCGAGCACCGACCCCCATCCGACCGGTGGTCGCAGCCGGCCCTTCGACAGCGTCGTCGCGACCCACGCGCTCGTGAAGATGCCGACCGGTTTCCCGACGACGTACGCCGCGACGATGCCGAGCGTCACCCGCGAGGTCAGCGCGTCCCGGAGGAACGGCCAGCGCAGGGAGACGCCCGCGTTGGCGAGGGCGAACAGCGGTACGACGGCGTGGCTGGTCCACGGGTGCCACAGCAGTGCCAGCCGTTCGTTCGGTGACACCGCGGCCTCGACACTGGCGCGCGCCCGCCGGGCCAGCTCCGGGGTCGGCTGCTCGCGAAACAGCCGGAACTCCTGCGTCGCGCGCTCGAGGTCCTCTCGTGCCGCCGGGTAGGCATAGGCCAGCAACCCGATCGCCAGCCCGACGACCAGCGGGTCGACGCCGGAGTCCACCATCGCGACCCAGATGGCGATGCCCAGGACGGCGTACACGAGCCCGTTGCGCACGCGGAATGCCCGGACCGCCAGCACCACCGAGAAGAGCGCGACCGCCACGATCAGCGGCCGCAACGAGATGTCGTCGGAGTAGACGACCGTGATGACGACGAGTGCGGCGATGTCGTCGACGACCAGCACGGTGAGCAGGAAGACACGCAGCCGGTCGGCCAACCCCGCGCCGACCACCGTCAGCACACCCAGCGCGAACGCGGTGTCGGTCGACATCGCCGCACCCCAGCCGTGCGCGGCCGGCGTGCCGCTGTTGATCGCGAGGAAGATCCCGATCGGGACGAGCATCCCGCCCAGCCCGGCCAGCAGCGGCAGCGCCACCCGGCGTAGCTCGCGGAGCTCGCCGATGTCGGCCTCGCGGCGCGCCTCCAGGCCGACGACGAAGAAGAACAGCGACATCAGCCCGCTGTTCACCCAGTCGCGCAGGCTCATCGCCAGCGACCACGAGCGCAGCCGAAGCGACAGGTCGCTCGTCCACACGTCGTCGTACGACGACCCGGCGACGGTGGCCCACACCACGGCGGCGACCGCGGCGGCGAGGAGGACGACCGCGCCGCCGGTCTCGGCGCGCACGAAGGCGGTCAGCGGCGTTCGCAGCCGGCCGGTCCACCGCGTACGACCGGCGTAGGACTCCTCCTCACGACCGGAGCCGGCGGTGGTCACCGCACGAGTATCCGACAGGTCGTGGGCTCAGCCGAAGTGATGTCGATCCAAGGCGTCATGGCGCCTTCGATCGACAACACTTCAGCGGTTGACCCGACAGGCGCAGGGGCCGGGCTAGATGTCGTAGTACCGAGCGAGTGTCGCCGTTGTGGGGCGTTCACCTGCAGGTTTGCAGCGGTGCCCAAGATCGTTTGCTCTCCGTTTGCTCGCACTTCAGCCTCGGTGCCGCGCTCCCTGCTCCGAGCGACTGCGCGCCGAGTAACGGCGATTACACCGCGGGAGGGCCGCTACGGATCGGCTCCGATAGCCGGCTATGCGCGCTGGCGCACGTGTTGAGTGAAAGCGTTTGCCGTAGTAGTTCTACATATGTAGACTGAGCCAATGAGCCCGGTGCGAGTCACGTCGGCGACCCTCAAGGTCATGACATGTCTGGCCGCCGAATCCGAGGGATGGCGCCACGGGTATGAGCTGTTGGTCGAGACCGGACTGAAGTCCGGGTCGCTGTATCCGATCCTTATGCGCTTGGCTGAGCGAGGGTTGCTGGATGCGGCGTGGGAGCCCGACCCGCCCGTGGGTCGTCCGCCTCGACATCTGTACCGGCTGACGCCGTCTGGGCGCGAGTGGTTGCAGACTGCCTGCCGTCGTGGCGAAGGACGGGCGGTCTTGCGCGTCGAGGCTGCAACGTGATCGTCGTGGTGGCAGCCCTCCTCCTGTCTGCCGTCTGGCTCGCTCTTCGCTGCCGCGGCTCCAACGACAGCGTTGGCGCCCTGGTACTACGAGCCATGGTCGGCGGGTTGCCCACCGGTGAGCAGAGCTGGATCTCGGCCATGCTCGCCGAGCACGACTCGCTCGATGATCCCCGTGCACGTCGACGATTCGCCCGTGGCTGTCTGCGGGCGATGCTGTTCCCAGGCCGCGAGCGTGATCTGTACGCCAAGCTGTGCGGCGGGTTGATCGGTGCAGCCGCCATCGGTTCTCTCGGCCTCGCGGCCGCGGGGCTGATTCACTATCCCGGTCTGCGTGCTGGCTGGCTGTGGGTCGTCGTGACGGTTGTCTTCGCGGTCAGCGTCGCCGGCTACGCCGTGATCGGAATATGGCTTGGCCAGGTTGGCTCCCCGTCGACGCGATTGATCGCGATGACAGCAGCTACGCCCGCCATCCTGATCGGATGGTGGGCCGCACACACTGCCGGCGTCGTTTCCTCGATGACAGTAGTCGTCCTCGCAATCCCGAGCGTTATCGTCGGGGCGGCCATCGCGAGAAGCCATCGGCACCATGACCAAGCCGTCATCGCCGTAGGGTGCGCCGCCGTTACTTCGGGCCTGTTCGCATTCGTTGCTTACACGTTGACGACATACGTCACCGGGGGCGGGCCAGCGACGACTTCGCTGCTGCAGCAATTCAGCCAAAGCGGCGCAACCGACTACCGGACATGGGTGGTCGGCGACAACCTTGATGGAGCGGTCTTCCTGCTGCTCTTCATGCCCCTCGTTGGCGGCGCACTCGGTTTGCTATCAGCCCGATTAGCGTCACAAGAGCATCAATCTGCGCCTATTTGACGCCAACGAATAAGGTGCCGATACATAGCGCCGGCCCGAGATCAGCTGAGAGCTGTGTATCGAAGCCTCTTTCTTGTCAAGGTGCGGTTGCGGCCGGCTGCGGGCAGCCAAGGTTGACCCCTTGGCGTGGTGCGTGCCGAGGCGTAGATTTCGGGTGGGTCCGGGAGTGACTGATCCGAACAGCCGGCCGTCAGGTGGAAGGCCGGCGGCGCCGGAGATACTAAGGAGGGCTTTAGTAGGTCGACTCATGCGGCGGTGATGTAGGCCAGGTCGGGGTCGGCGAAGAAGCCGCGGACGATGTGGGGCATCGCTTGGAGTCGGCGGAGCGCGGCGACGGCGAGGGCCTTGAACTGGTCGGGCCGGTGATGCCGGAGCGGCCGACGCGGTCGTGCTTGACGTTCTTCCAGACCCACTCGTCGGGGTTGAGCTGTGGGGAGTAGCCGGGTAGGCTGGAACAGCCGCAGCCCCCGTCGGTGGACTCGACGAAGGCCTTGACCTTCTTGGACCGGTGGACCGGGTGGCCGTCCACGACCAGGAAGACCGGCCCGTCGGTGTCGGCCAGCAGCCTCTTGCAGAAGTCGATGAACTTGTCCGCGGTCAGCGACGCCGGTGAAGGTGGAGAACCGCAGCAGTCCCTTGGGCGGTGACCGCGGAGATCATGTTCAGGCTGAACCGGGCGCCGGTGGACTTCACCACCGGGGTGCGGGCCGATCGCGTCCCCAGGTGGTGCCGGCGTGGTGATCGGAGCGGATCCCGGCCTCGTCGGCGAAGTACACCGTCGCACCGAGCTTCCTGGCCTGCTTGGCGATCGCCGGGTACTCGATCTCCTTCCAGGCGGCCACCTTCGCCTCGTCGGCCTGCCAGGCCCGCCACAACGGCCGCTGCGGGGACAGCCCCATCCTGTGCAGCAGCCGGCCCACCGCCGAGGCGGACATCGCCACCCCGAACTCCCGGCCGATCAGCTGACGCACCATGTCCCGGGTCCACAACGCGAAGTCGAACTGCAACTGCCGCGGGTCCTTCCCGGTCACCCAGCGTGAACGACCTGCCGTGCCTGCTCCACATTCAGCTTCGGCGGGCGACCCGGCACCGGCTTGGCCCTCAACGCGCTCCCGGCCACCCGCCCGCGTGCCTGCGCCAGCCACCCGTACACCGTGTGCTCGTGCATCCCCAGCGCCGCGCGCCACCTCGCGCGGGTCGAGCCCCGGCGCAACCTGGTCGACCGCCCGCAACCGCAGCACCTCAAGGGTCATGATGGTCAAACTTCCGGCCGTCGTTCTCGCGCATACCAAAGTCTCCCAGAACACACCCAAAATCTGTTCGACATACTTACGCGTGTCTTAGTAAGAGACGCCCCTGAGTGTCCTCCCGGACCTAACTATGCGCGGCGGTCGTTGCGCAGCTGCTTATAGACGGCGTCGCTGATCCGTCGCTTGAGTGCGCGGTAGGGCCTCTTTCGGGGTCTTGCCCTCGGCGAGTTTGCGTTGGAAGTAGACGCGGCCTGGGGTGTCACGGCTGGTTTGCACGATGGCGGCGACGTGCAGGGCGTGGTTGAGCTGCCGGTTGCCGCGCGGGTTGAGCCGGTGACGCACTCTTCGGTCCGGACGACGCTTCGATGGGTGCGGTGCCGTTGTAGCTGGCGAAGTGCTCGGCGGTCGGGAACCGGGTGATGTCGCCGGCGTGCCCGATGATCGTGGCGGCGATGATCGGTCCGACACCGTAGATGCTGGTGACCGTCGTTCCGGACGCGGCGACCGCGATCTTCGTTCTGGCTTTCACGGTCTTGGCCATCCGGTCGAGTCGGCGGATGTCGGCGACGCAGCTCGAGGGCGAGGTTCTTGCGTTCGACCTCGACCGCGGAGACCGGGTGCACCCGACGGAGGAACGCGGCAGCTGCGTTGGCAGACAACCGTTTCTGCACTCCACCTGGCACCAAGGCGGCGAGCAGCGCGTGCAGCCGGCAGACCGCTTGGGTGCGCAGGCTGGTCAGGTCCTGGTAGCGGTCGGCGAGCATCCGCAGCACCATCGCGTAGTCTTCGGCGACGACCGTGCGCAGGTGCGGGTCGCGCAGCGCCGCGATCGCCGTGGACAGCGCATCGTTCGGGTCGTTCTTCGACCCGCGGCCTGACCCCAGCAGCCGGACCCGCGCTGCCAACGTCGGCGGGACGTCGACGACGTCCTCACCGGCAGCGACGAGCTGCTGCGCGAGCAGGAACCCCAGTCCGCTAGCGGACTCGATCGCCCAGGTCCGCTCACCGAACGGTGCGGCGAAGGTCAGCATCCGCTGGAGCTGCCGCCGGTCGGCCCGGACGGTCAACCGGCCGAGCTCGTGTTCGTCGCCGTCGACGACGACCGCTGTGTGTGACCCCTTGTGCGGGTCGACACCGATCAACACCATGGCCCCTCCTTCGGGACGCCGGAGCGGCCGTGCGGGCACTCCTGATGTGAACCGGTGCTCGCCTCTTTCGAGCCACGCGACGGCCAAGGGAAGCCGCGGGCTGGCGCTTCGTTCGAAAGCCAACCGGCACCGGTGGCAGGCACTTCGAGAGCCAACCCGACGAGCAACCCGGACGCTACGAGCCCACGCTCAACGTCCGTCGCGAGGATCTATCAGGCACATCTTCCCTCGCCGATCCGCGGTCGCAAGGCGACCCGTAACTGCGGCAGCACGACGGCCGTATCGGCCTGCAAAACGGCCGTGCGGCTTCGGCACTCCGGCTGTGCGATGGCAGTCACCAGCGCATGGATATGCGACGGTGCTGGGCACGATGCGGTCGGACGAAACGTCGGCGAGCGTGAACTAATGCCGGTTCAGGTCGTTCAACTCGCAAGCGACGACGCCCTGTCACTACGCGACCCGCCGCGGGGGGACCCTGTCCCCGCCGCGCGGCGTCAGCGTGATCTCAGGATGCGGCCGCGGCCGGTTCGAGTCGCGGCACGGTCGCAGGCCCACGTGTCTTCGTCGAGGCGCATGATCTGCGCGAGCGATCGCGCCGAAGGTGATGATCCCGATAAGGCCCTGGATCACTTCGCCGGCCGGGATCGGCAGCATGTCGCTGACGAAGAAGACGAAGGCAGCAACGACGACCCACCGAGGGACGAGTTGGGCGCGGGCAGCGGCGGCCGCGAGCACGAGGAGTGCGATCGGTGCGGCGAACATCAGCGGGAGTGCGATCGCTCCGGCGTGGTTGTCCATCCGGTCGAGGGCGTGAAGGGCGGCGGCCTGCCGCTGCCGGCGAGTCCGTAGATGTAGAGGTGGCGGAACGCGATCGAGGCCATCCCGAGCGTTCCGAGGACTCCCAGGACTGCCACCGACGTTGGCTAGGCGCGCGCCGCGACCACGTACGACGCCGACAACGGCAGCGACGGCGAACGGAAGCAGCGCGGCGGCGAGCAGCTCGAGCAGCGCGGCGCCCTGCCAGCGGCCGCCGTGCACGGCCGCGACCCGCAGCTGGTCGGCGTTGGCGGTGGAGTCGGTCGGCGAAACCAGGCTGCCGGCGAGCAGCGCGAGCGGGAAGGCGGGGAGGGCGAGGGCGCACGCCTTGTGTCGAAGGTCGCGAGCGATGTGAGTGGACATGTGATTACCTCCGCTTCGAGTGACGATCCGAGGCACGACGCTAAGAAGCGGGGGCACAGATCGCGTCCCGCGTGTTGACGATTCCGATCCACCGGAAGGCGGATCGTGGCGGCACCTGGGTAATCCTCGAGGCGGATGCGGAGCGACGCGGCTGGCGCTACGGTCGCCACGTGCGCAGGGAGCTGGGCGGGCTTCCGCTCCTGGACCTCGGGTTGGCGGTGGCGCTGCTGACGGTGAAGGTCGTCGCGCTGGCGACCGGGATCCAGCCTGGCTCGGTTCCGGTGAGCTACCTAGCGGCGCCGTTCATCACCCTTCCGCTCGCGTGGCGGCGGCGTTATCCGCTCGCGGTCGCACTGCGTCGTGATGACCGCGTCAGGGGTGGAGGTCGTCGTCGGCGGCTACCACGACTCGGTCGTCGCTCTCGCCGTGTTGATCGTGGTCCCGTACTCACTTGCCGCCTATGCCATCGAAGCCTGGCGAATGATCGCCGGGATGGCGGCGACGGTCGCCGCCGGGGTGACGGCACAGGCGGCTCAACCGACACCGCACAATTGGGCAACCACGCTTGTCGGGTGACGCGGCGCTGCTGGTGGTGCCGTTCCTGGTCGGGCTGGCGCTGCGCCAGCAACGGCTGCGTGCCGAAACACTGGAGCGGCTCGCTAGGCAGCTCGAACGCGAACGCGAGGAGCGTTCCCGCACTGCCGTCGCAGAGGAGCGCACACGGATCGCCCGGGAGCTGCACGACGAGGTCGCTCACGCGATGAGCGTGATAGCGGTCCAAGCAGACGCGGCGGAGGGCGCGCTCGGCCACGATCCCACGCTGGTGGCGCGACCGTTGCTCGCGATCCGGGATACGGCGCGGGAGGCGCTTACGGACATGCGCCGGGTGCTGGGCGCGCTCCGCGGTGACGAGCAGGCAGAGCTCGGACCCGGAGCCGGGCCTGGCGCGGCTGGGCGCGCTGGTCCAGCAGATGCGCCTCACCGGCGCTCGAGGTCGATCTACGGGTCGAGGGTGAGCCGGTGCCGCTCCCGCCGCCGCTCGATCTCGCTGCCTACCGGGTGCTTCAGGAGGGGTTGACGAACGTCCGCAAGCACGCCGCGGCCCGCCGGGTCGAGGTCGTGCTTCGGTACGGCGCCGACGCCGTCGGCGTCGAGGTCAACGACGACGGCACCGGCGAGGGGCGCGGTGGCGGCAGCGGCCGCGGGCTCGCGGGCCTGCGGGAACGCGTCGCGCTCCTCGGTGGCGAGTTCGTCGCCGGTCCTCGAGCGCGAGGGCTTCGCGCTTCGCGTCACGTTGCCACTCGCATGATCGGCGTCCTTCTCGCCGACGACCAGGAGCTCGTCCGCTCCGGGTTCCGCCTGATCCTCGACCTCGCCGACGGGATAGAGGTGGTCGGCGAAGCGGCCGACGGGCACGAAGCGGTCCAGCTGGCGAAGGAACTCCAGCCGGAGGTCGTGCTGATGGACGTCCGGATGCCCGAACTCGACGGCATCGAGGCGACTCGACGGTTGCGGCAAGCCGGTGTCGAGCTCGCGCGTCCTCGTGCTCACCACCTTCGACCTGGACGAATACGTCTACGCCGCCGTGCGCGCCGGAGCCAGCGGATTCCTGCTCAAGGACGCGCCTCGAGAACAACTCGTCACGGCCGTCCGTACGGTCGCACGCGGCGAGGCGCTGCTAGCCCCCGCGATCACGCAGCGGCTGATCGAACGCTTCGTCACCCGCCCCGCACCAACACAGACCGCACCCGCGCTCGCCGAGCTGAGCCAACGAGAGTTCGAGGTGCTTCGCCTACTGGCGCGCGGCCTGTCCAACGCCGAGATCGCTGAAGAACTCATCCTCGGGGAGGCAACCGTCAAGACGCACGTCGCGCGCATTCTGCGCAAGCTCGATCTACGCGACCGCGTGCAGGCGGTCGTTTTCGCCTACGAGAGCGGGCTCGTCGAACCTGGCGCATCCCGCTGACCCAGAGATCGGACTGCGGCCGCCGTCGCCGGGAAGATCAACGCTCGCTGCGCAACTGTCGCCGTCCACGGCCGCCGATCTCTTCGGAGAGCCACCGGCTCGGTGTGGCCAGGCGACGATTGATCGACGCGAACAGAAGGCCAGCTCCAAGCGATGGATCTGGAGGGGGTTGTGAACATTGGCGTCGACGCTGGGACGCTGTGCCCATGACCATCGTGATACGAGTGGCCCGGTGTTTCGACGGTGCGTCCGACGTCTTACGGGGCTACCGAGGTAGTCATCGACAGGCGCGATCGTCGAGGTGGGCGAACCCTCGCCTCTGACGTCAGACGTGACCGTGCACGACTTGGGCGACGTGACGCTGCTCCCGGGGTTGGTTCGACGCGCACACGCACCTGACTTGGGACGCGACCCAGAAGCGGTAGCGCACGTCAGCGAGGCCGACGACGAGGCGCTGCTGGGTCAGGCGCAGGCTGCGGCGTCGGCTGCGCTCGCGGTCGGTATCACGACGGTGCGGGACGCTCGGCGCACGGGGTACGCCGCGGTCCGGTTGCGTGACCGGTGGCGGGCCGACCCAGCGGCCGGCCCGGAGATCCTGGCCGCGGGCCCGCCGATAACGATCCGCGGTGGGCACTGCGGTTTCCTGGGTGGCGCGGCGGAGTCCGAGCAAGAGCTGCGCGCGGCGGTACGCGAACGGGTCGAGCACGGGGTGGACGTGGTGAAGGTGATGGCGACCGGCGGTGAGATGACCCCGGGCGGGAAGAGTTCCTATGAGTCGCAGTACGGAATCGACCAGCTTCGGGTGATCGCCGACGCGGCGCACGGCTGTGGCTTGCCGGTAGCTGCGCACGCGCACGGCGCCGCCGGTGCTACCGACGCCGTCGACGCCGGGTTCGATTCGATCGAGCACGGTGGGTTCTGGACCGATACCAGCGCCGAGGTGCCTGACGGGGTCATCGAACGGATGCTTGCCGCCGGCACGTTCGTGGTGCTCGCCACGGCGGGACGGGGTCTGCCCGATCCGTCGCAGTTCCCACCCGGCATCGCCACCCGACTGTCGGCGATCGTCGCTGTAATCGCGCAGCTGTGGCGGTCGGGGGTGCGCATCGCCTACGCGTCCGACGCCGGCATCGGCCCAGGGAAGGAGCACGACGTTCTCGTGCACAGCCTGCCGCGGGCGCTGCTGGCTGCGCCGACTTCCGTTGCAGTGTTGCGCGCGACTGACATCCGGTGCTGCTGCCGCCTGCGACGTCGGGGTCCGAAAGGGACGACTCGCGCCGGGGTACGACGCCGGACCTGCTCGCCGTCAACGGCAACCCGCTCGACGACCCGGACGCGCTCTCCAGCAGTCCACACGGTGGTCCGGGCCGGCAGCATCGTCCGCTCGCCGGGGGGCACTGCGGCAGACGTGCCCACCCGGCCGCCCGGTCCAACGACGACGGCACTCCCCGGGCCGCTTCGATCGGTAGTGCCGTTCCAGCGGTAGCAGGGTCCCCTTGCCGAGCGTGGTCGGCATCATCGTGCGGGGATCGGCATGGCAGACGGTTGGAGGAGCGGGAACTATGAGAGCGGCCGTGTTGCGCGCCTACGGGTCTCCTGCTCTCGGCGAGTTCGCCGAACCCGAAGCGTCCACGCCTGAACAGACCGTGGTCGAGGTGCTGGCCGCGCCCATCAACGCTGTTGACCGAGGAATCGCCACCGGCACGCACTATCTGAGCCCACGCAAGCTCCCGGTGGTGTGTGGGCTGGAAGGAGTCGGGCGGCTGCCCGATGGTCGGCGGGTGCACTTCACCCAGCCAGTCGCTCCGTACGGGTCGATGGCGCAACGGACCGTCATCGACCTGACCCGGGCTATCCAGGTTCCCGACGGTTTGGATGACGCCACCGCAGCGACGCTGGGCAACGCTGGTTGGGCGGCGTGGCTGCCGTTGTCGTGGCGCGCGGGCATGCAGCCCGGGGAGCACGTTCTTATCCTCGGGGCGACTGGCGTGGTCGGGCGGTTGGCGGTACAGGCCGCTCGGCTGCTCGGCGCTGGTCGGGTGACCGCCGCCGGTCGTGACGAGGCTGCGCTCGCGGAGACCCTGGCCCTCGGTGCGGACGCCGCCATCCACATCGAGGACCTGGCAAGCGCCGGCGCCGCGGAGGTGATCGTCGACTACATCTGCGGCCCACCCGCCGCGGCGGCCCTCCGGGCCGCGGCTACCGGCGTGCGTCTCGTCCAACTCGGCGAGGGCGCCGGCGACCGGATTGACCTGCCTGCCGCCGTCCTACGCGCCAAAGCCGCCGCCATCTATGGGTTCATGAACCGTCACGCCGGACGTGACCGTCAACTCGCTGCCTATCAGGCCATGGCTGAGCATGCGATCACTGGACGTCTCACGGTCTCCACCGAGGAACACCCACTCGCCGACGTCGAGCACGTTTGGACAGCGAAGTCCCACAACAAGCTTGTCCTGCGACCATGACAGTGGCCGAGCTGCAGTAGAACCGACCGACGCACAGGCCAGTTCCGTAGCGTCCCGCCTTGGCGGGAGCGACAGAGGTGCTATGCGCTCACCTGCATGAGTATGCCGCTGGAGGCGACGGCCACTGCCTCTCCGCCATCCCGCCACGAGAGGTGAGCACTGAAGCGCATCGCGTCATTACTCAGACGCCGGCGCCATCGGCACGCAACATCGTTAAACGCCGGCTACGGTCGCTAGTCTCCGTCGGCGTTCAGGCCGTGTAGTGGTTGTTATCTCTGTCGGCTCTTGTCGAGGAAGTCGTCGACCGCGTCGTGTGCGGCACCTTTGATCTCGCGATAGAGGTCGACCTCGTCCCATGCCTCATATGGGCGGTCACTGAGCTCGTCCTCGTAGCTTGTGTACCGGTGGCGAATGTGCGCTCGAGCTGCTAGGCGCGCCTTCTCCTCGAGGCTGAGCAACTGGGTCCGGCCGACCCGTCCGCTGCCGACGACGGCGGCATGCGCCGCGGTCTCGGTCGCGATCGTCTCGGCGAGCTCGGCGTGCTCCGGGGCGAAGTCGAGGAAGGCGAGCACGGCTTCTCGTAGCTGGTCCTGGTATCGCTCCTCGCGGCGCGTTCGTGATCGGGCGTTGACCGTTCTGGCCGCCGCCCGCTTGATCTCGGTCTGCTTGGCTTGCTCCTCCGCGGCGCGGATGGCCTCGGCGGGTGCCCACAGGCCGAGCAGCCGCCGATGCGGCCGGTGGCGCCCGCGCGGTTGCCAGCACAGCCAGTAGCGGCCGGCGGCCTTGACCGTGCGGGTGATGAACGCGTTGCCGGTCGGCAGGAACTCCCAGTCCTCGGGAACCTCGATGTCGCCGTGCTCGGGGTTCCAGGGTCCGTTGCGGGTGTCGTAGACGTCGAGGTGCAGGTCCATGGTGGCCGCCGGCGGCACGGAGTCGTCGACTTTGGTCACCCGGTCAGCGTGCGGCCGAGACGGCGGGGAGGGCAACCCGTCTCGCGCCGGCGCGACCAAGATCAACATCAGGCAAGAAAACAAGATCAACAACAACCAACAGAAGAACCAAAGAACAAGATCAACAACAAGACAACAACCAAGAACCAAGATCAACTAAACAAGATCGAATACGGCACACACTTGCATCGGCGCGTCTGGCCCTGAACACTGGACCCCGATGATCTTCCAACGCATCACCGTCGAGCCCGACAAGATGTCGGGGCAACCGTGCATCCGCGGGCTCCGGATTCCGGTTGCCACCGTGGTGGCCATGGTCGCTGACGGCATGACTCCTGCCGAGATCGTCGCCGAGCTGCCGGACCTCGAACTCGAAGATGTGGCCGAGGCGCTGCACTACGCCGCGGAGGCCGTCAAGGAGCGCGAACTGCCGCTGCGACACCCTGCGTGAAATTCCTCGTCGACGAGAACCTGTCACCCGTCGTTGCTGCCGGCCTGCGGGACGCCGGCCACGAGACCGCTCATGTCCGCGACCTGGGTATGCGCGCGGCGACGGACACGGCGCTGATCGAGTTCGCGGCCGCGAGCGGCTTCATTCTCGTGTCTGCTGACACCGACTTCGGAACGCTGCTTGCCGCCACCGGCGCTCGGGCCCCGTCTGTCGTGCTCATCAGGCGCACCGTCGACAGGCGGGCCCGTCACCTAGTCGCTGTGCTGCTAGAGAACCTGCATCAGGTCGAAGCCGCACTCGCCGAGGGCGCCGTCGTCGTGCTCGAGGACGCACGTGTGCGTGTGCGCCGGTTGCCGCTGCTGTAGCGGGGCAACCCGGCAGTCCAAGTCAGGCGAGCGATTGCCCCCGGTCCGCTCGCGAGTTTGCGAGGAACGCATCGAGCTCCTCGTCCGACTCCCAGATGTCGAGCGCGAGCTCGTTAGCCTCGGCGACCGGCACTGCGTGGCAGCGCTGCGCGAGCTCGTCGAGCGTCAAGGCTCGCGAGCGAGGCGTGTGCTGGCCGGTCACGACGCTCAGGGTAGGCCGGGGCAATCGCCCTACCGAAATGCGCAGGCAAAGTGCGGGGGCAACTCCAGGGGCAACTGCGAGGGCAACTGCCGGGAGGACCCTGAGGGCGACTGTCAGGGCGACCGGCACTCGAATGATGGGCCGGTCGCCAACCCTCGAGGAGCAGCCCATGCGTCCGGACCGCGTCACGACCCGCGAGCAGCGCGGGCCGTTGCGCACGGTCGCAACAGCGGGGCGACCGATCGCCCTGCCTGATCCGATCCTCCCGGGCCTCCCGGACCGGCTCTGGTCGCACAAGGAGACCGCTGCGTTCCTCGGCATCCCGGAGGCGACGCTCCATCAGCTCAACTACAAGGGGACCGGGCCGAGGTCGTTCAAGGTCGGCCGGCACCGTCGCTATGACCCGCGCGACCTGCACGAGTGGCTCGCCGAGCGTTCGTCCGACTACTTGGGTTGAGAGACGACCTCTTTCGTGTCGTCGGCGAAGAGCGCGTCAGACGCGAGCCGCGTCTTCTCCTCGGCCGTCGGCATCAGATGCGTGTACGTCCGCAATGTGAACCCTTCGTCGCGGTGCCCGAGGTACTCGGCGACGGCACGAATCGAGACACCCTGCTCAAGCCAGTTCGAGGCGCAGAAGTGCCGCAGCGCGTGCATGCCGTTGCTACGGATCGGCGCGACACCTGCCTCGGTCAGCGCCGGCTTCCAGATGAACTGGTTGATGTAGTTGCGGTTCAGCGCCTTGTGCTCTCGGCTGGTGAACACGAGCGGCACCTTCACTCGCCGTACCTTCGCCGCGCCTGGGTCGCCCCACGGCAGCTCGACGACGACCGGTGGGAACTTGCGCAGGTGCTCGGACAGCACGAACGCCAACGCGTCGGACAGCGGCACGTCGCGACCGGTGCCGTACTTCGGTGGCGCGAACACCAGCTGGTTGCGCACGTACTTCACCTGGCGCACGACGTGGATCGTGCGGCGCAGGAAGTCGATGTCGTCGACGGCGAGCCCGAAGATCTCGCCCTGCCGCAGACCCGCCGCTGCGCCCACCGCGCCCACAGCGCGATAGCGATCCGGGTGTGCGTCGATGACTGCGCGAACCCTGGCGAGCGGCCATGGCACGACCCGCGGCCGCGGCACCGCCGGCGGCACGACAGACCGGGACTTGCACGGGTTCTTCGCGAGCATCTCGTCGTCGACGGCCGCGGACAGGATCGCGGAGAAGTGGATGAACGCCTGTCGGACGGTGCCGGGGGAGAGGCGTTGGTTCAGTTCGGCCAGCCACTTCTGCACCGCAGCGGCGCGTATCCGCGCGAGTGGCACGTCCTCCCAGGTTGGATACGCGTAGAGGCGCAGCCGGTGCTCGACCTGCTCGCGCGTCGACACGTCGAACGTCTGCGCCGCCAGCCATTCCCGCGCATAGCCGCCGAACTTCGTCCGGCCGAGCGCCGGGTCGACCCACGCTCCGCGCGCGACATCGGCGCCCATCAGGGCGAGATAGCGCTCCGCGTCGACCTTCTTGTCGAATGACTTCGCGTGCCGACGACCCGCCGAGTCCTGGTACGACGCCAGCCATCGCCGGCCCGTCCCGTGCCGCGCGGTCCTGAGCCGACGCCCTTCGGCATCGGTCTTGAACCACTGGTCCCGGACGTGCGCCACGGCACGCAATCTACCTGCACGTTTGCTCTACGTTTGCTGAGACAGAGCAAACGATCAAGAAACGTCGAAAAGTGTTGAGAAGCGTTTCCGCAGGTCAGAGGCCCTTTTCACCGAAATCAAGATCGCGAAAACCTGCGCTCACTAGATGTCGTAGTACATGGCGAATTCGTGCGGGTGCGGGCGCAGGCGGAGGGCGTCGACCTCGTGCTCCCGCTTGTAGTCCAGCCAGGTCGTGATGACGTCCGGAGTGAACACGCCGCCCTCGAGCAGGTAGTCGTGGTCGTTCTCGAGCTCCAGCAGCACGGCCTCGAGAGACCCGGGAACCTGCGGTACGGCGGCGTGCTCGTCCGGCGGCAGCTCGTAGAGGTCCTTGTCGATCGGCTCCGGCGGCTCGACCTTGTTGCGGATGCCGTCGAGGCCCGCCATGAGCATCGCGGCGAACGCCAGGTAGGGGTTGCACGACGGGTCCGGCACCCGGAACTCCAGCCGCTTCGCCTTCGGGTTGGCGCCGGTGATCGGGATCCGGCAGCAGGCCGAGCGGTTGCGCTGCGAGTAGACGAGGTTGACCGGCGCCTCGTAGCCCGGCACGAGCCGGCGGTAGGAGTTCGTCGTCGGGTTGGTGAACGCCAGCAGCGACGGTGCGTGCTTGAGCAGCCCGCCGATGTAGTAGCGCGCGAGGTCCGACAGGCCGGCGTACCCCAGCTCGTCGTAGAACAGCGGCGAGCCGTCCTTCCACAGCGACTGGTGGCAGTGCATGCCGGAGCCGTTGTCCTGGAAGATCGGCTTCGGCATGAACGTCACCGTCCGGCCGTGCATGCGCGCGACGTTCTTGATGACGTACTTGAAGTTCATGAGGTTGTCGGCCGTCTTCAGCAGCGTGCCGAAGCGGAAGTCGATCTCGGCCTGGCCGGCGGTGCCGACCTCGTGGTGCTGCATCTCGACGTCGATGCCGATCTCGAGCAGCACCCGCACCATCTCCGACCGCAGGTCGGTGAAGTGGTCGGTCGGCGGGACGGGGAAGTAGCCGCCCTTGTAGCGCGGCTTGTAGCCCTTGTTGCCGCCCGGCTCCTCGGCCCCGGTGTTCCACGCCGCCTCGACCGAGTCGATGTAGTGGTACGCCGAGTGCGGGTTCTGGTCGTAGCGGATGTCGTCGAAGATGTAGAACTCGGCCTCGGGCCCGAAGTACGTCGTGTCGGCGATCCCCGAGCCGCGGAGGTAGTCCTCGGCCTTGCGGGCGATGTTGCGCGGGTCGCGGCTGTAGGCCTCACCCGTCAGCGGGTCGTGGATGAAGAAGTTGATGATGAGCGTCGGGTGCTGCCGGAACGGGTCCATGTAGGCCGTCGTCGGGTCCGGCAGCAGCAGCATGTCCGACTCGTGGATCTGCTGGAAGCCCCGGATCGACGAGCCGTCGAACATCAGCCCGTCGGTGAACACCGACTCGCCGAAGTTCGACGCCGGGAAGGTGAAGTGCTGCATGACCCCGGGGAGGTCGCAGAAGCGCACGTCGACGAACTGGACGTCGTTCTTCTTGATGTAGGCGAGAACCTCGTCGGCGGATGCGAACATGCGCTCTTGTGCCTCCTCCAGCGCTGGGGTGCGCTGCCTCGGACCGGCCGGCCGTCGAGGGGGAAGAACCGGCTGGGGCCAAACGTAGCGGAGCCGGTCGGCTCGGCTGCACCGCAGCCTAGGAACGGGCGGTTGATGAGCCGTTTCCCGCATGTTTCCGGCGGGTTACACGCAGTCCCTGGGATTGGTGGGTATTCCTGCGCCGTACGATGCGTGCACCGGTCGTCGGGGCCGGTCCGGGAAGGCGGAGGCGGTGAGGCCGATCCCGCGAGACGTCACCGCTCCGGAAGCCGGGACCACCGCCGCCGAGACCGGCGTCGGAGCAGACGGGGTGCCGCGCGACGTGCCGAGGGTGGCACCGGCCTGGGACCGGTTGCTCGACGAGCTCCTCGCGCGGATGTGTCGGGTGCTGGACGCCGACGCCGCGCAGATCCTCCTCGTCGAGGGCGAGGAGCTGCGGATCGTCGCGGCCCACGGCCTCACCCGGGAGGGGCTGGCGGACCTACGCCTGCCGCTCGGCGACGGATTCGAGGCCACGATTGTCGCGACCGGCGCACCGGCCGCCGTCGCGGACCTCCGCGAGGTCGCCGGCTTCGGCACCGGTTGGTACGACGCCGGCGTCCGCGCGCTCGTCGGCGTCCCACTCGTGGTCGACGACCGGCGTATCGGCGCCGCCGTGGTGGGCAGCCGGGAGCAGCGCAGCTTCGGCGACGCCGACATCCAGCTGCTGACCGACGCCGCCGAGCGCGCGGTCTGGGCGGTTCGGCACGGGCTGCTCCTGGCCGCGGAGCGTGACGCGCGGGACACCGTGGCGGAGCGGCTGACCCGGCTGCGGGTCATCGCCCAGGAGCTGCTCACCCACCTCACCGTGGAGAGCGTCGTCGACACCGTCGTCAACCGCGGCCTCTCGCTGCTCGGGGCCATGGGCGGCGCGGTGTGGGAGCTCACCGACGACGAGACGCTGCACCTGCGAGGCACCGTCGGCTACCCGGCCGACATCGTCGAGCGGTGGCAGGCGCTGCCCCTGAGCGCCGAGGGCCCGTCGCCGGAGGCGGCCCGGACCGGCTCGCGCGTCGTCCTGCGGTCGGTGGGCGAGCGGGACGACCGCTACCCGGCGCTCAAGGGGCGTGGCAGCGTCGGGGACGCGTTCGTCGCCGCACCGCTCGTGGTCGAGGGCCGCACCATCGGCGTGCTCGGGCTGGGCTTCGAGCGTGCCGTCGAGCTCGACGAGGACGGGCTGGCGTTCATCGACGCAGCCACCGCGCAGTGCGCGGCGGCCATGCACCGCGCGCTCGTGGTCGAGGCGCGGGAACGCAGCCTCGCGGCGGCGCAGGAGTCCGCGCGCCGGCTGGCCGCCCTGCAGGGCCTGACCGCCCGGCTCGCCGACGCCCGCGACGAGGCGACCACGCTCGACGTGATCGTGGAGGACCTCGTCGGGGCGATCGGTGCCGAGCAGTGCGCCGTCTCGCTGCTCGACCCGGACGCCCAGGTCATGCACACCGTGCGCTTCCACGGCATGAGCCCGGAGGTGCAGGCCGAGTTCCGGACCTTCCCGGTGGAGCCGGGCATGCCCGCCGGCGACGCCCTGCTGCGCCACCAGCCGGTCCTGCTGCGCACACCCGAGGAGCGCGACAGCGACTACCCGGCGCTGGAAGGCCGGCCGCCGGCGGTCAACGCCTGGGCGTGCCTGCCGCTGTCGGTCGGTGACCGTGACCTCGGCGTACTCTCCCTGGGTCTGCACCCGAGCACGCCGTTCGGGCCGGCCGACCTGGAGTTCTTCGCCGCACTCGCCGACCAGTGCGCGCACGCCCTGGAGCGGGCCCGGCTGCTCGAGAGCGAGGCAGCCAACCGCGACCGGCTGGAGCTGCTCGCCGAGGCCGGTCGGATCTTCACGGCGCCGCTGGACATGAGGCTGACGTCGCGCCAGTTCAGCCAGCTCGTCGTGGGCCGGATCGCCGACGCGGTCAGCGTGCACCTGCGCGAGCCGGACGGCAGCTACTCCCTGGCCGCCTCCGAGCACCGTGACCCGGAGCAGGCCGAGCTGCAGCGGCTGCTCGCCCTGCGGCTGCCGGACGTCATCGTCGACTTCTACGACGACGTGCTGTCCCGGGGCGAGACCGTCGTGTTCAGCGGCCTGACACCGGAGGAGGCCCTCGCCCCGATCGAGGACGAGGTGCTGCGCGCCGGCCTGGCCAAACGGCCGCCGGAGACGAGCGTGGTGCTGCCGTTGCTCGCCGGCGGCCGCGCACTCGGGGTGCTGGTGGCGACGACGGTCGCGGGCGGCCGGCCACCGCTCGGCAGCCGGCAGCGGGCCCAGCTCGAGGAGCTCGCCGGCCGGCTCGCGCTGGCGATCGACAGCGCCCGGCTGCTGCGGCAGCAGATCGAGATCGCCCACACGCTGCAGCGCTCGCTGCTGCCGGCCTCGCTGCCGCGGGTGCCCGGCGCCGAGGTGGCGGTGCGCTACCTGCCCGGCGCGGAAGGCGTCGACGTCGGCGGCGACTTCTACGACGTCATCCCGCTGCCCAGCGGCCGGATCGGTCTGGTCGTGGGTGACGTCATGGGCCGCGGGGTTCGTGCCGCCGCCGTGATGGGCCAGCTGCGTGCGGCCGTTCGCAGCTACAGCCTCGAGGGCCACCCGCCGGCCGCGCTGCTGACGCGCCTCGACCGGCTGGTCGGCACCCTGGAGGAGGGGCTGCTCGTCACCGCGCTGTACGCCGAGTGGGACCCGAAGGCCGGCACCGTCCTCTGTGCCTGCGCGGGGCACCTGCCGCCGTTGCTGCGGCTGCCGGGCGGGGAGCCGGCGTACGTCGAGCTCGACCCCGGCGTCCCGCTGGGCGTCGGGCTGCAGAGCTACCGCGAGGTGGAGCTCGCGCTGCCCCCCGGCTCGCTGCTCGTCGCCTACACCGACGGTCTCGTGGAGGGGCGGGACCTGCCGGTCGAGGTCGGCATGCAACGGCTGGCGGCGGCGGTCGCGGGGGCGTACCGCGCGATCGACGTCTGCGACGCCGCCCTCGACGAGCTGCGGCCGGCCGCGACGGCCCGCCGGGTCGACGACGACACCGCCCTGCTCGCGCTCGTCACCCACGACCCGGACGAGGCGCCGCCCGTGCACCCTGACGAGGGCAGCGCGGTCGTCATGGACCTCCCCGCCGACTACGGCTCGCCGGCGCGGGCCCGGACGCTCGTCGGCGAGACGCTGGACCGCTGGAACCTGCGCCAGCTGGCCGACCCCGGCATGCTGCTGACCAGCGAGCTGGTGACGAACGCGGTGCGGCACGCCGGCACCGGGATGCGCCTGACCATCAGCCGCATCGGCGCCGACCGGGTCCGCGTCGCCGTCACCGACCACGCTCCCGGGGTGTCCGTGCGGGTGCGCGACGCGAACGACGACGCCGAGGGCGGGCGCGGGCTGTTCCTCGTCGAGCACCTGTCCGCGGGCTGGGGGTCGGCCGTCGACGACACCGGCAAGACGATCTGGTTCGAGCTGCAGGCGTGAGCGACCAGCGGGAGCGGGGCCCGGGCGCCGTCGCCGGGATCGGCGCGCGGCTCGGCGCCTTCGTCGTCGACTCGGTCGTGTCGATCGCGTTCGCGCTGGCCGCCGGCTTCCGGCCGGGGGAGCGCTGGTACGGCGTCGCCGTCGCCGGGTTCTTCCTGGCTGTGGAGCTCGGGTTCGTCGCGGTGGCCGGGCAGACCCCGGGGATGCGAGCGGTCGGCATCGCGGTGGTCCGAGCCGACGGCGGGGGCCGGCCCGGGGTCGGCTGGGTCGCGGTCCGGACGCTGCTGCTCGTCTTCGTGCTGCCGGCGCTGATCGTCGACGTGACCGGCCGCGCGATGCACGACCGCGCCGCCGGCACGGTGATGGTCCGGACGCGCTAGGCGCCAGGCGCTGGCCGGCAGTGGCGGGTCAGCGCATCTTGCCGCGCGGCACCCGGCCGACCTTGGGCATCGGACCCTTCGGCATCGGCATGTTGGTGCCGCCGAGCGCCTTCATCCGGCCCTCGAGGCCGGAGATGTCCTTGCGGCCGATGTTGCGCGGGAGCTTCGTCAGGTGCTGCTGCAGCTTGCGCAACGGCACCTGTCCCTCCCCGTCGCCCACCACGACGTCGTACACCGGGGTGTCCGGCGCGACCCGGCCGACCCGGCGCTTCTGGTCGGTGATGAGCTGGCGCAGTGCCGCGGGGGAGTTGCCCTCGCCGACGAGGACGACGCCGGGGCGGCCGACGACGCGGTGCACGAGATCCATGTTGCGGTTGAACGCGACGGCCGGGGTCACGCGCCAGTCGCCGCGCAGGGTCTGCAGGACGGATGCGGCGGCACCCGGCTGCCCCTCGACCTGCGCGTACATCGACGCGGTCGCCCGCCGGCCGAACAGCGCCGTCCCGGTCAGCACCGCGCCGAGCACCGCCAGGACGGAGAAGTACACGATGTGTCCGATGAGGATGCCCACCACCACGAGGACGGCGAGCACCAGCAGCGCCGGCCCGAAGACCAGCAGCGGCAGCCGCGGGTCGGCCTTGCGCGTCATCGACCAGACGGCGCGCATCTGCGCCACCCGGCCGGCGCGGTCAGGCGCCGGGCTGCTGCTGTCCTTGGATCGGCGGGCCATGCGGCGAGTCTAGGAGGTGCGCGCCGCGACCGCCTGCCGGTAGAGACGCCCGGCCCGGTACGACGAGCGCACGAGCGGGCCGCTCATCACACCGAGGAAACCGAGCGCCTCGGCCTCCTCGCGCAGCTCGTCGAACTCCGCCGGGGTCACCCAGCGCTCGACCGGGTGGTGGCGCGGGGTCGGTCGCAGGTACTGCGTGATCGTCAGCAGGTCGCATCCGGCGGCGTGCAGGTCGCGCAGCGCCTGGCTGACCTCGGCGCGGGTCTCACCCATCCCCAGGATGAGGTTGGACTTGGTCACCAGTGCCTGCTCCCGCGCCTTGGTCAGCACCGCGAGGGACTGCTCGTAGCGGAACGCCGGCCGGATCCGCTTGAAGATGCGCGGCACGGTCTCGACGTTGTGCGCGAAGACCTCGGGGGCGGCGTCGAACACCTGCTGGAGCAGCTCGTCGCGGCCGGAGAAGTCCGGGGTGAGGATCTCCACGCCGGTGCCCGGGTTGAGCTCGTGGATCTGCCGGACGGTCTCGGCGTAGAGCCACGCGCCCTCGTCGTCGAGGTCGTCGCGCGCGACCCCGGTGACGGTCGCGTAGCGCAGGGCCATGGTGCGCACGCTCTCGGCGACGCGGCGCGGCTCGTCCCGGTCGAGCGGCTGCGGGCGGCCGGTGTCGATCTGGCAGAAGTCGCAGCGGCGGGTGCACTGGTCGCCGCCGATGAGGAACGTCGCCTCGCGGTCTTCCCAGCACTCGAAGATGTTGGGGCAGGCCGCCTCTTCGCAGACGGTGTGCAGGCCCTCGCGGCGTACCAGCGACTTCAGCTCGCTGAACTGCGGGCCGGTCCGCAGCCGGGTCTTGATCCAGTCGGGCTTCTTCTCGATCGGGGTCGCGGCGTTGCGCGCCTCCACGCGCAGCAGCCTGCGGTCGCCTCGATCGACACTCACGCGTCCAGCCTACGACCGCCTCGCCCCGGCCGGTCCCACGTCGACCGACGCCCGACTTCGGCAACGCGCTGACCATGGTGACGACGTTCCGACGGCGGGTCGTGGTCGAGAACCTGCCGAAGTGAGGTCTCGACCACCGGGAGGACCTCGGCGACGGTGATCGGCCGGCCGATCTCGACGCTCAGGGACGTGGCGGTCGCGTCGGTGATGCCGCAGGGCACGATCGCCCCGAACGCGGCGAGGTCGCAGTCGCAGTTGAGGGCGAACCCGTGCATGGTCACGCCGCGCGCGACCCGGATGCCGATGGCCGCGACTTTCGCCGGGAGCCGTCGGCGGTCCAGACACCGCTGCGCCCGCCGACGCGTGTCGTGTCGAGCCCGAGGCGTGCGCACGCGTCGACGAGCGCGTCCTCGAGGTGACGGACGTAGGCGACGACGTCGACCGGCTGCGGCAACCGCAGGATCGGGTAGCCGGTGAGCTGTCCCGGGCCGTGCCAGGTGATGCGGCCGCCGCGGTCGACGTCGACGACCGGAGTGCCGTCGGCCGGTCGCTCCCAGGCTTCGGTGCGTTTGCCGGCCGTGTAGACGGGATCGTGCTCGAGCAGCAGCACCGTGTCGCCGATCTCGTCGGCGACACGAGCGGCGTGCAGGCGTCGTTGCTCCTCCCACGCCTCGGCGTAGGGGACGCGGCCGAGCCACCGCAGCTCCACAGCAGGAGAGTACGTCGGCGGGGCGTCACGGGCGCCCTGTGGACGGCGCCGGCACGATCCGGCCGGCTCTGCTGTGATCCCTGCTGTGGAGGCCTCGTGGTGCCCGCCGGGCTACCGGCTCGATCGTCTGATCGGCGCCGGGCGGTACGGCGAGGTCTGGCGCGGTGTGCGGCCTGCGGGCGGCGCGGCAGGCGCGGCAGGCGCGGCGGCAGGGGCATGGCAGGCGCGGCGGGCATGGCAGGCGCGGCGGGCATGGCGGGCATGGCAGGCGCGGGCGGCGCGGTCGTTGCGCTGAAGCGGGTGCCGACGCGCGATCCGGCTGCCCGTGACCGGCTGCGCGGTGATGCCGCAGTGGTGGCGGCGCTCGCCCATCCGCACCTGCTCGCAGCGGAGGAGGTCGCGGTGGACGCCGGCGGCGTCGTCTTCGTCGTCGCGTACGCCGCCGGGGGGAGCCTGGCCGACCTGCTCGCCCGGCGCTCCCGATTGACCCCGCCCGAGGTGGTGACTCTGCTCGTGCCGCTGGCCCAGGCGCTGAGCGGGTTGCACAGCCGTGGGCTTGCGCACGGGGCGGTGACGCCGGCCAACGTGCTCTTCAGTGCCGCCGGACGGCCGATCCTGTCCGACGCCGGGGTCGCCGCCGTACTCGCGCCGCCCGGCGCTCCGCGTCCGACTGCGGCCGCCGACGTCGTTGCCCTCGCAGACCTCGGGCGCGCATGTCTCGCGGGGACGGGCTCCGATCGCGCGGGTGCCGGCCGCCCAGATCCCGGCCGCCCAGATCCCGGCCGCGCGGATCCCGGCCGCGCGAGAACGAAAGGCGGGCGTGGCTGCGGTCCTCGACGCGGTGCTCGGCGCGGCCGGTCCGGAGCGCCCGTCGGCAGCCGATCTCGCCGGCTTGCTCCTCGCCGCCGGGCCGGTCGCGCCGATCGCGCTGGCCCGCGGCCAGGGGCGGGTGCCCGGCGAGGTGGCGCCCGCCCCCAACCGGTCGACGTCGCGTCGGTCGTCACGTCGGGTGCGCCGGCGCCCGGCCGGTGGTCGCCCGGCCGGTCGTCGGCGTGGTGCCGGCCGGTCGTCGCATGGCCGGTCGTCGCATGGCCGGTGGTCGCATGGCGGGCGGCGCTGTCGTCGTAGCCGCCGCCGCTGTCGTCGTCGCGCTCGTTACCGGTGGTGTTCTTCCGGGCAGCGGTCGTGGTGATCCGGGACCTCCTGACCGGTCCGGTCCGGTCGGCTCCGCGGCCCAGCCCGCCGCCCTGCCGACCCCGTCCGGCCTGTCATACCCCTCTGCCCCCTCTGCCCCTCTGCCTCGTCGGGCCGGCCGGGCCGGCCGGGCCGGCCGGGCCGGTCGGGCAGCCGGTCGGACCCGACCGGTGGGCCGTCGTGGCACGCCGTCGTCTCGGCGCTCGAGCAACGGCGAGCCCGGGCTTTCGCGACCGGTGACGTCGCCCGGCTCGACCACCTCTACCTGCCGGGCAGCCGGGCCGCGCGGCGGGTTCGCGTCGCCGTACGGCAGCTGGCCCGGCAGCGGTGGCATGCCCGCGGTCTGCGACCGGACGTGCGCACGGTGACGCTCGTCTCGGCGACCAGCGAGCGTGCCGTCGTCCGCGTGGTGGACGCGTTGCCGGCGTACGACGTGGTGGACGCGCAGGGGGTGGTGGTCGCCCACGCTCGCCGGCGGCTGCCGCGGGCGTTTCGGCTCACGCTCCTCCGACGCGACGGACGTTGGGTGATCGCCGCCGTACGGCCTGCCTGATCGCCCGGCTCCCGCGCCTCCGCCTCGGCCCGCCCGCCCCCGGGGGCTCCCACCCACCCCGCCGGACCCCTATGCACCTGGTGACTGACTCATGCAGCCAGTGCATGAGTCAGTCTCCAGGTGCATGGGTCTGGGGGAGGCAGGGTGGGGTTGCCGGGGGTCAGCCCACGTGCCCGGTCAGCCCACGTGCCCGGTCAGCCCCGTGCCCGTCACGTGCCCGGTCAGCCCACGAGCCCAGTCAGCCACGAGCCCGGTCAGCCCACGAGCCCGGTCAGGGCGGCGTCGATGTCGTCGAACTCGAACGTGAAGCCTGCCTGCTCGAGGCGTTGCGGCACCACCCGCTGGCTGACGAGCACGCCTTCGTCGGCGAACCCGCCGAGCGCGGCGCGCAGCGCGACCGGCGGGACGACGGCCAGTGCCGGGCGGTGTACGGCGCGCGCGACGGCCTTGGTGTAGTCGCGGTTGCGGGCCGGTTCCGGCGCGGTGAGGTTCACCGGTCCGCTCATGTCGTCGCGGGTGAGCAGGAACCGGATCGCCCGGATCTCGTCCGGCAGCGCGATCCACGACATCCACTGCCGCCCCGATCCGAGCCGGCCGCCGAGCCCCAGCTTGAACAGCGGCAGCACCTTGCCGAGCGCCCCGCCCTCTGGCGACAGGACGACGCCGGACCGCAGCCGCACCACCCGCGCTCCCGCCGCCTCGGCCGGCGCGGTCGCCTCCTCCCACTGACGGACGACGTCAGCGAGGAACCCCCGGCCGTTGGCGCCCGACTCGTCGACCGCGGCCTCGCCGGTGTCGCCGTACCAGCCCACGGCCGAGGCGGACAGCAGGACCGGGGGGCGTGGCAGGCGGCCACGGCCTCGGCGATCGTCGACGTGCCGTCGACCCGGCTGCTGAGCACGAGCCGCTTGTAGTTCTCCGACCAGCGCTTGTCGCCGATGCCGGCACCCGCGAGATGTACGACGGCGTCGACGCCGTCGAGAACGCCATCGTCCAGCTCGTGCTTCGACGGGTTCCAGCCGCGCTCGTTGCTCGACCGGGGTGCACGACGGACGAGCCGGACGACATCGTGACCGTCGTTGGCCAGGCTCAGGACCAGCGCCGAGCCGATGAGGCCGGACGAGCCGGTGACAGCGACCTTCATGCCGGGGGCTCCATACCGGACTCAGTTCACAGCCCCAGCTCGGAGTCGAACTCGCCCTCTTCGAGCCGGTCCTTGACGGTGTTGAGGAACCGGGCCGCGTCGGCACCGTCGACCATCCGGTGGTCGTAGGTCAGCGCCAGATACATCATGTGCCGGACGGCGATGACCTCGCCGACGTCCGGGTCGTCGACGACGACCGGCCGCTTCACGACGGTCCCGGTGCCGAGGATGCCGACCTGCGGCTGGTTGATGATCGGCGTGTCGAACAGCGCCCCCCGTGAGCCGGTGTTCGTCAGCGTGAACGTGCCGCCGCCCAGCTCGTCGGGGGTGATGTGGTTGCCGCGGGTGCGATCGGCGAGGTCGACGATCTTCCGCGCCAGGCCCGCCAGGTTGAGATCGCTCGCGTCCTTGATGACGGGAACGAGCAGCCCGCGCGGGGTGTCGACCGCGATGCCGAGGTGGACGGCGTCGTGGTACGTCGCCGTGCCCGCCTGCGTGTCGATCGAGGCATTCACCGCCGGGTGCTCGCGCAACGCCTCGCAGGTCGCGAGGGCGAAGAACGGCAGGAAGGACAGCTTCACGCCCTCGCGCGCCGAGAACTCCTCCTTCGCCCGCTCGCGCAACCGGGCGATCCGCGTCAGGTCCGCCTCGACGACCGTCGTCAGCTGGGCCGACGTCTGCAGCGACTCCACCATGCGCTCGGCGATGACCGAGCGCAGCCGGGACAGCTTCTCGGTCCGCCCCCGCACCGACGTGTCGACCGCGCCGCGGGTCGCCTGTCCGGCGGTCGCGGCGGGCGGAGCGGAGGTCTCGCGGGCCGGTGTCTCGATCCGCTTGTCACCGGCGGCCGCGGTGTCCGGCTGCTTGGGGCCGCCGGCCCTGCGGTCTCCGGCGGCGTCGAGCACGTCCTGCTTGCGAATCCGTCCGCCGACGCCGGTGCCGTGCACGCTCGCGAGGTCGACGCCGTGCTCGCTGGCGAGCCGCCGGACCAGCGGGGTGACGTACGACGGACCGCCGCCGCCCTCGTCGTCGTCCGAGTCGTCGGGCTGCACCTGGTGTCGCGGGGCTTCCTCCGGCGGGGCTGCCTCCGGCGGGGCTGCCTTCTGCGGGGCTTCCGGTCGGCGTTCCGGTTGGCGTTCCGCTGGCCGCTCTGGTTGCCGCTGGGCGGCGGGTCGCTCCGGCTCGGGCTCCGGCTCCGTCGCCTGCGGCTCTTGCTCCCGCTCCTCGGCCGCTGCCGCACCCCCGCCGCCGCCCCCGCCGTCGGAGCCGCCGCCCCCGCCGTCGGAGCCGCCGCCGCCGTCGAGCCGCCGCCCGCCCCCGTCGTCGATGACGGCGAGCTCGGACCCGACCTCGACGGTCTCGTCCTCGCCGACGGTGATGGTCTGCAGGACGCCGGCGACCGGTGAGGGGATCTCGGTGTCGACCTTGTCGGTGGAGACCTCCAGCAGCGGCTCGTCGGCCTCGACGTGGTCACCCTCCTTCTTGAGCCAGCGGGTGACGGTGCCTTCGGAGACGCTTTCCCCGAGGCGCGGCATCGTGACGGAGACCGACATGACGTCCTTCCGAGCGGACCGTCCGGCCCGCGTTGTCGAGCAGAACCTAACCGTGGACGTGGAGGGGCTTACCCGCGAGTGCCAGGTGAGCCTCACCGACGGCCTCGGAGAGCGTCGGATGCGGATGGATGAGCTGCGCCACCTCGACCGGCAGCGCCTCCCAGTTGGTGATGAGCTGTGCCTCGGCGATGAGGTCGCCGACCCGCGCACCCACCATGTGCACGCCGACGACCGGGCCGTCCTTGGCGGCGACCACCGTGCACGCGCCCGCCGTCTGCAGGATCTGCGCCCGCCCGTTGCCGGCGAGGTCGTAGGTGAACGTCTCGACCTCGATCCCGCGTTCCTTGGCCTGCGCCGTGGTGATGCCGACGCTGGCCACCTCCGGGTCGCTGTAGGTGATCCGCGGGACGCCGTCGTAGTCGATCGCCGGCGGGTTCTGCCCGGCGACCCGCTCGGCGACCATGATCCCCTCGGCGAAGCCGACGTGCGCCAGCTGCAGGCCGGGCCGGAGGTCGCCGACGGCGAAGACGTTCGGCAGGTTGGTGCGGCAGTGCGCGTCGACCTTGCACGAAGCCGCGGTCCATCTCCAGGCCGGCCTCGGCGTAGCCGAGCCCGTCGGACACCGGGCCCCGGCCGACCGCGACCAGGAGGACCTCCCCGTCGTACGTCGTGCCGTCCTCGAGCGTGACCGTCACACCGGAGTCGGTGGTCTTGGCCTCACTGAACTTCTTCCCGAGCGAGAACGTGATCCCGCGCTTGCGGAAGGCGCGCTCCAGCAGCTTGGAGCTCGACTCCTCCTCCAGCGGCAGCAGGTGCGGCAGCGCCTCGACGACGGTGACCTCCGCGCCGAACGACCGCCACACGCTCGCGAACTCGACGCCGATGACGCCGCCGCCGAGCACCACGACCGACGACGGGACCTTGTCGAGCGTCAGCGCGTGCTCGCTCGTGATGATGCGCTTGCCGTCGATCTCCAGACCGGGCAGGGAGCGCGAGTACGAGCCGGTGGCGAGCACGAGCGCCTTGCCGGCTTCGTAACGGGTGCCGCCGACCTCGACCGCGTTGGGTGCGACGAGCTTCCCCTCGCCCTCGACCACCGTGATCTTGCGAGCCTTGACGAGCCCGGTGAGCCCCTTGTGGAGCCGGGACACGACGCCGTCCTTGTAGCTGTTGACCGTCGCCATGTCGACGCCGTCGTACGACGAGCGGACCCCGACCTTCTCGCCCTCGCGGGCTGCGTCGGCCACCTCGGCGGCGTGCAGCAACGCCTTCGTCGGGATGCAGCCGCGGTGCAGGCAGGTGCCGCCGACCTTGTCCCGCTCGACCATCACGACCGACAGGCCGAGCTCCGCGGCGCGCAGCGCGCAGGCGTATCCGCCGCTGCCTCCGCCGAGGATGACGAGGTCGGCGGACTGGCTGGTGGACTCGGATGGGGCCACAGGGCGGCTCCTCGTGCGAGACGACGTCGTTGTCCCGACCATTCTCACACCGCGCGGGCTCCGCGCCGGGACTGGCCGGTCGGCGGTGCGGCCATCCCGGGCGACAGGGCTCAGGCGCCGAGCCGCTCCAGCAGCTCGACGAGCGTGCGGACCGCCACGCCCGTGCCGCCCTTCGGCGTGTAGTCGTGCGGCTCGCCCTGGTTGAAGCTCGGGCCGGCGATGTCGAGGTGGGCCCAGCGGACGCCGGCGGGGACGAACTCCTTGAGGAACAGCCCGGCGGTCAGCATGCCGCCGTACCGGTCGCCGACGTTGGACAGGTCGGCGACCTCGGAGTCGAGCGACTTGCGCAGCTCCGGCGGCAGCGGCATCGGCCAGGCCTGCTCGCCCGCGGACGCTGGCCGCGTCGACGATGTCGGTGCGCAGGTCGTCGTCGTTGGCCATGACCGCGTAGACGTGGGAGCCGAGGGCGATGAGCTGGGCACCGGTGAGCGTGGCCACGTCGATGATGACGTCGGGCTTGTCCTCGCCGGCTCGCACGATGGCATCGGCCATGATCAGCCGCCCCTCGGCGTCGGTGTTCATCACCTCGACCGTCTTGCCGCCGCGCATGGTGAGCACGTCCGAGGGCCGGATCGCATGCCCGCTCGGCATGTTCTCCGCGGTGGGCACCCAGCCGACGACGTTGACGTCCGGCTGGAGCCGGGCTACGGCGCACAAGGTGGCGATGACCGCGGCCGCGCCACCCATGTCGGACTTCATCCACTCCATGGCGGGCGGTGGCTTGAGCGAGATACCGCCGGAGTCGAACGTGATGCCCTTGCCCACCAGGTGGACCGTCGCCCGCGCCCGCTTGCCGGCGTCGTAGCCGATCCGCACGAGCCGTGGCGGGTTCGACGAGCCGGCACCGACGCCGAGGATGCCGCCGTACCCGCCGTCGCGGAGCGCCTCGTCGTCGAGCACCTCCACGGTGCATCCGGCGGCGGAGCACGCTTCGTCAGCGGCCCGGGCGAAGTCGTCGGGCCGGAGATGACCGGGCGGGGTGTTGACCAGGTCGCGGCAGAGGGTGACCGCCTCGACGACCACCGTGGCGCGGTCGGCGACCGCCTTGACCGCCTTGTCCTTGGGGTTGGCGACCACGACGAGTGCGGTGCGGACCGGCTTCTTCGCGGCGCGGGACGACGCGGAGCTGCGGAAGCTGTTGAAGGCGTAGGCGCCGAGCAGCACCCCCTCGCTCACGGCCCGCAGGGTCTCGGGGTCGTCGGTCCCGTTGACGCTCGCGAGCCCCGTCGCGACCCGGCTGCGCCCCGCGAGTGACCGCACCGCCGCGCCGACGGCGCGGCGCAGCGTCTCGTGGTCGAACCGCTCACCCTTCTTCGGCTGCGGGCCGAGCCCGACGGCGACGAGCGCGGGCGCCTCCACGCCGCCGAGGGTGGCGAGCTGGGTCACCTCGCCGGCCTTGCCCGTCACCCCGAGCGCGGCGAGCGCCGGCAGCAGCCGCTTGCGCATCTTCTTCTCGACGTCGTCGGCGCCGGGGGCGAGTGCGGGACCGCGGGACGTCGAGGTGACCCCCACGATGATCGCGTCGGCCTTGACCTCGGACAGCGGTGTCTTCGTCAGGGACAGGGCAGGCATGAGGCGGATCGTAGACGCACCGGCCCTCCGAGGGGGTCCGATAGCGTCGGCGGGTGGCCGCCGACCTGCTCCGCTCACCGCTGCACGACCGGCACCTCGGCCTCGGCGCGCGGCTGGCGGAGTTCGGTGGCTGGGAGATGCCCATCCAGTACGCCGGCGTCGTCGACGAGCACACCGCGGTCCGGGAGGCGGTCGGCCTGTTCGACGTCAGCCATCTCGGCAACGTCGAGGTCGCCGGTCCCGGCGCCAAGGCGTTCCTCAACTCCTGCCTGACCAACGACCTCGACCGCATCGGGCCGGGACAGGCGCAGTACACCCTCTGCTGCGACGACGCCACCGGCGGCGTCGTCGACGACCTCATCGTCTACCACGGCACCGTCGGCGCCGAGCACGGCGACGACATGCACCTCGTCCCCAACGCCGCCAACACCCCGGAGGTCGTCCGCCGGCTCCGCGCCGCAGCCCCCGACGGCGTCGCGGTCAACGACCAGCACCGCGACTTCGCCATCATCGCCGTCCAGGGCCCGCGCTCGCGCGAGACCCTCGCCGCCGCGGGCATCGAGGTCGACCTCGACTACATGGCGTTCACGATCCTTCCGGGGGACGGCGTCGGTGATCGGGTCGTCGTCTGCCGCACCGGATACACCGGCGAGCACGGCTACGAGCTCGTCGCCGCCACCGGCCACGCGCCCGCCCTGTGGGACCGGCTGCTCGACGCCGCGACCGGGTACGGCGGGCGCCCGTGCGGGCTCGGCGCGCGCGACACGCTGCGCACCGAGATGGGCTATCCGCTGCACGGCCAGGACCTGTCCCTCGACATCACGCCGGTCCAGGCCCGCTGCGGCTGGGCCGTCGGCTGGAACAAGCCTGCGTTCTGGGGCCGCGACGTGCTCCTCGCCGAGCGCGAGTCCGGGGCCGAGCGGCTGCTCCGGGGGCTGCGCGCGGAGGACCGCGGGATCCCGCGCCCGCACATGACGGTCCGCTCCACCGGGGGCGCCGACGTCGGCGAGGTGACCAGCGGCACGTTCTCACCGACGCTCAGGACCGGCATCGGCCTCGCCCTGCTCCACCGCGACGTCGTCGAGGGCGACGCGGTCACCGTCGACGTGCGCGGCCGGCCGTCGACGATGCGTGTCGTCAAGCCGCCGTTCGTCCCGTCGCACGTTCGCTGATGCGGCCCGACCGGGTCCTGCTCGTCGGCATGATGGGCTCCGGCAAGACGACGATCGGCCACGCGTTGGGCGACCTGCTGGGCTGGCCCTACCGCGACAACGACGAGCTGCTGCACCGCCTCTCCGGCAAGGACACCCGGCAGGTGCTGGAGGACGACGGCGTCGCCGCGCTGCGCCGGGCCGAGTCGGCCTGCCTCACGCTCGCGCTGACCGACGCCGGCCCGCTCGTCGCCGGCATCGGTGCCGGTGTCGTCACCGACCCGCTCGACCGGGCCCGGCTGCGGACGGGCGGCTTCGTCGTCTGGCTGCGCGCCGATCTCCGCACCCTCGCCCGCCGGGTCGCCGGCACCGACCGGCCGTGGCTCGGCCGCGACCCGTACGCCGCGCTGCGCCGCCTCTACGCCGGCCGGGCCGACCTCTACGCCTCGGTCGCGTCGTTCGTCATCGACGTCGACACGCTGCCGGCCGACGTCACCGCTCGGCGGATCGCGGCGGCGCTGACCCGCCCGGCACCGCGAAGCTGACCGGCGCGTCGAACGCGGCCCGCCGCGCCACCCGGCGCAACGCGGCGAGGACCGGCCGGCCGAGCGCCAGCAGCAGCACCGCGTTGCCGACGGCGGCGGGGACGTCGAAACCGAGCGACGTCGTCACGTCGAACCGCCACCAGTGCAGCAGGTTCGTCGCCACCGACCCGTGCGGGCACGAACGCGATCTGCTCCGGGTAGTAGCGCGCGAACGGCCAGAACGACAGGTTGAGCAGCGCGCCGTAGGCGAGCGCCGCCACCACGCCGTACGCCGCCAGCATCGCCACCTCGGCCCGCCCGCGCAACCGCGGGAGGCAGCCCCGCCCCGCAGCCCGACCCAGCCCGCAGCGACCATCTGGAACGGCAGCCACGGCCCGACACCGGCGGTGAGCAGCGCCGACGCGAGCAGCGTCAGCGTCCCGAGCGCGAAGCCGAACGCCGGGCCGAACACCCGCCCTCCGCAGATGAGCAGCAGGTAGACGAAGGTGAAGCCGGTGCCGCCGCCGGACAGCGGCCGCAGCGCGGCGTCGATCCCGGCGAGGATCCCGAGCACGGCCACCGTCTTGCCGTCGAACCCGCCGTCGGACAGCTCGGCGAACACGACCGCGAGGCACAGCGGCAGCAGGACGACGAACACCCACGGCGCGTCGGCGGAGTGCGAGCTCAGGAACGCCGGGTCGGCGATCGGCCAGACGAACGCCGCCAGCCCGACCAGGCAGGCGAGGGCGAGGGCGGCGCCGGCCCGCGGCCCGAGCCGCAGCGCCGTCATCCGGCCAGCGCCGCGGCGACCTGGCCGACGGTCAGCCAGGGCAGCGGCGCGAGGACCTTCGCGACCTGCGGGGCGAACACCGGTGAGGCCACCGCGACCTCGCCCGCCGAGCCGTCGGTGACGACCTCGCCGTCGGCGAGCACGACGATGCGGTCGGCGAGCTCGGCCGCCAGCTCGACGTCATGGGTCGCGAGGACGACGGCGTGCCCGGCCGCGGCGAGGTCGCGCAGGATCGCCACGAGCCGGTGCTTGCCCGGGTAGTCGAGCCCCCGCGTGGGCTCGTCCAGGGCGACGACGGTGGGAGCCGCGGCGAGCACGACTGCGAGCGCGAGCGAGAGCCGCTGTCCCTCGGACAGGTCGCGCGGGTGGGCGTCGTCCTCGACGTCGGGCGCGAGGTCGGCGAGCAGCGCGCGGGTCGTCCCCGCCGCAGCGCCGGCGTCGTGGTCGGAGTCGGTGCACTCCGCGGCCACGGTCTGCGCCCACAGCAGGTCGGCCGGCTGGGACGGCACGAGCCCGACCCGGCGGACGACGTCACGGGGGTCGGCGCGGTGCGTCGGCCCCCCCGCCACGGACACCAGACCGGCCGCCGGCGGCCGTAGCCCGGCCAGGACCGACAGCAACGTCGACTTGCCGGCCCCGTTCCGCCCCATCACGGCGACGATCTCGCCGCGGTGCAGGGTGAGGTCGACGCCGCGCAGGGCCGGTACGCCGTCGTACGACGCGGTGACGGCACGCAGCTCGGCGACCGCGTCCGCACCGGCCCGCCGGGTCGGGGTCGCCGGGATCGCCTCGGCCAGCCGCTGCCGGAGCCCGGCGGCGGCGCGGCGCGCGTCCCGCACGGACAGGGGCAGCGGCGACCACCCGGCGAGGCGGCCGAGCTCGACGACCGGCGGCGCCACGGGCGTGCGGGCGAGCATCTCCGCGGGTGCGCCGCTCTCGACCGGGCGTCCGCGGCCGGGGACGAACACGACGCGGTCGGCGTACTGCACGACGCGCTCGAGCCGGTGCTCGGCGAGGACGACGGTCAGGCCGAGGTCGTGCACCAGCCGGGTGAGCGCAGCGAGCACGTCCTCGGCCGCCGCCGGGTCCAGCGCCGACGTCGGCTCGTCGAGCACGAGTACCCGCGGGTGCACGGTGAGCACCGAGCCGATGGCCACCCGCTGCTGCTCGCCCGCGGACAGCGACAGCATCGGCCGGTCGCGCACCTCGACGAGGCCGAGCAGGTCGAGCGTCTCCTCCACCCGGCGGCGCATCACGTCGGGGGAGACCCCGAGCGACTCCATCCCGTAGGCGAGCTCGTCCTCGACCGCGTCGGTGACGAACCCGGCGGCCGGGTCCTGGCCGACGAACCCGACGAGGTCGGCGAGCTCCCGCGGTGGGCAGTCCCGCGTGTCCCGCCCGGCGACGGTGACCCGGCCGGCCGAGCCGGCCGCCGCTGAAGTGCGGCACGAGCCCGTTGATGCAGCGCAGCAGCGTCGACTTGCCGGACCCGGTGCGACCGACGACGAGGCAGAGCTCGCCCTCGGGGATCTCGAGGTCGACCTCGCGCAGCACCGGGGCCGTGGCGTCGGGGTAGGTGACGGTGACGCCGGCGAAGCGGATCACGACACCACCCCCGCCGTCTCGGGGGCGAGCGCCCGAGGCTGCGAGCGGGGCCGGGCCGCGGGCAGGGGCGGGGCGAGCCAGGCCGGCAGCAGCGCGACGAGCAGCCCGACGACGGGCAGCGCCGGCACCGCCGGTGCGCCCGGCGGTGACGTCGACGGGAACAGTGCGTCGGCGGAGGTGAGCGACGACGCCGACCGTGGCGGCCAGCCCGCAGCCGACGACGAGCCACTCCGCCGCCCGCCACGGGTCGGGCCGGTAGCGCGTGCGCCCACCGCGACGTGCCCCGACGACGAGCCCGGCGAGGGTCAGAGCGGCACCGGCCGCGAGCAGGGGCAGGCCGAGCGCCGCCGGCGCCGAGGTGTCGACCAGCGCGTAGCTGCTCGCGAGCATGGCGACGCCACCGCCGACGACCAGCCCGGCGGTGGCCCGCCGGACCGCTGCGCGGCGTGGACCCGCGCCGACCGAACCCGCGTGCCTCCATCGCGGCGGCCAGGTCCACCGATCGGTCGAGCGCGCCCTCGAGCACCGGCACGGCGAGCCCGCGCAGGCTGCGGGCGCCGGTGGCGGGGCGGCCGCGCAGCCGCCGGGCGGTCGCGCAGCCGCGCGACCGACGTGACCGCCTGCGGGGCGAACGCGAGCGCCACCGTGACGGCCACGCCGGCCTCCTGGACGGCACTCGGCAGCGACTTCAGCAGCCGCCGGGGGCTGGTGAGGGTGTTGGCGGCGCCGACACAGACGAGGATGACGGCGAGCCGCAGCCCGTCGTACGACGCGGCCAGCACGCCGTCGAGGGAGATCGGTCCGCCGAGGCGCAGCCCGGCGAGCCAGTGCGGCAGCGGCACCTCCGGCAGGGTGACCAGGACGTGGCCGTGCGGGTTGCCGCCGAGCAGCGCGAACAGCACCACCCGGATCGCGACGGCGAGCAGCCCGATGCGCAGGAACACGACGTAGGACCGGCTCCACGGCGTCGCCGGCCGCCGGGCCGCCGCGACGTAGGCGGTCACGGCGACCAGGAGCGCGAGCAGGACCGGGTTGGTCGTGCGGCTGGCGGCGATCGCGAGCGCCGTCGCCCAACCCCACCAGGCGGCCGGGTGCAGCGGCCGGGGCCGGGCCAGGGGGGTCACGGCGCGCCCCGTGACCGTCGGGTGCGCCAGTACGCGGCGCCGCCGATCGCCGCGGCCGCGGCGAGGCCGGCGACGAGGGCGACGGGGAACCCGCCCCCGGCGCCGGACCTCGACGCTGCGGTGGCCCGCGCCGACGTCGCGGGTGTGGGCGTGCGGGTCGGCGGAGGTGTCGTCGGTGCGGCGGCCGCGGCGGCGCGCGCGGCCGTGCGCCGGGCCTGCTGCCGCGCCCGGTGCCGGGCCGCCGCCGGCGCCGTCGGCGTAACGGCCGGGTCGGCGCCCGAGTCGGGTCGGCGCGCGACGTCGAGTCTGCATTCGACGTCGGGTTGGGGGCGGTCGCGGCGGCGCTGTCGCTCGTGCCGCGGTCACGGGAGTGGGTGCGGTCACCCGGATGGTCGGCCGAGGTGTTGTCACCGGACGTGCTGTCCGCCTCGGGAGAGGGGCTGGGGCGGCAGATGTCGTCGTACGGGACGTCGGCCGGGGCCACGTTGTCGGCCGAGCCGTTCTGCCAGCGCCAGCCTTCGGTGGACTTCTCCGGCGGCTCGTATCCGTCCGCGCCGGTGGTCGCGTAGGTCCAGCGCGACGAGCCGGGCGCGCGGTGCCAGTAGGACCAGTAGTGCGAGCTGTCCTTGGTCTGGCAGCCGTTGGCGGGCGCGCCGTCGATCTCGCCGACGATGCCGTCGCGGCAGATCGTCACCCGGTGGCCGGCGGCGGCGAGCACGTCGGCGCCGGTGCTGCCCTTCGGCACCGTCGCGCAGTCGCTGTCGACGTTGCCGTCGATGTCGCTCGCGTCGACGACGAGCGCGACACAGATCGTGCCGGCGGCGCGCGCCGTCCCCGCCCCGGCCACCAGGCCCACGGCGGGCGCGAGGGCGAGGACGGCGGCCAGGGGCGGCGCGAGCAGCCGGCGGCGGGTCATGACCTCAGCAGTCCGGCACCGGGTCGGCGCCGTGCGCGCCGACGCGGTCGATCCAGGCCAGTGGCGTTGCGGCGAGCGCGGCCGCGGCCTGGCTGGTCGCCCGCAGCGCGCTGTCGCGCGAGTAGTCGTCCTGGAACGTGACCGCGCCCGCCCGGTGTGGCTTCGCCCTGCACCAGAGCTGGTGGCGACGCAGCCAGCGGACGCCGGATCGCGCCGGCTGGTGGCCGGCGACGAGCGCCTGGACCGCGAGCGCCGTCGAGTTGGCGTTGCTGCTCCCGGTGCCCCAGCCGTGGTCGGCGTTGCGGGCGTGCTCGAGCCAGTCGAGACCCTTCGTCGCCGCCTCCTTCGCGCCCGCGGCGAGCAGCGCCTGCACGGCGTAGCCGGTGGAGTCGACGTCGTTGTCGGCGCAGTCGGTCGACGTGTCGTCGCGGATCAGGCTGGCGAACGCGCCGTTCGCGCACTGCTGGCCGGCGAGGAACGCCACCGCGTCGGCGTCCGGCTGGCCGGGCGCGTCCGGGCTGACGGCGAGGGCGAGCACGGGCAGCGCCTGGCTGACGACGTAGGAGTCGCCCGAGAAGCCCGGGTTCTGCTGGTACTCGCCGGCGGCCGCGCCGCCGGCGCCCTCGCTGTCGGCGATCGCCTGCACGAGGTCGAGGCCGCCGAAGTCGTGGACGTCGCGGTGCTGGGCGAGCGCCACCAGGAGCAGCTTGGCGGCGGCGCCGGGATAGGCCGTCGGCTGGCCCATCGCGTAGTCGGCGGCGTGCTTCTGCAGGTACGCCGTCGCGCGGCGGGCGGCGCCCTGCGACACACCGGCCGCGTCCATCGACAGCAGCGCGTCGGCGGTCTGGCCGTAGTTGGGGTAGCGCGTGCCGGAGAAGACCAGCGTGTAGTGGTCGTGGTGCTTGCCCTGCAGGTGCCGGGCGAGATAGCCGGCGGCGCCGGCCGCGCGGTCGTGCGTGCGCGGCGGCCCCTGCGTGGCGGTGGGTGCGGCGTCCGCACCCGTCGCCGCGACCGTGACCGTGCCTGCGGCCAGAGTCGCGGCGGCCGCGAGCGCGAGTGCGCGGCTGGTTCGTCGTACTGCTGCTGTTGCCGTGGTGGTGTCGGTCACCGAGTCCTCCGGATGCTCGGCGAGGACGCCGACCGGTCCGAGACATCGGCACCGAAAAGCCCCTGCGCGCCGGAGGGTCCGGCGGCGACAGGGGCGGTCGTCGGGCGATGTGCCCGGGCTCCGCCCCGCATACCTCGACGGTTGTCGTGGAGCCCTCGCCTGCCCAGGCATTCCGGCTCGCCCCGGTTTCCGGCCGGGGCCTACGGTTGCGGGTCAGCGCCGGACTTGGACCGGCTTCCCCTGCGCGTGGCGATTGCGCAGCGAGAACATCACGCGCCGCCGTACGCCGTCAACCCGAACGCCGACATCCCCTTCGGGCCTCAGGGCCCCGCTCGGTAGCCTCCGGCGGCATGGCGTGGACGTGGCGGTACGAGGACGCGAGGGGGACGACGGTCGAGCCGGCGCAGGCCCCGCCGGGCGGAGCCGTTCCCGACGCAGAGCGACGCCGAGACGTGGCTGGGGGAGAACTGGCGCGAGCTGCTCTCCGCCGGCGTCGAGCAGGTGACGCTGCTCGACAGCGGTCGCGAGGTCTACGGGCCGATGAGCCTGCGCCCGGCCGACTGACCGGCGCGTCGGCGCCGGGGCGAGCCGGGGCTCTTCGTCCGCGCCGGGTCGCGGACGACGGCGTCGCCGAGCACCTCGTCGATCCGCTTGAGCACGTCCGGCTCGAGCGTCACCCCGGACGCCTTGACGTTGTCCTCACCTGCTCGGGTCGGGACGCGCCGACGATCGCGCTGGCCACGTTGTCGTTCTGCAGCACCCACGCGACCGCCAGCTGGGCCATCGACAGCCCGCAGTCCGCGGCGATCGGCCCCAGCTCGCTGCACGCGTGTCAGCAGCTCGTCGTCGAGGAAGTTGCGGACGAACGCCGAGCCGGACGGGTCGGTCGCCCGCGAGCCCGCCGGCGGCTCGGCGCCGGGCTGGTACTTGCCGGTCAGCACACCCTGCGCGATCGGCGACCACACGATCTGCGACAGAGCCACTCCACCGACAGCGGCACGACCTCGCGCCTCGATGACGCGCCAGAGCATGTTGTACTGCGGCTGGTTGGACACGAGCGGTACGAGCCCAGCTCGTCGGCGAGCACGCTGGCCTCGGCGGATCTCGCTCGGCCCGTCCACTCCGAGACACCGATGTAGAGCGCCTTCCCGGCCCGTACGAGGTCGTCGAACGCCTGCAGCGTCTCTTCCAGCGGCGTCTCGTGGTCGAACCGGTGCGCCTGGTAGAGGTCGACGTAGTCGGTCTGCAGCCGCTGCAGGGACCCGTCGATCGACTCGAGTGATGTGCTTGCGGGACAGCCCGCGGTCGTTCGTGCCCGGGACCGGTCGGCCAGAAGACCTTCGTGAAGAGCTCGAGCCCTCGCGGCGCCGGCCCGGAGCGCCCGGCCGAGCACCGCCTCGGCCTTGGTGCCGCGCGTAGACGTCGGCGGTGTCGAACGTCGTGACGCCGACGTCGAGCGCCGGCGTGCACGCAGGCGGCGCCTGCGTCCTCCTCGACCTGGCTGCCGTGGGTGATCCAGTTGCCGTAGGAGATCTCGCTGACGGCAGGCCGCTGCGGCCGAGGTGTCGGAAGCTCCATGCCCTCTGACGCTATGCCCCTGCCGGTTCGCGGGTCAAGGAACCGGGTCGCCCCGCTTGAGCCGCCCGGGCGGGCGGCCGCAGCCGCCGCGGCTGCATCGCCCGCAGCACGGCGTAGAGCGTGATGCCGGTGCGCCTCCGCGGCGCCGTACCGGTCGCCGACCGCGCGCCTGGCGGCGCCGGCCGCACCATCCACGAGTTGATGCACGACGGCGAAGAACGCCAGCAGGACCAACAAGTTGACGAAGCCGCGACGCGTGCGGTCGGGCGTGAAGGTCACCCGAAGGCGCGGCGAGGACCAGCGCGAAGAAGACTGCCCGACGTTGCGCCGGGCGTCGACGAAGTCGCGCGCCAGCCGGCGGGCGGGGCCGGCGTCGCGGGCCGGGAGGTGACGCTCGTCACCGGACGAGCGAGCGTCTGGCGCTGCAGCGCCCGCGCTCCTCGCAGCCGCTCCCGCCGCAGCCGGGAGGCCTCCTTGCCGGTTGGTCGGCGCCGACGACGGGCTGCGCGCCGCGCTCGCTCGGGCGTCGCGCCGCTTGGTCGGGGTCGGGCCCGCCGACTTGCCGCGCCGGCTCGTCGTCGCGGGGGTCCTGCTCCGCGAGCCAGCATACGAACGGCCCGAGGTGTACCGCAGGAACTCTTCAGCACCCCGTTAGGCTGGGCGCTGAGAGCCTGAGACCTGCAGTACGAGGGAGGTCCCGGACGATCATGGGCATCGGCCGCCGGCTGGCCTTGATCTTCAAGGCGAAGGCCAACAAGGCACTCGAACGCGCGGAGGACCCGCGCGAGACGCTGGACTACTCCTACGAGAAGCAGCTCGAGCTGCTGCAGAAGGTGCGGCGCGGCGTCGCCGACGTGGCGACCAGCCGCAAGCGGCTCGAGCTGCAGATGCAGCAGCTGCAGGAGCCGCGGACAAGCTCCAGACCCAGGCGCAGCAGGCGGTCGGCGCCGGCCGTGAGGACCTCGCCCGCGAGGCGCTGACCCGCCGCGGGCGGCGGCAGCAGCAGATCGCCGACCTGCAGACGCAGCACGCCTCGCTGCAGGCCGAGGAGGAGAAGCTCACCGCTCGCCTCCCAGCGGCTGCAGGCGAAGGTCGACGCCTTCCGCACCCGCAAGGAGACGATCAAGGCGACCTACACCGCGGCCGAGGCGCAGACCAAGATCGGCGAGGCGTTCTCCGGGCATCTCCGAGGAGATGGGCGACGTCGGGCTCGCGATGCAGCGCGCCGAGGACAAGACCGCGCAGATGCAGGCGCGCGCCGGCGCGGTCGACGAGCTGCATCGCCAGCGGCGCGCTCGACGACGCCAGCCGCCCCCGGCGGCAAGGACGACATCCAGCGCGAGCTCGACGCATGTCCGCCGGCAGCGACGTCGAGCTCGAGCTCGCCCGGATCAAGGGCGAGATGCCCGCCGGCCAGCCGCAGCAGGCGCTCGCCGGGCGCTCGACTCAGGAGCGCCGCGGCACAGCCGCCGGCCCAGAGAGGGAAGAAGAAGTGATCGTCCGCATCCTCGGTGAGGGGCAGGTCGACGTGCCCGACGGCGAGCTCGACTGGCTCAACGCGCTCGACGACGGCGTGCAGGCGGCCGTCGAGACCGGCGACGAGGCGGCGTTCGCCCCGCCCTGGCATCGCTCTGCTCGACCGGGTGCGCGAGGTCGGCGGCCCGGTGCCGGACGAGGAGATCGTCGCCAGTCCGACCTCGTCCTGCCCGTCCGCCGACGCGACGCTCGCGGAGGTGCGCGAGCTGCTCGGTGACGAGGGCCTGATCCCGGGCTGACGACCATGGCTAACACGCGCTCCCGCTTCCGCCCCGACCGCGGCCTGACCGCCCGGATGACGCTGACGATGTTCCTGCTCGGGCTGCTCTACGTCGCCTTCGTCGCGCGTGCTCATCGCCTACACGGCTCCATCGGCTTCATCGTCATCGTCGCCGGTGGCCTGCTCTTCGCGCAGTACTGCTTCTCCGACCGCATCGCGCTCTACGCCATGGGCGGCCGCATGGTCACGCCGGAGGAGGCGCCCGAGCTGCACGGCATCGTCGACCGGCTCTGCGCGCTCGCCGACATGCCCAAGCCGCGGGTCGCGATCGCCGACACCGACATGCCCAACGCGTTCGCGACCGGCCGCAACCCGAAGCGCGCCGTGGTCTGCGCGACGACCGGGCATCATGCGCCGGCTCGACACCGAGGAGCTCGAGGGCGTGCTCGTCCCACGAGCTGTCCCACGTCGCGCACCGCGACGTCGCGGTGATGACGGTCGCGTCGTTCCTCGGCGTGCTCGCCGGGCTCATCACCCGCTTCAGCCTGCTACGCCGGCATGTTCGGCGGTGGCTACGGCCGGCGCGACAGCCGGGACAACAACGGTGCCGCGATGGTCATGGTCATCATGCTCGTGTCGATGGTCGTCTACGCCGCTGTCGTTCCTGCTGACCCGGGCGCTGTCGCGCTACCGCGAGCTGTCCGCGGACCGCTCCGGCGCCGCTGCTCACCGGCCGCCCGTCCGCGCTCGCGTCGGCGCTGCAGAAGGTGACCGGCGACATGGCGCGCATCCCGACCCGGGACCTGCGCGCCGCCGAGCCGTTCAACGCGTTCTTCTTCACCCCGGCGCTGGCCAACGGGCTTCAGCCTCTCGTCGCTGTTCTCGACCCACCCGCCGCTGGAGAAGCGGCTCGAGCAGCTCGCGAAGATCTCCGCCCAGCTCGGCCAGCCCGTCGTCTAGCACTCGTCGAGCACTCGTCGAGCGATGCAGAACCGGGTCGCGTAGCTTCGCCGCATGGGACTGCTCGACACGATCCTGGGCCGCAGCAAGCCCGCCAAGCCCGACCTCGACGCGCTGTTCGCGCTGCCGTCGGCCGCGATCACCCTCCAGGCGGGCGCGGGGCTGACGGCCACCGGTGTCGGCTCGGTCTGCGTCAAGCCGGCCGAGGGCGGCGGCTTCGCCGGCCTGCGGGAGCGCATCGACGAGCTGCTCGCTGCCGACAACGACCGCTACACCGAGGAGAAGGACTCGTTCGGCTTCTCCTGGATCACCCGCCACGGCGACCCGCGGCGACCTGCCCGACCTCGTCGCCGACCTGCACGCGGTCAACGCGTCCCTCGCCGACGCCGGCTTCGGCCCGGCGCTGCTCTGCACGCTGGTCGTCTTCGCCGGGACGGCGGGACGCCCGTCGGGCTGGTCTACCTCTACAAGCGCGGCACCTGGTACCCGTTCGTACCCACCGGCAAGGACACGCGTGACAACGCCCGGGAGCTGCAGGTGCGCGCCGTGCTCGGCTCCGACCTGAAGGTCGAGGACGACCTGTCCCGGTGGTTCCCGGTCTGGGGCGCGCCAGGCCTGTGACGCCGTACGGGGCGCTCGCCGCCGCCAAGGTGGCGAGCCTGCAGACCTTCCTGCTCGCGGCGTCGAGCAAGCACCTGCCCGGCGTGTTCGGGAAGCTCGAGGGGCCGCTGCACGACTACGGCTACCTCGCCGTTGGCGGGCTTCCTCTTCTTCGAGGACTTCGGCGTCCCGCTCCCGGGCGAGACGATGCTGATCGCGGCGTCGCTCTACGCCGGGGCCGGCCACCTCAACGTCTGGGTCGTGGGGATCGTCGGGTTCGTGGCCGCCGTCCTCGGTGACAACGTCGGCTACGTGATCGGCCGGGTCGGCGGTCGCCGGGTGGTCGAGCGGTTCGGCAAGTACGTCTTCCTCACCCCCGAGCGGCTCGACCACGCCGAGCAGTACCTCGACAAGCACGGCGGCAAGATGGTCGCCGTCGCCCGGTACATCGAGGGCCTGCGCCAGCTCAACGGCATCATCGCCGGCACCGTGGAGATGCACTGGGCGAAGTTCGTCGCCTTCAACGCGCTCGGCGCCGCGCTCTGGGTCACGACCTGGACCAGCCTCGGCTACCTGGCGGGCAACCATGTCGAGACGATCGCGCGCTACTTCACCTTCGTCGCCGTCGGCCTGGTCGTGCTCGTCGCGCTCGTGGTCGGCTTGCGGCTCTACCGCCGGCGTCGCCGCGCGGACGCCTCCTCCTGACCGTCGGCGGGTCAGGCGCCGGGCAGGGCGAGCATCTGGTCGAGCGCGACCTTCGCCCAGTGCGCGGTGTCGTCGTCGACCTCGATCCGGTTGACGACCCGGCCGTCGACGAGCGACTCGAGTGCCCAGACGAGGTGCGGCAGGTCGATCCGGTTCATCGTCGAGCAGAAGCACACGGTCTTGTCGAGGAAGACGATCGTCTTGTCCGGGTGCGCCTTCGCCAACCGCGACACGAGGTTGAGCTCGGTGCCGATCGCCCACGCCGACCCGGCCGGCGCGGCCTCGATGGTCTTGATGATGAACTCGGTCGAGCCGACGAGGTCGGCGGCGGTGACGACCTCGTGGGTGCACTCGGGGTGCACCAGCACTTGCACGCCGGGCACGCGCTCGCGGACGTCGTCGACGCACTCGCGCGAGAAGCGCCCGTGCACCGAGCAGTGGCCCTTCCAGAGGATCATCGTCGCGGCGCGCAGCTGCTCCGTCGTCAACCCGCCGTTCGGCTTGCGGGGGTCGTAGACCACGCAGTCGTCGAGTGACAGCCCGAGCTTCAGCACGGCGGTGTTGCGCCCCAGGTGCTCGTCGGGGAGGAACAGCACCTTCTCGCCCTTCTCCAGGGCCCAGCGCAGCGCCGACCTCGGCGTTGGACGACGTGCAGATCGTGCCGCCGTGCTTGCCGGTGAACGCCTTGATGGCGGCGGTGGAGTTCATGTAGCTGACCGGCACGGTGCCCTGCCTGCCTACTGCTCCGCTCCCGGCGACGCCGGCATCGGTCAGCGCGTCCCAGGCCTCGGCCACCTGCTCGGCGTTCGCCATGTCGGCCATCGAGCACCCGGCGGCGAGGTCCGGCAGCACGACCTGCTGGTCGGCACCGGTCAGGATGTCGGCGGACTCGGCCATGAAGTGCACACCGCAGAACACGACGTACGACGCCTGCGGCCGGGCGGCGGCCTCCCGCGCGAGCTTGAACGAGTCGCCGGTGACGTCGGCGAACTGGATGACCTCGTCGCGCTGGTAGTGGTGGCCGAGCACGAAGACCTGCTCGCCGAGCGCGGCCTTCGCCGCCCGTGCCCGCTCGACCAGGGTGGGGTCGGACGGCGCCGGCAGCTCACCGGGGCACGACGTACCCCGCTCGCTGTCCGGGTCGGAGCCCCGGCCGAGCAGCAGCAGCGCCAGCGGCGTCGGCTCCACGCCCAGCGGGTTGTCGAGATCGGGGGAAACGGTCACGGCTCGCGTCTCTCGCGTCGGTTGATCGGAGGGATCGTCGCATATGTCAACGCGGCCGGGCGCCGAACGCTTCCCCGCCGGGTTGGCCACCGGGCGGCTGCAGGGCTACAGGAAGGCCCCGTCGGGCAGGTACGCCGGCGGCGGGGTGCGGCCGCGCCAGAAGACCGGACCGCCCGGGGTCAGCCGCAGCCCCGCGTCGACCGCCACCCGGACCGCCCAATGCTGCTCGCCGGTGATGTGGCTCACCGTCCGCTCCGGTGCCGGCAAGGAGCCGTCGACCAGACAGGCCCAGAGCAGCGCGGCCGCGGTCGCGTCGTCGGTGGCCGCCACTGCCGCGACCCGCCCGTCCGGGCGGACGTAGGCGTAGCCGCGACGCTCGCCGTCGGCCACGACGTGCATCGAGCAACCGGCGGTGAGGACACCGTGGTCGGGTCCGCGCCGGGCGCCGCGCACCCTGCGGTCGACGTCGTCGGCCAGGTCGGCGTCGGCCGTGCTGCCGGCGCGCAGCCCGCGCGGCGGGGCCGGCACTCGCGTGCGATCGGCCGTCCCGCGGGCGAAGACCTGCGGGAAGAGAGCGAACCCGGCGGCGGCATAGCGGCGCATCGCCCGCGCGTCGGGGCTCGACAGGATGACCGCCGTGGCCACGCCCTCGGCGTAGCCGAGTGCGGCGTCGAGCAGCAGTCGGCCCACGCCCCGGCTCTGGTGATCCGGGTGGACGACGAGCAGCGACAAGCCCCACAGGTCGTCGCGGCGCAGCGCCAGCGCCGACCCCGACGACCTCGCCACCGGCGACAGCGACCCATGCCCGCCGGATCGTGGGTGAGGAAGTGCCGGATGCGGGTGCGCTGCCGCTCGACGACCTCGGGCGTCACCTCCCACCGGCTCGCCGAGGCACGGTGAGGACCTGGAAGGCATGGGTCTGCACCTCACGCACCGGATCGACGTCGCCGTCGGCCAGCGCTCGCACGGTCACCTCCACCCGGCCTTCCTACCGGCACGACAGGATGCGCGTCATGCGAGTTCTCCTCGCGCCGGACTCGTTCGGCGGGACGATGTCGGCGCCCGAGGCCGCGGCTGCGATGGCCGCGGGCTGGCGCGAGGTGGCGCGCGCCGACGAGATCGTGCGGCTGCCGATGTCCGACGGCGGCCCCGGCTTCGTCGACGTGCTCGCCGCGTCGATCCCGGGCGAACGCCGCGACCACGACGTCCCCGGACCCCTCGGCGCCCCCACCCGTGCGACGGTGCTGCACGCCGGCGACACGGCGTACGTCGAGGCGGCCCAGGCGGCCGGCCTGCACCTCGTGCCACCGGCCGAGCGGGACCCGCGGCGGACGACGTCGTACGGCGTGGGGGTGCTGCTCGCGACGGCGCGGGACGCGGCGCGGGTCGTCGTCGGGCTGGGCGGCACCGCGACGAACGACGGCGGCGCGGGGCTGTGGGCAGCGCTCGGCGCCGAGCCGGCCGGGCTGCTGCGCTCCGGCGGCGCCGCGCTGATCGATCTGGGGGAGCCGGCCGACCCGGGAGCGCTGGTGCCGCCCGCGCGACCTCCCGCCGGGCTTGTCGCGGCGACCGACGTCGACAACCCCCTGCTGGGCCCGACCGGTGCGAGCGCGGTCTACGGGCCGCAGAAGGGGGCCGACCGGGCGGCGGTGCTCGACCTGGACGACGCGCTGCGCCGGTGGGCCGACGCCGTCGAGGCGGTGACCGGGCACCCCGGCCTGCGGGACGAGCCCGGGGCCGGGGCCGCCGGCGGGCTCGGGTTCGGGCTGTTCGCCCTCGGCGCGACGCGGGTGTCCGGGGTGGGCCTGGTCGCCGACGCCGTCCGGCTCACCGACCACGCCGCCGCGGTCGACCTGGTCGTGACCGGGGAGGGGTCGTTCGACGAGCAGTCGCTGCGGGGCAAGGTCGTGGCCGGGGTGGCGGCCGCGGCGCAGGCAGCAGGTGTCCCGTGCGTCGTGCTCGCCGGCCGGGTCTGCGTCGGGCGGCGCGAGGCGGCGGCTGCCGGCATCGAGGACGTGTACGCCGTCAGCGACCTGCTCGGGTCCGCCGAGCGGGCGCTGTCCGCCGGAGCGGACGGGCTGGCGGCGCTGGCCACACACGTGGCGCGGTTGTGGAGCCGGGCTTGAGTCGCGGCGTACCCTGGGAACAGACGACCGAAAGTGACCGTTGGACGTCGTACCGCGCCCTCGACCGGGGAGAACTCCACCCATGACCGTTCAGGACACCGACCAGACCGCCACCCCCGAGGCCGCCACCGGCGTCGTCCTCACCGACGCGGCGGCGGGCAAGGTCAAGCACCTGCTCGAGCAGGAGGGTCGCGACGACCTCGCGCTTCGCGTCGCCGTACAGCCGGGGGGCTGCTCCGGACTGCGCTACCAGCTCTTCTTCGACGAGCGCAGCCTCGAGGGCGACGAGTTCCACGACTTCGGCGGCGTCAAGGTCGTCGTCGACCGGATGAGCGGGCCCTACCTCGGCGGCGCGGTCATCGACTTCGTCGACACGATCGAGAAGCAGGGCTTCACGATCGACAACCCCAACGCGACCGGTTCCTGCGCCTGCGGCGACTCCTTCCACTGATCCCGCGGCTCAGCCTTCCGCCGGCTTCGTTCTCCCTCGCTCGCGTGCAAGAACGGCACGCGTCGCTCGGTGCGGCCTCGCCGGCGAAACGCTGACTCCGCGGGATTCGCCGGCGGCTCAGCCTTCCGCCGGCTTCGTTCTCCCTCGCTCGCGTGCAAGAACGGCACGCGTCGCTCGGTGCGGCCTCGCCGGCGAAACGCTGACTCCGCGGGATTCGCCGGCGGCTCAGCCTTCCGCCGGCTTCGTTCTCCCTCGCTCGCGTGCAAGAACGGCACGCGTCGCGCAGACTCCGCAGGATTCACCCGTGGGTCAGGAGCCGTAGTCCTCGTAGTCGGCGAGCAGGGACAGCGCCGACTCGGGGATGCGCACCTCCAGCATGGCGAGGTCGATGACGTGCTCGGGGGCGGCGGTCCGCGGCCGGGGGAGTATTGCCGCGGGCAGCTTGCGCGCGTCGCTGATGAGCGACGTGAGGTCGTCGAGCGGGATCTCGTGGGTGGGCACGAGCCGACCGTATGGACCTACTCGCCGGTAGCCAACTCTTACCGATCGGTAACACCCGTCGGTAGCTTTCGCGCCGTCCAGTAGCGTCCCCGCGTGCAGATCGCCGTCACCGGGTCCATCGCCACCGACCACCTCATGACCTTCCCGGGGAGGTTCGCCGACCAGCTGCTGGCCGACCAGCTGGCACACCTGTCGGTGTCGTTCCTCGTCGAGGACCTCGACGTCCGCCGGGGCGGGGTCGCGGCCAACATCGCCTTCGGCATGGGGGTGCTCGGCCTGCGGCCGCTCCTCGTGGGGTCGGTCGGCGCCGACTTCGCCGACTACCGGGCCTGGTTGGAGCGCCACGGCGTCGACACCGCCGGTGTCCGCGTCTCCGAGCTGCGGCACACCGCGCGGTTCGTCTGCACCACCGACCGCGACCAGAACCAGATCGCGTCCTTCTACGCCGGGGCGATGGCGGAGGCGCGTGAGATCGAGCTGGCGCCGCTCGGCCCCCTCGACCTCGTCGTCGTCAGCCCCAACGACCCCGAGGCGATGGTCCGGCACACCGAGGAGTGCCGGGTCCGGGACATCCCGTTCGTCGCCGACCCGTCGCAGCAGCTGTCCTCGCTGGAGGGCGAGCAGGTGCGCGCGCTCGTGGACGGCGCCGAGGTGCTGCTCACCAACGCCTACGAGTCGGCCCTCACCGAGCGCAAGACCGGCTGGTCCTCCGACGAGGTGCTCCGCCGGGTCGGCGTCCGGGTCACCACGCACGGCGCCGACGGCACCCTCGTCGAGCAGGTCGGCGAGGCGTCCATCCGCGTGCCGGTGGTGCCCGCGCGGACGGTGGCCGACCCGACCGGCGGCGGCGACGCCTTCCGCGCCGGTTTCCTCGTGGGCCGGTCCCGGCACCTGTCGCTGGAGCGCTCCGCGCAGCTGGGCAGCCTGGTCGCGACGCTGTGCCTGGAGACCGTCGGCACGCAGGAGTACGTCGTGCAGCGGGCCGATGCCGAGCACCGGCTCGCCGAGGCCTACGGAGCCGCGGCCGCCGCCGAGATCGCCGCCCACCTCCCCTGACCCCCCAATTGCGCGTTCCAATTGCGCGCTCTCCGCCCTAGAGGGCGGACAACGCGCAATTGGTCAGTGGGTGCGGCGGACGAGGTACGACGTGGCCGTGCCGCCGGTGGCCGGCTCGGCGCCGACGTAGTCCTGGCCGCGCATCCGGCACCACGCGGGGACGTCGGCCGCGGCCGCGGGGTCGTCGGCCAGGAGTGCGACGACCGCGCCGACGGGCACCTCGCCGATCCGCCGGGCCAGCTCGAGCACGGGCAGCGGGCAGACCTGGCCGGTGGCGTCCACCGTCAGCGCGGGCGCCGGGCCCGGGCCCGCGCTCACAACGTCTCCGCGCCGGCCGTCCGGCGCAGCGCCGCGACGATCGGCGGCAGCACGTCGAGGAACCGGTCGACGTCGGCCGCGGTGACGCCGGCATGCAGGGAGACGCGCACGTTGCCGTGGGTCAGCGCCCCCATCGCCGCCAGCACGTGTGACGGCGTCAGCGCCGAGGAGGCGCACGACGACCCGCTCGAGACGCTGAACCCGGCCCGGTCGAGCTCGGTCGCCAGGGCCTCGCCCGCGACGTAGAGGCAGGAGAACGCCACCAGATGGGGCAGCCGGTCCCGGTCCGGGCCGAGCACGTCGAGGTCGGGCACCCGGCGGGGCAGCTCGGCGCGCAGTCCGCTCGACCAGCGCGGACAGCCGGGTCGCCTCCGCGGCCTGCTCGCGCACGCGCGCCTCCAGCGCCGCTGCCGCCGCGACGACCAGCGGCAGCGGCACCGGCCCGGGGCAGCGGCCCCCCTCGTGCTCGTCCTCGGGCAGCGGCGAGCTGCCAGCGGGTGCCGCCGCGCACGACCAGCAGCCCGACCCCGGCCGGCCCGCCCCACTTGCGTGCGCTCGCGGTCAGCAGGTCCCACCCGGCGGGCACCGGCACCCGGCCGACCGACTGCGCGGCGTCGACGTGCAGCGGTACGCCGCGCTCCCGGCACGCCGTCGGCGACCGCCTCGACCGGCTGCAGCGTCCCGACCTCGTGGTTGGCCGACTGGAGCGAGGCGAGGGCCGTGTCGGGGCGCAGCGCGGCCACGAACGCCGCCGGGTCGACGCGGGCCGCCCGGTCGACCGGCACGAGGGTGGTCTCGCCGCCGCCGTCGGCGTGCCGGCGGGCCGCGGCCAGCACCGCCGAGTGCTCCACCGCGCTCGTCGCCAGGTGCCGGCCGGCCCGCCGGCGCCCGAGCAGCCCCCCGAGGACGGCCAGGTGCGCGGCCGTCGTACCGGAGGAGCAGAACGACACCTCCGGCGTGCGGGCCCCCAGCACGGCCGCGACCGCCTCCGCGGGCGCCGTCGAGCAGCTGCCGGGCCCGCCGGCCCTCCCGGTAGATCCGGCTCGGATCGGCCCAGCCCGTCACCGGCGCACGGCCTCCAGGGCGGCGCGCGCCGCCGGGTGCAGCGGCACCGCGGTCGCGGCGTCGAAGTAGCCGCCCGCCGGCGGGAGATCGGGTACGCCGGACACGCCCGAACCGTAGCCCGACCTGGACGCTCGCGGCGCGGGTCGCTGCGTTAGGGTTTCGCCGTGCCCGCCGGACCCCGACGTCGTGCCTGCCGCCCGCCTCGACCGGCCTTCTCGGCCCTCGCACTGCTCACCACGGGCTGCGACGGAGTGTGGAGCCGGGGCGGCTGGCCCAGCCCGGTGACCGAGCAGGGCGAGAAGGTCCTCGGCGTGTGGCGGGGCTCCATGATCACCGCCGCCTGCGTCGGCGTCTTCGTGATCGGGCTGATCCTCTACAGCGCGCTGGTGTTCCGCCGCCGCCATCCGGACGAGCTGCCCCGGCAGGTCCGTTACAACCTGCCGATCGAGGTGCTCTACACGGTCGTGCCGGTGATCATGGTCGCGATCCTGTTCTACTTCACCGCGATCCGCGAGAACGACGAGGACAAGTTCAGCGCCAACCCGGACCTGCGGATCCAGGTCGTCGGCTTCCAGTGGGCGTGGCAGTTCAACTACCTCGACGACGGGCTGTCGATCACCGGCCGGCCGGGCGAGCTACCCGCAGCTGGTGCTGCCCGTGGGGCAGAAGATCCGGTTCTACGAGACCTCGCCCGACGTCATCCACTCCTTCTGGGTCATCCCGTTCCTGTTCAAGCGCGACGTCGTGCCCGGGCACCCCAACTCGTTCGAGATCACGGTCACCCACACCGGGACGTTCAAGGGCAAGTGCACGGAGTACTGCGGCATCGACCACGACCGGATGCTGTTCAGCGTCCGGGCGGTCTCGCCGAGCGAGTACCAGTCGTGGCTCGCGGAGGCCAAGGTGAAGGCGCAGAACGGCAGCGACAAGAAGCTGACGGTCTACGACGGCCCGAGTGAGGTGCCGGAGGGGCCGACCGGCAACACGCAGAGGAGCCACCAGTGACCATCGCCGAGCCGGCCCGCCGGGTCCGCCCGCGCCGCGTCCACGTCGCACCGGGCAGCCGCGTCGTCCGGTGGATCACGACGACCGACCACAAGGTCATCGGCTACCTCTACCTGTCCACGTCGTTCGTGTTCTTCCTCGTCGCCGGCATCATGGCCGAGCTCATGCGCGACCGAGCTGGCCCGGCCCGGGCCTGCAGCTGTTCCAGAACGAGCAGTACAACCAGCTGTTCACGATGCACGGCACGCTGATGCTGCTGATGTTCGCGACGCCGCTGTTCGTCGGCTTCACCAACGTGATCATGCCGCTGCAGATCGGCGTCGCCGGACGTGGCGTTCCCGCGGCTCAACATGCTGAGCTACTGGTTCTTCCTGTTCGGCTCGCTCATCGTGATGGGCGGCATCCTGACGCCGGGCGGCTGGGCGGACTTCGGCTGGTACGCCTACTCACCGCTGAACGACGCCGTGCACTCGCCGGGCGTCGGGGCGGACATGTGGGTCATGGGCCTGGCGCTGTCCGGCTTCGGCACCATCCTCGGCGCGGTCAACTTCATCACCACGATCCTGTGCATGCGCGCGCCCGGCATGACGATGTTCCGGATGCCGATCTTCACCTGGAACGCGCTGGTCACGTCGATCCTCGTGCTCGTGGCGTTCCCGGTGCTCGCGGCGGCGCTGCTCGGGCCTGGAGGCCGACCGCAAGTTCGGCGCCCACATCTTCGACGCTGCCAACGGCGGCGCGATCCTCTGGCAGCACCTGTTCTGGTTCTTCGGCCATCCCGAGGTCTACATCGTCGCGCTGCCGTTCTTCGGCATCATCACCGAGGTCATCCCGGTGTTCAGCCGCAAGCCGGTCTTCGGCTACAAGGGGCTCGTCTTCGCCACGCTCGGCCATCGCGGCGCTCTCGGTCACCGTCTGGGCGCACCACATGTTCTCCACGGGCGCTGTGCTGCTGCCGTTCTTCTCGCTGATGACCTTCCTCATCGCAGTGCCGACCGGGGTGAAGTTCTTCAACTGGATCGGCACGATGTGGCGCGGTGTGATCACCTTCGACACCGCCATGCTGTTCGCGATCGGCTTCCTCATCACGTTCCTGCTCGGTGGCCTCACGGGCGTCATGCTCGCCTCACCGCCGATCGACTTCCACGTGACGGACACCTACTTCGTCGTCGCCCACTTCCACTACGTGCTCTTCGGCACCGTGGTGTTCGCGATGTTCGCGCGGCTTCTACTACTGGTGGCCCAAGATGACCGGCACGATGCTCAACGAGACGCTGGGCAAGATCCACTTCTGGTCGCTGCTCATCGGCTTCCACACCACGTTCCTCGTGCAGCACTGGCTGGGCGTCGAGGGCATGCCGCGCCGCTACGCCGACTACCTGCCGGGCGAGGGCTTCACGACGCTCAACACGGTCTCCACCATCGGCGCCTACATCCTCGGCCTGTCGATGCTGCCGTTCATGTGGAACGTCTGGCGGTCCTGGGTCGGCAAGAACGAGCGGGTCATCGGCGACGACCCGTGGGGTTACGGCAACTCGCTCGAGTGGGCGACGTCGTGCCCGCCCCCGCGGCACAACTTCGTGTCGATCCCGCGCATCCGCTCCGAGCGGCCCGCGTTCGACCTGCACTACCCGCACCTGTCCGGTCATCCGGACTACCACGCCACTCCCGAGCTGACCTGAGAGCCCCCACAGTGAGAGCAGAGTCATGAAGGTCGAGGGCTACCTCTTCGCGTTCATCGCCGTCTTCCTCGGCGGCGCCGACGTCGTCTACTGGTTCACCTCGCACGACCCCACCGGCACCACCGCGCTGGCGCTCGGGGCCGGGCTGGGACTGCTCGTCGGCTCCTACCTGCTGTTCACGGCCACCCGGATGGAGCCGCGGCCGGAGGACCTCGACGACGCGGACATCAGCGACGGAGCCGGCGAGCTCGGCTTCTTCTCGCCGTACTCGTGGGCCCCGCTGTGGTGCGGCCTCGCCGCCGCGACCTGCTTCCTCGGGATCGTCTTCGGCTGGTGGCTGTTCTACATCGGTGCCGCGTTCGCGGTGCCCGCGGTCGGCTCGATGGTCTTCGAGTACTACGCCGACACCGCGCACTGACGGGTCGACACCGCGCACTGACGGGCCGACACCGCGCACTGACGGGCCGACACCGCGCACTGACGGCGACAGGGACCGGGCAACGCGAAGGCCCCCGCCGGGATCCGGCGGGGGCCAACGTGTCGAACCGGGTTCAGACCGGACGGACGTCCGCGGCCTGCGGGCCCTTCTGGCCGGCCGTGACGGTGTACTCCACTGCCTGGCCCTCAGCGAGGGTCTTGAACCCGCTGCCGCTGATGGCGCTGTAGTGGACGAACACGTCCGCGGTGCCGTCGGCCGGGGCGATGAACCCGAAGCCCTTTGTCTCGTTGAACCACTTGACGGTGCCCTGAGCCATGAGATTCCTTTCACTGGCTCGTGCGCCCCACGCTGTGGGACTCGGCCGCCGCGGTGCTTCCGTCCTGGAAGCAAAACGCCCGCGAGTTGATCCCGCGGGCGTGACTGCACAACGAGAACTGCGACCTCAGAGCAAACGGTAGCACCTGTTCGTCCGATTGGGGCTGTTATCGGGAAGCAGGTGTCAGGATCTGTGCCCGCTCCGGGCCGACCGCCACCAACCCGCGGGGGGTCCAGGCGACCGCGACCGCGTCGAGCCGCCGCGAGGACGGCCCGCGCTGCCAGTGCCGATTGCCCGGGTCGAACACGAAGGTCGCTCCGGGACCCACTCGGAACTCGGGTCCGTTGACCAGCCCTACGGCGTTGTAGGCGATCACGGCGCCGCCGCCGGACACGACGTCCGCACCGACGCCCACCGGGGTCGGGCCCAGGTCTTCGTACGCACCGTCCGAGGCACGGAGCAGCCCGACCGGTGCCTGCAGTCCCGGGACGCAAGAGCTGAACGGAGGGCATTGCTCGCCGGTGACGAGCAAGCGGTCGCCGAAATGGTCGACGTGTGTCACCGTCATGGGGAGCTCGGGCGGGCGCGGCAGTCGGATCCAGCCGTCCGCGTCCAGCCGGAAGACGGCTGCGTGGGCGCTCATGCCGGTGACGCGACCGTCGCTGCCGCGGTGGACGACTTCGTCGACGGCGACCGCGACCAGGTGACTCCCGGTAGTCCCGAGCGACACCAGCGGGAACGTGTGACCGGGCTGATGGGGAAGTCGCGGCAGCGGCCGCCAACCGTCCGTGCGCAGCTCCCACGTGCCGTCACCGATCTCTCCGGTACCGGCGACGACGACGTGGTCGCCGCCGGCCACCTCCACGCCGAACGACGCCCGGCGGTTCGGGAAGCGTTCCGGCACGTGCGGCAGGCTGATCCAGCCGACCGTGGCGTCGGTGGACGGCAACGGGAGGGCCACGACGCTGTCCGTGCGCTCGCTGACGGCGACCAGACGCTCGCCGGCGATCACCACATCGAACGGCGAACGAAGTGCCGCCGGTGCCGCCGGAAGCTGCCGCCACCGGTTTCTGGCCGGGTCGTACGCCGCCGCGGCAACGCCTCGAGGCACGTTTCCGGCAGTGGATGTGCAACCGCTGCTCGTGTCGGAGATGAGGTAGAGCTCGTTTTCAGCCCAGGCGGTCGCGGTCTCGCCGCACACCGGGATTGGCGGCATCGCGACGTCTCGCCAGTGGCCGCGTACCAGTTGTTGCGGTGTCGGTACGGCCGGGAGTGCACGATCTGCCGTCGGGGTGCTGGTCGGCGTGCCGGTCTGGCCGGTGACCGGGGGCCTCGACGCCGGTCGGTCCGGGACGACGACCACGGCGACCGCGATGATCGCAGCGGTGCCGGCGGCGGCGGCCGCGTAACTGGCTCCGAGCCGCAGACGTCGCCGTCGGCGGCCCCTGCGCAGCAGCACGGACAAGGGCGGTGCCCCCACGTGCCCCTCCGCGGAACGGTCGAGCAACGTGAACAGCTCGCGGTCGAGATCAGCCATCGGGAGCCTCCACGACGTCGGAGAGCAGTCCGCCAGCACGCAGCGCTGCGACGGCCCGGCTGGCCCGGCTCTTGACCGTGCCCGGGGCGCAGCCGAGCGTTTCGGCGATCTCGGCTTCGCTGAGCTGAGCGTAGAAGCGCAGTACGAGCACTACCCGCTGCTCTACCGGAAGACGAGCCAGTGCGCGGCGCACGGCATCCTGCTCATCGATCTCGCCGTACCGGTCCGGCAGCGGCGCGTCTGGCGGGGACCCGGAGGGCCGCTCGTTTCGCCATCGTCGCCGGCCGGCTCGCATGGCCAGCCGGGCCAAGCACCGTGCGCGTGTACCCGTCGGCCGCGGCGGGGTCGTGGAGCCGGCCCCAGTGCACGTACGTCGTCAAGAGCGCCGACTGGGTGAGGTCCTCCGCCGTATGAGGATCGGCGGCGAGCAACCGCGCGGTTCGGACGAGCGCAGGATAACGAGCAGCCACGAAGGCTGCGAACGCCTCGTCGTCGGCCACGTATGAATAAGAGCACCTGAGGCCCGCCGGTGGTTCCCTGCGGCCGGAGAACCGTCGCCAGGATGCGTCACCGGTACCGCGGCCCTCACCGCACGTCTGTCGCCTCGGGTCCACTAACGTCGGACGGAGCGAGAAGGAGGATGCCACCGATGGGCGCTGCCGTCAGCAGGTTCGACGTGCCCGACCGGAGCTCGCTGCCGGAGGATCTGCGGGCGCGGCTCGACGAGGTCGAGGAGAAGTCGGGGTTCCTGCCCAACATCTTCCTGACGCTCGCGCGGCGGCCGGAGGAGTGGCGGGCGTTCTTCGCCTACCACGACGCGCTCATGGACAAGGAGACGCCGGCGCTGTCGAAGGGCGACCGCGAGATCGTCATCGTCGCGACGAGCGCGGAGAACCGCTGCCTCTACTGCGTCGTGGCCCACGGGGCGATCGCCCGGATCCGGGCCCGCAACCCGCGCATCGCCGACCAGGTCGCGACGGACTGGCGCAAGGCCGAGCTCGACGACCGGCAGCGCGCCATCGTGGAGTTCGCGGTGCGGATCGCGGTCGAGCCGTGGACGGTGACCGACGCGCACCTCGACGCGCTGCGGGCGCACGGGCTCACCGACGACGACGTGTGGGACGTCGGCTCGATCGCGTCGCTGTTCGCGATGTCGAACCGGCTGGTGCACCTGACGGCGACGATGCCGAACGAGGAGTTCTACCTCATGGGTCGCCTGCCGCGGGAACGCGGCTAGCCGGTCCGCCCGGGCCCGTCAACCGACCCCGGAGCCGAGCACCGGCGCGGACAGCGTCGGCAACGGGGTGGGGCTGGGGTCGAGGACCGGCGCCCGTGCGGGTGAGGGCGACGGGCTGGGGCTGGCAGTGGGGGTGGGCTCCGCGGAGGCGGCCGGGGAGGCCGTCGGGCGGGTGCCGCCGTCGGCCCCCGCCGCCTCCGCGGAAGACTTCGCGGTGCGGTGCCGCTTGCGCTTGGTCGCGTGCTGCTTCTTGTGATGGTCCCGGGGCAGCAGGTCGACCCCGAGCTGCTCCGGCGTCATCCCGGCGTACCGCGCAGCGACCGACAGCACCAACCGCACGTAGTCGAAGGAGTGGTTGTAGCTGTAAACGGCGAGAGCCATCGCGTGCGGCTGGGAGAGGTCCGAGCCGCCGGCGCACAGGTAGCCGGCGGCGGCCAGGGCCGCGGCGCGGATGTCCTGCGGGTCGGCGCGCTCGCCGTCCGCCGTGCGCGGTCCCCAGGTGCCCCAGGTCGAGGGGAGGAACTGCATCGGGCCGACGGCGCGGTCCCATCGCCGGTCGCCGTCATAGGTGCCGCGGTCGGTGTCGTGTACGGCGAGGAAGCCGTGCGAGCCGTCGAGCACCGGGCCGTAGATGGGGGGTCGCGCGACACCGTTCCAGCCGTCGCGGTGCGAGCCGCCGGAGGACGCGTGGCCGGACTCCACCAGCCCGATGCCGCCGAGCAGCCACCACGGGAGCCGGCAGCCGGGACGCGTCGCTGCCAGCTGCCGTGTGGCCTGCTTGTAGGCCCGCAGCACCACCGCCGGGATACCCATGACGCTGACCGCCTCGAGGTGCACCTTCGGCAGCTTGCGGATCGGCGCGGTGGCGGCGGGCTTGCGGGCCGCCTTCCGGAACTCGCTCAGGTCGGGCTTCGGGGGCAGTGGCAGGTCGACCCCGGCCCCCGGCCCCGGCGACGCCGCCGCCGCGGCGACCGGTCCGCGCGCGTCAGCACCCGGGCGTGTGACCGCGACGGCGGCACCGGCGAGCGCGACGGCGACCGTTCCTGCCAGCGTGGCGACCAGCGTCGGGCGATGCCGGCGCAGCCGCGACCACGCGCCGGTCAGCAGGGCGCGCCACTGCGCATGGTCGATTCGTCGCACCGTCGGTCCGCTCTGGGTCGGAGGCTGCCGCGATCGTCAGCCGACGTACCCGACCGGTGTCGACCGGCAAACGCCGCCCCTGACATCGGTCGTGCGGTCGCCGCTATTGCCCCGATATGCCCGCCCCCGCAGCACCCCCGGCACCGGTGGGAGCCGGCCCCGCGGCACCGGTGAATCACTGCTGGGCTATGGCAACAGTGGAGATTCACCGGTGGGGGGTGGAACCCCAGCAGTGATTCATCGGTGGGGGGAGCCGGGGGCGGGAGCCGGGGGGTGGGAGCTGGCCCCGCGGCACCGGTGAATCACTGCTGGGCTATGGCAACAGTGGTGATTCACCGGTGGGGGGTGGAACCCCAGCAGTGATTCATCGGTGGGGGGTGGAACCCCAGCAGTGATTCACCGGTGGGGGGAGCCGGGAGCGGGGAGCGGGCGGGGGGAGCGGGCGGGGGGAGCGGGAGCCGGGGGTCAGGGGTGGCTGAGGGTCTTGGGCTCGTCGTCCTCGGGCCCCGGCTCGGGCTGCTCGTGCCGTTCGAAGAACAGCCCCTCCAGCGCCTCGCGGGCCCGGCTCAGCACGCCGACCGGACGGCCGGGCTGCTGGCCGTTGCCGCTGCGGCCGTTGCCGGACGGGAGCTCGTGCGCCGGCAGGTCGTGGCCGAGCTGTGCGGCGAGCACTGCGCGACGCTGCTCGGGCAGCGGCGAGGTCACCTCGATGTACTCGCCGGACGGCAGCCGCCGGATGATGCCGGTCTCGATGCCGTGGTGCAGCAGCTCCTCGTCGTGGTGCTGCAGGCCGAGCGCCCAGCGTTTCGTCACGTAGTAGCCGAGCACCGGGCCCACGAACAGCAGGGCCCGCATGACCCACGTCGTCGCCTGCAGCGACCAGTCGAAGGTGTAGGCGAGGACGTCGTTCTGGCCGCCGAGGTAGAGCATCCCGTAGAACGTGATGCCCGCGACGCCCAGCGCAGTGCGCACCGGAACGTCCCGGGGGCGCTGCAGCAGGTTGTGGTAGGCCTTGTCCTTCGTGATCCACGCCTCGATCGTCGGATAGGCGTAGAGCAGGTTGAACATGATGCCGGGCAGGATCACGCCGGGGATGAAGATGTTCCAGCTGATGGTGTGCCCGAGGAAGTTGCTCTCGAGGTTGGGCATCAGCCGCAGCGAGCCCTCGAGGAAGAAGATGTACCAGTCCGGCTGGGACCCCGCTGACACCTGCGAGGGGTTGTAGGGCCCGTAGAGCCACACCGGGTTGATCTGCGCGAACGCCCCGAGAGCGACGCACACGCCGAAGACCATGAAGAGGAAGCCGTTGGTCTTGAGCAGGAACGTCGGGTAGAACGGCGTGCCCACGACGTTGTGCTCGGTCTTGCCCGGCGCGGGGAAGTCGGTGTGCTTCTGCCGCCAGATGATCATCATGTGGGCGCTGATGAGCGCCAGCAGGATCCCGGGCACGAGGAGCACGTGGATGATGAACAGCCGCGGGATGAAGTCGACACCCGGGAAGTCGCTGCCGAAGATGAAGTAGGCGAGGTAGGTGCCCACCACCGGCACCGACTCCATCACGGAGTAGGCGATGCGGATGCCGGTGCCGGAGAGCAGGTCGTCCGGCAGGGAGTAGCCCGCGAAGCCCTCCAGGATGCCGAGGATGAACAGCGTCACGCCGATGTGCCAGTTGAGCGTCCGCGGCTTGCGGAAGGCGCCGGTGAAGAACACGCGCATCATGTGCACGGCGATCGACATGACGAAGATCAGGGCGGCCCAGTGGTGGATCTGGCGCATGAGCAGGCCGCCGCGGACGTCGAACGACAGGTGCAGCGTCGAGGCGTAGGCGTCGGTCATGCGCACGCCGCGCAGCGGCCCGTAGGAGCCCTGGTAGATGACCTCTTCGCTCGACGCGTGGAAGAACAGCGTCAGGTAGACACCCGTGAGCAGCAGGATGACGAACGAGTAGAGCGCGATCTCGCCGAGCATGAACGACCAGTGGTCCGGAAAGACCTTGTTGAAGCTGCGGCGCAGGAAGCCCGGCCGAGCCCAGCCGGTCGTCGACGTAGCGCAGCCCCTGCTTGGTGGCGGTCTCGGCGGGGCTAGGCATCTCCACGCTCCCAGAAGCTCGGGCCGACCGGCTGGCTGTAGTCGCCCTCGGCGACGAAGTAGCCGTCCGCGTCGACCGTGATCTTCAGCTGGGGCAGCCGGCGCGCGGCCGGCCCGAAGATCACGTTGGCGTCGTCGGCCATGTCGAACGTCGACTGGTGGCAGGGGCACAGCAGGTGGTGGGTCTTCTGCTCGTAGAGGCTGATCGGGCACCCCGCGTGCGAGCAGATCTTCGAGTACGCGACGTGGTTGTCGACGCCCCAGGACGCCTCTTTCTTGGACTTGATCTCGTCCTGGGCGAAGCGGATGAGGATCGTCGGCGCCAGGGCCATCTTCTCGGCGCTCTCGAACCCCTCGGGCATCACCGTCACGATGCCGCCGATCTCGACCTCGCCCATCTTGATGGGCAGCTTGGTCTCGACGTCGACGAGCTTCGCACCCTTCTTCCAGCCCGTGTGCCGCAGCGACGAGCCCGGCAGCGGGCCGAGGTCGCGCAGGAGGAAGACGGCGGGGAGCGGCAGCGCGGCGGCGGCGCCGAGCAGCGTCCGGCGGAGCATCTTCCGCTTGCCGATCTGCATCTCGGTGACGCCCTTGAAGAACGTCTCCTCCGCGGCGAGCTCCTCCTCCTCGGGGGAGTACTGCTCGTGCCGCTCCTGCACCGCCTTGTCGTGCGGCAGCAGCTTCTTCGCCCAGACGATCAGGCCCGCACCCAACGCGAGCATCGCGACCGCGAGGGTGCCGCCCAGCGCGAAGTTCATGTCCCGGCCGATCGCCGCGTGCTGGTCGATCAGCACGAAGCAGACGATGAAGCCCAGGGAGGCGAGGATCGTGAGCGCGAACAGCGCCGAGACCTGCAGCTCGGCGAAGGTGTCCTCGCGCGGGTCGAGCTGGGCCGGGTCGTGCTCGATGCCGAACGACTCGGCGGGTACGGCGTGGGTGCCGTCCGGGTCGCTCGGCCGGGTGAACATGGCCTCCTGGGACTCCGCCGCGATCGGCGTGAGCGGCCGGCGCCCGACCCGCTTCCCGCGCGCCTTCGGCGGGACGTCCGGCCCGGTGCTGCCGAGGGTCTCGCCCTCGATCTCGCGCGCCGAGGCGGTCCGGCCGCGCTCGCGGGGCGCGCCGCTGGTCGACCTGGAGTGCTGGGTGCGCTTGGCCACGTTCCCCGCGGCCTCGGCGGCGGTGCGCGGCTTGCGCTTGTCCTTGTCGTCGTTGTCGCTCATACGTTCTCCTCCCCGCCCGCCACCCACGACCGGCGCCGGCTCCGCCGGCTCATGCTCTTGCACCGATCCAGATGGTGACGATGACGAGGACGCCGATGCCGACCAGCCAGCCGACGACGGTCTCGGAGACCGGCCCGACCCGGCCGAGTCCGGCGCCGCCCGGGTCCGCCTGGGTCTTGAGCGTGCGGACGTAGTTGATGATCGCCAGCTTCTCGTCGGGGGAGAGCTGCTTGTCGCCGAAGACGGGCATGTTCGGCGGGCCCGGTGATCATCGCCTCGTAGATCTGCCTCGGCGTGGCGGCGGACAGCGAGGGGGCGTACTTGCCGTAGGTGAGCTCGCCGCCGGAGCCGGCGAAGTTGTGGCACTGCGCGCAGTTGGTGCGGAACAACGCCCCGCCGAACGCGGTGTCGGCCTGCTGCCACTGCTGGTCGGTGAACTGCGGGATCGCCGGGCCCGGCGCCGAGGGAGGCGACGTAGGCGGCGACGTCGAGGATTGCCTGCTCGCTGTACTGCGGCGGCTTGCGCGGCGGCTCGGGCCGGTGGCCTGCAGCGGCATCCGGCCGGTGCCCATCTGGAAGTCGACCGCGGCGGCGCCGACGCCGATCAGGCTCGGCGCGCGCTGGCCGCCCTCGCCGTGGAAGCCCGTGGCAGCTCGCGCAGCCCTGGTTGAACAGCTCCTGGCCGCGCTGGACCGCCGGGTCGGCGCTGGTGGCCGCCTGCCCGGTGGGGGCGAGCGCGGCGTACAGCATGCCGAGCAGACCCAGCGCGACGGCGACGACGGCCGCGCTCGCGAGCTGCCGGCGGCGGCCGGACAGCCGGGCCGCGACCGTGCTGCCGGGTGGGGGCGATGAGGTCACTCGAGTTCTCTCCGGTTCAGCGGATGAGGTAGATGACGGTGAACAGGCCGATCCAGACGATGTCGACGAAGTGCCAGTAGTAGGACACGACGATCGCCGCGGTCGCCTGGGCGGGGGTGAACGGGCCGAACGTGCTGCGCACCAGCAGGAAGAGGAACGCGATCAGCCCGCCGAGCACGTGGAGGCCGTGGAAACCGGTCGTTATGTAGTAGACGGACCCGTAGCCGTGGCTCGCCAGGCTGAAGTCGTTGTGGACGAAGTACTCGAAGGACTGGCCGCCGATGAAGATCGCGCCCATGAAGAACGTGACGATGAACCAGTAGCGCAGGCCCTCCACGTCGCCGCGCTCGGCCGCGAAGACGCCGAGCTGGCAGGTCACGCTCGACAGCACCAGGATGATCGTGAACGGCGCGGCCGTCTTCAGGTCGAGCACGACGTCGTCGGCCGGCCAGTTCGGCTGGTTGACCGAGCGCACGGTGAAGTACATGGCGAACAGCGAGGCGAAGAACATCAGCTCGCTGGAGAGCCACACGATCGTCCCGACGCTCACCACGTTGGGGCGGGTCAGCGAGCCGTGGGACGGGACCTTCTCGAGAGCGGTAGCGGAGGCCACGGCGGAGATTCTTGCAGGAAGCGGTCGCCTCCGTGCCCTGACCCCCCGGTCCAGGGCGTGTCATTTACCGTGAGGGCGTGTCCCCCCTGCCCTTGCACGGGTACGACGGGCTCCCGCCGCTGCGCCCCGGGTCGGCGCTGACCGCCTGGGAGGTCGACCCGCTGGTGCGTCGTCGGCCTGGCCGTGGCCGCGGCGCTCTACCTGTGGGCGAGCATGCGGCTGCGCCGGCGCGGGGACGCGTGGCCGGTCGGCCGGGACGTCGCGTTCGTCGTCGGTGGGCTGGGCACGATCGCACTAGCGATGCTGTGGTGGCTGGCCGCCTACGACGGCACCCTCTTCTGGGTCCACATGGCCCAGCACATGATGCTGTCGATGGTCGCGCCGATCTTCCTCGCGCTCGGCGCCCCCGTGACGCTGCTGCTGCGCACGCTGCCGGCGCGGCCGCGCCGGCGCGGCTGTCGCCGCGCTGCACAGCCTGCCGGCGAAGCTTGTCCTCAACCCGCTGGTCGGCTTCGCGCTGCTGTTCGGGACGCCGTTCGTCCTCTACTTCACCGGTCTCTACGAGGCGACGCTGCGCAGCGACCTGCTGCACGAGTGGCTGCACGTCCACTTCGTCGTCGCCGGCTGCGTCTTCTTCTGGCCGCTGATCGGGGTCGACCCGGTGCCGGGCCGGCTGTCCCACCCGCTGCGGCTGCTGCTGCTGTTCGTCACGCTCCCGGCGCATGCCTGGCTGGGGATCACGATCATGAGCAGCTCGACCGTGCTGGCCGGTGACTACTACCGCGAGCTGGCCCGGCCGTGGGGGCCGTCGCTGCTGCACGACCAGACGATCGGCGGCGGGCTGCTCTGGGCGACGGGCGACCTCGTCGGCCTGCTCGTGGTGGCGTGCGCTGTTCGTGTCCTGGGCCCGCGCCGACGACCGGGAGGCGGTCCGGCTGGACCGGCGGCTCGACCGGGCGGACCGGCTGGCCGTCCAGCGGGACGCTGCCGGGCACGGTGCCGCCGAGACCGACGAGTGGGCGGCGTACAACGCGCACCTGGCCGCGCTCGCCCGCCGCGACGCCCCCGACTGACGAGCTGCCCCCGGCTGAGACGCCGAAGGCCCGCGCCGAACGGCGCGGGCCCTCGAACTGCGTGCTGGCGGCTACTAGGCGACCGTCGTGAACGGCCGCGAGTCGACGGTCCGGAGGTGCGAGCGGGTCCGCACGATGTGCGTCGACCTCGCCCAATGACAGGAATCCCACCGCCGAGGTGGCGTGGCCCGGGGTCGGGGTCGCTGGGTCAGCACGCCCGGGGCTGACTCCCGTCGTCGTTCAGCCGGGCGCGGGTTGGTCGCGTTGCCGTAGAGGTTGTCGACGCAGCCGCCGACGCCGTTGCCGTGGGCGCCGGGGGCGGCGAAGGCCGGGGCGGCCACGCCGACGGCGAGCAGGGCGCCGCCGATGACCGCGCCGCGCTTGATCGAGTTGCGCATGAGTTCGTACTCCCTGGTTGCAGGTGGCGCGGAAGGCCCCCGCGCCAGCAGCCTGTTGCGGCCGCACGTCCTTGATACGTCCGAAACCGCCCCGAACTTCCCACCAGCACCCGATCTGGCCCGAAGATGGGCACAACGGACTAAGATCGCGAGACGACGAGACCACCTCGGCGTACGACATGGCTGAGGGGCGGGACCCCGGACGGTCCCCGGCTGGGCCCGAACGTCGGCCTCAGAGCTGGAGGCGGACGCCGGCCTCGTGGCCGACGTCGGCGAGCTCCTCGTCGAGCCGGCCCGTCATGGCGCGGGCGCCCTGGCGGTGCCGGAGGGTGGGCAGCACGGTACGGCGGCGCTGGTCCTCGAGCTCGAAGGCCAGGGCGGCGTAGAACGCGAGTGCGGCGAGTGCGATGCCGGCGATGCCGGCTGCCGTCTGCACCCACTCGGTGCCGCTGAGCTGGTAGGCGCCGGTGAACGTGTAGCGGAGGGCCGTCCCGAGCATCACCGCGCCGGCCACCATCTTGCTGGCGAAGCCCACGGCGGCGGGCACGAGCAGCGCGGTCGCGGCGGCGAGCAGCAGCAGCCCCTGCCCGCTGCTCGTCGTCCCGGGCGGCCGGGTCAGCAGCATCACCCCGGTGGTGCCCCAGGTGCCCGCGAGCACCCCCATGCCCGTGGCGGCGACCGCGTCACGGGCGAGGAACCCGCACACCATGGCCGCCAGCTGCAGCGGGGCGACGACCCCGACGAGCACGAGGGCGACCGGCGTCGACTGGTCCGTCGCGACCCAGCCGAGCTCGTACCCGGCGAGCACGAACGTGCCGATGCCGAGCGCCAGGAACCCCAGCGCGAGCGGACTGGCCAGGGGCCGGACGACGACCCGCGCGACAGCGAGGTCGCCCGCCCGGCCGTCGGCATCCGAGGTCATCGTCGGGCGAACCGCCGTCCGGTGACGGCGCCGGCCAACCCGGCAGCGACTGCCGCGCCGGCACCGAAGGCGGCCCGGTGCATCGACGCCCACGACCACGGGTCGCGGGCGAGCGCCTTGTCGTCGAACATGCCGTGCGCACCCGGGTCGCGGACGTCGTCGCGCGGCTGGTCGGCGTTGGAGCCGTAGCGCGGCCCGTCGTCGTCGGACAGCTGCCCCTGTACGCCGGTGCGGGCGAGGTACCAGTCGAGGAACCACGGCGCGACCCGGTTGCCGAGGATCGTCATGGCCGTGGAGAAGCCGACCCACATGTTGCGGCGGGGATGCTCGGCGACGAACCGGATGGCGCGGGCCGGCAGCTCGGGCTGGAAGATCGGGGCCACCGGCTGCGGGTGCTCGTCGAACTCGTTGGAGTTCCAGTCGAACTGCGTCGTGTTGACACCGGGCAGCTGCACCATGGCGACCTTGACGTTGCTGCCCTCGTGCTTCAGCTCGGTGAGCACCGACTCGGTGAAGCCCTTCACGGCGTGCTTGGCGCCGCAGTAGGCGGACTGCAGCGGGATGCCGCGGAAGCCGAGCGCGGAGCCGACCTGGACGATCGACGCCGCGATCACGCGGTCGCATGCGTTCCAGCGCGGCGCGGGTGCCGTTGACCTGCCCCATGTAGGTGACGTCGGTGATCCGCCGGTAGAGGTCGTCGTCGGTCTCCCAGAAGAATCGCAGCGCGCCGACGAACGCGACGTTGACCCAGACGTCGATCTCGCCGAGCTCTCGCTCGACGGTCTCGGCTGCGGCTCGCACCTCGGTGAGGGAGGCGACGTCGGTCGGCAGCGCCAGCCCGCGGGCGCCGGCGTTCTCGACGTCCTTCACGGCGCCCTCGAGCCCGCTCTCCCCACGCGCGAGCACGGCGACGTCGTACCCGTTGGCGGCGAACTCGCGGACGACGGCCCGGCCGACACCCGCCGACCCCCGGAGACGACGGCGACTTTTCGTTCCTTCATCGAGTGGTTCATACGTTCGCCGTACCCACCGATTCTCGTCGGCACGCGATGGGAATGTCGTTGAGATGTCTGTCACCCCGTGCATCGACAACGTTCGCGCCCGCGCCTACGAGATCCCGAACGACGCGCCCGGGCCCGATCACGTCGAGAGCGACGGCACGTTGGAGTGGACGTCGACGGTCCTCGTCGTCGTCGAGGTCGACGCCGGCGGGCGGACCGGCCTCGGCTACACCTACGCGCACCAGTCGCTGGTCCCGCTCATCGAGGGCAAGCTCGCCTCGGCGGTGCGGGGACGGGACGCGATGGCCGTGCGCCAGTGCTGGGACGCGATGCTCCGGCAGGTCCGCAACCTCGGCACGACCGGGCTGGCCGCCATGGCGGTCAGCGCCGTCGACAGCGCTCTGTGGGACCTGAAGGCCCGGCTGCTCGACCTGCCGCTCACTGCTCTCCTGGGCGCCCTGCACGACGGAGTGCCGGTCTACGGCAGTGGTGGCTTCACGTCGTACGACGACGACACGCTCGCCGGCCAGCTGTCCGGGTGGGTGCAGCTCGGCATTCCCCGGGTCAAGCTGAAGGTCGGCCGGCACCCGGAACGGGACCCGGAGCGGATGCACGTCGCGCGCAAGGCGGTCGGCGACGACGTCGAGGTCTACGTCGACGCCAACGGTGCGTACTCGCCCCGCGAGGCGGTCGAGTGGGCGGCGCGCTTCCGGCACGAGTTCGGCGTGCGCTGGTTGGAGGAGCCGCTGACGTCGGACGATCTCGACGGGCTGCGGTTCGTGCGCGAGTCCGCCCCCGGCGGCATCGACATCGCGGCGGGCGAGTACGGCTGGAGCCCTTGGTACTTCGAACGGATGCTGGCCGCGCGTGCCGTCGACTGCCTGCAGGTCGATGTGACGCGAGCACTCGGCATCACGGGCTTCCTGGCCGCCGCCGCCTTGTGCGACGCCTACCACGTCGACCTGTCCGCGCACTGCGCCCCGCAGCTGTCCGCCCAGGTATGCACGGCGGTGCGGCGGTTGCGGCACCTCGAGTACTTCCACGACCACGTGCGGATCGAGTCGATGCTCTTCGACGGGGTGCTGCAGCCGGACGGTGGCGCCCTCGTCCCGGATCGTTCCCGGCCGGGTCACGGCCTGGCCCTCAAGGCCGACGAGGCGGAATGCTTCCGCGTCGCCTGAGCTTCGCCCCGGGGCGGCGGGGGAGAACGCGGGTCGCCCCGCGATGATGTGCCGGTGCGTGCGCCGCGGGTCCTCGTCGTGTCGGGCTCCATGGGCGCCGGGCACGACAGCGCCGCCCGCGTACTGGCCGACCGGCTGCGCGAGCGTGGTGCCGCCGTCGACTGCGTCGACGTGCTCACGCTGCCGCGCTGGCACAAGGGCGAGGTGGTCCGCGGCTTCTACCGGCTGATGATCAGCCGCGCACCCGCGGCGTACGGCTTCATCATGGCGACCTGGATGGACCATCCCGGGTTCTTCGAGCGGGTCACTGCCGCCGGCGCGGGCGACTATGAACGCGGGCTCGCCGAGCGGGTCGAGTCGGTCGGGGCCGACGTCGTGGTGTCGACGTACAACCTCGGTGCGCAGGCACTCGGACGGCTCCGGGCGGCCGGCCGGATCACCGTGCCGGTGATCAGCTACGTCACCGACCCCGGCGCGCACCCCTACTGGGTCGCGCCCGGCATCGACAGCTACGTCGTGCCGCTGCCGCAGACGGCCTGCGCGATGCGCGAACTCGGCGCCGACCCCGTGACCGTGGCGGCGCCCCTCGTCGACGTCCCGCCCGTCGACCGCGAGGAAGCGCGCGACCGGTGGGACCTGCCGGACGACTGCACGGTCGTGCTGGTCAACGGTGGGAGCTGGGGTGTGGGCTCGGCCGCGCACACCGCGGAACAGCTGAGCCGGGTCGCCGGCGTACTCCCCGTCGTCCTGTGCGGCCGGTCCGAGCGGCTGGGCCGGCGGGTCGAGGGCCTGCCGGGTTGCCGCGCCGTGCCGTGGACCGATGACGCGATCGGGCTGCTCGCTGCCTCCGACGTCGTCGTCGACAACGCGGGCGGCACGACCTGCTGGGAGGCGCTCGCGCTGCGGCGGCCGGTGGTGCTGCACCGTCCCATTCCGGGCCACGGGCGGCTCAACGTGGCGACGCTCGTGGCCGCGGGGCTCGCGACGCGGACCGACGACCCCGACGAGCTCGCCGCGGCCGTCCGCGACCCGCGGCCGCCCGTCGGCGCCGACGCGGTGTTCGCCGCGCCGGACGTGGCCGACCTGGTCGCCGACGCGTGGTGAGGTTCCGAACGGCGGGTGCCGTCGCCGGGGCCGCGGCGGCCGTCCAGGTCGGCCCGGCGGGACTGTGGCTGCCGTGGCTGCGCCGCGCGGTCGCGCCGGGCCTGTCCGGGCGGATGCCGGCGGGCACGGCGGCGCTGACGTTCGACGACGGCCCGCACCCGGAGGGGACGCCGGCGGTGCTCGACCGCCTCGACGCGCTCGGCTGGACGGCGACGTTCTTCCTGCTCGGCACCGCCGCACGGGCCCGTCCCGACCTCGTCCGGGAGATCGCGCGCCGCGGCCACCAGGTCGCGGTGCACGGCGACGAGCACCGCTACCTCATCGCCCGCGACCCCGTGGCCGCCGCCCGCGACCTCGCCCGCGCGCGGGACACGGTCGCCGGCATCACCGGCGTCGCGCCGACCTGGTGGCGCCCGCCGTACGGCGTCCTGTCGGGGCCGGCGCTCGTCGCGGCACGCCGGCTCGGGCTGCGCCCGGTGCTGTGGTCGGCGTGGGGGCGCGACTGGCGGGCCGGGGCGACACCGGAGTCGGTCGTGGCCGAGCTGAGCGCGGGGACGGTGGACGGGGGCACGCTGTTGCTGCACGACTCGGACGCAACCAGCGCAGCGGGCTCGTGGCGGACGACGGCCGCCGCGCTGCCGCTGCTCGCCGAGAGGCTGGCCGGATCCGGGGTGCAGGTGCGGATGCTGGGCACGACCGCGAGCGCCGTGTCTAGTCCGGAGTGATCAGGCCGACCACGGCAGGCAATTGCTCCGTTTGACCACTCGGCCGGCGCGTGGTTTCGCCGATGACCAGAAGGTGGAACCCGAGCTGCTGCTTGCGGTGCCGGGCGTTGCCTTCGCCGCCCATGCCTTCCGCATGCATCGGCGAGCGGCGTCGGCGGAACGCCGGCTGGGCCGCGCGCTCGAGTCGTCCGCGCTTCTCGCCCAACGTCTCGAGGTCGTGAGCCGGCTGCACGAGGCCGGCCGGGCGCTGAACTCCGCGCACGACCTCAACGAGGTCCTCGAGACGATCCTGACGGGCGCGGCCACCATGCTGACGCCGGCGTCCGGGTCGATCATGCTGCTCGAGGATGACCTGCTGCGTGTCGCCGCCGCCGTCGGCAACGAGCACGTCATCGGGGTGCGGGTAGGGCTCGGTGCCGGCATCGCCGGCGAGGTGGCGCGCAGCCGTAAGCCGCTGCTCGTCAACGGCACCGCCTCACCGAGCCGGTTCCCGGGGCTGGTCACCCGTGCGTCGCCGGTGCACAGCGCCATCTCGGTGCCGATGGTCGAGAGCGACGAGCTCGTCGGTGTCCTGAACGTCGCCGCGCCGTCGAGCCACACGTTCACCGACGACGACGTGGCCGCAGTCGCCGCGTTCGCCGAGTACGCCGCGGCCGCGATCGCCAAGGCCCGGCTCTACGACGCGCGCGGCCGGGAGAGCGACGAGCTCGCCTACCGGGCGACCCATGACGCTCTCACCGGCATGCCCAACCGCAGCATCCTGCGCGACGCGGTCGAACGGACTGGCGACGGCGGGGTGCTGCTCTTCATCGACCTCGACGGGTTCAAGGCCGTCAACGACCGGCTCGGCCATGCCGGCGGCGACGTGCTGCTCGAGGCCGCGGCGCGGCGCATCATCACGGCCGTGGCGTGCAACGACGTCGCGGCTCGCGTGGGCGGTGACGAGTTCGCGGTGTTCCTGTCGACGACGACGCAGCTGCCTGCCGCGATCAGTGCCGCCGAGCGGCTCCTCGAGCGGCTGGAAGAGGACTTCGTCGTCCACGGCACGACGGTGTCGGTCTCGGCAAGTGTCGGCATCGCGCTGCGCGGCGCGCACGGCGAGGCCTACGACGAGCTGATGCGTGCCGCCGACCAGGCCCTGTACGACGCCAAACGCGCGGGCAAGAGCCGGTGGCAGGTCGCTCCGATGCCGCCGGGCGCGGCACCGGAGGCGGTCCGGCCGCCGCAGCAGCGGACCACGGAGCAGGTGGCAGCGGTCGCGGCGGCGGACCCGGCGGGGGCGCGCCCTCGTTAGGATCAGCGGCATGCCCGCGCCCCGAACGGTCCTCGTCTACAGCAGCAGCGAGCGCACACGCGAGAAGGTGCGCGTCGCGCTCGGGCGCCGGCCCGTTCCCGGTCTGGAGCTCGAGCCTGGTCGAGGTGACGACCGGTGCGGAGGTGGTGGACCGCTGCGACGTCGGGGACGTCGACCTGGCGATCCTCGACGGCGAGGCCGCCCCGACCGGTGGTCTCGGGCTGTGCCGGCAGCTCAAGGCCGAGCTCGACGCGCCGCCACCGGTGCTCGTCATCATCGGCCGCGAGGACGACGCCTGGCTGGCGACGTGGTCGCGGGCCGAGGCCGTCATCCCGCATCCCATCGACGCGCTGCAGCTCACCGACGCCGTGGTCCCGCTCCTGCTGTCGGCGGACGTCGCCGTCCCCGGAGCCTGACGCATGGACGTCGGCGCTTGGTGCGGTCACTGCGGCGAGTCGTTCCGGCTGGCCGAGATGGTCGACGACGGGTTCACCGGCCGCTGCCCGCGGTGCGGCTGCGACCTGACGCCGGGCTACGCGCCGGTGGCGTCGGCGGCGGTGCACGAGCTGATCCGGGCCGCGGCCCAGCTCGAGAACGCCGTCGGCCGCCTGCACGACGTCGCGCCGCGGCTGCACGTCGACGCGCGCAAGCTCAACGCTGATCTGGCCGACTCGTTCGGGAACTGAGAGGTCCGCCCGTGCCGACCTGGCCGGACGTCCTGTCCGCGTTGCTGCGCGGCAGCCCGCTGACGGCTGCCGACACCGGCTGGGCGATGGACGAGATCATGAGCGGCGACGCCACCGCGGTGCAGGTCGCCGCGTTCGCGGTCGCGATGCGCGCGAAGGGGGAGACCGGCGAGGAGGTGGCCGGTCTCGTGTCGGCGATGCTCGGCCACGCGCACCGGCTCCACGTGGACGGCACGGCCGTCGACACCTGCGGGACCGGCGGCGACCGGGCACACACCGTCAACATCTCCACGATGGCGGCGCTCGTCGTCCGCGGTGCCGGCGTCACCGTCGTCAAGCACGGCAACCGCGCGGCGTCGTCGGCATGCGGGTCGGCGGATCTGCTGGAGGCGCTGGGCGTCGTCGTCGACCTCGCCCCGGCCGAGGTCGAGGCGTGCGTGCGCGAGGCCGGCATCGGCTTCTGCTTCGCTCCGGTGTTCCACCCGGCCCTGCGGCACGCCGCGGTGCCGCGGCGGGAGATGGGCATCCCGACGTTCTTCAACTTCCTCGGCCCGCTCACCAACCCCGCGCAGCCCCCGGCGCAGGCGGTCGGCGTCTCCGACGCGCGGATGGCGCCGGTGATGGCCGCGGTGCTGGCGGCGCGCGGCGCGTCGGCTCTCGTCTTCCGCGGCGACGACGGGCTCGACGAGCTGTCCATCGCCGCGCCGTCGACGGTGTGGGTGGTCTCCGGCCGGTCGGTGACCGAGACCCGGCTCGAGCCGTGGACGCTCGGGGTCGCCGCCGCCGACCAGGCGGCGCTCGCCGGGGGTGACGCCGCGACGAACGCCGACATCACGCGCGCGTTCCTCGACGGCCGGAGCGGTCCGGTGCGCGATGCCGTCCTGCTCAACGCGGCTGCGGCCCTCGTCGCCGCCGACGCCGCGAGCGGCGCGACGTCTCCCTGTCGGTGGACACGCTGCCCGACCTGCTCGCGGCGGCGATGTGCGCGGGCCGCGGACGCCGTCGACGACGGCGCCGCCCGCGACGCGCTCGAGGCCTGGGCCGCCACCTCCCAGCGCCTGCGTCTCCCCCTCCCGCACACAAACGTGACGGGCGACGCCGGGTGAGGCGACGGCGACACCTCAGCCGGGCACCTGCGTCACGTTTGTGTGCGGGAGGGGGACCGAACGGCGGTCAGTCGATGCCGATGGCGAACGCGGCTTCGAGGTCGTGCTGGGAGTAGGCGCGGAACGCAACGTGCGTCTCGGTCGCGAGGACCCCGTCGACCTTGTTGAGCCGGTCGGCGACGACGTCGGCGATCTCCTCGTGGTTGCGCACGCGAACGAGCGCGATGAGGTCGATCTCGCCGGTGACCGAGTAGACCTCGCTCACCCCGGGCAGCTGGGCGATCTCCTCGGCGACCTGCGGGATGCGGTCGACGGCGGCGGAGATGAAGACGATCGCGGTGATCACGCACCAGACTCTAGGCCCGTTTCCGCAGGGGAGGTCGTCAGCCGAGCACCCACTCGCCGAGCTCGACTGCCCGTCGTACGACGCGGGCCTTCGCCGTGAGGATGTCGCGGAACGCGCGGCCGTGCCGGCGTTCGGCCGCCTCGATCGTCGCCGGGTCCTGGACGTTGCCGACCTGGAGCTCGAGCAGCGGCACGTACTTCACCGCCGCGGCGGCGGCGTACCAGCGCTGCAGGTCCGACTCGTCGACGTCGAAGCCCGCCGCACGCAGACCGGACAGGTACGACGGGAGGACGCGCCACTCGAGCTGTTGCGGCTCCACCTCGGGAAGCACCTGCATCCAGACCGCGTCGAGAGTGACCTGGTCGAGGTCCTGCGCCACGGCCCCGATGCCGACCTGCGACCAGTCGATCGCGACGACTCTCGTCGTCGTCGGTGCGGAAGAGGTTGTGCGGCCAGAAATCGAGATGCACCAACGTCTGCGGCGCGCTCTCGACGATGCCGAGCAGCTCGTCGCGTGCGGCCCAGACCGCCAGCGCCCGGTCGCGAAACGGTGCCATCGGAGCGAGCCGCTCGTCCTCCCACGCGGCGTCGTCCGCCACGGTCGCGAGCCGGCCCGCACTCGTCGCCGCCCAGCCGCGCAACCAGTTGCGGGACAGCCATTCCTCCGTGGGCAGTGGTGGGTCGGCGGCGGCGTACGCGCCCTGCGTCGTGCCGAGGGCCGTCCCGATGGCCTCGTAGTCGGGCAGTGTCAGGCCGGTTCCTGTGCGCCCGCGCACCTCCTCCATCCAGATCCAGCACTCGTCGTCGGCCGCCTGCGTGGTGAGCAGGGTGCGCGGCGCGCGCAGACCACCGGGCAGTCGGTCGAGCAGGCCGGAGTCGAAGGCCAGCCACTCGCGCTTCCAGTAGTTGCGATGGGTCGGCTCGGTGCCGGAGACCCAGAGCGCGCCGGGGTCGTCATCGACGCCGCAGCGCACCACCTTCACGACGAGCGAGCCGGCGTCGGTGCGGATGCGGTAGACCCCGCCGGTGACCGAGTGCAGCCGCACCTCCGGGTCGATGGGGGAGACCTCGAAGGTCGTGACGTCGCGACCCAGCGCGCGGCCCAGCGAACGGCCCAGCGATGCCCGGAACTCGGCCGGGTCCAGGTCGACGGTCACGCGCTGATGATGCACGCCTCGGCGGGTGCGGCGCTCAGGCGTGGCGGCGGGTCACCGGCGAGCAGGTGCAGGTCGTGTCGTCCTCGAGGGCGACGAACGGCACGAGCAGCTCGCGACGACGCGACCGGAAGAGGTTGCGGACGCGGGTGCGGCGGGGGTTCGGCTCCCGGCACTCACCGCCGGTGTGGTGGGTGATGAAGGCGACGACGTCGCGCGGTTGGTCGCCCCGCGCCTCGCTCCCGCAGGTGACGCACCTGACACCGATGCCCACGTAATGAGAACCGCCGCCCGGGCGCGAATCGTTACGCATCCGGATCGCGTGACTACCCAGGGTAGTCAGAGTGACCAACTCGTCACGCAGGGTGCGCGGCAAGCCGGGTGCTGAGGCCGGTCAGCCGGTGGCGCGGGCGGGCCGGTGGGTGGGGCGCAGCCCGCGCCGGTCGTCGAACGGCCGGGCGGTGTCCCGCCCGCGCGTCGACCGCGGCCAGCCACTGCCCGGCAGCACCGCCGTACGACGGCGACGCCCACTCGCCGTCGAGGTCGACCAGCCGCGCGCCGGGCTCGGCGAGCCAGCGCAGCACGCAGTCCATCTCCTCCGCGGTCGCCGCCGGTGTGGGGCCCGGCCCGGGGAGCACCGTCTCGGCGGCGGCCACCAGCGCCTCGACGTAGGGCCGGGGCGCGGCGCCCGGCGGGGACACCGACGCACCCGCCACCCGGCCGTGCCGGACGACGACGAGGTCCCACCCGGAGTCGAACCGCGGCCGGGCCGCGACCAGCTCCGCGCACGCCGAGAGCGCGGCGAGCCGCTGCATCCGGGCCGTCGCCCGCGCGAACGTCGTCGCGCGGTCGCGCAGCCCGGCCGCCTCCTCGAACCGCTCCTGCGCCGACATCGTCGCCATCCGCCGCCGGGTCGCGTCGAGCACCGGCGCCGGGTCGCCGAGCAGCACCTCGCGCGCGGCCGCTGCCACCGGGCGCGTAGTCGGCCGGGGTCACGCCGCCCTCGCACGGCGCCGGGCAGCGGCCCATCCCGGCGAGCATGCACGCCGGCGACGTACGCCGCGGCGACAGCCGCTGGGTGCACTGCCGCAGCGGCACCGCCTCGTGCACCGCCGCCATCGCGGCCTGCGCCGAGCGCGCCGACCCGAACGGCCCGAGGTAGGTCGCGCCGTCGGCGGCGATCCGGCGGACGACGGCGAGCCTCGGGTAGGGCTCGTTCGTCAGCTTGAGCCACAACGCCTTCTCCGGGAACCGCGACCGGCGGTTGTAGCGCGGCTTGTGCTCGGCGATCAGCCGCAGCTCGCGCACCTCCGCCTCGAGCGGGTGCGCGCAGGCGATCGCGTCGACCCGCTCGGCGATGCCGACCATCTCCGCCATGCGCGTGCGCGGCTCGGACGCGACGAAGTACTGCCGCACCCGGGTCCGGACGTTGCGCGACCGGCCGATGTAGAGCGGCCGGTCCTGGACGTCGCGGAAGATGTAGACGCCCGGCCCTTCGGGCAGCCCGTCGGCGAGGTGCCGCTTGCGCCGGACCGAGGCCGGGACCAGGCCGTTGAACGTCGCGAGCTCCTCCAGCGACTGCACCCCGAGGTTGCCGAGTCGCTCGATCAGCCCGTGGAGCACGTCGGCGGTGGCGCGCGCGTCCGCGAGAGCCCGGTGGCACGGCGCCGTCGTCGTACGGAAGATGCGCGCGAGCGTCGCGAGCTTGCAGTCGGGCGCCTCGTCGCGGGTGAGGACGCGGCGCGCCAGCCGGGCGGTGTCGAGTGACTCGTACGCCGGCCAGTCGAGCGACAGCGCCGCGCAGCCCGCGCGCAGGAAGCCGAGGTCGAACGGCGCGTTGTGGGCGACGAGGACCGCGCCGCGCGACCACTCGAGGAAGCCCGGCAGCACCGCGCCCAGCGCCGGCGCGGTCGCGACCATCGCGTCGGTGATGCCGGTGAGGACCGCGATGAACGGCGGGATGTCGGTCATCGGGTTGACGAGCGTCTGGAACTCGCCGAGGACCTCGCCGCCGCGGACCTTGACCGCTCCGATCTCGGTGATGGCCGACGACGCGGGGGAGCCGCCCGTCGTCTCGAGGTCGACGACGACGAAGGTCGTCTCCGCCAGCGGCGTCCCGAGCTCGTCGAACGTCGCCTGTCGCGGAAGGGGCAGCGCAGGCATGTCCCGGACGGTAGGCGGCGGCACCGACGAAACCGACCCGACGCGCCGGGCGGAGCGGCCGCCGTAGCCTGACCCCGTGGCCGCGACCCCGCTCCCCGACGCCGACAGCCGCTGGCGCTGCACCGCCTGCGGCAACCTCACCCGCTTCGACGTGCTGCGGACCATGCGCACCCGCGAGTTCGTGCACGCCGACCTCGCCGGCGACCAGCAGGTGGAGGAGCGCGAGGTCCTCGCCGAGGCCGTCGAGCGGGTCACCTGCCGGTGGTGCAACGGCGTCGACACCGTCGAGCTGGTCCCGCGCCCGTCGGCATGACCGGGCCGTTACGCGCGACGGGGGTCGGCCGGTGACCGAGCCGCCGAGCGAGCTGCCCGAGGCCGTCCGCCGCCGCGTCGTCGAGGTCGCGGCCGACCGGCTGGGCGCGCTGCCGCCGGAGGAGGTGCCCGCCGCGCTGCGCCCGTTCGCCAAGTTCGCGCCCGCGCGCCGCCGCCAGGTCGTCCTCCCGATCGCGGCGGCGCTGGAGACCGACGACGGCTTCCGCGCCGCGGTGGCCCAGGGGTTCCGCGACCACTCGCCGGAGCTGGTGGCCGCGCTCGAAGCCGGTACGCCGCTGCCCGCGGCCGATCCCGTCGACGTGGCGACGGTCGCCTACCTGCTGCGTTCTCCCGGCTGGGAGGACTGCGTCGAGCGGGTCGCCGCCGCCGAGCGGGCCGACCGGGAGCAGGCAGCCGCACGCGAGCACCGCGCGGTCACCGACGCCGAGCGCCGGCAGGCCGCCGCCGACGTCCAGGCCGTCGAGGACCGGGCCGCATCTCTCGCCGCCGAGCTCGAGAAGGCGCGCGCCGACGTCGACCGCGAACGCCGCCGGGCCCGGGAGGGCGCGCAGCGGGCACGCGCGGCCGAGACCGCGCTGGCTGACCTCAGCGCCTCGGCCGGGACCGAACGCGAGGAGCTGACCGCCGCCGTCGCCGCGGCCGAGGCGGAGCTGTCCCGGTTGCGGGAGCGCCTCGGCGACGCCGAGACCGCGCTCGAGCGGGCGCGCCGGGACACCCGGGAGTCGCGGGAGGCGGCGGACACCCGCCGCTGGCTGCTGCTCGACACGCTCGCCCGCGCGGTCGCCGGCCTGCGCGAGGAGCTGGCGCCGGCGCCGCCGACCCGCCGGCCGGCCGATTTCGTCGAGGCGGTGGAGCCGGCGGCCGCAGCGGCGCTCGCGCCCGACGACCCGGCGACCGTCGACGCCCTGCTGGCGTTGCCCAACGCCCACCTCGTCGTCGACGGCTACAACGTGACCAAGACCGGCTATCCGGACCTCACGCTGGAGGACCAGCGCACCCGGCTGGTGTCCGGGCTGGGCGCGCTCGCCTCGCGCACCGGCGCCGAGGTGACGTGCGTGTTCGACGGCGCCGAGGTGCAGGTGCGGGTGCCGACCGCGGCCGCGAAGAAGGTCCGGGTGCGCTTCAGCCCGCCGGGCCAGATCGCGGACGAGCTCATCCGCAGGCTCGTGGCGGTCGAGCCGACGGGACGCCCGGTCACCGTCTGCTCGGCCGACCGGGAGGTGGTCGACGGCGTACGGCGTTCGGGTGCGCGGATCGTCACCCCGTCGGCGCTGCTGAGCCGGCTGTCCCGCTCCTGACCGTCCCGCCCCCGCCCCCGCCCCCGCCCCCGCCCCCGCCCCCGCCCCCGCCCCCGCCCCCGTCGAACTTTGAACATCGACTCGGACATGGCGAGCGGGCGGTGTCCGGATCGATGTTCAAAGTTCAGCGCGGCCGGTGATCCACAGGGGTCGTTCGGGTCCACAGGCGTCTCGCTCACCGGTGCCTGGCAGCCGGACCGGCGGACAGCCTGGCGCCATGACGCCGACGCTGCGCCGGGTGGCCCGGCGCCAGGGTGGTTGCTTCACGCGCCGCCAGGCCCTGCAGGCCGGCATGACCAGCCGCGAGGTCTCGCGGCACCTGCTCACCGGCGAGTGGGTGCCCGTGATAAGCGACGTCCTCGTCTGCGCAGGCACCCCGGTCACCGAACACCTGCGAGCGTGGTCGGCGATCCTCGCGGTCGGACAGCCGGTGGCGCTCGCCGGTTGCAGCGCCGGGCTGGCGTATGGCCTGGAGCGCACTCCCTCGCCCGTGGACGTCCGGCTCGTCGTGCCGAACTCGCGGGATCCGCGTGACCTCCGGTCGCTGGCGATCAGGCGCGTCGTCGCCGGTCAGTGGAAGGTCGTCTGGCATCGGGGCCTGCCGCTCACGCCGCTCCCGGCGACGATCCGGGACATCGCGGCGGATGCGAGCCTCGAGACGACCCGGGACGTCGTCCAGCATGCGTTGCGCCGGCGCCGGACGAGCTTCACCGCACTCGCCGGCACGCTGGGGCGGGGGCTCGCCGGCTCGGCCGCCCTGCGCCAGGTGCTGGAGGAGGTCGCGCCGGGTTATCAGGTGAAGTGGGAGCGGATGCTCCACCGCGCCGTGCGGGCTCGTGGCGTCGTGATGAAGCCGCAGACCAAGGTGACGGCGCCGGACGGCCGGACCGCCTACCTGGACCTCGGGATCGAGGAGTTGCGCTTCGGCGTCGAGATCGACGGCTTCGTCAACCACATGAAGCGCTTCGCCGCCGACCGCCGCCGGGCGCGAATGCTGGCGGTCGAGCTCGACTGGACGATCGCGTCGTACGCCGTCGAGGAGATCGGCACGGATCTCGCCGCCGTGGCTGACGAGGTCGTGGCCTACGTACGCCGGCTGGCAAGCCGCCCCCCCCCCCAGCGAACTTTGAACATCGATTCGGACACCGCCCGCTCGCCATGTCCGAATCGATGTTCAAAGTTCGGCGCGGCAGGTGGGCCGGGGTGGGTGGGTGGGGCGGGGTGGGCGGAACTGTCGGACCCCCTGCCTAGCGTGCGGAGCAGAGACAGGGAGGCAACATGATCATCGACTGCGACCGGTGCGAGATGCGTGACATTGCCTGCGACGACTGCGTCGTGACCGCGCTGCTCGGCATCACCCCGGAGGCCGATCTCGACCAGGAGACCGCGGGCGCGCTGCGGGTGCTGGCCGACGGCGGGCTGGTGCCGCCGCTGCGGATGCGCTGGCCGGACGCCGCGTCCGGCTAGCCGCCCCGGCCCTTCTCGACCGAGCGAGATTCGGACGAACGACGCACATCGGCCTACCTGCGTTGAGCCGCCGGTGGCGGGGTCGTTATCGTTGGCCGCGGCCGAGGCGTTTAGCAGTTGCCCAACCGGGTAGCGGCGCGCGGCCACCGCCGAGTCGTCGTCGGCGCGGCCCACCCGGGCGGGCGTCGGCGCGAGCCGGGGACCCACGTTCCTGGGGTGAATCGGCGCGGAGGGCACCAGCCCGACGCGCGGTAGGGCCAATCTTCCCGCCCGAACCCGTCAGCTCACCCGGTAGGCGGTCCGAGGAAGAGGAGAGCCGCCGCTCGTGGCGACGACTCGTTTCGCGCGCCTGCGCCTGCGCGCCACCCAGTTCCGTACCGCCCTCCCGATCGTCGTGGTCACGGCCGCGCTCGCCGCCCTCGTGGGGCCGGCAGCGACGTCCGCGGCCGCCCCGCAGCTGTCGATCTCGCAGGTCGAGGCCCGGGTCCACGCGCTCAACGAGCGCGCGGAGAAGATCACCGAGTCCTTTAACCTGGCCCGCGAGCGGCTCACCACGCTCCGGCGCGAGCAGACCGTCGCCGCCCGCCAGCTCCAGCGCGAGGAGCGCCGGCTGGCCGCGGTGCGGCGCGGGATCGCCGCCACCGCCGACGCGGCGTACCGCAGCGGTGGCGTCGGGACCTTCATCCTCGGCGGCGCCGACAGCGCGGAGCAGTTCCTCGACCAGGCCGTCACCCTCGACGCCATCTCCCGGTCGCAGTCGCAGCAGTTCGCCACCGCCGCCGCGGCCGGCCACGCGGTCGAGGTGGCGAAGGCGCAGTACGACGCCCGCGCGGTCGCGGTCCGCTCGTCGCTGGACCGGATCAAGGCGCAGAAGGCCCACATCGAGGACCTGCTCGCCCAGGCCCGGCACCTGCTCTCCAGCCTGGCGCCGCCGACCAGCGGGCTCGGCTCGCCGCGGCCGCCGCGGCCGAACGCAGCCAGCAGCTCGGGCTGCGGTCGAGCTACCACGGGTCGGCCAGTGGCCGGGCCGAGGTCGCGGTCCGGTTCGCCTACGCCCAGCTCGGCAAGCCCTACGTCTACGGTGCCGCGGGTCCGGACGCCTACGACTGCTCGGGCCTGACGATGCGGGCCTGGGGTGCCGCGGGCGTGGCGCTGCCGCACAACGCCGCCGCCCAGCAGTCGATGCTCCACTACGTCTCGGCCGCCGACGCGCAGCCGGGCGACCTCGTGTTCTACGGCAACCCGGCCGGGCACGTCGGCATCTACATCGGTGGCGGTCGCATGATCGCCGCGCCGCACACCGGCGACGTCGTGAAGATCCAGGCGGTCTACAGCGGTGTCTCCGGCTACGGCCGCCCGTAGCGCCCCGGGCGGCCGGCGAACAAAGCCGGTATGACGTTCCGCTTGTCGATCGTGGCCCGGGCAGGGAGACTCGCCGGGTCGGGCGACTAGGGAGGACGGCGTGCGCCAACTGCACGTGATCGGCGTCAGCGAGGACGGCGACACCGTCCTTCTCGCCCCGAGCGGGTCGAAGAAGGTCACCCACCGTGTCCCGCTCGACGACCGGCTGCGCGCCGCGACCCGCGGGCAGCTGGCCGGTGCCGGCGGCGACCGCGCGCCCATCGCCGTCAGCCCCAAGGAGATCCAGGCCCGGCTGCGGGCGGGGGACACCCCCGAGGAGGTCGCCCAGGCGGCCGGCGTCCCGGTCTCGCGGCTGGAGTCCTACGTCGCCCCGGTGATCGCCGAGCGGCAGCGGATCGTCGACGACGCCCGCGCCGCCGTCATCCACCGCAACCGCGGGCCCGCCGGCAGCCGGCCGCTCGGCGAGACCGTCGACGCCCGACTTGAGGAGGCTGCCGGGCTGCGCCCGGAGTCCGTGGACTGGACCGCCCGCCGCCGCGCCGACGGCGCGTGGGTGGTGTCGCTGGCGTACGCCGCGCGCGGTGGTCGCCGCTCTGCCTCGTGGCTGTGGCGCCCGCTCGAGCGGGACCTCACCGCGCTCGACACCGCCGCCACCCGCCTGGCCGCCGACGAGGACCGCCGGGCGCCGCGCAAGCCCGCGGCGCGCAAGCCCGCCGCGAAGAAGCCGGCGAGGAAGGGCGCGGCGAAGAAGCCGGCAGCGAACAAGACAGCAGCGAAGAAGGCGGCGGCCACCAAGAGCGCAGGTACGAAGGCGAGCGCGAGCAAGTCCGGGACGGCGGCGAAGGCGGCGAAGCCCGCTGCCGGCAAGGCGGCCGCGGCCAAGAAGGCGGCGGCCAAGAGGGCAGCGGCGAAGAAGGCGGCGGCCACCAAGGCGGCGGCCAAGAGGGCAGCGGCGAAGAAGGCGGCGGCCACCAAGGCGGCGACCACGAAGGCAGCGGCCACCAAGCGCGCGGCCACGAAGGCGGCAGCCCCCAAGCGCGCAGCTGGCAAGCCAGCGGCGAAGCGGCCAGCCACGAAGCGCACAGCCACGAAGAGCACAGCGCGCAAGAGCGCGGCCAAGCCGGCGGCGCGCACGGCCACGGGCAGCCGCCGCGCGGCCACGACCCGCCGGCCGAAGGTGGCACCCTCACCGACGTGGGCTCCGGTCGCCCAGCCGACCCCGACCCCGACCCCGACCCCGACCCCGACCCCGACCCCGACCCCGACCCCGCCAGACCCCGGCAGCCAAGGCCCCGGCAGCCAAGGCCCCGGCGAAGCGGCGCACATCCGCGAAGCCGCAGCGCACACCGGCGAAGCCGCCGCGCACACCGGCGAAGCCGCCGCGGCGCCGGGCCGCCAAGGCGCCGGCCGCGAGCCAGCCGGCGCGGACGCTCACCGTCGTACCGCCGCCGGTCGAGACCGAGACCGAGCCCGTCGAGACGATCCGCATCGACACCGCGGTGACGAGCGTGCCGCCGCCCGCTGCCGTCCAGCGTCCGGCCGAGCCCGCACCGCAACCCGCGGCACAACCCGCACCGCAACCCGCAGCCCAACCCGCGGCGTTGCGCGAGCCGGAGCCGGCCGAGCGGCAGCCGGCCGTCGCCGTCGCCGCCCCGCAACCGGCGCCGACGCCGGCCCGCCGGCCGGGCCAGCGAGTGCCCGTCCCGTCGTGGTCGGAGGTGCTGCTCGGCGTGGCCCCGCGCGACCACGCGGCCGACGCCGGCCGTGACGGTGGCGACCCGGGGCAGGGACAGGGCTGACGGTCGTTCGTGACCGACCCGGGCGACCGTCGCGGTCGCACCCCACCGCGACGGCATGCGCTGGCGCTGGCCACCGTACCGCTGCTCGCCCTGCTGCTCGCTGAGCTGGTCCTCGCCGGGCGGCAGACCACCGGCACCACGGCCGAGCCCCGGCCGACACCGCTTGCATCCGCGCCGACCGTCGACGCGCAGGCGGCCCGCGCGGCGACCGAGCGGGCCACCGCGATCCGCGGGCTGCTGCGGCAGCGCGGCCACGCCGTCCTGCATCACAACCTCGCGGAGTGGATGTCGGTCCTCGACCCGCAGCAGCGCGCGTTCCGGCGGGAGCAGCGCCGCACGTTCCGCAACCTCGCCGACGTGCCGTTCGGGTCGTGGACCTACACGTTCTCGGCGCACAAGGAGCGCCCGGCCACGTTGCACACGATGCGGTACGGCGTGCCGTCGTGGTCGCCGCAGTCGTTCGCGCTGCACTACCGGCTGCGCGGCTTCGACGACCGCTCGACGAGCCTGCAGCAGTTCCCGACGTTCGTGCAGCGCGACGGCGCGTGGTTCCTCGCCTCGCTCGACGACTTCCGCCAGCAGGGCCACACGTCGGCCCGCGCGCTGTGGGACTTCGGCCCGGTGAGTGTCGTCAGCACCGACGACGTCCTCGTGCTCGGCCACCCGGAGTCGCAAGCGCTGATGCAGACGCTGGCCGCCGAGACGCAGGCGGCGATCCCGCGGGTGACGGCGGTGTGGGGGCAGGGCTGGTCGCGCCGCGTGGTGGTGCTGGTCCCGGGGACGCAGCACGAGCTCGCGCGGGTCGTCGGCGACTACGGCAAGCTCGACAAGATCGCCGCGGTGACGACGGCGGAGGTGCGGGTCGGACCGGGCCGGCCCGACCCGGTCGGTGACCGCGTCGGCATCAACCCGGCGAACTGGCCGAAGCTCAGCTACCTCGGCCGGCGGATCGTGCTCACCCACGAGCTGACCCACGTCGCGACCCGGCGGGTGACCGGCCGGTCGATGCCCAAGTGGCTGGCGGAGGGGTTCGCCGACTACGTCGGCTACCTCGGCAGCGGCGTTCCGACGTCGTTCGTCGCGCAGGAGCTGCGCCGCGACGTCCTCGCCGGCCGCGTGCCGCAGTCGCTCCCGGACGACGCCGACTTCAGCGGCAGCAACGGGAAGCTGTCGCAGGCCTACGAGGGGGCGTGGCTCGCCTGCCGGCTCATCGCGCAGCGGTTCGGCCAGCGGACGCTGGTGCGCTTCTACGCCGCGGTCGGCCGGTCCGACGCGCGGGCGCCGGTCGCCGTCGCCGCGGCGATGCAGCACGTGCTGCACCTGGCGCGGCGACCGTTCGTCGCGCAGTGGCGTGACTACCTGCGCAGTGAGCTCGCGTGAGGTGACCCGCGTCCTGCTGGTCACCAACGACTTCCCGCCGCGCCCGGGTGGCATCCAGTCGTTCCTGCACGGCCTCGTCGCGGGCCTGCCGCCCGACGACGTCGTCGTCTACACCTCGCGCTGGCGCGGCTGGGAGGGCTGGGACGCCGCGCAGCCGTTCCGGGTGGTGCGCGAGGACACGTCGGTGCTGCTGCCCACCCCGGCGGTACGACGGCGCGCGGCCGAGCTGGTGGGGTCCGAGGGCTGCGACGTCGTCTGGTTCGGCGCGGCCGCGCCGCTCGGCCTGCTCGCGCCGGCACTGCGCCGGGCCGGCGCGACGCGGGTCGTGGCGACGACGCACGGCCACGAGGTGGGGTGGGCCAAGGCGCCGGGCGCCCGGCAGCTGTTGCGGCGCATCGTCGGCGGCGTCGACGTCGTGACCTACCTCGGGAGCTACACCCGGGACCGGCTCGCGGCCGCGCTCGGCCCGGGGGCGGCGGCGAAGCTGCACCGGCTCGCCCCGGGCGTCGACCCGGCGGTGTTCCGCCCGGGGCTCGGCGCCGGGACGCGCGCCCGGCTGGGGCTGGCCGACCGGCCGGTCGTCGTGTGCGTCTCGCGGCTGATGCCGCGCAAGGGTCAGGACGTGCTCATCCGCGCATGGCCGCAGGTGCAGCGCGCGGTGCCGGACGCGGCGCTGCTGCTGGTCGGGGGCGGCCCGTCGCGCGGCCGGCTGGCGCGGCTGGCGTCGTCGTACGGGGTCGCGTCGTCGGTGCTGTTCACCGGTTCGGTGCCGTGGCCCGAGCTCCCGGCGTACTTCGGCAGTGGTGACGTGTTCGCGATGCCCTGCCGGACGCGGCTCGGGGGGGTCGACGTCGAGGGGCTCGGCATCGTGTTCCTGGAGGCGGCAGCGTGCGGGCTGCCGGTCGTGGTGGGGGACAGCGGGGGAGCGCCGGACGCGGTGCGCGACGGCGTGACCGGCTACGTCGTCGACGGCACGTCGGTCACGGACGTGGCCGCGCGGGTGGTGGGGCTGCTCACCGATCGCGCGGCGGCGGCGGAGATGGGTGCGGCCGGGCGAGTGTGGGTCGAGGCCGAGTGGACGTGGGAGCGCTCGGTCGCGACGTTGCGCGGCCTTCTCCGGCCTGACTCTGAGCCCCGCCATTGAGCAATGACGGGCCGGCGGTCGCGCCCCCCCGTTGTGGCGACCGCCGGCCCGGTCCCGCCCGACCCGCCCGGAGGGCGCGGGTCGGAGGCGTGGACTGCCCGTGAGCTACGAGCAGTAGACGTTGTCCCAGTTCCCCAGGTCGCTCTGGTTGCCGACCGCGTCGAAGGCCTGCGCGCTGACCATGTAGGAGCCGGGCTGGGTGAGGGTGACCGTTGACCCTGTCGCCGGCCATTCGTCGGAGGCGAAGGTGTCGGGGTCGGAGTACTGGATGTCCCAGACGATGTGGTCGACGCCCGAGTAGCGGTCCGTCGCGGTCGCGGTGAGGGTCACCGGGAACGACGGCGGCGGGCAGCCGGCGGGCGTGATCGTCGGGTTGGTGGGAGCCGACCAGTCGATGCGCACGGTCGTCGGCGTCCAGGCGGACGTGCGGCCGACCCCGTCGACGGCGCGGAAGCGGACGATCGTCGTCCCCTGCCGGTTGACGCCGGTGCTGTCGGCGTTCACCGCCTTCGACCAGGTGGCGCCGCCGTCGGTGGACTTGCGGTACTGGTAGTGGTCGATGCCGCTGCCGGAGTCGGTGGAGCCGGAGGCCTGCACCAGGGTGCCGTTCGTCGACCAGCCGCTCTCGGCGCCGGACACCGTCGGCGCGGTGGGCCGGGCGGTGTCGAGCCGGAAGCCGTGCTTGTCGCGGTTCTTGTAGTCGGAGTTCTTGCCGATGACCAGGACCTTGAAGTGGTGCCGGCCCTCGGACAGGCCGTCGTACGACGTCGGGCTGGAGCAGCGGCGCCAGCGCTCCCTGTCGATGCGGCACTTGGTCTTCGCGATCGCGCCCAGCTCGCGGAACGAGTAGCTGACCGGCGACGACTTCGCCTGGTGGTGCGGGTGCTTGGTGATCTCGACGCTGACGGCGGGGGAGTTGCGAACGCGGAACCACGAGCCGTCGTCGCGGTAGGTCTTCGAGTAGTCGGAGTTGGCGGAGTACTCGGCCATCCGCCACCGGCCGTTGGGCACGTACTTGACCGGCACGCGCATGACGGTGTGGTCGTGGTGGCTGTCGATGCGGTAGGAGCCGCAGTGCAGGCCGGTCAGCTCGAAGCCGTGGTTGTTCATGAGTGACCAGGTGAGGACCTTCGAGCCCTGGTGGTAGAGGTTGCCCGAGATCACGATCTCGTTGCCGTCGATCGAGACCTTGAAGCCGCCCGCGGCGCTGGCCGGCGGGGCCGGCAGCGAGACGAGCAGTCCCGCGGCAAGAGCGGCGAGCAGTACGACGCAGGCGCGGCGCAGTCGGGCATGGGTGCGCAGGTCCATCGAATCCCCCGTGAGTCGGTCGTGCCGGACAGGCTGGGCCAGTGTGCCGTCTAGGTCTTGCTACGACACGACGTACGGCGCAGGTCTGGCCGAACGTCCGAGCGGGGGATGGTCCGGTCGGACTAGCGCGTGCAGACGGCCGCGTCGGCGCCGCCGTCTCCGGCCATCCGGCCGTCGCTGCGGACCACCGGGATGACGCCGACGATCTGGTCGGCCGCCGGCGTGGTGTCGGTGCGGTGTGCGCCGGCGTTGTCCGACGCGGGCACGCAGGGCAGCGGTGTGACCAGGTGGACGTGCGCGGAGGCGGCGACCGCGGGCGGCGCGCCCGAAATGAGCGAATTTTGTTGTCAACACTGGACATTTCGGCTTGCATCCAGCCCGACCGCGTGCCATAATCGAACACATGTTCGACACCATCCCACCGCTCGACCCGAGCTCGGAGACGCCGTTCTGGCTCTTCGGCACGGTGACCGAGCGGTTGGAGACGGTGCTGTGCATGCCGCCGTCGTCGCAGACCTGGCAGGCGCTGGAGATGATCGGGCGGTGCACGCTCGACCCGATCGAGCGGATCCTGTTCATGGTCGGGTGGGACCAGCAGGTCAACGCGGCCAACGCGCTGATGCACGCCGCGGTGGCCGACGCCACCACGGCGACGCCCGACCTGCCGCCGACCGACCTCGACACCGAGGCGGCGCTGGCGCTGCGTCGTTCGCCGGAGGGGATGCAGAGCGCGAAGGTGTTCGCGCACCGGCTGGTCGCCACGATGCCGGTGATGCACCAGCTGATGCTCGACGGCAAGGCCGGCATCAGCTACGCGCGGGTGCTCGAGGACCAGACCCTGCTGCTCACCGACGCCCAGATCGCGCACGTCGACGAGAACGTCAGCCCGCGGGCCGCGACGACGACGTTGGCGGCCTTCCGCCGGCTGGTGAAGCGGGCGGTGGCCGCGATCGACCCCGACAACGCGCGGAAGCGGCACGAGCGGGCCCGGAAGGAGACGTCGGGGGCGCGGGTCCACCGGCGCGAGGACGGCATGTCCACGGTCGGCGTGACGATGCCGACGCCGCAGGCGGTCGAGGTGGTCAACGCCCTCAACGCCCGCGCCGACCGGCTGCGCGTCCCGGACGACCCGCGGACGCACGGCGAGCGGCAGGTCGAGGCGCTGCGCGACGCGCTGGCCGACGCGCCGGTCACCGGCAGCGGCAAGGTGCGCAGCCGGCGGTCGGCGGTCGTGCACGCGTTCATCGACCTGCCGGCGCTGCTGGGGCTGCGCGAGCGGCCGGGCGAGATCGCCGGCCACGGCCCGGTGCCCGCCCAGACGATCCGCGACATGCTCGCCGACGACGCCACCGTGCTGCACCGGCTCGTGCACGACCCGCTGACCGGCAACCTGCGCGACTACGGCGTCGACACCTACGAGCCGGACGAGCAGCTTCGCGGGATCATCGAGACCCGGGACGTGACCTGCCGGTTCCCCGGTTGCACCCGCAACGCCGCCTGGTGCGACAGCGAGCACTGCGACCCCTACGACGACGGCGGGCCGACGTCATGCGCCAACTGCGGCCTGATGTGCCGAAGACATCACAACCTCAAGACCCACGAGGGCTTCCGCTATAGACGCACCCACCCCGAAACCGGGGTGACCGAGTGGACCACGCCGCTCGGCTTCGTCTACCGGCAGGACGCCGCCAGCTATCACCCGGACGGGCGCGACACCGGTGACACCGTCATGCTCAGCATCCCGCAGGGACGCTGAGGCGCTCACCCACGGCCGGATCGCCAGATTAGGCCGTGGTGGCGGCTGCCCTCTCCGCCGGGCTCGGTCGAGAGGTGGGATCTGCGGTTCGCGAGCGAGTCCTGCGAGCCAGCAGCAGCAGCAGCGGTAGCGCCGCAACGATCGTTCCTACGACCGGGATGGCGGCCGGCCCGGAGGAGCGGACGACGTCGATGGGCACCCACGTCGTCCACGGCGGGCTGAAGTAGGGCGTGACCACGTGACCCATCGTGGCGCCGACGAGACCGATGGCGACCGACAACCAGCACGTCACGATGACCGGGGTCCGGTAACCCCGCTCCCAGACCTGCCGAACCGAGAGAACGACCAGCGGCATCCAGAGCACGAGCGGTTCGATCGTGAGCCGGCTCCCGTAAAAGCCTGCGCCACCTTCGAAAGAGTTCAGTTTCGCTTGAAGTAGCAGGTACGCGACGCCGCCGATGGTGGCGCCCTTGCACCAGGCGGGGATCGCCCGCCAGCCGTGTCGCACGGCGGGAATGGCGATGGCAACGATCGGCGAGTAGAAGAGCAGCCCGCGCTTGGGGGACATCATCAGTCCGGCCAGACTCGTTGCCCAGGCTCGCAGTGCCGCTACGGTGTTGCCGCTCGATACCCCGGCCAACGCGCGGTCGGCTGCGTATTCGTACGTACCGCCACCGATCGAGGCCTGCCCGAACAGGTAGAGGTTGTAGAGCTCCACGAGTCCGAGCGCAGCCGCCGACGGCAGGCCGAAGATGGCGAGCTGTCGCAGTTGGCGATGGTGCACCGCGAGCGCCAGGCCGATCGTCAACGCAACCACCGCGAGGTGCGGCCGGGTGAGGATGGCTGCAGCCACGAGTGTCGAAGCGAGCAGATGTCGTCCCCGGTTCAGGGCGAGCATCGCCGCCGACAGCCAGAGCGCGTCCGGCCCATGCGTCCAGAGCTCGGCGCCCGCAGTCGTCCAGAGCGACGAGCCGAACGCCAAGATCGCAGCAGCGGCAAGTGCGACCCGCGCGGAGGCAAAGCCGCGGATCAGGACTGCCACATTCGCCACGGCTGCGGCGGTGACAAGGGCAGCCGTGATCGTCGAAATGGTCACAGCGGATGCCGTTGTCCAGGACAGCAAAGCCTGTAGGGGCACGCCGATGAAGACAACACCCGGCATGCGGCTGCTCACGAGGTGCCCATGGCTCTGGACGAACCACGGATCGAAGGGTAGGTCGGTCACTCCGTCAAGGTGCAGGGTGTGGTGGTGGACCAGGGCCCACCCGGGCCAGGCGGCGGCGGCCGCGTCGACGTTGACGACACTCCAGTGCGCACAGGCCAGGAACAGGACGGCAACAGGAACGAAGGCAGCGAGCCACAGTCCGCGGTCGGACATGGTGTCCGAGCCAAGCGGGTCGAGGACGGCACGCCTGGTCGACCGCAGCCGGTCCATGTTCGGAGCGGGGCTTCGAGACGTGCTACGCGCTTGCAGCGTGCTTTGCCTGTCCCGGCATCACCGCGCTGACCGGCGTCGGCTTGACCAGTTCCTTCGGGTACAGGCTCACCGCCAGAGCCTCGTCGTAGTCGACCAGCCCGTCACGACGAGCTGTTGAGCGACATCTCCAGCGTCTGCATGCCGTCCGCTGACCGGTGACCAGCACGTTGCGCAGCTGGTTGGTCTTGCCCTCGCGGACCAGGTTGCGGACGGCCGGGTTGGCGACCATGACCTCGAACGCCGCCACCAGGCCCCCGCCGATCTCGCGGGATCAGCCGCTGGTAGCAGACGCCGGAGAGCGTGTTGGCGAGCTGCACGCGGATCTGCGGCTGCTGCTCGGCCGGGAAGACGTCGACGATGCGGTCGAGTGCCTGGGCGACGTCGTTGGTGTGCAGGGTCGCGAAGACGAGGTGACCGGTCTCGGCGATGGTCAGGGCGAACCGGATCGACTCGAGGTCGCGCATCTCGCCGACGAGCAGGACGTCGGGGTCCTCGCGGAGCGCGCTGCGCAGCGCGTCGTTGAAGCGGCGGTGTCGTCGCCGACCTCGCGCTGGTCGACCGCGCGAGTGCGTGGTCGTGCACGTACTCGATCGGGTCCTCGATCGTGATGATGTGGCACGCGGCGGTTGCGGTTGATCGCAGTCGATCATGCTGCGCCAGCGTGGTGCACTTGCCGCCGCCGGTCGGGCCCGTGACGAGCACCAGACCGCGGCGCAGCTCGGCCCACTTCTGGACCGGCGCGCGGGAGGCCGAGCCACTCGAACGACGGGATCTCGTGGGGGATCAGCCGCAGGGCGACGCCGACGTTGCCGCGCTGGCGGTAGGCGTTGCCGCGGATGCGGGCCTGGTCGCGCCAGGTGAACGAGAAGTCGAGCTCGCGGTCGTCGTCGGTGAACGGCGCGCGGTTCTGGCTCTTGAGGACCGCGTTGAGCATGGACTCGGTGTCTTCCGCCTTCAGCGGCGCATCGCCGTTGAAGGGCTGGAGTTCGCCGTTGAGCCGCATGAGCGGGGCGGCGCCGACCGTGAGGATGAGGTCGGTAGCGCCTAGGTCCCACAGGCTGGAGAGCAGGCGATCGATCCGCTGGTCGTCGACGGTCTTCTTCGGTGGCATGGGCAGAGTGTCGCGCTCGTCCCGACACGGGAACAGGGCTGCGGCGCAAGTGTGTCCGAACGGTTGATATGGCGGTGGTCCATTAGCCTGACGGCCGTGACGGGACAAGCGCGAATGCAACGGGGGCCGACGCTGCCGTACGACCTGCTCGCCGGGGTTGTACCGGTCCCAGGTGGGTGGCTTGTCGCCGCTGGAAAGCTCATCGGAATCCAAGTGCATCCCGAGGAACCCCGGGTGGTGACATCCTTCCGGGAGGTTCTGGACAATATTCCCAACTACAAGATCATCGCGGTGACCGTGCCGATCGGACTGCCCACGTCGCCGCGACGAGGTGGCCGCAAGGCTGACCAGGAGGCGCGGCGGGTCCTCGGGTTCCCACATGCCGGCGCGATCGGCTCGACCCCGACCCGGGAGGCGCTGGACAAGACGACCTATGCGGCGGCCCGGAAGGCGAACGGGGGGCTGCTCGACGTCGTGACCTGGCAGCGGTTCCGGAAGATCCACGAGCTCGACGAGGAGATGCAGCCCTACCTGCAGCGCCGGGTCTACGAGGTGCGCCCCGAGCTCTCGTTCTTCCAGATCAACGAGAACGTCCCGATGCGGTTCACCAAGAACTCTCGCGCCGGCCACGAGGAGCGGGAGGCACTGCTGCGCCGGCGGATGCCCGGCTCGGAGCGGATCCTCGACGCCGACGTCAAGCGAGTGCGGCTCAGCCACCTGGTCGACGCGGCGGTGACGCTGTGGACGGCCCGACGAATCGTGGCGAAAGCCGTGTCGCGAGTCCCCGACGATCCGGAGTGGGACGACAAGGGGCTCCGCATGGAGATCGTGCGCTAGGCGCAGGCCCACTTCCCGGTGCCGGCGTCGTAGGCGACCGCACCAGTTCCCGACGTCGGGACGGAGTCGGCGATGTAGGGCTTCAACTTGACGACGTCACCCTCGGCCTTGGTCCCTTGATGCTGGCCTGCGTAAGCCGCTTCGGCGGTGTTCATGATCTTGGCGTTCGCCTTGCAGGCCCCGGTCTTGCTGTCGTCGGTGAAGGCACCGGACGCGATCAGCACGATCGTGGCCAGGATGCCGAGGATGATCATGATGATCAGCAGTTCTATGAGCGTGAAGCCCGCGTCTCCCCGTCGCTTCCCGTCCACGTCCCCGGCTCCCGTCGGTCTCGATCTCACTCGTGTTGGTTGTGGAGCGGGCCGGGCCCGTGAGGACCCGGCCCGCTCCACGCAGTGCTCGTCTCTTAGGCGCAGGCCCAGGTGCCGGGGTCGGTGGCGTCGCCGCCGCTGTGCGTAGGTGCGTTGTCGGCGGGGATCGACTCGGCGATGTACGGCTCAAGCTGGCCACCGGCGCCGTAGTTGTGGTCGGAAACGCCGCCCTCGTGCTTGGCGGAGTAGGCGGCCTCGGCGATGTTGAGGATCTTCGCGTTGGCGGCGCACGCGGAGTCCTTGCTGTCCGAGGTGAAGGTCCCCGTCGCGAACAGCACGATTGTGGCAAGGATGCCGAGGATGATGATGACGATGAGCAGCTCGATGAGCGTGAAGCCGCTCTCGTTCGCAGCGCGGGCGCGCAGCTTGTGGATCATGGCGGGGTTCCCTTTCGGAGGCGGGGTGTGTCCTGCTGACATACCACCAAGTGGCGAGCTATCCGGGTATCGGTGGAACGCTTCGGAGCGTGTGGCGATTTGAGGTATTGACATCTGCGGCGAGTTGTGCACGGTGATCAGCTCCCGGCTCGCCACGAATAGACCCGAACCGGTCGATCGCCGAAGTTGTCGATCGTGGCTACGGCCGTCTCGCTGAACGTGGAGCCATCGGCGGCGGTCGCTGTCGAGGTGACCTTCACGGTCCGCCGCTGAGCGCTCTGGGTGGTGATCGTGCTTCCGCAGCACGCCTGGAACGAGAAGCTGCCACCACCGACTGCCGCGGATGCGTTGATATCGACGAAGCTTCCGACGACGCCGGAGCGAGCGACTGCGGTCGTGTTCTCGGTCGCCGTCAGGCTCATCGGCGCGTCGGGCGCGACGATCTTGCCGTTGACGGTCATCTCGACGTTGTTGCCGCCGCCCTGAACGTCGATGAGGCGCTGGCCGACGTCGTCCCACGGGTCGTAACCCAGACTGTCATCCGTCGTCACTCCGCTGTCGAACCACTGATCCGACCGGGCGGCGATGAGGCTGGTCGGAGGCTCGTCCGCCGGGTGGTCCGGGGTGTACAGGGACAGCGCTCCGTTCGACAGACTGAGGCTGCTCGTCCCTCCCATCACCCACAGTGACCCGTGCTCCCAGACCCCCTCGGGGCTCACGCCGGCAGCCGTGAACACCGCGGCCAGGGCCGTGGCCAGGGCGCTGTCGCTGAGGGTCGCGAAGTGCTTGCAGCCGGTCTTCTCCGGCTGAACTCCTGCGGTCACATCCGGTTCCGTGGTCCCTGGGTGGGGGTTGGTGTCGGGATTGGGCTGGCCCCCGAGCAGCACCTCGCCACCGCTGACGGTCAGGTCGACGTTCTGGAAGTTGTACAGGCCGCTGACGAAGTAGTTCGCGTTACTGCCGTCCTTGTTGTCGCCGTCGAGCAGCGCCGGCGGGCTCGTGTACGTCCCGGGAAGGAAGATGCGGCAGGTCACGTCCTTGGGGGTCGGCGCATCGACGGGGTAGTCGATCGGGTCGGGTGCCGCATCGGGTGCGTCCTCCGGGATGGTCACATCGGGGACTGCCTCGCCGGGAGTCTGCGCGCCGCACGTCTTGCTGTTGGGCGGCCCCGGCACCGTGATCCTCGTGACCGCGTCGAGGTCGTCCATGCAGGCGTCGAAGTCGCCACCGTCGAACTCGACCAGGCTTGCGTCTTGGATGGCGATCTTCTTCTTCAGGTCCGCGGCCTGCTCGTTGCCGGCGACGTAGATCGCACCCTCGACCTTCATGTCCTTGCCGCTGCCGAGGCTGGACGTCAGAGTGTTCGCGGTCGATCCGCTGGGGGGGTTGAAGCCTGTCGCGGTGCCCGCCGTGGTGACGATGGCGTAGTTGTTGGTCGACTCGGTGCTCGGGTCGGGCGTGCTGCCCTGGATGGTCTGGCAGCCGTACTGGACCGTGATCGGGCCGTGCGGGCTCCCGGAGTCGCTGAGGTCGGAGTTGAACTCGAGCCCGCCGGGGTCCTGGGCTCCGTTCGCCGGGTCGGTCATCGAGGTGCTGGAAGCGGACTTCTTCTTGCAGAACTTCGCCGGCAGATGGGCCGGAGCGACGTCACTGCTCAGGATCTGTATCGCCCGGTCGACGCCTGCGTCGGCGGCGTACTGAAGCTGCGCCTGGTTGCGCACCGCGAGGTCGGTCTTCAGCACGGCTCCGGACTTGTTCAGGGCCGCCGTGATGAGGATGCCGACTACCAGCATGAAGACCAGGGCGATGGCAAGTGCGGCACCGTCGTCGTCGTCGCGTGTGCGGGGGTGCGCGATGTGGAAGCTCTTAGAGGCCATTGGTCCTCGCCTTGATGCAGCCGAAGTAGGTGTAGGGCACATCGGCGTCGGAGTCCGTCGTGGTGTGGTATCGAGCGAGCGTCAGTGTCAGTGGCGTATCCGCACTGGGACACTGGTTGGCTGCACCGCTCGCCTGCGTGGCGAGGTCGACGCTTGACAGGTCGTGCACGAGGTCCTGTGGCGCCTGCGCGGTTCCACCTTTGAACAGAACGCGACGGATCATGCAGCGATTCGAGTTGAACGAGTCGGTCAGGTACTGGTACTCGACGCGCCAGTTCGTATCGGTGATCGGGGGATCGTCGGCTGCGGCCCCCGCTTTGTAGTCCGTCCAGGACAGCGAGAGCACGGCTTTCGCGGTGGTGCAGTTGGCCGGAACCGTGGTCGGCGCCTTTGCTGTCGCGCTCGCGAGGTCGCGATCCAGCCATGCCGCCAGTACGGATGCACCCGCCGCGTGATCGTCGCGGCCGCTGATGTAGCTCGCATTCTTGAAGAAGACCAGGAACGACGCTACGAGGACCGTCAGGATGATCGACGTGATCATTGTGGCGATCAGGACCTCGATCAGGGTGAAGCCCTCGTCCTCGGTGCGCTGTTCGGAGCTCATGACGAGTCCGCCGGTCGCTTCATCACATTGACGCTCAAGTGGTAGTCGAATTCGTCGCTGTCGACGTGGACGGGGACGATCGCCAGCGTGCTGCAGTTCGTGTCGTCATTGCCGAACGTGGCCAGCCCGAAGTCGCTGGGCGGCTGTGCAGGACCGTAGGTGACCGTGAACTTGGCGCTGTAAGGGATCTCGTTCGCACCGATCGTCTGCGCTCCCGCCGCCCCGCAGCCCGGGGAGAACTTTCCCCAGGGCAGGCCCTTGACGTACTCCGCGCCAGCGGTGAGAAGGCCGGCAGCCTGCGACTGGTTGCGGTTGTCGAGGCTGGTTTTCGCGTGCATGCCCAGGGCGCCCATGAGCGCAGCTACGCCGATGCCGAGCACGATCATGGCGACGAGCACTTCGACGAGGGTGAACCCCCCCTCGCCGTCACGCCTGGCTGACCCCATGGCTATCAACCCTTGTTCAGCTTGACTTCGTGGAAGATGCCGTACATCGCGGAGATCAGGGCGATCGCGACGAAGGCCACGACGACGCCCATCAGGACGATGACGATCGGTTCGAAGAGCGAGGTGAACTTCTTGATCTTGTAGTCCAGCTCGCGCTCGAAGAACTCCGACGTGACCGCGAGCTGCTCGTCGAGCGAGCCGGTGCTCTCGCCGACCCGGAGCATCTGCCGAGCTGACGCGGGGAACAGGCCGGTGTTCGCAAGCGGCTGCGCAAGGCCGCCGCCGCGCATCATCTCCTCGCGCGCGGTCGCAATGCCGGTCCGGTAGACGTGGTTGCTGGTCGCGTCGCCCGAGACGGCAATGGCCTGCGGCAGCGGCACGCCGGCCGTCACCATCGCGCTCAGCGTCCGGCAGAACCGCTCGAGGACAGCGAACCGGACGAGATCCCCGAGGACGGGCAGTTTCAGCAGTGTCGTGTCGCGGAGGGCACGTCCTCGCTCGGCCCGCTGGAGCCACACAGCGAGCGCGACGACGGCGATCGCGACGGCGAGGAGTACGTACCAGTAGGTGCGGCACCAATGCGAGATGTCGAGCAGGATGCGGGTCTGGACCGGCAGCCTCGCGTCGAGGTTCTGGAAGAAGGTCTCGAACCGCGGCAGCACGTAACCGACGAGAACTCCGACGACGCCGACCGCGAGCGCGGCGATCACTGCCGGGTAGATGAGGGCCCCGATCATCTTCTGCCGGGCGTCGAGGTCACGCTCGATGTACTCGGACAGCTGGAGGAGGACGGTGTCGAGATCGCCGGTGAGCTCGGCGGCGCGCATGATGCCGAGGTAGTACGGCGGGAAGGTCTCGGAGTGCAGTGCCGCGGCGTCCGTGAGCGTGGACCCGCTCTCGAGGGCTACGACCATGTCGGTGAGGACCTCGCGGAACAGCTTGTTGCCGTTCTCGTCCCGGAACATCGTCAGCGCCTCGACGAGGGGGATCCCGGCTTTGATGAAGACCGCCATCTGTCGGGAGAACTGCTGGAGCTCCCGCAATGGGATGCGCTTGCGGGTGATCTCGAATTTCAGGACAGACTGCAGGCGCGACTGCTTCGTCGCCTTGCTCGGCGTCTCCTCAGGGGAGGGAGCGAGCGAAGGGTCTTCTGCGAGTGTGCTCATAGTCAGTCGTTCCTCAGTAGGCGTAGATGGAGCGGACGACCTCGGAAATTGTGGTGACGTTGTTCTCGATGAGGGTCAGGGCCTCGTCCTGGAGCGTGCGCATCCCCTGCGACACTGCCATCCGGCGCAGCTCGTCCTGGGTGGCCCAGCCGACGACGAGCCGCTTGATCTCCGGCGTGACGCGCAGCAGCTCGTAGACGCCGATGCGGTCCTGGTAGCCGGTGCCGGCACACAGGTGGCAGCCCTCGCCCTGGTACCAGACGCGCTTCGGCTTGCCGCCGCACTCCTCGTAGAACGCGAGCTCGTCCGCGGTGGGCTTGTACGTGGCACGGCACGACGCGCAGGTCCGGCGGACGAGCCGCTGGCCCACCACCGCGACCACTGACGACGCGATGAGGAACGACTCGATGCCCATGTCGAGGAAGCGGTGCAGCGCCGCCACCGCGTCGGTGGCGTGCAGCGAGGACAGGACGAAGTGACCGGTCAGCGCCGACTGGACGGCGATGCGCGCCGTGTCGACGTCACGCGACTCGCCGACCAGGATGATGTCCGGATCCTGCCGCAGGATCGACTTCAGGCCGGTGGCGAAGGTCAGGCCCGCCGCCTCGTTGGTCTGGATCTGGTTGATCGACGGGAAGACGTATTCGACCGGGTCCTCGATCGTCATGACGTTGCGCTGCGAGTCGTTGAGCTCCGAGATCGAGGCGTAGAGCGTCGTGGTCTTCCCGGACCCGGTCGGGCCGGCGCAGATCACCATGCCGAACGGCGAGCGGATCAGCTTCGAGAAGGTGTCGTGGGTGTCCTTCGGCATGCCGAGGTCGCCGAGCTTGTAGAGCGAGCGCGACTTGTCGAGCACCCGGAGCACGATCTTCTCGCCCCAGTGCACTCCGACGGCGGAGACGCGGACGTCGACGTCCCGCCCGTCGATGTTGATCTGCAGCTGCCCGTCCTGCGGCCGTCGCCGCTCGACGATGTTCATCCCGGCCAGGATCTTGATGCGGGAGGCGAGTGCGGGACCGATGTCGGCCGGGAGGGCGACGACGTCGTGGAGGGCACCGTCGATGCGGAACCGGACGCGCAGGCGGTCGTCCTGTGGCTCGAGGTGCACGTCCGATGCGCGGTCGCGGAGTGCCTGGACGAGGACCTTGTTGACGAGTTGGACAACCGGTGCGTCATCTGTGGCCAGGTTTGTCGCGGCGGCAGCCGCGTCTTTGGCTGCGGGCCCCTTGACCCGGCTTGCCTCGGCCTGGAGAAACGCCTCGACGTTCGCATCGATGCCTGTGAGGGCGCGGTAGGAGGTGTTGATCGCGCGGAGGATCTCGTTCGCGGGCGCGACCACCATCGTGACCGGCATCGCGCACGCCGCCATGAGCTGCCGCTGCAGGTCATCGGACGGGTCGGCGACCGCGACGACGAGCGTGTCGTCGGTCCGCATCATCGGGATGACCGTCCGGCTGCGGGCCAGGCTCTCGGGGAGGCAGGCGACCGCGTCCGAGTCCGGCTGCTCCTGGGCCAGGTCGACCATGGCGAGCTTCATCTGCTCGGCGAGCGCGGTTGCGAGCTCGCGGTCGTTCAGCGCGCCGAGCTCCATGAGCAGCCGGCCGAGCGGCTTGCCGGAGGCGTTCTGCTGGAGCAGCGCCTCGGCGATCTGCTTGTGGGTCACGCCGGTGCGCTTGGTCAGCAGGTCACCGAGCCGGGTCCAGTTCTCCGGGCGCGGCGTTGGCGGCTGATGGGGTAGCTGGGCCGCCACCGCCGCCTGGCCGGCGTCGGCGGTCACCTGGCCGTTCGCCGCCGCCTGGCCGTTGCTCGGGGTGGCCGAGGGCTGCGGGCCGGCGTGCTTGGGCGCGTCGGTCTTGGGACGTCGCAGTGCCATGCGGTCTAGACCCCTTGCCAGTTGAGGAGTGCCACGACCAGCGCGGCGATGATGCCGAGAGCGCCGACCACGATGAGAACGCGCTCCGCGCTCAACCAGGGCAGCCGTCGCTGCCTCACGCCGTGCGGAATCGCCATGGGTCCTCGTCTCACGCGGTGCCTGCTCCCTCGGTGTCCAGTCAAGGGCGATGAGGCGGGTTTGTTCATCGGACGAGGGGACGGCCTTCCTCACCGGGCAGCCGACCGGGTCGGCCAGGGGGAGGATTGACAAGGGCACGAGGCGGCGGTATTCCCAGTCGGCGCTCGAACCCGGTCAAGCCACCCCGTCCCGGCACCAGTGGGGCCGGTCGGACATGTCCGACCGGCCCTGCTGGCGTCCCTGAGCCCCCCTCGAGCTCAGCGCCGTCGAGCATGTTGCCGGTGAACGGCACCGCCCGGCATCGGCAGACAATCCAGAAACTCGGCCTCTTCGCCCTATTGACACCTGTCGGCACCGAAGTGATGGCCGCTGACGGCGGTACGGCGGCACGAATCGGCATCGCTTCCCCGGCTGTGGATGGCCGCCGACGTCCGTCGCCGAGCCGCGGCATCCTGACCCGATGTCCCACGCCGCCCGCCGGGCCGACGGCTTCCGCGCCCTGGCCGCCGCGCAGTGCGGGCTGCTGACTCGCGAGCAGTTGCACGAGGCGGGCGCGAGTGCCAACTACGTGCGCAACCAGATCGAGGCCGGCCGCTGGCAGACCTGGGGCCGACGCGTGGTCGCGCTCCAGACCGGCCCGCTTTCTTCTGAGCAGACCGCCTGGTTCGCCGTGCTCGACGGCGGCGACGACTGCGTGCTCGCCGGCCTGTCGGTGCTCCACGGCCTCGGGCTGACCGGCTTCCCGGTCGACCGGGTGCAGGCCGCCGTACCCCCCGGCCAGGGACGGCCGGCACGACACGACCTCTACCTACGACGACTGTCTCGCCGCCTGACTCCCGCCGGCATCCATCCGGTCCGACGGCCACCGCAGATGCGCGCTGATCTGGCGCTCGTCGACGCGCTGGAGCACGTGCGGCTCCCGCTTCGCGGCTGTGCCCTTCTCGCCGCCGTCGTTCAGCAGCGGCTGTTCCGGGCCGAGACGATGCGGCCGCTGCTCGAGCGCGAGACGACACTTCCGCACCGCGCGACCTACCTCCGCGTCGCCGGCGACATCGAGGGCGGGGCGCACTCGCTGACCGAGATCGACTTCCGCCGCATCGCCCGGCAGGCGGGGCTGCCGGCACCGATCGGTCAGGCCGTTCGCCTGGATCGCTACGGCCGCCGCCGCTACCTCGACGCCGACTTCGGTGGCTTCGGTGTCGAGGTCGACGGTGCCGTGCACCTGAAGCCCATCGCCTGGTGGGAGGACATGTTCCGGCTCAACGACGTCGTCATCCGCGACAAGCCGATGCTGCGGTTTCCCTCGGTGGGCATCTACCTGCGGCGGGCGGAGGTCGTCGACCAGCTCCGGCAGGCGGCGTCCCGCTGGTGCTCCGGCTGACTGTCACAAGTGATGTCGATTCGTGCCGCCATAGCGCCACCGATTGACATCACTTCACCCGGGGGAACCGGCTACGGCAGCTGGTCCTCGCTCGTCTGCGGCTTGATGAGCCCCATCCGCATCGCGGACATGATCGCCTGGGCGCGGTTGCCGGCACCGAGCTTCTCGTAGAGCTTCGAGATGTGGGTCTTCGCGGTCGACTCGGAGATGTAGAGCGTCTTCGCGATCTGCGCCACGGCGAGCCCGTCGGCCAGCAGCCCGAGCACCTCGCGCTCGCGCGGGGAGACCTGCGGCCCGGACGGCGTGAGCCGGCGCTTCATCGCCGACGCCAGATCGGCTGCGGAGAACGCGTCCGGCGACGCCGCCGCATGCCGCGCCGCGGCCACGACGTCCTCGGCCGGCGCGTCCTTCGGCACGAACGCCGACGCCCCCGCCTCGAGCGCCCCGAAGAGGTGCTCGTCGCCGGCGTACATGGTGAGCACCACGATCCCGAGATGGTCGTTGCCCGCCCGCAGCTTCTTCACCGCCTCGAGGCCGCTGCCGTCGGGCAGCCGGATGTCCATGATGACGACGTCGGGCTGAGTCTGGGTGGCGACGGCGAGACCCTCGGCGATCGACGACGCCTCCCCGACGACGGAGAAGTCCTCAGCGCGTTCGAAAGCGCGCCGCAACCCCTGCCGGATCAGGTCGTGGTCGTCGACGAGCAGGACCTTCTTCATGTCTGCGCGCTCTCCTCCAGGCTGTCGCTGCGCTGGGTGTGGGGCGGTTGGGCCTCGGGGGAGAGGGTAGTCGCCTCGGGCCCTCCGAGCCGCACTTCCACTGTGGTCCCACGAGGATCACGCGGCCCAACCGTCACGTCGGTGCGCAGCCGGGCGGCCCGCTCCCGCATGATCTGCAGGCCGTAGCTGTCCGCTCGCGCCTTCCCGAGACCGCGGCCGTCGTCCTCCACCTTGAGCACGGCGCCGGGTGGGTCGACCATCAGCGTCACCCACAGGTTCTCGGCGTCGGCGTGCTTGCGCGCGTTGGTGATCGCCTCCTGCGCGATCCGCAGCAGCTCCGCCTCGGTCTCCGCCGGCAGCCGGTTGGCCGCCTCGGTCAGCGACAGGTGGACGGTGAAGCCCGACTGCCGGCCGACCGACCGCACGTACTCCGACAGCGCGGCCCCCAGGCCGCCGTGCACGTCGACCTCGCTCCGCAGGTCGTAGATGGACATCCGCAGCTCGCTGATGATCCGGGTGATCTCGCCGCGCAGCTGCTGCAGCTCGGGCTCCGACCCGTCCTCGCGGTGCCTCGCCTCCGCCGACAGGCCGTCGACGAAGTAGCCGAGGCTCGACAGCTCCTGCGCGATCCCGTCGTGGATCTCCCGGGCGACCCGGCGGCGTTCCTCCGCCGTCGCCAGGTCACGCACCTCGTCGAAGAGCAGTGCCGTCTCCAGCCGTAGCGCCGTCTCGGCGGCCACCTCGGCCGCGACCGCCGCGTCGTTCGGCCCCATCCGCCGCTTGGCCGTCTCGTAGCCCACGAGGCCGAAGGTGCGCAGCCCGATGACCAGCGGGATCACCAGCGAGCTGCCCGGTGCCCCGGACAGCTGCCGGGTCAGGCGTTGCGGCCGCTGGCTCAGCCAGGCCTCCGCGAACGGGCCGTCGCCGGTGACGTCGACCTCCCAGCCGAGCCGCGACGCCCCCAGGAAGGCCAGCGGCACGATCCGCCCCTCCCCGGTGCGCACGTAGACCGCTCCCCGCTCGAAGTCGTGCAGCTCCCGCAGGCTCTGCAGCAGGCCCTCCGCGATCGTCCCCGGGTCGAGCCCGACCGACAGCTGCCGGGCGACCGGGCGCAGCTGCGCCAGGAGCCGGTACGCCGCGGCGTACGACGTGTCGACCGGGGTCGCGAGCTGCCGGCCCGGCGACTGCAGCCGGCGGATCCAGGCGGCGAGCAGCCCGCCGGCCACCGCCAGCAGCACCCACTGCGCGGTGGCGGTGCCGAAGTTGCCGGTCGTGTCGATGTAGGGCGCCGTCGCGAACAGCGCCAGCGCCGCAATGCCGGGGGAGATGAAGCTGCCCGTGAGACCCGTCAGCAGGCCACCGGCGAACGCGGGCGCGATGATGTAGGGGAACAGCGCGCTCGAGTCGGTGCCGGTGCCCAGCACCGCTGCGGCGGCCGCGAGGGACTCCAGCACACGCAGCATCCGGCTCGTCAGGTTGGACGGTCTGGTAGCTGCTCGCGACCAGCCCGGCGGCGAACACGATCGGGAACCACTTGAGCTGCATGACCGGGTCGTCGGCCAGCCCGGCCAGCGCGAGGCACAGCCCGAAGATCAGCAGCCGGACGGCGTTCGCGACGTTCTCGGGCGCCCACGCCGGCGGCGCCGGGATCGCGTTGGGGTCCCGCTCGCCGTACTTCGCTTGTCGGCGACGCGACCTCGGCAGGAGCCGGCGGGCGGGCACCGGAAGGGTCAGCGCTTCTTCGGCGAGGCGTAGATCGCCTCGATGTCCTTGGCGTGGTCCTTCAGCACGACGTTGCGCTTGAGCTTGAGCGAGGGTGTGAGGTGGCCGCTGTCGATCGTCCAGTCGTCCGCGATGATGCGGAACGACTTGATCGACTCGGCGTGCGAGACGGCCTTGTTGGCCTCGTCGACCGCCGCCTGCGATCTCCGCGCGCAGGTCCGGGTCGTCGGCGCAGGTCGGCCACCGACGCGTCGGCCGGCTTGCCGTGCTTGCTCTTCCAGTCCGGCCACGCCTCCTCGTCGATCGTCACGAGACAGGCGATGAACGGCTTCTGGTCGCCGACGACCATGCACTGGCTGACCAGCGGGTGGGCGCGCAGCCGGTCCTCGAGCACCGCAGGGGCGACGTTCTTGCCGCCGGCGGTGACGATGAGCTCCTTCTTGCGGCCGGTGATCCGCAGGTAGCCGTCCTTGTCGAGCTCGCCGATGTCGCCGGTGTGGAACCAGCCGTCGTCTTCCAGCGTCTCCTTGGTGGCCTCCGGGTTGTTGTAGTAGCCGCGGAAGACGTTGCCGCCCTTGAGCAGGATCTCGCCGTCCTCGGCGATCCGGACCGCGCCGCCGGGGATCGGGCGGCCGACGGTGCCGACCTTCATGGCGTCCGGCCGGTTGACGGTCGCGCCGGCGGTCGTCTCGGTGAGGCCGTAGCCCTCGTAGATCGGCAGCCCGATGCCGCGGAAGAAGTGGCCGAGCCTGGCACCCAGCGGGGCGCCGCCGGAGATCGCCGAGTGCGTCCGGCCGCCCAGCGCGGCGCGGAGCTTGGAGTAGACGAGCGCGTCGAAGACGCGGTGCGGGCCCTCCAGGGCGAGCCGCTGCAGGGCGTTGCCGTCGCACGCCTCGCTGTAGGCGATCGCGACCCGCTCGGCCAGGTCGAAGATCGCACCCTTGCCGTCGGCGTGCGCCCGCTGCTTCGCGGTGTTGTAGACCTTCTCGAACACCCGCGGCACGGACAGGATGAACGTCGGCTTGAACGCCGCCAGGTCGTTCATGAGGTTCTTGATGTCCGCGGTGTGACCCATCCGGACGCGGTTCTGCACGCAGCCGACCTGGATGATCCGGGCGAACACGTGCGCCAGCGGCAGGAACAGCAGCGTCGACTGGTCCGGGCCGAACAGCTCCTCGAGCCCGTCGGTCGTGCTCGTCGCGTCGAAGAGGAAGTTGCCGTGGGTGAGCTCGCAGCCCTTCGGCCGCCCCGTCGTACCGGACGTGTAGATGATCGTCGCCAGGCTGTCCGGGGACAGGGTGCGGCGGCGCTGCTCGATGTCGTCCTCGCTGACCGACGTGCCCGAGGTGCACAGCTCGTCGAGCGTGTCCGGCCCGATCTGCCAGGCCTGCTTGACCTCCGGCAGCCGGCTGGAGATCTCGTCGTACGCCGCCTTGTGGGTGTCGGTCTCGAAGAAGAAGGCCACCGCGCCGGAGTCGGACAGGATCCACTCCACCTGGTCCGCCGACGAGGTCTCGTAGATGGGCACCGTGACGGCGCCCGCCGTCCAGATCGCGTAGTCGATCAGCGTCCACTCGTAGCGCGTGGCCGACATCAGGGCCACCCGGTCGCCGGCGCGCACGCCCGCGGCGATCAGCCCGGCGGCGAGGGCCTTCACCTCCGCGGCGAAGCCCTTGGCGGTCACCGGCTGCCAGGAGTCGCCCACCTTGCGGTCGAACAGCACCGTGTCCGGGAAGTCGGAGGCGTTGCCGAAGACGGCGTCGGTGAGGTCGGCGTCCTCCGCGATGTGGAAGTTGGCCGGTACGTCGAACGTGGTCGGTGCGGTTTCTGGCACGCGAATCTCCTTCGCAGGCGAGCGCCTGTCGTCGACCCACGGTAGTCAAACGCGCGGCGGGGCGTAAGGCCGGTTCATCGTTCAGGTAGCGCCCCCACCTGCCGAAACACCTCTCGTGACCTCTGCACGATGCCCTTCTTGCGGGGCCTCGATCGCCGCCGGCGTGCCCTGGTGCACGCTGTGCTTCGCCGACCTGCGTTCGCCGGCGCAGCAGCAGGCGGCCCCCGCCGAACCTGCCCCGGCTGCCCCGGCTGCCCCGGCTGCCCCGGCTGCCCCGCCGCCCCCGGCCGCCGCGCTGTCGCCGCTGGAGATGCCGCTCGCTGTCCTGGAGGCCAGCAGCACCTCTCCGGCCGGTGAGGCTCTTGTCGCCGCGCCGGTGTCGACGGCCGGAGCCCCCGAACCCGAGCGCGAGCCCGGCTGGCCGTGCCACGCCTGCGGTGCCAGCGTCCCGCTCGCGCTGACCGCCTGCAACGCCTGCGGCAGCCCGTTCCTCGCCGCCGCGTCGACGTCGGTCTCGCTCGTGCTGCCCGGCGTCGGGGACGTCGCCCGGATGCCGAAGGGCGCCCGGCTGAGCCTCATGACGATCGGCGGCCTGCTCGTCACCGCCGTCCTGTTCCTGATCCTGCTGGGCATCGGTCACTTCGCCTGACGCACGCGCCCGGCGCCTGAGCCTGCCGGGTAACGTCGGCGGGCATGCGCGTGCACGTGGTCTCCGACGTCCACGCCCGCGCCGACGCCCTCGCGAAGGCCGGTGACGGGGCCGACGCGTTCATCTGCCTCGGCGACCTCGTGCTCTTCCTCGACTACGACGACCCGAGCGGCGGGATCTTCGCCGACATGTTCGGCGCCGACGCCGCGGTGACGGCTGATCCGGCTGCGGACCGAACGGCGGTTCGAGGAGGCGCGCGCGTTCTCCCACGAGCTGTGGGCCGGCATCGGCCGGTCGCCGCGCGAGGCGATCGAGGAGGCGATCCGGGGCCAGTACGCCGACCTGTTCGCGGCGATGCCCACGCCGGCGTACGTCACCTACGGCAACGTCGACGTGCCGGGGCTCTACGACGACTTCACCCGCGAGGGCATCACCGTCCTCGACGGGCAGACCGCGGTCATCGGCGACCGCACGTTCGGGTTCGTCGGCGGCGGGCTGCGCACCCCGATGCACACGCCGTACGAGATCAGCGACGAGGACTACGCGGCGAAGGTCGCCGCCGTCGGGCAGGTCGACGTCCTGTGCGCCCACATCCCGCCGGACATCCCGGAGCTGCTGTACGACGTCGAGGCGCGGCGGCTCGAGCGGGGCAGCACGGCGCTGCTCGACGCCGTCCGCGACACCCAGCCGGACCTCGTCCTCTACGGCCACGTGCACAACCCGCTCGTGCGTCGTACCCGCATCGGCCGGACCGAGTGCGTCAACGTCGGGCACTTCCGGGGCCGCGGCACCCCGTTCGTCCTGGAGTGGTAATAAGGTCCGCCCTGTCTGAGCGGGGCCGGGGCCCCGCGAGTTCGGAGGAACGCAGTGGCTGAACAGGCGAGCTCATCGATCACCATCAAGGCCGACAAGTCCTCGGTCATGGCCGTCATCGCCGACTTCGAGTCCTATCCCGAGTGGGCCTCCATGATCAAGAAGGTCGAGGTCGAGGAGACCGGCGAGGGAGGTCGCGGCAACCGTGTCGCCTTCACCCTCGACGCCGGGGTGCTCAAGGACGAGTACACGCTCGCCTACGACTGGCACGGCGACGACCGGGTCGACTGGCACCTGGTCAAGGGCAAGGCGCTGAAGAGCCAGGACGGCTCCTACATCCTCGAGACCGCCGGCGGCGAGACCGAGGTCACCTACCGGCTGTCGGTCGACCTCAACATCCCGATGCTCGGGATGTTCAAGCGCAAGGCCGAAAAGGTGATCATGGACACGGCCCTCAAAGGGCTGAAGAAGCGCGTCGAGGGCTGATCTTCGCCGCTGTGACCGCCCGCCCGGCGTGTCGCGGCCGGATTTGGTCGTAGCCGCGAAGATCTGCGGGCGCCCTATAGCCTTCCCGGCGTGCGCGTCCTGCTCTTCACCGGTAAAGGCGGCGTCGGCAAGACGACGACGTCCGCCGCGACGGCCGTGCACGCCGCGCTCCGCGGCCACAAGACGCTGGTGCTCTCCACCGACCCGGCACACTCGCTCGCCGACACGTTCGGCGTCCGGCTCCACGCCGAGCCGACCGAGATCGGCCGCGCCGGCAGCCTCTACGGCCAGCAGATCGACACCCAGCGCGCGTTCGAGCACTCCTGGCGCGAGGTGCAGCACTACCTGCGCGAGGTGCTCGAGCAGGGCGGCGTCGACCCCATCGAGGCCGAGGAGCTCACCGTCCTGCCGGGCGCCGAGGAGGTCCTCGCCCTCCTCGAGGTCCGCAACCAGGTGTACGGCGGCGGCTGGGACGTCGTCGTCGTCGACTGCGCCCCCACCGCCGAGACGCTCCGGCTGCTCGCGCTGCCCGAGGCCCTCGGCTGGTACATGGACCGGGTGTTCCCGGCCGACCGGCGGGTCGTCCGGTCGCTGCGGCCGATGCTGTCCCATCTCGTCGGCGTCCCGATGCCGCCCGACCGCGTGTTCGCCGCCGTCGAGCGCCTGCACGGCGACCTGAGCGACGTCCGGCGGCTGCTCACCGCTCCGGAGACGACGTCGGTGCGGCTCGTGCTCACCCCCGAGTCCGTCGTCGTCGCCGAGGCCCGGCGCACGCTCACGTCCCTGGCCCTGCACGGCTACCGCGTCGACGGTGTCGTCGCCAACCGCATCTTCGCCGCCGACGGTGACCCCTGGCGCGCCGGCTGGGCCGCCGCGCAGGCCGAGCAGCTCGACGCGATCGGTACGTCGTTCGCGGGCCTGCCGCTCTGGCGGTCCGCCTACTGCGCCGCCGAGCCCGTCGGCGTCGAAGCCCTCGGGCAGCTCGCCGACGACGTCTACGCCGACAGCGACCCGCTCGCGGTCGTGTCGACACCGGACCCGCTCTCGGTGGAGCGTGTCGCCGCCGACGAGTTCGTGCTGAGCGTCGCGCTGCCCCTGGCCGACCGGCGCGACATCGACCTCGCGCGCAAGGGTGACGAGCTGGTCCTCACCGTCGGCTCGCACCGCCGGGTGCTGGCGCTGCCGAGCGTGCTGCGCCGCTGCGTGGTGGACGGCGCCGCGCTGCGCGACGGCCGGCTGCGGGTGCGCTTCCGGCCCGATCCCGACCTCTGGATGCGCACGTGAGCGCCGGCTTCGGCGCCGCCGGTCCGCCGCCACCGGGCCCGCTGGGCGAGGAGGCGGCGCGGTTCGTCGAGGCGCTGTCCGGCTGGGCGCGCGATCACGCCGGCCCGGCTGCCGACGGCGCCCCGATCGGCGGGGCGGCCGAGTGCTCCCTCTGCCCGGTCTGCCAGGCGCTGGCGCTGCTGCGCACCGCCCGGCCGGAGACCTTCTCCCACCTCCTCGAGGCGTCTGCGGCCCTCACGGCCGCGCTGCGCTCGCTCGTCGAGGCGCGGCCCGGCGACGCGCGCAGCGGCGTCCAGCGAATCGACCTGGACGACGACCAGAGGTGAGCCTGTCGATCGGTGTCGACGTGGGCGGCACGAAGGTGGCCGCCGGCGTCGTGGACGACACCGGCGCCGTGCTGGCCCGCGCCCGCCGTCGTACGCCGAGCCGCGACGCCGAGCACATCATCGACGTCGTCGCCGAGATCGTCCGGCAGCTGCTCATCGACCACCCGGCCACGACGGTGGGCGTCGGCGCCGCGGGGTTCGTCGACGCCGACCGCACGAGGGTGTTGTTCGCCCCCAACCTGGCGTGGCGGGACACGCCGCTGCGCGAGGCGGTCGCGGAGCGGGTCGACCTGCCCGTGGTCGTCGAGAACGACGCCAACGCCGCCGCCTGGGGGGAGTACCGCTACGGCGCCGGCGCCAACGAGGACGACGTCGTCCTGCTGACGATCGGCACGGGGATCGGCGCCGGCATCGTCATCGACGGCCGGCTGTTCCGGGGGACGTTCGGTGTCGCCGGCGAACCCGGGCACGTGCGCGTGGTGCCCGGCGGGCGGTTGTGCGGCTGCGGCAACCACGGCTGCTGGGAGCAGTACTGCAGCGGGACCGCGCTCGTCCGCGCCGCCAAGGAGATCGCGACCGAGCGGCCCCACGACGCCGTCCGGCTGCTGGAGATCGCCGGTGACGTCGACGGCATCGACGGCCCGGTCGTCATGCGTGCGGCGCTGGAGGCCGACCCGGCCGCGATGGACTGCTTCGACGAGGTCGGCCGTTGGCTCGGCCAGGGGCTCGCCGACCTCGCCGCCGTGCTCGACCCCGCCCGCTTCGTCATCGGCGGCGGCGTCGCCGACGGCGGCGACCTGTTGCTGCGCCCGGCGCGCGACACGTTCGCGGCCGCCCTCACGGGGCGCGGGCACCGGCCGCTCGCCGAGATCGTCCAGGCGCGGCTCGGGGCCGACGCCGGGCTCATCGGTGCGGCGGACCTCGCCCGGACCGGGTGATGGCCCCGGCCCGCGTCGTCGTCGCCCTCGGCGGCAACGCGCTCAGCCCGCCCGGCGGCTCCGGCACCATCACCGAGATCCGGACCGCGCTGCGGCGCACCGGTGACCGGCTCGCCGAGCTCGCCGCCAGAGGCGTCGGCCTCGTCATCTCGCACGGCAACGGCCCGCAGGTCGGCCGGATCCTGCTGCAGCAGGAGTACGCCGCCGACCGGGTGCCGCCGATGCCCATGGACGTCTGCGGCGCGGAGAGCCAGGGGCAGGTCGGCTACCTGCTCGTCCAGGCCCTCGACAGCGCGCTGCGGCGGCGGGAGCTGCCGACCCGGGCGTTGTGTCTCGTCACCCAGGTCGTCGTCGACGGGCGGGACCCGGCGTTCCGGCGGCCGACCAAGCCCGTCGGTCCGTCGTACCCGCGGCCGCAGGCGCAGCGCATCGCCCACCGGACCGGCTACACCTTCACGATCATGCCGGACGGTGGCTGGCGCCGGGTGGTGCCGTCGCCGAAGCCGTTGCGGTTCGTCGAGGAGGAGCCGTTGCTGCAGGTGATCGACGCCGGGCACGTCGTCGTCGCGGCCGGCGGCGGGGGAGTGCCGGTGGTCGAGCACCGCAAGGAGCTGCGCGGGGTCGAGGCGGTCGTCGACAAGGACCTCACCGCCGCGCGGCTCGCGACGCTCGTGCGCGCCGACCTGCTGCTGATCCTCACCTCGGTGCCGCGCGTGCAAGCGGGGTACGGCACGCCCGCGGCGCGCGACCTGACCCGGCTCACCGTCTCGGAGGCGCGGGCGATGGCCGGCGAGTTCCCCGAGGGCTCGATGGGGCCGAAGGTCGAGGCCTGCGTCGACTTCGTCTCCGCCGGCGGGCCGCGCGCCGTCATCGCCGCTCTCGACGACACCGTGGACGCGGTGTTCGGCACCGCCGGCACCGAGGTGGTGCCGGACGGGCCGGCGGAGCCGGCAGCGGATGCAGGTCGCGGGCGGGGAGGCGGACGTGGCTGAGCTGCGGCTGCTCACCTACAACGTGCGGTCACTGCGCGACGACGCCGACGCCGTCGCTGCCGTCGTACGGGCGTGTGCACCGGACGTCGTCGCGGTGCAGGAGGCGCCGCGGTTCCTGCGCTGGCGGTCCCGGCGCGCGGCGCTCGCCCGCCGGTGCGGCCTCGTCGTCGCCACCGCCGACCGTGAGGGCGGGCTCATGGTGATGACGTCGCTGGCGGTCGCGGTCCGGCGCACGTCGTTCGCGCTGCTGCCACCCACCAAGGGGTTGCACCAGCGCGCCGTCTGCGTCGCCGACCTGTCGCTTCGTGGCGCGGCCTGGCGGGTGGCGTCGATCCACCTGTCGATGGACGCCGCGGAGCGGCAGCGGCACCTGGACCCGCTGTGGGCGGCCGTCGACGCCGGCGCGCACCCGGACGGCGCGGCGGCGCTGGTCGTCGCCGGCGACGTCAACGAGGAGCCGGGCGGGCCGGTGTGGGAGCGGCTCGCGGAGCGGCTGCAGGACGCCTACGCGGTGGCGCCCGCCGGCGCCGGCGACACGTTCAGCACCTCGCGCCGGCGCAAGCGCATCGACGGCGTCTTCGCCGACCGCTCGGTCGAGGTCGTCGAGTGCCGCGTCGTGACCGACGAGCCGGACGCGGCGACGGTGCGCGCGGCGAGTGACCACTACCCGGTGCTTGCCGTCCTCCGCCTGTCCGACTAGCCGGTGGCGGTCCCGGCGCGGCGGCCGGACGAGGTCCGGCCGCCGCCCGTCGTGGCCGGCGACGGTGTGGTCGCCGATCCGGCGGTGCAGGTGGTCGAGTGTGCCGGCGGCAGCGATCAGCCGGCCGGAGCGATGTTCTGGTTGACGTGGAACAGGTTGCCGGGGTCGTAGGCCTTCTTGACCTCGCGCAGCCGCTTGTAGGTCGGCCCGTAGTTGTCCGCGATCCGCTTGGCGTCGTCGGCATCCTGGAAGTTGATGTAGCCACCGGGCGATGAGTACGGCCGCAGGGCGTCCCAGTAGTCACGCACCCAGGCGATGTTCGCCGTGTTGTCCGCGGGGTCCGGCCACATGCCCGCGATCACCGGCGCGAAGTCGACGTCGCGGTTGGGGAACGCCGACTCCTCGGTGGAGACGCGCTGCACCGCACCATTGATCGGATACAGGTGCACCGCGCAGTTGAACGTCGGGACCTTCGCGCCGTGCTCGAGGTGCACCTTGATGACGTCGTCGGTGATCGCCGGGAGGAAGTTCGCCTTCCAGTAGGCCTGAAGGCCCTTCTGGAGCAACGGGTCGAAGGCCGCGTTGAGCGCCGGATACGGCATCTCCCCGACGTGCGAGCCGAGCACCGGAGCCACGTCGAAGAACGGCTTCCAGCGTGCCTCACCTTCCGCGATGTCGCCGGTCCACATGCCGACGATGACGACGACCGGCTTGCCGTGCCACTCCTCCGGCAGGAACGGCACCGGCGGACCCGCGTGGACGCCGACGAAGACGCCGAACTCCTCGGGCGCGTCCGCGATGAACTCGCGGTAGTAGGCCATGACCTCGGCGCCGTGCTCCAGCGAGTAGATGATCGGGCCGCCGTAGACCATCCCGACCTCGTGGAGCCGGTATTCGAACGACGTCACCACACCGAAGTTCCCGCCGCCGCCACGCAGCGCCCAGAGCAGGTCGGCGTGATCCTTCTCGGTCGCCGTCAGGAACCGTCCGTCCGCCGTGACGACGTCCGCCGAGATCAGGTTGTCGCACGACAGCCCGTACTTGCGCGACAGGTAGCCGATGCCGCCGCCGAGAGTGAGCCCGGCGATGCCGGTCGTGGACACGATGCCGCCGGGCGTGGCCAGGCCGAACGCGTGCGTCGCGTGGTTGAAGTCCCCCCAGGTGCAGCCGCCTTCGGCACGCACCGTCCGGGCGTCCGGGTCGACCCGGATCCCCTTCCGGTCGGCCAGGTCGATGACGAGACCACCCTCGACGGTGCCGAACCCGGGCGCGGAGTGGCCACCGCCGCGCACCGCGAGGTCCAGCCCCTGATCCCGCGCGACGTTGACGCACGCCATGACGTCGGCGACCCCCGCGACGCGGACGATCGCCGCCGGTCGCTTGTCGATCATGCCGTTGTGCACCTGCCGTGCTTCGTCGTACGACGGGTCGCTCGGATCGATCACGGTCCCGCGGACCTGTTCGCGGAGCGAGTCGAGTGCGACGGTCATGTTTCCCCCTCGGAGTCCTGACTGTTGCTGACGACCGGCAACGTAGGGCCGTCGGCTTTGCAGAGCCTTTGCAGCGTTTCCAGGCCGTGCGCGTCCTCGAACCGCTCGAACAGGATCGCCGCCTCGAGTTCGGCTGCCGTGGCCGACACCGGATCACCGCAAACCCGGAGGAGTCGGGCGCGCAGCAACATCTGCCAGCCGGCGAAGCATTGACCGCCGGGGATGTCGAGGGAGTCCGGGGCGCGACCGAGACAATCCAGGGCGGCGGCGAACTCGCCGAGCAGCACCTCCACGACGGCCCGGCTGGTGTTGCCGTACCAGACACCCGGCCGGTCGCCGCTGCGCTCCATCAGGACGGTCGCCTCCGTCGCCAACCGGCGTGCCGGCACCGCCTGCCCGGTCGCCGCTTCGAGCAGAGCACGGCCGGCCATGGCGATCGCGATGAGGCGTTGATGGCGCAGCCCGGCAAACAGTCCGCCCGCCTGGTCGAAGGCAAGCCGCGCCTCGTCCCAACGACCGACGGCGCGCAGCGTGTGCCCCCGTTGCAGCAGCGCGCACCCTTCGCCGTACCGGTCGTCGACTCCGCGGAAGGTGTCGCGAGCCCGGTCCAGCAGACCGAGCGCCTCGTCGATCCGTCCCTCCGCTCGCTCCACGAGCGCCTCGGAGAGGGTCACGTGACCGCCCGCCTGGACGACTCCGAGCCGCCGGCCGTGGAGGATCGTGCTCTCGACGTAGGGCAGCGGGATGCCGTCCCGGTCACCGATCGCCAACCCGGACGAAAGGGCCGCGAAGAACGGTGGCGCGTCGGCCGGCACTTCGGCGAGAGCGGCGTGCGCGGCCTGGAACTGCGCACGAGCGCGCACGAGGTCCCGGACGTTCAGCGCGGCGATGCCGACGAAGTGATGGGACGAGGCAGCGACCGTGGGCACCCCCGCGGACAGTCGGTCGACGAGCTCGGACATCCGGTGGGCGCGGCGGTGGTCACCGCTCATGTAGGCGAAGACGGCGGCCACGTGGACGCTCGCGGCGTAGTCGGTGGCATCACCGTGGCGCAGGTGGATCGCGGTGATCTCGTCGGCTATCGCCTGCAACGGCTCGGCGTTTCCCCGGCGGATCTGCATGATGCCGGTGGCGAACAGGGCCCGGGCTCGCACGAGCGAGGACTCCGGGTGCGCGTCGAGCGCGCGAGCGAGCCACCGCAGCCCGTCGACGATCTGGCCGCGGGACAGCCAGAACCGCCACGTGGACGTTGCGAGCCGCAGCGCCAAGGCCGGGTCGTCCTCGAGCGCGGAGGCGAGCGCCGCCCGGATGTTGTCGTGCTCGCGGTCGAACCATGCGGCCGGTTCGCGCACCACCGGTCCGGCCCGGTCCGGGTCGTGCTCGCCCGCCCGTGCCGCGAACCAGTCGCGATGCAGCCGGCGGCACTCGCCGGACTCGCCCGTCCCGACGAGCCGGCTCTCGGCGTACTGCCGGACCACTTCCAGCATCCGGTATCTCGCCTGCTCACCCGCGGTGTCCGCGTTGACGAGCGACTTGTCCACCAGCCGGGCGAGGACCGCCTCGATGTCGTCCAGGCCGCGACCGCAGACGTGGCCCGCCGCGTCCAGGTCGAAGCCGCCGACGAACGCCGCCAGCCGGCGAAACAGCACCCGCTCGTCCTCGTCCAGCAGGTCGTGACTCCAGTCGAGCGTCGCCGCCAGCGTCTGCTGCCGGTCGAGCCGACCGCGACCGCGATGGGCGAGCAGCGCGAGCAGGTCGCCGAGGCGATCCGCCAGCTGTCCGACCGACAGATGGGCGAGTCGGGCGGCGGCCAACTCGACGGCCAGCGGCATCCCCTCGAGCTGAGAGCAGATCCGCGCGACGGCGGCGGCGCTCGACTCGTCGAGAGCGAACGACGGCGCCGCGTCGCGGGCCCGCTCGACGAACAGCTGCACTGCCTCGAGCCGGGCCAGCCGGTCGGGCGATGCCTCGTCGCCGGCGGGCAACTCCAGCGGCGGCACCCGCCAGACCGTCTCGCCGGGGACCCCGAGCGGCTCCCGGCTCGTGGTGAGCGCGGTCAGGTCGGGGCAGCGCGCGAGCAGGGTCGCCACGACGTCCGCGATCGGGTCCAGGACGTGCTCGCAGTTGTCCAGCAGCAGCAGCAAGATCCGTCGATCCCGCAGCTGCTCGGCCAGGGCTTCGGCCGACGCGCGGTCCTCGGACAGCCCGATGCCGAGCGCCTCGGCAACGGCCGACGCGATGTGGTCGTCCGGGCGGCGCCCGGCGAGCTCCACCAGCCAACTCCCGTCGGGATGCTCACTCGTCGCGGCCGAGCGTTCGGGCCAGCTCGACGCCGAGCCTGGTCTTGCCGGCCCCCCCGGGGCCGGTCAGGGTCAGCAGCCGGGTCCGGTCCAGCAGCGTCTGCAACTCGGCCAGCTCCCGGCGGCGCCCGACGAAACTCGTGGCCGCCGCGGGCAGGTTGTTGGGCACCGCCACGGCCGGCGTCGCGGTGCCGAGCAGGCGCCGGTAAGCCGCCCTGGTCTCCGCGTCCGGCTCGGCGGCGTACTCCGCCCCGAAGCGCGTCCCGCAACCGCTCGTAGCCGGCGAGCGCCTCGAGCCCGGCGGGCGGCCGCTTCGTAGGCGTCGAACAGTGCCCGGTGCATCGGTTCGTCCAGCGGATGGGTCGCGACTGCCGGCTCGAGCAGCGCCACGGCCTCGTCGACGGCCCCCTGCTCGACGAGGGCGGCCCCGAGCTGGGTGACGAGCGCGGCGTGCATCTCGGCCAACCGGGCGCGCACCGGCTCGGCCCACCCGGCGTAGCGGTCCTCGAGGAGAGGCTCGCCGGACCAGCCGGCCAGGGCGGCTCGGAGCGCCGCGACCTCCCCGGTGGTCCGCGCATGGGCAGCGGACTGCTCGAACTCGTCGATGTCGACGCTGATGTCTCCTCCGAGCTCGACGACGTCCCCGCTGAGGACCAGCCGGTCGGTCCCGATGACCCGGCGGGCCGCGTGCATCGCCTGGTGCAGATTGTTCGCGGCGAGCGCGCCGTCATGGTCGGGATACAGAGCAGCGATGAGGGTCTCCCGGTGCAACCGGTGACCCGGCGCGACCGCGAGCAGCTTCACCAGCGTCCGCGCCTTGCGCAGCCGCCATCGCTCGTCGACGGGTGATACCGTCGACGCTCGCTGCGAACCCCCCGAACAGGTGTATCCGTAGTCCCGAGGGCCCCCGTCCCGGCCCTGCCACGACCCCATTGTCCTCGTGAGTGGGGGAGCGGGCTAGAGCCCGCCGGGTGGCGCGGTCAGGCCTGCAGGTCGACGACGACCTTGATGTCGTCCGGGTGGCGGTCGAGGGCCGTCGGCCACTCGGCCATCGGCACGCGGCGGGTGATGAGGCGGCGCAGCCACTGCGGGTCGGCCTGCGCCAGCGCGTCCGCCGCCTGCCGGTAGTTGCGCAGCCCGGCGTTGACCGACCCGAAGACGACCTCGTTCTCCAGCACGATCTCCTTGTTGACCTCGTCCGCCGCGACGGGGATGGACCGCCGGCCGGAGGAGATGCCGGTGAGGGAGACGATCGCGTTGGGTGCACAGCGGCCGATGACGTCGAAGACGAGCTGGCCCACGCCGGTCGCCTCGATGACGACGTCCGGCTCGACGGTCAGGTCGTCGAGGTCGGTGACGTACGTCGCGCCGAGCTCGCGCACCATCTCGGGCTTGGCGCCTTCGGTCACCCGGTCGAGGACGAAGACGTCGAGCCCGCGCTGCCGCCCGAGCAGCGCGGCGAGCAGCCCGATCGGCCCGGCGCCGGTGACGAGCACGCGCTCGGGCGCCCAGAACGCTCGCGCGGCGATGAGCTCGGTCTGGTCCCAGGCCTTGGCGACGACGGACGTCGGCTCCAGCAGGACGCCGAGGTCGCCCAGCGCGGCGTCGAGCTTCACCGCGAACTTCGGTGCCACCCGCCAGCGCTGCGAGCCGTAGCCGTCGTGGGCCTTGATGCCGCGCTCGGTGAACTCGCCGTTGCGGCAGAAGTCCCACTGGTCCTGGCCGCACGGTCCGCACGGCACCGGGTCGGGACGGCGGACGACGCCCGCGACGAGGTCACCCGCGGTGAAGCCGCTGCCGGCCGGCGCCTCGAGCACCCGGCCGAGCGACTCGTGGAAGAGCACCAGCCGCCGGTGGCCGGGCGGGGGCACGCCGTACCCCTGCTTCGCGATCTCGACGTCGGTGCCGCAGACACCGACGAGCAGGCCCTCGACGAGGAGCTTGCCGTCGCGCTCCGGCGGCTCGCCGATCTCCTCGACACCGGCGGAGGTCAGGTCGCCGGGGGTGATCGTGCACGCCTTCACGGCCGCTCTCTCCCTTGTCAGCGCGAGTAGCCGGGCACGAGCTCGTGCGCGAGCTGCTCGAGGAACAGCCCGATGTCGGTGACGATGCCGATCGCCTGCGCGCTGCCGCGGTCGGCCAGCTTGGTGACCGTCGCCGGGTTGATGTCGACGGCGACGAGCGGCACCGACGCCGGCAGGATGTTGCCGGTCGCGATCGAGTGCAGCATCGTCGCGACCATGATGGCGAAGCCGACGCCGTCGAGCTGGGCGCGCATCGCGCGTTGTCCGGCGATGACGTCGGTGTAGACGTCGGGCAGCGGTCCGTCGTCGCGCACCGAGCCGACGAGCACGTAGGGCTTGCCGGCCTTGACGATCGCGTGCATCAGCGCCGCCGGTCAGCAGCCCGCTCTCGACCGCCGCCTTGATCGAGCCGGCGGTGCGCACCATGTTGATGGCGCGGATGTGGTGCTCGTGGCCGTGCTCGACACCCTGCCCGTGGGCGAGGTCGACGCCGAGCGAGGTGCCGAACAAGGCCGCCTCGATGTCGTGGGTCGCGAGCGCGTTGCCGGAGAACAGCACGTCGACCCAGCCGGCCTCGACCAGCGCGGCCATCGGGTGTGCCGCCCCGGTGTGGACGACGGCCGGGCCGGCGACCCACAGCACGCGGTGGCCCTCGCCCTTGACCTCGCGCATCCGCTGGGCGATCTGGTGCACGAGCAGCGCCTGCGGCTTCTCGCTCGACACGTTCGACGCCATGAACTCGAAGTCGCCGAGCGCCTTGTGCTCGCGCGGCGGCAGGTGGACGCGGATGCCGTGCGCGCCGCACACGATCTCGTCGCCGGCGACGACGTCGCTGACGGGGATGGTCCGGACCCGGCCGCCGCGGACGACCAGCCCGCAGTCCATCTCCGGGTGCTCGACCGGCACCCAGCCGGACTCCAGCCGGACGACGGTCTCGAGGTTGGTCGTCGAGTAGAAGTCCTCGGGGAACACGCCGTCCATCGGCGCGAGCCGGGTCGATCGCCCGGCCGGGGTCGACCTGGTTGACGCCGTGGGTCTGCAGGCGCATCAGCAGCCGCTGCAGATCCTCGTCGGTGTCGGCGAGGACGACGATGCGCACGTAGGACTCGTCCTCGTGCGTCTTGCCGACGGTGAAGTGCTCGATCGTGTAGTCGCCGCCGTAGTCGAGGACGTCGTCGAGGATTCGGGCCAGGACCCCCGAGTCCATGAGGTGGCCCGTGATCTCGACCGTTTCGCTGACCTGCACGGCGTCAGGCTAGCGAGGCGCCGCCGGCAGGGTCAGACGACCGCGCCGTCGTCCCAGCCGGAGTCGGTCGGCGGGCCGCTGCGCATGTTGTAGACGAGCAGGGCGACCCCGCCGACGATGGCCATGACGGCGACGAGCGTCCAGTTGCCGTCGTCGAAGTTCGTGGCGAGCACCAGCAGGCCGAGCCCGATCGCGCCGAGCGCGCCGATGGTGGCCCCGCGCAGCTTCGGAAGCGGCGGCGGGGGCGGCGGCTCGAAGTGTGCCTCGTTGGCCGGGTCCCAGCCCGTTACCTCGAGGTCTCCCACCTCGGCGTCGTCGTCGGGCTCGCCCTCGGCAGCGAGCTCGACCGGCCCGGTCGGCTCGCTGGCGAACGACGGCTCGGGCGTCTCCTCCCGCAGGGAGGACACCATCTGCTGCCAGGCCGACTCGAAGTCGACGTCGGCCGCGGCGGGCGCGCCCTCGGCAACCGTCGCGCCGCCGCTCGGCGCCGGCTGCTCGCCCCGGCTGGCATGGCGCTCGCGGTCGACGAGGTCGCGGGCGCGGCTCACCTCCGCGGTGTCGACCCACAGCCGGTCGACCGGCCGGTCGGGCAGCCGCACCTCGCCGTACCCGCCCACGCTTCCTTGCGTGGGGGCGGCGTACGCGGCGATCCCGACGTCGCGCAGCTCGGCGAGCAGCCGGTCGGCCACCCACGGGTCGAGGTCGGCGACGGCGGCATAGCCGCCGCAGCGCAACCCGTTGTCGCGACTGCCGCGCGGCGAGGCGCCGCTGAACTCAGTGGCCATGGACGAAGGCGAGGGTCTCGTCGATGATGCGCGGCAGGTCGTGGTCCATCGTCGCGACGTGGTAGCTGTCCTCGAGGATGACGTGCTTCTTCTCGATGCTCGCCGCGTGCTCGACGAGCCGGTCGGAGTTCTCCGGCTCGACGACGTGGTCGTCGCGGCTGGTGAAGACGAGCAGCGGCCGGGTGAGCCGGTGCAGGTCGGCGTTGGTGAGCCGCCAGAGCAGGGACAGCTGGTACGCCGCCTTGACGGGCAGCCGCTCGTACGCCGGCTCCACCACCCCCGGCTTCTTCACGTCGTTGCCGACCGGCGGCATCGACGGGACGAGGAGTCGCAGCAGTGGCAGCAGCTTCGCGTCCTTGCGGGTGGTGAACAGCGACGGGTTGACGACGGCCGTGCCGGCGACGTCCGCGGCGCGCTCCTGGGACAGCCGCAGGGCCAGCGTGCCGCCCATCGACAGGCCCATGACATAGGTCCGCTCGGTGCGCGCCTGCACGTCGTCGAACGCCCGCTCCAGCTCGCCGTACCAGTCCTGCCACGTGACGGCGTTGGCGTCCTGCCAGCGCGTGCCGTGCCCGGGCAGGCGGGGCACCCGCACCGTGAGCCCGCCCGCCGCCAGGCCCTCGGCCCAGCCACGCATGCTCCCGGGCATGCCGGTGAGGCCGTGGCAGAGCACGGCGCCGATCGGGCCGCCGTCGGCGGCGTAGGGCTCGGCTTCGGGTCGCATCGGTGTCGTCCCCCTTTCGCTCCTCGATCGTCGCATGTTCAACCAGCCGTCACCCCCGGTCATGCCCCGGGGCAGTAGGATTCGGTCAAAGGTGACATCACCGTGGCTGATCCAGGCCATTGCCGGGGGCGGGCCGGCTCCGTAGGGTGACGAACGTCGGGCACGACAGGCGGAGGGTGGTGAGTCGGCTGTTCTACCAGCTGCTGAAGTACGTCGTGCTCGGGCCGATCCTCAAGCTGCTGTTCCGGCCGTGGGTCGAGGGCCTGGAGAACCTCCCGCGCACGGGTCCGGCGATCCTCGCCAGCAACCACCTCTCCTTCTCCGACTCGATCTTCCTGCCGGCAGTCGCGCCACGCCGGATCACGTTCCTCGCCAAGGCCGAGTACTTCACCGGCCGCGGCCTCAAGGGGCGGCTGACCAAGGCGTTCTTCGCCGGCGTCGGCCAGGTCCCGATCGACCGCAGCGGCGGCCGCGCCAGCGAGGCGGCGATCGACAAGGCCAAGGAGATCCTCGGCAAGGGCGACCTGCTCGGGATCTACCCGGAGGGCACCCGCTCGCCGGACGGCCGGCTCTACCGCGGCAAGACCGGCATCGCGCGGATGGCCCTCGAGGCCGGCGTACCGGTCATCCCGGTCGCGATGATCAACACGTTCGACATCCAGCCCCCGGGCAAGCTGCTGCCGCGGATCATGCGCGTCGGCATCCGGATCGGCGAGCCGCTCGACTTCTCCCGCTACGAGGGGTTGGAGGGCGACCGGTTCGTGCTGCGGTCGATCACCGACGAGATCATGTACGAGCTCATGCAGCTGTCGGAGCAGGAGTACGTCGACACCTACGCCACGAAGGCGAAGGAGGACATCGCCGACGCCCGGCAGGCGGCCCGCGAGGCGCTCGTCGCCGACGACAGCCCGCTGGTCGGCGCCCGCAAGGCGTCCTGACCCGCTGATCTTCGCCGCTGTGACCACCGCTGCGGCGTGTCGCAGCCGAATCCGGTCACAGCCGCGAAGATCTGCATGTGGCGGAGCAGCTGTGGCGCGCGGTGGCGGCGTACCGGGTCGTCGCGCTGGCCTATGCCGCCGTGCTCGTCGCCGGCAACCACGACCGCTACGCCCGGCCGGCGCTCGGCTGGGCGCTGCTCGGCGCGATGGCGGCCTGGACCGCGCTGACCGTCGGCGCCTACGCGTCGCCGGCCGGGCGGCGACGCGCGGTGCTCGGCGCGGACGTCGCGATCGCCGCCGGGCTCGTGCTGGCCACGCTGGCCGTCGAGACCTCGGCCCGCATCGACAGCGGCGCACCGACCCTGCCGGCGGTCTGGGCCGCCGCCCCGGTGCTCGCCTGCGCCGTGGCCGGGGGACCGGTGGCCGGCACGCTCGCCGCGCTGGTCGTCGCGGCGGCGGATGTCGCCGAGCGCGGGGACCTCACCCAGCACACCTTCAACGGCGTCGTCCTGCTCCTCATCGCCGGCGGCATCGGCGGGTACGTCGTCCGGCTCGGGGTCCGGGCCGAGCAGGCGATCGCGACGGCGGCCCGGCGCGAGGCGGCCGCGGGGGAGCGGGAGCGGCTGGCCCGGAGCATCCACGACTCCGTCCTGCAGGTGCTCGCCCTCGTCGCCCGCCGCGGCGCGGAGCTCGGCGGCGAGGCCGCGGACCTGGCGCGGCTGGCCGGCGAGCAGGAGGCGAGCCTGCGCTCCCTCGTCAGCGCACCGGCACCGACCGTCGACGCCGGCGGTGCGCTCGACCTCCGCGCTCTCGTCGAGCCCCTGGCGGGTGACGCCGTGACGGTGGCCTGCCCGGCCGACCCGGTGCGGCTCGCCGAGCCGGTCGCCCGCGCGGTGGCGGCGGCCGTCGCCGAGGCTCTCGCCAACGTCGCCCGCCACGCGGGGCCGGGTGCCCGCGCCTGGGTCCTCGTCGAGGACGACGGCAGCGACGTGACCGTGAGCGTGCGCGACGACGGCAGCGGCATCGCCCCGGGCCGGCTCGCCGACGCGCGTCGCAGCGGCCGGCTCGGGGTCGAGCAGAGCATCCTGGGCAGGGTCCGGGACCTCGGCGGCGCGGCGAGCGTCGAGTCGGTGCCGGGATCGGGGACGGAGGTGGAGCTGCGTGTGCCCCGACCGCGCTGAGCCCCTGCGCGTCCTCGTCGTGGACGACCATCCGATCTGGCGCGACGGCGTGGCCCGCGATCTCGAGGCCGCCGGGCTCGTGGTCTGCGGCACCGCCGGTGAGGGTGCGCGGGCGGTGCAGGTCGCCGCCGCGACCCGCCCGGACGTCGTCCTCCTCGACCTCCAGCTGCCGGACATGAGCGGCGTGCAGGTCGCCGCCGGTCTCGCCAAGCTCGACCCGCCGCCGCGCGTGCTGGTGCTGTCCGCGAGCGGGGAGCGGCAGGACGTGCTCGACGCGATGACCGCGGGAGCGACCGGCTACCTGCTCAAGTCGGCGAGCATGGCCGAGCTCCTCGACGCCGTACGACGGGTCGCGACCGGTGACGCAGTGTTCACCCCGGGTCTCGCCGGTCTGGTGCTGGGCGAGTACCGCCGGCTGGCCACCGCCCCGGCCGACGACGCGCCGCGCCTCACCGACCGCGAGACCGAGATCCTGCGGCTCGTGGCCAAGGGCCTGACCTACCCGCAGATCGCCGAGCGCCTCGTGCTGTCGGTGCGAACCGTGCAGAACCACGTCCAGAGCACGCTGACCAAGCTGCAGCTGCACAACAAGGCGCAGCTCGTGCGCTACGCCATGGAGCAGGGCCTGGTGCACCATCCTCAGGTCACTGGTCTCCGAGTATCGGTGATGCGCCCCAGGTGCCGCCAGGTCATCGCCCTGCTGCTTGACGCGGTTGATGTCCAGCATGAGATCTGCGAGATCTGGCGGTTACCCTGGACGTGCAGACCGTCGACAGGGCTGAGCGCCAAGGCCACGTGCCGCGAGCGCCGATCAGTGAGCGAACTGGCAGCCACGTTCGGCACCACCGGCACCACAAGCGGGCGCCTCCCCACTGGGACTAGCAGCGAGGAGGCTGACGTGAAGTCTGCCAGCACAACCCTGCCCGAGACACCCCCCAACGACGTAACCGGCGGCCTGGACTGGTCCCGCGATGACCACGCAGTGTCGGTCGTGGATGCTCGCGGCCGTGAACTGCTGCGGCACACCGTCGAGCACAGCGCGGCCGGGCTGCGCGAGCTGATCGCGGTGCTCACCGAGCCGACGTGAGCAAGACGACTGGGACATCGACTGGCCGGTCGTCGACGCGCGCTCGCCGCCGGGCTGACCGTGGTGGTGATCAGCCCGAACGAGGTCAAGAACCTGCGTGGCCGCTATGGCTCGGCCGGCAACAAGGACGACTGGTTCGACGCGTTCGTGCTCGCTGACACGCTGCGCACCGACCGGGCCCGGCTTCGCCCGCTCACCCCGGACCGTCCGGAGACGGTGACGCTGCGCCGGCTGGGCCGGGCGCGCAAGGACCTCATCCGGCACCGCGTCGCCGCCGCCAACCAGCTGCGCGCCCACCTGCGCCTGGCGTTCCCCGGCGCGGTCGGCCTGTTCGCCGAGATCGACAGCCCGATCAGCCTGGCGTTTCTGACCCGCTTCCCCACCCAGGACAAGGCGGACTGGCTGACCCCGCAACGCCTCGGCGACTGGCTGGCTAAGCAGAGATACTCCGGCAAGGTCGACCCCGCAGTGCTGCACGCCCGACTGCTCGCCGCGCCACGCGGCCTCACCGGCACCGACGCCGCCGTCAACGCGCACATCACCGCGGCCCTGGCCGCGCTGCTGGCCAGCCTGCTCGAGCAGATCAAGGCCCTGTCCACACAAATCGGCACCCAGCTCGACGCGCACCTCGACGCGCACATCTTCATCAACCTGCCGCGCGCTGGCCGCGTGCGCGCCGCCCGGCTGCTCGGCGAGATCGGCGACTGCCGCGCCCGCTTCCCCACCCCCGAGTCGCTGACCTGCCTGGCCGGCGCCGCCCCCTCCACCAGGCAGTCCGGCAAGAGCCGCTCCGTCGGGTTCCGCTGGGCCTGCGACAAACAACTCCGAGACGCCGTCTGCGACTTCGCCGGCGACAGCCGACGCGCCAACCCATGGGCCGACAAGCTCTACCGCGACGCCCGCGCCCGAGGACACGACCACCCGCACGCGGTCCGCGTCCTGGCCCGCGCTTGGCTCTACGTGATCTGGCACTGCTGGCAAGACAGCGTCGGCCTACAACCCCAACAAGCACCGCGCCCTGCAACGCGTCCTCGCGGAGGAAAACAAGATCATTCCTCAGGCAGGTTGACACAGGGCTTCTCATTATGCGAGGTTGCCCGGCGGCGCACTGGTGCCCTCCTCGACGATGCAGTCGCCGAAAGTCTGTAGCGGGGCAGTCGATGCTTGCCTCAGCCAACCTGCGTCCGCGACAAGGCCTCGACCGGCAAGTTGCCGGGTCGCGCCGTGGGAACCAACTGCGGTGGTGCCTTGTGGCGCAAACTCGGTGTTCAGCGCAGCGATGGTGGCGCGGCTCGACCGCTCGGGCGTGAAGACCGCGTCGCGGACGAAGCGCCGATCTGCAGTGTGACCCGCGCCGTGCCGGATGTGTGCAGCAGGACCAGGTCGTAGCCCCCTCGACGGAGCAGCTGGTCGCCGCCGCACATGCTGGAGAAGGTTCGGCGGCCCTCGGCGCGCGGGAACCGACCGAAGTAGGCGATCTCCGTGGGGGCGCTGCCGGCTGACGTCCGGCGCATCAGCACGAGCATCACGTTCTCAGCCGTTCCCCGGACGCGCACCGCCTTGTCGGGGAAGCAGCTGCCACTGAAGTGCACCGGCGCCGCGATCCGGACGACCGCGCGAGTCGCCTCCGCTCTCGCCGCGGAAATGGTGACTGTCCCGCGCAGTCTGGCGTCGTACGCGGTCCCGGACCGCACGGCGCTGACTGCCGTCTGCTGGTGGACACGGCGGGATTGGCTGGCGATCGCCGGAGACGCCGACCCCGCAAGTGCGACGACCGCAGTCGCGAAAGCCAGCGGACGTTGCATCAAGCGGCTCCTTGCCTTGATATGGCCGATGTCGATCCAACGAGCGGAGCCGGCCGAAGGTGACGTGCCACCCCGGCCGGTACGCTCGTCCAGCGCGCCTCAGTTGAGTGAGGCGCCGCCCCCGACCGGGCTTGGCACCCCTGCCACGCTCGGCAAGGCGGTGCATCCCCTAGTCCCTTGGGTGGATGCGTCGAGACACGGCCCCTGTGCCGTCACCTGGAAGTCGTTCAAGCCCTCTGTCCATACGCATATCCAATCGCTGTGGACTGCGACACTAGGTAGTCCTACTCAGCACAAGTGCCGTCCTCGCACTCAGGCGCCGGGGCCGGTCCCGGCCGATCGTTGCCGTCATGACGACACAACCTCTTCCGGCCCGTCGCGACGAGCGGCGGCGGCAGCCCAAGGCGAGCTGGCTCGTCGCGCTGCGCTGGCTCATCCTCGGAGTGCTGCTCACCGTGGCGACCTACAGCGTGGGCGGACTCGTCGCCCAGGTGGTCGTCGGTGCGGCGGGCGGAGGTCTCCTCTGGCTGGTCGGCGGCGCGGGCGTCGGCGTCGCCGTCTCGGTCGCCCGCCGGCTGCCCCGCCGGGCCCGCGCCTGCTTCGTCACCGGCGTCGTGACGCCACTCGTGCTGTTCGGCCTGTTCCTGCTCTGGCTGGTCTGGGCCCTGAGCCACTGGGAGTTCTGATGACGACCACGAACCCGTATGACCCGCCCTGCCCGACGTGCGGTCGGCCCTGGCCGGCGGCGGCTCCCGCCGGCGGCACCGCCGGTCCCGCGGCTGCCGCCGAGCCGGCGGCGTACCCGGCAGCGGCACCGGCCCGCTCCGTCGCGCCGGTGCCGGGCACGGAGACCAAGCAGCTGCTGCTCGGTCTCGGCGCGCTGTGCCTCGTGGTCGCGCTGACCGCCGGTACGGCGCTGGTCTTCGCGGCGCTCGGGCCCCACGGTCAGGTCGGGCTCATGGCCGCGGTGACGGCCGCGTTCCTGGCGGCGGGCGCCTCGCTGCGGCGGATGCCGGCGACCGCGGAGGCGCTCGCCGCCGTCGGGCTCGCCGGCTGCGCCGTCGACGCCGCCGCCGCCCGCACGCTCGGGCTGCCCGCGGCGACGTCCCTGCCACTGCACGACTACGTCGGCGGCACGGCACTCGTGGTGCTGGCGATCGCCGCGGCCCTGACCGGGGCCCGCCACCTCAGGACCGCGCCCGCCGGCGCGGCGGTCGCCGCGCTGGTCGCCGCCGCCGCGTGGGTGCACCCGGTGACCGAGGCGCGCGCGGCCGTGCTGGCCCCGGTCGGCCTCGCCGTCGCCGGCGCCGTCGACGTGGCAGCCCGACGGCTCGGTGCGCAGGGCGCCGTCGCGCGCTGGTCCGCCGCCGCCGGCGCGGTCGTGCTCGGCACCGTCGGGCTCGTGGCCGCGACCGGAGCCGCCCACGCTCACCGGCCGGCCGGCTGGTGGGGGCTCGCCGTGCCGCTCGCGCTGCTCGCCCTGCCCTGGGTCACCGGACGGGCGTCCGACCCGGACGGGCTCCGGGTCGGCTGCGGCAGCGCCGCCGGCGGGTCCGCCGCGGTGCTCGCCGCCGCGGCCGGTCAGGGGTTCGGTGTCGACGTCCACGTCCTCGCGGCGCTCGTCCTGCCCACGGTGGCCGTCGCGCTCGCGCCGTGGAACGTCCCGGCTCCGGGGTGGCGCGTGCTGCGCGCGTTCGCCGTGGCGCTCGCCGCCGGCACCGGCGCCGCGGCGTGGTGGTCACTGGTGGGTGACGAGCGCGCCTTCGCCGCGGTCGACGCGGTGCTCGCCGCGGTCGCCCTGCTCGTCGCGGCCAGCTGGCCGCGCCGCCACCCGCGGTTCGCCGCCGTCCGGGATGCCGGCCTGGCCGCGTCGATCCTGCTCGCGTCGGTCGCGGCCGGCCTCGCGCTGCACCTGCACGGGGCGTCGACCCCGAGCTCTACGTCGCCACACCCGCGCTCGGCTCGCTCGTCTGGGCGGCGGCCGCGCTGGTCACCGACCGGCGCGCCTCGTCGGCGCTGCTGCTGCCCGGCCTCGCGGTCGGCCTGCTGCCGACCCTCGCGCTCGCACTGGGCGGCGACACCGACCGGCAGGTGGTGCTGCTCGTCACCGCGGCGGTGACGGTGGCGGCCGGCGCCCAGTGGCGGCTCGGCACGCCCATGGCGGTCGGCGCCGCGGTCCTCGGGCTGCTCTGCCTCCGGGTCGCCGGACCGCACGTCGCCGAGCTGCCGAAGTGGCTGTCCGCCGGCACCGTCGGCACCGCGTTGCTGCTGCTCGGCGCGACGTGGGAGGCGCGCCTGGAGGACCTGCGCCGGGTGGCCGCCGCGGCCCGACTGCGCGTGGACGCGCTGCGTTAGAGATCCGCCCAGCCCTGCGACCGGCGTACGCCCTCCTGCCAGCGGGCGTACGCCGTGTCGCCGTGTGCGCGGTCGGCGGCGGGGTCGGGCTCGAACCGCCGGTCCAGCACCCAGGTGTCGGCCAGCTCGTCCGTCGAGGCCCACACGCCGGTGGCCAGCCCGGCGAGGAACGCCGCACCCAACGCCGTCGTCTCGGCGACCTGCGGCCGTCGTACCGGCACCTGCAGCTGGTCGGCCTGCAGTTGGCAGAGCAGGTCGTTGGCGGCTGCGCCGCCGTCGACGGACAGCTCCGGGATGTCGTGGGCCTCGCGGGCCATGACGTCGACGACGTCGCGCACCTCGTAGGCGATGGCCTCGAGCGCGGCGCGGACGACGTGGGCGCGCGTGGTGCCGCGGGTCAGGCCGAGCAGGGCGCCGCGGGCGGAGGGGTCCCAGTGGGGGGCGCCGAGGCCGGTGAGCGCGGGCACGAAGACCACCCCGCCGGTGTCCGGCACGGTCGCGGCGAGCGCGGCGGTCTCCGACGCGGTGGCGATGATGCCGAGGCCGTCGCGCAGCCACTGCACCGCGGCGCCGGTGACGAAGATGGCGCCCTCGAGGGCGTAGACGGGGCCGGCGCCGAGGTCCCAGGCGACCGTGGTCAGCAGCCCGGCCTCGGACCGCACCGGCCGGTCGCCGGTGTTGACGAGGACGAACGAGCCGGTGCCGTAGGTGCACTTGCTCGTGCCGGGCGCGAAGCACGCCTGCCCGAACAGCGCCGCCTGCTGGTCGCCGGCCACCCCGCCGATCGGCAGGTCGAGACCGAGGAAGGAGCCGGGGTCGGTGCGCCCGAAGTCACCCGAGGACGGCCGCACCTCCGGCAGCGCGGCCGGCGGCACCGCGAGCAGCTCGCACAGCTCGTCGCTCCACCGGCCCGCGCCGATGTCGAACAGCAGCGTCCGGCTGGCGTTCGACGGCTCGGTGGCGAGCACCCGGCCGGCGGTCAGCCGGGCCACGAGGTAGGCGTCGACGGTGCCGACGACGACCTCGCCGGCCTCGACCCGCGCCCAGGTGCCCGGGTCGTTCTCGGCCAGCCAGGTGAGCTTGGTCCCGGTGAAGTAGGGGTCGAGGCGCAGCCCGGTCAGCTCGCTGACCCGGGGCTCGTGCCCGGCGTCGCGGAGCCGGTCGCAGATCGCGCTGGTACGCCGGTCCTGCCAGACCACCGCGCGGCGGGGCGCGGCCAGGGTGCGGCGGTCCCAGAGGACGGCGGTCTCGCGCTGGTTGGTGATGCCGACCGCCGTCGGCGGCTCGACCTCCGGCGCGGCGAGCGCCTGCCGGGTGGCCGACAGCGTGGCCTGCCAGATCTGCTCCGGCTCGTGCTCCACCCAGCCCGGCTGCGGGAAGTGCTGCGGGAACTCCTCGTAGCCGCGAGCGGCGATCCGGCCGTCGGCGGTGACGAGCAGCGCCGTCACGCCGGTGGTGCCGGCGTCGATCGCGAGGACGGTCATCGCGTGATCTTCGCGGCTGTGACCGGTGCGGCGGCGTGTCGCGGTCCCGACTGGCCGCAGCGGCGAAGATCACGCCTCATGTGGCCGCCCGGAGCATGCCGAGCACCAGGGGGTCGATCCGGCCGGCGACCATCCGCTCCTCGAGGTTCTCGATCCCGGCCCAGCCGGCGAGGGCGGTGTCGAGGTCGGCAGCGGACTCCCCGGCGGGGTGGCCGAGCCCGTCCAGCCGGCGGCGTACCTCCGCGGCGAGGTCGCCCTCGAGCGTCAGCGACGCATCCGGGTCCGGCTTGCTGAAGTAGACGTGGTGGAGGTCGAGCAGCCGGGCGAGCTCGGGCACCGGCCGGCCGGCGTCGTCGACGCGCAGGTCGACCGCGATGTCGGATGCGCCGCCGTAGCCACCGTCGGCCTCGGCCACCAGGAGCGCCGCACTCTGCCGGCCGCGGCGGTCGCCGCCGGCCTCGTCGCCCGCGGTGAGGGCCGCGAGCAGCCGGCGGGCCAGCGGCAGCGACGCATCGGTCGCGCGCCAGGCGCGTTCCATCGCCGCGACGACCTCGGGACCGACGAGGATGTTGCCCTGGATGGCGAACGCGTCGCCGCCGGGGCCCGTGCCGGTCACGCCGCCCGCCCACCCGTTGCACTCGGCACCGGTGAACGTCGCCGCGCCGCCGGCCGCGTCGACGATCCCGGCCTGGCGCTGCTCACGCCGGTCGTCGGCGGCGGTGAGCGCGTCGAGCGTCTCCTGGGCGCTGCGGCCGTCGCGAAGCAGCCGCAGGCCGTCCGGCCGGTAGGCGAGGTTGGCGTAGGACTGGGTCGCGATGGCGCCGACGCCGGCGGCCGCTGCCGGCACCGCCGCGCCGACCGCCAGGAACTTGCTCGCGACCGCCACCCCCCACGAGGTGCCGTCGGTGGCGACGATCGAGAAAGTCATGTCGGGGGAGCCTAATCGGCGGGCGTCTATAGGCTCGAACCCATGCGAATCGGAGTCCTCACCGGTGGCGGTGACTGTCCTGGTCTGAATGCGGTCATCCGGGCCGTCGTACGGAAGGGCAGCGAGGTCTACGACCACGAGTTCGTCGGATTCCGCGACGGGTGGAGGGGCCCGCTCGAGGGCGAGACGATGCCCCTCGACGTGCGGGCCACCCGGGGCATCCTGCCGCGGGGCGGCACGATCCTCGGGTCGTCGCGGACCAACCCGACGAAAGTCGACGGCGGGATCGAGCGGATCGAGGCCAACATCGCCTCGCTCGGTGTCGACGCGCTCATCGCCATCGGCGGGGAGGACACGCTCGGGGTCGCCACGACGCTGGCCGAGCACGGCGTCAACGTCGTCGGCGTACCCAAGACGATCGACAACGACCTCAGCGCGACGGACTACACCTTCGGCTTCGACACCGCCGTGCAGATCGCGGTCGAGGCGATCGACCGGCTGCACACGACGGCGGAGTCACACCACCGCGTGCTCATCACCGAGGTGATGGGGCGCCACGCCGGCTGGATCGCGTTGCACTCGGGGCTCGCCGGCGGGGCCAACGTCATCCTCATCCCGGAGCGGCCGTTCGACATCGACCAGGTCTGCGCCTACATCGAGAAGCGGTTCGCCCGGCACTACGCGCCCATCGTCGTCGTGGCCGAGGGCGCGCAGCCCAAGCAGGGGACGATGGAGCTGCAGACCGGCGAGCTCGACTCGTTCGGGCACGTCCGGCTCGGCGGCATCGGGCAGGTGCTGGAGCGGGAGATCCAGGCGCGGACCGGCTACGAGTCGCGGCAGACCGTCCTCGGGCACGTGCAGCGCGGCGGCACGCCGACGGCGTTCGACCGGGTGCTGGCCACGCGGTTCGGGCTGCACGCGATCGACGCCGCGCACGAGGGCGACACCGGGAAGATGGTCGCGCTGCGCGGCACCGACATCATCCGGGTGCCGCTGTCGGCGGCGACGAGCGAGCTCAAGCTGGTGCCGCTCGAGCGCTACGAAGAGGTCGAGGTCTTCTTCGGCTGACCCCCCCGGGGCGTGATCTTCGCCGCTGTGACCATTTCGGGGCGCGACACGCCGTAAGAGTGGCTACAGCGGCGAAGATCTGCCGGGCTGTGGATGACGGACGACGCGGCGGCGCGGATTCCGGCAACCTGCGGCGCATGAACTCCTGCCTCGGCTGCGCCGGTGTGATGTTGCTGCGGGAGGCGCCGGAGCGGCTTGGTGTCAATCGCCGCGAGGTCGCCCGACTGCTGGCGGACGGGACTCTGGTGCGACTCGACCGTTACCTCGTCGCCGGTGCCTGCCGGCTCACCGAGGGCCGTCGCGACCGGGCGACCCACCGCCTCCGGCTCGACGCGCTGCTGGCGACCTACCCCGAGTGCGCGGCGAGCGACGAGTCCGCAGCCGTCGTCCACGACCTGCCACTGCTCGACCTTCCGCCGTACGTCGTCGGCACCCGGCCCTGGGGTGCGTGGCGCGGCGGCACCTCTCGGGTCCGCATCGCACCCCTTCCGCCGCACCACCTCACCGAGGTGGACGGGACGCTCGTCACGATCATCCCGCGCACGATCGTCGACCTGGCCCGCGCGGCCTCCATGCGACAGGCGGTCGTCGCCGGCGATGCGGCGCTGCGGCGTGGCTGCCCGGAAGCGGACCTGCTCGCGACGCTGGAGGAGTGTGCGGAGTGGTCCGACGTCGGCAAGGCACGGAAGGTGCTGGCGTTTCTCGACGATCGGTCGGAGTCGGTGCTCGAGTCGGTGTCGCGCGTCATCATGCACGAGTACGACGTCCCGCCGCCGCAGCCGCAACGCGAGATCTGCCTCGGGGGCAGGACCTACCGCGCCGACTTCTACTGGGACAAGTACCGGACGATCGGAGAGGCGGACGGGCGGCAGAAGTACGACGGCGACGACCGGCGCGACCCGGCGCAGGTGCTGTGGGAGGAGAAGGTCCGCGAGGACGCGCTGCGCGACGCCGGATTCCGGATCGTCCGGTGGACCTACGCGCAGATGCTGGGCGAGACCCAGGCGACGATCGACCGCATCACGCGCCGCCTGACAGGCTGATCTTCGCCGCTGCGACCATTTCGGGGCGCGACACGCCGTCGGCCTGGTCACAGCGGCGAAGATCAGCCTGCTTCGCGACACGCGCGGCCGATGCGGTGACGGGCACCTACCCTGGAGGCATGTCCGGTCCCGACCTCGACGCCTGGCGCGCGCGCCCGGCCGCGCAGCAGCCGAACTGGCCCGACCGGGACGCGGTCGACGGTGTCGTGCGCGAGCTCGGTGCCGCTCCCGGGCTGGTGGTGCCGGACGAGTGCGACACGTTGCGCGAGCGGCTCGCCGCGGTCGCCCGGGGTGAGGCGTTCCTGCTCCAGGGCGGGGACTGTGCCGAGACGTTCACCGGCCTCGCCGCAGCCCAGGTGCGGGACAAGCTGCAGACGATCCTGCAGATGGCCGTGGTCCTCACCTACGCCGCGAGCGTGCCGGTGGTGAAGGTCGGCCGGATGGCCGGGCAGTTCGCCAAGCCGCGCAGCGCCGACATCGAGGCCATCACCGGCCTGCCGTCGTACCGGGGCGACGCCGTCAACGACCTGACGCCGGAGGAGTCGGCTCGTGTCCCGGACCCGGCGCGCATGATGCGCGCGTACGCCGCGAGCGCGATGACCCTCAACCTCGTCCGCGCCTACACCCGGGGCGGGCTCGCCGACCTGCGCGCGGTGCACGACTGGAACCAGGACTTCGTCCGTCGCTCGCCCGCCGGCCAGCGCTACGAGCGCGTCGCCCGCGACATCGACAAGGCGCTCGCGTTCATGCGCGCCTGCGGCATCGACCTCGACCGCGAGCAGTCGATGCACGGCGTCGAGTTCTTCGCGAGCCACGAGGCGCTGCTGCTCGACTACGAGAGCGCGCTGACCCGGTACGACGAGGAACGGCAGGCGGCCTACGACCTGTCCGGCCACATGGTGTGGATCGGGGAGCGGACCCGCGCCCTCGACGGTGCGCACGTCGCGTTCGCCGCCGCCATCGCCAACCCCGTCGGGGTGAAGCTCGGGCCGGGGGTCCCGCCCGAGGAGGCGGTCGCGCTCGCCGAGCGCCTCGACCCGGACCGGACGCCCGGCCGGCTGACCTTCATCACCCGCATGGGGTCGCAGCAGGTTCGTGACCTGCTGCCGCCGCTGGTCGAGAAGATGCGCGGCGCAGGCCTGCTCGTCACCTGGGTGTGCGACCCGATGCACGGCAACACCGTCACCACCCCGAGCGGCTTCAAGACCCGGCACTTCGACGACGTCATCGACGAGGTGCGCGGCTTCTTCGAGGTGCACCACGCGCTCGGCACCTATCCCGGCGGCGTCCACGTCGAGCTCACCGGCGACGACGTCACGGAGTGCCTCGGCGGGGCGGCCGACATCGTCGACGCCGACCTCGCCGGCGGCCGCTACGAGACCGCGTGCGACCCGCGGCTCAACACCGGGCAGGCGATCGAGCTGGCGTTCCTCGTCGCCGAGATGCTGCGCGAGCGCTAGCGGGCTCAGCTCGTCTGGCGGAAGTTCGCCGTCGCCGACCGGGCGCCGTCGCTGGCCCGGATCGTGTAGGACCCCGGCAACGTCCCGCTGGCCGTCACCTGCGCCGTGAACCGGCCGCGGGTGTCGGTCTCGGCACTCGTGGTCGAGGAGACCAGCGTGCCGGAGTAGGTGACCCGCACCACCGAGCGGGGCGGCCAGCCCGTGCCGCGGACGGTGATCTGGGTGCCGCGCGGCCCCTGGTGCGGGGAGATGGCGATGTCGGCGCGGACCGGAGCCGCGGTCGTCTGCGTCGGCGACGGTGACGACGAAACGCTCGCCGGCGCGGTCACGGTCGGGGACGGCGACGGCGTGGGACTCGCGCTCGTCGGTGTGGGGGAGGGCGAGCCGCCGGACGTGGCCGGCGGTGCGGAGAACGACGGCTCGACCACGTCCGGCAGCGGCGACTGGCCCAACGGGGTAGGCGCGCCGCCGCTGCCGCCCATCGTGCTCAGCGCCGCGACCGCGACGCCGAGGACGAGGGCGAGCGCCACGAGCAGGATGACGGCGATCGGTGACACGGCGGGCCGCTGCTCGTCGTCCTCCTCGATCGCGAGCAGCACCTGCTCCACGCTCGGGAGCACCGCCATCGCCCGCGCCGCCACCCGGTCGAGCATGGCCTGGCGCGCGTCGTCGGGCATCGCGACGATCGGCAGGCCGGCGCACAGCCGGCGGGCCTTCGCCATCGACTCCACCGCGTCCTCGCAGGCCCGGCAGTTGCCGAGGTGCCGTCGTACCGGCGACTTCTGGTGCGGGGGCAGCGAGCCGTCGGCGAGCCGGCCGAGCGTGCCGGGCTCGGCCGGGGTGCGGCCGGTGTGGCCGGCGAGATCCGGCGCGGGCCGGGCGTCGTACGGCCTCGACGAGGCGCAGCCGGGCGCCGGCGACGACCGCGGCCGCCGTCTCGACGTCGAGACCGAGGCTCACCGCCACCGCCTGCGGGGGGAGGTCGTAGGCGTCGCGCAGCATCAGGGCCGACCGCTCCTGCTGCGGCAGCCGGGCGAGGGCGGCGCGCACCTGCGCCTCACCGCTGGTGCCGGCGAGCAGGCTCGCCGCGGCAGTGGGCTCGTCGTCGCCGCTGCTCCCGAGCCGCCGGCCCAGCTCCAGGGCCCGGGCGAACCACCAGCCGGCCGTGTCGCCCACCGTCTCGGGGGCGTTGACGAGCGCGTCGAGCAGCGCGAAGGCGTAGGCCTCGCACACCTCGACCGACTCGGACTCACCGCAGCCGCTGCGGCGCAGCAGGTCGTGGACCCGGTCGGCGTGCACCCGCACCGCGGCGACGAAGTCGTCGGCGGAGACGAGGGCGACAACCTCACGCGGCACGCGGCTACTTTAGGTTCGTTCCGCCCCTGTGACCCGGAGGACCCGGCTGTGGCCGAGATCGTCGACCTGCGCAGTGACACGCTCACCCGCCCGACCGAGGGCATGCGAGCGGCGATGGCGGCGGCCGAGGTGGGTGACGACGTCTACGGCGAGGACCCGACGGTCAACGCGCTGGAGGCGGAGGTCGCCGGCCTGTTCGGGCACGCGGCCGCTGTCTTCGTGCCGAGCGGGACGATGGGCAACCAGATCGCCGTCCGGCTGGTGGTCCCGGCGGCCGACGAGCTCGTCTGCGACGCCGACGCCCACATCGTCAGCTACGAGGCAGGCGGCGCCGCCCAGCACGGCGGCGTCCAGACGCGGACCCTCGTCGCCGATCGCGGGCTGCTCACGCCCGCGGCACTCGAGCCGCAGCTGCGGCCGGAGGGCTTCCACACCGTGCCCACCCGCGCGGTCGCGGTCGAGCAGACGCACAACCGCGGCGGTGGCGCCGTCTACCCGCTTGCGACAGCTCGAGCAGCTGCGCGAGCTGACAGCGGCGTACGGCGTTCGCCTGCACTGCGACGGCGCCCGCATCTGGAACGCGCACGTCGCCACCGGGGTCGGGCTGGCCGACTACGGCCGGCTGTTCGACACGATGTCGGTCTGCCTCTCGAAGGGGCTCGGCGCGCCGGTGGGGTCGGTGGTCCTCATGCGCGACCCGGACCTCGACCCGGTGGCGCGGACCCTGCGGCGACGGCTGGGCGGCGCGATGCGGCAGGCGGGTGTCCTGGCGGCCGCCGGCAGCTACGCGCTGCGGCACCACCTCGACCGGCTGACCGAGGACCACGCCCGCGCGCACCGGCTCGCCGACGCTCTCGCCGAGGTGGCCCCGGGGCTGGTGGACCCGGCCGCGGTCGAGACCAACATCGTGCCGCTCGACCTGTCGGTGACCGGGCTGGACTCCGCCCGGCTCGCGGCGCACTGCCGCGCCGACGGCGTGCTCGTCTCGGCGGTGGCACCGCGCCGCGTCCGGCTGGTCACCCACCTCGACGTCGACGACGCCGGTGTCGACCGCGCCCTGGCGGTGCTGGCCCGCGCGCTCCGCTCCGCCAGCTGATCTTCGCCGCTACGACCAATCCGGGGCCCGACACGCCGCCGGCGTGGTCACAGCGGCGAAGATCAGCCCGAGGTGACGCGGCGGCCCATCAGGGGGGCGAGGTCGCGGACGGCCGCCGCCAGCAGGTCGAGGTCGTCGTCGACGAGGGCCTGCGGCCCGTCACAGAGCGCTGCGCCGGGGTCCGGATGGACGTCGACGATGAGGGCGTCGGCACCGGCCGCGATGGCGGCACGTGACAGCGGTACGACGAGGTCGCGGCGGCCGCCCGAGTGCGACGGGTCGACGACGACCGGCAGGTGCGACAGCGAGTGCACGACCGGGACGGCGCTGATGTCGAGGGTGTTGCGGGTCGCGGTCTCGAAGGTGCGGATGCCGCGCTCGCACAGCACGATGTCGAGGTTGCCGCGCTGCGCGACGTACTCCGCCGCCATCAGCCACTCCTCGATCGTCGCGTTCATGCCGCGCTTGAGCATCACCGGTCGGCCCGCGCCGCCGACCGCCTGGAGCAGGCCGAAGTTCTGCATGTTGCGCGTGCCGATCTGCAGCATGTCGGCGTAGGACGCGACCACGTCCACGTCGTGGGCGTCGACGACCTCGGTCACGACGGGCAGGCCGACCTCGTCGCGGACCTCGGCGAGGATCCGCAGCCCCTTCTCGCCGAGCCCCTGGAAGGCGTACGGCGAGGTGCGCGGCTTGTAGGCACCGCCGCGCAGCAGTGCCGCTCCGGCAGCCTTCGCCATCCGCGCGGCGGCGAGCGTCTGCTCCGGCGTCTCGACCGCGCACGGCCCGGCGATGAGGGTGAAGGTGTCCGGCCCGATCGGCACCTTGGTGCTCGAGCCGACGGTGACCGTCGACCGGTCGGGATGGTGCTCGCGGCTGACCAGCTTGTAGGGCACCGAGATGCGGACGACGTCGACGACACCCGGGTAGGCGCCGAGGTTGAGCGACTCGAACTGCTCGACGTCCCCGACCAGGCCGACGATCGTCCGGTGCACCCCGCGGCTGACGAACGCCGAGCCGCCCGCGCCCTGCACGGTGCGGACGACGGCGTCGAGCTCGTCCGCCGTCACCTCCGGCGCCATCACGATCACCACGCCGCACAGTCTTCCACGGCTCAGGTGCTCAGCCGCTCCACGGCCGAGTCGGCGCCACGGCGCGGCCCGAGCTCGACGAGGTACATCGCGGCGAGGACGAGGACCGCGCCGACGACCGTGCGCGGCCCGAGCGCGTCACCGCCGACAGCCACACCGAAGACGCCGGCGAAGACGGGCTCCATCGTCATGACGACGGCTGCTCGGGTGGGCCGCAGCCGCGACTGCGCCCAGGTCTGCACGAAGAAGGCCAGCGCGGTCGCGGCGAGCGCCGTGAGAAGGATGGCCCCCCACACGCCGGCGTCGGGCGGCGGGCGCAGGGTGTCCGGTGCGCTCGCGACGATCGCGAGAACCGACACAGTGGCGAGCTGGACGACGGCGAGCCCGTAGGCGTCGCGCCCGGTCGACCACTCACCGAGCCCGACGATGTGCAGGGCGAACGACAGCGCGCACAGCAGCGTGATGGCCTCGCCGGTGCCGATCGACAGGCCGTGCAGGGAGAGCAGGGCGAGCCCGCCGGTCGCGACCGCCACCGCCACCCACGCCGTCGTGTCCACGCGGCGGCGGAGCAGAACGGCCGAGCACAGCGGCGTGAACACGACGAACAGGCCCGTGATGAAGCCGGAGACCGTCGCCGGCGTGCGCTCCAGCCCGAACGTCTGAGCGACGTACCCGGCTCCCAGCGCCAGGCCGAGCAGGAACCCGCGCCGCCGGCCGTCCGCGCTGAGGGCCAGGGCCGCACGGGGCCGGACCAGCGCCATCGCGACGGTCGCGATCGCGAACCGCCAGGCGAGGAAGTCGAGCACCGGCATGCGCTCGATCGCGTCCTTGACGACGACGAACGTGCTGCCCCATACGACAGTGATCAGCACCAGCGCCGCTGTGGCGGGGCGGCCGCCCCTTTGCGCTGGCATCTGACCGCGAGGCTTCCGCGTTCGCGTCGAACCACGACTGGCCTGCCTGGCGAACCGCGCCCGGTTCGTGGTCAAGTCGTCGTGTCCGTCAGGAGTCGGCACTCTCGCCAGTCACGAGCCGGATGGCGCAACGGACCCCTCGCATGCGGGCCAGTCTCGCGTCGCCGGTGACGAGAGGGCATCCGAGGCTTTCGGCGGCAGCGATGTAGGCCGCATCGTAGGCCGTCAGATTGTTGCGAAGCTGCCACATGCGGGCGACCAGGCCCATCGGGTCGACAAACTCGACCGTCAGTTCCCGTAGCGCGCGAACAGCCGCACTGCCGCGGCGTGAACTCAGCTTCGACCCAAGCATGCGTCCACGGACTACCGACATCACCTCGACCACCAGGTGGCCGGGCGCGGCCCAGTGCAGATCGTCGAGGAGGGCAGTTCGTGCTTCGTCGCCCACCGGACCGTCGTCGATCAGGCTGTCCGCCAGGACGCTCGCATCAACCACAATCACTCAACAGCGCCCACGTCGGTGTCGCGCTGCCGTCGTGCGGAGGCGATCTCGGCCGCCGTTGCCCCGGGCCGAGATCTCGAGCCATCGGACCTGTTGGCGAAGCGCGTCAGTATTGCGGCGTTTCGAGAGCGTTGCGCCTCGGCCTCGACCAGCTTCAGCAGAAACGCCTGCAACGACTGACCGCGCTCATCAGCGCGCGCGGCGAGCGCGTCACGGACCTCGTCGGGTACGTCGCGGATCTGCAGGGCCACCATGCATGCATTCTACATGCAGCCTTCCTGGCCCGGCAACGGCGCACCTGACCACACCAGCGGGTCAGCGACGGGAGCGGCGTCGCGTCAGCGGCTGACCCGCCCGCGTCCTGCCGCGGCCGAACGCGCCGCCGATGACCGTCAGCGCGAACAGCACGATGGCGATGACGAACAGCCAGAACAGGCCCTTGACGACGAAGCCGATGATGCCCAGGGCGACCCAGAGCAGGATCAGGATGAGGATGAACGAGAGCATGCGGGACCTCCTTCGGGTGGGTCAGCGGCGGGCGAGCCGGCGCTCGCCACCGCTGCCGGGCTCGTAGGACAGCCCGTAGTGGTCGAACACGTCCGCCTCGGCGTCGACGACGAGCTCGCCGTCGGTGTCGATGGACGGGGCGTCCTTGGCGAGCTTCTTGGGCACCCGGACCCGCAGGTGGTCGGGGGAGACCGTCGCCTTCTCCAGCGGGACGAAGATGAGCTTGCTGCGGTTGAGCAGGCCCACCTTCACTGTCGCGAACATCGGCAGGTCGGTGACCGTGTCGACGTACACCGCCTCCAGGTCACCGATCTTTGCCCCGCTCTCGTCGACGACCTTGTGGCCGCGCCAGTCGCGGATGTTCTCCGCTGGAAACATGCTCGCGATGTCCTCTCGATCGACTGTCACATCTTTCACCTACCCGACGCGTTAGGCGAGGAACGTCGCGAACTCAACGGTCGCGCAGCCTGCGCAGGGTGGTGAGGTCACGCCGGTGCGCGTCGACGTCGCCGGGCGTCTCCACGATGACCGGTACGTCACGGGTCGCGGGGTGCCGGAAGAGCTCGGCGAACGGCTCGACACCGATCCGGCCGGTGCCGATGTTGGCGTGCCGGTCCCGGCCCGAGCCAAGCGTGTCCTTCGAGTCGTTGGCGTGGATGAGCTGCAGCCGGTTGCGGCCGACGGCACGGACGAGCCGGTTGAGCGTCCGGCGTACGCCGCCGGGGACGGCGAGGTCGTGCCCGGCCGCGAAAGCGTGGCAGGTGTCGAGGCAGACCCCGAGACGCGGGTGCTGCTCCAGCGCGTCGAACAGCGGCGCCAAGTCGTCGACCGTCGCGGCAAGCGGCTGCCCGCCGCCGGCGGTCGGCTCGAGGAGCAGCGCGGGGTCGTCGTCGGTGAGCTCGTCGAGCAGCGGTAGCAACAGTTCGCGCATCTCCCGCACCGCCGAGTCGCGGGAACCCGGGTCGACCGCAGAGCCGGCGTGGACGACGACGCCGCGCGCGCCGATCCGCCGGCCGCGGGCGAGCGAGTGGCGGACCGCAACGGCCGTCTTCTCCCGGGTGGCGGCACTGGGCGAGCCGAAGTTGCACAGGTACGGCGCGTGGACGAACACCTGCAGCCGGCGGTCGACACACGACGCGCGGAACCGCTCGTCCGTCACCGGGTCCCCGGCCGACGGTCGCCAGCCCCGCGGGTTCGAGACGAACACCTGCATCGCCTCGGCCGCGATGCGTTCGGCGTAGGGAAGCCCCGCGGCGCAGAGCCCCCCGGCCACGAAGACATGGGCACCGACGGGGGAGGGCTTGCGGGGTGGCACCCGCCGACGTTAGCCACCGACGGCCTCAGAAGACGAAGAGTGTGACCGGGTTCCCCGCGGCTCGCGATCCGGCCTTGGGACTCTGCCGAAGGACCTGGTTGGGCCCGCCCGGGAACTCGTGGACGTTGGTCTTGAACCCCAGCCCGTGCAGGATCGCCTTGGCCTCCTCGCTGGCTCTTGCCGGTGACGTCGGGGACCTCGACCGGCCGGGGGCCCCTCGGACACGACGAGGTCGACCGAGGTCCCGGGTCGGGCGGTCACGCCGGGGCCACCCGGTTCACTGCGGATGACGCGATCCTTGGGGACGGACTCGCTGTAGTCCTGCGTCGTCGCGCCGACGGTGAACCCCGCCTTCTCCAGCTCCTTCTGGGCCTGGTCGACCTTCATGCCGCTCACGTCGGGCACCGGGATCGGCTGCACACCCTTGCTCACGACCAGGTCGACCGCCCGGCCGACGTGCAGCGGCTCGCCCGCCGGCGGGTCGGTGCGGATGACGAGACCCTTGTCGACGGAGTCGGAGTAGACGCGGGTCACCGTGCCGACGTCGAGGTTCGCCGCCTTGATGTCGGCCCTGGCGGCCTTGACCGGTTCGCCGCTCACGTCGGGCACCGGGTACTCCGCCGGCCCGCGCGAGACCTGCAACGTGACGGTCGCGCCCTTGTGGACGCGCTCGCCGGGCAGCGGGTCCTGCTGCGCGACGTCCCCCGGGTCGATGGTGCGGCTGTAGACCGGCTTGCCCATCTCGTAGTGCAGGCCCTCGGCCTGCAGCCGCGCGATGGCCGCCGACTTGGCGAGGCCGATGAGCGCAGGCGCGTGGGTGTAGCGGCCGACGGCGATCCACCAGCCGCTCGTCCCGGCGATGGCGCACAGCACGAGCAGCACCGCCGCGATCCACGGCCACCGGCGCCGCCGGCGGTGCCGGGAGTCCGGTGGCGCGGGCGGCAGCGCGGTCGTCCGCTGGGTCTCGGGCTGCTCGCCGGCACCGCCCGCCCGGGGGATCTGCTGGGTCAGGTCGGCCGGGGGAGCGGGCACCGCCGCTTGCAGGCCGAGCCGGCCGGCCACGTCGGACAGCTCACGGTGCAGCGCCCGCGCGTCGGCCGGACGCTGCTGCGGGTCACGGGCGGTCGCGGCCGCGACCAGCCGGTCGAGCTCGCCCGGGATCCCCTTGACCCGGGTCGACGGTGCGGGCACGTCGTCGCTGACGTGCTGGTAGGCCACGGACATCGGGCTCTCACCGGTGAACGGCGCGGTCCCGGTGAGCATCTCGAAGAGCAGGATGCCGGCGGAGTACACGTCCGACCGGGCGTCGGCGGCGCCGTCGCGGACCTGCTCGGGCGCGAGGTAGGCGGCGGTGCCGAGAAGCATGCTGTCGTCGGTGGTCAGCGTGGAGCCGGCGATGGCGCGGGCGAGCCCGAAGTCGGCGACCTTGACCCGCCCGTCGGTGGTGACGAGGACGTTCTCGGGCTTGATGTCGCGGTGGACCAGACCGGCGGCGTGCGCGGCGCCGACGGCGGCGAGGACGTGGTCCATGACCGCGACCGCCTCCCCGGGGGTGAGCCGGCCGCGGTCGCGCAGGACGTCGCGCAGCGTCGCCCCGGCGACGTACTCCATGACGAGGAAGACGTGGCCGTCGTCGCTGCCCTGGTCGTAGACCGAGACCGCGTCCGGATGGGACAGCCGGGCGGCGGCTCGGGCCTCGCGGTTGAACCGCGCCACGAAGTCGGGATCCTCGGCGAGGGCCGGATGCATGACCTTGACGGCGACCCGGCGCTCGAGCCGCAGGTCGGTGGCGAGGTAGACGCTGGCCATCCCGCCGCGGGCCAGTCGGGCCTCGACGGCGTACCTGCCGTCGAGGACTCGGTCGACCAGGGGGTCGCTCAGGGTCGCGTCCATCATGCGGCCGCTTGCCCTGCGCTCGCGCCCGGGAGCCTCGCGTCCATTGCACCCAGTCTAGGTGCTTCGCCCGCTCAGAACCGGTTACGCAGCGCCAGGACGTTGGCCACGTAACGCTTCGTGTCGTCGTACATCCCGCGCTGGCGGACCGAGGCGAGGCCCTGGTAGTAGCCGGCTGCCGCCAGGCGCATGTCGCCGCCGGTCTCGCGCAGCAGCACGGACAGCAGCGCGACACCCGCGGTGATGTTGTCCTGCGCGTCGTAGAGGTCCAGCTTGCGGTGCACGACGTAGGTGCTGACCCAGCGCCCGGTCATCGGCATGACCTGCATGGCCCCGACCGCTCCGACCGCCGACACCATGTGCTGGTTGAACCCGGCCTCCTCGTAGGAGATGCCCAGCACGAACCGCGGGTCGACGTGCCAGCGGGCCGCGGTGGCACGGATCATGCCCGTGACGGCGGTGCGGGAGGGCACGGCGTGCCCGTGGAAGCGCCCGGCCGCGGGGCTGGTGTGCACGCGCTGGGGGATCCGCAGCCGCTGCCCGAGCATGACGATCAGCGAGTCCGGCAGGTGGTTGCGCCGGGCGATCGCGCGCCAGGAGGCGTGGAACCGGGCCGCGATCAGGTAGAGCGAGTCGCCCGGCCGCACCACGTAGGAGCGGACGACGACGTGCGTCCGCGCGTGGTGCTTGTGGTGCTGGCTCTTGTGGTGGTGGGCCTTGTGCCGGTGGGCCTTGTGCCCGGGAAGCCGCAGCGTGCTGCCGGCGTAGATGAGGTCGCCGCTGCCGGGGAGGTTGTTGAGCCGGACCAGCGCGGCGACGCTCGTGTGGTAGCGCGCGGCGATCTCCGACAGCGTGTCGCCGGGGCGCACCGTGTAGTGCCGGCCCGCCGAGACCGACGCGGTCACGACCGCGGCCAGCAGCAGGGCCACCGGGATGACGGCATGGCGGCGCAGCAGTGCGAGCACGGCACTCATCGCTTGCCTCCAGAGCCGGCGGGGCGAAGTGATCACGGTAGCGCGGAAGTGACTGGTGTGACAAGAGGGGCAGATGGTGCAAAGGTCCGGTTCGGTGGCGTCTGGCACGATCGGCGCGTGGATCCCTGGCAGCTCCTGGCCCTCCCGCCCCTCGACGAGTCCCTCCTGCGCGCGCTGTTCGCCGACCTGCCGGTCGAGGTCGTCGTCCCGGCCGAGCGCACCCCGGCCGCGGTCGACGCGCTGCTGCCCGGCGCCGACCTGGTGCTCGGCGACTGGAGCGGCGCGCTCGGGCTGACGGCCGACCAGGTACGCCGCGCGGAGCGGCTGGCGTTCGTCCAACAGCCCAGCGTCGGCGTCGACACGCTCGACCTGGACGCGCTCGCCGCCGCCGGCATCCCGGTGGCCAACGCCGCGGGCGCCAACACGGTCTCGGTCGCCGAGTGGTGCGTCGGCGCGTCGTACGCCGTCCTGCGGTGGCTGAGCTGGGCCGATGCCCGGACGCGTGCGGGTGGCTGGCCCCAGCTCGAGATCGCCCAGCGCGGCGGTGGCGAGGTGGCCGGCAGGCGCGTCGGCATCGTGGGCATGGGCCGGATCGGCGAGGAGTGCGCCCGCCGCTTCGCCGCGCTCGGCGCCGACGTCGCGCACTGGAGCCGCCGCGAGCGGACGCCGGAGGAGGCCGGCGGGGCGCGCCGCCTCGAGCTCGACGCGTTGCTCGCGCACAGCCAGCTGCTCGTGCGTCGTGATCGCGCTCACGCCGCAGACGCGAGGGCTGCTGTCGGCCGAGCGGCTGGCGGCTCTTCCCGAGGGTGCGTTCGTCGTCAACGCCGCCCGGGGCGGTGTCCTCGACGAGGCCGCGCTGCTGGCGGCCATCCGATCCGGGCACCTGGCGGGGGCGGCGCTCGACGTGTTCGCCGTCGAGCCGCTGCCGGCCGACTCACCGCTGCGGGACGAGGACCGGATCCTCCTGTCGCCGCACGCCGCCGGTGCGACGCGCGAGGCGCAGGGACGGCTCATCGCGGCGGTGGTGGAGAACATCCGGCGTGCGGTGGCCGGTCAGCCCGTCGACAACGTGGTCAACGGCCTGGACGCCGTCGTCAGCCGCCGGAGAGCCTGACCGACACGGTGCCGCCGTCGGTGCGGGTCTCGAACACCGGCTGCGGGGAGGTCGCCGGGCCGTGCACGACGCCGCCGTCGGCGAGCCGGAACGTCGACCCGTGCCACGGGCAGACCACGCAGCCCTGACCGCTCTCGACGCTGAACTCGCCGTCGGACAGCGGGCCGGACAGGTGCGAGCACCGGTCGGCGATCACGTCGACGTGGCCGCCGCGGCGGACCACCAGCAGGTCGACGCCGGCCACGGTGCGCTTGGCCGGCCGGGCCTCCGGGAGGTCGTCGAGCCGCCCGACCTCGTGCCAGCCCGAGGGGAACAGGTCGACGACGTCGGCGACGTGGTTGGCCCCGGCGGCCTGCGCGGTAGGCGAGATGGCCGCCGAGGTAGCCGCCGGCGGCGGTGGCGCCGAGCCCGACCGCGGACAGCAGCTTGCCCCGGATCGGCCGGCCGCGCAGCCGGGCGGACAGGGACGCGGCGTAACAGCCCAGCGCGACGACGTTGGCGGCCGCGTGGACCAAGCCGATCCGCTGCTGCGGCGGGTGCAGCCGGGACCAGTCCGCGAGCCCGGTGACCGCCGTGGGTACCGACGCCGCGCAGCCGGCCGCCACCAGCGTCGCCGCGGCCGCCCCGGTGCCGGGCATCAGGTCGAGAACCGACGCCGCGGACCACATGCCGATCGGTACGTCGGTGAGCGGCGGGTGCACCGGGTGCCCGAACCAGACCCCGTGCAGGGCGTCCCGCAGCGCTCGCGGCCGGAGGGCGGCGTCGACGACCGCGCGCACGCCCTTCACTGCGGGGTCGAGCGGGCCGGCGTTCTCGATCCGGTCGACGACGTTCCCGTTGGGCAGCGTGCTGTGCGTGGACATGGCGCCTCCTCGCGGGTTCCTGCCGGTGTCGTGCGCCGTCCGGCCCGGCGGCAAACCCGCCGGACGGTGAGCCCTAGGCTGTCGACGTGGACGACGACCTCGACACGCTCGTCACCGGATGGCTGAGTCTCCCGGAGCTCGCCGACCGCCTCGACCTCACGATCAGCAAGGTGCGGCAACTGCTGCGCGAGGGGCGCCTCGTCGCCGTCGACCGGGGGGAGCCGCCGGTCAAGCAGGTGCCGGTCGAGCTCGTCGTCGACGGACGGCTGGTCAAGGGGCTCGCCGGCGCGCTGACCGTGCTGCGGGACGCCGGCTACAGCGACCTCGAGGCGTTGCGATGGCTGCTGACGGAGGACCCGGCGATCTCCGGCCGTCCGGTCGACCTGATGGCCGCCGGCCGCGACACGGCGGTCAAGCGGCGCGCGATGGCGTTGGCCTTCTGATGAGCGGCGAGGAGCGACGGAGCCGGCTGCGGGACGCGCGGCTCTACCTGTGCACCGACAGCCGGAGCCGGCAGGGTGACCTCGAGGAGTTCCTCGACGCCGTCCTCGGCGCGGGCGTCGACATCGTCCAGCTGCGCGAGAAGGGCCTCGACGCCAAGGACGAGATCGAGCTGGCCGAGACGTTCGGCGCCGTGGTCCGCAAGCACGGGGCGCTGTTCAGCATCAACGACCGCGCCGACATCGCCTGGATCGCGCGCCCCGACGTCCTGCACCTCGGCCAGAACGACCTGCCGGTCCCGGCCGCCCGCGCGATCCTCGGCGACGACGTCGTGATCGGCCGATCGACCCACGCGCCGCACGCCGTCGACATGGCGATGGCGAGCGGCGTCGACTACTTCTGCGTCGGTCCGGTGTGGGCGCCGCCGGGCCAGCCCGCGCCCGGACCGGCACTGGTCACCTACGCGAGCGGGCGCGCGTCGCAGCCGTGGTTCGCGATGGGTGGCATCACCGTCGCCAACATCGACGAGGTGGTCGAGGCCGGCGCCGACCGCGTCGTGGTCGACCGCGCGATCACCCAGGCCGACGACCCGGCCGCGGCCGCGGCCGAGCTGCTCCGGCACCTCCCGCGCTGACGGGCACCCCGCTGACACGCACCTGCTGACGGGCACCCGCTGACGGGTCAGCGCGCGCGGTCGGTGACGGCCGCGGCGAGGCGGCGCAGCTCCGCCCGTGCGTCGTCGGCGACCACGGCGGTCTCGAGCGCCGCCAGCGCCTGCTCGGTGCGTTCGGCGATGAGCCGCTCGACCCGCTCGACCGCCCCGGTGGCGGTGAGGACGTCGTGCAGCGCCGCCAGCCCGGCCGCGTCCAGCCGGGGGTCGCCGAGGTGCCGGCGCAGCGTCTCGGCCTGGGTCTCGTCCGCCGCCTCGGCCGCGTAGGCGACGAGCACGGTGCGCTTCCCCTCGCGCAGGTCGTCACCGGCGGGCTTGCCGGTGTGCTCGGGGTCGCCGAAGACACCGAGCAGGTCGTCGCGCATCTGGAACGCCTCGCCGAGCGGTACGCCGACAGCCGTGAACGCTCGCACCAGCGGCTCGTCACCGCCACCGAGCAACGCTCCCAGGTGCAGCGGCCGCTCGACGGTGTAGCTCGCCGACTTCAGCCGCGCCACCCGCAGCGCCCGCTCGACCGAGCCGCCACCGCGAGCCTGCTCGACGACGTCGAGGTACTGCCCGCACATCACCTCGGTGCGCATCGCGTCCCAGGCCGGAGCCGCGTGCCGGATGGTCTCCGGCGCGAACCCGCTGCCGTGCAGCATGACGTCGGCCCAGACCAGGGCGAGGTCACCGAGCAGGATCGCGGCCGCAAGGCCGAACCGGTCGGCGCCGCCGGACCAGCCCGCCGCTTCGTGCCGGGCGGCGAACCGCCGGTGCGCGGCGGGTGCGCCCCGCCGGGTGTCGCTGTCGTCGATGACGTCGTCGTGGGTGAGCGCGGAGGCCTGGAGCAGCTCCAGCGCGGCCGCGGCGGTGACGATGCGCTCGTCGTCCGGGGCGCCGGTCGCGCGGTAGCCCCAGTAGCAGAACGTCGGGCGCAGCCGCTTGCCCCCGTCGAGGACGGCGGCCCGTACGGCGGCGACCATGGCGTCGAGCTCCGGCGCGGTCTGCACCAGCGGTGCGCCGGCCGTTGCGAGGAAGTCGTCGAGGGCGCGGTCGAGGCGCACCCGCAGGTCGGCCGCGGTCACCGGGGCAGTATCCGTTAGGCCGGTCCGGTGCCGTTCCGTAGCCTGGCGCCATGCCACTGGTCCCGACGGAGCGGCTCGCCGACCGCGCGCCCGCGACCCGGATCCAGACCATCCGCGAGCTGCTCGCGAGCGGCGAGCGCTCCTACTCGTTCGAGTTCTTCCCGCCGAAGACGCCCGAGGGCGAGCGGCAGTTCTGGCAGGCGATCCGGCAGCTCGAGCCGCTCGCGCCGACGTTCGTGTCGGTCACGTACGGCGCCGGCGGCAGCACGCGGGACACGACGGTCCGCATCACCGAGCGGATCGCGCAGGAGACGACGCTGACACCGGTCGGCCATCTCACCGCCGTCAACCACTCGGTGTCCGAGCTGCGCCGCATCGTCGGGCAGTACGCCGATGCCGGCATCCGCAACGTGCTCGCGCTGCGCGGTGACCCGCCCGGGGACCCACGCGGGGAGTGGGTGCGCCACCCGGAGGGCTTCGACTACGCGGAGGAGCTCGTCCACCTCGTCAAGTCCATCGGGGACTTCTGCGTCGGTGTCGCGGCCTTCCCGGAGAAGCACCCGCGCTCGCCCGACCTCGACAGCGACATCGACTTCTTCGTCCGCAAGTGCGCGGCCGGCGCGGACTTCGCCATCACGCAGATGTTCTTCTACGCCGAGGACTACCTGCGGCTGCGCGACCGGGTCGCCCGGACCGGCTGCGACGTACCGATCATCCCGGGCATCATGCCGGTGACCAACGTCTCGCAGATCGAGCGGTTCGCGATCCTGTCCGGCGCACAGTTCCCGCCGGACCTCGCGGAGCGGCTGCACGCGGTGGAGGACGACCCGGCCGCGGTCCGGGCGATCGGGGTCGAGGTGGCGACGGCGCTCTGCGAGCGGCTGCTCGCCGAGGGCGCCCCCGGGCTGCACTTCATCACGCTCAACCGCTCGACCGCGACCCGCGAGATCTACGAGCAGCTGCGCGCGTCAGCCGTCATCTCCCGCTGAACGTCGAAACCCGGAAGCGGACCCGGCACGTTCACCCTCCGCGCGCCGGGGTCCCGACGGCTCCGAGACGACGCGCTGAACGAGGTGGCCGTCGCAGTTCCCGCCGCTCATGATGGTTGCGGCGACAGCGCCGCGCGCGCGTGCGGTGTCCCCGAGCAGCCCGGCGAGCGCGATCGCCCCGGACGGCTCCGGCATCTGATGTGTGGTCTGCCACAGGATGCGCATCGCCTGCTCGGTGGCCTGATCGCTGATCTGCACGAAGCGGGCTGCACCGCGAACCATCACCTCGACGGCATCCGCATCCGGCACCCGCGTCGCGACACCGTCCACGAACGTCTCCGCCTCGGGGGTCGTGACCGCGTGCCCCGCGGCAAAGGACAGCGCGTGTGCCGGTGCGCCTTCGGCCACGACGCCAACGACTTCGGTGTCCCGGCCGAGCAGGTCGCGTGCCGCGATGTTGCCGCAGATGCCGGAGCCCTGCCCGACGGGCACGTAGACCACGTCGAGGTCGGGCGCCTGCTCGTGCAGCTCGACCGCATACGTCGCGACACCCACGACCAGGTCCCGATGAAACGACGGCACCGGGGTCAGCCCTCGCTCCTCGGCAAGGCGAGCCATGTGCTCCCGGGCTTCCTGGAAGTCCCGGCCGTGCACGACCATCTCCGCTCCCCAGCCCTGCATGGCCGCGTTCTTGTCCGGGCTGTTTCCCTCGGGCACGACCACCGTGACCGGAACGTCGTGCGCGCGGCCGGCGAACGCCAACGACTGACCGTGGTTGCCCCGGGTCGCGGTGATCAGGCCGTGGACCGGGCCGCGCTCCAGCAACCGTGCGAGGTAGACGAGTCCACCGCGCACCTTGAACGCGCCCGTCGGCGTCGCATTCTCGTGCTTGACCCAGGTCGGCGTACCGGTGACGTTCTCCAACAGCGGCCACCGGTACGCCGGAGTGACCGGCACATGTGGCCGAACGATGCGCGCGGCGGCGTCCAGATCTGCGCGGCTGATCATCCGTTGAGCCTAGGGAGGGACTCCGCTCGGGATCGGTGCGGTGACGGGGCCGCGGCTCTCAGCCGTAGACGAGGCGCGTGATCCAGTCGGCGACCAGCGCCGGCTTGTCCTCGCCGTCGATCTCGACGGTGAGGGTGCGCGTCGTCTGCAGCGTGTTGGCGTCCTTCTGGTCCACCGCGCTGAGGACGCTCGACGCGCGGATGCGCGAGCCGACCTTCACCGGGTTGATGAACCGCACCTTCTCGAAGCCGTAGTTGACGCCCATGACGATGCCGTCGAAGCGCTCGGCCGGCTGCGGGACGGAGCCGGACAGGTGGGTCAGCAGGGACAGCGTCAGGAACCCGTGCGCGATCGGGACGCCCCACGGCGACATCTCCTTGCACGCGTCGGGGTCGACGTGGATGAACTGGTGGTCCTCGGTCACGTCCGCGAACGCGTTGATGCGGTCCTGCGTCACCTCGAACCACTCGCCGGTGCCCTCGTTCTCACCGATCGCCGCCTTGAACAGCTCGTACGCCGCTTCACCTTTGCTCATGTCGGTCACTGTAGGAGGTCAGGCCTCGTGGCCGGGATCGAGGTCGGCGACGGCGGAGAACATCAGCGGGTCGAGCCGCCCGTCCGGTGCAGACGCCACCTCCGGGTCGAGCACGTGGGCGACGTGGTCGCCGAACGATCGCCGCTCGACGACCCGGCCCACGAACCAGGCCGGTGCGTCGTCGAGGATCGGAGTGCCGTGCGGGCCCTCGCGCCACCGGCAGCCGGCGAGCTTGTCGACCTCGTCACCGGTCCGGGAGCCGAACCGCGCGGCGAGGTCGCGCTGGTCGGAGCGGAGCAGGTGGACACCGAGGTGCTCGGCGTGCCGGGCGATCCGCCACGTGTGGTTCTTGTCCGAGAGCGCCACGAGAAACCTCGGCGGACAGATGCTCACCTGCGTCGCGAAGCCCACCAGGCACCCGCCGCGGTCCCCGTCGTAGGCGGCAGTGACGACCAGCATCGGATAGTCCAGGCTCGGCACGAGTTCACCGAAGCCGGCGGCCCCCGCGTCAGGCACTGCCGACCCGGTCGGCGACGACGGCGGCGGCGAGCACGCTGAACGGGATGCCCCGCCCGAACGCCGGTGACGCACCGACGACGTACCAGCCGGGAAGCGGTGACCGGGCGACCGGCGCCCGCAGCGTCGACCAGCGGTCCCACCGGTCCGCCGGGGCGGGATCGGTCCGGTGCGCGCTGGTCACGAGGCGGTCGCGGACGTCGTGCCCGCGGCGGGCCAACAGGTCGAGGACGGCGGTGGTGTCGGGCTCGGATCGCGGGAGCGCGACGAGCCACGCCTCACCGTCACCCGAGGGGGTGACGGTCGCGGTCACCGTCGGCTCCGCGGGGGCGCCGTCGCCGTGCAGCACGATCGTGGGGACCGGCCGCGGGGAACGTCCACGCAGGCCGAGCAGGTGTGTCGACACCTGCCCGGCCGCCTTCGGTGCAGGGGGGAGCCCGGCGGCTCCGAGCGCCGCTCCCGGCGCGCGCGGGTCGACGTCGCTGACGACGACGTCGGCCGGCAGCGTCCGCCCGTCGTGCAGCCGCACGCCGTCGACGCGACCGGCGCTGGTCGTGACCTCGACCGCCCGCGTGCCGGTCACGACCACCGCCCGGCGGTCGAGCACCCGCTCGCGCACGGCGGCCAGGAGCCGCTCGGTGCCTCCCTCGACCTGCCAGACCCGGAAGGTGTGCTCGACGTAGGGCAGCACCGCCATCGTGGCCGGAGCCACCGCCGGGTCGACCCCGGCCACCGCCGCATAGTGCTCGACCAGGGCCCGGGCGCGCGGGTCGCGGAAGGCGCCGCGCGCGACGTCGCGAAGGGTACGGCGGGGAGCGAGCGCTCGCAGCCGCCAGGGCCGGGTGACCGCGAGCCGGCGCAGCTCCGGCGCCGGGGGAGGGGTCTCCAGCAGCGGACCCCGGACGGCGTCCCAGCGCCGCCCCGCGGCGGCGAAGAAGTCCGTCGCCTCCGCTCCCGCCGGCCCGCCGAAGGCCGCTCCGACCGCCGCGGCCGCGGCGGCGGTCCCGTCGTTCGGGAGCTCCAGCACCGTGCCGTCCGGGAAACGGTGGCGGGCGACGACGTCGGCCGGCTCGAGCCCGATGACCGCCTCGAGCGGCTTGCCGGTCTTGAGGAACAGGTCCCGCAGCGCCGCCGGCAGGGTGAGCCGTCCGGCCACCGGGTCGGCGACGAAGCCGTTCACCTGCCACGGCCGGAGCCGGCCCCCGACCTCCGCGGACTGCTCCACGACCATGACGTCGTGGCGCAGCCGCGCGAGGCGGGCGGCGGCGGCGAGCCCGCCGAGGCCCGCGCCGACGACGACGACCCGGCTCACGTCCGGCGGTCGCCGCCGCGGCGGTCGAGCCCCATGATCGTGTAGACCTCGGTGCTGCCCGGGAACACGAAGCCGCCGCGGAGCTCGACGAAGCCGACGCTGCGGTAGAGGTGCCGCGCGGCGGACTCCCGGTCGTGGGTCGACAGCACCACGGTCGGGCCGGCCGCCGCCGCGAGGAGCCGGTCGAGGATGTGCCGCCCGAGCCCGGCGCCCTGCCGGTCGGGATGCACGTGCAGCTCGGCCACCTCGAACGCCTCCCGCAACCACTGCTTGGTGAGGTCGCGGCCGAGTGTCTTCGCGACCGTGTCGTGCCACCACTCGCCGGCCCGCCCCCGGTAGCCGTAGCCGAAGCCGGCGAGCCGGTGGTCGGGCGCTGCCTCCGGGGCGATGCCGACCACGGCCACGAACCCGCGCCGGTGCAGGTGGGACTGCATGATCTCCCGCCGCTGGACGACGAGCTCCGGCGGCCGGGCCATGGCGGCGCCGTAGACGTGGGCGGCAGCCGGGACCAGCGGGGCGAAGCGCTCCGCGTCGAGCACCTCGACCCGGGGATCGTCCGTCACGTGGCCGCCACGTCGGCGGGTGTCGCGGCCGCTGCCCGCGCCAGGTCGTCGTACGTCGTCGCGAAGACGGTGTTGGGCGTGCCCGCCGCGGCCCAGAGCAGGTCGAAGGTCGCGAGGTGGGTGTCGATCACGGTGCGGATCGGGTGCGGGTGACCGACCGGAGCGACCCCGCCGATCGGGAAGCCGGTCGCATCGCGGACGAGGTCGGCGTCCGCCCTGCCGACGTGCGCGGCGCCGACCGCGTGCGCGACGGCGGTGGTGTCGACCTGGTGGTCGCCGCTGGCGAGCACGAGGATGGGGTCGCCGTCGGCCGCGAAGACCAGCGACTTCACGATCGCGCCGACGGGCACCCCGAGCGCGGCGGCGGCGTCCGCCGCGGTGCGGGTCGACGCGCTGAACTCCCGGATCTCGGCATCGATCCCGGCGGCGCGCAGGGCCGCCTCGACCCGTTCGGCGTTGGGATGCACGGCACGACCGTAACGCCCCCGCCGACCCCCGACCCCCGACCGCTGCCGAGACGGGCAAGTGTTGTCGATCGGTGGCGTCATAGCGCCTCGGATCGTCAACACTTCGCGGTCCGACGTGCTGCCGCGCCACTACGGTGGACCGATGGCGTCGGTCAAGCAGTTCCAGGTCACCTTCGACTGTGCCGAGCCCGAGCGCCTCGCTCGTTTCTGGTGTGACGTGCTGGGCTACGTCGTACCGCCACCACCGGAGGGGTTCGCCACGTGGGACGAGTTCGATCGGTCGCTGCCGCCTGAGCGTCAGGGTGCACGGTTCGCCTGCGTCGATCCCTCAGGTGCGGGTCCGCGCCTGTTCTTCCAGCGCGTTCCCGAAGGCAAGGTCGTCAAGAACCGGCTGCATCTCGACGTGCGGGTCGGTAGCGGGCTCGTGGGTGCAGAGCGCCTGGCCACGCTCGAGGCCGAGTGCGCGCGGCTGGTCGCGCTCGGCGCGGTTCGCGTGCGGCTGCTGCGCGCGGACGGCGTCGACGAGTCGTGCATCGTGATGCAGGACATCGAGGGCAACGAGTTCTGTCTCGACTGAAGCGGTGGCGGTGCCGATCCCGGCCGGGGCCTACCCGGCAGGGGTGAGGATCTAGGGTGCGCGACATGACGGAGTCGATGCCCCGGATCGGACGGAGCCTCGCCGTCGTCCTGCTCATCGGCGCGTTGATCCGCATCGTCGTCGCCGTGGCCGCCGGCATGATCGAGTGGGCGCAGAACGACCACCTCGGCTATCCGACCGGCGCCGCGTGGGCCGGCGACATCCTCATCACCCTCGGCGACGGCGGCGACGGTGTGGGCGTCCTCCTCGCGCTCGCGGCCGGGGCGCTCGTCGCGTGGCTCCTGGTGTCGCGCGAGCCGGCGGGGTGGCTTCGGTCGGCGACCGGCTGGGTGTTCGGGCTCACTGCGTTGTCGGCGTTCGCGCAGACGTCGGGCCACACCTTGCTCTTCTCGATCGCACCGGAGTCGGTGCTCTGGTCGCGGGTGCTCCTCGGTGCGGGTCACTCACTGGTCTACGCGGGCGTCGCTCTCGGTGGGCTCGCCGCGACGAGGCGGCTCGACGCGTTGACCGTCGTTCATGCCGCCGAACGCTTCGGCGACGACGATCCCTTCGTCTTCGCGGTCGACCGGCGCAGCGGCGACGTCGCGGCGTACTTCTCGGTCGACGCCGCCGAACGCAAGACGCACGTCTACTACATCGAGGACGACGAGCTCGACTTCTACACCGACGAGGGCAAGGCCATCGGCGCATCGGTCGAGCACGGACGCGTGAGCCTGCAGCCGACCGACGTCGACCAGCGGGAGGTGCTCCTCGAGCGGCTCCGCGAGTTCGTCGTACGGCGGGGTATCCACCTCGACTCGCTCTCCGCCGACGACCCGTCGGCCTACGCGGCTCCCATCAGCGACTGGCAGTGGCTGCAGCTGTGGCCCGGCTGGTTGCGCTGGCTCGGCCGGTTCTTCCGGCCCCGCTGACACCGCGCAGCGCTCGCGCCGCAGCTGTTTTCCACTGGCGTCGACGCACCCCTTGACGGACCTGGGTCATCGAACGTATGTTCGATCACGGTACTCGGGCCGGGGGCTTCCGTCGTGGGGAAGCGACGCGAAGCGCCCGGTCCGAGGCCACCAGCAGGGCCGCCAACACCGGCCACCAGCAGCCCGCCTTCCCCGGCTGCCAGTCGAGGGGAGTCCGTCATGCCTGCATCCCTCGCCCGACGCTACGACGAGCCGGTCGACGTCGAGCGTCGCGACGACGAGCCCGCCGCGTTCGTCCGCCGGGGCCGCCGGTACCGCGTGCTGGCCGTGCTGGCGCACTGGTGGGAGACGACGGCGTGGTGGGAGCGCGACGACGGCGCCGGACCCGAGTCACCGGTCCCGTGCTCGGGGTCGCCGACGACGAGCACGAGCTGTGGCGGGTCGAGGCGGCGGCTGCCGGCCGGTCGGTCGCGGTCGTCGACCTCTGCTTCTGCTGGTCCACCGGCCGGTGGACCGTCGCGGCCGTTCTGGACTGAGGAGGTGTCCGGATGCCTGTGATCACCCATGACCGCCGGTCGGCGCCGACCGCCCTGCGGCTGCTCGTGACCGCGCGCAGCGCGTTGCGTGAGGCGGAGCGGGCGGAGACGCCCGCGGAGCGCTACGCCACCGCTCATCTCGCCGCGCTGCGGGCGGCGGCCGCGGTCCTCGCCGCCCGGGCCCGGCCCGACGACGCGCGCGCCCGGCGGCCGACCAGCGCGTGGGTGCTCCTCACCGCGGTCGCCCCCGAGCTCGGGGAGTGGGCGACGTTCTTCGCCGCCGGCGCGGCCAAGCGCGCGGCCGCGCTCGCCGGGCTGCGCACCGCCGTCACCCCGCGCGAGGCCGACGACCTGCTGCGTGACGTCCGCACGTTCCTCGCCCTTGTCGAGACCATGCTGGGCCTGCTCCCGGACGCCTCCCTCGACCGGGCCGGGTGATCCGTCCGCCCCATGACCGATCCCTTCGTCCACCTCCACGTCGCGTCCGGCTACTCCCTGCGGCACGGCGCCACCCACCCGGCGGCCCTCGTCGAGCGGGCGGCCGACCACGGCATGGACACGGTCGCGCTGACCGACCGCGACGGTGTCTACGGCGCGGTCAAGTTCCTCACCGCCTGCATGCGTCTCGGTCTTCGCCCCATCCTCGGCGTGAACCTCGCTGTAGGCGTGGGAGCTGGAACGCCGTCGGGCAAGGCGACCGAGAACGCCGCCCGACGGCGGTCCAGCCCTGCGCGCGGAGGGGCGTTCACGGATCACCGGCTTCCTCGCATCACCGTGCTGGCGCGGGACAAGCAGGGGTGGGGGTCGCTGTGCCGGCTCGTCAGCGCGACGCATCTCGCGGGGGAGCGTGGCCGGCCGGTGACGACGCCCGACCTGGTCGCCGCCCACGCCGCGGGTCTGGTCGTCCTGCTCGGGCCGGACTCCGACGTCGGCCGGGCGGTCGCGGCCCGCCGGCCGGACCGGGCCCGGGCGGCGTTCGACCGCTGGCGCGCGACACTCCTCGCAGCCGGGCTCGAGCCGCACGACCTGGTCGTCGAGGTCGTCGACCACCGCGGGCCCGGGGACGCCGCCCGGGCCGGGCGGATGCTCGCCTGGGCGACGGAGATCGGGGCGCCCGTCGTCCTCACCAACGCGGTGCGGAGCGCCGACCGGGGGGACGGCCCGGTCCTCGACGTGCTCGACGCCGCCCGCCGGCTGGTCGCGCTCGACCCGCGCCACCTCGACCGGACCAATGCCGAGGCCTACCTCAAGAGCGGCAAGGAGATGGGTGCCGTCGCGGTGGAGGTCGCCGCCGCCGCGGGAGCGGGGGAGCGCGCGGCGCGGGACCTGCTCGCGGCCACCCGGCGGCTGGCCGACCGATGCGTCCTCGACCCACGCGGCGACCTCGGTCTGGGCGCGGTCCACTTCCCCGAGCTCATGACGGATGCCGGTGACGACGCCGACAGCATCCTCCGGAAGCGGTGCGAGGCGGGGCTCGGCCGGCGGGCGATGGCGCTCACCCCGCCGGTGCGGCAGCGGCTCGACGACGAGCTCGACGTCATCGCGCGGCTCGGCTACCCGACGTACTTCCTCACCATCGCCGACGTCGTCGGGCTCGTGAAGGAGATGGGCGTGCGGTGCGCGGCACGCGGGTCGGGCGCGGGCAGCCTCGTCAACTACCTCCTCGGCGTCTCCGACGTCGATCCGCTCGAGCACCGGCTGCTCATGGAGCGGTTCCTCTCGCCGTTGCGCAAGGCGCTGCCCGACGTCGACCTCGACGTCGAGTCGGCGCGGCGCGCCGACGTCTACGAGAAGATCCTCGACCGCTACGGCGCCGAGCGGTGCGCATGCGTGTCGATGATGGACACCTACCGCGCCCGGCACGCACTGCGCGACACCGGTGCCGCGCTCGGTCTCCCGCTGGACGAGATCGACGCGGTTGCCAAGTCGTTCCCGCACATCCGGGCCAGCCAGATCAAGGCGGCGTTGCAGGACCTGCCGGAGCTGCGGGCGAGCGCCTTGGGCCGGACGAAGCAGCTGGAGCTGCTGTTCTCGCTGGCCGAGCGGCTCGACGGGCTGCCCCGGCACGTCGCGCTGCACCCGTGCGGCGTGCTGCTGTCCGACCTGACGCTGCTCGACCGGACGCCGGTGGAGGCGAGCTGGCTCGGCTTCCCGATGAGCCAGTTCGACAAGGACGACGTCGAGGAGCTCGGGCTGCTCAAGCTCGACGTCCTCGGCATCCGGATGCAGTCCGCGATCGCGCACGCCATAGAAGAGGTACGCCGGGTCGACGGTGTCGACGTCGACATCGACGCCGTCCCGCGTGACGACCCGGAGACGTTCGCGCTCATCCAGTCGACGCGCACGCTCGGCATGTTCCAGATCGAGTCGCCGGGTCAACGCGAGCTCGTCGGCAAGTTCGCGCCCGAGACGTTCGCCGACATCATCACCGACATCTCGCTGTTCCGCCCCGGTCCGGTGAAGAGCGACATGGTGACGCCGTTCCTCGAAGCCCGGCAGGGCTGGAAGCCGCCGCGGTTCCTGCACCCGGACCTGCACGACGCGCTCGAGCAGACCTGCGGCGTCGTCGTCTTCCACGAGCAGGTGCTCGAGATCATTGCGACGCTGACCGGCTGCTCGCTCGCCGAGGCCGACGAGGCGCGGCGCGCACTCGGCGATCCGGACGGGCAGGCCGACGTGCAGGCCTGGTTCATCCCGACCGCGCTGCGTCCGAGAAATGGGCGGGCCGGCTACGACCTCGACACGGTCGAGCGGGCCTGGGCGGTGCTCAAGGCGTTCGCGTCGTTCGGGTTCTGCAAGGCGCACGCGGCGGCGTTCGCGCTGCCGACGTACCAGTCCGCGTGGCTCAAGGCGCACCACACCGCGGCGTTCCTCGCCGGGGTGCTGACCCACGACCCCGGCATGTACCCGAAGCGGCTGATCCTCGACGACGCGCGCCAGTTCGGCATCGCGATCCTGCCGCTCGACGTCAACGTCAGCGTGTCCGACTACACGGTCGAGCGGATGGCGACGTACGACGAGCCGCCGCCCGCGATCCTCGGTGCGCCGCCGGAACCCGCATGGAAGACGGCCGGTCAGCGCTACGGCATCCGGCTCGCGCTGTCGGACGTGAAGGGCATCAACGACGACGAGATCGCGCGGATCGTCGCCGGTCGTCCCTACGGCTCGCTGTCGGACTTCTGGCACCGCGCCAGCGTCTCCCGACCGATCGTCGAGCGGCTCGTGCTCGCCGGCGGTTTCGACGCGCTCTACGGCATCGGGTCGACGCTGCCGGTGAAGCGTCGTGGCACGGTGACCCGCCGCGACCTCCTCCTCCAGGTGGCGGACTTGGCTCGTTACGCCACGTCCATCCGCCGCGCAAGCAGCTCGCGGGCCGGCCGGGCCGGCAGGGCCGCAGGCGCCGCCGTGGCCCGGGGTCGGCCGCAAGCGACCGGGAGCGCCGGCGTGCGAGCTGCCGCGGCGGCGCAGTCGCAGGCGGCGGCCGAGGTGCGGCCGGTCGACGCGCAGCTGGCATTCGACCTCGGCGACGCGCCGGACACCACGACTGTCACCGGCCTGCCGGAGCTGACCGTCGCCGAGCAGGTCCGGGCCGAGCTCGAGGTGCTCGGGCTCGACGCGTCCCGGCACGTGCTGTCCTGCTACGAGCCGTTCCTCGCCGCCCTCGGTGTCACCCGGGCGCGTGACCTCCTGCGGTGCCGCAGCCGCGCCGACGTGCTCGTCGCCGGTGTGAAGGTCGCCACGCAGACCCCGCCGATCCGCTCCGGGCGGCGCGTCGTCTTCGTCACCCTCGACGACACCACCGGACCGGTCGACGCGACGCTGTTCGAGGACGCCCAGGCTGGTTACGCCGCCACCGTCTTCCACTCGTGGCTGCTCGTCATCCGCGGCACCGTCCGCCGGACCGGACCGCGTGGGATCTCGCTCAACGCGACGGCGGCGTGGGAGCTGTCCGTGCTGCGTTCGGCGTGGGAGACGGGTGGGCTCGCTGCGGTGGAGGCGCAGATGCGGCGGCCGGTCGTCGCCACCGACGCCGCGGTGCACGGCGCGGCGGAGAGCCGCTCGACCCGCCCGGTGATGACCACCCCGCCGGTCGGCGCCCGACCCGTGGGGGGAAGTGCCCGCGTCTACGCCAGCGGCTTCGCGACCTCGCCGTACGCCGACGTCGCGCCGGCCGGTCCCGCTCCCGGTGGCCCGCCGCGCAAGCTCTGGCACTCCAGCCCCGGCAGCTCCGGCGGCTGACGGCCGTGCCTCGCCTGGGCCGGTCGCGGCTGACGGGGCCGGTCCCGCTCTACCGATATGTCCGGATTGGTGCCGGTCCCGGCTGTCTGCGTTCACCCGGATCGACGCTTCACCACCAGCCGCCGGGCGTCGAGGTCATCAGGGAACGACCCCCGACCATTGCCGAGGCCGCTGATGTCCGCACGTCGCCGCGGGCTTTGGCGTGCGCGCCCCCCGGCCGTCGTGGCGGCGGTGTCGGCGCTCGCCTCGACCCTCGTGGCGCTGGTGGCGTCGCCGGCCGCCGCGGTCGTGCCGACCGCGTCGGTGGTGTTGCCGGTCGCGATCGAGTCGATGCCGCCGTACCAGCCCCAGACGTTCTGCGAGCCGACGGTCCGGCCGGGAACGCAGGCGCTGGCCGACCTGCTGACCTCGACCTACGCCGGCACCGCGATCGTGTCGCTGACCCGGTCCTGCGGCTCCGACCGCAGCGAGCACTACGACGGGCGGGCGGTCGACTGGGGCGTCGATCACCGCAACGACCGGCAGCGGGCGCAGGGCAGGGCGTTCCTGCACTGGCTGTTCGCGGCCGACGCGAGTGGCGAGGCCGATGCGATGGTGCGCCGGCTCGGGATCATGTACGTCATCTGGAACAAGCGGATCTGGGGCTCGTGGAGCGGCGGCTGGGAGCCCTACTCGTGCTCCGGCGCGACCGCCTGCCACGTCGACCACATACACCTCTCGCTCGACTGGTCAGGCGCCATGCGCAAGACCTCGTTCTGGACCGGCGAGGTGCGCCCGCCGATGGACCCGCCGCTGGTCACGGTGTCGGAGCTGGGCGAGAAGCAGTCGATGACCGTGTCGGCGCGCGATGCGGACCCGCCCGCCCGGTACAAGCTGCTCGCGGATGCCCGGTACAAAGTCGTGGTCACCGGCACCTACCACTACGACGGCGCCCGGGGCCACCGCGCGGACGCGGCGTGCAGCAGGGCCGCCGGCGAGTGGTCCCGGCACGCGCCGGGGGAGACCCGCGCCACCCGGGGACTGCTCGACCTGTGGGCGGCGGACAGTCACCACTGGCGGGCGCGCACCGGCCGGAGTGCGCTGCGACCCGCATCATCGCTACGTCCGTGTCATCACTCCCGACGCGCCGCTGCCGCTGACCGTCTCGGTGAACGACCCGCAGCGCTGGGACGACGACGGGTCGTTCACGGTCAGGGTGCGCCGCATCGGCTGACGCCGGTCGTACGCTGGCCGCCATGGCCGCACCGTCGTCCCCGCGCACGCGTACGACGGTCCGCACCGCTGTCGTCTGGGACTACCTGCGCGCCGCCCTCGCCGACCTCGATGCGGCCGACGGACCGCTGCGGGTGCTCGACGCCGGTGGTGGCAGCGGCGGCTTCGCGGTGCCGCTGGCGCAGCTCGGCCACCATGTCACGGTCGTCGACCCGAGCCCGGACTCGCTCGCCGCGCTGGAGCGGCGCGTGGCGAGACGCGGGTGGCTCGGCGCAGGTTCGGGCGGTCCAGGGAGACGCGACCGAGCTGTCCGGCCTGGTGCCCGCCGGTGAGTTCGACGTCGTGCTCTGCCACAGCGTGCTGGAGGTCGTCGACGACCCCGCCGAGGCGCTGCGCGTCGATCGCCGCCGCGCTGCGGCCCGGCGGGGTGGCGAGCGTCCTCGCCGCCAACCGGACGGCGGCGGTGCGTCGCGCGGGTTGCCGCCGGCCGCCTCGGTGCGGCCGCGCCGGCTGCTCGACCGACGCCGCGGGCGCGGTCGGCTCCGGCGATCCGCTGGCGCGCCGGTTCACCCTGGACGAGCTGCGGCAGCTGCTCGAGGCCGGCGGGCTGCGACCTCGCGCGTCGTGCACGGCGTCCGCGTCTTCACCGACATCGTGCCGGCGGCGCTGCTCGACGGCGACCCGGCCGCGGTCGACGACCTGCTCGCGCTCGAGCGCGCGGTCGCCGAGCGCACCGACTATCTCGGCGGTCGCGACGCAGCTGCACGTGCTCGCCGATCGCGGCTGACCCCGGCCGGGTCGAGGTGGGGGCATGAGCCGGCGGCAGCTGCAGCGGACGGACGCGCGGCCGGCGATCGGCGCGCGACGACACCGGGTGCGGCGTGCTGCACGTCGACATGGACGCCTTCTACGCCTCGGTCGAGCTGCGCAGCCGCCCCGAGCTCGTCGGCACGCCGGTCATCGTCGGCGGGCTGGGCTCCCGCGCGCGTCGTCCTGTCGGCCACCTACGAGGCGCGGGCGTTCGGCGTCCACAGCGCGATGCCGATGTCGCGGGCCCGGCGGCTCTGCCCGCACGCCACGGTGATCCCGCCCGACCACGACGACTACGCCGAGGCCTCGCGCGGGGTGCATGGAGGTCTTCCGGTCGGTCACCCCGCTGGTCGAGCCGCTGGCGCTCGACGAGGCGTTCCTCGACGTCGCCGGGCGCCCGCGCCGGCTCGGCCGCCCGCGGCAGATCGGCGAGCTGATCCGCGCCCGGGTCGCCGACGAGCAGGGCATCACCTGCTCGGTCGGGTGTCGCCGCGACGAAGTTCGTCGCCAAGCTCGCCTCGGCGCGGGCCAAGCCGGACGGGCTGCTCGTCGTCCCGCGCGACCGACGTGGTCGCGTTCCTGCACCCGCTGCCGGTCGGCGCGCTGTGGGGCGTGGGCGAGAAGACCGAGGAGGCGCTGACCCGCCTGGGGCTGCGCACGATCGGCGACATCGCCGCGACCCCGCGCCGCGACCCTGCAGCGGGCGCTCGGGCACGGCCGCCGGCGCGCACCTGTCCGCGCTGGCCTGGGGCCGCGACGAGCGCGGCGGTCGTCCCGCACGAGCCGGACAAGAGCATCGGCGCCGAGGAGACCTTCGCCCGGGACGTCGACGACCCGGCGGTGGTACGCCGCGAGCTGCTGCGCCTGTCGGAGCGGACCGCGGCCCGGCTGCGCGCCACCGGGCAGGTCGGGCCGGACGGTGGCGATCAAGGTGCGCTTCGCCGACTTCACGACGATCACCCGGTCGCAAGACCCTCCCGGAGCCGACCGACGTCGCACGGGTGGTCTACGAGACCGCCCGGGCGCTCTACGACGCCCTCGGGCTGGAGCGGGCGCGCATCCGGCTGGTCGGCGTCCGGGTCGAGGGGCTGGCCGTCGGGGACGAGCACGCCGCGGCAGCTCGCGCTGAGCGGCGGCGGACGACGGAGTGGCGGGCGGCGGAGCAGGCGGCGGACCGGGCGGCCGCCCGGTTCGGCGCCGGTGCGGTGCGGCCGGCGACCCTCGTGGAGCCGGGCCGGACGGGAGCGGACGCCGCCGCCGTGATCGGAGACCGGTTGTCCCGGCTTCGCTTCCCGAAGCGGTCGACGCGCTCGTATCCTTAGCGGGAGTCCACGCCTTCTGGAGGAGCCGGTGCCGCTCTCCGAGCACGAGCAGCGCCTGCTCGAGCAGATCGAGCAGGCGCTCTATGCCGAGGACCCGAAGTTCGCCCACAGCTGGCGGGCGCGGGACCTGCGCAGCGTGCGCCGCCGCCGGGTCGTCCGCGCCGTGCTCGTCGTGGTCGCCGGGCTCGGGCTTCTCGTCGCCGGCGTCGTGGTCCAGGGGGGCGACGCGGTGCTCGGTGTCATCCTCGGCGTCGTCGGGCTTCCTGTTCATGCTCGCCGGCGCCTGGCTCGTCGTGTCGATCCGGCCGCGGCCGGTGGTGGCCGAGCCCGCCGCCGCTGCGTCCGCCCCCCGCAAGCGCCGGCCGCGAGGAGGGCATCAAGTCCCGCGCTCGAGCAGCGGTGGCAGCGGCGCCAGGACGGCCGCTGACGCCGGCGACCCGGAAGCGCGTCTCAGCCGAGCGCGCGTGGCGCAGCCGGGCCCGTGCGCCGGGCACCGAGCCAGGTCGGCGGCGTCGAGCAGCGTCACCGAGCCGAGCGGTGACGGCCCGAGCATCGCGCAGGGTGGACCGCGGCCACAGCCGCAGCACCAGCCGGCGGCCTAGCCGCCGACTCGGTGAGCAGCGCGGTGCGGATCAGGTCGACGTCGTCGCGCGAGGTCGGTCCCGGCCGGGAGCGAGCCGGACGGGGCGTACCAGGCCCGCTGCACGGCCTGCGACCAGCCGGTCGAGCGCGCCTGATCTCGGCGGTCGCCAGCCCGCCCGCCTCGGCCCGGAGCAGCCGGGCGCTGGCCCGGGGGGACAGCCCGTCGAGCCAGCCGACGCGGGCGTCGATCGCGCTTGCCCGCAGCTCCGCCCACGCGGCGGTCGCCTCGGCGGCCGGGGTCTCCGCGCCCCGCCACCGGCGGCGCCGGGTCCAGGACCGGACGACCACCGGCGCGGACAGCAGGACGAGGAGCGATCCCGGCGACGACCCAGCCGACAGACGACCGGCGGCGACAGCCCGCGCTCGCGACCGGGGTGTCGGCGGTGCCGGCCGCCGGGCCGTGCGCGTCGAGCTGGGCGTCGAGCCGGTGAGTTCTTGCTCGTCCCGGGCTGCTTGCCGTCGGGCCGCCGTTGCACCGCCGTCGGTGCCGCCGTTCGCGTCCGGACCCGTGCCGGGCCCGGTCGGGTCCGTGGCCGGGATCGTGTAGTCGGGCGTGACCGCCTGGCCGTCGCGCCCGCGGCGTCGGCTCGAAGGCGCAGCCAGCCGAAGCCGCTGAAGTAGAGCTCCGGCCAGGCGTGCGCGTCGTGGGTGGTGACCAGGTAGGAGCCGTCGGTCTGGTGCTGCCCGGCGGTGAAGCCGACCGCGACCCGGGCCGGGATGCCTTCGATGCGGGCGATGACGGCCATGGCCGCGGCGTACTGCTGGCAGAACCCCCGCCGGGTCTCGAGCAGGAACGTCGGCGAGCGCGTTCGGCGCTGGCGGCGGGCTGCACCGTCACGTCGTAGGAAGGACGTTCGACGAGGTGAGATACGCTGGATCTCCACCGCCTTGTCGTACGGCGTCGTCGCGTCGCGGGTGATGTCCGCGGCCAGCGCGCGCGACCTGCGGGGACCGAGTCGGGCACGTGCAGGGCGGTTGCGACCGTCTCGTCGTCGGGCACGGTGACGGCCGGCGACTGCGCGCAGCTCGGCCGCGGTCGGCTCGGGGGGCACGCTCGACGGCCGAGTAGCTCAGGCCGCGGGTGTCCGTCCGCGCCGAGAACACGGTGTTGCTGCCGGGGTCGTAGCGCCAGTCGCCGTCCACCGAGACCGAGACGACCTGCGTCGGCAGCGGCAGCCATCGGACATCCAGACCCTCGACCTGGACCTGCGTCGACTCGCGATGCGCCGCCCGGAAGGGTCGCCGCCCCGATGCCTTCGCTGACCGCGGCCTCCGCCGGCGCCTGCAGGGTCGACGGCTGGAACGTCGAGCCCTCGAAGCGGTCGAGCGCCGTCATCCGCAGGTAGCCGGGACTGTCGGCGGTGGTGCGCACGGACAGGACCGGCCGGGCCTCCGGGCTGTTGAGCTGGGCCTGGATGGACACGATCGGGTTCACCGTCACCGCCGCCCGGGAGCCGTCCCCGAACCCGAAACCGCCACCGCCGCCGTGCGGCACCCCGCCGCGCAGCCCGGGGATCATCAGCGGGCAGGACGACGGCGATGGCGATCGCCGACGAGCCCGATCCGGCGGCCGAGCACCGACAGCGGTGACGGCACGACCTCGTTGGTCGACCAGTTGAACCGCGGCTGGCCGCCCTCGCGCGTGGCCCTGCGGGCGTCCCCACCGGGCGAGCCGGTCGCGGGCGTCGGCCAGGAGCAGCCAGAGGTAGCCGGTGGCACCGATGACGAAGGCGAGCCAACCGGCGCCGTGCTTCGCGACCGAGGTGCCCACGGCGAACAGCGCCAGCAGCGGCAGCCCGGCGACGGCGGCCCGGCGCATCGTCACCGCGAACAGGTCGACGACCAGGGCGATGGCGGCCACGCCGACCGTCGCGATCAGCACCAGCCCGTCGTGCGTCGGGACCGGCGGGCCGCAGTGTCCGGATGTCGTGGAACCCGGCCTGGGCGATCGCGTCCAGCCGGTCGAGTGAGGCTCCGGTCGGGATGACGTGCCAGTACGCCGCCGGCGACCGCGTAGAGCGCCGTCAGGTAGCCGAGCACACCGGCGGCGGCCAGGATCGGACCGAGCGCCGCTCGGCACCGGCGAACGCCGGACCATCTCGCTGACGACGGCCACGACGGCGACTGCTCCGGCCACCGGCAGCAGCCATCCCCAGCCGGCGAAGACGTTGTGCAGGGCGAACGCCGCCGCGACGGTGGCGACACCGGACTGGAGCGCGAGCCGGGTCTGGCCGGTCATGCCGTCGCCCCGATCGACAGCCGTGCCGCCTCGCGGCCGGCCGCGGCCGCCGGCCCGGCTCCGGTGGCCGGCCACAGCTCGGCCAGGGAGGCGCCGGCGCGCACCGGGACCACCCGCCAGCCGGCCGCGGCGAGCACCTCGCAGGTGTCCGCGTGCGCCTGGGCGGTCGCGGCAGCGGCACGCGGCGCGAGTGTCGCCCAGGACCCGGTGTCGAGCACGAACGCGACGCCGATCGAGGGCCCGCCGTGGGCAGTGCGGGCCAGCGTCTGCGCATCCTCCGACGACAGCGGCCCGACCACGGCCACGAGCAGCTCCTCGCCGCCACCGCGGTGAACCGCGGCCACTCCCGCCGTGAGACCGGCGGCCGGGGAGGCGTGGCGCACCGCGAGCCCGTCGAGCAGCACGCTGTCGAACGTGTCCCCTCCGGTCGCGGCCGCGGTGAGGTCGTCGCCGGAGTCGGTGACGACGCGCATCGCGAATCCGCCACGGGCGAGGTGCAGCCCGATCGACGCCGCCGCCGAGATCGCCCACTCCAGGGACGACACCGGTCCGTCGCCGTGGTGCGCGGAGCCGCGGCAGTCGAGGAGCAGCACCGCGCGGCTCTGCCAGGGCTGCTCCTCGCGGCGCACCATCAGCTCGCCCGAACCGGGCGGTGGACCGCCAATGGATGCGGCGCAGGTCGTCGCCCTGCCGGTACTGGCGGGTCGCGGCGTCGTCCTCGCCGGAGGTGGCGACGGACCGCGCCCGGCTCTCGCCCGCCCCGGCCCAGTCGCCGCCGAGCCGGACGTCGGGCAGCGGGACGACCACGGGAGTGACGACGAGGGTGTCCGCGGCGGCGAAGGAGCGGGTCAGCTCGCACAGCCCGAACGGGTCGGTCAGCCGGACGGTCAGCGGGCCGACCCGGTAGCGCCCGCGCAGCTGCGGAGCGCACGGCGTAGTCGACGTCCACCGAGCGCTGCGGCAGCACGCGGTCGAGCACGAACCGCGGCCGGCTCCCGAGCATGTACGGGACGGTGTCCTCGGCGAGCATCAGCCCGGTGGGCAGCCGGGAGACGTTCTGCAGCCGCAGCCGGACCTGCGCGGTCCGGCCGGCATCGACCCGGACCGGGTCGAGCCGGCGGGTGCAGGTCGAGCCGGTAGCGGGTCCGGGCGACCATCGCGTAGGAGAGCAGCGGAAGCGCGACAAGGAACAGCCCGATCCGCAGCACGTTGATCTCGTTGACGACCGCGGCGCAGACGACCGCGGCCACGCCCGCGGCCAGCAGGCACCGCCCCCGGACGGTCAGGCCGCTGAGGACCTGGTTGAGCCCCAGCACCGTCAGCGGCTCCGGCTCTGCCTCGCCGGGCGCGGCCGGGACCCGGCGTCAGCGGTCGGCACCGGGACCGAGGCCACGATGTCCGTGACCACCGCCGCCGGCGTACGCCGGGCCACCTGGGCCTCGGCCGACAGCAGCAGCCGGTGAGCGAGGACCGGCACCGCCAGCGCCTGCAGGTCGTCCGGCAGCACGTAGTCGCGGCCCTCGAGCGCGGCTGCGGCCCGCCCGGTGCGCAGCAGGTGCAACGTCGCGCGGGGGGAGGCGCCGAGCCGCAGGTCGCGGTTGTCCCGGGTCGCGGTGACGATGTCGATGGCGTAGCGGCGAACGGACTCGGCGACGTGCACCGACCGCACCGCCTCGACGAGCTTCGCCACCTCCAGGGCGTCCGACACCGGCTCCAGGTCGTCGAGCGGGGACCCGCCGCCGTGCTGGTCGATCATCTCGAGCTCGGCCTCGGGAGAGGGGTAGCCGATGGCGAGGCGAGCGGTGAACCGGTCCCGCTGGGCCTCGGGCAGCGGGTAGGTGCCTTCCATCTCGACCGGGTTCTGCGTCGCGAGCACCATGAACGGCGGGTCCAGCGGATAGGTCACGCCGTCGACGGTCACGTGCCGCTCCTCCATGCACTCGAGCAGCGCCGACTGCGTCTTGGGGGAGGCGCGGTTGATCTCGTCGCCGACGACGATGTTGGCGAAGATCGCCCCGGGCTTGAACTCGAACTCCCGGACGTCCTGGTTCCACACCGAGACGCCGGTCACGTCGCTCGGCAGCAGGTCCGGCGTGAACTGGATCCGGCGTACCGAGCAGTCCACCGACCGGGCCAGCGCCTTGGCGAGCATCGTCTTGCCGACGCCCGGCACGTCCTCGATGAGCGCGTGTCCCTCGGCCAGCATCACGGTGACCGCGAGCGTGACCGCGTCGTTCTTCCCCTGGATCACCCGCTCGACGGCGTCGATGATCCGCCCCGCGCGTTCGGCGATCTCCTCGAAACCGATGCGGGTCCCCCTGCGACTCGGCACTCGCGCCCCTTTCCTCGCCACTGACACGCACACCGAGTCTGACAGGTTCGCCCGCGGTTTCCAGCCGGACGCAGATCACGACTCCGGCACGACTCGGTCTCTCCCGGTCCAGGGGTCGGCCGGCGCCGACGGCCGGGGCGGTTGGGGAGCGCAGGTGGGGCGCCGAACCGCGGAAATGGTTGACCGGGGAGGAAAGTGGAGTACTGTGGGCCGCCGTGGGGGAGATGTCCAGCACCGTGGCCCGCCGGGCCATGACATCGACCGACCGGGGAGGTGCGGGGTGTTCCTCGGCACCTACTCACCGCGCCTCGACGAGAAGGGCCGGCTCGTGCTGCCTGCCAAGTTCCGCGACGAGCTGGCGGCGGGCCTCGTGATCACCAAGGGCCAGGAGCGATGCCTCTACGTCTTCGCGGACGCCGAGTTCGGCCGCCTCACCGAGCGCCTGCGGGAGGCCCCCCTCACCGCGAAGGGCGCTCGGGACTACAGCCGCGTCTTCTTCGCCTCGGCCCACGACGAGGTGCCCGACCGGCAGGGGCGGGTGACCGTGCCGCCCGCGCTGCGTGACTACGCCGGCCTCACCCGCGAGTGCGTGGTGATCGGCGCCAACACCCGGGTGGAGATCTGGGACGCCCAGGCCTGGCAGGACTACCTCTCCGCCTCCGAGGACCAGTTCTCGTCGCTGTCCGAGGAGGTGCTGCCCGGCGTCTTCTGACCGGACGTGACGCTCGGCTCCCGCCCGCGGCACCTGACGCACCTTCCCCGGCGCCAGGCGTGGGGGGCGGGAACCAAGTCTCACGTCCACCAGCCCGAGCCCCCCGACCAGCCCGATGTCCACCAGCCCGATACCGGCCCGAAGTCAGCATCTGATGTCTCAGGTTCCCGTCGAGATCGAGGAGCGCCCGTCCGTGACCGTCTTGGTCGTGCCGTCGTGAGCGGGGCCATGCACGTCCCCGTCATGCGCGACCGGGTCCTCGAGCTGCTCGCCCCCGCCCTGGGCCGGCCCGGCGCCGTCCTGGTCGACGCGACGCTCGGCCTGGGTGGGCACGCCGCGGCGCTGCTGGCCGCCCACCCGGACCTGCGGCTCGTCGGGCTGGACCGGGACCCCGACGCGCTCCGGCGCTCGGAGGGCCGCCTCGTGGCCTACCGCTCGCGCGTCACGCTCGTGCACGCGGTCTACGACGAGCTGCCCGACGTCCTGCGGGGCTGCGAGATCGAGCGGGTCGACGCAGCGCTGCTCGACCTCGGCGTCTCCTCGCTGCAGCTCGACGAGGACGCGCGCGGCTTCTCCTACTCCCGCGACACCCCCCTGGACATGCGCATGGACCCGACCGCCGCCCTGACCGCCGCCGACGTCGTCAACACTTACCCGGCCGAGCGTCTCGCCCGCGTCCTCGCCGAGTTCGGCGAGGAGCGCTTCGCCCGCCGCATCGCCGCCGCGATCGTGCGGGAGCGCACCCACCACCCGGTGACGTCCTCCGCGCGGTTGGCCGAGCTTGTCCGCGACGCCGTTCCCGCGGCCACCCGCCGGGTCGGAGGGCATCCCGCGAAGCGCACCTTCCAGGCGCTGCGGATCGAGGTCAACGACGAGCTCGGCTCCCTCGCCCGCGCGCTACCCGCCGCGGTGGCCGCACTTCGCGTGGGCGGTCGCATCGTCGTGCTCGCCTACCACTCGCTCGAGGACCGGATGGTCAAGCGCGTTCTCGTCGCGGGCGCCACCGACACGGCGCCGCCGGACCTTCCCGTCGTCCCGGACTCGGCGGCCCCGCAGCTGCGGCTGCTCACCCGCGGCGCCGAGCGCCCGGACGAGGAGGAGGTGGCCGCCAACCCCCGCGCCGCCTCCGCCCGGCTGCGTGCCGCCGAGCGGATCCGGGACGCCGCATGAGTCCCGCTGCCGCCGCGGCCGCCCGGGCCGCCCGTGCGCTCCCGCGTCCCGAGACCAACCGGCCCTCCCTGCGCCTGGTCGTCACCCGCCCCCTCGTCGCCGGCCGGACGCCGTTCGCGGTCCTCGTGGGCCTGATCCTGACCACCGGACTGGTGGCGCTGCTGCTGCTGCACACGCTCGCCGCGCAGGACGCCTTCCGGCTCCAGGAGCTGCAGCACCGCGCCGCCGGGCTGGCCGACGTCGAGCAGGAGCTGAGGCTCGCCGAGCAGCAGCGCGAGGATCCCGCCACGCTCGCCGCCCGGGCGCGGGCACTGGGCATGGTGCCCACCGAGTCGCTGGCGTTCGTCCGCCTGCACAAGCACGGCCGGATCGTGGGTGTGGCACGCGCCGCGGCTGCGCCCCCGCCCCCGGCTCCCACTGCCGAGCCGAGCCACCACTCGCGGTCGGACCGCACCCAGCAGTCTCACATCCAGCACTCTCAGAAGTCACACAAGCCTCACGAGTCCACCCGGCGCGGCACCGACAAACCGCGACGGTGAACCGGCAGGCTGTGCCCATGCCCGCCGCTCCACCCGGCCCGCGACCGCGGCGCCGACCGGTGCCGCGGCGGTCGCTCCCGCACCGCCGGATCGAGCTCATCCTCATCGGCAGCCTGATCGTGCTGTCCCTGATCGGCGGCCGGCTGGTCCAGCTGCAGGGGCTCGACCGCACGTCGTACACGTCCATGGCGGAGCGGCAGCGGCTGCACACGGTGGCCCTCACCGCCCCACGTGGACCGATCCTCGAC
>CAWIFV010000015.1:0-120768 GCA_963835405.1 uncultured Actinomycetota bacterium
CGGCACCTGGAAGCCCTCGCCGACGCTGAAGTCTGCCGTGGTCGTGAAGTCGTCGTTATCGACGGGCGCCGGCGTCCGCAGCCACACGGCGTCCGGGCCAGCGACGGCCACGAGGTCGCCGTCCAGCCGACGCACCACGGCGCGATGCGCCCGTAGTCGAACCGCAGCGCGAGCACGGTGCTCATCTCCACCCGGCCGGAGACGCCGTCGACGGTGCGCACCACGTCGGCGGCCTCCCCGCGAGGTGGCATGAAGTCGGTGACGGTCACCTCGCCGTCGCCGGTGCGCCACCGGGTGCGGAGCACCAGTGAGTCGCCGACGTACTCCCGGATGGCCGACGCCCCCGGGTCGCTCGGCCTGAGGCTCCAGTGCCCGGCGCCCTCGTCGTGCAGCAGGGCGGCGAAGCACGCTTCTGAGTCGAACCGCGGGAGGCAGAGCCAGTCGATGGAGCCGTCGCGGGCCACGAGCGCGAGCGTGTGCAGGTCCCCGATGACGCCGTAGTCCTCGAGCGGCTTGCTCGGTCGCGAGCCCTCAGCCACCGAGGTCCCCGAGGCAGACGACGGTCTTCACGTCATCGGCGCGGGGCTGCAGCGCCTCGTCGAAGGTGTCGAGGGTGACCTTGCGGGTGATCAGCCGGTCCAACCAGCCGCGGTCGGCTGCGGCCAGCGCCTCCGCCCCCTGGCGGTAGTGGCGCAGGTTGGCGTTCACCGACCCCACCACTGCGTCGTTCTCCAGCACCACCTCGCGGTTGATGGCGCCGGCGTCGACGGTGAGCGAGCGCCCCTTCGACGAGACGCCGGTGAGGCAGACGATCCCGTAGGGGCCGGTGGCCCTGAGTGCGTCGAAGACCAGCTGCCCGACCCCGGTCCCCTCGATCACCACGTCGGGCTCGGTGTGCTCGGCAACCTCGGCCACCGTGCCGGTGTGGTACGTCGCACCCAGGTCGGCGACCAGCCCGGGCTTCGGTCCGTCGGTGACCCGGTCGAGGACGTGGACGTCCAGACCCTTCTGCACGCCGATGAGGGCGGCCAGCAGGCCGATGGGCCCGGCGCCGGTCACCAGGGCGGTGCGCGGGTCGAACCAGGCGCGGTTGCCGATCTGCTCCACCTGCTCCCACGCCTTCGCCACGACGCTCGCCGGCTCCGTGAGGACACCGCACAGTCCCAGTGCTGGATCGACGCGTACGGCGTAGTGCGGCTCGACGGTCCACCGCTCTGCGCCGTAGCCGTCCAGCTCCTTGATGCCCCGCTCGGTGTACCGGCCGTTGCGGCACATGTCGAACTGCCCGGCCGCACAGGCCCCGCACGGCACCGGGTCCGGGCGGCGCACGACGCCCGCCACGAGGTCGCCGGTCGAGAACCCACTGCCCCGGGGGGCCTCGACCACCCGTCCCAGGGACTCGTGTCCCAGGACCAGCCGGTCGCGGCCCTCGGGCGCCCAGCCGTACTCCCCCGTCGCGATCTCCCGGTCGGTGCCGCAGACGCCGATCGCCAGCGTGTCGACGAGCACCGGCCCGCTGCCCGGCGGCTCCTCGACATCGCTGATCGCCGCGCTGCCGGCCTCGCCGGGACGCACCGTCCACGCCTTCATCCACGACCTCCCGCCATGTCACCTCACGACACATCCTCCCCACGCAACGGAGACGGACGCGCGGAGGTGCCTGCGGGGGGGGCCTCCTCGACCGCGACCGCGTCGTCGCTTCGGGCACGTCCTGCCATTCGGGGCCGAGACGCAGGTGCTAGAACGGGCGGGAGCGGGGACGACGGAGTCAACCGCCGGAGGGAGCGCCGTGGACCACGCGCTTGACCGAGGCCGAAGCGCGGGAGCGCGCTCAGCTGATCGAGGTCGCGCGCTACGACATCGACGTCGACCTGCGGCCTTGCGGGACGGACCGGAACTGCGCTGCACGTCGACGATCAGCTTCGCTGCCGGACGCCCGGCGCGGCGAGCTTCCTGGACTGCGCCGCCGGGGTCGTGACCGCGACACTGAACGACACTCCGCTGCCACCCGCCCGCGACGGGCGCCTCGAACTCCGCGGCTCGCCGCGGACAACGTGCTCGGGTCGAGTCTGTCCAGCGACACCGCGACGGGCAAGGGCGTCCATCGCGCGGTCGATCACGCCGACGGGCAGGTCTACGTCTGGACGTCCTTCGAGCCGGACGAGGCGCGCCATGTCTGGGCCTGCTTCGACCAGCCGGACCTGAAGGGGGTGCACGCGTTCACCGTGACCGCCCCCGAGGCCTGGACCGTCACCAGCAACACGGGCGACCCCGACATCGAGGAGCTCGGTGAGCTCCGGCGCTGGGCGATTCGCCGACACCCCGCCCCTGTCCACCTACAACACGGTGGTCAACGCCGGACCGTTCCACGAGCTACGGCGGACCATCGACGGGTTCGACCTCGGCCTGTACTGCCGCCGGTCGCTGCGCGCCCTGCTGGACCGCGACGCCGACGACCTGTTCACCGTGACGCGCGCAGGGATTGGAGTTCTTCGGCGCGCGTTCGCGATGCCGTTCCCGCAGCAGGCTACAACCAGGTCTTCATGCCGGACATCGGCGGTGCGATGGAGAACTACGGCTGCGTGACGTGGTCTGACGTCTTCTCTGCGGCGCGCGGCACCGACCGCCGCCGAGCGCGAGGAACGCGAAGACGGCTGCTGCACGAGATGGCGCACATGTGGTTCGGCAACATCGTCACGATGCGCTGGTGGGACGACCTCTGGCTCAACGAGGCGTTCGCCGAGTGGGCCTGCCACTGGGCCGCCGCCGGGGCAACCGAGTTCACCGACGCCTGGGCGAGCTTCCTGGCCGGCGCGAAGCTCGACGCCTACCCCGCCGATCAGGGGCCGGCCACCCACCCGATCCGTCAGCCGATTGCGCGACGTTGCGACGGCGGCAGCCAGCTTCGACGACGATCACCTATCCCAAGGGCGCAGCGTGCTGCAAGCAGCTGATGGCGCTGGTGGGCGAGGAGGCGTTCGTCGCCGGCCTGCCCGACTACTTCGCCAGGCACGCATGGGGCAACACGACGCTGCACGACCTGGTCGGCGAGATCGCCCGCGCGAGCGGCCGCGACCTCGACACGGCTGGGCCGCGGCTGGCTCGAAACGGCGGGCACCGACCGGCTCAGCGCTGGAGCGCGACGGCGCGGGTGCACCGTCCGCGCGGGCGGCCCGGACGGCGCCGAGCCGCGTCCGCACCGCTTCGACATCGGTGTCTACGACCAGCGCGACGGAGGCCTGTCCGGCGCACGCCTCGTCACGGTGGAGACGTCGGGGCGGTCACGACCGCGCCGCCCGGCCTCGCGGACGGCGACCTGCATCTCTCAACGACGAGGACCTCACGTTCGCCTCGGTGCGCCCCGACAAGCGCGTCGCGGGCAGATCGTGCTGGACTCGGCGGCGGCGCTGCCCACCGCGGTCGCCCGCGCCGTCGCCGTCACGACGGCGTGGGAGCATGCTGGTCGGCGGCGACATCTCCGCGCGCGAGTTCGTCTCCTGCGCGACGCGGCTGCTCCCCGGCGAGCGCACCCAGTCACTCGTCGAGCCCGTGCTGGGCCTGGCGGCGCAGGCAGCCGACCTGTGGTCGCCGGACGACCAGCGTGACGCCCTGCTCGCCGCGGTCGCGGCCACGGCGGCGACGATCGTCGAGCGCGGCGACCACATGCGCCGCGAAGCGGTGCGCACGCTCGCCCGCACCGCGGTCACCGAGGAGCAGCTCGCGGCGGCCGACGCGGCAGCCGACGAGCCCGACCTGCGCTGGCACCTGCAGGTGCGGCTGGCCGCGCTGGGGCGGCACGACGGCCGCGCGGTCGCCGAGCTCGAGGAGACCGACCCGGACCCGGACGCCTGGGTGCGCGCGCTCGCGGCCCGCGCCGCGCAGCCGGACCCGGGCGCCAAGGACGAGGCCTGGGACGCGCTCGTGCCCATGTCGCGGGTGCCCCTCGCCGCGGTGGGCATGGTCGGCCGGGCGTTCTGGCAGCGGGGTCAGGACGCCGTGCTGGCGTCGTACGCCGACCGGTTCCTCGCCGCGCTGCCGGACCTCGGGCACCACGGCATGATCTCGGCCATGGCGATCCCCCAGTTCATGTTCCCCCTGGTGGGCGTGGGCGCCGACTTCCCCGACCGGGTCGTCGCGGCCACCCGGCCCGCCGAAGTGAACGCCGTCGTACGACGGACCGCGGCCAGCCGTGCCGACGAGGGACGCCGGATGCTGGCCGCCCGCAGCCGACGCTGAGCCCCCGACCGGCGGCGGCTCCAGCACCTGCCGGGGACACTCGGCGGGTGGCGTCCCCCACCTGGCCCGGTCCGCGACGCAGCGTCGCGTCGCTTGTCGACGAGCAGGGACGCGAGGCCGTGGTCGGAGGCGCCTCCGGCCCGGACCACTGGTTACGGGTGTGGGCGCTGCGCGGCCTGCTGTGGTCGTGGGACGACGCGGCCGCGGCCGCGGTCGTGGGGGCGATGGGCGACGAGGCGTGGCGGGTCCGCGAGATGGCGGCCAAGGTCGCCGCTCGACACCTCGTCGACGAGGCGCTCGACGCGCTGCTCGGCCTGCGCGAGGATCCCGTCGCCCGGGTCCGTTCCGCGGCCGCCCGGGCGCGGTCAGCGGCTGACCGCGTCGATGCCGCTGCCGGAGCGAGGGCGGCTCCGGTGGCCGCTCCCCCGGCACCCGGGTCGCGACACCAGCGTCGAACCCTCGGCCCTACTGTCTGGATCGTGGGAGCCCCACGGCTCGAGCCGGCCGAGTACTTCGGCTGGCCGCAGCGCCGAACGGCACGTGACGGAGCTGCGCGAGCGGGCAGCTGCGGCTAGCGACCGCGGTGCTCGGCGGCACGGATCCGCGTGGCGACGGTCTCCACGTCGGCCTGGAGGTGCGGGGTCCCGGTCGTGAGCCCGTCAGCGCCGCCGGCAAGCAGCGTCACCATGCTGTGGGCGCCGAACACGACCGCGACGTCGTAGACCGACGTCTCGGTCTGCGCCGGCGTCGGGTGCCAGTGGATGATCCCTTCCACCGCGGTGGCGCTGCCGTAGCTGAGGGAGGTGGCCGGCAGCCGTCTGACGGAGGTGTCCTGGGTGAGGTCGGCGATGTGGGGGTCGAGGGTCGCGGCCATCACCGGGAGCAGCACGTGACTCCAGCAGTGGGCGAGGCGCCCTGCGTAGCCGGCTACCTCGGTGCCGGTGCCCGCGGGAAGCGTGCGCGCGTAGGAGTAGACGAAGTTCCGCCCGTGCGGCCCGGTGGCGGTGAGCCGTGGTCCGTAGACCGTGGGCGCGGCGTCCTCCGTCGACGCGGTGTGGGTGCACCAGGTGAGGAGCGTGCGGACGCGGGCGTCGTCGGCAGGGGGAACCGGTGTCGCGGTCACCCGGCGGGCGGTGGGGACCGTCGTCGCGGATCGGCTCGGCGACGGGCTCGCGGTGGCGCCGGCTGTCGGGGTGGCGGACGTCGGTGGGGTCGGGTCAGTGGGGGTGACAGGCGGTGCGACCGGCCGCGTGACGTCGGCTGCGGTGAGCAGCACACCGGTCAGCGCAGCGGCGGTCGGGGTGTCGGCGTTGGTCAGCGTCATCGGGGCGGCGGTCGTCGGGGCCGACGGCCGGGGCCGCTCGGCCTGCCCGCGATGCGGCGTCGACGAGCAGGCGGTCACCCCCGTCAGCAGGACGCAGGCGAGGGCGGTGCGCAGCGAGCGGACCCGGTGGGTCATGGGTGGCCTCACTGGTAGTCCACGACGTTCGGCGGCTGGGGCAGGGCGAGCAGCTCGGCGGGCGCGTACATGTCCTGGTCCTGCCGGTAGAACAGCTTGAAACCGAGCCACATCCGCGGGTCCTGCGCCAGCAGGTGGTAGTCGTAGAGCTTGTCGGACCGTCCGCCGAACCCGTCGCCGTTCTCGGTCAGCGCCAGGTTCGCGTGGAAGGCCACGTGCGGCTCGTCACGCAGCATCCGGCCGGTGAAGTTGTGCACCAGCAGCAGCTTCTGCGGCAGGTGGTGCGCGGTCACCAGGTCCGACAACCACGCCGAGACGGCGTTCACCTCGGCGGCGTCCGTGTGGCCGATCTGCCGGTCCGGCACCTGGTCGCCGTACAGCTTCCACTCCGGGTCGAGCGCCAGGCCCACGTCCGGCTTCGCCAGCCACCGGGACAACGTCTTCGCCAGCTCGAGGAAGTTGTGCCGCCCGGGTTGGATGTCCAGCACGAGCATGCCGTGGTGGGCGTGCGCGACGGCGTAGTACCTGGCGATCGTCGAGTCCGGCACGCGGACCGCGTAGGAGCCGTCCGGCCCGGCGCTGCCCTGCTCCACCCAGGTGATCAGCTCGAACGTCGGCACGGTCACCACGTCCGGAGCCGCGTACTGGGCGGCAGTGTGGGCCACGCGGGCCCACTCCTGCTCGGGCGGCGCGTCACCGAGTACGCCGAGCGCGGTCGTACCCGCCGCGCCGTAGTACATGACCAGACGGTGGGACGGGAACAGCGTCGACCCGCCGCCCGGCTCGGCGGCAGGCACGGGGCTGGCCGATGGGGACGGGGTCGCCGACGGTGTCACCGCGCCGGACGGGCTCGCCGTCCCGGCGTCGGTGCGCGGGTGACGCGCCGACGTCCCCGAGCCGACACACCCGCCGACCAGGAGCAGCGTGCCGCCCGTCAGCACCGTCGCGATGCCCACCTGCACGCGCCGGTGCAGTCCCGACCGAACGCGTCGCCCCGTGCCTGACCCCACCCGGCAACGGTACGGCACCGGAAGAACCGGTCGATAGCGGCACTCGCCGCCCGACCGGCTCGGTGGGCCAGGCAGCCGCAGGACCGGTGGACCCTAGCGGTCGGCGCTGCGCTGCAGCTGCCAGGCCGCCTCGATGGCATCCGCGACCGCGTCGAGGTCGCCGTCGACGACATCGGCCACGACCATCATGTGCTTGGCGAAGCGCGGCGGGACGCTGAACGGCTCCGGGCTCTCGCTGAGGACCCCGTCCCGGTAGCCGAACTCCGACCTGATCACGGCACGACGACGACGCGGCGCCGTCAGGGGCGCGCGGCGACCGAGACGTCGTCGAGCAGCTGCTGGGTCGCGACGGCGACCGCCGCCACGGCCGCGTCGAACGCGGCCGCGTTGCGCTGCGAGGGCGTGCGCATCCCGGCGACCTTGCGGACGTACTGCAGCGCGGCGGCGCGGATCTCCTCGTCGGTCACGGACTCCGCGTACGGCGGCCGCAGCGTCTTGATGCTTCGGCACATCGCTACCTCACCGGGACCGTTCAGACATCGGGGTGCGCCGCTGCATCGCCGAATTCCACCGCTACACCCGCAGCTTGTCCAGCGGCTTCCGTTCCGGGTCGGCGTCGAGGCCGGCCGTGAGGAAGGGGCAGGACGTGGGCCACTCCGGCGCCGGCCGGCCGAGGAGGTAACCCTGGACCATGTGCACCCCGTTGGCCCGCAGCGCCGACAGCTGGGCGACGGTCTCGACCCCCTCGGCGACCACGTCGAGGCCGAGTTGGTCGGTCAGCGCGACCACGCCGCGGACGAGCGCCAGCGTGCGCGGGTCGTGGTCGGCCCGGTGGGTGAAGGAGCGGTCGATCTTGACCTGGTCGACCGGAAGACGTTGCAGCCAGGCGAGAGTGGAGTAGCCGGTTCCGAAGTCGTCGAGCGCGATGCGCACCCCCAGGCGACGCAGCGCCTCGAGGCGTTCCTCGACCGCCGCGACGTCGAGCAGGGCGCGACTCTCCACGACCTCGAGCGCGAGACGCTCCGGCGGGAGCCCGCTCTCGCGCACCGCAGCCCGGACCCGCGCCACCAGCCCGGGCTCGGCAAGGGTGCGGCCGGAGAGGTTGACCGCGACCCGCATCGGCAGCGCGGATCCCTCGCTGGCGGCGACCGCCGCCAGGCAGGCCTCCCGGAGCACCCACCCGTCCAGCTCGACCCCCAGCTGGGTCTCGTCGGCAATCGGCAGGAAGCTCGCGGGACCCAGCAGGCCGAGTCGCGGGTGCCTCCACCGCACCAGTGCCTCGGCACCGATGACGCGATCCGCGGCGACGTCGACGATCGGTTGGTAGAACAGGCAGAGCTGGTCGCTCTGCACCGCCTCCTCCAGCTCACGCTCGAGAGACGGCGCCGATGCACGCCCTCGCTGCGGGCCGGTCGCCGTGGAGACGTGGTTGCGGCCGCGCTGCTTCGCGTCGTACATCGCGGTGTCCGCGGCCCGCAGCAACGCGTCCACCCGTCCGCCGGGGCCGCTGTGGAGCGCGACTCCCACGCTGGTGGTGACCCGCACCTCGTCACCCTCGATGCGGAAGGGCCGCTCGAAGCAGGCGGTGACGCGCTCGGCGACATCGACCGCGACGTCGACGTCGAGCACGTCGGGGAGCAGCACCGCGAACTCGTCGCCGCTGAGCCGCCCGACGCTGTCACCGTCGCGCAGCGCGCCGGTGATCCGTTCGGCCACCTGCCGCAGCAGCTCGTCGCCGGCGGCGTGCCCGAGGGCGTCGTTGACCTGCTTGAACTGGTCGAGGTCGCAGAACAGCACGGCGGTGCCGCGATGCTGGCGGGACCGCAAGACCTGCTCGAGCCGGTCGGTGAACAACACCCGGTTGGGCAGGCCCGTCAGCGCGTCGTGCAGGGCCTGGTGCCGGACCGCGGAGACCAGTCGCGCGTTCTGCAACGCGGTCGACGTCTGGTCCGCGACCCCCCGCAGCCGGAGCGTGCAGCTCGGGCACGTCGGCGCCGGGGCGAGCCTCGCCCACCCAGCCGACGGCAGCCACGGCGAGCAGCTCGCCCGCGGCCACGAGCGGCACGGCGACGACGTGGGTGACGCCCAGCATCGGGAACAGCGAGCGCAGCATCTCCCCCGCCTCGTCGACGGTCAGGAACACCGGGTCGAGCGAGGCCAGCATGCGGGCGAGCTCGGGCACCTCGTGCGCCAGCAGCGGGGTCCGCATCAGCAGCGCCGACTCCTCCGGGCCGAACCCCACCACCGCCGCGGCCCGCAGCGCGCCCGCCTCCTCGTCCCACAGGAACACGCTTGCGGTCGTGCACTCGGTGATCTCGGGCAGCGCCGACGCGGCGACCCTGACCACCTGCTCGACGCTGCTGGTCTCGGCGAGCTGGCGCGCCAGCTCGAGCAGGATGTCGGCGCGGCGCTGGTCGCGACGGCTGTCCTCCAGCGCGCGGATCAGGTCGAGCGCGGCGGCGGCGTGGCCGGCGTACGCGCGGAGCAGGCGGCCTTCGTCGGGCAGCCCGCGCTGCCCGGGCGGGTAGAGGGCGGCGAGACGGCCGTGCCGGGTGCGGCTCGACACGACGTCCACGACGACGGCCGGCTGACCGAGGTCGCGTCCGGCGAGCAGCCGGTCCGCCAGGTCCCCCGTCCGCCGGGGGTCGACCCCGGCGGCCTGGACGAGGATGTCGCCGTCACGCGTGTGCACCGCCAGCAGGTAGCCGTGCGCGAGCACCGCGGACGCGGCACCTTCCACGATGCGCGTCAGGGCCGCGGCGAGGTCGGCGCTGCCGACGAGGTCGGTCGACGCCGACTGCAGTGCCTGGAGGCTGCGACCGCAGCGCGCCGATCTCGGTGTCGTGCTCGGGAGTGCCCCGGACGCGGCGGCGCCAGCGGGAGTGCCGCATCCACGTGACGTGGTAGACGCACGCCGGGGAGCCGTCGGACTCGCACTCGTCGTGCACGATGTGCGCGGCCGGCAGGCCGAACAGCTCCGGTACGACGGAGAACAGCCCCTGGGCGTAGGCGCAGTCGAGCCGTGAGTGCGTGAAACCGTCGTGCAGCTTGAAGTGGATCACCGCCGAGGTGCGCGTCGTCTCGAGGATCCGCATCGTCGACGTGGTGGAGAACTTCCCCACTGCCCGAGGCAGCTGCCGGAACACCTGTGCCGGGGACCCCAGCGCACGCATGAGCAGCACGAGGGACGGGCTGACCGACTGGCGCAGGACCGACGCGCCCACCTGGAACATCGCGTCGCGGTCGCCGAGCACCTCGGTGGCGGCCGCCATCAGCCGGATCCGCACGTCGTAGCTGACCCACCGGGTCTCGCTCTCGAGGACGGCAGCATCGGCCGACAGGTCGGCGCGCCGCAGCACCTCGGCAACGCCGGCGTCACCGGCGTGCTCTCGGACGAACCCCAGGATCAGCCGGGTCGTGGCGCTCGACGTCTCGCAAAGGTCCCCCGCAGCGTCAGGCACAACGTCTCATCGGCGTACGAAGGGCAACCCTGAACGGGCCAAGGCGCCCAGACCGCGCAGTCGCGCCCGGCTCGGTGCGGGCGGCTCGGTGCGGGCGGCTCGGTGCGGGCTGGTCGGTGCGGGCTACTCCGTGCGGGCGAACCTCGCGATCGCGGCCGCGAGCAGCGCGAGGCAGAACGCCACGACGACGAGGATCTGCAGGACGCACCGGCACGGTCCAGCTGCCCCCAGGTGATGCCCGGGTCGAAGCGCGCGCGGGTGGCCGCGTCGACGTCGAGGTGGTCGAAGACGACCGAGCGCAGGGGCTCGACGGCGTAGGTCATCGGGTTGACGTGCGTCAGCACGGCGAGCCACGTCGGCAGGCCCGAGAGCGGGAAGAGCGCCCCGGACAGGAACATCAGCGGCGTGATGACGAGCTGGACCAGCGGCATCGCCGACTGCACCTGCTTCACCCGCGCGGCCAGCACCAGGCCGAGTGGCGGTGATCATGAAGCGCCATCAGGAAGATCAGGCCGATCAGCGCCAGCAGCATCAGCGGGTCGTAGGGAACGCCGACGAGCCCGGCGAGCGCCAGGAGCACCAGGCACTGCAGCGTCGCGACGGTCGCGCCGCCGAGCGCACTTCCCGAGAGGATCGACGCGGTGCGACACCGGGGCGACGAGCATCTCGCGCAGGAAGCCGAACTCGCGGTCCCAGACCATCGAGATGCCCGCGAAGGCGGCGGTGAAGAGCACCGAGATGGCCAGGACGCCCGGGAACAGGAACGTCGTGAAGTCGACGGACGCCGGTGCCCGCCGCGCACGAGCGAGCGACAGCCCGGTGCCGAGCACGAAGAGGAACAGCAGCGGCTGGACCAGCGACGACGAGGATGCGCGGCGCGGTCCTTGGACGAAGCGGATCAGCTCGCGCTGCCAGACGACGACGCGCGGCGCGCGCCTCGGTGGCGAGGCCGCCGCGCGGGACGCGGACGGCCGGCGGCGGTCACGGCGTGGTCATCAGCGGCCCCTCATCCGCATCGCCATGGGATGCATGCGCTCGGATCCGCGGCCCGGCCTCCGCGTCGCGGATCGTCGTGCCCGTGTGGGCGAGGAAGACGTCGTCGAGGCTGGGCCGGGTCACGGTGACCGAGCGGATGGCCGACGCGGAGGCTCGGCGAACAGGCGCGGCACGAAGCCCGCGCCGTCGGCCACGGCGATCGTCACGGCGCCCTCGCGCACGGCGGCCTCGAGCCCGAACCGCTCGCGCAGCGCGCGCAGATCGCGGCCTCGTCGTCGTCCGTGGTGATCGTGACGCGGTCCGCGCCGACCTGCGCCTTGAGCGCGTCCGGCGTGTCCAGGGCGACGATCCGGCCCTCGTTCATGATCGCGATCCGGTCGCAGTTCTCGGCCTCGTCCATGTAGTGGGTGGTGACGAAGACGGTGATCGTCCTCCGGCTCTCGGCTGCAGCTGCGCGCGACGTAGTCCCAGATGATGCCGCGGGTCTGCGGGTCGAGGCCGATCGTCGGCTCGTCGAGGAAGAGCACCTGGCGGCGAGTGCAGCAGGCCCGCGGGCGATCTCGAGCCGCCGCCGCATGCCGCCGGAGTAGGTGTGCACGGGGTCGCGCCCGCCGCTCCCAGAGGCCCACCATGCGCAGCACCTCCTCGCGCCGGCGCGGCGCGCGGCGGCGGTCGACGCCGTAGAGCTCGCCGGTGGAACCGCAGGTTCTGCTCGCCGCGACAGGTAGGCGTCGAGCGTCGGGTCCTGGAACACCAGCCCGATGTGGCGGCGCACCGCGGTCGCGCTCGCGCTCGGACGTCGAAGCCGGCGACGACCTCGGCCGTCGCCGCGGTGGGCTCGGCCAGCGTGCACAGGATGTTGATCGTCGTGGACTTGCCGGCGCCGTTGGGTCCGAGGAAGCCGAACGTCTCGCCGCGCGCCACGTCGAGGTCGATGCCGCGCACCGCCTCGACGCCCCGTAGCGCTTGACCAGGCCGCGCACGGCGACGGCCGCCGCGCCGTCCCTCGCCTCCACGCTCGCCGTCATCCGCACCCGACCCCTCTAACAGCGTTCGGGACGCTACTCTAACGACGTTAGAGCGGCACGGGTTTGGCGGCGCGTAGAGGGGGAGGAGGACGATGGGGCTGACCCGCGACGCCGTCGTCGACGACCGCGGTGCGGCTGCTCGACGAGGTCGGCCTCGACGGGCTGTCGCTGCGCCGGCTCGCGCCGAGCTCGGGGTCAGCGCGCCGACGCTGTACTGGCACGTCGCCGACAAGCGCACGTTGCTCGACCATGGTCGGCGAGCGCCGATCGCCGACGAGGCGCCCGCGGCCGACGCGTCCCGGCCAGCCGTGGTGGGAGTGGCTGGCCGCGAGCGCGCCTGGCGCAGTACCGGGCGCTGTCGCCCACCGCGACGCCGCGCGGGTCGATGGCCGGCAACCGGCCGACGGAGGAGTCGCTGCCGCAGGTCGAGCGGTGATCGCCGGCTCGTCATGCCGGCTTCGCGCCGCGCGAGGCGCTCGAGTCGATCCTGGCGCTGGGCAACCTCGTGGTCGGCTCGGCGATCGAGAAGCAGGCCGAGGCGGCGCGCGGCGAGGCCGCGACCACCGCGGAGGCGGACGCGGCGCTGGCGAGCCGGATGCAGGACCACCCCTACCTGGCGGGTGCCACGGCGCGGCAGGGCGAGCTGGACCCGGACGCCGTCTTCCGCCGCGGGCTCGACCTGCTCATCGCCGGGCTCCGCGCGCGGCAGGCGGCGCTGCCGGCGGGTGACGAGGCGCGCGGCGCGCAGGGGCCGTCGTCGCCGCAGCACTGACGCCCGCCGCCCTTGGGGCCGTGGGCCGGGAGAGCCGACGCCCGGACTCGAACCGGGAACCTATCGATTACAAGTCGATTGCGCTGCCAGTTGCGCCACGCCGGCGAAGCGCACCCGATGCTAGCCGGGGCCGCCGCCCGCGCCCCCGCCGGCGGGGGCAGGGGCGGCGGGGGCAGGGGCGGCGGGGGCAGCGGGGGCAGGGGCGGCGGGCGGCGACGCGTCCGGCGAGGCTCAGCCGGCGTCGGCTACCTCACGCGCCTTGAGGTGGCTGTCGAGCTTGCGCTTGATCCGCTGCAGCGCGTTGTCGATCGACTTCACGTGCCGCTGCAGCACCTCGGCGATCTCCTGGTAGGACTTCCCGTCCACGTAGAGCCGCAGCACCTCCGCCTCGAGGTCGGACAGCACCGTGTCGAAGTGCTGCTGCAGCGCCCGGATCCGTTCGGCGCTGATGACCAGGTCGGCCGGGTCGCTGACGGCCAGCGACGGCAGCATGTCGCCGAGGCAGCGTTCGCCGTCGTCGTCGGTCACCACGGGCCGCTGGAAGGACACGTAGTTGTTCAGCGGGCCGTGCTTCTGCCGGGTGGCGGTCTTGATCGCGGTGATGATCTGGCGGGTGATGCACAGCTCCGCGAAGGCCCGGAACGACGTCTGCATGTCGGGGTTGAAGTCGCGGATCGCCTTGTAGAGGCCGATCATCCCTTCCTGGACGATGTCCTCGCGGTCGGCGCCGACCAGGAAGTAGGACCGGGCCTTGACCTGGCGAAGCCGCGGTAGTTCGTCAGCAGCTCGGCGAGCGCAGTGTCGTCGCCGTCGCGGGCGCGCATCACCAGGGCGTCGTCGACGCGACCGTCGCTGCGCGGCCGGGCCTCGACGCCGGCCGGGCTGGCCGGCCGGGCGGGGCCGGATCCGTGTGCGCGTCGCGACGCGCGTGTCGTAACCGAACCGATCGCACTCGCGGAGCGCCTTCGGTCGACAGCCGGGATTCATAGTCGCTGCACGACTTGCTCCAAACTGTAAGGCGATGTCGGATCCGTGACTATCGGGCTTGGTCACAACAACGAGCGGCGGCCATTGGGGTGACGCGGAGGCGGGAAGCCGGCCCGAACGTCACAGAACGTGCGTAAATCGGACATTGCTGCGCACCTGTCCCGTTTTGCCCCCGTTCACCGGGCAGCCAGCTCCTTGTGCGGCATCACGAAAGCGCGGTCGTCCGGACGGCAGGACGGTGGCGCCGGCTACGGCGCCGTACGACGCCGGTGGGCGACCTCGGCGAGCACGACGCCTGCCGCCACGGAGGCGTTGAGCGACTCGACCGGCCGGACACGATCGGGATCCGCACGCGCAGGTCGCAGGCCTCCGACACCAGCCGGGACAGCCCCTGGCCCTCCGAGCCGACGACGACCACGAGCGGGTCCGCCGCGACCTCGAGGTCGTCGAGGTCGACCTCGCCGTCGCCGTCGAGCCCGACGACGATCAGGCCCGCAGCCGCGTAGCCCCGCAGGGTCCGCACCAGGTTGGTCGCCCGCGCGACCGGCAGCCTGGCGAGCGCGCCGGCGCTGGCCTTCCAGGCCGCCGCCGTCACCCCGGCCGACCGGCGCTCGGGGACCACCACGCCGTGCCCACCGAACGCGGCCGTCGAGCGCACGACGGCGCCGAGGTTGCGGGGGTCGGTCACGCCGTCGAGGGCGACCAGCAGCGGAGTCGCCCGGCCTGCGCCCGCGCCAGCAGGTCGTCCGGGTGCGCGTAGTCGTACGCCGGACGTGCAGCACGAGGCCCTGGTGCGGCGCGCCTCCGGCCAGCCGGTCGAGCTCGGGCCGCCCGCGTCGAGCAGCGGCACGTGATGGCCGGCCGGCGAGCTTGCGGGCCTCCTCGACGCGGGCGTCCGCCTCGATGCCGGCGGCGACGTACAGCGCCATCGCGGGCACGCGGGCGCGCAGCGCCTCGACGACCGGGTTGCGGCCGACGACGACCTCGGCTGCCGGGCCCGGCCCGCCGCGGTCCCGGGTTCTGCCGGACGCGGGCGACCGGGCCGCCGGCCGCAGCCTGCGCCGGGACGGGCTTGGCGGCGCGCTTGCGGCCCGGGCGGCTGCGCCGGGTGCCCGGGCCGGTCGCTCCGCGGGCGGGGTCGGCCCCTTGCCCTCGAGCCGGCGCCGGCCGTGGCCGCCGGTGCCCTTCCCCGGCCCCTTCTTCGCGCGCCAGGCTCAGGCCATGCCCCGCCATCGCGCCGCGCCCGTGCCGGCGGTGTCCTCGACCACGACGCCGGCGCCGCGGTCAGCGCGTCGCGGATCCGGTCGGCGGCGGCGTAGTCCTGGCGCGCCCGCGGGCCGCGGCCCGCGCCGTCGAGCGCCACCGAGACCAGGGCGTCGACGACGCCGGTCCAGCCGCGTGGCGCCCTCGTCCGGCCACTGCGCGGTCGGGTCGAGGCCGAGCACGCTCGAGCATCCGGCGTCACCGCCGCCACCGCCGCGGGCGCGCGGCCGCGCCGTCGCCGGCGGCGACGCGAGCGGCTGTTGCCGCCGCACGACTCGTGCAGCGACGGCGAGCGCGGCCGGCACCGCGAGGTCGTCGTCCATCGCCTCGGCGAACCCGACCCACGCCGCCTCGGCCGCACCGGCGGCCAGGCCGAGCGCCCGGCCTCGCCCAGTCCGCCGGCCGCTCGGCCGCGCGCAGGAACGTCTCGATCCGCGCTGTAGGCCGCCGCGGCCTCGGCCAGCGCCCGCCTCCGTCCACTCCAGCGTGGAGCGGTAGTGCGGCGCGCACCAGGTAGTAGCGCAGCGCCTGCGGGCGCACCCGCTGCGAGCACGTCGGCGACGACGAGCGAGTTGCCGAGCGACTTGCTCATCTTCTCGCCACCGGTGTTGAGCAGCCCGTTGTGCAGCCACGAGCCGGGCGAACGGGTCGCCGGCCGCGCGCGACTGCGCCGACCTCGTTCTCGTGGTGCGGGAAGACCAGGTCGAGCCCGCCGCCGTGGATGTCGAACTCGGCACCGAGGTAGCGCCGCCGCCATCGCCGAGCACTCCAGGTGCCACCCGGGCCGGCCGGGGCCCCACGGGGTGTCCCAGGCCGGCTCCCCGGGCTTGGCCGCCTTCCACAGCGCGAAGTCGAGCGGGTCGCGCTTGCGCCCGGTCGGGCCCGTGCCCGACCTCCGTCGCTGGCGGCAGCGCGTCGAGGCGCTGGCCGGACAGCGCGCCGTAGTCGCGCGAACGGACGCACGTCGAAGTAGACGTCGCCCCCGCTGCGGGTAGGCGTGCCCGCGGTCGATGAGCCGCTGCATCAGCTCGACCATCTCCGGCACGTGGCCGGTGGCGCGCGGCTCGACGGTCGGCGGCAGCACGCGCAGGGCGTCGTACGCGGCGGTGAAGGCCCGCGCGTTGCGCGTCGGCGAGGGCCAACCACGGCACGTCCGGCGTGCGCCGCGTCGTGCAGGATCTTGTCGTCGATGTCGGTGACGTTGCGCACGAACACCACGTCGTAGCCGCCGGCGCGCAGCCAGCGGCGCAGGACGTCGAACGCGACCGCGGTGCGCAGGTGCCCGACGTGCGGCGGCACTGCACGGTCGCGCCGCACAGGTAGAGCGTGCCCGGCCGGGCTCGAGCGGCGCGAAGTCGCGCACCGCCCGGGTGGCGGTGTCGTACAGGCGCAGGGTCACCGGGCCGAGCGTAGTCCGGTCGGGGCGCTCAGGGCGCGGGGACCACCAGCGCGGTGGCGATCGCCAGCAGCCCTTCGCCGCGGCCGGTGAGGCCGAGCCCATCCGTGGTCGTGGCGGACAGGCTGACCGGCGCGCCGCCCAGGGCGGCGACGAGCGCCGCCTCGCCTCCGCCCGGCGCGGGGCGAGCCGGGGACGCTCGCCGACGACCTGCACCGCGACGTTGCCGACCGACCCAGCCGTCGTCGGTCACGCGGCGCAGCGTCTCGGCGATCAGGGCGCGGCCCCGACGCGCCGGCCCACTGGGGGTCGGCCGTGCCGAAGACCTCGCCGAGGTCGCCGAGGCCGGCCGCGGACAGCAGCGCGTCGCAGATCGCGTGCGCGACCGCGTCGCCGTCGGAGTGCCCGGCGAGCCCGGGCTCCCCCGGCCACTCGAGGCAGGCGAGCCAGAGCGTGCGGTCGGGCGGCGAACGGGTGCACGTCGACGCCGACGCCGACGCGGGGCAGTCCGGGGACGCGCGGCGCCTGCGGGTGACTGTGGCTAGCGGGCACCGTCGGCCCTCCGGCGGGCGAGCACGACCTCGGCGAGGGCGAGGTCGATCGGGCGGGTGACCTTGAACGCGTCCTCCGAGCCGGGCACGACGAGCACCGGTACGCCGAGGAGCTCGACCAGGCCGGCGTCGTCGGTCACGGGGGCGTCCGGCGGCGCGGCGTCGTGGGCCCGGGTGAGCGTGGCGCGGTCGAAGCCCTGCGGCGTCTGGACCGAGCGCAGCACCCGCCGGTCGAGCGTCTCGAGCACGGGCTCACCCGCCGGCCCGCCGGCGCGGGGGCGCCGACCCGCTTGACCGTGTCGCTGACCGGGACGGCGGGGACGACGGCGGGGGCTCCGGCGCGCACGGCGCCCGCGACGGCGTCGGCGAGGTCGCTGGGGGCGAGGGGGCGGGCGGCGTCGTGCACCAGCACGCAGTCGACGTCGTCGGCGAGCGCGGCGAGCGCGCGGCGTACCGATGCCCGGCGGGTCGGCCCCGCCCTCGACCAGCCGGACCGCGGACGGCACCGACCAGGAGTCGAGCAGCGCGCGGACCTCCGCGACTCCGCCGGGGGGCGCCGCGACGACGACGAGGTCGACGAGCCGGGCCTGGGCCAGCGCGCGGACGGCGTGCACGAGCATGGGGACGCCGCCGACCTCGCGCAGCGCCTTGGGGCGGCCCGGGCCGAGCCGTTCGCCGCGCCCCGCGGCGGGGACGACGGCGGCGGTGGTCACGGGGTCAGCGTAGGGCCGGCCGGGTCTTGGCCGGCGCGGCGTCGTCGGTGAGCCGGCCGAAGACCAGCCGGCCGTTGGCGGTGGTCAGGACGCTGGTGACGCGTGACGGCGACCTCGTGGCCGATGCGGCTGCGCGCCTGCTCGACGACGACCATCGTGCCGTCGTCGAGGTAGCCGACCGCCTGGCCGGCCTCCTTGCCGGCCTTGGTGAGCCCGAGCTCGACGCTGTCGCCGGCGACCACCGGCGGCCGCAGCGCGAGGGCCAGCGCGTGCAGGTTGAGCACCGCGACGCCGGCGAGCGCGGCCGCCTTGGCGAGGTTGGTGTCGAGGGTGAGCAGCGCGAGCCCGCGGTCGAGGCAGAGCCGCACCAGCTTGGCGTCGACCTCCGGTACGCCGGGCACCTCGTCGTCGAGCACCTCGAGGGTCGATGCCCGGCTCGCCGCGCAGCGTCTCGAGCACCTCGAGGCCGCGGCGGCCGCGAGTGCGCCGCAGGTCGTCGCCGGCGTCGGCGAGGCCCTGCAGCTCGCCGAGCACGGGCGGTGGCGACGAGCAGCGAGCCGTGCAGGAAGCCGGCGTGGACGACGTCGATGATGCGCCCGTCGATGGCGACGGAGGTGTCGATGAGCCGCGGCAGCGAGCGACGGCGGGCTGCTGGCGCGGCTTCATGCCGGCGCGGGTGCCGAACAGGGTGAGCATGCCGTCACGGCGGGAGGACCCGAGGCGGTAGCCGAGCAGGCCGAGGGTGGCGACGACGAAGCCGAACATCGGGAAGGACAGGAACGGCTCGCGGATGAGGAAGACCGGCCAGGCGACGCCGGCACCGACCAGGACGCCGGCGACCGTACCGATGGCGCCGGCGACGATCTCCTCGGCGGAGACGTCGCGCAGCGCCTGCTCGGTGCGGCTGACGGTCGTGCACCGTGGTGCGCCCGAGCGACGCCGCCGATGACGTAGCCGATGCCGGAGCCGACGATGACGCCGACGGCGACGCCGTTGAAGGCCGGCGAGCACGTCACCCTGGGCGTCGACGACGCGGGCGACCTCGTAGCCGACCCGGCGAAGAAGACGACGGCGAGCAGCCGCAGCAGCTCGACGACGCCGTCCGGAGCGCGGCGACGCGCCGCGGCCCGCGGTCGGCGGCTCATGGCGCACCCACCGTCGAGAGCCAGGGAGCCCCCGAGCCCGGCTGGCTCAGGACGCCAAGGACCTCGTCGAGGATCGCCTCAGCCTTGTCCTCGTTGGTGCCCTCGGCGAGCGCGAGCTCGCTGACGAGGATCTGCCGAGCCTTGGCCAGCATCCGCTTCTCGCCGGCGGACAGGCCGCGGTCCTTGTCCCGGCGCCACAGGTCGCGGACGACCTCGGCGACCTTGTTGACGTCGCCGGAGGCGAGCTTCTCGAGGTTGGCCTTGTACCGCCGCGACCAGTTGGTGGGCTCCTCGGTGTGCGGCATGCGCAGCACCTCGAAGACCCGGTCGAGGCCCTCCTGGCCGACGACGTCGCGCACGCCCGACGAACTCGGCGTTGTCGGCCGGGACGCGGACCGTCAGGTCGCCCTGGGCGACCTTCAGCACGAGGTAGGTCTTGTCCTCGCCTTTGATGGTGCGGGTCTCGATGGCCTCGATGAGCGCAGCCCCGTGGTGGGGGTAGACGACCGTCTCTCCGACCTTGAACGTCATGTGTGAAATACCCCTTCCGCTTCATCGAGGGTAGCACGCGAGATCACGTCCCGCCCATGGACGTGACAGCAAAACCGCAGGTCAGCGCCTTGAGTGGGCCCAGTCGGCCCCTTGACAACAGCGCCGGACTCGTGCTGCGCGGGGACCGGCCGGAACGCCCGGAACGGGCCCGCCCGTCTTCGGTTTCGTCCCCGGCGCCTCAGGCGCATACTGTCCGCATGCCTGACGACGACGAGCGGCCCGCAGAGGCGTCGTCGGGGCAGGGCGGCGGCGCCGGGGGGCGCGCGGACCACGCCGGCGACGCGTTCCTCGACGTGGTCATCCCCGACGACATCAGCGCGCTGGAAGCCGACATCCGCGCCTACCGCAAGGAGCTGCGCGCCCGGCGCCGCGCCGCACGTCGGGACCGGTTGTTCACCAGCCCGGGCTGGCGCCGGTTCGGGCTGCCGGCGGTCTTCGTCGGGGCGTGCCTGCTGCTCGCGGCCACGACGATCGCCAGCATCGTGGTGACCGGGTCACGGCACGGCAGTGACCGGCCGGCCAAGCAGCCGATCGCCGCGCGGGCCACCGTCGCCGACGGTCGGGTCGGCGGGCTCCTGCCTGACGCCGTCGTCGTCGCGGGACCCACCGACGTCCACCTCCGCGCGCTCCGGCCGGCGATGATCGCGCTGGTGCCGCCCCACTGCGGCTGCGCCCAGCTGCTCGACACCCTGGCCGGGCAGGCGGAGGAGTACCACCTCGACCTGCTCCTGGTCGGGAGCGACAGCAGTGACCAGCTGGCCTCGCTCGCCGCCGGCGTACGACGCGGTCACGCGGTCGCCCTGCGCGACGACGGCTCACTCGCCCAGACCTACGCGGCGCAGGGCGTCACGGTGCTGCTGCTCGCCGCCGACGGGCGGGTGACGTCGGTCCAGCGCGCCGTCGTGCCGGCGGTCCGACTCGAGCCGCAGCTGTCCGCGATGGTCGCCGGCACGAGCGCGTCGGCGCAGCGCTCCTGACCCGCGCCCCCGCCACGGCGATCCGGGCCGCGTCGCCGACGCGGCTGCTCCGCCTCGGGCGCGGCCTCGCGCTCGCGACCCACCTCGGCCCCACAGCCGCGGTCACCGCCTTCGCCACCGCGATCGCCGTGGCCGCCGGCATGCCACCGCACCGCACGGCCCTGCTGGCGGCCGCCGTGCTGTGCGGCCAGGCGTCCGTGGGGTGGGCCAACGACCACCTCGACGCGCCGCTCGACCGGGCCGCCCGCCGAGCGTCGAAGCCGGTCGTCGCGGGTGACGTCGGCGACCGCACCGTCGCCCGCGCGGCGGCCGCCGCGCTGCTGCTGACCGTGCCGCTATCGCTCACGCTCGGCCCGCGGGCCGCGGCCGCGCACCTCGTGGCCGTCGGCAGCGCCTGGCTCTACGACACGTGGCTGAAACCGACGCTGCTCAGCCCGGTCCCCTACGCGGTCGCGTTCGCGCTGCTGCCGACGACGGTCGCGCTCGCCCTGCCCGGGGCGCCGCTGCCGCGCCCCTCGCTCGTCGCCGCCGGCGGGGTGCTCGGGCTGGCGGCGCACTTCGCGAACACGGTGCCGGACACCGACGCGGACCGGCTGACCGGCATGCGCGGGCTGCCGCAACGCATCGGGCCCGACCTGTCGACCGTGCTCGCCAGCGGCTTCGTCGCCGTCGCCGCCGGGCTGCTGGTCGGCGCCGCCGGAGGCGCGCCCGCCGCCGTCGTCGCGGCCGCGGCCGCCGTCGCCGTCGCCGCCGCGTGCCCCGTGGTGGTGCTGCTCGCGCGCCGCCGGGCCGCCGCGTTCGGCCTCGTGCTCGCCGCGGTCGGGCTGCTGGTGACGGCCTTCGTCGTGTCCGGCGGGGAGCGGCTGGTCGCGTGAGGCGGAGTCAACCGACAGGGCCGCGCGCGCGGCCCGCCGTCGGTCAGTAGGCTTGCGCCGCGTCGGGCCACCCGCTCGGGATCCCGGGCCGGCGCCCGCCCGACCCGATCGCAGCACGCCCGTCCGATCGCAGCAAGGGAGACCGACGTCGTGGGCCGCACCCGCTCGCACGCCCTCCGCACCTCCGTCCTGGCCGGCGCGCTCGCGGCGACCGGCCTCGTCGTCGCCGGCTGTGGCAGCGGTGTGTCGGCCGAGACGCTGAAGATCCGCTCGCACGCCGTCGGCGCGGGGGCGCAGGCGGGCGACATCGCGGTCCGCAACGCCTACGTCGCTCCCGCGCAGGCCGGTGGCTCGGGCGGCGAGACCGTCATGGTCGGCGCCGGCACCCCCAGCGCGGGCACGGCGCAGGGCTATCTCGCCGTCTCCATCGCCAACTCGAGCACCGACAGCGAGGACACGTTGACGGGCATCACGGTCGCGGGCACCTCCGTCGACATCGGCGGCGACACCCGCATCGGCCCGCACTCGATCGTGAGCTTCGGCGAGCCGGCCGGCGACACCGCCACCGGCGGAGGCCAGGCCTCGCTGCCGGTCAGCGGCCTGAGCCAGCCGCTGCAGGTCGGGCGCACCGTCGAGGTCGTGTTCTCGTTCCAGCGCGCCGGGTCGCTCACGCTCCAGGTCCCGGTGGCGGTGAGCACCGGGACGACCGCCACGGCCACGCCGATGCCGTCGATCACGCTGGAGACGACGACGCCGAGCCCCGAGGGCGAGCCCACCCGCCCCGCCGGCTGACGTCCCGTCGCGGCTGACGCGCCGACGCCCGGAGCGGAACTCCTGCCGCTACTTCGTGCCCTGGTTCTTGACCGCCTCGATCGCGGCCGATGCGGCGGCGGGGTCGAGGTAGGTGCCGCCGGGGTTCGTCGGCCGTAGCGTCACCGGGTCGAGGTCGTAGCGCAGCGGGATCCCGGTCGGGATGTTGAGCCCGGGGATGTCCGTGTCGCTCACGTCGTCGAGGTGCTTGACCAGCGCGCGCAGCGAGTTGCCGTGCGCCACGACGAGCACGGTCGCGCCCGTGCGGAGGTCCGGGACGATGGCGTCGTACCAGTAGGGCAGCATCCGGCGCACGACGTCCTCGAGGCACTCCGTCGCCGGGACCAGCTCGGGCGCGAGGGAGGCGTAGCGCACGTCGTCGCGCTGTGACCACTCCGAGCCCGGCTCGATCGGGGGCGGGGGCGTGTCGTAGGACCGCCGCCACACCATGAACTGCTCCTCGCCGAACTCGTCGCGGATCTGCGCCTTGTTCTTGCCCTGCAGCGCGCCGTAGTGCCGCTCGTTGAGCCGCCAGTGCCGCTTCACCGGGATCCAGTGCCGGTCGCACCCGTCAAGGGCGAGCTGCGCGGTGCGGATCGCCCGCCGCAGCACCGACGTGTGGACGACGTCGGGGAGCAGCTGCTGCTCGAGCAGCAGCTGACCGCCTCGGCGCGCCTCGTCCGCACCCCTCGCCGACAGGTCGACGTCGACCCAGCCGGTGAACAGGTTCTTCGCGTTCCACTCGCTCTCGCCGTGCCGGAGCAGGACGAGCGTGCCCGCCGTCGTCATGTCGCCAGTGTCCCAAATCGCGTGGGGGACGCGCCGGCCGGCCGTCGCGGAATGGAGACGCAGCGTGCTCGGGGCGATACGCTCCGCGCCACTCGCAGGCCCACGAGAGCCCACAGATCCGGAGGCCGACGTGCGACGTGTCCCTCTCGTGCTCGCCGGCGCCGCCTTCGTGGCCGCCGGTGTCGCGCTCTCGCCGGCCGGCGCCGCCACCCCCGCCGCCGGGACGCTCACGGTCCCGAGCGACCCGGGCCAGACCCGGTCGCTGACCTATGCGGGGTCGGTGCTGCCGGGTGCCGGCCCGACGAGCAGCTGCTCCGACCTGGGCGGCGCCACGGCCGACGAGTACGACGTCACGGTCGCCGCACCGGCCGGCGGCTACGGGACCGTCAAGGGGAAGCTCACGTTCACGATCGAGTGGAAGCCCGCTGCGGTCGAGGACGTCGCCGACCTCATCCTCGAGGTGATCGGGCCGGACGGCAGCCGCTCGGCTCGAGCGACGGCAGCGAGGCGGCCGAGCAGGTCCACCTCGACGACCTGGCGAGCGGCACCTACAAGGTCTGGGCGTGCGGCTTCGTCAACGCGGTGCCGCAGGACTACGTCGGGACGGTCTCGGTCTCGACGACGTCCAAGACCGGGCCGACGGGACCCTCGGCCAACACCGGCACGACGGTCAACGACTCGTTCACCACCTACACCCCGGCGACCGTCGTGGACCCGATGCTGTTCGGCGGCGAGCCGTCGTACAACGCCGATCCGCACGACGCCAAGGCGGCGACGTCGTTCGTCAGCTGGCCGGTGTCGAGCCGGGTGCACATCGGCGTGCTCTACCGCTCCACGGACGGCGCGCTGTCCTACGTCCGCCGCCAGGCCGACCTCACCGACCCGGCCGAGGGCGGTCCCGGCTGCGCCGGCCGCCCTCGACCGTTCTGCTTCTCCGGCGGCGGCGGCGACACCGACGTGTTCCTCACCACGGGCGCGAGCGGAGGTCGGCTGGTCTACATGGCCGACCAGGAGTTCCTGGCCAACCAGGCGGTCGGCGCGTCGCTGGACAACGGCACCACGTTCCCCGCCGACCACGTCGACCCGCTCGTGGCGAAGACCACCGGAGTGGACCGGCAGTGGCTCGGCGCGTGGGCGGGCACGGACGACGTGTTCCTCGCCTACCACGTCCCGCTGCTCGGCGAGTTCGTCAACCACAGTCCCTCCGCGGGCGCGACCGGCACGTGGGACATCCCCCTCACCGCCCAGATCCCGGGCGTCTCCCAGAGCGGCGGGATGTACGTCGACAACGCCGCGGGCAGCCCGTTCCACCGGGCCATCTACATCGCCTACCTCGCCGACGGCCTCAACTCCGCGCCCGACGGCGGCTCCGCGTTCGACCCGAGCGCCACGCCGCTCAGCGGCTTCGTGGTCGCCGTCTCGACCGACGGCGCGAAGACGTTCGTCAACCACAAGGTCCCCGGCGGCGACAGCGCGCGGAACTTCGTCAAGGTCTCCGGCGACGCGGCGGGCAACCTGTACGCGACGTGGACCGACTCCAACACGCAGAAGACCTACCTGTCGACCTCGCTGGCGACCGCGCCGGAGAACGTCGGCGCCCCCGCGACGCGGTGGAGCAAACCCGTCGTCGTCAGCAACACCCCGGTGCGGGTGTCGATCTTCCCCGACGTCGTCGCCGGGTCGCCGGGACGCGCCGCGGTCATCTACTACGGCACCGGCGCCAACGCCGCCACCCCGGACGACGTCCAGAAGGGCGGGGGCGGGTGGCTGCCCTACGTCGCCGTCACCACCGACGCCCTCTGCCAGTGGGGCACGTCGCCGTGCAGTGCGCCCACGTTCCACCAGACGCCGGTCGCGCACAAGGTCAACCACGACGACAACATCTGCACGTCGGGCACGACCTGCGCGGCCACGGGCGGGAACCGCAACCTGCTCGACTTCTGGGACGTCTCGCTCGACGCGCAGGGCCACCTCGGCTTCGTCTGGAGCGACACGGTGAACGGGATCGGGCAGCCGTTCGTGAAGGTGGCCCGGCAGGCGACGGGACCCAGCCTGTACGACGGGATGCCCGCGGCGGCGCTCCCGCCGCGCGCCAACGGGGTCGCCGACTCCGCCGGGGACGCGCTCCTGCCCATCTCCGGCGCCGGTCGCACCGGTGCCACCAACGTGCCGACGCTCGACCTGCGCTCCGCGGCCGTGGCGATGAAGGGCGACCAGCTCGAGCTCCGGGTCGCCCTCGCGTCGACGAAGGACCTCGGCGGACACGTGCCGTCCGGCGTCGACGGGACGACACCGCTGCAGCAGGTGAAGTACCTGGTGCGCTGGGACGACACGAAGGGCTCCTACTACGCCGGCGCGAACGTCGCGGCCGGCGGCAGCCCGCAGTTCTTCTCCGGAACGGTGAACACCAACGAGGGGCTGCTGGTCGCCGGTGGCGGGACAACGGCGTACGGCAACACGTACGCGCCGCAGTCGGCCGCGACCGGCACGATCGACGGCGACACCCTCGTCATCGACGTGCCGGCCAGCGCGGTCGACGCCCCGAAGGTCGGGAGCCCCCTGTTCTCGGTCGGCGCCTACGCGATCGTCGGCCCGCAGGACGCGCTCGAGACGGTGAACACGCTCCCGCTCACGGTCGACATGACGCCGACGTTCGACACCCGGCTGGCCGCGGTCGCCGCCAGCCCGAGCGCGTCGCCGTCGGCCACGTCGGCCGGCGGCTCGGGTGGCGGCTCGGGGGCCGGGACCGGCTCGGCCGCGGCCGGCGGCGGCAGCCTCGCCGCGACCGGCGGGTCGGCGGCGCTCACCGTCGTCGGCGCGCTGCTCATCGCCGCCGGGCTGGTGTCGTCGCGCCGTCGCGGGCGGCACGTGCCGTAACTCGCGTGCCGCCGGCCGCGGCCGCCGCTAGCGTCGAGGCGTCGCCGACGACGACGTCGGCGTGAGGAGGCGCAGCGGTGAGCCGGGCGGTGGTGTGGCTGCGCGCCACGACCGGCGGGCTCCCGGCGACCTACTGGCTGCTGTGGGTCGGGACGCTCGTCAACCGGCTCGGCTCCTTCGTCTGGCCGTTCCTGGCGTTCTACCTCGTCGACGGCCGGCACCTCTCGGTCGGGTTCACCGGCCTCGTGCTGTCGCTGATGGGGGTGCGAGCGCGGTCGGCGCGATGGCCGGCGGCGTGCTGGCCGACCGCGTCGGGCGTCGTACGACGCTGTTCGTCGCGCAGGTGTCGGCCGCGACCGCGACGTGTGCCCTCGCGTTCGCGCACCGACCGGCACTGATCATCGTCCTGGCGGTGGCGCTCGGCTTCTCGCAGAACGCCGCGCGACCGGCGTTCTCGGCCATGATCGCCGACCTGGTCCCGGCGCCGGACCGGGTGCGTGCCTATGCGCTGAACTACTGGGCGGTCAACCTCGGCTTCGCGATCGCCCCCGTGGTCGCCGGGGTGCTGGCCGACACGTCGTACGTCGCGCTGTTCCTCGGCGACGGGCTGAGCACGCTGGCCGTGGCGCTCGCGATCACCCTGCGGGTCCCCGAGACCCGGCCGGCGACCGCGGCCCTGACCGGCCCCAGCGGCGCGCCGGGGGTGGGCGTCGTGCTGCGCGACCGGGTGTTCATGACGTTCGTCGGCCTGTCGTTCGTGCTCGCGGTCGTCTTCCTCCAGCACCAGGTCGCGCTGCCCGTCACGATGCGCCAGGACGGGATCCCGGCCACGACCTACGGCGCCGTCCTCGCGGTCAACGGCATCCTGATCGTGCTGCTGCAGCTCCCCGCGACCCGGCTGCTCGAGCGCTGGCGGCGCTCCCGCGCGCTGGCGCTGGGCGGCGTGTTCACCGCCATCGGGTTCGGCGCGACCACGTGGGCGCACCTGCCGTGGTGGTACGCCGCGACCGTCGCGGTCTGGACCCTCGGCGAGATCTGCATCTCTCCGGTGTCGACCGCGGTGGTCGCCGACCTGGCGCCCACGGACCTGCGCGGCCGCTACCAGGGCGTGTTCACCGTGTCGTGGAGCCTGGCCGCGTTCGTCGCGCCCGGCCTCGGGGGGCTGGTGCTCGAGCACGGTGGGCGCGGGGCGCTGTGGGGCGGCTGTGCGGTCGTGGCCCTGCTCGTGGGGGTCGGCCACCTCGTCGCCGGCCCCGCCCGCGGCCGCCGGCTCGCCACGCTCGCCGCCCCGTCGGGCCCGCCCGCGGTGGCCCCGGAGTCCCTGCAGCCGTCCTGACCCCGGTCGGGCCCGGTCAGGCCCCGCCCGGCCGGGGCGGAGGTGTCAGGTGGCGTCGGGGTCGGCGAAGCGCGCGAACGCCTGCAGGTTCGCCAGCGACTCGCCGCGCTTCACCCGCCACTCCCACTCCCGCTTGATCGACGACCCGAACCCGATCTCGAGCGCCCGGTTGAAGCTCTCGTCGGAGTAGGTGAGGACGCTGCCGAGCAGCCGGTCGAGCTCGGCCGGCTCGACCGCCGACAGCGGCAGCCGGCCGACGAGGTAGACGTCGCCGAGGTGGTCCACCGAGAAGGCGACGGCGAACATCCGCGCGTTGCGCTCGAGCAGCCACCGGTAGAACTCCGCCTCGTTCTCGTCGGGGCGCCGGCAGAAGAACGCCTCGACGAGCAGGCTGTGATCGCCCGCGACCAGCCAGCACATCGTGGCCAGCTTGTTGGCGCCCGGCAGGCGGACGAGGAAGGCGCCCGGCTCCGGTGACTCGTAGTCGAGGCCCTGCTCGTCGAGCACCGCGCGGATCGTGGCGTCGTGGTCGGTCATCGGTCCGCCCTAGGACGCGGCCCGGCCGCGCACCGCGTCGGCCTCCTCGATGGCGTCGCGGTAGACCTCGAGCAGCCCGGCGGCCGTCGTCGACCAGCCGAACTGCGCGGCGTGCCCGACGCCCGCGGCGCCGAGCGCGCGCGCCCGCGCGGGCGCGGCGAGCAACCCGTCGAGGACGGCGGCGTAGTCGTCGGGGTCGTGCCCGTCGACGAGCACGCCCGAGACCCCGTCGCGCACGGCGGTGCGCAGCCCGCCCACCGCGGCCGCGACCACCGGCGTCCCGCAGGCCTGCGACTCGACCGCGACCAGCCCGAAGCGTCTCGGTGTAGGACGGCACGACGGTGACGGTCGCCGCGCGGTACCAGCTGCGCCAGCGAGGTGTGCGGCACCGGCTCGACGAAGCGCACCGCGTCCGCGCAGGCCCAGCGTCGAGGTCAGCTCGACCCAGCAGCTCGGGGTGCTCGAGCCCGCTGCCGCTGGGGCCGCCCACCACCGCGACGACGAGCCGGTCGCGCAGCTCCGGCGTCCGCTCCAGCAGCCGCGCGCCGGCGCGCAGCAGGACGTCGGGGGCCTTCAGCGGCTGGATGCGGCCGACGAACAGCAGCACCGCCGCGTCGCCGGGCAGGCCGAGGCGCGGAACGGGCCGCCGCCTGCGACCCGGGTGGAACACCTCGAGGTCGACGCCGGGAGAGATGGTGACCACCTTCGCGGGGTCGGCGTCGTACAGGTCGACGAGCTGGCGCGCCTCCTCCGCCGTCGTCGCGACGAGGCGGTCGGCGGCGGCGACGACCTGCTTCTCACCGATCACGCGGGCCGACGGCTCCGGCCGGTCGCCGTCGGCGAGGGCGAGGTTCTTCACCTTCGCCAGCGTGTGCATCGAGTGCACGAGCGGGACGGCCCACCGTTCCTTGGCCAGCCAGCCGACCTGCCCGGACAGCCAGTAGTGCGAGTGCACGACGTCGTAGTAGCCCGGCTCGTGCAGCGCCTCGACCCGCAGCACGCCCGCGGTGAAGGCGCACAGCTGGCCGGCGAGGTCGTCCTTCGCCAGGCCCTGGTAGCGGACCGGCCATGATGTGCCGGACCGTGCACGCCCGGGCGCAGCTCGACCACCGGCGGCAGGTCGCCGCGAGGTGGCCCGGGTGAAGATCTCGACCTCGATGCCGAGGGCGGCCAGCCGGCGGGCCAGCTCGACGACGTAGACGTTCATCCCGCCGGCGTCGCCGGTGCCGGGCTGGTCGAGCGGCGAGGTGTGCACGGACAGGGTGGCGACCCGCCGGGGCGCCGCGCGCCGCGCGGCGCGTGCCATCGACAGCGTCATGCCACCTCCTCCGGGACCGCGACCATCCTGCCCGAGCCCCCCGCACCTGCTCCCCGGGGGGCTGTGCGCGTCAACCACCGCGCGCGCCCGCATCTTCCGCCGCTGCGACGATGTGCCGGGATCGACCCCTGACCGATCGACCACCGGGAGGAAGCCATGGCGCGTGGGATCGCCGTCGTGACCGGGGCCAGCAGCGGGATCGGAGCGGCGACCGCCCGCCGGCTGGTGGCGGAGGGGTACGACGTCGTGGCCGCCGCCCGCCGGCGCGACCGGCTCGACGCGCTCGCGGCGGACACGCCGGGCAGTGCGGGCGGTCACCCTCGACGTCACCGACCCGGCGTCCGTCGCCGCCCTCGCCGAGCAGGTGCCGGTCTGCCACGTGCTGGTCAACAACGCGGGCGGCGCGGTCGGGCTGGAGCCGATCGCGACGGCCGACGAGGCGGCCTGGCAACGGATGTACGAGACCAACGTGATGGGCACGCTGCGCATGACGAAGGCGCTGCTGCCGGCGCTGGTGGCCGGCGGTGACGGGGTGATCGTCACCATCACCTCGCTCGCCGGCCACGTCGCCTACGAGAACGGCGCCGGCTACAACGCGGCGAAGTTCGCCCAGCGCGCGATGACGGAGGCGCTGCGGCTGGAGCTGTGCGGGCAGCCGGTCCGGGTGACCGAGCTCGCACCCGGCATGGTGCACACCGAGGAGTTCTCCCTCGTCCGCTTCCACGGCGACCAGGAGCGCGCCGACGCCGTCTACCGCGGCGTCCCGGACCCGCTCGCCGCCGACGACATCGCCGACGCGGTCGCGTGGGTGGTGACCCGGCCCGCGCACGTCGACATCGACACCCTCGTCATCAAGCCCCGCGCCCAGGCCGCGGTCCACAAGGTGCACCGGGTCTGACCGGGACCGCCCCGGACGGCTCGTCCTTCCCGGGCCGGACGCGGCATGATCGGGGGGTGGGCAAGGTGGCCGTCGCGCCCGACTACGTCGACGTGCTGGTCCGGATCGGCCTGACCGCCGTGCTGGCCGGTCTCATCGGGCTGGAGCGCGAGCTCGACGCCCAGCCGGCCGGGTTCCGCACCCACGTGCTGGTGGCGCTCGGCGCGATGCTGTTCACCGTCGCCGGCTACGGCATCGTCGGCGCCGACCCGGCGCGGGTCGCCGCCCAGGTGGCCTCCGGCATCGGCTTCATCGGCGCCGGCGCGATCCTGCGCGACGCCGGGCGCGTCAAGGGGCTCACGACCGCAGCCTCGCTGTGGGCCGTCGCCGCGGTCGGGGTGACGGTCGGGTTCGGCAACTATGCCGTCGCGGCCTCGGCCGCCGTCGTGACCGTGCTGGTCCTCGCCCTGCTGAAGTGGTTCGAGCGGGAGCTGTTCCCGCGCGCCCGGGGGCGGCAGCTGCTGGTCTTCGCCGGCCGCGGGGTCGCCGTCCCGGCCGTCGTGGCCGCCGTCGAGGGGGTGGTCGGGAAGGCCCAGGTCACCCGGGTGAGCACGACCGACGACGGTGGCGTCGCCGTCGGGCTGCACGTCGGCCTGTCGAGGGACGAGGACGTCGCCGACGTCGCCGAGCGGCTGCTGCTCTGCGCCGAGGTGGCGGGCATCGAGCTGCGACGCTGAGCCCCCACCCGGCGTCACCGACGGCACGGCCGGGTCGGGACAATGGGCGGCATGCAGCTGAATCAGGGAGCAGGCGCGTGACGACGCCGTCGTACCCGGAGCTGGTGGCCGCCACCCGACGCGAGGGGCAGGCGCTGCTGACGGCAGCGGGCATGGGCCTCGACGTCCCCGTGCCGACCTGCGGCGACTGGGACCTGCGCCGGCTCGTCGGGCACGTGGGGAGGGTCTACCGCTACGCGACGAGATGCCTGGCCGAGCGGGCCACCTCGGACCCGGGGCGGCCGCCGGGGCCGGGCGACGACGCGGACGTGGTGGCGTGGTGCGCGGACGCGCTCGACGACCTCGTCGACACGCTGGCCGCGACCGAGCCCGACACGCCGGTGTGGAACTGGTCGGCCGGGCCCGACACCGCGGCGTTCTGGGCGCGCCGGATGGCGCACGAGTCGGCGGTGCACCGCTGGGACGCGCAGCGGGCGCACGAGGTGACCGCCGCGATCGGCGCCGACATCGCCTCCGACGCCGTCACCGAGCTGGTCGAGGTCATGCTGCCGAGGATGTTCGCCCGCGGCGTCGCCGAGCCGCCCGAGGGCCTGGTCGCGCTCTCGGCCACCGACGACGGCAGCTGGCGGATCCGGGTCGAGGCCGACGGCGTCCGGCTGCTCCCCGAGCCGGGTCCCGGTGACGTGCTCGTGTCCGGCACGGCGAGCGACCTGCTGCTCCTGCTCTACGGCCGGCTCGCCCCGGCCGACGTCGTGGCGGAGGGGGACATCGGGCTGCTCGAGCGGTGGCAGAAGTCGCTGTGCCCGTGAGGGGCGGGCCTCACCCGGCGTCCCCGGTTCCCTCGCCGGTCGCCGCGGCGAAGGCGTCGTACGCCGCCTGGCCGAGCAGCACGAAGCGCACCTCGTCGACGTCGGTGGGGGTGGCGCGCACCGTCGCCACGGCGATCCGGGCGGCGTCGTCCATCGGCCAGCCGTAGATCCCGGCGGACACGGCGGGGAACGCCACCGACCGCGCGCCCAGCTCGTCCGCGACGCGGAGCGCCTCCCGGTAGCACGACGCCAGCAGCTCGGACCGGTCCTCGTGCGCGGACCAGACCGGCCCGACGACGTGGATGAGCCACCGGGCCGACAGGTCACCGGGCTCCGACCAGGCCGCCCGGCCGGTGGGCAGCGTGCCGATGCGGTCGCGCAGCCGGCGCCGGCCCTCGAGCTGGGCCGCGCCGCCCGCCCGCAGCAACGCGCCGTCGACACCCCCGCCGCCCATCAGCCCCGAGTTCGCGGCGTTGACCACCGCGTCCACCCGCTGCGCGACGATGTCGCCCTGCACCAGCGTGATCCGCACGCCGTCCCTCCTTCCGCGGTGTCGCGGTCCCCACCCCTGGCGCTAGCCACGCACCTCGAGCAGCGGCACCAGCAGCTCGTCGTCGGTCAGCGCGCCGTGCTGGCCCGGCAGCCCCGACAGCACCGACTCGGCCGAGCGGCGTACGACGGCCACGGACCCGTGCGCCACCGCCACGACGTCGCCGATCCGCTCGCGCGCGACCGCGTCGACGTGCGGCCCGAACCAGCCGGCCGCGATCGCCTCGCCCCGGGTCAGCAGGTGCATCCGGTCGCCGACCACGTCGCGCCAGCTGCCGAGCACGTCGAGGGTGGCGCCCGGCCGCACGTGCACGTACCGGACGCGGGGCTCTCCGGCGAGCGCCCGCACGCCGTCGTGCAGCGCCGGGACCGCGTCGAAGTCGATCTTGTCTTCCTCGGGCACCTCGACCATGCCGTGGTCACCGGTGACCCACAGGCCGGCGTCGCGGGGCAACCGGGCCGCGAGCTTGCTCGACGATGCGGTCGACCAGGGCCAGCTCGGCCAGCCAGGCGTCGGACGACGGGCCGCGCACGTGGCCGACGAAGTCCAGCGACCCGACGTAGGCGTAGACGAGCGAGCGGTGCCCGACGTCGAGCGCGGCGGCGGCCCGCGCCACCACGTCGCCGGCACCCACCGTGCCCCGGAACCGTCCGCCCCGCAGCACCGCCCGGGTCAGCCCCGTCCCCCGGAACTCCCGCGGCACGCACGTCGACACGACGACCCCGGCGTCGGCGGCCCGCTCGAACACGGTGGCCCGCGGCTGCACCACCTCCGGCACCAGCCGGTCGCGCAGGTCGCCGGCCGTGCCGACCGGCCGCCAGGCCAGCCAGTTGACCGACGCGCCGACCTCCTCCACGTAGGACGAGTAGCCGGTGAGGGCGTGCACGCCGGACGGCACCCCGGTGCCCAGCGACGCGAGGCTCGACGCGGTCGTGGACGGAAACCCCACCGTCAGGTGGGTTCCGTCGACGAGCGAGGTGAGGAACGGCGCGACGTCGGGGTAGCGCCGCAGCAGGTTCCAGCCCAGGCCGTCGACCAGCAGCACGCACGCCCGGGCGACCGGCGCGAGGTCGAGGGCGTTGCGCTCGCCGGGCACCCCGAGCGCGGCCAGCACGGACGGCATGACGTCGGCGAGCGAGGCGTCGCCGTAGCGCACCGTCGGCAGCGGGAGGTGGGCGGCCTCAGCCGGCATCGGGCACGACCCGGATCCGCAGCCGCCGAAAGCCCCGGCCCTTGTTCTCGACCTTCACCAGCTCGATCCCACCGATCTGCCGCGTCGACGCGACGTGCGTGCCCCCGTCGGCCTCGACGTCGAGCCCCACGATCTCGACGATGCGCACCTCCCGCAGGTGCGCGGGCACCAGGTCGCGCGCCGCCCGCGCCACCTGCTCGACGGCGAACGCCTCGTCGCGCGGCAGCCCGCGCACCACGATCCGCCGGTCGGCCTCGATCTCGGCGTTGCACGCCTGCTGGACGCGCTCACGGAAGCCCTCCGGCACCTGGGGCAGGTCGAAGTCCATCCGGCCCTCGAGCGGCTCCATCCCGGCGCTCGTCACCAGCAGGTCGAAGTCGCGGTAGACCACCCCGTTGAGCAGGTGCAGGGCCGAGTGCGTGCGCATCAGCGCCGTACGACGCTCGTCGTCGACCGCGCCCCGCACGGCCGTGCCCGGTGGTGGCAGCGGGTCACCGTCGGCCGGCAGCAGGTAGAGGTCGTCCGTGGTCTTGCGGACGCCGGAGATCCGGGTCTGCACGCCCTGCCACAGCAGCACCCCCTCGTCGGGCGGCTGCCCGCCTCCGCCCGGGTAGAAGGCGGAGCGGTCGAGGACGATCCCGTCCGGGCCGGCGGCGAGGACGGTGGCGTCCCAGCTCCGGACCGTGGCGTCGCCCAGCTCGAGCCGGTGCGTGCGGCCGTGCAGGTCCTGCCCCATGGCGATGAGGCTAACGAGAGCGGCGTGGGTAGGGTCAGCGACATGGCCGGACTCGACGACCCCACGGTGGTGCTGCGCGGCGGCAGTCGCGACGGCGAGAGCACGACGCTCGCGCCGGAGGTGCGCCGGCTGCTGGCCGCGTCCGACGCGCCCGGGCTCGCCGACGTCTACGAGGCGACCGACGAGGTCGTGCACCTGCGCGGCAACGAGGAGCCGGCGACCGTGTTCCGGTTCGTCGGTCAGGAGCCGCTCGGCGACATGGAGCCGTCGATGATCCACATGCCGTCGAAGCAGACCTGAGCCGACCGCGCGCGGGTCGCGCCGCTCACCAGGGGCCGTACGGCCCGGAGGCGGCGCCGCCGCGGCCCTGCACCTCGCGCAGCCGCGGCCGCACGTCGACCAGGTAGACGATGGAGGCGACGAGCGCGGCGATGCCGAGGAACCCGGTGCCGAGCAGCAGGGCCACCACCAGGATGACCACCCAGAACAGCTTCGACTGCTTGTCGGCCGCCCGGTAGCTGCGGTCCGGGCGGATCGCGGCGTCGACCAGCGCCCAGATCTTCACGGCCCAGACCGCCAGGTTGACCAGCAGGAATATGCCCTGGAACGGCATCAGCAGGAGGTTCACGGCTCCAGTATCCCCTCGTTCGGCCCGTCGCTCGCCCCCACGAGGCGCAGCGCCTCGGCGAGGGTGTCCTCCGGCCGTCCGGACGTGTCGACGACGTGCGCGTCCGGCCAGGGCTCGGCCAGGGCGGCCAGCAGCACGGCGACGTCGGCGCCGGCGTCCGAGGCGTCGCCCCCACCGCGGGCCGCCCGGTCGGCCGCGCGCGCCGCGGCCACCGCGGTCGGCACGCTGCACCGGAGCGGCACCAGGTCGGCGGCCGTCTCGGCGGCGAGCGCCGCTGCCGCGGCGCGGTGCGGGGCCCGGGTCCAGGACGCGTCCAGCACGACCGTCTCGCCGTGCGACAGCGCCGCCCGGGCCCGGGTGAGCAGCGCGTCGTAGGTGCGGTCGGTCCACTCGGCGGTGTAGCCGCCCGCCTCGACGCGCGTGCTCGGGGTGACCCCGACCAGCTCCTTGCGGACGACGTCGGAGCGCAGCAACGTCCACCCCTCCCGGGCGGCGAGCGCGTAGGCGAGCGTCGACTTTCCCGTCCCCGGTGGCCCACCGACGAGCACGAGGCGCACCCGGGAGGCGCGCAGGTGGCGCACCGACAGCGCGGCCAGCGCCCGCGCCAGCGGCGCGGCGGTGTCGTCGCCGAGCGGGACCCGCAGGCAGGTGACCATCGCGCGCATGTAGGCCCGGTACGCGATGTAGTGGTGCGCGAGCGACGCGGGGGCGGGGTCGCCGCGGTGCTCGGCGTACCAGTCCAGGAACCGGCGACCCAGCTCCGGCGCACCCAGCCGCTCCAGGTCCATGGCCAGGAACGCCGCGTCGTCGAGACCGTCGACGGCCCGCAGCCGGGGGTCGAACTCCAGGCAGTCCAGTGCCCGCGGGCCGTCGTCGAGCACGAACACGTCGTCGGCCTGCAGGTCGCCGTGGCCGTCGCCGACGAACCCGGCCGCGACCCGTGCGGCGAACAGCGGCTCGCGGCCCAGCAGGTAGCGCATCGCGAGCCGGGTCACCGGCTCGACGGTCGGCCCGAGCACGTCGGCGGGGGCCCGTCGGGCCTGCTCCAGCACCAGCGCCCACCGGTCCCGCAGCGCGTCGCGCCCGCCCTCGGCCGCGAGCTCGTCGGGCAGCCGGCCGGCGGAGTGCACCGACGCCAGCCGGCGCGCCAGCCGGCGCAGCGGGTCCGACACGTCGACGCCGTGGGTGACCAGCGTGGAGAGCCGCCGGTCGTCGGGCAGCCACCGCATCACCACCACCGGCTCCGGCGGACCACCCCGCGGGTCGCTGACCTCGGCCACGCCGAGGTAGACGTCGGGGGCGAACCGCCGGTTCAGCTCCACCTCGCGCTCGCAGGCCTCGCGACGCCGCGTCGGGGTGGAGAAGTCCACGAACGGGAACCGGACCGCCTTCTTCGCCTTCCACACCCGGTCTCCGGCGAAGACGAGCAGCGCCGTGTGCGTCTCGACCAGGTGCGGAAGAGATGGGAGCGTCACTGCAGCAGCCTTCCGGTGCACAAGCACCGGGGCCAGGGGCCCTAGGTCCCTGGCGGCGAGGTCGGCCGGCACTCCCCTCGGGCGCGCCGGTCGGCTGTCCTGACAACGGAAGAACCGTCCGAGACCACGGAGAACGGGAGGACGATGAGCGGCGACTACCGGGCTGCGGTGGAGCTGGCGACGATGGCGCCGTCGATCCACAACACGCAGCCGTGGCGTTTCCGCCTCGGCGACGACCGCATCGAGGTCCTTGCCGACCGGTCGCGCCAGCTGCCGGTGATCGACCCGACCGGCCGGCAGCTGTGCATCAGCTGCGGGGCGGCGACCGAGCACCTGCGCCTCGGCGTGCGCTCGCTCGACCGGGCCGCCACCGTCGAGATCCTGCCGGACCCCGCCACGCCGGACCTGCTCGCGGTCGTGCACGTCGGCGCCGAGAGCCCCGTCGAGCCCGCCGAGCGCGCGCTCATCCGCGAGATCCCCCGCCGCCACACCCACCGCGAGGCGTTCGACAACCGGCCGCTGCCCGGGGACCTGGTGGAGGAGCTGCGCCAGGGCGTGGCGTCGTACGACGCCTGGCTGCGGCCGTTCGAGCGGCCGGACGACCTCGTCACGGTCGCGGTGCTGCTGTCGCGGGCCGACGAGACGCAGCGCGCCGACGTGGCCTACCAGGAGGAGCTGCGGTCGTGGCTGCGGCTCGACGAGGACGCGCCGGCCGACGGCATCCCGTCGACGGCGCTGCCGCCCACCCCGGTGCACGAGCGCCACTCGTCGCTGCTGCTGCGCGACTTCGACCTCGACCGGGTGCTCGCCGGCGAGACGACCGCGGAGGAGATCATGCCGCCCGCGGAGCGACCGTTCGTGGCGGCGCTCGGCACCGAGCACGACGACGCGCACGCCTGGCTGCAGGCGGGCCGCGCGCTGGGCTGGCTGCTGGTGCGCGCCGCCGCCGCGGGCGTCGCGGCCTCACCGCTCAACCAGGTGCTCGACCTGTCCGGCACGCGGGCCCGGTTCGCGCACGAGCTGAGCCTGGTCGGACACCCCCACATGCTGCTGCGGATGGGCTACGCCACCGGGCACCCGACGACGCCTCGCCGCGACGTGAACGACGTCCTGATCTAGCCGCTCGATCCAGACCGCGCTCCGCCGCGGAAGGGAGGGGACGTGCAGCCCACCACCAGCCTGGTCGCGCGCGTGCACGACCAGCTCGACGATCTCGTGGCCACGGCGACCCGCGCGCCGTCCCCGCTCAACACGCAGCCCTGGCGGTTCCGGTGGCGCGACGACGGCATCGACCTGCTCGCCGACCGCGACCGGGCCCTGCACGTCACCGACCCGGACGACCGGCAGCTGACGATCGCCTGCGGCGCCGCGCTGCTCAACCTGCGGCTGGCCCTGCAGCAGCTCGGCGTGGCACCGCTCGTGGTCTCGCTCCCCGACCCCGCGCACCCGGAGCTGCTCGCGCGGGTCACCGTCGCCGGTGTGCACGTGCCGGACCCGGCCGACACCGCGCTGGTCAACGCGATCCCCCACCGGCACACCCACCGGGGGCCGTTCGAGCCGGGCGGGCTGCACCGCGACAGCCTCGTGGTGCTGCAGGAGGCGGCGCGGCTCGAGGGCGCGACGCTGCACCTCGTCGAGCACCCCGGCGTCCGCGCGTCCCTGGCCACCGTCCTCGCGCACGCCGACGGCGCGCAGCGGGACGACCCCCGCTACGCACGGGAGATCGAGAGCTGGACCCCGCCGCCGGACGTGCACCGCCGCGACGGCGTGCCGGCGACGGCCTACCCCGCCGGACCGACGAGGCGGCGACGTTCCCGCCCCGCGACCACGCGCTGGGTCGCGACCAGGGCAGCGGGCCGGGTGCGGCCGGCGCCGAGCCCGAGATCGCGGTGATCACGACGGTCGGGGACCACCCGGAGGACTGGCTGCACGCGGGACAGGCGCTGCAACGCGTGCTGCTGCACGGCACCCGGATGTGGGTCTTCGCGTCGTTCCTGGGCCAGCTGCTCGAGGTCAGCCACCTGCGTCCGGTCGTCCGCGAGGAGCTGGGGCTCGACGAGTTCCCGCAGGTCGTGCTGCGGCTCGGCCGGGCGACCGTCGCGGCCGCCACCCCGCGCCGGCCCGTATCAGACGTGCTGGAGACAGCGGCGACCGGCGGCCCCGTCGAGGAGGCCCCCAGGGGCTGACAGCATGGCGGCCAGGAGGTCCGCATGCTGTCCGTCGACGCCGAGGTCGTCCGGCTGTTCCTGCACGTGCTCGCCGCCACCATCTGGGTGGGCGGCCAGCTCACGCTGGCCGGGCTGGTGCCGGTCGCGCGGGCGCTCGGGCACGACGCGCCCACGCTGATGGCCCGCCGGTTCAACCTGATCGCCTGGCCGGCCTTCGCGGTGCTCGTGGCGACCGGCATCTGGAACATGGCGGCGGAGGGCGACCGCGGCAGCGCCTACCGGCACACGCTCGAGCTCAAGCTCGTCGTCGTACTCGTCTCGGGGGTCGCCGCGTTCCTGCACGCCCGCGCCCGGTCGCGACGTGGGCTCGCGATCTGGGGAGCCACCACCGGCGTGAGCGCCCTCGCCGCCCTCTTCGTCGGGATCATGCTCGCCGCGTGAGGACACGCGGGACAAGTCGGGACAAGCACGCGCGACAAGTCGGGACAAGACGGCCAAGCGGCGGGCGGATGGCACCGGTCCGTGGCAGTCTGGTGCCGTGACGCAGCGGGTCGGCGCCCCCTCAGGCTCGGAACAACCCGAGCCCGGGGAGCTGCTGCTCCCGATGCTGTCGCGGGTCCGCCTCGACGACCTGCTGTCCGAGCTGCAGACCCGGCTCGACTACGTCGTCGCGACGCGCGACCGCGTGCACGCCCTCCTCGAGGCCGTCCTCGCCGTCGGCAGCGACCTGGACCTGCAGACGGTGCTGCGCCGCATCGTCGAGGCCGCCGCTCACCCTGGTCGACGCGCAGTACGGCGCGCTCGGCGTCATCGGCGACGACGGCGCGGCTCTCCCAGTTCATCACCGTCGGCATCCCCGACGAGCAGATCGCCAGGATCGGCGCCTGCCGCGCGGGCACGGGCTGCTCGGGCTGCTCATCCGCGAGCCCGACAGCCGCTGCGGCTCGACGACATCGGCCACGCACCCGGCGTCGTCGGCTTCCCCGCGCACCACCCGCCCGATGAGCACCTTCCTCGGCGTGCCGATGCGCATCCGCGACGAGGTCTTCGGCAACCTCTACCTCACCGAGAAGCGCGGCGGCGGCGCCTTCAGCGAGGAGGACGAGAGCGTCGTGCTCGCGCTGGCCGCCGCGGCCGGCGTGGCGATCGAGAACGCCCGGCTCTTCGACGAGGCCGCGCCGACGCGAGCGCTGGCTGGAGGCCGCCGCCGAGATCACCGACGGCGCTGCTGTCGGGCAGCGACCCCGGCGACGTCGCTGCGGCTGGTCGCCGAGCGGGCGCCGCGAGATGGCCGAGCGCCGACATGTCCTGCATCTCGCTGCCGCAGACCGGGCAGGCACGCTGCGTCGTCGAGGTCGCGAGCGGAGACGGGGAGCGACGAGCTGCTCGGGCTCGCCCTCCAGGTCGAGTCGTCGCTCAACGGGCGGTGTTCGCCAGCGGCGAGCCGGTGCCGCTGCCGGCCTGGGGGCGACCCGCGGCGTGGCCGCCGGGCCGCTGGCCGGCTGCTCGGGCCGACGCTGCTCGTGCCGCTCGGCGCCGGCGCGCACGTCGCGGCGTGCTGTGCGTCGGCGACGCGGATGGGCGGCGCCGCCGTTCGCCGCCGCCGACGCTGCGGATGCTGTCGAGCGTTCGCCGGCCAGGCCGCGCTCGCGCTCGAGCTGGCCGAGCGCCGCACGCGACGCCGAGCAAGCTGTCGGTCTTCGAGGACCGCGACCGGATCGCCCGCGACCTGCACGACCTGGTCATCCAGCGGCTGTTCGCGACCGGGCATGCAGCTCGGAGAGCGCCGCCCGGCTCGATCGCACGCCCGGAGGTGGCTCACCGGGTCCGCCGCGCCGTGGACGACCTCGACGCGACGATCCGCGAGATCCGCTCGACGATCTTCGCGCTGCAGGCGCGGCGCCGGGCGGCGCCGTCGCTGCAGCCTGCGGACCCGCCGTGCTCGAGGTCATCGCCGCCGCGGCGGCGCTCGGCTTCGCCCCGTCCGTGCAGCTGTCCGGCCTGGTCGACAGCCACGGTGTCCGACGACGTCGGCGAGAACCTGCTCGCCGTCGCTGCGCGAGGCGCTGTCCAACGCGGCCCGGCACGCCGGCGCGCCAGCCGGGTCGAGGTCGCGGTCGACGTGGACGACGAGCTGGTGCTCACCGTGCGCGACGACGGGGTGGGCTGCCGCCCGAGCGGCGGGCGGCGCAGCGGGCTGCGCAACCTGGCCGAGCGCGCCGACGGCCTGGGCGGCGAGTTCGCGGTGGCACCGGCCGCCGGCGGCGGCACCGAGGCGACCTGGCACGTCCCCCTCGGCTGACGCGGCGGGAGCGCGCGGGGGCTGCGGCCCGCGGATCAGACGGCGACGGGCGCCGGTGTGACCCGACGGCCCGACACGATCTCCGGGGCGATCCGGATGAACTCGGTGCGCGGACCGCCGGCCCACACCTCGAGCGGCAGCGCCTGCACGCGGGTCAGCTCGACCGGGTCGCGGACCAGCCGGGCCCGTCCGGTCACGATGACGCTCCAGCCGGCCCGCGCCGCGACGTCGAAGTCGTCCACCTCGAACGCCACGACGGCGTTGTTCACGGCTGCCGCCAGGCGGGAGTCCCGGGCGGTCCGGATGACGATGGCGCCGTCGATGTCCACGGCGTAGTTGACCGGCTGCACCGCGGGAAGCGCGGCCGACGTGAACACCACGCGGCCGATGACGGACCGGGACAGCAGGTCGAGGCACTCGTCCCGCGAGAGTGCCGACAGACCGGCCCCGTCGAAGTTCATACCGACCATCGTCTGATGCGGGAGGAGCGTTCCCGTAGGGACCAAGGTCCCGCCGACTCGGGTCCGCCGTCCGTCAAGTCCGGGTCAGCGCGGACGCGGGTTGCGCAGGCGCGACGAGTAGACGGCGGCCTGGGTGCGCCGCTCCATGCCCAGCTTCGACAGCAGCGACGACACGTAGTTCTTCACGGTCTTCTCGGCGAGAAACATCCGCTCGCCGATCTGGCGGTTGGTCAGCCCCTCGCCGATCAGCTCCAGCACCCGCCGCTCCTGCTCCGACAGGCCCGCCAGCGGGTCCTTTCGATCGGCCTCCGCCCGCAGCCGCTCCATCACCCGGGCGGTCGTCTTCGGGTCGAGCAGCGACTGGCCGGACGCGACGGTGCGCACCGCGCCGACGAGGTCGTTGCCGCGGATCTGCTTGAGCACGTAGCCGGCCGCGCCCGCGAGGATCGCGTCGAACAGCGCCTCGTCGTCGCTGAACGAGGTGAGCATCAGGCACTGCACCTCCGGCAGCCGGGACCGGATCTCGCGACAGACGCTCACCCCGTCGCCGTCGGGCAGCCGCACGTCGAGAACGGCGACATCCGGGCGGAGCGCGGGAATCCGGGCCAGCGCCTCGGCGGCCGTGGACGCCTCCCCGACGACGTCGAGGTCGTGCTCGGCGTCGAGCAGGTCGCGCACCCCCCGGCGCACGACCTCGTGGTCGTCGAGGAGGAAGACCCGCACCGTCTTGCCGCTGTCGTCAGCCATGACCAGAGCATCTCTCATCCCGGTCGCCGGTGGGCGTCACCCGCCGCAATGTCCGGCCCCGTGTCGACGGTAGCCCGATTCCGCCGCCTCCGCGCGGACGTGCGATCCACTCGTCGTACGACCAACCGGCCGGGGCGGCGGGACCAACGGCGCGGCAGTCGGGACGCACGGCGGTTCAGCGGGCACCGCCCGGTGCCTAGCGTCGAGGTAGGGGGCGGGAGGTGCGCGATGACCGAGCCCACGATTCCGGCGATCGACCGCCTCCTGGTCGGCGACGTCATGAGCGGCGTCGGCGTCACGATCGGGCCCGACGAGTCGGTGCTGATGGCCTTCGAGCTGATGAGCCGCGCGCACACCCGGCACCTCGCGGTCGTCACGCCGGAGGGGTGCTGCCTCGGCCTGCTCGACGCGATGACGCTGATGCAGGAGTGGTATCCCGCGCCCCTGGCCCGGCAGCGCCGCCCGGTGTCCGCCGTCATGCGCGAGCGGATGCCGGTCGTCCGCGCCACCGACGCGCTCCGGTTCGCCGCCGAGCAGCTCCTGGTCAACGACATCGACGGCATGGCGGTCGTCGGCGAGGATCGGCGGGTGGTCGGGATCGTGACGTCGCGGGACATCGTCGCGGCCGTCGCGGGTCGCAGTGCCGTCCCCGCGTGAGCGCGACCGGGGTTCAGATCCGGACAAGAACGCCGCCGGTGCGCCGGGGGGAGGCACATGTCCCGTACCGTGAGCGCCGTGACGACCGGCGCTGACGCGACGGCGGGCGTGCGGGTGCTCGTGGTCGAGGACGACGACGGCATCGGCGACGCGCTGGTGCGCGGCCTCGCCCGCGCCGGGTACGACGCCACCCGGGTGCGCACCGGCGTCGACGCGCTGAACGCGGCGCCGACGGAGGTCGTGCTCCTCGACCTCGGGCTGCCGGACGCCGACGGCGTCGACGTGTGCCGCCGGCTGCGCGAACGGTCGTCCGCCGCGATCATCGTGGTCACCGCACGCGGCGAGGAGGCCGACCGGGTGGCCGCCCTGGACAGCGGCGCCGACGACTACCTGGTGAAGCCGTTCGGGTTCGCCGAGCTGCTCGCCCGCATCCGCGCGGTGCTGCGCCGCGCGCAACCGGCCGCGCCCACCGTGCTGCGGCACGGGCCGCTCACCGTGGACCTGCGGGGTCACCGCGTCCTCGTCGACGACCGCGAGGTGGCGCTGACGCCGAAGGAGTTCGACATCCTGGAGTGCCTCGCCAGCGACCCGGGCCGGGTGTTCACCCGGCAGGAGATGCTGGAGCGGGTGTGGGAGACGCACTGGTACGGCCCGACGAAGGTCCTCGACGTGCACATCGCGTCGCTGCGCCGCAAGCTCGGCGTCCCGGGGCTCGTCGAGACCGTCTACGGCCGCGGGTTCCGGCTCGCCCAGGTCGAGACCGCGCCGACCGAGCCGTCCGCCCGGTCGTGAGCGCCGCCGCGTCGCACCGACGATGAGCCGTCGGCTGCTGGTCGCGCTGCTCGCGCTGACCGGCGCGATCCTGCTCGGCGCGGTGCTGCCGCTCGGCTACACCACGGCCCGGCACGACCGCGCCGTGTTCAGCACCCAGGCGGAGAGCGAGGCGGCGGTGCTCGCGGCGCTGGCCGAGGAGCAGGCGTCGGACAACTCGCGCGCCACCCCGACCTGGCACTCCTCGGACCCCCACGACAAGGTCTGCGTCGTCGCCGCCGACGGCACGTGGCGCGCCGGTGACGCCGGCTCCTGCCCGCGCGGCACCGCGCTCGCCGCCGCGCTCCAGCGTCGTACGACGCTCACCTGGCTCGGCACGGGCGACCACGAGCGGCTCGTCGTCACCGTCCCGGTCGGCGAGCAGGCCGAGCCGGCCGGCGCGCTGTCCCTCACCCGCTCGGCCCGGCCGCTGCACGAGCGGGTCGAGCGGCTGTGGGTCGTGCTCGCCGGCGTCGCCGTGCTCGCCCTGCTCGCGGCCGCCGCGCTCGCGCTGTGGCTCACCCGGTGGGTGGCCCGCCCGCTCGACTCGCTCGCGGACACCGCCGAGCGGCTCGGCGACGGCGCCCTCGACGCCCGCGCCCGCGTCGACGCCGGGCCCCCGGAGGTCCGCCGGCTGGCGGAGACGTTCGACACGATGGCCGGCCGGCTGGAGACGCTCGTGCACGGGTCACGGGCGGTCGTGGCCGACGTGTCCCACCAGCTGCGCACCCCGCTCGCCGCGCTCCGGCTGCGCCTCGAGCTGCTCGGCGACGAGGCGACGGCGTCGGCCGAGGAGCTGGCCGGCGCGCTCCAGGAGGTGGAGCGGTTGTCCCGGCTCGTCGACGGGCTGCTCGCCGTGGCCCGCGCGGAAGGCGGCGTGACGGAGCGGGCGCCCGTGGACGTCACCCACGTCGTGCACGGCCGCGTCGACGCCTGGGCACCGCTCGCGGAGGAGCGCAACGTCGTGCTCGGCGACGACGTCGCCGGCCCGCTCGTCGCCGCCGCGACACCGGGCCATCTCGAGCAGGCGCTCGACAACGTCCTCGCCAACGCGCTCGACGCGCTGGACGGCTCGGGGCACGTGACGGTGTCCGCCGCTCCCCTGGCCGGGCGCGTCGAGATCCGCGTCGCCGACGACGGCCCGGGCATGACGCCCGAGCAGCGCGACGCCGCCTTCCACCGGTTCGCCAGCACCCGGGCCGACGCCGGGGGCAGCGGGCTGGGGCTGGCGATCGTGCACCGGCTGGTCACGTCCGACGGCGGCGAGGTGCGGCTGGAGGACACGCCGGGCGGCGGGCTGACGGTCGTGCTGGTCCTGCTCGCGCGCTGACCCGGCCGCGCCCCGCGCGCGCCGCGGGCCGGCGCAGAATTCCTACTCGCGCAGAGTATACACCGAGTGTATAGTCGCCGCCATGAGCGTTCCGCTGACCCTGCTCGGCCTGCTCGAGCGCGAGCCCAGCCACGGCTACGACCTCAAGCGCGACTACGACGCCTTCTTCGGCCGCGGCAAGCCGCTGCCGTTCGGCCAGGTCTACGCGACGCTCGGCCGGCTGGCCCGCGACGGCAAGGTGGTGGTCGGCGAGGCCGAGCCGGGCGCCGGGCCGGACCGCAAGCGCTACGTCATCACCGACGAGGGCGTCAGCGAGGTCGAGGCCTGGCTCGCCGAGCCGGTCGAGCCCGAGCCGCACCTGCAGACGGTGCTGTTCACCAAGGTGGTCCTGGCGCTGATGCTCGGACGGCCCGCGGCCGAGTACCTCGACGCGCAGCGGGCCGCGCACCTGCAGCGGATGCGCGAGCTCACCGAGGTCAAGCGCAGCGGCGAGCGTCGTCGACGCGCTGCTCGCCGACCACGGCCTGTTCCACCTGGAGGCCGACCTGCGCTGGATCGACCTGACCGCGGCCCGGCTGCGGCGCGCTGGCGGCGGAGGTGCGTCGATGAGCGCAGCCTCGAGCCGCCCGCCCTGCTCGAGGCGCGCGACGTCCGGCTCTCGTTCGGCGCAGACCCCGGCGCTGCGCGGCGCCAGCCTCGCGGTCGGCGCCGGCGAGATCCTCGCCGTCATGGGCCCGAGCGGCTCCGGCAAGTCGACCCTGCTGCACTGCCTGGCCGGCATCCTGGTCCCGGCGTCGGGCGAGGTCTGGTTCGACGGGCGGCCGGGTCGACACCGCTGAGCGAGGCCGACCGCAGCGCGCTGCGCCGGGACCGGTTCGGGTTCGTGTTCCAGTTCGGCCAGCTGGTGCCCGGAGCTGACCGCCGAGGAGAACGTCGCCCTGCCGCTGCTGCTCGCCGGCGTACGGCGGCCGCGAGGCGCTGGCCGCCGCCCGCGGCTGGTTCGGCCGGCTCGGCCTCGACGGGCTGGAGCGCCGCCGCTCCGGCGAGCTGTCCGGCGGGCAGGCGCAGCGGGTCGCGCTGGCCCGCGGCCTGGTCGCCCGGCCCGAGGTGCTGTTCGCCGACGAGCCGACCGGGGTCGCTCGACTCGCTGACCGGCGAGCACGTCATGGACCTGCTGGTCGGCTGCCGCCCGCGAGCGACGGCACCACCGTCGTCCTGGTCACCCACGAGGCGCGGGTCGCCGCCTACGCCGACCGCGAGGTCGTCGTCCGCGACGGCCGGGTCACCTCGCTGGCGCCGACGGCCTCGGCGTGATCCGGCTCGGGCTGCGGCTCGCCCTGCCGGCGGCCGGGAGGCGGTCGTCCGGCTGCTGTCGTCGTCGGCCGGAGCCGCCGTCGGCGTCGGCGATGCTGCTCGTCACGCTCGCCGGCATCAACGCCGTCCACGCGCAGAACGACGCGCTACGCCTGGCTGGAGACGGGGACGGGCGGCGCGGCCGACCGCGGCGCGCCGTCGACGACCCGCTGTGGTGGCTGCTGCGCGCGGACACGTACGACGGCCGCACGATCGGCCGGGTCGACGTCGCCGCGACCGGGCCGGACGCGCCCGTCCCGCCCGGGCCTGCCGCGGCTGCCGGGCCCGGGCGAGTACTACGCCTCACCCGCGCTCGGCGCGGCTGCTGCGCGGTCCGCCCCGCGCGCCCAGCTCGCGCGACCGCTATCCCGGGCACGGCAGGTCGGCACGATCGGCACGGCCGCGCTGCCCTCGCCGGACTCGCTGCTCGTCGTCGTCGGCCGCCGCGCCGGCGAGCTGTCGCGCACGTGCCGGGCGCCACGCAGGTCGACCACGATCAGCACGGTGCGACCCGGACGCAGTGCAACGGAGACTGCGCGGCGATCGGGATCGACGCCGACGGGATCGCGCTGCGTGCTCTCGGTCGCCGCGGCGCGCGCTGCTGTTCCCGGTGCTGATCTTCATCGGGACGGCCACCCGGCTCGGCGCCGCCCGCCGCGAGCAGCGCTTCGCCGCGATGCGCCTGGTCGGCGCGACCCCGCGACAGATGTCGGTGATCGCGGCCGTCGAGGCCGCAGCGGCGGCCGCGGCTCGGCGTCGTCGGCGGGGTTCGGGCTGTTCCTCGCGCTCCGCCCGGCCCTGGCGGCGATCCCGTTCACCGGCGAGCCGTTCTTCGCCGGCGACCTCTCGCTCGGCCTCGGCGACGTGCTGCTCGTCGCCCTCGGCGTGCCGGTCGCCGCCGCGGTGGTCGCCCGGCTGGCGCTGCGCCGGGTGCAGGTCTCGCCGCTCGGCGTGACGCGGCGCGTCACCCCGCGACCGCCCGCGAGCGTGGCGGGTGCTGCCGCTCGTCGCCGGGCTGGCCGAGCTGGCGTGGTTCGTCGTCGCCGGCCGGCCGGCAGACCACGACCGGGCAGATCTACGCCTACCTGCCCGGGATCCTGGTCGTCATGGCGGGCCTGGTGCTGGCCGGACCGTGGCTGACCATGGTCGGCCGCCCGATGGCTCGCGCCGGTCGCCCGCCGGCCGGCCGCGCTGCATCGCGGCCCGGCGGCTCGCCGACGACCCGCGGGCCGCGGTTCCGGGCGTCAGCGGCCTGGTGCTGGCGCTGTTCGTCACCACCGTCGCGCACCGGCGTGATCACCACGATCGATCGCGCACCGCGGGGGCAGGCCGCGAGCACCGCGGCCGGCGGCACGCTGACCGACGAGCTGCACGCCCGCCAGCGCCCGCCGACTACCCCGGCGTCGACGCCGTGTCGCCGGTGCTGCTCGCCGAGCTGCGCCGGGTCCCCGGCGTCCGGGGCGTGACCGTGCTGCACCGTCCGGCCGGCCCGCCGCGGCCGGGCGAAGCCGGGATCGCGACCTGTGCCGGACCTGGCCGCGACGCCGGCGCTCGGCCGCTGCGCCCCCGGCGCCGCGGACGGCCCGCATCGACTCGCCGTACGCCGGCAGCGCGCCTACCTGTTCGGCCCCGGCACGACGTGGCCGGCGGCGACACAGCCGCCGGCCCAGGTGCAGGCGCTCCCCGTCGGCTCGCTGGCGGTCGCGACCGACGGCTCGCTCGCCGGCGATCGAGCGGGCCCGCACCCTGCTCGAGCGCCTCCCACCGCAGCTGACGCACGCCGACCACCCTTGCCGAGCAGGCCGCGCTGAGCACACCCGCGATGCTCGCCCAGCAGCAGCAGCTCGTCGACGTCGTCGTCCTCGCCAGCCTGCCCATCGCCGGCTGCAGCCTGGCGGTCAGCGTGGTCGCCGGTCTCAACGACCGCAAGCGGCCGTTCAGCCCTGCTGCGGCTGGCCGGCGCCCCGCTGCGGCTGCTGCGCCGGGTCGTCGTGCTGGAGACCGCCGTGCCGCTGCTCGTCGTCGCGGCCGTCGCCGATCGGGACGGGCTTCGCTCGCGGCCGGGCTCTTCCTGCGCTCGCAGCTGGGCTACACGCTCGCGCCGCCGCCCGCGCAGCCTACTACGCCGTCGTCGCGCCGGGCTGGCGCTCTCGCTGGCGATCATCGCCTCGACGCTGCCGGTGCTGGCGCGGATCACCGGCCCGGAGACCGCGCGCAACGAGTGAGCGTCACCACCGCCGTGACATCGCCCACGGCCCGCTGAGCCGTCGGTCCTTCGGCGCAGGGACCAACGTCCCTACCCGCCGGGAAGGCCCCAGAACAGGGTGAAAACAGCGTCGCGGCAAGCGACGTCGTCGTCGTCGTACGCCGACCTTCTCGAGGCAGGGACCGTGAGCGCGCTCGACCTCGCCCGATGGCAGTTCGGGATCACGACCGTCTACCACTTCCTCTTCGTCCCGCTCACGATCGGGCTGTCGCTCGCTGGTCGCCGGCATGCAGACCGCGCTGGTACCGGACCGGCAGGACCCGAAGTACCTGCGCATGACCCGAAGTTCTGCGGCAAGCTCTTCCTGATCAACTTCGCGATGGGTGTCGTCACCGGCATCGTGCAGGAGTTCCAGTTCGGCATGAACTGGTCGCGACTACTCGCGCTTCGTCGGCGACATCTTCGGCGCGCCGCTGGCCATGGAGGGCCTGCTCGCGTTCTTCCTCGAGTCGACGTTCCTCGGGCTGTGGATCTTCGGCTGGGACCGGCTGCCCCAGGAGCTGCACCTGGCGTCGATCTGGCTGGTCGCCTTCGGCACCGTGATCTCCGCCTACTTCATCCTCGCCGCCAACTCCTGGATGCAGCACCCGGTCGGCTACCGCGTCAACCCGGAGACCGCACCGGGCGGAGCTCACCAGCATCTGGGCGGTGCTGACCAACAACACCGTGCTGGTCACCTTCCCGCACACGATCCTCGGCGCCGTTCGTGACGGCGGCGGTGTTCGTCATCGCGGTTCGCGCCTGGCACCTGGCGCCGCGGCAACGAGGTCGACGTGTTCCGCACGCTCGCTGCGGCTCGGCGCTGGCCGTCGCCGTCATCGCCGGTCTCGGCGTCGCCGTCTCCGGCGACTCCAGGGCAAGATCATGACCGAGCAGCAGCCGATGAAGATGGCCGCCGCCGAGGCGCTCTACAACACCGCGAAGCCGGCGTCGTTCTCGCTGTTCACCATCGGCAGTCTCGACGGCAGCAAGGAGGTGTGGTCGCCTGAAGGTGCCGCGCGTGCTGTCGTTCCTGGCGACCGGCATCGTTCAGACGGCAAGGTCGAGGGCATCAACGACGTGCAGGCGCAGTAGGTAGCAGAAGTACGGCGCCGGGCGACTACAAGCCGAACATCCCGATCGACCTACTGGTCGTTCCGGCTGATGATCGGCTTCGGCGTCCTCGCCGCGCTGCTCGCGCGTCGCCGGGCTGTGGCTGACCGCGCGGCGCCGGCTGCCGGGCAGCCGGTGGTTCTACCGGCTGGCGATCGCGCGCGTGGCGACGCCCTTCCTCGCCAACTCGCTCGGCTGGATCTTCACCGAGATGGGCCGCCAGCCGTGGGTGGTGTTCGGCGTGCATGACGACCGCCGACGGCGTGTCGCCGGCGGTGTCCGGCTGGGAGGTCGGGCTGACCCTCGCTGGTCGTCTTCACCCTGCTCTACGCCGTGCTCGCCGTCATCGAGGTGCGGCTGATGCTCCGCTACATCCGCAAGGCGGCCCGGAGCCGGAGCAGCCGGTGACCACCGACACGGAGGCGGAGCCCGAGCCCGTCTTCGCCTACTGACGCTCCCGCCCGGCCACACGAGAAGGAAGACGACATGCACCTCGACGACGTCTGGTTCGTCCTGATCGCCGTGCTCTGGATCGGCTACTTCGTCCTCGAGGGCTTCGACTTCGGCGTCGGCATGCTGCTGCCGGTGCTCGGCCACGACGAGACCGACCGCGGGTGCTCGTCGCACCATCGGCCCGGTGTGGGACGGCAACGAGGTGTGGCTGCTCGTCGCCGGCGGCGCGACGTTCGCCGCGTTCCCCGAGTGGTACGCCTCGCTGTTCTCCGGCTTCTACCTGGCGCTGCTGCTGATCCTGGTCGCGCTGATCGTGCGCGGGGTCGCGATCGAGTACCGCAACAAGGCCGACAGCGACCGGCTGGCGCGAGCGCTGGGACATCGCGCATCGTCTGGCGGCAGCGCCGTCCCGGCGCTGCTCTGGGGCGTCGCGTTCGCCAACATCGTGCGCGGTGTCCCGCTGAACGCCGACCACGAGTTCACCGGCACGCTGCTCACCCTGCTCAACCCGTACGCGCTGCTCGGCGGGCTGGTCACGCTCGCCTGTTCACGCTGCACGGTGCGGTGTTCCTGGCGCTGAAGACCGACGGCGACGTCCGCGGCGCGCGCCCGCCGTGCTGGCGCACCGCCTCGGCGCCGTCGCGGTCGTGGTCGGCGGGACGTTCCTGCGTGATGACCCAGTTCGCGCACGGGGCGGTTCGCGACCGCGTGACCGCGCTGCTCGCCGCGCTCGCGCTGCGTCGGCGCCGTCGTGCTGGCCGCGCCGCGGCCGCGAGGGCTGGGCCTTCCTTGCCCGGCGCTGCGATCCTGCTGCTCGCGGTCGTCACGCTCTTCGGCGACCTGTGGCCGAACGTGCTGCCCTCGACCGACGAATGACGCCTACAGCCTGACCGTCGACAACGCCTCGTCGTCGCCCTACACGCTCGGCGTGATGACGTGGGTGGCGGTGTTCTTCACTCCGATCGTCCTGGTCTACCAGGCGCTGGACCTACTGGGTGTTCCGCAAGCGGATCTGCCCGCCACGACATCGCGGCCCCGCGCTTCGCGCGCGGTCCCCGGCCAGCGCCCGGGGTGACCGCCGGCTCGGCAAGCCTGAGGCCGCTCGACCCGCGGCTGCTCGCGAGCCCGGGCCGCGCGGGCGCTACCTCGCCGCCACCGTCGTCTCGGCGTCGCCACCACCGGGCTCGTCCTCGCGCAGGCGGCGCTGCTCGCCCACGTGATCGCACGCGCCGCCGGGACGCTACGACGCGGTGCGCGGCGAGCCTCGTCGCCTGCTGGCGTCGTCGTGCTGCTCGCCGCGGCCGATCGCTACGGCGGCGAGGCGCCGCGCTGCGCGCGGCCGCGACGGTGAAGTCGCAGCTGCGCCGCCGGCTTGCTGACGCACGCCGCGCGCTCGGGCCGGCTGGCTGGGCCGGCGCAGCGCGCCGGCGAGCTGGTCGACGCTCGCCGCGCGCGGGCTGGACGCGCTCGACCCCTACTTCGCGCGCTACCTGCCCCAGCTGGTGCTCGCCGGCCTCGTGCCCGGTCGCGGTGCTCGCCCGGATCGCCGGCGACCGACTGCGGCTCGGCGCTCGTCATCGCGCGTGACGCTGCCGCTCATCCCGGTCTTCATGGCGCTCGTCGGGCTGCACACGCAGCGCCGGACCGAGCGGCAGTGGCGGCTGCTCTCCCGGCTCGGCGGGCACTTCCTCGACGTCGTCGAGGGGCTGCCGACGCTGAAGGTGTTCGGCCGCGCGAAGGCGCAGGCGGAGATCGATCCGCCGGGTGACCGAGGACCACCGGCAGGCGACGATGGCCACCCTGCGCATCGCGTTCCTGTCCGCGCTCGTGCTCGAGCTGCTCGCCACGCTCTCGACCGCGCTCGTCGCCGTCGAGGTCGGGCTGCGGCTGCTGGCGGCGACACTCGGCTACGAGGCCGCGCTGCTGGTGCTGCTGCTCACCCCCGAGGCTTACCTGCCGCTGCGCGCCGTCGGGCGTGCAGTACCACGCCGCGCATGGAAGGGGTCGCGGCCGCGCAGCAGGCGTCTCGACATGCTCGACGCCGCGCCGACGCCGCTGCCCGGCCGCGGCGGTACGGCGCGCGCCGACCTCGGCCCGCGCCCGATCCGCTTCGAGGGCGTCACGGTCACCTACCCGGGCCGCGCCGATCCCGCGCTCGACGACGTCTGCCTCGACCGTGTCCGTCCGGGCGAACACGGTCGGCCGTCGTCGGCCCGAGCGGCGCCGGCAAGAGCACGCTGCTCGCGCTGCTGCTCGGCTTCGTCGCTCCGGACCGCGGGGCGCGTGCTCGGTGCGGCGACGTCGGCCTCGTCGACGTCGACCTCGAGCGGCTGGCGGCGAGCAGCTCGCCTGGGTGCCGCAGCGCCGCACCTGTTCGCCGGCACGATCGCCGACAACATCCGGCTCGGCGATCCGCGGCCGAGCGACGGAGGCGGGTGGTCGCGCCGCGGAGCGGCCGGGCTGGCTGACGACGCTCGTCGCGGCGCCGGGCGGCCTCGATACGCACGGTCGGCGAGCGCGGGCTGCTGCTGTCGACCGGTCAGCGCCAGCGCGTCGCGATGGCCCGGGCGTTGCTGCGCGACGCACCGGTGGTGCTGCTCGACGAGCCGGCGCGCACCTCGACGAGCGACACCGCGGCCGACCTCACGCGTCGATTCGCGCGGTCTCGCAGGGCCGCACGGTCATCGTCGTCACGCACCGGCCGGCGTGGGCCGCGGCGCCGAACGCGTTGGTACCTCCGCGATGGACGGCTCGAACGCGACGACAGCCGGCTGGCGCCGGCGCTGGCGGCGGCTGCGGCACTGGCCGGAGCTGTGGCGGTACGGCATGACAGTCAGACGTTCGATCCTCGAATACCGGCAATCCCCGATCCGGCGGTTGCTCAAGCTGGCCCGCCCGCTACGCGCCACCCTGCTGCTCGCGGTCGTCGCCGGCATCCTGACCGTCGGCTGCTCCGTGGCCCTGCTCGGCGTGTCCGGCTTCCTCATCGCCCGGGCCTCCGAACACCCCAACGAGGTCGCGCTGGCGCTTGCCGTCGTCGGCGGTGCGGGCTTTCGGCGTCGGCCGCGGGTTCTTCCGGTACGTCGAGCGGCTCGCGACGCACGACGCTGCCTTCCGGGTGCTGGCCGACCTTCGCGTCGGCATCTACCAGCGCCTCGAACGCATCGCCCGGCCCGGCCTCGCACGGCTGCGCGGCGGCGATTTGCTGACCCGGCTGGTTTCCGATGTCGACGGGGTCCAGGACGTCTTCATCCGCGGAGTAACGCCGCCGCTCGTGGCCGCCGGGGTCGGAGCCGGTGCCGCCCTCGCGGCGACGATCATCTGCGCCCCGCCGGGGCTGCCCTTGCCGCCGGGTTGCTCGTCGCCGGGCTGGCGATCCCGGCGGTCGCGGCGTTGCTGGCCCGGCAGGCCGATGAGCGGCTGGCTCCCGCCCGCGGCGCGCTGAACGTCGAAGCCGCGGACCTGATCGGCGGCTCCGCCGAACTGCTCGCCTACGGCGCGGACGAGCGTGCCCTGAACGCCTTCGCCGACGCCGACCGCACCGTCACCCGGCTCGCGCGGCGCTCGGCGGTCGGCACCGGACTCGGGGCCGGCCTGACGCAGCTGGTCATCGGCGCCACGGTGTGGATGATGCTCGTGCTCGCCGTGGCGGCGCAGCATGGTGGACGCTTGAGCCGGGTGAGCCTGGCAGCGGTGTTGCTGACCGGCCTGGCCTCCTTCGAGGCGACCGGCCCGCTCGGCGCAGCCGCGCAACAGCTCGTCGCGGCGCGCGAGCAGCGCCCGGCGCATCTTCGACGTGCTCGACCAGCCGGACCCGGTCACCGAGCCGCCGTACCCGCAGCCCATCCCGACCGGGCCCGTCCATCTGCGCGTCTCGCAGGCCCGCATGCGCTACTCCGCCGGCGGGCCGCTGGCGCTCGACGGGGTCGACCTCGACCTGCCGCCGGGTCGCCGGATCGCTCTCGTCGGCCGCTCGCGGGGCGGGCAAGAGCTCGCTCGTCACCGCGCTGCTGCGCTTTCGCGACCTGGACGAGCGGCGAGATCACGCTGAACGGCATCCCGCTGGATCAGCTGGACTCCGACGACGTCCGCCGCGTCATCGGCGGCTGCCTCGCCGACGCGCACATCTTCGACTCCACGATCCGGGAGAACCTGCGCCTGGCGCGGCCTGCGGCCACGCGACGCCGAGCTCGACGACGTCGCCGGCCGGGCGCGGCTCCTGGAGTGGATTCGGTCGCTGCCCGCTCGGGTGGGACACCCTCGTCGGCCCGCACGGTGCCGCCATGTCCGGGGCGCAGCGGCAGCGACTCGCGCTGGCCCGCGCGCTGCTGGCCGCACCGGCCGTGCTGGTGCTGGACGAGCCGACCGCGCATCTGGACGCGGCGACCCGCGACGCGCTCGACCGCCGACCTGCTCGGCGTCACCCGCGGTCGCACGCCGCTGCTCGTCACCCACGACCTGGACGGGCTGGCCGGCGTCGACGAGATCGTGGTGCTGGACCGCGGTCGCGTCGTGCAGCGCGGGACGCATGCCGAGCTGATGGCGGTCGACGGTGTCTACCGACGGATGGCGGAGGCGACATCGGCCTCGACGGCGTGACGCAGCCGCGCGACCCGGTAGGTGACGAGGTAGGTGACGCGCCGCACATCCCGCCCCGTCGGGACGTACGGCCCGGGACGCTGTGCTGGGTGCCCGGCATCCTGGGGGCGCACGGACGACCTGGAGGACCCGATGCGTGCCGCCGAGATCATGACGAGCCCCGTCATCACCCTGCGCCGGGACACCCACATCAAGCAGGCCGCGGCCACGCTGGTGGGTCGCGACATCAGCGGTGCGCCGGTCGTCGACGAGGCCGGCCGGCTGGTCGGCATCGTCACCGAGGCCGACCTGATCGGCCTCGAGACCACGCCCGACCCGCGCACGACCGTACGACGCCGTGCGCACGCTCCCGTCGACGTGCCCCGCACGGTGGAGGAGGTCATGTCCCGCGACGTCGTCGCGGTGTCGGCCGCCGCCGACATGGCCGACCTCTCGCGGGAAGCTGATCCAGCACGGCTTCAAGTCGATCCCCATCGTCGACGGCGACCGGGTCGTGGGCATCGTGTCGCGGCGCGACATCCTGCGCGTGCTCGCGCGCGGCGACGACGACATCACGGCGGAGCTGCAGCGGATCCTCGACGACGACCGCGAGACCTACGGCACCTGGCAGGTGTCGGTGCACGACGGGGTCGCCGTGCTCACCGGCTGCTGCGGCGACACGCAGGTCGTCCTCGCCGATCTGGTGGCCCGCACGATCCCCGGTCTGGTCGGCGTACGGTTCGGACCGTTCCGCCGGCGCGACCAGCTGACTCAGCGCAGGACGGGCAACGGCGCGGCGGCCGCGGCGCGGCCCGCTCGACGAGCCGCGCCGGCATCCCGCGGGGTCGGCGGTGACGTCAGGCCGAGGTGGCCGTCTCGACGAGCTGCGCGGCGTGCGGCGACCGGGCGGCCGGCACGACGACGACCGGGCACGGTGCGTGCTTGACCACCGCGACCGCAACCGAGCCGAGGACTGCCCCAGGAAGCCGGTGTGTCCGCGGGCGCCCACGACGAGCAGGTCTGCGTCTTCGGCCACCTCGCGCAGCGCCTCGGCGGGCGGCGCGTTGACCAGCGTCTCGACGATCGGCACCGGCAGGGTGTCGCCGAAGGCCTCGGCCACCGCGGCGGCCAGCAGGATCCCGGCCCGCTCCTCCTGCTCGCTCGTGGTCGGGCCCAGGGCGGGCGCCGGGGCGAACGTGGGCGGGGCCGGGGTGTAAGCCAGGCGTGCACCGGCATGCAGATTCCGCGCCGCGCAGCGCGGCCTCCTCGGCAGCGAAGCGCAACGCGGCCAGCGAGTTGGTGGAACCATCGACGCCGACTACGACCTTCGGTGTCCGCCCGATCTCGGTCATCGCCCGTCACCTCCGTGTCGCCGGGTGCAGCTGGGTTGCCGCTAGGTACCGCTGCGTACGAATCTAGGCAGCGATGCATCCCGGCAGGCAGGGCCGATGGTCCTCCCCGAAGGCCCCGCAGACTCGTGATCTTGGCGACGGACTCGCCGCGGGGTGCCGCGGCGTTCGTCGCCAAGATCAGCGAATGCGAGCGCGGCGAGGTCAGGGCCGCGCGCTCGGTGCCGTCAGCCGGCCTGCGAGGCGGTCGGCGTGTCGGGCGTCTCCGGCTTGGCCTCGGCCTTGACCTCGGCCTTGACGTCGACCTTGGCCGGGGTGGCCGGCTTGGTCGTGCGCTTCGCCGTGGTCCGGACCTTCCGGGCCGGCTTGGCCGGGACCTCCTGGCGACGGAGCTGGGCGACGACACGCTCGCCGCGCTTGGCAGCTCGTCGTACAGCGCCTCGGCGCGGTCGCCGAACACCTCGGCCCGCTTGCCGAGCACCTCGGCGCGCTTGGCCCGCTCGTCCTGCACGGCCTTGAGCTGCGCGTGCAGCTGCGCCTGGACCTCGCGCGGCGTGACCTGCCCGCCCCGCACGTGGGCCGGGAAGTCCTTCGCCTGGCCCTGGAGGTCGGTGAACCGCGCCTGCAGCTTGCTGACCTCGGACTGGGAGCTGGGTGGGCAGCTTCCAGCTCGGCCGGAAGCTGCTGACTGGGCCTGCAGCCTCGTCAAGCTCACCCTGCAGCCTGCCGAACTCGCCGGGCAGCTCGCGCAGCCGCTCGACCGCGAGGTCGCCGGCGCCGGCCAGGGCGTACAGCGGCTTGGGGTCCGCCTTCGGAACGGTGATGGTGGCCATGCTTCCTCCTGTCGGGCTCGCGGTCGTCGCGAGGCTCCTGGTTCGCCCGGCGCCGGGTGGCGGTGCCGGGAGGGTGTGGCGGCGGGAGAGGGTGAGCCGGTGAGGGCTGCGAGAGCCTGCGTCGCCCTCCCCCGCCGGTCTGGGTCAGCCGGCGTCGGTCGTCGGCCGGGTGGACGTGTCGTCGGACTGGACAGCGGAGGCGGCGGGGCGGCGCCGCGACGGGCGCGGCGCCTCCTCGGTCCCGGTCGGCACCGCGGCCGTCGGCGCGGGCTCCGGCTCGCCGCCGCCCTCGTTCTCGCGCCGGAACGACTCGTAGATCTCGAGCAGCACCTGCTTCTGCCGTTCGGTGAGCGCCACGTCGCCGAGCACCGCGACCGGGACCTCGCTGTCGCTGTAGCGCTCCTCGAGGATCCCGGCCTGGACGTAGAGCGCCTCGGCACTGATGCGCAGGGCCTTGGCGATCTGCTGCAGGATCTCGGCGCTGGGCCGACGCAGGCCGCGCTCGATCTGGCTGAGGTAGGGGTTGGAGACACCGGCGAGCCGGGCCAGCTGGCGCAGCGAGATCTTCGCGCTCTCCGCTGGTCGCGGATGTAGTCGCCCAGCTCACGCACGTTGAGCGTCGCCATGGTCCGCCGTGTCCCCTTGCCGCTGCCTGTCGGTGAAGCCCCCTGCACCACGGACGTTACGCCCCACTGCTAGCTTGCGAGCACCCAGCAAGCACGCTCGGCGTGACCTGCGTCACGCCCGCCGGGCCACCACGACGTGTCCGGCCCGCGCGAACGCGCCCATCGCCGCGACGTCCGCGCGGACCGAGCGCGCCAGCTCGACCATGTCGTCGTCGCGTACGACGTCCCAGCCGTGCTGACGGAGGAGCGCCCGCATCGCCGGGGGTCGGAAGAACGACCGCTGCGGCTCGTGCGCGAACACGTCGCGGCCCTGCCGGCGCAGCAGCAGGCTCGACAGCGTGCGGCCCACCCACCGCGCCGGGCTGGGCGCGAGGTAGGCGACCACGAGGTGGCTGCGGGCCGCGGACCGGGCCCTGAGGATCGACAGCGTCGCGGTGATCTCGGCGCGGGTGAGGTAGGGCACGACGCCCTCCCACACCCACGTGGTCGCGACGGCGGCGTCGTGGCCGGCCGTGGCGAGCCGGGCGTCGAGGTCGTCGCGGGTGAAGTCGACGGGCACGAACCGCACCTCGCGGGCCCGCGTCTCCAGCACCGCCGCCCGGTCACGCTTCGCCGCCTGCGAGGCCGGGTGGTCGACCTCGAACACCACCGTGTCGGCCAGCTCGGGCATCCGCCAGGCCCGGCCGTCCAGCCCCGCCCCCAGGTTGACCAGCCGCGCCGCCCCCGCCTCGCGGATGGCGTCGTCGATCCGCACCGTGCGCGGCACCATGATGGCCTCGTTGGCCCGCAGCAGCCGCAAGCTCCATCCCCTCGCGCATCCCGCGCGGTCGCGCGTCGGGTGCGGCTCGGTACGCCGCCACGCGAGCCCGCATGTCCGCGGGGAGCAGCACCTCGGCGGTGGGGTCGGAGAACCCCGCGACAGCGGTGCGCCCGTGGGCGGCCGCCCGCCCCGCGCAGACGAGCACCGCCGTCTGGCTCTCGGCGTCGTTCACGCGCTCTCCCGGCCCCCCGGTGGGATCCCTGCCGTCCGGGCGTCCACCCCGACGCGCGCCACCCTGCCACCGTCCGAGGCTCGACGGCCCGTCGGGGCGGGGCAGGCGACAATGGGCGCGTGACCGACGCGACGGGCCCGCCGACGGCCGCGGGCCGGTGGTCGGTCTGGGCCACGGACGCGCGCGCCGCGGTGGACGCGGGCGGGACCGCCGACGTCCCCTGCGGCAGCTGCACGGCGTGCTGCACCGCATCGCAGTTCGTGCACGTCGGACCCGACGAGACCGGCACGCTGGCCCACATCCCGGCCGCGCTGCTGTTCCCGGCGCCCGGCCTGCCCTCCGGCCACCTGCTGCTCGGGTACGACGACCGCGGGCACTGCCCGATGTTCGTCGACGGCCGCTGCTCGATCTACGACCACCGGCCGCGCGCCTGCCGCACCTACGACTGCCGGGTCTTCGCCGCCACCGGGGTCACACCGGCGCAGCCGGAGGTCGCCGCGCGGGTGCGGCAGTGGCGGTTCGACGTCGCCGACGCGGCCGACGAGGCCACCCGCGACGCGCTCCGGGCGGCGACCCGCTTCCTGGACAGGCACGCCGACGAGCTGGCCGACGTGATGCCGACGCACCCGACCCCGCGCGCCGTGCTCGCGCTGCGGGTCCACCACCTGTTCCGGACCGCCACCGACGGCCCGCGCCCGGAGCCGGACCTCGCCGACGTGCGGGCCGCGGCCCTGCCGACCGGCCGTCGCCGGAAGCCCGGTACCCGATGAGTGACGCCGGCGACGTCGGCGACGCGACGCCGGCGGGGATCCGCGGCTGGCTGCTCGAAGGCACCGGCGACCGCACCCAGCACCACGACGGCCCGCACGCCTCGCCGTCGCACCAGCACCGGCACCGCTGGTGGCAGGTCATGTGCCTGACCGGCGTCGACTACTTCTCGACGCTCGGCTACCAGCCGGGGATCGCCGCGCTCGCGGCCGGTGTGCTCTCCCCGCTCGCGACCATCGTCCTCGTCCTCGTGACGCTCTTCGGCGCGCTGCCGGTCTACCGGCGGGTGGCCGCGGAGAGCCCGCACGGCGAGGGGTCGATCGCCATGCTCGAGCGGCTGCTCTCCTTCTGGAAGGGCAAGCTGTTCGTCCTGTCGCTGCTCGGCTTCGCGGCGACCGACTTCCTCATCACGATGACCCTCTCGGCCGCCGACGCCACCGCGCACCTCGACGAGAACCCGTTCCTCCCGGACGCGCTGCGCGGTCACGACGTGCGCGATGACGCTCGCCCTGCTGGCGCTGCTCGGCGCCGTGTTCCTCAAGGGCTTCACGGAGGCGATCGGCATCGCGGTCGTCCTCGTCGTCGTCTACCTCGTCGCTCAACGTCGTGGTCATCGTCGACTCGCTGTGGCTGATCGCGCGGAACCGGTCACGTGGTCGGCGACTGGCGCACGCGCTGCTGGCGCAGCACGGCAACCCGGTCGCGATGGTCGCGGCGTCGCGCTGCTGGTCTTCCCGAAGCTGGCGCTGGGCCTGTCGGGGTTCGAGACCGGCGTGGCGGTGATGCCGCTCGTCGACGGTGGCCCGGACGACACCGAGGCGGCGCCCGCACGGCCGGATCCACGGCACGCGCCGGCTGCTGGGCACGGCGGCCCTGATCATGAGCGGGTTCCTGCTCGCGAGCAGCGTCGTGACGACGCTGCTGTCCCGGCCGCCGCAGTTCCGCCCGGCGGCGACGCGAACGGGCGCGCCCTCGCCTACCTCGCGCACCAGCACCTCGGTGCCGCCTTCGGCACGGCGTACGACGTCGCGACGATCGCGATCCTGTGGTTCGCCGGCGCGTCGGCGATGGCGGGCCTGCTCAACCTGGTGCCGCGCTACCTGCCCCGCTACGGCATGGCGCCGGAGTGGGCGCGGGCCGTGCGCCCGCTCGTGCTGGTGTTCACCGTCGCTGCGTTCGCCATCACCTGGCTCTTCCATGCCGACGTGAACGAGCAGGGCGGCGCCTACGCGACCGGCGTGCTGGTCCTGATGACCTCGGCGGCGGTCGCCGTGACGCTGTCCGCGCACCGCGCGGCGGGACCGACGCCGCGCGACCTGGTTCGGCGTCATCGCGGCGGTGTTCCTCTACACCACCGTGGTCAACGTCTTCGAACGGCCCGAGGGCGTGAAGATCGGCGCCGTGTTCATCGCGGCGATCGTGGTGGTGTCGCTGCTGTCGCGGATCGGCCGGTCGTTCGAGCTGCGGGCCACCGACGTGCGGCTCGACCCGCTCGCCGAGCGGTTCGTCCACGACGCCGCGACCCGGCGGATCCGGTTCATCGCGAGCAAGCCCGACCAGAACGACGCGGCCGCCTACCTCGACAAGCTGCGACGGATCGGCGAGCGCCACGACATCGACGACCAGGGCGACGTCATCTTCGTCGAGGTGACGGTCGCCGACGCCGTCCGACTTCGAGACCGAGCTCGACGTGCACGGCGAGGTGCGCCACGAACGGTTCCGGGTGCTGCGCCTCGACCAGCCCGTCGATCCCCGCCGCCATCGCGGCGCTGCTGCTGCACGCGCGGGACATGACCGGCCGCAGCCCGCACGTCTACTTCGAGTGGACGGAGGGCAACCCGGTCACGCAGCTGCTGCGCTACCTGTTCTTCGGGCAGGGCGAGGTCGCCCCGGTGACGCGCGAGATCCTCCGCGAGGCCGAGCCGCAGCCCGAGCGACGCCCCCACGTGCACGTCGGCTGACGGTCACACCCCCACGGGCGTCTGCTCCTGCGGCTCGCGCTGCGCCGGCACCGGGATCCGCTCGGCGCCGCTGACCTGCGGGAGCCAGTCGAGCCAACGCGGCAGGTACCAGTTCCACTCGCCGAGCAGCGTCATCGTCGACGGCAGCAGCACCCACGCACGAGGGTCGCGTCGAGCAGCACGGCGACGGCCAGGCCGAGCCCGATCTGCTTGAACGAGACCTGCGACAACGTGAGCGAACGTCAGGAACACGAAGACCATCACGACCGCCGCCGCGGTGACGACGCCCGCCGTCGACGTGATCCCGTGCGCGACGGCGTCGCGCGTCGACTGCCCGCGGTCGTGCGCCTCCCGCATCCGGCTGAGGATGAAGACGTGGTAGTCCATCGACAGCCCGAACAGGATCACGAACAGGAACAGCGGCAGCCACGCCGCGATGCTGCCGGTGCTCTGGAAGCCGAGCAGCGACTCCGCCCAGTGGTGCTGGAAGACCAGCACCAGCAAGCCGTACGCCGCCGCGACCGACAGCAGGTTGAGCACGATCGCCTTGACCGCGATCACCAGCGACCGGAACGAGACCAGCAGCAGCACGAACGCGATCACGAGCACGAAACCGACCACGATCGGTGCCCGCTGCTTCATCACGTCGTTGAAGTCCTGGACCTCGGCGGTGTAGCCGGTGACGTCGACCGTGACGCCGGGGAGCGTCGCCGAACGCGCCGGGATGACGTCGCGGCGCAACATGCGCAGCGCGGCCACCGAGTCGGCGCTCGTCGCCGTTCCCGACCAGCGGCACCGAGACGATCGCGCGCCGTCTTCGCCGGGTTGACCGTCATCGTGATCGGCTCGTTCATGCGCCCGGTCGCGATCGCGTCCGCGCGCAGGCGCTCGACCGCCGCGGTGCAGCCGCGGCGACGTGACGTCGTCGGCCGTCACCACCACCCGCGCCGGCTGCGGCCCGCCCGGGAAGGCCTGCTGCAGCCGGTCCCAGGCCTGCATGGCCGCGACGTCGTGCGGGAAGTCGCTCACCCCTGGCGTCGCCGTGTGCATCGACAGCGCCGGCACCGCCAGCGCGACCAGCGCGGCAGCGGCGACCACCATCGACGCGACCGGGTGGCGCAGCGTGCGGGCGACGACCCAGCCCCAGACCCGGCTGTCCCGCTCGGCGTGCCGCAGCCGGCCGAGCCACGGGATCCGCCCGCGGTCCACCCGGTCACCGAGCAGCGCGAGCATGGCGCGGGCAGCACGGTCAGCGAGCCGACGACGGCGACCGCGACGACGAGCATGGTGGCCTCGGCGACCGAGGTGAAGATGCCGTTGGCGGCGAAGAACATGCCGGCCATCGCCACCAGCACGGTCAGCCCGGAGACGAGCACCGACCGGCCCGGAGGTGGCGGCCGCGATCGCGAGGGCGTCGTGCGGCGGCGCCCGCGCGGCGCGCTCCTCGCGCTCCCGCTTGACGTAGAACATCGAGTAGTCGACGCCGACCGCGAGACCGATCAGCAGCATCAGCGAGCTCGCGACCTCGCTCGACCGGCGAGAGGTGGCTGACGCAGCGCGAGCAGCCCGAAGCCGCCGACGATCGCGGTCAGCGCCAGCGCCAGCGGGAGCAGCGCCGCGACGAGGGCGCCGAACGCGAACAGCAGCACCAGCAGGGTGATCGGGATCGACAGCTGCTCGGCCCGCCTGAAGTCCTTCAGGATCGTGTCGTCGTAGGCCCGGTTGATGCTCGCGTCGCCCGTCTGCTCGATCCGGTAGCCGGGGTGCGCGTCCTGCGCGGCGGCGACCGCCACGTCCAACGGCTCGAGCCGGTCCTTGGCCTGCTCGATGTCCCCCGCCAGGTGGAACTGGACGAGCGCGGAGTGGCCGTCCCGCGACACCAGACCGCCGCCGCCCGCCTCGAGCGGCGAGTGCAGCTCGGCGGCGACGCCGGTGGACGTCACGCGACCGACCACGTCCTGCAGGGTGGCCCGGAACGCCTCGTCCCGGGCGAACAGCTTCGGGTTCGACACGAGGACGAACTCCGTGACGCGCTGCGGGAACGCCTTCTCGATGGTGCGGTCGGCCCGGCCGGCCTCGCCGGACATCTGCTCGCCCGCCGTCAGCTGTCTGGTGCCCACCAGGCTGCCGATGCCCGCGGCCGCGACGACCGCGACCACCCAGACGAGGATCGCGCGCCACGGGTGCCTGGTGCTCCACCTGCCGATGCTCGAGGTCAGGTGCGTTGCGCTGCCCATGAGGACTCCTGGTCGTTCGTCAGGTGCTGGTCGAGAAACGCGACGACCCGCCGCTCCCACCCAGCCGGGTCGACGGCGAGCGCGCGGGTGTGCTGCGCGCCCGGCACGTTCCAGGTCTCGACGCGGTCGGGCGCGGCCGCCTCCAGGTCCGCCGCCGCGCGGGCCTCGTCGGCGACCGCGCCTGCCGAGATGAGCAGGAACGGCGCGCGGGAGGCGGTGACCGCGTCGTGGAGGGCGCGGGGCTGATCGGCCGGGGTCAGCAGGTCGGTCAGGGCATAGGTGAGCCGGTCGAGCGCGTCGGCGACGGGGTTGCCGGGCGCCCACCGCTGTCGGTCGGCGAACGTCCGCTGCGTCGCGCCCTCCGCGACGACGGCGCGGATCCGGGGGTCGCCGGCCGCGGCGCCGATCGCCTCCTCGCCGCCCATCGACAACCCGAGCACCGCGAGCCGGCCGGCGTCGACGCCCGGCTGCCGCGCGAGGAAGGTCACCGCGGCGGACGTGTCGAGGTCGCCGTACCAGCCGAGGTCCATCCCGCGGCCGGCGCTGTGGCCGTGCCCCCGGGCGTCGACGAGCAGCAGGCCGTAGCCGTGCCGCGCGAGGACCGCAGCCTGCGCCAACGTCGCCGTGCGGGTGCTGCCCGACCCGTGCCGTACGACGACCGCGGCCCCGTTGCGGGTCGGCACGTACCACGCCGACAGCCGCACCCCGTCGCGAGTCGGGAACGTGACGTCGGTGTAGGACATCCCGCGGTCGGCCGGCGTGCCGGCGCCCAGCGCGGTCGGCGGCCCCACGGCGTAGGTGAACGCGGGCCCGACGACCAGGAGGAGCTGGAGGACCACGATCGCGGCCGGAAGCAGCAGCAGCCGCCACCACCGCCGCAGCATCAGCCAGCCGGTGCGCACCGCGTACCCGAGCAGGGCCAGCCCGGCGACGAGCGACGCGACGCCGGCGACGGTCCCGACCGACAGCCCGGTCTTCTGCGCGTAGCGGACGCCGATGCCGACGCCGGCCGCGGTCGCGAGGGTCCCGACGACGAGCGCCGCGGTCGCGGCGAGGACCCGACGGTGCGGCCGGAACCGCCCCCGGCCGAGCGGCGGCGCGGCGGTGGGAGGTGACGCTGGCGGGGTGAGGACGGACACGAGGCATGCACCTTTGCCGGGGCCGTGGCAGAGGCCTCACGACCGGCGGTCGTCACGGCCGGCCGCGGCGCGTACGTCGTACCGCTCTCAGGTTGGCGCGGGTATGGGTCCAACGGCCCCACACCCGGGGCGAACGGCACGACGGGCCGCGGGGGTCACCGCCTGATCTCGGCGCCGCCGTCCTCGCGGTCGTGCTCGGGGTGCCGGGTCACGTGGACGACGTGCGCGGCCCCCGCGGCGGCGACGGCGCGGGCGACCTGGTGGGAGGCGAGCACGGTCACCTTCAGGTTCAGCGCCTGCCACCGCTGCACCCAGTGCTCCAGCAGGAGCAGACCGCGGGCGCCGATGTGTCCGACACGGGTGGCGTCGACGACGACGGTGTGGGCGAGGGCGGTTCCCGCGTCGCGCAGCGTGACGTGTGCCCTGCGCGCGCCGGCGTCGTCGAGGTCGTGGTCGATGACGGTGACCAGCACCTCGTCCGACCGGTCGCGCCGGCGTGAGTTGCGCTCCATGCTCCGCACCCCCACGACGACAGTGAGTCGGACGCCAGGGTCGCACCAGGCACGAACGTCCCGACCTGCACCCCCCCGCAGACCCGTCACGCCACGGTCAGCCGTCACCCTCGGTCAGCCGGGCGACGGCCTGCTCGACGCCGACGATGTCGACCACCGCGCCCGGCGCCCGGCGCACCAGCTGCTCGGTGCCGACGACCGCCAGCAGCGACGGCGAGTCGAAGTAGGAGAGCCCGGCCAGGTCGACGTCGACCCGGCGGCCGGGGCGGCTGCTGCGCCAGATCGCGTCGAGCAGGCGGCCGCGGGTGCGGCGGGTCAGCGCGCCGCGCACCTCGATCCGCACGTCGCCCCGGCTTCGTCGCACCCGCACCGTCAGCCCGGTTCGCATCGGTCCTCCGCCTGGAGCAGTCCGCACTGCTCTCTTCGGCCGAGACCGCTGCCCGCTTTAGCCCGTGTGTGCCGAAACTTCCGACGCGTCACCGGATTCACCCGAACGGGCGTCGTACGAGGATCGGAAGCGCCGCAGGCGGAGGCTGTTGCTGACCACGAAGACCGAGCTGAACGCCATCGCCGCGCCGGCGATCAGCGGGTTGAGGAAGCCGAGCGCGGCCAGCGGGATCGCGGCGACGTTGTAGGCGAACGCCCAGAACAGGTTGCCCTTGATCGTGGCCAGCGTGCGCCGGGACAGCCGGATGGCGTCGACCGCCGCCCGCAGGTCACCGCGCACCAGCGTCAGGTCGCTCGCCTCGATCGCGGCGTCGGTGCCGGTGCCCATCGCCAGACCCAGGTCGGCCTGCGCGAGCGCGGCGGCGTCGTTGACGCCGTCGCCGACCATCGCCACCACCCGGCCCTGCTGCCTGCAGGCGTCGTACGACGTCGACCTTGCCCTCGGGCAGCACCTCGGCGATCACCTCGTCGATGCCGACCTGCCCGGCGACCTCCCGGGCCGCCGCCTCCGCGTCGCCGGTGAGCAGCACCGGGGTCAGCCCGAGCTCGCGCAGCGCCGCGACCGCGGCGCGGGACGACGGCTTCAGGCCGTCGGCGACCTCGAGCACCGCACGCGCGTGCCCGTCCCACGCGACCAGGACGGCGGTGCGACCCGCGGCGCTCCGCGTCCTGCCGGGCCGCGTCGAGCTCGGCCCGGCAGCCGCACGCCCCAGTCGGCGAGGAACGACGCCCGACCGGCGACGACGGCGGCGCCGTCGACCACGCCCTGCACGCCGAGGCCGGCGCTGCTCGCGAACGACTCGACCGGAGGCAGCGTGCCCACCTCCTGGGTGGCGGCCTCGGCGACGGCGCGGCCGATCGGGTGCTCGGACGCCGACTCGAGCGCGCCGGCGAGCCGCAGCGTGGTCGCCCGCTCGACTCCCTCGGCGAGCGTCGTGCCGACCAGGCGCATCCGCCCCTCGGTGACCGTGCCGGTCTTGTCGAGCACGACCGTGTCGACCCGGCGGGTCGACTCCAGCACCTCCGGGCCCTTGATCAGCACGCCGAGCTGCGCACCCCGGCCGGTGCCGACGAGCAGCGCGGTGGGCGTCGCCAGCCCGAGCGCGCAGGGGCACGCGATGATCAGCACCGCGACGGCGGCGGTGAACGACGTCGCCGCGTCCGCGCCGGCGAGCAGCCACAGCGCGAGGGTCACGAGCGGCGAGCCCGATCACGACCGGGACGAAGACCGCCGCCACGCGGTCGGCGAGTCGCTGCACCGGCGCCTTGCCGGACTGCGCGGCGGTGACCAGCCGGACGATCTGGGCCAGGTGGGTGTCGTTGCCGACCCGGGTGGCTCGGACGACGAGCCGGCCGCCGACGTTGACGGTCGCGCCCGTGACGGCATCTCCCGGCCCGACCTCGACCGGCACGGACTCGCCGGTCACCAGGCTGGCATCGATGGCCGACGTGCCGTCCTCGACCGCCCCGTCCGTCGCGACCTTCTCGCCGGGTCGTACGACGAAGCGGTCGCCGACGGCGAGCTGCCCCACCGGCACCCGTGTCTCGACCCCGTCGCGCAGCACCGCGACGTCCTTCGCGCCCAGCGCGAGCAGCGCGCGCAGGGCGGCACCGGACCGACGCTTGGCGCGCGCCTCGAAGTAGCGGCCGGACAGGATGAACACGGTGACGCCGGCGGCGACCTCGAGGTAGATCTCGTCGGTGGCGGCACCCGAGGCGGGCACCAGCGTGAAGTGCATCCGCATGCCCGCCATCCCCGCGTCGCCGAGGAACAGCGCCCACAGCGACCACACGAACGCGGCGAGGACACCGACCGACACCAGCGTGTCCATCGTCGCGGCGCGGTGGCGCAGGTTGAGCCAGGCGGCCCGGTGGAACGGCCAGGCCCCCCAGGTGGCGACGGGCGCGGCCAGCGTGAGCGAGAGCCACTGCCAGTTGTCGAACTGCAGCGCCGGGACCATGGCGAGAAGCACGACCGGCACGGTCAGCGCGAGCAGATCCGAGCAGCCGCTGCCGCAGCACCCGCACGTGGGTGTCGTCCTCGTGGACCTCCTCCGTCGCCGGCTCGTCGGCCGCGGGAGGTGCCGGCAACGCGGCGCCGTAGCCGATCGACTCGACGACCGACACGAGCTCGTCCGGCACGACCGTGCCCGGCTCGAAGTCGACGGTGGCGGTCTCGGTGGCGTAGTTGACCGTCGCGGTGACGCCGTCGAGCCGGTTCAGCTTCTTCTCGATCCGCGCGGCGCAGGACGCGCAGGTCATGCCGGAGATCGCCAGCTCGACGTGCTGCCCGGGGGCCGCGCGGGAGAGGGCCTCCGCCGTCACGACTCGACCTCGTAGCCCGCCTCGTCGATGGCGGAGCGCACCGCCGCGTCGTCGACGCCGTCGCCGGTCACCGTCACCTGCTTGCCGTCGATGTCCACCGCGACGTCGCTGACACCGGCCACCTTGGTCACCTCGCCGGTGATCGCGTTGACGCAGTGCTGGCAGCTGATGCCCGGGACGCGGTAGGTCATGGTCGACATCGGAGTCTCCTTCGTTCGTGGTCGTCGGGGGTTGTGGCTCTCAGGAGCGGACCAGCCGTTCGATCGCCGCCGAGGCCTCCTTCACCTTGGCGTCGGCCTCGGGGCCACCCGTCGTGATGGCGTCCGCGACGCAGTGGCTGATGTGGTCCTCGAGCAGGCCCAGCGCGACGGCCTGCAGGGCCTTGGTCGCCGCGGAGACCTGGGTCAGGATGTCGATGCAGTAGGTGTCCTCGTCGACCATCCGCTGCAGTCCGCGCACCTGGCCCTCGATCCGGCGCAGCCGCTTGAGCACCTCCGCCTTGTGCTCGATGTACCCGTGCGGCACGTCGCACCTCCTACCCCTGGTGGGTATGTCTCCAACCCCTTACTACCCCTGTGGGGTATACCCGTCAAGGGTCTTCCGGGGTCGAAAGCCCCTGGTCCGGCCGGCCGGCTCGCCCGACGGTGGGCACGTGCCCGCGCAGCTCGTCGCGATCGCCGACGACCTCACCGGCGCGACCGACCTGGCGGGCGGGCTGGTCCGCGCGGGCCTGCCGTGCCGGCTCGTGGTCGGCGTCCCGCCGGCCCCGCTGCACGACGGCGACGTCGGTGAAGCCGTCGTGGTCGCGCTGGCGACGCGCAGCGCACCGCCGCCAGTGGCCGTGGACCAGACCCGACAGGCACTCGCCGCGGTCCCGGACCGGGCGTGGACCTACGTGAAGTACTGCTCCACGTTCGACTCGACCCCCGCCGGCAACATCGGGCCGGTCTCCGACACGGTCGCCGCCGAGGTCGGTGCGGACCTCGTGGTGCACTGCCCGGCGTTTCCCGCCAACGGCCGCACCGTCTACCACGGTAGCTGTTCGTCGACGGCGTACCGCTCGCCGAGACGGGCATGGCGCGGCATCCGCTGACGCCGATGACCGACTCCGACCTGGTGCGGGTGCTCGCGGCCCAGACCCCGCACGCCGTCGGGTCGGTGGCCTACCCGACGGTCGCCGCGGGCGCGGACGCCGTGGTGCGGGCGCTGTCCCGGCTCCGCGACGACGGGGTGCGGCACGTGATCGTCGACGCCCTCGACGACGGCCACCTCGCAACGCTCGCGGAAGGAACCGGCCCGTACCCTCCCCATGACCGCCGGCGCGTCGGCGCTCGCCGTGGCCTGCGTCCGAGCCGTACGACTCGTCGCCCTGCCCCCACCGTCCCGACGCTTCCACCCTCGAGCGGGCCGGGGGCGGTCGTCGCCGGCAGCTGCTCCGCGGCGACCCGGCGGCAGCTCGCCGCCTGGGAGCAGCGCCACCCCGCGCCGCGGGTCGACGCGGTCCGCGCGGTGGCGGACCCCGAGGGTGTCGCGGCGCAGACGGCCGCCGAGGCCACCGCCCTGCTGCAGCGCGGCCCGGTCGCCGTCGCCTCGTCTGTCGACGCGGCCGGGCTCGGTGCCGTGCACGCCGCCGTGGGCGCGATCGCCGCCGCCCGTGCCGTCGAGACGGTCCTCGCCGACGTCAGCCGCGGGCTGGTCGAGGCCGGTGTGCGCCGCCTGGTCGTGTGTGGCGGTGAGACGGCGGGCTCGGTCGCCGCGGCGCTCGGGCTGACCGCGCTCGACGTCGGCGAGGCTGTGTCCGGGAGTCCCCTGGACGACGAGCCACGACCTGCGGCCGCCGCTCCGGGTCGCGTTCAAGTCCGGCAACTTCGGCGACGACGCGCTGCTGCTGCGCGCCGTCGGCACGAGCCGGCACTAGCGACCGCTAGAGCAACGGGCGCATCTGCGCGATCCACTCGCGGGCTGGTCAGGACCGGCACGGCGAGCCCGGCCACGACCACGGCCGCCGCGGTCGACGCCTGTGCGCGACCAGCACGTCGACCCGGCCGGACAGGTCGCCGGCGAGCTCCCGCACCAGCCGGTCGTGCCGCGCCCGGTCGCCCGCGGTGAGCGCCGCGAAGGCGCCCTCCGCCAGCGCCGCCTCGACGCTCACCTGCCGGCCGTCCTCGGCCGCCGCCCGATGCAGGAGGGCCACGTCGGCTCCAGCGTCGTACCCAGCGTGGCGAGGACACCGACGCGGTCGGCCATGCCGACGGCGGCGTGCGCCATCGGGGTGTCGATCCGCCGCACCGGCACCGCGACCCGGCCGGCGGCGACCTCCGCGGCCGCGCCGATCGACGAGCACGTCACGAGCACGGCCTCGGCGCCGTCGGCGACCAGCCCGACGACGTGCCGGCAGACCCGCTCGGTGACCGCGGCGGTGAGGTGCCCTGCCGCGACCGTGTCGGCCAGCAGGCTCTCGTCGACGACGTGCCGGTGCGCCACCCCGGCAGCAGCTCGGCGACGAGCGGGTCGAGGGTCGCCGGCATCATCGCGGCGGTCGACAGCAGTCCGAGAGGAGCCGGCATCACGCCCTCCCGGAGACGACGACGACGAACGTGACGACCACCGCGACGAGCGCCACCACGGCCACCAGCTCGAGGGGATCGAGCCGGGCTCGCGGGTGCCGTCCGGCCGGGCGAGCAGCGCAACGAGCCCGAGGGGCAGGAACGACGCCAGCCCGACGATCGCGACCACCCACCCGGCCGACCGCACCGACGGCGGCAGCGGCAGGGCCGCAGAAGCAGCCCGCCGTTCGTGAGGCCGACGCGGCTGCGGCCACCGGCCGTCAGCAGCGCGGCGAGCCGGCGGTTGCCGTGCGGTCCCCCGCCGAGCGCACCGGGGAGCAGGAACGTCAGCGACGCGACGAGCACCTGCGCGAACGAAACCCACCGCGAGCACGGGGAACACCCGGTCGAGGGCGTCCTCACCCTCGCCGCCGGCGAGCGCGACGACGTCGAGCACCAGCCCGGCCAGCAGCCACCCGGTGCCGGCCGCCATCCCCCAGGCCCGCGCCTCCACCGGCAGGTGCCGGCTGCGGGCCGCGACGACGAACGGCTGCAGCGCCAGCGCGGCACCCGCCAGGTAGACCGCGACGCCCAGCGCGGCCGGTCGTGCCCGGTCGGCGGCGAGCAGCACGGTCGTGGCGGTGAGCCCGAGCGCGCACAGGGCGAGCACCCACCGGCCCACCCGCTCCGTCGACGTCGACATCTTCGTGCGCAGCACCGCCGGCCAGAGCATGAGCTTGTGCCGAGCACGGTGAGCCCGACCCACCCGAGCAGGTTGACGTGCGCGTGCGCCGCCTCGATCGCGGCGTGCGCCGGGGCCTCGTGCGCCGCGGCGAGCCACGAGCCGAGCGCCGCGCCGGCAACCACCGCTGCGGCGGCGGCGACGTAGAACCACACGGTCACCGACACGCGGGCGACGCCGAGCCGTACGGCGTGCCGGACCAACCGGGCGGCGTGCAGCCCGACGGCCGCCGCGACCGCCGCCGCGCCGACGCCGACCAGCGCGGGGCGGTCCCCGGCGACACCGGCGAGGACGGCGACCACACCGGCGTTGAGCCCGACGAGCCGGGCCGGGCCGCTCGCGCCGACGGGGCCGCGGATCCGCAGCATCGCGTCGCCGAAGTGCGCGCTCCAGGTCAGGATCGCGGTGCCGGCCGCGCCCAGCAGCAGCAGGTGCAGGGCGAGCCAGCGCGGCATCGGTGCCAGCGACGGGGCTGCGGTGAACATCGCCGCCGCCGCCAGGTAGCCGAGCACCACGGCGGCGGCGGCGCGGTGCCGGCGCTGCCGGACCGGCACCGGGCGGGCCGGCCGGCGTGCGGCGGCGTCAGCTGCGGTCGGGGCGGGCACGACGAGCTCCTCGGCCGGCGGCGTCGAGACGCGTCCACCGTAGCCGCAGGTCAGTCGCCGCCGTGGTCCTCGGAGCCGGACGGCGACGGGGAGGGTGACGGCGTGCTGTGGCCGCCCTCGCCGCTTGTCTCACCGCCCGAGTCGTGCTGCGACGTGTCGCCGGTCGAGGGCTGGCTGCCGGTCGTGCCCGACGAGGACGTCGAGGCGGAGGTCGAGTCGTGCGCGTCCTCGCCCGAACCCGACTGGGAGTCCGACGACGAGGTGTCGCCACCCTCGTGGGAGCCGGACGTCCCGTCCGACGACGAGGTGTCACCGGCCGTCCCGTGCCGCCCGTCCTCCGAGCCGGGCGAGGCGCCCGAGTGGTCGTCGGCGCCCTCACCGGCACCGGCACCGTGGTCGGTCGCCTCCGGCTCGGGCGAGTCGTCGAGCTCGGCGAGGGCGGCCCGCAGCGCGGTGATGCGCGCCTGCCGCGGGACCCGGTCGTCGGCGCCCACCGACGGGAGCAGCGCGGCGGCCCGGTCGAGCAGCGCCGCGACGTCGTGCTGCCGCGACTCGGGCATCCAGCCGGCGGACCGCGCCGTGGCGATGGCCGAGCCGGCCCGCGCCAGCAGCCGGTCGATGTCCTGCAGCTGTTGGTCGGTGCCGGTGCCGAACACGTCGGAGATGGCCCGCCGGACGGGGTTGCTCTCCCCGCCGACGGCCGCCGCGACGCCCGTGACGGACAGCGCGGCGGCCAGCGCCCCGGACACGACGACGAGCCCGCGCCGGGTGTGCCGCCGGCCCAGCCGGGACGGGACGGGCAGGTCGGCGTCGGCGAGGCCGCTGGCGTCGTACTCGGCGTCGAGATGCCCGCGCAGGTCTGCCAGGAGCAGGCCGGCCGCGTCAACGTCGGTGTCGGCGGGGGCCGACTCGCCGCGGGCGATCCGCTCGACCAGAGCGTCGTCGGCGTTGACCGCGGCCAGGTCGGCGGGGTCGGGTCGGCGCGGCTCGGGAGTCATGCCGGCTGCACCCCCGCCCGCTGGCGCAGTGCGGCGAGCGCGCGGTGCTGGGCGATGCGGACGGCGCCGGCCGACATCCCGAGCGCGGCGCCCGCCTCGTCAGCGCTCAGCCCGGCGGCGACACGCAGCAGCAGCACCTCCCGTTGGGTGTCCGGGAGCGTCTCCAGCAGGGTGCGCGCCTGCCCGATCGCGTCGAGCCGCAGCGCCGCGTCCTCGGGAGTGGCGCCGCGGTCCGCGGCCTCCGGGACGTCGTCGGTCGGCGTGTCCCGGCGGCGCCGCGCCGCGCGCAGGGCCTCCGCGACCTTGTTGCCGGCGATGCCGAACACGAACGCCGCGAACGGGCGCCCCTGGTCGCGGTAGCGCGGCAACGAGGTGACCACGGCGAGGCACACCTCCTGCGTGACGTCCTCGGCGAGCTCGACGTCCGCCGACGCGAGCCAGGCAGTAGCGGAAGACGCCCGGCCGGAGCTGTCGGATCAGGTCGGTGAGCGCCTGGCGGTCCCCGTCCTGCGCGGGCAGCACGAGCGCGTCGAGCGGGACGGGTTCCACCACCCCCTCCATTGCCGCCGGGGGCGGCGTCGTTACATCCGTCCTGGCGGACGGCACCGCGCCGACCCACACGGGAGGCGGCGTGCCGCTGCCGCTGCCCGTCACGTCCACCCGGACATGGTCGACCATCACGGCGCCCGGCTGCAGCGTGGCCCCCGGGTTTCCCGCCGCGCGTCGTAACACCGCCGCGGCAGCCGGCAATGTCCCGGGCAGTCGCGGTCGCTCCGGCCGCCGAGAGCGAAGGGACCCCGCGATGCGCCACACCCGCCGCGCCGCACTCATCTTCAGCACCACCCTGCTCGCCGGCTCCGTCGCCGGGGTTGCCGTGGCCACCACCGGCGGCACCCACCGCGACGCACCGACGAGCGTGTCGCCCATGTCGGACGACACCACGGTGGAACCGACCGCCACCGGCGCGGCGGAGCCGAGCGAGACCGCCGAGCCGACCCAGTCCGCCGGGCCGACCCAGTCCGCCGAGCCGACCCAGTCCGCCGAGCCGACAGAGACGCCGAAGGCCGCGGAGACGCGGGAGCACGCGGAGACGCCGGAGCCCGCGGAGACGCCGGAGTCGGCGCACAGCCACGAGGCGGACGACGAGGCGCACGCCGCTGCGGCCGCGAGCGCGGCACCGACCCACGAGGCCGGCGACCACCACGGCGGCGACGAGGCGGACGACCACGGCGACCACCCCGAGCCGGGCGACAGCAGCAGCCGCTGACCGTCCGCCGTCACCAGACGGCGCGCAGCTCCCCGACCGGCTCGCCGTGACCGAGGACGGGCACGCGAGCGATGACGTCAAGGCCGGGTGCGTCCACCCCCATCGCCCGCAGCGCCGCGACGGTGGCCGGGGACGCGCCCGGCTCGCCCCGTCCTCGATCTTCAGGGCGAGGCCCGACCGTCGGGCAGGCCGAGCGCCATGACGCCCTCGGCGCCGTCCTTCGCCACCAGCCCGGGCACGGCCGGCCATCAGCCGGGTGACGTCGCGGCCGGTGCCGCCGACGAGCCGGGGTGGGCGGCGCATCGCGGCGGCGACCCGCCGCTCGGCGGTGCCCGCCGGCGGCGGTCGCCACGCCGGCGAAGGCGCGGGCCAGGCCGGCGCAGCGGCAGCGCGAACAGCGGGCGCCCCGCAGCCGTCGACCGCCGTCGGCGGCGACCGGCTCGCCGGCCAGGTCCTGCGACCGTCGCCGCGCAGCGCGACGCTGCAGCGGGTGGTCCGGCGGCGAGGTAGCCGGCCGTCGGCCAGCCGGCGGCGACGCAGGTGGCGAGCATCGCGGCGTGCTTGCCCGAGCAGTTCATGATGCACCGGGTCGGCCCGCCGCCCGCCGCGCAGCCAGCCGTGCGCGCTCGGCTCGTCGAGCGGCAGGTCGGGGGGTTCTGCAGGGCCGCCTCGTCGAGCCCGGCGGCGGCGAGCAGCCGGCGACGACGGCCAGGTGGAACGGCTCGCCGGAGTGGCTCGGCGGCCGCGAGCGGCCAGCAGCGCGCCCGTCGAGGTCGAGGCCGGCCCGCAGCATGCCGACCGCCTGCATCGGCTTGTTGGACGAGCGCGGGAAGAACCGGGTGTCGCGGCGCCGCCGCGGGACAGCGCGGCGGCACCGTCGGGCGCGGCGCGACCACCGACCCGCGGTGGCGGCCCTCGACGAAGCCGGTGCGGACGACCTCGACGACCGAGCGGCGACGTCCGGCGCGGTCACGACCGCGTCTGTCGGCTGTCGGCGAGCAGGTCGTCGACGTCGGCCTCGCCGTCGCGGTAGCGGCGGGTGATCTCGGCGCGTGGCAGGCGTCCATCACGCTGCTGCACCTCGCGGCGCTTCTCCGACACCTGCTGCTCCTCCTGCCGAGCGCGCCGAGAGTCGGGCAGCTCGTCGTCGCCGTGCCGACCCGACGTCGGAGACCTCGACGTCGGCGACCAGCGCCTCGACCTGGCGGCGGTGCTCGTCGGCGCGGCGACGGCTCGACGGCAGTGTGCCGGCCGAGCCCGCGGGCGGGGGCTGCGCGGCGTCGTCGGCGAGGATCGTCGGCGAGCTGCTCGACGAGCGGTCCGCCGTCGCCGCCGCCGCCCGCCGGGCTGCTCGGCCCGCAGGATGTCGATCCGCCCCTGCAGCAGGCGGCGCAGGTAGGAGAGGTCGGCCTCCTCCTGCTCGGCCTCGCCGCGCAGCGGCCCGGACCTCGTCGAGCGGCTAGGCCGGCCAGGTCGGCGAGGTAGTCGTCGGCCAGCACCCGGTCGATGCGCCGGTGCGGCCGCTCGGGCAGACTCCGGCACGCTCACGGTATCTCCGCTCCCTGCGCGTCGGCGGCCGGCGCGGTGCCGACGCTCGGTGACTCCGCAGCATGGCCCGGGCCTCGTCGGGGTCATCGGCGGCCGCTGCGCGAGCGTGGCCAGGTCGGCGGCCCGCTCGACGAGCTCGGCGTTGTCGCGGACCGGCTCGCCCGGCGCGAAGGTCGAGGGTGTCCTCCATGCCCGACCCGCAGGTGGCCGCCGGCCGACAGCGCGGCCAGCGCGACCGGGAGCGTGGTCCGCCCGACGCCGGTCGCCGACCAGCGTCGCCCCGACGGGCAGCGCCGCGCACGCGCGGCGACCAGCGGCCGCCGGCGTGCCCGGCATGCCGCCGGGCACGCCCATGACGAGGTCGCAGTGCACGTGCCCGCCGTACGGCGGCCCGTAGGTGTCGAGCAGCCGGCGCATCGCGGTCGACGTGGCCGAGGTCGAACAGCTCGAACTCCGGGCACGACACCGCGGCGCCTGGGTCCGCTGGTAGAGCTCGACCATGAACGGCCAGCGGGTTCAGGAAGACGTCGTCGCCGAAGTTGACCGTGCCGCAGGTGAGCGAGCAGGCCAGTCCGGGCGCGGCGTCGAGCACCGCGAGCCGGTGCCCGCTCGGGTCGGTGACCGCGCCGCCGGTGCGAGAGCTGGACGACGAGGTCGGTCGCCTCGCGCAGCGCCGCGACCGTCTCGCGTCAGCCGGCCGAGGTCGAGCGTCGGGCGCGGCCGTCGTCGTCGCGGACGTGCACGTGGATCACGGCCGGCCCCCGCGGCCTCGCAGGCCTTGGCCGTGGCGACGAGCTCGTCGAGCGGTGACCGGCAGGGCGGGTACGTCGGCCTTCGCGGTCTCGGCGCCCGTCGGGGCGACCGTGATCAGGGTCGCGGGCGGCGATGGCACGCGGCATCGTGCCACGCGCATGCGACCGCTGCGGCCTCCCAGCCCGCGACCGACTCGCGCCGGACCGGCTCAACACGCCGACCCCTCCTGCCGATGCGCAGACAGTGAACCCGGATGCCGCGGCGGGTCGCTCGAGGGAGGTCGTCGTACATGCTCAAGGGCGACCTCGCCAGCACCGCTCCTCGCTCGCCCTGCTCGATCGTCGCTCGCGGCCGAGCCGGGCCACGCGGCTGCCTGCACGTCCGCGACCCCGAGGGCGACGAGGCCAGGTCTTCCTGCGCGACGGCCTGGTCTACGCCGTCAGCGTCCCGGGCCGCCGAGCGCATGCTCGGCGTCGCGGCTGATGTCCTCCGGCGCGCTCGACCCCCGAGGCGCTCGCGGAGGCGCTGGAGGTCCAGCGCACCGAGCTGCAGGGCTGGCGGCTGGGCGAGCTGCTGGTGCACCTGGGGTACGTCGACCAGCCGGTCGTCGAGGCGTTCGTCGTCGAGCAGCTCAAGGACGCGCTGACGGACCTGCTGCGCTGGCCGGCCGGCCGGTGGAGGTTCCGCAAGAACGAGAAGACCCGCGAGGACGTCGCGCCGCCGATCGACGGTCGCCGAGCTGCTCGACGACCTGCGGCGACCGGGCACGACGCTGGGAGACGATCTCGGCCGCGTCCACGGCCCGGACGCCGTGCCGGCGCTGTCGCCGCAGCGGCGCCGGCGTCGCGGCGAGGTCGGCGCTCGACCCGCGACGAGTGGTCGCTGCTGTGCAAGGTCGACGGCGACGCGCACCGTCGCCGAGCTGGCCCGCGAGTGCGGCTTCACGCTGTTCGAGGCCGGCCAGGTCGTCGTGCGCGCTGGTCGATGCCGGGCTGGTCGACATCGAGGAGGAGGTCGACCTCGAGAGCTCGAGCACGGGCTACGGCGTCGACGACGTGGCGGCCGCGACTCAGGAGCTGGAGCCGGCATCGGCCGACGAGCCGGCGAACGAGGAGCCTCCGCCCGCGCCCGCCGAGACGGCGGACGACGCCGATGCCGTCGCCTCCGACGAGCCGACACGCGCCGGTGCGCCCGAGGACGCGCGAGCCGAGGGCGACTTCGGGGTGCTCGCCCGGCTGGTGAGCCGCGTCGCTCGGCCGAGCCGGAGTTCACCGAGCCGTCGCAGGTTCCACTGCGCCCGATCGACGACGAGGCGGAGTTCGCCGCGTCGATCCAGCGGGTGTCGCAGGCGCTCGCCGACGTGCTCGGGCCGTCGGGTGGCTCGGACGACCCGTTCGACATCCCGATCGGTCTGCATCCGAAGCGGGCCAAGGCGCCCGATCCGAGCCCGACCCGTGCGCGACGCGGAGTGGGAGCGCCGGGAGCGGATCCGCCAGGCCGCCGCCGCGGAACTCGCGGCGGCGCACGCGCTCGCCGAGGCCTCCCGCCGCGAGCCGGAGGGCGACGACGAGCGCGCCCCCGATCACGTCGCCGAAGTGGTCGATCTCGAGCGGGTTCGACGCGGGACGGCCGCAGCCCGGGAAGCCGGCGAGCGGGCCGCGCGCCGAGGCGGAGGAAGCCCGCCCGCCTCGCCGCCGAGATCGCCGCCGCCGAAGAAGAGGCCTGGACCGAGCACGCCGCCCGCGAAGCCGACCGCCTCACCGCCGAGATCACCGCCGCCGAAGAAGAGGCCTGGACCGAGCACGCCGCCCGCCTCACCGCCGAGATCGCCGCCGCCGAGGAAGAGGCCTGGACCGAGCACGCCGCCCGCGAAGCCGCCCGCCTCACCGCCGAGATCACCGCCGCCGAAGAAGAGGCCTGGACCGAGCACACCGCCCGCGAAGCCGCCCGCCTCACCGCCGAGATCATCGCCGCCGAAGAAGAGGCCTGGACCGAGCACGCCGCCCGCCTCACCGCCGAGATCACCGCCGCCGAAGAAGAGGCCTGGACCGACTACTGGGTCCGCGAGGCCGTCGAGGCTGCCCGCCGCGAGGCCGAGGAGCAGGCCGCCCGCGAAGCCGAAGCCATCCAGCGCGAAGCTGAGGAACAGGCCGCCCGCGAAGCCGAAGCCGCCCAGGTCGCCGCGGCCGAGGAAGAGGCCTGGGCCGACTACTGGGTCCGCGAGGCCGCCGAAGCCGCCCGCCGCGAAGCCGAGGAACAGGCCGCCCGCGAAGCCGAGGAACAGGCCGCCCGCGAAGCCGAGGAACAGGCCGCCCGCGAAGCCGAGGAACAGGCCGCCCGCGAAGCCGAAGCCGCCCAGGTCGCCGCGGCCGAGGAAGAGGCCTGGGCCGACTACTGGGTCCGCGAGGCCGCCGAAGCCGCCCGCCGCGAAGCCGAGGAACAGGCCGCCCGCGAAGCCGAGGAACAGGCCGCCCGCGAAGCCGAGGCCGCCCGCCGCGACGCCGAGGAGCAGGCGGCCCGCGAAGCCGAGGAGAAGGCGCGCGTCGATGCGGCCGCGGCCGCGGCATTGCTCACCGAGCTCTCGTTCGACGAGCCCGCCGCGGAGCCGCCCCCGGAGCCGGCGCCGAGCGCGCTGCCGACCGAGCCGGACCCGGACGAGCAACCGCATCCGGCGTTCGCCGCGACGATCGCAGTCGCTGCGCATGAAGGCTTCTATCCGGCATCGGACGATCGCACCGACACCGCGGCCCTGCTGCGAGAGCTGACCAGCCTCGGCCTGGACGACGACTCCCCGTCGACGCCCTCAGCGCCGCGCGGGCCGGCCCGACCGGTGCAACCCGAGAAGAAGGCCAAGCGGCGCGGTCTGTTCGGTCGCTGACCACCGGCGACGACCGCCGGCCGCCGCTGCGAGAGGATCAGACCTCGTGCGCGCAGTGGTGCAACGCGTCAGCGAGGCGTCGGTGCACGTCGACGGCGAGGTGGTCGGACGGATCGGCGGGCCCGGCCTCGTCGTACTCGTCGGGGTCACCCACGACGACGACCCGGCGAGGGCCGACCAGCTCGCCCAGAAGGTGCACACGCTGCGGATCCTCGACGGCGAGCGGTCCGCGGCGGACACCGGCGCCGAGCTGCTGGTGGTCAGCCAGTTCACCCTGTACGCCGACACCCGCAAGGGCCGCCGCCCGTCCTGGAACGCGGCCGCGCCCGCCGCGGTCGCCGAGCCGCTCGTCGCCGCCGTGGTCGAGGCACTGCGGCGGCGCGGGCGCGACGGTCGCCACCGGCAGGTTCGGCGCGCACATGCAGCTGTCGCTGGTCAACGACGGACCGGTGACGCTGATCCTCGAGGTGTGACCCGCCGCACCCGTCAGGCGTCGACCAGCCGCTCCAGCTTCGCCGCCATCCCGGCGACGTTCAGGTGGGCGTCGTCGGCGGTCTGCCGCTTGACGACGGCAAGCGCGATCGGGCCCTGCTCGCCAGTGGTGCGCGGCGGTGCCCAGGAAACCGACGCGCGCGCCCGTCCAGCTCGACCGGCGTCCCGGCCGGGGGCAGCGTCTCCTGGGTGCCGTCGAGGTGCAGCCGCACCAGCCGCCGCGGGGGTCGCCCCAGGTTGTGGACGCGGGCGACCGTCTCCTGGCCGCGGTAGCAGCCCTTCTCCAGGTGCACGGCGACCCCGATCCAGCCGAGCTCGTGCGGGATGCTGCGGTGGTCGGTCTCCCGGCCCAGCCGCGGGCGTCCCGCCGCCACGCGCAGCGCCTCGAACGCGCCAAGCCCCACCACCGGCAGCCGCAGCGCGTCGACCACCGCCGCGACCGCCGACCGGGGCAGCACCAGGTCCACCCCCCACGGCAGCTGGCGCACGACGGCGTCCGGACCGGCCGCGGCGACGATGGCGTCGTACGACGGGCGCTGCCGGCCACCCACCGTCAGCACCGCCCACTCCGGGGTCGCCGACGTGACCTCGACCCGCAGCATGAACCGCATCGAGTCGAGGTAGCCGCGCAGGGCCTCACCCGTGCCCGGCTCGACGTCGACCCACGTCGTGGTGCCGTCGTCGGTCAGCACCAGGTGGTGCTCGACGTGCCCGTGCGGGGAGAGCACCAGCGCCTCGGTCGACTCGCCCGGCGCCAGCCGCTCGAGGTGCTGCGACGTCAGCGAGTGCAGCCACGGCAGCCGGTCCGGCCCGGTGACCAGCAGCACGTCGCGGTCGGAGCGGTCCACCACCGCGGCCTCGTCGTCGAGTGTGCGCTGCTCCCGCAGCAGGTCGCCGTAGTGCCACGCGACCGCCTCGTCGGGCGGGTCGCCGGGAACGGCGCCGGGTCGGGCGAGCAGCGGACTGGTCACCCGTCGAGGGTACGTCCGGTCACCGCGGTGGGCGGCGGGACGACAACCTCACCGGTCCGGGTCAGCGGACATGCACGGAGCGCGTGGCGGTGTGGCGCTGGTCCGGCAAGCTCCACGGCCGGCGCGAGTGGCAGCCGCATCGTGAACGTGCTGCCCGCGCCGGCGACGCTGTCGACGGAGATCGACCCGCCCATCGCCCGGACCAGCTGGCGGGTGATGTAGAGCCCGAGCCCCGTGCCGGTCTGGGTCGACGTGTCCTCGAGCCGCTCGAACCGCTCGAAGATCCGCTCCCGCGCGTCCCGCGGGATGCCGGCACCGCGGTCGGTCACCCGCACCACGCCCTCGCCGTCCTGGACGTCGACGGCGACGTCGACCGGCTGGTCGTCGGGCGAGTACTTCACGGCGTTGCCGACCAGGTTCGCGACCGCCCGCTCCAGCCAGACGTTCGACCCCCGGACGACCACACCGCGGGCCGGCTGGCTCAGCCGCACGACGCGGTCGGGGCGCGCCGAGACGACCTCGTCGACCACCTTCACCACGACGGCCGTGACGTCGGCCTGCGCGCTGTCGGCGCCGCCGCCCCGTGCCTCGATCCGGGACGCCTCGAGGATGTTGAGGACCAGCTGCTCGAGCCGCTGGGCCTGGCTCATCACGGCCTTGAGCGCCATCTCGCGCTGCGCGTCGTTCATCCGGTCACCGCGGGACAGCAGCGTCTGCGCCCCCGTCTTGATGCTCGTCAGCGGCGTACGCAGCTCGTGCGAGACGACGGCGACGAAGTCGTCCTTGAGCTTCTCCAGGGCGTGCGCCTGGGTGACGTTGCGGGCGACCGCGACCAGCGCGCTGCGGTCCCCCTCGCTCGCCGGGACGTCGCTGTAGGAGCACGACAGCCAGATCGGCTCCCCCGCGGCCGAGGTGACCTGCACCTCGGCCGGTGGCGGCTCGCTCTGCATCGCCCAGCGCTCGAGCAGCACGTCCCGGCCGTCGACGTCCTTCATCCGCAGCAGCGCGACGTGCCTCGTGCCGACCATCTCCTCCGCGGAGTAGCCGGTCATCGCCGCGACGCTGGGGTTCCAGGACCGGATCGTGCCGCCGTCGTCGATGGAGAAGATGCCGTCGCTGGCGTTGTCGACGATCTCCGCGAGCTTGCGGCGCTCGTCGAGGATGGTCCGCACCAGCTCGGCGCGCTCGAGGAAGCCGACGGCCTCGGCCGCGAGGGCGCTCGCGACCGCGAGCTCGCCGTCCTCGAAGCCCTCCATGCCGGTGCGGTCGTGGAGGAACAGCAGCCCGATCGTGCGTCCCCCCGACAGCAGCGGTGCCGCCAGCGTCTCGCGGCGGCCCTCCGCCCGCAGCGCCGCCCGGAGCGCGTCGGCCACGTCGTCCTCACGGAGCCGGGTGGGCTCGCGCAGCGTCACCAGCTCGGTGGCGAGCGCGTGCGGGCGGCTCTCCCGGGTGTATCCGCCGTGCTCCCGGCCCGAGCAGCCGTGCACCTCGTGCGGCTCGAGGTCGACGAGCACCAGCTCGGCGGCCCGCGCCTCGAACGCGGACGCCGTCTCGGCCAGGAACCCGGCGAGCGCCCGGTCGCGGTCGAGGGTGAACGCCAGGGCGTGCGTCGCGCGCTGCAGCCCCGCCAGCCGCCGCCGGTCGGCCCGCACCGCCGCGTAGCCGCGGCTCGCCCAGTGGATCAGCGGCTGGGTGACGAACAGCAGCGCGACGACGTACGGCGACCAGGTGTAGGCGGCGGCCATCGTCAGCCCGAGCGAGAGGCTGCCGGCGACGCCGACGGCGCGCGCGATGACCGGGACCCGCTCGGGGTCGGGCACGTTGCGCTCGGCGGCGACGAGCCGCAGCACCGTCGTGATGGCGAGCTGGTTGACCGCGACCGCGGTCAGCACCGCCAGCAGCAGCCCGGCGAAGTTGCGCAGCGACCCGTCGGTCAGCGACGCGTCACGGACGGCGCCGAGCACGATCGTCCCGAGCGACGCCCCGAGCAGCCACTGCGCGGTGTTGAAGACGGCCTTGAGCGGCGCGTTGCGTCGTACGACGCTGGCGATGAGCATCCCGGCGACGACCACGACGACGAGCTGCCACGGGCTGCAGGCGAACAGCACCACGGCGAGCGCGGTCTCGATGAGGTTGAGCGACTCGACGTGCTGGCGGTACTGCAGCGTGACCGTGAGCACCTCGCCCTGCACGACCAGCGCCACGAGCAGCGGGAGCAGGAACAGGTGCGCGTCCGGCACGTCGCGCACCGTCTGGACCGCGACGAGCGCCGCCGCCGTGGCCGCGGCCACGAGCGCCGCCACGAACGCGTGCACCTTCGTCATGCTTCCCCGTTCCCCTGCTTGGCTGCCACGGCCGGCCCCGCCGCCGGGGTCACTGGTCCCAGGCGCCGTACCAGTTCGAGCCGTACCAGTTCGACCCGTACCAGTTCGACCCGTACCAGTTCGAGCCGGTCCAGTCGGTGGCGCCGTACCAGTTCGACCCGTACCAGTTCGACCCGTACCAGTTCGACCCGTACCAGTTCGAGCCGTACCAGTTCGAGCCGTACCAGTTCGAGCCGGTCCACGCCGCGCCCGCCCAGGAGAGCGGGTCCCAGAGGTTGAGCTGGGCGGTGACCTCGCCCCGGACGACGGTCGCCGACAGGAGCCCGTCCGCCTCGACGTGGACGCCGCCGCGGCTGAAGCTCGATGCTGCCGCTGCCGTCGCCGGGGGTCAGACCCTGGTCGGCGAGCCCGGCCGGCGCGTCGAACAGCGCGGCGTAGCCGTCGACGACGCCGCTGCCGATCGCCATCGGGTCGCTCGACGCGTTCGTCGCGTGCGCGGTCGACGTCAGCTCGAACTTCACCCGGTCGGGGGTCAGGCCCGGCTGCAGCGAGAGCATGTCCGCGACGACCCCGGACACCACGGCGGTCGCGAACGACGTCCCCGAGCCGCGGCGGTAGGGCGCCGGCATGCCGGGCGGGAACAGCGAGGTGATCGCCGCGCCCGGGGCCGCCAGGGACACCAGGTGGGCGCCGGGAGCGACGACGTCGGGCTTGGCGAGCCCGTCGGCGGCCGTGGGCCCGCGCGAGGAGAAGTTCGGCAGCGTGTCGTCGCCCAGCCCGCTGGTGCCCATGTCGTCGGTCGCGCCGACGGTGATCACGTAGGGGTCGTCGGCCGGCTTGGAGATGGTGCCCGCGGCCGGGCCGCGGTTCGCGGCCGACACGACGACGGCGATGCCCGACTGCCAGGCCCGCTCGACGGCGTAGTTGAGCGGGTCGACCCGGTAGGACTGGGTCGAGTCGGTGCCGAGCGAGAGGTTGAGCACCTTGATGCCGTAGCTGTCCTTGAACGACACGACCCACTGGATGGCGGCGAGGACGTCGCTGACGTCGGCCGACCCGTCCCGCCCGGCGATCTTCACCGACAGGATGCGGGCGCCGGGCGCGGTGCCGACGTACTGCCCGCCGCTGCTCGAGCCGTTGCCGGCGATGAGGCCCGCGATGAACGTGCCGTGGCCGTACTCGTCGTCGCAGCTGCTGGAGGCGGTGAAGTCGACGCACGAGGCCGTCGTCAGCCCGAGCGGGTCGGTCGTGACCTGCACGATGCGGCCGGCCAGGTCCGGCATCGGCGTCACGCCCGTGTCGATCAGCGCGACGGTGACGCCCTGCCCGTTGCCACCGGCCGCGGCGAGGTCGTCGGCCCGGACCACCTTGCGGTAGACGGAGGGCAGCGAGTCGGGGTCGCTGCCGCCGGCGGCCTGGACGTGCATCGTCCCGTCGAGGCTGACGGCGCGCACTCCCGGCACCGAGGCGATCCGGCCGACGTCGCCGGCGGGAACCTCGGCCGAGAAGCCGTCGATGAGGGGCAGGTCGTGGGTGACCCTGCCACCCATCCAGCTGACCGCGCGCCTCGCCGCCTCGCCGGCGCCCTGCACGATCACCGAGACGGTGCCGTGCACCGAGCGCAGCGCCGGGTCGAGGGCGGCGTGCTGCCCCGCGGTCTGGCCCGCCGAGGCGGCGGTGGCCAGCCCGAAGGCAGCGAGGGCGGTGGCGGTTGTCAGGGCCATCCGACGACGGACCGTGATCAGCATGTTCCCCTCCGTAATCACGTAGGGGAAAGCGTCGGGCCGCAAGCCCCTCCGGGTCATGACTAGACGTGGCCGTTGTCGCTAGTTATTTCGGGTCAGAGCAGGGCCAGGAGATTCCCGGCATATCCCTGCCAGCAGGGTATTTCCGGCGTCGGTGTGGGCCGCCGGGCCGGTCGGGCCGCGCCTCGGGCGGCTAGTCCGGGTGCTACCCGGATCCCCCACTCGCGGGCCCCCCCGCGCACAGGCGCGGGTCAGCCGGTGACGGCCAGGTGCCCGACACGCGCCCGCGCCGCGACCCGCGGCGTGACCGGCTCGGTACGCAGGATCGCCCGGCTGTCCGGGCCGTCGGGGGAGGCCAGGTCGAGCAACAGCGAGAGGGGGATGCCACCCGCCAGCCAGCGCATCACCGGGTGCATCCGGGTCGTCTCGTCGTTCACGGTCACACCCAGAGTGTCGGTGCGGCACGCGGGGCTCCTGACCCGCGTCCGGGTGAATCTCACCAGGTCTTTCGGCCCTACTCGGAGCTCAGCCGGCGGACCACGTCGCGCCGCCGTCGGCCGACCGACGGGCGACCACGGCGACACCAGCGGCCACCACCAGCACCGGCTTCGCCACGTCTCCCGCCACCGCGGCACCGGTGACGTCGGCCACCGGGACGCACGGCCCGCTCGACCAGTCGTGGCCGCCGTCGGCCGAGCGCCACACCTGCACGCCGTCGCAGCCGACGGTGCGGCCGACCAGCAGCCCGCGCGCCGGGCTGCCGGCCACCAGGACGTCGTACACGGTGCGGGCGGCCGGCAGCGTGGCGAGCTCGCTCCACGTGCGGCCACCATCGGCGGTGCCCAGCAGCCGGCTGCGGTCGCTGCCGGTGCAGACGACGTACGCCGACGCCAGCCCGGCCGCGGTGATCACCCCCGCCCGCTCGGTGGTGGCGCAGGTGTCGACGACGCCGTTGGGGGCGTGCACCTTCGACCCGGTGGTGAGGATGTGCCAGGCGCCGCTGGTGCCGACCCGGCGCTGCCAGCTCCGGCCGCCATCGGCGCTCGCGAAGAACGTCGGCTCGCAGCCGACCCGGTCCGCGCCGATCGCCCACAGGTTGCGGGGACCGATGATCTTCACCCGGAGCACGACGGCCGCGGGCGCGCTGACGGGAGCCCACGACACGCCGCCGTCCAGGGTGGTGGCGACCGTGGCGTCGCGGGTGTCGTCCGCGCATGCCGCCGGGCCGGCCGACCGCACGCCGGCGTTGCCGGCGAAGTCGAGCGAGACGAGCGCGGGAGCCGAGGGCGCCGGGCCGGGCGACGCGCTGCGGGTCGCGGTCGGCGAGGCCGGCGCGTCGCTGACACTGCTGACGGCGGCGGGCGGCTGCCCGCGCAGCGCAAGCGCCACCAGGATGGCGTCGGCCACCACGAGGGCGCCGAGGCCGACTCCCGCGATCCGCCGCACATCCACCCCTTCTCGGCGTCCCTGCCCGGAGTATCCCCGCGGGCGGCGGTTAGCGGGCGACGGCGCGCCGGGCCGCCAGCAGGGCGACGGCACCGGCGGCCGTGACCGCGTCGACCCGCCATCGGCGGGGCGCCTCGAACCGCTGGATGCCGGCGTGGAAGGTGTCGACGGTGCGCGGGAACAGCTGCCAGCCCAGCTCGGCGGCGGGCTTGTCGAGGTCGGGCGCCACGGCGCCGAGCGCGCCCGCGAGCGCGCCGCCGTCGCCCCCGCGCACGACCCAGGTTACGACGGCGAGCATCGAGAGCCCGTCGACGGCCGCGACGCGCAGGAACGTGCGCCGCCCCGTGCCCCGGTGGTCGGGGACGCCCCAGTGCGGCAGCACGTCGAGCGCGAAGTGCGAGGCGACACCGGCGAGCGCGGCGCGGCCGGGCGACCGGATGTGCGCGCCGAGGGCCGCGCCGACGAGGGCATGGGTGGTGACGAACACGAGCCCCATTCTCGCGGCCGGGCCGCGGCGACCCGCCGCCAGCCCCGGCAGCCGCTAGGGCGGTTGGACCCTGTCCCCGCGGATGGTGGCCAGCCGAGGATGGGCCGATGCATCCCGAGCCGGAGCCGCCGGACGAGGTCCCGGACGTCACCAGCCACCCCGCCCTGCCGACGAGCCCAGCGGCCTGGGCCGGTCACCGCCGACGCTGGCACCGGCCCCCGGGCCCGGCCTACGTCACCGTCCCGGTCACGGGCGACGAGGAGGTGGACGCGAGCGTGCTCGCCGCGACACGCGCCCTGGTCGCGGCCCGCGACGTCGACCAGGTGGCGGCCGTCGTCGACACGTTCGTGCACGATCTGGGCGGCGCGGTGACACCGGCCCGGCACGCGCCGCGGCACGCGCTGCCGATCGACGTCTCGCTCGGCGTCGGGGAGCCTCGGGTCGCCGTCGCCGAGCCGCTGTCGCTCGCCCGGACACGGCTCGAGCAGACGCTGCCCGCGCTGTGCGCGGACGCGCACACGGCGGTCGAGCGACTGCGGCACAGCCGCCGCGAGTCCGAGCTGGCCGAGCGCGACCCGCTGACCGGGCTGGGGAACCGGCGGGCGTTCACCAGCGCCCTCGCGGCGGCGGTGCCCGGCGACGTGCTGGTGGTGCTGGACCTCGACCACTTCAAGGAGGTCAACGACACGCACGGGCACGCGGTCGGCGACGTCGTGCTGCGCGAGTTCGCCGCGACGCTGGCCGACAAGGTCCGCGAGGAGGACACCTGCGCCCGCTACGGCGGGGAGGAGTTCGTGCTGCTGCTGCCGCAGGCGCCGCTGCCCGTCGTACGGGCCCGGCTCGCCGGCTTGCGGGCGGCGTGGTGGGCGAGCCGGCCGCTGCCCGTGACCTACTCCGCCGGGGTCGCGGTGCGTCGCCGCCGGGACCGCTCCCGGACCCGATGCGTTCGCGCGGGCGGACGCCGCGCTCTACTGGTGCAAAGCGGGCCGGTCGGGACCGGGTGCTGTTCACCGACCCTGGGGGGAACGCATGACGCTGATCACCGTCGACGAGTCGCCACTGCAGCGCTACCTCGGGGCGCTCGACACGGCCGACGTCGACACCGGGATCACGCTCGTCACCAGCCAGCTCGACAGCGGCCGGTCATCCGACGACGTCCTGCACGAGATCCTGCGACCCGCGCAGGTCGAGGTCGGGCGCCGCTGGTGGACCGGACAGTGGAGCGTCGCCGACGAGCACGCCGCGACGGTCGTGACCGAGGCGGCGCTGAGCGCCCTGCTGCAGCTGCACGTCCCCCGCCCACGCGCCTCCCGCACGCCCCGGATCGTCGTCGCCTGCGCGCCCGGCGAGTGGCACGCGCTGCCCGCCCGGATGGCGGCCGCCCAGGCGACGTTCGACGGCTGCCGGGCCACCGTCCTCGGCGCCTCGACACCCGCGGTGACCATCGGCGCCTACCTGCAGCGCACCCGCGCGGACGCGCTGGTGCTGTCGTGCACGATGCCGACCAACCTGATCGGTGCGGCCCGCACGATCGCGGCCGCGCACGCGGTGGGGGTCCCCGTCCTCGTCGGCGGCGCGGGCTGGGGCCCGGACAACCGCCGCGCCGCCCGCCTCGGCGCCGACGGGTGGAGCGCGTCGGCCGGCGAGATCGCCGAGCTCGCCGCGGCGCGCTACCCGACGCTCGCCCGCGCGCCCGAGCTTCCGCTCGACGCGCTCACCGCCGACGGCATCAGCGACTCCACCCTCGCGCTCGTGCTGCACGCGCTGGACAGCCAGCATCCCGCGCTCGCCGGGATGCCCGAAGCGGTGCGCGACGCGACCCTCGACGACCTGCGCTGGGTGGCGCGGTTCTCGGCTGCCGCCGTCGCCTGCCACGACCGGCACATCGTCGACGACCTGCTCGCCTGGCTGCTGCCGCTGCTGGAGCGCCACGACGTCGACCGCGAGGTCGTCATCAGCGCGCTGCGGCTGCTGGCCGACCGGCTCGCCTTCGAGGCGCCCCTGACCGGGGAGCTGCTCGCGGACGCGCTGACCGCGGTGGTGGAGCCCTAGGCGCGCCGGCCGGGCACCGGTTCGGACTCCCAGGTCACCGCCAGGCTGGGCCCACCCGGGTCACAGCCACGCCCCTCAGTGTCGTCGGTGGCGGGGCTCACCGGAGCCCCGACGACGATCAGGAGGCACCATGTCCGCCACCCGTCCGACCGACTGGCGCCGCTGGGGCAAGCCGGGGGCGCTCATCGCCACCGGCGTACTCGCCGGCGGCATCGCCGCCGGGACCCTCACGGCCAACGCCGCCGACACCTCCGGCTCGACGAGCACGACGACACCGTCGTACAGCTCGTCGGCGCCCAGCTCGTCGGCGTGCCAGGGGGGCAGGCGCCGGCCACCGTCGACGAGTCCCGGTCGCAGCGCCCCGACGAGCAGCTGCTGACGGGCGACACGGCGGCGAAGGTACGCGCCGCCGCCCTCGCCACGTACCCCGGCGCGACCATCCAGCGCGTCGAGACCGACTCCGACGGCGTCTACGAGGCGCACCTCGTCACCGTCGACGGCCAGCGGGTGACGGTGGAGGTGGACAGGTCGTTCACCGTCACGGGCACCGAGGTATGCGGGCCGCACGGGGCCGGGCGCGGACCGGGCGGCCCCGACACGGGCAGCGAGTCCGGCACGCCGTCGGGCAGCGCGACGCAGTCCGGCAGCAGCGCCTAGGCGGCAGGTCCACCGGCCGGTGGCCCGACGCAGGTCCGGCTACGGCCCCGGCCGGTAGCGCGCCGCACCCCGCGGAGTTCGCCGCCGCGACCAGCCTCGCCACGCGACGACGGCGAGCCAGCCGACGACGGCTCCGGCCGTGTTGAGCGCCACGTCGCGGATGGTCGCGTCGCGCTCCGGGAACCACGCGGCCTGGCCCAGCTCGACCGCCGCCGACAGCGTGAACCCGTACGCCGCCGCGACCCAGCCCCACCGCCGCGGCACCAGCGCCGCGAGCAGGAGCCCGATCGGCACGAACATCGCGACGTTGGCCAGCCGCTCGGTGAGCCGGTAGTTCACCTGCCTCGGGGCGCCGGCGTCGTGCATCGTGTCGATGACCTGGCGGATCGTCCCGTCGACCGGCCGCTGCGGCGGCGACGGCCACAGCGTGGCCCGGAGCACGACCAGCGTCCACAGCACCAGGAGGACGACCAGCCAGCGGCGGCGGTTCGCGGGATCGGCCAGATGCCGCCGGATGCGGGTCAGCGCGTCCCGACCCCGATGGCGGCGTACACGAGGATCGCCACCCCGATCGCCAGCAGGATCAGCGCGGCGTTCTGGATCCGTCGCAGCCGCTGCGCGCGCAGGCGGGCCTGCGCGCGCGGGTCCCCCGTCTCGTCCATGCCGGAAGTGTGTCAGCCGGCACGACGCGCCCCCCGCGCGGACGCGCCGTGAGATCTCACAGGCAACTCGCAGCGTCCTTCGATGCTGTCCACAGCCGGGCCGGGTGCGCTGCCACCATGCCGTCGTTTCGCTACGCAGCCAACGAGCTGCGCCGTCGTGCTGCCCGCACCGTCCTGACCGCCCTGGGGCTCGCCGCGGGCGTGGCGCTGGTGATGGGCATCGTCGGCGTGTCCGCCGGGCTCGACACCGCCCAGCGCAAGGTCCTCTCCCCGCTCGGGTCGGTCGGCACCGACATCCTCGTCACCCGGACCGTCGCCCCCGCCTCGCCCAGCACGTCGGCGAGCCCCACACCCACCCCGTCGGCCTCGCAGGGCCGCCAGAACGGGGGCGGGTTCTTCGCCGCCGGGCCGCCGGGCGGCGGGTTCGGTGGCCGGAGCGGAGGGGAGGCGGAGGCCCTGTCGAGCCTCAACAACCAGGACGCCACCGCGCTGCTCAACGAGAACAGCTCGGTGATCACCGACCTGTCGAAGCTCGGGAAGCCGGGCACGAAGTTCACCCACGACTTCTTCCTCGCCGGCACGCTGCTGACGTTCCCCGACGCCGCGCAGACCGCGGTGAAGGACATCCCCGGCGTCGCCTCGGTCACGGCGGGCCTCACCCTGCAGGCACAGCACGAGACCGGGACGGTGCCCAACATCGTCGCGACCGTGAAGACCGGTGGCGAGACCATCACGTCGACGGTGCGGCCGTCGCCGATGACCGCCCAGGAGCAGGCGGCGTTCCGCGACTGCATCGCCAGCAAGGGCGGCTTCCCGACCACGGCCCCGCGGCCGCAGGCCTCGCCCGGGGCCGGCGGGACCGGTGGCGGCGACGGCGGCGGTGACCGGGGCGGGTTCCGCGGCCTGGGCGGCTTCGCCGCGGCGCAGGGCTGCCTGCCGAAACGGTTCCAGGAGTACCAGGCCAACGTCGTGACCCCGCTGCGCACCATCCAGCAGGTGGTCAACCCGCCGTCGACCGACACGACGACGGAGAAGCTACACGGCGGCGGGTGTCGACCCAGCAAGCCCGAACGAGGGTCTGATCACGAAGGCCAACGTGGCGTCCGGCAGCTGGTACACCAGCACGACCGCGACGGACGAGGTGCTGGTGAGCACGGCGTACGCGTCGAAGCAGAAGCTCGCGGTCGGCGCCTCGCTGCCGATCAACGGGACCAGCTACACGATCGTCGGCCTGGTCGACCCGACGCTGACCGGCAACACCGCCGACGTCTACTTCACCCTGCCGACACTGCAGAAGCTGTCGAGCAAGGACGCCCGGGTCAACGAGGTGCTGATCAAGGTGAGCGACGCGTCGCAGGTCGACGCGGTCGCCGCCAAGGTCCGCGCCGCGATGCCCGGGGCCCAGGTCGTCACCGGCAAGGACGTCGCCGACCGGGTGACCGGCAGCCTGCACAACGCGCAGCAGCTCGCCTCCCGGCTCGGCGGCGCGCTGGCGGTGATCGTGCTGCTGGCCGCGTTCGCGATCGCCGTGCTGCTCACGCTGTCGTCGGTCGGCAAGCGGGTGCGCGAGATCGGGACGCTGCGGGCGCTCGGCTGGTCACGGCGTCGGGTCGTCTCGCAGATCGTCACCGAGACCGCGGGCATCGGCGTCGTCGGCGGCGTGATCGGCGTGCTGCTCGGGTTCGGCGCGTCCGCCGCCGTCGCGCACTTCTCGCCGGCGCTCACCGCGACGAGCAGCGGAGTCGCCGCCGGAGCGTCGACGGTGAGCCAGCTCTTCGGCCAGCAGGCCGCGGCCGAGGTGACCCGCACCATCCAGCTGACCGCCCCGATCACCCTGACCACGATCGGCATCGGGATCGCCTGCGCCCTGGTCGGCGGCCTGCTCGCCGGCACCGTCGGCGGGTGGCGCGCCGCCCGCCTGTCCCCCGCCGTGGCCCTGCGTGACCTCGGATGACCCGACCTGAGATGAGAGAGATGACTGACGCGGAGCTGACCGGGACGCCGCTCTACCTCCTCGACGGCGTGGAGCGCCGCTACCAGCGCGGGTCGACGACCGTGCACGCGCTGCGCGGCGTCAGCCTCGAGGTCGGGCACGGCGAGCTGGTCGCGGTCGAGGGGCCGAGCGGGTCGGGCAAGAGCACGCTGCTCCAGCTGCTCGGCGCGATGGACACCGCGACCGCGGGGCGGGTCGACTTCGACGGCGCGCCGTTGGCCCAGGCCTCCGACCGCGAGCTGACCAGGCTTCGGCGGGACGCCATCGGTTTCGTCTTCCAGCAGTTCAACCTGATCCCGACCCTCACCGCCGTCGAGAACGTCGAGATCGCGATGGCCGGCCGGGGGTCGCGCGCGCAACGCCGGGCCCGGGCCGCCGAGCTGCTCGGCACCGTCGGTCTCGGCGACCGGACCGACCACCTGCCGTCGCGGCTGTCCGGCGGCGAGCAGCAGCGGGTCGCGATCGCCCGGGCGCTCGCCAACGACCCGCGCGTCGTCCTCGCGGACGAGCCGACCGGCAACCTCGACTCCGCCACCGCGCAGGAGGTCGTCGACCTGCTGGTCGACCTCAACCGGTCCCGCGAGATGACCGTCGTCGTCGTCACCCACGACGACGAGGTCGCCGGCCGGATGAACCGACGGGTCCGGCTGCGCAGCGGCGAGATCGCCGCCGACTCGCGGACCGCACCCGCCTGATCATCGCCGCCGCATGCGGGGTAGGGCTCCCCAGGACGACCTCGAGAGGAGCCGACACATGGCACGCACGACCTGGAAGCCGCACACCGAGCACGGGTCGCAGCAGGGCGCCGCGCGCAACGACCTGCCGGACGAGGTGTTCGCGTTCCCCAAGGAGCGCAAGGAGCCCCTCACCGACGCCGGTCACGTCCGCAGCGCGCTGGCCAGGTTCGACCAGGTGCAGGGTGTCAGCGACGACGAGCGTGACGTCGCGTTCGCCAACATCCGCAAGGCGGCCGAGCACTACGGGGTCGACGTCGCCGAGGACGACTGGCGTGACCTGGGCAAGCGCCCGCACACGGACAACCCGTCCCACTAGCGACGGACGGTCCGGAGCCGCGCGCGTCGTACGACGTCAGTCGCGGCCGCGCGCGGGGGCGGGCGTGTCCGTCCGCTCCGGCTCGCGGGCGCCCAGCATCGCCTGCAGCCCCGACGCCGTGCGCACCTGCGCCGGCTCGAGCCCGTAGGTGATCGACGCGAACCCCTTCGGCCCGAACCACGCCGCCGCCGCCCGCTCCCGCCACGACAGCTGGGAGAAGCCCAGCGCCGGCAGCAGCGCGACCGGCCGGACGGCGACCAGGGCCAGCGCGATCGCCACCCAGCCGGACCAGCCGATCTGCCCGACCAGCCGCCACGACAGCTGCGCGCCGAAGAAGACGACCGCGGCGAGCTTGGCCACCTCCGTGACGCTCTCGCCGATCGAGCCGAACGCGTCCGCCGCCTCGGGCAGCACGGTGCCGAGCACCGCGCCGCCGACGAACGCGGCGACGTAGTGGTTGCCGTCCGCCAGCGCAGCCGGCAGCCGGCGTAGATGAGCACGCCGGTCGCCAGGACCCCGACCGGTACGACGTTGCGGTGCCACCCGAGCGCCGGCAGGCGCTTCAGCCCGACGACGACGAGCGGCACGAGCCCGCCGATGCCCGCCCCGACCCCGATCTCCAGGAGCAGCTTCGGCAGGTCGCCGCCGTGCCCGGTGGCGTTGCCGAGCAGGACCAGCACCGCCGGGAGCGCCACCCCGTCGTTGAGGCCCGACTCGACGTTGAGCACCTGGCGCAGCCGGGCGGGGACGCTGCGGCTGGTCACGATCGCGTTCGCCAGCACGGGGTCGGTGGGGGCGAGCACCGCACCGACCACGAGCGCCTCGGCCCACCCGAGCGGCGTGAGCAGCCGCAGCACGAGGGCGATCCCGAGCGCGGTCAGCGGGGTCGCGACGAGCAGCGCCAGCAGCGGGTCGCGCCACCTGCCGCCGCGCAGCCGCGGCCAGCGGGCCCCGCGGCCGTCGGTGAACAGGATCGTGAACAGCGCCAGGTCGGTGACCAGCGCGACGGTCGTCCGGTCGTGGGGTCGGACAGCAGCGACGAGGCGAGCAGCGCGACCCCGAGCAGCAGCACGCCCACCCACACCGACGTGGGGACGCTCGAGCCGAGGAGAGTCACACCGCCTCCCCTGCCCACCGAACCCGGGCCGGCACCGTCCGATCTCGGGCCGGCGCGTCAGCCTCCCGGTGCCGCGGCCACCGCGGCCAGCACCGCCTCCGCGAGCTCCGGCCGGCACACCACCAGGTCGGGCAGCGTGGGGTCCGGCTGGTTGTAGCGCAGCGGCGACCCGTCGAGCCGGGACGCGTGCAGGCCGGCGGCGCGGGCGACCGCGACCGGCGCGGCGGAGTCCCACTCGTACTGCCCGCCGGCGTGCACGTACATCTCCGCCCGCCCCTGTACGACGCCGGCGACCTTCGCGCCCGCCGACCCCATCGGCACCAGCTCGGCACCGAGCGTCTCGGCGGCGCGGGTCGCGACCGCGGGCGCGCGCGTGCGGGAGACCAGCATCCGCAGCCGGGCGCCCGGCGGGTGGTCGGCAGGGACACCGCCGGCGCCGGTGTGCAGCGTCACGCCCTGCCCCGGCAACGCGACCGCGCCGGCGACCAGCGCGCCGTCGTGCCACAGCGCGACGTGCACCGCCCAGTCGTCACGCCCTTCGGAGAACTCCCGGGTGCCGTCGAGCGGGTCGACGATCCACACCCGGCTCGCCTGCAGCCGTCGCCGGTCGTCGGCGCCCTCCTCCGACAGCACCGCGTCATCGGGCCGGGCAGCGGCCAGCCACTCCATCAGCCGCGCGTGCGACCGGCGGTCGCCCTCGTCACCGAGCGCGCGACCGGTGAGGCCGGTGGCCTGCGCGCGCACGTCCAGCAGCAGCTCGCCGGCCGCGCGCGCCAGCTCGGCGGCCACCGTGGAGTCGTCCCGGTCAGCGAGGGCCGCGGCATCCAGCACACCCGGCACCGTAGCGCGGTGCGCGAGGATGGGGCGATGGACTGGTGGTACTTCCTCGTCGAGCGTCATCTCGACCGCATGCTCACCATCGCCGGCGAGCTGGGCGACGACGCCGTCAACACCGTGCCGGCACTGCCCGGCGCGAACTCGGCGTACCAGATCGTCTTTCACTGCTGCGGCGTGCTCGAGTGGTGGACGCGTGCGGCGGCGATCGGCCGTCCCGTCGGGCGCGACCGCGACGCGGAGTTCGTGGCCCGGGGGACGGTGGCCGACCTCGCCGACCGCGTGGCGACGGTCAAGAGGCAGCTGCGCGAGGATCTCGCGTCACTCGACGTCGCCGCACCCCTGCGCGGCGACCCGTCCGAGCACTACGCGGACACCCCGATCGGCCGCTCCGTCGGCGGCGTGCTCCTGCACGTGTTCGAGGAGCTGGCCCAGCACCACGGTCACCTCGACCTGACCCGGGACCTCGTCAGCCGGTAGCACCGCGGGGTCGGGCGCGGTCAGCCCCGGCCGGCCTCGATGGCCGCCAGGTCACGAACGGCGTACCGGTGGTGCTCCCACTCCTCGTCGAGGATGACGTGCAGGCACGCGAGCACCGAGTGCGGCTGGTCGGGGTGACCCGGCGTCGCCGGCGGCACGCAGACCCGTGCCAGCTCCTCGGGGGTGGCGGCGGCGATCGTCTCCCTCACCTCGGCCATCCGGCCACGGCGTACGGCGAGGACCTCGTCGAGCGACGGGCTCGCGGTCGGATCAAGGCCCCAGCTGGCGGGGTCGCTCAGCCACGGGCCGGCGAGACCCCATGCGTGGTAGGGGCGTTCCATGCCCTTGACCATGCGCCGCAGCCAGATGTCGGTCGCGAGGACGAGGTGGCGCAGCGTCTCCACGAAGCTCCACTCGTCGTCGACCCGCTCGTGCAGGGACGGTGCGGGCAGGGTCCGGGCGCGCGTCAGCGTCGCGTCCCAGCGGCGCTCGACCAGCGCCCACGCCTCGGCCAGCCCCGCCGGGTCCGCCGCCCGCAGCGCGGCCCGCTCCGGGAACAGCCGCTCCAGCTCGGCCGTCACCAGCGGGGCGACCTCGACGCCGTTCAGCCGCAGCCCCTCGAGGTCACCCGAGATGTCGGCGCCGCGGAACCAGGCGTCGGTGATCCGGGCGCCCTCGAAGTTCGGGGCATGCAGGCGGGCGCCGGAGAAGTCGGCGTCCTCGAGGCGGGCGCCCGACAACGACGGGCCCTTGTCGTATCCCACGTGCGACCTCCACCGCCACCCGCTCGCCATCCTGCCGCTCGCCATCCTGCCGCCTGGCGGGTCCGGGTGACAGCCCGGCTACGGGACCGACCGCAGCTGCGCGGTCCGCAGCGTCATCGTGAGCACGTCCGCGCCCAGGGCGCCCACCACCAGGTCGGCGTCCTGCACGCCGGCCGGGTCGATGTGCGGGCGCGTGACGGCCACGACGTAGAGCCCGGCGGCGCGGGCCGACTCGACGCCGACCGGGGTGTCCTCGACGGCGATGCACTCGGCCGGGGGCACGCCGAGCCGCCGGGCCGCCTCGAGGTAGAGGTCCGGGGCGGGCTTGCCCGCCCGCACGTCGTCGCCGGACACGACCACCTCGAAGTGGGAGTCCAGGCCGACGATCTCGAGCGAGCGGAGCAGCCGGGGGCGGTCGCTGGAGCTCGCGACGGCGAGCCGCAGCCCGCGCGCCTTCGCCGCCTCGATCAGCGGGAGCGCGTCGTCGAAGCGCCGCAGCCGGCTCTCAAAGAGTGCCGCCAGCTCCGTCGCCACGGCGGCTGTGAGCTCCCCGGCGTCGACGCCCATCGACGCGGCGAACCACTGCGCGATCTCCGGGGCCGACCGGCCCAGCAGCCGCTCCACCTCCGCCGCCGACGCGGTGCGGCCGTGCCGGCCCAGCGCGGCGTTCCACGCCTGCCAGGCAAGGCCTTCCGAGTCGATCAGTACGCCGTCACAGTCGAGAACGATGGCCCGCATCGTCACCGGCGACCACCATCCCTCCACCGCACCGCGTCGGAACGACGGTCACGGGACGATCTGCGTCTTGAGCCCGACGCCGGACCGGACCAGCTGCACCGCCTCGTCGAACTTGTCGAGGCTCGAACGTCGTCGGTGACCATCCGGCTGGTGTCCACCGCCCCCGACGCGACCAGCTCCACGGCCCGGCCGTAGCTGGCGAGAACGGCCATCGACCCGATGATGGAGATCTCCTCGTTGTAGACCCGGAACGGCTCGAACGGCACCGTCTCGCCCGCCGGCGTGACGCCGAACACCATGAGCGTGCCGCCCTTGCGCACGGCGCCGAGGGCGTCCTGGATCGCGCTGTCACTCCCGTCGCCTCGATGACCCGGTCGAACCCGCGCGGGTGGCGCGCCAGCACGTCGCGCACGTCATGGCCGGCTGCGGAAGCCGAAGTCTCCGCCTGCGCGAGCCGGGTCTCGTTGAGGTCGACGAGCGTGACCTCGCCGGCGCCGGCGAAGCGCAGCAGCTGCGCGAGGATCAGCCCATCGTCCCGGCGCCGAAGACGAGGATCGGGCTGCCGAGGACGAGGTCCAGCCGGTCGAGCGCGTGGACCGCGCAGCTGACCGGCTCCACCAGCGCCGCGGCCTCGAACGACATGGTGTCGGGCATGGGGTAGGCGTTGGCGGCCGGGACCCGGACGTACTCGGCGAACGCCCCGTCGGCGTGTCGCCTATCGCACCCCACCGCTCGCAGAGGTTCCCGCGCTGGTCTCGGCAGTAGCCGCACGTCCCGCAGAACAGCGACGGGTCGACCGCCACGCGGTCGCCGGCCGCGAAGCCGACCACGTCGGGCCGATCTCGGCGACCATGCCGGCCAGCCTCGTGGCCGGGCACGATCGGGTACGGCGTCGGCGGGAACTCGCCGGCGAGGATGTGCAGGTCGGTGCCGCAGATGCCGCACGCCCTGACCTCGACGACCAGCTCTCCGGGCCCGGGGTCGGGTCGGGGAGCTCGGTGACGCTGGACGTCCCCGGGCGGGCGATCTGAACGGCGCGCATGTCAAGCCCCTTCGGTCAGAATCTCGGTGCAGTGCCGGCCGCGGGGTCTCCGACCTCCGGCCCTGCCACGGCCCCCGGTCACTGGGACCACTCGGTCGGCTCGCGGTCCCAGCGGTGGGCCCGGAGCTCGGCGACGCAGCTCGGCGGGCAGCGGCCCGGCGTCGCTCGCCGCGATGTTCGCGGCGACGTGCCGGGCGCTGCGCATGCCGGGGATCACGGTGGTCACCGCCGGCTCGGAGAGGATGAACCGCAGCGCCAGCTCGGGCATGGTCATCCCGTCCGGCACCACCGGCCGAGAGCCGCTCGGCGTGGGCGACGCTCGTCGCGCAGGTTCTCCGGGACGAAGTAGGTGCTGCGCCAGTCGTCGTCCGGCCAGGTCGAGTCGAGGGTCAGCGTGCCGGTGAGGGTGCCTTCGTCGAACGGCACCCGGCAGATGACCGCGATGTCGAGCTCGCGGCAGGCCGGGAACAGCTCGTCCTCGGGCGCCTGGTCGAAGACGTTGTAGATGACCTGCACCGCGTCGACGAGGCCGGTCCGGACGGCGGCGAGCGCGTTCGCCGGCTCCCACCGGTTGATGCTGATGCCGAAGCGCGTCGATGAGACCCTCGCGCTTGAGATCGTCGACGGCGCGCTGCCACTCCTCGTGCGTCGCCCACGTCGTCGTTCCAGACATGGAACTGGAGCAGGTCGACGGACGGCAGCCCGGATGCCTCGAGGATCTTCTCGGTGACTCGCGGATGTGGTCGCGGGGGAACGTCTCGTCGAGCGTCGTACCCGTGCGCGCCGGCCACTGCAGGTTGTGCGGCGGCATCTTGGACGCCACGTAGAGCTTCCGGCCCGGGTTGGCCCGGACGAGCTGCCCGAGCAGCCGGTCGGTGCGGCCCTCGCCGTAGCCCCACGCGCTGTCGAAGAACGTGCACCCCTGGTCGACGGCGGTCTGCAGCGCGGCCAGCGACGCGTCGTCGTCGGAGCCCGACCAGCTGCCCATCCCGAACATGCCGTAGCCGACCTCGCTCACGTCCCAGTCGAGGCGGCCGAACCGTCGGTAGCGCACGTTCTCCTCCTGCGCTTCTACGCGGCCGAGGGACGGCGCGGCACGGCGGCGAGCAGGCGGCTGATGTTGCCGCCGACCACGAGCTCGTAGTCGGCCGGGTCGGGGGAGACCCGCGCCATCTTCGTGAACTCGAGCTCGTAGTCGACGAACGGGGAGTCGGTGCCCCAGACCACCTTGTCGGGCCCCGCCTCGCGCACCGCCTCGGCGATCTCGAAGATGGGCGCGCGCGAGGTGTCGAGGTAGAGGTTCGCGTGCTGCCTCGACATCTCGATCGCGAGGTCGCACTCCCAGAAGTAGCCCATGTGCACCATCAGCAGCGGCACGTCCGGGAACGCCGCCGCCATCACGCCGAACTCGCGCGGGTTGTTGTAGAGGTCCGACGCCCCGTGCGACGTGACGATGACCCCGAGGTCGCGGGCGGCGGCGAAGATCGGGTCGACCAGGCCGCGGTCGCCGAGCCGGTAGCCGTGCAGCGTCGGGTGCAGCTTCACGCCGTTGAAGCCGAGGTCCTCCACGCAGTGCCGCATGTCCTCGATCGCGCGGTCGCCGTCCCACGGGTTGACCGCGCAGAACGGGATAGCCGGTCGGGCGCCGTCTGCACCTCGCGCTGGATCACGCTGTTGTCGATCGTGCCCTCGACGAAGGGCAGCACGACCGCCTTGTCGACGCCGACCGCGTCCATCTTCGCGACGAGCTCCAGCCCGGTCTGCGCCGCGCCGTGCCGGACGCCGATGTGGTTGTGCGCGTCTATGACGAGGGCCATCTGACCTCCCATGCCGATTCGAGTCAGGACTGCCGACGGAACGATCCGACGGTCATCGCGACGAGCACGATCGCGCCGTACGCGATGTAGCGCGCCGCGACGCCCGCGCCCATGAGCGTGAGGGCGTTGCCGATGAGGCCGACGAACACCGACCCGATCGCGGCGCCGACCACCTCGATCCGCCCGCTGCGTACGACGAGGCTGCCGATGTAGACCGCGACGAAGGCGTCGAGCAGGTTGGGCTCGAGGGCACCCGGTGCGGCGAGCGCGGCGCGTGAGGTGAGCAACATCCCGGAGATCGCCGCGGTCACGCCGCTGATGAGGAACGCGGCCGCGAAGACCAGGCGGTGCTCGGACGCCGGCGAGGACAGCGCCGCCCGGACGTTGCCGCCGATCGGCGTCGAAGTAGCGGCCGAGGCTGGTCCGCGAGGTGACGAGGTAGCCGAGCCCGACCACGATCACCGCGAGGATGATCGAGAACCGCACTCCGGCGACCGAGCCCTGGCCGAGGAAGAAGAACGCGTCCGTTGCGCCGGGCGGGAGCGTAGAACAGGATCTGTGCCTCGCGACCGTGCGAGAGCACCAGCTCGAAGCTGCGCACGACGAACATCATGCCCAGCGTCCCGATCAGGGCGGGCACGCCGAGATAGGCCATGAACGTGCCGTTCACCACGCCGACCAGGAGGCCGAACGCGAGCGGCACCAGGAACACCGCCCACAGCGGGCCGCCGTGGACGAGGTAGTAGGCCGCGAGCAGGCCCGCGGCGTCGGCGACCTGGGCGACCGAGAGGTCCACCCCGCGCACGACCATCGCGATGGCGAACCCGGTCGCCATGATGGCCAGGCTGGCGCTCTGGTCGAGGACGTTGACGAGGTTGGCGGGCTTGAGCACGTCGGGCTCGAGGATGCCGAACACCGCGACGACCCCGAGCATGCCGAGGATCGCGCCGTAGTCGCGGAGCAGGCCGAGGGCGCGGTTGTCGCGGGGCTCGGGCCGCGCGCCTCCGCTGGCGCGCTCGGCCTCGACTGCCGATGCTGGGGTCGACATCAGACGCCCTTCTAGAAGATGGTCATCTGGCCGATGTCCCGGCGGCGATACGACGCCGACGAGGATCGAACCGATCAGGATCGCGCCCTGGATGCCGGGCAGGACCAGGTTCGACGCGCCGTTGAGGATCAGGCCGTTGCTGAGCGAGGTGATGAACATGGCGGCGATGGCGGTGCCGACGACGTCGAGCTCACCGGTCTTGGACAGCACGCTGCCGAGGAAAGCCGCCGCGAAGCGCGCTGATCAGGAAGTCGAGTCCCGTCGCCAGCGCGGAGGCGCCGTAGCTATAGGAGGCGAGCAGCACTCCGGGCAGCCCGCGAGCGACGCCGAGCATCGATGAACGCGAGCACCAGCGCCTGCGTCGGCTGATACCCCGCGATGGCGCGCCGTCCGGGGTTCTCGCCGACCGCAGTACATGCGCAGGCCGGGCCGGGTGCGCTTCAGGAAGAAGTGCAGCACGCGGTCAGCGCGAGCGAGGAGCACCAGGACGAACGGGACCGGTCCGACTCGCCCTGCCCGATGAAGAAGAACGTGGGCTGGTCGTGCAGCGTCAGCGCCTGGCCGCCGTTGTAGGCGAAGGACCACCCGATGGCGATGAACATCGCGCCCAGCGTCGCCACGAACGGCGAGCAGCCCGATCGACGACCACGAAGAACGTGTTGAGCAGTCCCAACAGCGACACCGGCGCCGATGCCGACGCCGAGAGGCGGCGACGATGCCGAGTCCGCCGATGAGGAACCCCGCCGCCAGGTTCGCGGTGAGCTGGCTCACGGCGCCGGCGGACATGTCCAAGCCGCCAGCGATGAGGACCACGGTGAGCGCAGCGCGATCAGCGTGAGGATGCTGCCCTGCTTGAGGATGACGAAGATGTTGTCGGCGCTGAGAACTGGGGGCGCCGATGCCCATGACGACGATGGCGAGTAGCATGCCAGGCCAGCGCGCCCGCACCGGCCCAGCCAGCCCTGCCGCCTGCCTCGCGGGACGCCGTCGTCGCGTGAAGGGGCTCGGCCCGGCACCGCCGCCGCCGGCTGCTCGGTCTCTCGCCTGGCGCGGCTGCGGAGCGGCCGAGCGGGCTCCGCCCGGGTCGGCCGGCACGGCCAGCGGAGCGGCTGCGTCCGCCGCCGGTCGCCCACTGCAGCACCTCGTGGAGGCCAGCCTCGCCGCGCTCGAACTCCTTGACGACGACGCCCTTCTTCATCACCGACGATGCGGTCGCACATCCCGACCAGCTCTTCGAAGTCCGAGGAGATGAAGACGACGCCGGCGCCGTCCGCGGCGAGCTCGGGTCATCTGGTTGTAGATCTCGACCTTCGCGCCGACGTCGACGCCGGTCGTCGGCTCGTCGAAGATGTAGACCTTGGCGTCGCGTCGCGAACCATCGCCCGATAACGACCTTCTGCTGGTTGCCTCCCGACAGGTTGCGCGTCAGCTGCTCGAGCTTCGGGGTCGCGATCGGCAGCCGGTCGACCAGGCTCCTGGGCGCCCACGCGCTCCGCCGCGACGAGATCAGGCCAGCTTCGGGCCCAGCGCGATGGCTCGCCAGGGTCAGGTTGTCCCGCACCGAGAGGTCCGTCAGAGACCCTCGTGCCGGCGGTCCTCCGGGATCAGCGCCAGGCCGGCCCGCTTCGCCTCGTAGGGCGAGCGCGGGCGAGATGCGCTTCCCGTCGAGCGTGACGGTCGCCGCCGCTGCGCGGCAGCGCGCCGAAGAGCGTCAGCGCGGTCTCGGTGCGGCCGGCGCCGACGAGCCCGGCCAGGCCGAGGATCTCGCCGCGGCGGACGGTGAGGTCGACGTCGCGGACCGCGGTCGTCCGCCCGCAGGCCCTGACCTCCAGGATCGGCTCGCCGATGCGGCGACGTCTTCCTTGGGGTAGAGCTGCGCTGAGGTCGCGCCCGACCATCAGGCGGATGATCTCGGCGCGATCGATCGCCTGCCGATCTCGAGCGTGCCCGCCCGGCTGGCCATCGCGCAGGACCGTGATGCGTCGTCGCGAGGCTGAACACCTCGTCGAGGTGGTGGGAGATGTAGATGATGGTGACGCCGCTTACCTGCAGGCTCGCGGATGACCTCGAAGAGCCGCTCGACCTCGTCCGCGCCCAGCGAGGCGGTGGGTTCGTCGAGGATCAGGACTCGACGGCTGCTGGACCAGGGCGGCCGCGATGGCAACCTGTTCGCGCTGGCCCACGGTGAGGTCGCGGATGAGCGTGTCGGGGCCGAACGTCGGCGCCGACGAGCTCCAGGGCGTCGGCGGTCGCTGCGCGCATCGCCGCGAAGTCGAGCAGCCCGCCGCGGTACGTCATCTCCCGGCCGAGGAACGCGTTGCGCGTCACGTCGAACTGCGGAACCAGAGGCGAGTCCTGGTGAACGATGGCGATCCCGTGCTCGGGCCGCGTCGCGGGCTCGCGGAACGACACCTCCTCGCCGTCGACGACGATCTCACCTGCGTCGGGCTGGTAGACCCCGGTCAGGTCTTGACGAGCGTGGACTTGCCGGCGCCGTTCTGCCCGACGAGCGCGTGGACCTCGCCGCCGGTGACCTCGATGTCGACGTCATCCAGTGCGAGAACCCCGGGAAGCGCTTGGTCGACGGCGCGGCACGCGAGGACCGCGGCGCCAGCGGCTGGTCGTGGTCGGCGATTCATGGGTTCCTCGGGTCGAGCTCGAACACGCTCGAGTGCAGTGGGCGCTGGCCGGACGGGGGGCCGAGCCAGCCGCCGGCTCGCTCACGCTGGTCACTGCTCCGGCAGGGTCGGCAGCGAGATGATCGGACGGGCTGGTTCTGCGGGTACTGCTCTCGATCGCGGCTTTGTCCAGCCGGCGCTCTTCCACAGGTCGGTGCCCCAACGCTTCTCGCCCGCGGCGATACCGTTGTTGCGTGTTGCGGTCCACACCGCGGTGTACGACGACGGCGGGACCTCTTCTGCGTGGCCGCAGGTGGACTTGATGATGGCGTCGGCCGCCGAGCCGGCCGATGCCGTTCACGTCGCCGACGACCGTCGCGACGAACGGGCTGTTCTTCGCCGTAGAGCATCTGGAACGCGACCTGGTCGCCGTCGATCGAGGCGACCTTGATCTCGTCGCGACCCGCGCGGCGGATGGCCTCGTTCGGCGCCCGAGACGAGCAGGTCGTAGGCGCCCCACACCCCGGCGATGCTGCCCTTCTGGGGTTCGCGGTGAGGATGTCCGGTCATCTGCGAGAGGCTCTTGGCCGCGCCGTGCTCGGTCGGCACCTCGTGGAGACTTGATCTGCGGGTAGTCCTTGGCGATCGCCTCGATGACCCGCTTGCAGGTCTCGAGGATCGGCGCGCCGGGGACCCAGAAGACGTAGACGTCGCCCTTGTAGCCGATGCTCGAGAACAGCGCCCGCGTCATCAGCGCGGAGGCGAGCGGGTCGTCGTACCCGACGTCGGTCAGCGCACCGTCCGGGGTCGCCCCGAACAGCGCGGTGGCCACCTTGATCCCCTTGTCCGCCGCCTTGCGGGTCAGCGGCGAGAGCTGCTGCGCGTCACCCAGGACCGCGAAGAGCCCGTTGACGCCGGAGTTGGTGAGGCTCTCCACGTTCTCGTTCTGCTTGCGCGCGTCACCGCCGGCGTCGGTCACGGTGACCTCACCGCCCGCGGCCTTGATGGTGTCGGTGGCGCCCTTGACGATGTCGCGGTCGACGTCGTTGACGATCTCGCGGATCGCGATCCCGACCTTGAACCCCTTCGGCAGGTCGCACAGCTTCGTCGCCGCACCGCTCGCGACACCCGTCGCGGCCGTGATCGGCTCGGTGTTGCCCGTGGTGGAGGAGTCACCGCCGCTCGACGTACAGGCCGCGAGCGTCACTGCGGCGAGTGCGGCGACAGACCCCCTCAGCAGGTACCGATTTCGCATTCCGCTTCCTCCCCTTCCAAGGGCGATCCGTGAGGCCAGTCGAGCCGACAAACGACCACCGCGTGAGCGGATGCCCATGGTCTTAGCAGATGCTCAACGGAGAGGTCAACGGCCAACCGGCGTTTCCCAGAGTTTTCCGGGACCTGGCGCCCATCAGGTAGGGGCATTCGTCCCGTGGAGGGCGGCATCGTCCCCAGCACCAGGTCGGGACGGCACGCTGAGCACAGGCCAATCGTTGCGTCATCGGCTCAGAGTCGTCAGGATGGCGCCATGTCCGAGGACGACGTCGCACTGCTGACGCGCGTGGCGATCCTCTACTACCGCGAGGGGCTCACCCAGCAGGAGACGGCCCGGCGCATCGGCGTGTCCCGGCAGACCGTCGGTCGGCTGCTGCAGCTCGCCCAGGACAAGGGGATCGTGCGGGTGGAGATCCGCTCCCCGACCGCCGAGGTGGAGTCGTTGGCCCGGCGAGCTCGAGGCGCGGTTCGGCCTGGTCGAGGCCACCGTCGTCGTACCCGACTCCGACAGCGACGACGACGTGAAGACCGCGGTCGGGCGGGCCGCCGCCGCGGTGCTCGGCCGCCGGCTGCGGCCGGGGATGGTGCTCGGGCTGGGCTGGAGCACGACGATGCTGCGGCTGGTGGAGAACCTGGACTCGATCGACGCTCGCGAGGTCAGGATCGTGCAGCTCGACGGCGGGGTGCCGCGGCGCCGCCATCCCAACGAGGCGGCCGACATCGTCGACCGCGCGGCCCGGGCGCTGGATGCGCGCGCCGAGGTGCTGATGGCGCCGCTGTTCGTGGACACGACCGCGATCCGCGACGCCGTCGTCGCCGACTCGCAGATCGCGTCCGCGCTGCGCCTCGCCACCCGCTGCGACATCGCGATGTTCGGCGTCGGCGCGGTCTCGCGCCGGTCCAACCTCTACACCACCGGCTACCTCAGTGACGCTGATCGACAAGCTGCTCGCCGACGGGGCGGTCGGCGAGGTGCTCGGCCGCTTCTACGACGAGTCGGGCGAGCCGCGCGGGACGGAGATCTCGAAGCGGACGATCGGCCTCGACCTCGAGGCTCTCGTGCAGATCCCGTTCCGGTGCGCGATCGCCGGTGGCGAGGCCAAGGCCGGCCCGACGCTGGGCGCGCTCAACGGCACGCTGTGCAACGCGCTGGTGACGGACGCCCGGATGGCCGAGGCGTTGCTGGGGTCCGCCGGCGATGGATGACCTCCTGGCCCTGACCGCCGCGCAGACCGCCCTGCTGGTGCACAGCCGGCAGGTGACGGCCGTGGACATGGTCGAGGCGTGCCTGCGTCGCATCGACGACGCCAACCCGGCCGTCAACGCCTTCGTCACCGTCCTGTACGACGACGCGATGCAGCGGGCCCGTGACGCCGACGCGGCGCTCGCGCGCGGCGAGGACGTCGGGCCGCTGCACGGCGTACCGGTCGCCATCAAGGACCTGTTCGACTTCAAGGCCGGCGTCCGCAACACCTTCGGGTCGGTGCCGCTGGCCGACTTCGTGGCCCGCGAGACGTCGCTGCACGTGGCCCGGATGGAGCGGGCGGGCGCCATCGTGGTCGGCAAGACCAACACCCCCGAGCTCGGTCACAAGGGCGTGACCGACAACGCGCTGTTCGGCCCCACCCGCAACCCGTTCGACCTCGACGCGAACGCCGGCGGGTCGTCGGGCGGCAGCGCCGCGGCCGTCGCCGCGCACCTGGTGCCGATTGCCCAGGGCACCGACGGGGGCGGCAGCGTGCGCATCCCCGCGGCCCTGTGCAACGCGGTCGGCTTCAAGGCGACGTTCGGGCGCGTCGCCGATCCCGGCCGGCCCAACGCGTTCGCCGCCTCCTTCCCGTTCCAGCACATCGGCCCGATCGCCCGGACGGTCGAGGACGCCGCGCTCCTCTACGCCGCCCTCCTCGGCCCGCACCCCCGCGACCCCCTGTCGGTCCCGCGCACCGACGACGACCCGTCCGCGCTCCCGCCCGACGTCGCGGGCCTGCGGATCGGGTTCAGCGCCGACTGGGGCACGTTCCCGGTCGAACCGGAGGTGCACGCCCTGGCCGCTGACGCGGTCGCGGCGCTCTCGGCGGCCGGCGCGGTCGTCGAGCCCGTCGACGTCTCGCTGGGCCACTCGCACCGCGAGCTCGCCGACCTGTGGCTGCGGCACAGCGGCCTGCTCTGCGCGGGCGCGTTCGAGGCGTTCGCGCGCGACGGGCGCGACCTGCTCGGCGACCACCGCGACCAGCTCAGCCCCGCGCTCGTCGAGGTCACCGAACGGGCGCTCACGCTCACCGCGGCCGACGTGCGCCGCGACCAGGTGACACGCACCCGCGTCCTCGACGGGATCGAGGACGTGTTCGAGCGGTTCGACCTGATCGCCTCGCCCACCGTGGCCGTGTCGCGCATCCCCAACGCCGGCGACGGCAACACCCTCGGGCCCTCGACGGTCGACGGCACCCCGGTCGACCCGCTCATCGGGTGGTGCCTGACCTTCCCGCTCAACTTCACCGGGCACCCGGCCGTGTCGGTCCCCGCCGGGCTCACCGCGGCGGGGATGCCCGTCGGCCTGCAGCTGGTGGGACGGCGGTTCAGCGACATGCAGGTGCTCGCCGCCGCGGCGGCGATGGAGAATGTCCGTCCATGGGGGCACCACTACCCATCCGTCCGGAGGCCGCAATGACCACAGGCCTGGTGGCCGGGGTCGACTGCTCGACACAGGCGACGAAGGTGGTCATCGCCGATCCCGAGTCGGGCGAGGTCGTGGCCATGGGGCGGGCCCCCCACGAGGTGACCGGCGCGGGCGGCCGGCACGAGACCGACCCGCACGTGTGGTGGTCCGCGCTCGCCGCGGCCCTGGCCGCGACCGGTCGCGCCCGCGACGTCCGCGCGATCGCCGTCGCCGGGCAGCAGCACGGCCTGGTGACGCTCGACAAGGACGGCGACCCGCTGCACCCGGCGATCCTGTGGAACGACACCCGCTCGGCCGCGGAGGCGGTGCAGCTGACCGCCGCGCTCGGCGGGCCGCTCGCCTGGGCCGAGCGGGTCGGGGTGGTGCCCGTCGCGTCGTTCACGGTGACGAAGTGGGCCTGGCTCCAGCGCCACCGTCCCGACGTCGCCGCCGCCGCGACCGCGCTGATGCTGCCGCACGACTACCTCACCTACCGGCTCACCGGCGCGCACGTCACCGACCGCGGCGACGTCTCCGGCACCGGGTGGTGGTCGACCGCGACCGAGGGCTACCTGGACGACGTGCTGGACCTTCCCGACGTCCGGCTCGACCCGGCGCGGCTGCCGACGGTGCTCGGCCCGGACCAGCCGGCGGGCGAGGTCACCAGCGAGGCGGCCGCCGCACTCGGCCTCGCCCCCGGCGCGCTCGTCGGGCCGGGCACCGGCGACAACATGGGAGCCGCCCTCGGGCTCGGGCTCGAGCCCGGCACCCCCGCCCTCAGCCTCGGCACGTCGGGGACGGTCTTCATGGTCGCGCCCGAGCGCGTCGTCGACGCCAGCGGCGTCGTCGCAGGGTTCGCCGACGCGACCGGTCGATACCTCCCCCTGGCCTGCACGCTCAACTGCACGCTGGCGATCGACCGGCTCGCCGCGCTCATGCACGTCGAGCGCGACGCCGTCGAGCCGGGGGGCGAGGTCGTGATGCTGCCCTACCTCGACGGCGAGCGCACGCCCGACCTGCCGCACGCCACCGGCACGGTCGTCGGGCTCCGTCACGACACCACCTCGGGCCAGCTGCTGCAGGCGGCGTACGACGGCGCCGTCGCCTCCCTGCTCGACGCGCTCGACCTGGTCAGCCAGCAGGCCGGCGGGCTCGCCGACTCCGCGCCGATCGTGCTCGTCGGCGGTGGCGCGCGGGGACGCGCCTGGCAGGACACCGTGCGTCGGCTCTCCGGCCGCCCGGTCGTCGTCCCGTACGCCGACGGCTCGTCGCCCTCGGCGCGGCCGCTCAGGCCGCCGCGGCTCTGGAGGGCGTGCACCCGCAGCTCGTCGCCAGCCGCTGGCAGACCCAGGACGGCGTCGAGCTCGACGCCACCGCTCGCGACGCCGCCGCCGCCGACCGCATCCGCACCGCGCTGGAGGTCCTGGCCCCAGCCCTCGGCTGACACCCGGTCGAGCGGGGCGGCGGCGCGGACGCTCGTCACGCCGCCACCGTTCGTCGTCGGAACTCTCGCCCGTCGGGACTGGTGAAGGTGAACTCGCCCGCCCCGTCCTTGCGCATCCGCCAGCCGCCGTCGTGCACGAGCCAGTGGTGGAACAGGCAGAGCCAGGCGGCGTTGTCGAGCGACGACGAGCCGCCCATGGACCACCACACGACGTGGTGGCACTCGCGAACGCGACGCCGGCAGCGGGGGTAGGCGCACGTCCCGCGCTGCTCCAACCACGCCGCGCGGCGGATCGCCGCGTTGAAGGGGCGGACGGACCGGCCGAGGTCGAGCACCTCCGACTTCGCGCCGAGCACGGCCGGCACGATGTCGGCGTCGCACGCCAGCCGCCGAGCCACCGCCGCCGGCACCGGAACACCGTCGCCGATCGTCGCCCACAACGTCGCGCCAGCGGCCTCCGCCGCTCGGCGCTCGAGCAGCTCCAACGGCATCGTCACGATGACGCGCGGCCGCTCGCCGCTGTCGTCGGCGATGTCGCCGTGCGCGAGGAAGAACGCGGCGATCTCCCCGAGCGCGTCGTGCCGCCGCTGCCCCGGTGACCGCTCGTCTTCCGGCCCCGTCTTGACCGCCGCTGCCTGCAGCGCCTTCGCCAGCTGCTCCCGCACGTCCGGCGTCAGCGTTCCGGTCAGCACCCCGAACCCGCCGAACGTCGTGTCCAGCCCCACCCCGCGGCCGGCCCGCCGGCGCGCGAACGCCCGATCGGCGCTGTCGTCGAGACCGACGCGGACGCGGATCTCGTCGGCCATCTTCAGCACATCGCCCGGAGTGCCGCTGCAGGCGACGGATACGAGGATCGCCTCGGCGGCACCGCGGTGTTCCTCGGGCAGCTCGCGCAGGCACCGCAGCACCGCGTCGGCGTGGTCGAGCGACACGTCCCCGGCGCGCCACGCCGCCTCCAGCACCGCCGCGCCCGCCAGGTCGCGCGCGACCCGCGCCCGCTTCGTCGCCATCGTCGGCGACTCGTGCAGGTCCTCGACCAGCCAGGAGCGGGTCACCCGGCCGCGCTCCACCACGCTCGCCTCTACCGCGTCCGCCGCCGCGAGCGCCCGCGTCTGCGCCCACGACAACCGCGACGCCAGCGCGTGCAGCTCCTCGACGTACGACGTCTGTGCCACCGCCGGCAGTCCCGCCACGTCGAGGCCCGCGCACGCGTCCAGCGCACCGCGCAGCTGCGACAACACCTCGGCGGGCGTCACGACCTGGAACCTCCCGGGGCACGACGGTTATTCGAACATGTGTTCGAGTATGTCCCAGAATGCCCGTCGCCACAAGGACATTCTTGCGGCTGTGGACGGGCGCCCCCGACCGCTCACAGCCGCCACGTCGTGGACCGGCGGGCGACGTCGAAGACCGCTGCGATCGCGGAGTCGTCGAGCACCTGTGGGCGCGCGCGCAACCAGGCCACGAGTGCCATGCGATTGACGACGTGGACACCGTCGGGCTGGCTCCTGACGGTGAGTGAGTCGGCGCCGATCGGCACCACGACGCCGGTGACGAAGACCGGGAATCCGCAGGCCTCGCTGAGCAGGCGGCTCGCTCGCGTCGCCTCGTGCCGACTGTTGCGCACGTAGGGCTGGCGATGACCGTTCACGATCACCGCATTGCCACCGACCCAGATCCTGCCGCCGGGATGATGCTTGGCGTTGAGCGTGAACACGCCACCCGGCCCGACCACGAAGTGGTCGATGTCGCTGCCCTTCTCACCCACCGGCACCGCGTGCAGGAACCGCCACCTGCCGTCCTTCTTCGCCAGCTTGCTCAGCCGCGCGGCGACCTTCTCCTCCCCGTCGGCGCCGATCCGCCACGCCCGCTCATCCGTGTGCACGCCCAACAATCGGGCTGCGAACGTCCGCACCGGCGCGGCGTCCTTGAGCGCCTTCGCCCGCTCGCGCGCCATCGCTCCGGCCGCCCGACCTGCCAGGTCTTGCCACGCGTCGACCCCGTCGACCCCGTCGACCCGATCGACCGCATCCGCCGCATCGCCTTCACTGTCCTCGTCGATGACCTCGGGCAGGCGCTGTTCCGGCACCACACCCGACTGCGGCCCCAGCTCCCGCGACCCCTGAGAGCAGCCTCCGTTCGCCGCCAACCACTCCGCGACCGCCGACTCGACCCCCGGGAACCACTCCGGCTGCTCGGCGTGAGTATCGCCGCTGACGAGGTCGTGCCACCCGAGCCGCGTGCCGTCGGCTCGGTTCACGTAGAGCCGGTCCTTGCCGTACCTTCGCCACCTGACAACCGTGATGTCGCCGTGCATGTCCACATAGTCGCCGCGCTGCGGCGACGTCGTACGACCTTTGTCCCGACTCCCCCGCCATGCGCTCACGCGGCGTCGCCAGACGGCCACGCAACTCGGTCTTGACCCCACCTGCGGGCAGGCGGACGGTGTGCGGAAGTCACCGAGGGAGGCGACGTGATGGCCGGCTTCGTGCAGCTCATCGAGTGGACGAGCTCCCGCATCGACGAGGTGGAGCAGCTCAACCGGGAATGGCGCGAGCAACATCCCGACATGGGGCCGACACGCGTCGCGGTGTGCGCGGACCACGACCGCGCCAACACCTACGTGACGGTCGTCGAGTTCGAGTCGTACGACGCCGCGATGAAGAACTCCGCCGATCCCAGCACCGGCCAGTTCGCCGAGCGGATGGCGAAGCTGTGCGACGGCGCCCCGACCTTCCGCAACCTCGACGTGATGACGGACGAGGAGCGCTGACATGGCGAAGTTCATGGACGTCCACCACGGCATGGTCGGCATCACTGCGGACGACCTGCTCGCCGCGCACAACGCCGACCTCGCGATCCAGGGCGAGGAGCGCGTCAGCTTCGAGCAGGCCTGGGCAGACCCGACGACCGGGAAGGTCTTCTGCCTGTCCGAGGGTCCCGACGCCGAGGCGGTCCAGCGGATCCACCGGCGCGCCGGCCACCCCGCCGACGAGATCGTGGAGATCTCGCTGACGGTGTGACCCCCGACGGTCCGGCACGATGACCGCATGACCGACGACACCTGGGCACCACTCGCGCACGACTTCGTGACGGCATCGGCGTCGCTGAAGGGCGTCGTACGCCATCACGTCATCCACGGGCACCTGCTCGCCCACCTGCCGCCACCACCCGCGGCGGTCGTCGACGTCGGGGGCGGCGCCGGCGCGCAGTCGATCCCGCTCGCCCGCCTCGGGTACGACGTCACCATCGTCGACCCGTCCGCCGCGATGCTCGACCAGGCGCGCGCGACCCTGCGCAGCGAGGCTGCCGACGTCCGCAGCCGCGTCACGCTCGTGCAGTCACCCGGGGAGACCGCGCCCGGCGCGCTCGACCGTCGTACCTTCGCGGCCGTCCTCTGCCACGGCGTGGTCATGTACGCCGACGATCCCGCCCCCCTCCTCACCGCCCTGGCCGACCTCACGCCGCCGGGTGGAGTCCTGTCGCTCGTGGCGCTCAACGCCGCCACCATGGCCGTCCGCCCGGCGCTCGACGGTCGCTGGCGCGACGCGCTCGAGGCGTTCGACGCCACGACGGAGGTCGGCGTCCTCGGCCTCGACACCCGCGCCGACACCCTCGACGACCTCACCGCGCGCCTCGCCGGGCACGGGCTCCGCCGTGAAGCCTGGTACGGCGTGTGGCTGTTCACCGACGGCTGGACGTCGGTCACGACCGACGAGGTCGACGAGGTCGACGACCTCGACGCGCTCCTCGCCGTCGAGCTCGAGGCCAGCCGGCGCGACCCCTACCGCAGCCTGAGCCGGCTGCTGCACCTCGTCGGCCGCCGCACGAAACACTCTTGACGCCGCGCGTACGCGATATATCGTGAGTGCTCGTAGACACTACGTCCAGTAGTGACACGGCGAGGAGGCAGTCATGGAGGCAGCAGCACGCTTCGGCCAGAGCGCGAGCCCGTTCGCGGGTCCGCTCGGCCACTGGCAGATGCACAGCGAGGGGCACAGCCGGCGACGCGGGCACCGGCACGGCCCGCCGTGGGGTTTCGGTGGTCCGCCGTGGATGTTCGCGCCGGGTGGGCCGCGCCGACCCCGACCCCGCCGTGGCGACGTACGCCTCGCCGTCCTCACCCTGCTCGCCGAGGAGCCGATGCATGGCTACCAGATCATCACCGAGCTGAGCAACCGCAGCGGTGGCGTCTGGCGGCCCAGCCCCGGCTCGATCTACCCGACGCTGCAGCAGCTGGAGGACGAGGGGCTGGTGACGGTGTCGGAGCAGGACGGGCGCCGTACCTTCACGCTCACCGACGCCGGCCGCACCGAGGTCGAGCGCGCGTCCGAGGGGCGGCGCGCTCCGTGGGACGAGCTCGCCGACGAGCCCGACGACGCGACCGCCCGGCTGCGCCGGCGCGCCGGCGAGGTGATGGCCGCCGTGATGCAGGTCGCCACCGCCGGCAGCGACGCGCAGGCAGAGAAGGCCGAGAAGGTGCTCGTCGACGCGCGCCGCGCGCTCTACCGCCTGCTGGCCGAGGACGACGAAGAGGAGGAGTAGTGAGCGACGGCACCCTTCGGATCGGTGACACCGAACGCGACGCGACCGTCGACCAGCTCAACCAGCACTTCGCGGCCGGAAGGCTGACCGCGCTCGAACGCGAGGAACGTACGACGAGAGCGCTCACCGCCCGCACCGCGCGCGACCTCGCCGCCCTGCTCGCCGACCTCCCGCGGCTCGACGGGGACTCCCCGCCGCGTCGCCGTCGGTTGCCGGGGTGGGCCCTGCCGTTCCCGCTCCCCCTGCTGATTCTCCCGCTCCTGCTGGGAATCTTCGTGTTCCACGCGTTCCCGGTGTTCCTCGTGATCGGGCTGTGGCTGCTGCTCGCGAGGCGGCGGATGTGGGGGTGTCGACCGTCCGCGCGGCGGTGGTCGCCGCAGTGGTGAGCCACGGGAATCGCGCCGGTTGCGCCGAAAAGCATGGCCCGCTGTGACTACACGTAACAGCAACCGGCCGATGAGGATCTCAACCTTCGTGGGCGGGCGGTGACCGTCAGCCCGATACCGACCGCGCCCTGACTCCCGCAGTCTGGTTCGCATCAGCCGCTCACAATCGGGCGGCGGGGGCGAGCGAGGATCCGCGGGGCGACGTTGGTCGCCAGATAGGCCCCGCGGGGAGCAGAGGCGAAACCGGCGCTCCTTCAGGTTCGGACTCCTGAAGGGGGAGCCAATCATGCGCAAGGTCAACAAGAGGCTGGCGGCCGCACTCGGCGCCGGCGCGATCGCAGTCGCCTCCACCGGCATCGCCTACGCCTACTGGACCAGTACCGGTTCGGGCACGGGCAGGCCTCGACCACGGGCGCGGCCGGCGACGCCTCACGTTATCAGCGGGGACCGCGTCGACGGCTGTACCCCGGTGACAGCGCGCAGACCTTCACGGTCAGAACGGTCCAGAACGACAGTCACTACGCAGAAGGTCCACGTGCAAGCGTCAAGGCGTACACCGACGACAAGGACGCGACGCTGAACGAGCGAGGTTACGACCGTTCCGCAGCGAACTCGATTCGGCAGCGAACGGTCCCTCCACGCGGCCAAGCGGTCGACATGGCTGATGTCACCGTCCCCGGGCCTGGCGCAACGCCAGCCGGCGACGGTGAGATCGCTGCAAACGCGACGCCCAGAGCTGACTGAGCGACACGATTCAGTTCAACGACACTGACGCGAACCAGGATGCGTGCAAGAGCGCAACGGTACCTCTCTACTCCTTCCCACCGGCCGTCTCCCTAAGCGCGTCGGTGAGACGGCACAACCCCGCCCACCACCCCTCGTAAGACGACTGTGACCTACTGCCGAGAGAGGGATCCACGTGCCTCGCGTTCGCACCGCATCGCGCTGATCGCGGTGTACGCCGCTGTGGCGGCTGACGGGGATCGTTCTCGGGCGCGGTCTTGCTCTCGAACCACCATGAGGTCGGGCTTCACTCGCCCACCACCCAGGTGCTTGCCGAGAAGTTCTCCGAAGGGGCAACGGCAACGGCAACGGCCACAAGCCGTTTTCGGTCACCAGCCAAGCTGTGTCGGGACTCGCTCCAGGCGGAGACGCGAAGCCCCTCTCGATCACCATCACGAACAACGACAACGTGACCATCAAGCTGCTCGAGCTGCAGATCAACGTGGACAGCCCCGCCGGATGCAGCGGCGCCGGCAACCTCGTGATCAGCGGCCTCGGGAAGAGCAACCTGATCGGCGCCAGCAATCGATACGAGGCTTCCGCACCCGGCGCTCCACAGTTCGAGGTCGCGAAGAAGAACGGGAAACTCACACTCCCAGGTGTGTCGATCCGGATGCTCGACACGAGCGGCAGCCAAGACGTGTGCAAAGCGCGGACGTTCACGCTCAGCTACTCGGGCACCGCCTCGCAGGGGTCGGGGGTGGGCAACTGATGAAGCTCACCACCGACCTCCAGCATTGCTGGCTGGCTCTACGCACGCTGATACCCCGACGCTCGTTTCTCGCTCCCGAGCGGAAGCGCGTGAACGCGGGCGTTGCGGTCACCATCGGCGTGTTGGCCATCGCAACGTTGTCGACCGGCACCGCCTACGCCTACTGGACATCGACAGGCACTGGCAGCGGTCACGCAAACACGGCACTCTCGCGAACGACAACACCACCGGTCACCTCGACGTCTCTCGATGCTGACCTGCTCCCGAACACGAGTCGCAACATCACGGTGACCATCACCAACCCCAACGCGTTCCCCATCATCGTGCGGGCGATCACCTTCGGGACGGCGTCGGCGACCGGCTGTACGACGCCCGCGGTCACCTATCCGGTGGCGGCAACGGGGCTTGCTGTCATCGTCGCGGCGAACGGATCGAACACCTACACGGTGGCCGGCGGAATCCGCATGGGCGACTCGAGTTCCGACTGCCAGGGCGCGACTCTCGACGTTCCCGTCGATCTGAGTTGGACGTACTGACATGTCGTTCCCGGCCCACCGTCGCGCCAGCCTTCTAGGCGCTGCCATCGCGCTGCTCCTGGCGCTTCCGAGCGCGGCTCTTGCGTACTGGAGTGCGACGACGCTGGGCGCGACAGGCTCCGTCGGGGTGGCGAGTCTCAGCCCGGTCACGGGTGTGTCCGCGACCGCCGTCAGCAGCACGGGCATCGACGTTTCGTGGACAACTCCTGCCGAGCCTGCCGGCACGGTGATTCACGTCTACCGCGACGGAGCCGCCACGCCTTTGGCTTGCACGACGTCGCCCTGCCACGACACCGCGCTCCAGCCGGCGACGTCACACTCCTACGTTGTTCGGGCGGATCTGGTGAGCTGGCAGAAGCCTGCCGCTGCTGTTTCCGCCCAGACCCTGTCGGCCCCGGCCGTGACGTCAATCGACCGCGCCGGATCCACCCCGGTGACGTCGGGTTCGACCGTCGAGCCTGGACGGTCGCCTTCAGCGTGCCTGTGACGGGCGTGACGACGAGCGCCTTCGCATTGGCGACCGTGGGCACCGCTGCGACCATCGCCGGCGTGTCCGGCGGGGGCGCCACGTGGACGGTCACGACGGGACCGGTCTCCGGGTCGGGGTCGATCGGCCTGAACCTGACTGACGGATCGAACATCAAGGATTCGGGCGGCTCAGCGGTTGCAGGGACCTTCACGGGCCAGACCTACACCGTCTCTGCGGCGGCAACCAGCGCCCCCGTCATCACTGGCCTCAAGGACGCGGCATCGGATACGGGGACATCCGCAACCGACAACATCACCAAGAACCAGCGCCCGACGATCGTCGGGACTGCCGCGGCCGACGCAACCATCGAGCTGTTCGACGGTGGCGTGTCGATTGGTACGACGTCCTCCCCGACTGGCTCGTGGGAGTTCACTCCCACGGCGAACCTTGCTGAGAGCACTCACGCGATCACCGCGAAGGCGACCATCAACACAGTGACGTCGGGACCATCAAACACGCTGTCACTCGTGATCGACATCACCGCGCCGGCTCCTCTGACGGTGTCCTTCCAGTCAATCCAGGGTCACAAGGCCGAGTTCACAGGAACGGCCGGAACTGCCCAATACGACGCGACTACGGTGACAGTCGACGTCTGCACCCAGATTGACTGCTCGGATACGCCGACGAAAGCCACGCTCACCGGAACAGTCGGGGCCGGCGGCACTTACACAACAGGCCAAAGTGGCAACCTGGGCAACGACAACTGGTACTACGCGAGGGCCAGCCAGACCGATCTCGCCGGGAACATGAGTACAGCGACGACTGCGCGCTTCCAAACGTAGCCGCGGTCCTCACCGCGACACGACGACTACGACGCCGCCGCCAGCCGGAGCGCACAGCTCACGTACCAACCCCGACCACCCGCCGCGTACCCCCACCGGCTTCGGCGACGACCCGGGCGACGCTGGCGGAGTGCCACCGCGCACCGAGCGGCGTACGCGACCCCATCCGGTTCAGGGCGGCGGCGATCGTCTGCAGCGACGCGCCTTCCCGGTGCAGGGTCAGCAGTCGCTGGGAGGTGGCTGGGTCGAGCTGCGCGAACCACGACTCGCGCCGGGCCCGACCGCGACCCGACACGTCGACGACCGGCACGGCCAGCCGCGCGACGAACTCCGCCGCCGGCACCGGCTCGCTCCACAGGTAGCCCTGCGCGAAGCGGCACCCGAGCAGGTGCAGCGCCACCAGCTGGTCGGTCGTCTCGACGCCTTCCGCGACGCAGGCGAGCCCGACCTTGTCGGCCAGGCTGACGATGCTCGCGACGATCGCGTCGTCGTCGCCGCCCTCGCCGATGCCACCCACGAACGAGCGGTCGATCTTCAGCCGGTCCGCGGGCACCCGCTTGAGATAGGTCAGCGACGAGTAGCCGGTGCCGAAGTCGTCGATGGAGATGTTGACGCCGAGCCGGCGCAGCGCGTGCAGGACGGTGGTGGCCCGCTCCACGTCGTTCATGACAGCGGTCTCGGTCAGCTCGAGCGCGAGCTGCCCGGGCGGCAGCGACGACTGCGCCAGCGCGTCGCTCACCACGTCGACGAGCCCGGCGCGCCGAGCTGCCGGGCGGAGAGGTTCACCGCGATCGCGAACGTCTCGGGCACGTCGCCCGCGGCGATCCACCCCGCCGCCTGCCGGCAGGCCTCGCCCAGCATCAGCGCGTCGAGCTCCTGGATGAGCCCGACCCGCTCGGCGATCGGGATGAACGCGTCGGGCGCGAGCAGCCCGCGCGTCGGGTGGTGCCAGCGCACGAGCGCCTCGGCGCCGATGACGCTCTGGTCGGGGACGGAGACGATCGGCTGGTAGTAGGCCTCCAGCCCCTCGCCGCCGCGCAGCGCCTCCCGCAGGTCCGACGCCAGGTCGAACTGCAGCCGCGCCGTCTCGTCGAGCCGTGGGTCGAACGTCTCGACCCGGGCGCGTCCCTGCTCCTTCGCGCGGTACATCGCGATGTCGGCGTCGCGCAGCAGCGCGTCGCCGGTCTCCGCGGGGGAGAACGCGACGCCCACGCTGCAGGTCACGACCATCGGGCGCCCGGCCAGGTGGACCGGCTGCGACACGGCGTCCAGCACCCGCCCCGCGACCTCGAGCGCCTCCTCCCGGTCGTGCAGCCCCTCGCACAGCACGACGAACTCGTCGCCGCCGAACCGCGCCACCGTGTCGTCGGCGCGCACCGCACCGCGGATCCGGTCGGCGACCTCGACGAGCAGCGAGTCACCGGTCGTGTGCCCGAGGCTGTCGTTGACGAGCTTGAACTGGTCGACGTCGATGAACAGCACGGCGACCAGGCCGGCGCGCCGCCCGGTCCGTACGACGGCCTGCTCCACCCGGTCGGTCAGCAACGTGCGGTTCGCGAGCCCGGTGCAGCTCGTCGTGCAGCGCGGCGTGCCGCAGCTGCTCCTCCATCGCCTTGCGCCCGGTGATGTCGGTGCACCATCGCGTGCGTGCCGAGATAGCGGTTCGTCTCGTCGAAGAGCGGGTGCCCGGAGATGAGCACCCACAGGGGCGACCCGTCGGGGCGGGAGAACTGCGTCTCGTACCGTCCGGCGCTGCCCAGCGGTCGCGAGCGCGAGCTGCGCCCGCAGCTGGTCGACCTGGTCGGGGTGCGCGAAGTCCGTCGGCTTGCGACCGAGGATCTCCGCCTCCGGCCGGCCGAGCATCTCGGCCAGGCGCGGGTTCGCGAACGTCGTACGGCTGTTCGCGTCGATGACCCAGATGCCCTCGTCGGCGGTCTCCACGATGGTGCGGTAGCGCAGCTCGCTCTCGGCGAGCGCCGCGACGGCGGCCCGCCGCGCAGTCACGTCTCGCAGGTTGAGCACCAGCCCGTTGATCGCCGGGTCGTCGAGGGAGTTGGTGACGGCGGCCTCGGTCCAGACGTAGCCGCCGTCGGAGGCGAGCAGCCGCATCTCGAACGGCGGGTGCGCGCCCGGTCTCGCGAGCACCTGCCCGAGCACCTCGCGCGCGGCGGGGACGTCGTCGGGGTGGACGAAGCCGAACCCGATCCCGCCGACCAGGGCCTCCGGCGGGAACCCGAACACCTGCTCCACGGCCGGGCTCGCGAAGGTGACCCGAGCCTCGGCGTCGAGGATGAGCGCGACGTCGGCGGAGCGGTGGACCAGCGCGCGCAACCGCGCCTCGCTCGCCTGCAGCCGCTCGAGCGCCGCCGCCTCGGCCGTGCGGGCCCGGTGCACCTCGGTGATGTCCTGGATGAACGTCGCGACGTGGTGCGGCTCCCCCGCGTCGTCGCGGATCACGATGATCGACGTCAGGCCCCACACGGTGTGCCCGGCATCGGCGACGTAGTGCACGGGCGCGCTCGCCGCGCCCTCGCGTCCCTTCAGCGCGTCCTCGAAGGCGCGCCGCGCCGCGTCCCGCCCGGCGGGGTGCACGAACGAGAAGACGCTGCGGCCGACGATCTCCTCCTCGTGAAGCTGCACCGCCGCGCACAGCGCCGGGTTGACGCGCTCGATCGTCCCGTCGGGGGCGAGGATGGCCTGGGCGATCGGGGCGTCGGTGAACCGCCGGCGAGCCAGCTCCTCCGACAGCCGCCGCGCGTCGTCCGCCCGCACCTGCTCGGTGATGTCCGTCGACACCCCGATGACGCCGACGACGGTGCCCGCGCGGTCGCGGATCGGCGCGTCGGTCACCAGGGCGTCGACCTCGCTGCCGTCCCGGCGGCGCAGCCGGCAGCGACCGCGCCAGGTGTCACCGCGCGACACCGACTCGAAGATCTCCCGGCCGTCGGCGACGTGCGCGACGGGCACGATCAGCTCGCTGGCGGGGCGGCCGAGCGCCTCGCTCGTGGGCCACCCGTACATCCGCTCCGCGGCGGGGTTCCAGTAGACGACCCGACCCTCGAGGTCGGTGGCGATCACGGCTTGCCCGACCGCCGCGAGCAGCTGCTCGAGCGGGACGTCGAAGTTGTCCCCGGGATCACCGTCCATGTCGGTAGTGCTTCGTCAGCCGGAAAGATCACCTGTACGACGTCACCCGACAGATGACCCGTCCGACCCAACGTCTCCCACCCGGTCGGGCTAGGCGCACCCCACCGTCGAGCCAGCAGCCTGCGGGCTACCTCGTCACGAACGCGGCCGCGACGACGAGCACGAGCACGCCGAGGGTCAGCGCCCACAAGACCAGGTTCTGCCGCCGCCGGCGGCGATCTGTCGCGCGCGCCGACTCGTACACGTCGTCGTTGGACATGCCGAACCCCCGTCATCGCTGCCCGCCCCGTGGAGGCGCGACGTCTGCGCCGAGCATGGCAGGTCCGGCACGCCCGCACACCCGACTCGCGAAAACCGAGAGGACCCGCAACGAAGTTGCCGGCCCGTTCTGGTCCATATCCGGCCGGCATCGCCGATGGGGGCGCGTGGCACCGCGCCCGGTGCCCGCAGCCACCCTGTGACTCCGGAGCAGTGATGAACGGCGCGACCCAGACGACCTCCCGACGCAACGGTCTCCTCGGACTGGCGCAGCGCCTGCGGGTGCGCACCCGGCTGTGGAGGGTTCCTGCTCGTCGGCGCGCTGCTCGCGGCGATGGTCGCCATCGGCGTCTACGGGTTCGCCGCCCAGACCCGGTCCGTCGACGGCGTCGACCAGACGATGCGCTCGGTGCAGACGGCGATGCAGGCGAAGTTCCGCACCGCCGACTTCGCCGGCTGGCAGACCGGCTACGTGTTCGACTTCTCGCGCGCCGCACTCTCGGGGCAGCACGCGGTGCTGTCGGACAGCGCCGGGCAGCGCAA
>CAWIFV010000016.1:0-152745 GCA_963835405.1 uncultured Actinomycetota bacterium
ACCGGGCCGGCCCCGGCTGCCGGGTGTACACGGCGAAGAAGTCGCGGTCGTCGGGGACGAGGTAGCGGCGCGCAGACTGCTGCACGTTGGGCACGATCTTGATCGGCACCAGGCCGGGTGTGTGCTGGTAGGCGATGAGGGACGGCCACTCGGGGTTGATGTCGAACTGCATCGCCTTGACCGCCCCCGCGCGGAGCAGCAGGCGCGCGAGGGACTCCACCGTCTGGCCGTTGGCCGCTGCGTAGATCAGGTTGCCGTTGAGGTCGATGCCGACCCCGGTGCGCCACACGCGCACCCTGTTCCCCAACGTGGCGCCCCACTGCGAGCTGTCGTTGAGTGCGGGGTTCAGCGTGCTGTTCCACAGGATGGGCGGCAGGCTCTGCCGGGTGAACGCGTACTGCGGGCCGGGGTCGGGTCCGCCGTGCCAGGTGACGATGTCGACGCTGCCGTCGCGGTGGCCCACGAGCGTCGCCAGACCGTCCTTGAGCGGCTCGTTGGTTCGGCCGTTGTCGGACGAGCCGTTCGACCCGTCGCTGTAGATGAACCCGGCGTTGAAGGTGGCCAGCAGCCGGGAGCGTTGCCCGAGCGGCACCTCCATCGGTCCCCGCACCGCGGCCGCCGGCGGCTCGTACCGCCCGGGATAGAAGCCGAGCTCGGTGCGGGTGTGGTCGAACCACGCGACGTACGCGACGGTCCGTGGATAGTCCGCCTCCGGGCGGAACTCGGTGATGAGAACAGGCGGGCCGCCCTTCACGTCCGGGCCGGTGGGCCGCCACTCTCCCTCGTGCGGGAGAGCGGGCGTGATGACCGGAGGCACCGGCGGGGGCAGCAGCGCAGGGGATGCTGCGGCTGGGGAAGCCGTCGGGGAGGCAGGTGGTGCTGGTGACGGCAGGGCCACCGACGGCAGCGCTGTCGGTGCCGGCCCTCCCTTGCTCGGCGCGTTGACCCATCCGTACCAGACGTGTTCCGCGGAGTCGACGAGCCAGGCCCCGTGGTGGGACCGCACCCACTCGACGCTGCGCACCGGGAGCGGGAGGCTCGACGGCCTCAACATCGTCGTCGTGTAGGAGTACATCGCCGGGGCGAACAGCGCCGCGTCAGCTACGCCGAGGAGGCGTCGGCGCCGGCGGCGCCTGGGCGCGGGACCTGGCACCCCGGGCGTTGCCGGGCTCGGCGCTCCCGCCGGCGCACCGCCACCTCGGGGGCAGCGGCGGCGTCCTCCCCGGCCACGGCCCCCACAGACTCCAGTCCCCGCCGTCGCCAACCACGCCTCGGACTCCTCTGCACTGGCCGCCCAAGTGAACCGACACTCGTCGCGGGGACTGCCGCGATCCGAAGGGCTCGTCCGGATCCTCAAGCGGCGACCCGGCCGCTGACCAGAGCTGGAGACCGATCCTCAGGTAGGCAGCCCAGATCTTTGCCGTCTCTGCACGCTGCTGGCCCTGAAACGTCGCGAGATCACCGGTCGGCGCCAGTTCGTGCGCGCGGCCCCGACCGCGCAGCGTGGTCACCGGCTGCGGGTTCTCACCGCGCTCCGCGGCCGCACCATCGCGATGCGCATGTCGAGCGTCTGTGTCAGACCTGTACTCGGTCCCCGTCGCACACGCGCGATCAGCGACTCCCGGCCCGGCCCGCCTCCGAGAGCAGTACGGCGAGGAGGGTGAGCTGAGCGGTGAGACCGCCGACGACGTCATCAAGGCGCAGGACCGGCACCTGCAGGTGGCGGTCCGAGAGGGCGACGCAGCCCACGAGCCGGCGCACGAGGCGATGAAGGCCCGCTGGCGGCACCCGGTGCGGTCGATGGGTTGGTACCGCGACACGAAGAAGGCGTTCGCGGACCTCCCCGAAGCCTGAACCCCGCCGGCTTCCCGGAGTCAGTCGGGGGCACCCGGGATCGGCCTGCCACCCCTGCGGGGCCGTACGTCGGCGAGGACCTCCGGCTCGGCCCGGAAGACGATCCGTGCCACCAGGCCGTGCACCACGGTGAAGTCGAACGCGACCCTGGTCTCGCCACGGTGGACCCATGCCGCCCCCGGGCGGTCCTCGACGAAGACCGCCAGAGCCGCCTTCGCCGCCCCGTTGAAGAACTGCGCGACCTCCTGGCGTCCGGCGAGGCGCTCGGCGTCCCCATCGCCAGCGCCGGCACGTCTGTGGTGACGACGACGTCGGGAGCCAACAGGGAGAGCAGCCGGCCGACAGTCGACCTGCCCGAGCGGGCGACGCTCGATCCGACGGCGTTCCAGGCGCTGGTGCGTGACGCCGCCCTGCTCAACCGCCGAACAGGACGCGTCGCCTGACCGGCGCGAGAGCTCGACGCGAGTGGAGACCACGAACGGGACGGCACGAACCGGGCCGCGCAGGCCGCCGCTGCTCCGGTCAGGGTGAGCCGAGCCGCTCGGCCTCGGTCACCGGGTCGCCCGTCAGGTGACGGGCGCCGACCGCCGCCGCGACCTCGGCTGAGGCGCCGGCGCCGGCGAGGGCGAGCGGGAATCGTGCCGCAAGGTCGGCGAGCTCGACGCGAAGCGGCTCGAGCACCTCGGGTGCGCTCGACGCGAGGACGACGAGGTCCGGCCGCGTCGTCTCCGCCGCGCGTGCCAGCTCCTCGATGGGCGTGCTGGTCCCGAGGTAGTCGATCCGCCAGCCCTGGCGGTTGAGCATGATCCCGAACACCATCAGGGCGAGGTCGTGCAGCTCCTGGGACGGGCAGGCGAGCACCGCGCGCGGTCCCCTTCCGCTGCCCCACCCGCGGGCGAGGCCGGCGAGCCGGCCGCGGATGACGAAGCTGGCGAAGTGCTCCTGCGCGACGCTCGCGGTGCCGGCCTGCCACCGGGCGCCGAGCTCGCCGAGATACGGCAGGACGACGTCGCGCAGGACGGTCGGGACCGACAGGTCGGAGAGCAGCCGGTCCAGCACCGCCTGCGCGGCCGGCTCGTCGAGCGCGTCCAAGGCCGTGCGCAGCGACCTCGACAGCTCGGTCACCTCGGCGCTGCCGGCCGGCGCTGCGGCGCCGGGTTCGGCGGCGCCGGGTTCGGCGGCGCCGACGGCGACCTCGGCGAGCACCGCCTGGGCCGCCTCGGCCGCCGACAGCCCCGCGGCCAGGTGCGCCTGCATCCGACGAATCCGGCCGGCGTCCGCCTGCGAATACAACCGGTAGCCACCAGCCGATCGGGTGGGGCGCAGCAGGCCGTACCGGGTCTCCCAGGCACGCAGGAGATGGTCGCTGACCCCGACGCGGCGGCTGAGCTCGCCGATCCGCAGGGTCGGCCGCTGGTCAGGGGTCGACATGCCATCACTCTACAGTGTCTATACAAGGATTTGACAAGCCCAGGTAGCCGACCTAGCGTGAGACCTCGACAAACCTTTGACGAAAGTGGTCCTCGATGAGCAGCACTGCCGGCACCGGAGCGACGGGGCGGCCCTCGGTCGCGGTCATCGGAGCCGGCGTCTCCGGGCTGACCGCGGCGTACCTGCTCTCCCGGACCCACGACGTCACGCTGTTCGAGGCCGAGACCCGACTCGGTGGCCACGCCCACACGCACGACATCACCGACGCCGACGGGCAGCGGCACGCGGTCGACAGCGGGTTCATCGTGCACAACGACGTCACCTACCCCTTGCTGCGCAGGCTCTTCGAGAGCTCGGCGTGGAGGTCCGCCACACCGAGATGAGCATGAGCGTGCGCTGCGACGGGTGCGGTCTCGAGTACGCCGGCGGTCGCGGCCTCCGCGGCCTGTTCGCGCAGCGGAGGCGGCTGCTCGACCGGGACTTCCTGCGCCTGCTCGTGGAGGTGAGGCGCTTCCACCGGCGCGCGTCCGCGTTCCTGCGCGTGACGGACGACGAGGACGGGACGACGTACGGCGACTTCCTGCGCCGGGAGGGCTTCAGCGACCACTTCATCGCGCACTACGCGGTGCCGGTGGTGTCGTGCGTGTGGTCCACCGGCCGGGCGACGGCCGCGGAGTACCCGGCGCGCTACCTCTTCCGCTTCCTGGAGCACCACGGGATGCTCAGGATCACCGGGTCACCGCAGTGGTCCACCGTCGTCGGCGGCTCGCGGACCTACGTGGACCGGCTGCGCGCGCTCCTCCCCGACGTCCGGGCCGGGCGCGCCGTCGTCGACGTCACCCGGCACGGCAGCGGCGTCCAGGTGCGGGACGTGACCGGACAGGTGAGCCGCTTCGACCGGGTCGTGGTCGCGACGCATGCCGACCAGGCGCTCAGCCTCCTCGTCGACCCGTCGGACGAGGAGGTCACGACCCTGAAGCAGTTCGCGTACTCCTCCAACGCGACGGTCCTGCACACCGACGACGGGGTCCTGCCTGAGGCACCCGGTGCCCGCGCCTCGTGGAACTACCGGATGGCGTCGTGCGACCGGCCGGACCAGCCGACGGTCGTCACCTACTGGATGAACCGGCTGCAGGGGCTGCGGTCCACGCAGCAGTTCCTCGTGACCCTCAACGACCGGGAGCGGATCGCGCCGGGCAGCGTCCACGCGGTCGTGGACTACGAGCACCCCGTCTACACGGTCGAGTCGGTGCGCGCGCAAGCCCAGCTTCCCCGCCCTGGCCACCGACCGGACCGTCTACGCCGGCGCCTACCACGGCTGGGGCTTCCACGAGGACGGGTGCCGTTCCGGCGTCGCAGCCGCCCGGCACTTCGGGGTGCAGTGGTGACGGCGGCAGCAGGCGGCGCGCTGCCGAGAGTGCCCGCACTGGTCGTCGGCCACGTCAGCCACAACCGGCCCGGCCCGCTCCGGCACTCGTTCCGCCACAGCGCCTACCAGTGGCTCGTCGACCTCGACGCGATCCCGGAGCAGCCCGCGTACCTGCGTCCCTTCGCGCGCTTCAGCAGCGCCGATCACCTCGGCGACCGCACGCTGTCCATCAAGCAGAACGTCGAGCGGTTCCTCGCGCTGCGGGGCGTCGAGCTCGGTGCCGGCGCGCGGATCCTCATGCTGGCCAACGCGCGCATCCTCGGGCACGTCTTCGACCCGCTCTCGGTCTTCTGGTGCTACGCCGGTGACGGCCGGCTCGCCTGCGTCGTGGCGGAGGTGCATAACACCTACGGCGAGCGCCACGCCTACCTCCTGCGGCCGGACGCCGACGGGAAGGCCGGGCACGCCAAGGAGCTCTACGTCTCCCCCTTCTTCGACGCCAGCGGCGGCTACCAGCTGCGGTTCGCCATCGGCCCTGACCTGGTCAGCACGAGCGTGGTGCTGCGGCGCGCCGGGTCGGTCGCCTTCTCCGCCACGTTCCGCGGCCGCCCGCAACCGGCGACGCGCACGGCGGTCCTCAGACAGCTCGTACGCCGACCGCTCATGACCCAACGCGTCTCCGCACTGATCCGCATCCATGGCATCTGGCTGTGGCTGCGCGGCCTGCCCGTCCGGCCGCGGCCCACCCACGTCCCCCAGGAAGGCGTCTGACCGTGTCCGTCTCGTCCACACTCCCCTGGCAGGGGATCGCGACCACTCCCCGCGCGCCCGTAAGCGCGACGGTGGCTCGGCTCATCTTCGAGCGTGCCGTGGCCGCCCTGCCCGTCCGCGTCAGCTACCCGGACGGACGGGTGATCGGCGGCGGCTCCTCCGCCTCGCCGGAGCTCCTGGTGGTGCGCCCGTCCGCCTTCTTCGCGCGCGTCGGGCGCGACCGCAAGATCGGCTTCGGTGACTCCTACGTCGCAGGCGAGTGGCGAGCCGGAGCCGGCACCGATCTGGCGGAGCTGCTGACGGTGTTCGCCGAGCGGCTGTCCACCCTGGTGCCGCCGTGGCTGCAGCGGCTGCGGGGCCTCGTGGACAAGCCCATCCCGGCTCAGCAGGACAACTCCATCGACGGGTCGCGCGACAACATCGCGGCTCACTACGACCTGAGCAACGAGATGTTCGCCACGTTCCTCGACCCGACGATGAGCTACTCGTCGGCATGGTTCGACGCGCAGACACCGGTCGACAGCGCCACCGACCTCGAGGGTGCGCAGCTGCGGAAGATCGACGGGATGCTCGACCTCGCCGGTGTCCGCGCCGGCACCCGACTGCTGGAGATCGGTTCGGGCTGGGGCGCGCTCGCCGTCCGCGCCGGCCAGCGCGGCGCGCACGTCACGTCGATCACCTTGTCACGGGAGCAGATGCATCTCGCCCAAGAGCGCGTCGCGGCCGCCGGCGTCGCCGACCTGGTGGAGATACGGCTCCAGGACTACCGCGAGGTGCAGGGCAGGTACGACGCGATCGTCAGCGTCGAGATGATCGAGGCGGTCGGGGAAGCCTATTGGCCCGACTACTTCAGGACCCTCGACCGGCTGCTGGCGCCAGGCGGCGCGGTCAGCATCCAGGCGATCACGATGGCGCACGACCGGCTGCTCGCCACCAGGCGCAGCTTCGGGTGGATCCAGAAGTACATCTTCCCCGGTGGCCTGATCCCGTCGCTGCGGGCGATCGACGACAACCTGGCAACGCACACCACGTTGCGTGTGGTGCAGAGCCGCGAGCTGCGCGGGCACTACGCCCGCACGCTGCGCCTGTGGCGGGACCGCTTCCTCGATGCGTCGCCTCGGCTGCGCGCCCAGGGGTTCGACGAGACGTTCCGCCGGATGTGGGAGCTCTACCTCGCCTACTCGGAGGCCGGCTTCCGCAGTGGCTATCTCGGGGTCAGCCAGCTGCAGCTCGTGCGGACCTCATCGTGAACCTCCGAGGCAAGGTCGTCTGGGTGGTCGGCGCATCCAGCGGCATCGGCGCCGCCACGGCCCGCGAGCTGGTCGCGCGCGGCGCGACCGTCGCCGTCTCCGCCCGCCGCGAGAACGCGCTCGCGGAGGTCTCCGCCGGCCGCATGCTCGTCGTGCCCGTCGATGTCACCGACGCGCCGTCGGTGGCAGCTGCAGCCGGACGCGTGCGCGACGAGCACGGCCGCATCGACGTCGTCATCCTGGCCGCGGGCCACTGGAAGCAGATGGACCCCCGCGCCTGGGACACCGACGACTTCGACCGGCACGTCCAGGTGAACCTGGTCGGCATGAGCAATGCCGTCGCCGCGGTGCTGCCAGAGATGCTCGAGCGACGCAGCGGAGTCATCGCGGGGATCGCGTCGGTGGCGGGCTACCGCGGCCTGGCCGGTGCCGAGGCCTATGGCGCCACCAAGGCCGCGCAGATCAACATGCTGGAGTCGCTGCGGGTGCACGTCGCGTCGTCCGGCGTACGGGTCACGACGATCTGTCCGGGCTTCGTCCGCACCGACCTCACCGCCGGGAACGACTTCCCGATGCCGTTCATCATCGACGCCGACCAGGCGGCCGGGTCGATCTGCAACGGGCTCGAGCACGACCGCACCGAGATCGTGTTTCCGTTGCCGATGGCTCTGCTCATGAAGGCCGCACGGCTGGTGCCGGTGGCCCTGTGGACGCGACTGTGGGGACGGGCGGCATGAGGGTCGAACGCACCGTCACGGTCGACGTCCCGATCCGGGACGCATTCGACTACCTGGCCGACTTCACCACCACCACGGAGTGGGATCCCGGGACCGTCTCGACCGTTCGCTGTGCGGGCGACGGGGGCATCGGGACGACGTACCGGAACACGTCGAGGTTCCTCGGTCGCGAGACGCTGCTGACCTACGTGGTCGAGGAGCTCGTCACCGACCAGCGGGTGCGGCTGCGCGGGGAGAACAAGACGGTCGTGGCGGTCGACACGATGTCGTTCCGGCCTACCGGCGCCGGGACGGAGGTGACCTACACCGCCGAGTTCACCTTCAAGGGCATCAGCCGGCTGCTCGCTCCCCTGCTCGCACCTGCCTTCGCTCGCCTCGGCGACCACGCGGAATCAGGTCTGCAGTCGGCCCTGACGCAGCTGGGTCGAGGGTCGGCGCGCGAGTGACCTGAACAACCGGGGAGGCCAGCCGACGGGCGCTGCCGCGGTTCACCCAGCGGCGAGCATCTTCTGCACCGCTTGCCGAGTCACGCCCATCTCGCGCGCGATGTCGGACTGCGAGTAACCGGCGCCGATCAGCTCGTCGATCAACGCTCGACGCTGGCTGGACAGCTGCCGGGCCAGGCGGGCGTGCTCGAGTGCGGCGGCGCGCACCTCGTTCAACCGCTGGAACGTGGCGCGGTCGTCGTGCGAGACGGGACGTGGGGTCATGCCGGCATGATGACAACCGGTGGTTGTCAGCGTCAATCGCGCGACGAAGAGCCCGAGCTGGCGGCCTCCTACCCGTCCGCCGGTGGTCGGCTTCCGAGCGACGAGCGGTTGCTGTGGAGCCGGTTCCGCTCCGCCCTGGTCGAGCACGGCGAGGCGATCCGGCCGTGGTTGGACCATGCGCCGCAGACGAACGAGGTCGGCCGGGGTGCGGCCCTCGCCGGCGGGCTTGCCTTCCTCGCCGCCGAGTCAGCGTTGCCGGTGCGGCTCGTCGAGGTGGGAGCGAGCGCCGGGGTGGATCTGGCACCCGTCGACCCGACCGAGGAAGCCGGGCGGCCGCGGCTGAAGGCGTTCGGCTGGGCTGACCAGGTGAACCGACATGCGCGGCTGGATGCCGCGTGCCAGGTCGCCGCGCAGGTTCCGGCGCTCGGTGTTCCGGCAGTGCCTCGGCGGTGATCGGCACGGTGAGCTCGACGGGGCGATCAACGCTCTCGGGGAGCAAGCCACACCAGCCATGCGCTTCGCGCACCTCACCCTCGAGCCAGACCCGGCGTCCGCCCCGAACGCGTTCCCGGTCGTGCTCACGACCTGGCCCGGCGCCCGACGCCGCAGGCTTGCGACGGCGGCGGCCCATGGGCTGCCGGTCACCTGGCTTGCGGGTGGCTCCGCCGGCGGCTGAGGTCGGTCGGACCCGTGCCTGACGTGTGGCGGCAACCCGGCGGGCGCGGGAGCATGCCCGGTATGACGACAGTGCCACGCACCCGGTCCGCCGCTGCGCTCGCGACGTCGTTGGCGGCGGTGTCCGTCGCGGCGGGTGTCGGTGGCGCCGGCGCGGCGGCTGGGGTGCGGACGTGGTACCCGTCGCTCGACCGCCCGTCGTGGCGCCCACCGGACGAGGCGTTCGGCCCGGTGTGGACGGTCCTCTACGCCGCGAACGCCCTCTCCGCCTGGCTGGTGTGGCGCGCGAACCCGCGGGAGTCGCGCCCCGCACTCTCCCTGTACGGCGCACAGCTCGCGCTCAACGCGGCGTGGCCGCTCCTCTTCTTCGGGTTGAAGCGTCCCGGGCTCGCCCTTGTCGAGATCGCGATGCTCTGGGTGGCGATCGCGGCGACGGTGGCTGCGTTCGCGCGGCGGCACCGGGTGGCCGCGCTCCTGCTGGTCCCCTATCTGGCGTGGGTGACGTTCGCGCTGGCGCTCAACCTCGAGCTGTGGCGGCGCAACTCCTGACGGCGTCCATCGGTGCGCCTCCCGGCGCCGTCGGGTCAGCGCGGCTTCGGCTCCCGCTCGTACAGCCTCCGCGACCACGCGTAGGACAGCACCGCGACGCCGACGCACCAGGCGACGGTGATGACCAGGTTGTCGCCGATCCTCGTTCCGGTCAGCAACCCGCGCAGCGTCTCGTTCGCCGGGGTGAACGGCTGGTACTCGGCGAACCAGCGCAGCCCCGCCGGCATGGAGCTCGGTCGGGACGAACCCGCTGCCGAGGAACGGCAGGAGGATGAGGAACATCGGCGAGTTGCTCGCCGTCTCGACGCTCCTGGCCGACAGGCCCAGGCCGACGCACAGCCAGGTCAGCGCGAGGGTCAGCAGCAGCAGCAGGCCGAACGCGGCGAGCCACTCGAGCGGGGTCGGCGTGCGGGCCGGAAGCCGACCAGCCACGGCGCCGACCACGACAACGGCGAGCCGACCAGGGTCTGGATGGACGCGCCGAGGACGTGCCCGGTCAGCACCGACGACCGGGCGACGATCGCCATGGTCCGGAAGCGGGCGATGATGCCCTCGGTCATGTCCATGCGCCACCGAGATCGCGGTCCCCTGGGCCGGCGCCGGCGACGGTCATCAGGATGATCGCCGGGCGCGACGTAGTCGGCGTAGGCGGCGCGGCCGCCGGCCGGCCCGCCGGCTGCGCTGCCGAGCCCGGCGCCGAGCGTGCCGCCGAAGACGTAGACGAACAGCAGCAGGAAGACGAGCGGCATCAGCGGCGATCATCAAGCGTCAGGGACGGGTAGCGGCGCATGTGCCGCAGGTTGCGGCGCAGCATGGTGCCGAGTCGCGTGGCGAGTGGCGAGAGCGCGCATCGGCTGCGTCATGAGGCTGCCGTCGGTCGTCGGCTGCGCATCGGCGGCTCCGCGCCGGTGAGGGCGAGGAAGACGTCGTCGAGATCGGGGGTGTGCACGTGAGCGCTCGTCGACCTCGACGCCGGCGTCGTCGAGCCGGTCGAGCAGCGGCGCGCAGCGGGCGACGGCCGCCGTCGCCGGGGACCTGGAGCGTCAGCGCCTCGTCGTCGCGGCGGCCTCGGCGAGCGCCGCGGCGGCAGCGTCGAGCGCGGCGCGGTCGGCGAAGCGCAGGCTCGATGTGGCCGCCGGGGATGCGCCGCTTGAGCTCGTCCGGCGTGCCCTCGGCGACGATCCGGCCGCGCGTCGAGCACCGCGATCGCGGTCGGCGAGCTGGTCGGCCTCCTCCAGGTACTGGGTGGTGAGGAGGATGGTCGACCCCGTCGGCGACCAGCCCGCGGACGATGTCCCACATCGTGCGGCGGCTGCGCGGGTCGAGGCCGGTGGTCGGCTCGTCGAGGAAGATCACCTGCGGGGTCGCCGACGAGGGTCATCGCCAGGTCGAGCTTGCGCCGCATGCCGCCGGAGTAGGTCGACGCCGGGCTTGTCCCGCGGCCTCGGTCGAGGTCGAACCGCTCGAGCAGCTCGGCGGCGCGCCGGCGCCCGCGCCGCTTGCGGCAGGTGGTGCAGGTCGGCCATCAGCAGCAGGTTCTCCTCGGCCGGTGAGCAGGCCGTCGACGGCGGAGAACTGGCCGGTGACGCCGATCGCCGGCCGCGACCGCCTCCGGGTTCGCGGCGACGTCGTGGCCGGCGACGCGGACCTCGCCCGCGTCCGGACGGAGCAGCGTGGACAGGATGTGGACGACGGTCGTCTTGCCCGCGCCGTTCGGGCCGAGCAGGGCGCAGAACCGTGCCCGGCCGGCACGGTCGAGGTCGATGCCGTCGAGCACGGTCTTGCTCGCCGAAGGACTTGCGCACCCTGCGGGCCGAGATGGCGGCGTCCGATCTCGCGGCGGGCACGGTGGTCACGTCTCCTCGTCCAGGCGCAGCGCGCGGCGGATGGTGACGTCGCCGAGCTTGGTGCTGGCGTGGACCTCGACCTTGTCGACCGGGTCGTCGTCCTCCGGCGCGTCAGAGGCGGCGAGCTCGTTGTAGACCCGGCCGACGCCGGTGCTCAGCTCCAGCCAGGCGGCGCTGCCCTCGCGGACGCCGACCTCGACCCGGCCGTTCTTGGACGTGGCGTCGACCTTGCCGCGCACGACCTCGCCGATCTGCACCTCGCCGTTCGCGGTCGCGGCGGTGATGTCGGAGAGCGCGCGGTCGACGACCACGGAACCGTTGGAGACCTTGATGCTCGCGGGACCGGTGACGACGCCGACCCGGACCGTCCCGTTGCTGGCGTGGACGTCGGCGCTGCCGTCGACGGCGCCCATCCGGATGTCCTGCGAGCCGGTGTGCACGGTGGCGGAGCCCCTGACCCGCTCGACGGTGATCTCGCCGAGGCCGCTGCGGAGCGTCAGCGGCCCGGTCTCGGCGAGCCGGATCGCGCCGAGGCCGGTCTTGAGCGCGACCGTGCCGAGTACGCCGTCCGACTGGAAGTCGCCGAGCCCGGCCTCACCGCGGACATGGGAGCCGGTGGGCAGCTGGACGACGACGTCGATCGACTCGGGGCGCTTCGTGCTGAAGCTGACGAACCAGTTGCGGGGCTTCCTGGACACGATGCTCAGCGTCCGGGTGGCGCCGTCGTACTCGACCTCGGCGCTCTCGGCGGCCTTGACGTCAGCGGCCTTGTCGGGGTCGCTGGGCCGGACCTCGACGACCGTGTCGGCGCGGTCGGAGACGGCCAGGCTGACGTCGGCCACGTAGAGGTCGAGGGCGACGGAGATCGGGGACGGCGTGGTGAAGCTCGACAGGGACATCTCGGTTCCTTTGCTCAGGGGTCGCGGTGGTCGCGGTGCCTCCGTGGCGGGTGTCGGGGATCAGCGGGCCCACCCGCTGTAGCTCTGGCCGACGACGCGGTCGGGCTTCTCGGCGGCGGCCGGGCGCGTGGCGCGACCCTCGCTGGCGAGTCCGGCCGCGGCAGCCCGGACGATCCAGGCATTCACCGAGAGCCCGCCACCGGCGGCGGCGGCCTCGATCCGTGCCTTGAGACTGGCGGGCAGCCGCAGGTTGATGCGGACCATGGCGGCGTCGTCGCCCTCGGCGACGGGCAGCCGCACTTCGATCGGGCCGACCTCCGGGTCGCCGGCGCCCGGAGCGGGAGCCGGCGGTGGCGTCACGACGAGATCGGCCGTCCCGCCCCGCAGCCGGATGTCGACGGCGCCGGGAGCGAGCTGTGCGGAGATCTCCTCGGCGGCCGCGGAGAGCGCCTCCAGCAGGGTGAGCCGCACCGCGGCGTCCAGCGCGGGGAGAAGCCGGCCCGCCAGCGCGCGGGCGTCCTGGCCGCCGACCTCGGCCGCGGTCGTCAGCTCGCGGCGGAGGTTCTCGACGTACTCGGTCAGTTCCATGGCGTCATGATGGCACCACTTTGGCATCACTGCAAGTGCCGGTCTGGCTCCGACGTGGCAGCAGCCGATCAGCCACCGGGAGGTAGCAGGTCACCGAGAGCGCGGCCGGCAGGCGAAGACCTGCGACACGTCTCCTGCTCGCGTGGCCATGGACCGGACCTGGCTAGCCTCCCGTCATGGCCGAGACCGGACTGTCGCGTCGCATCCTGCGCGTGGGCGCCGCGGGCGTGCGCGGAACGCTCGACCGTGTCGACACCGCCACCCAGCAGGCGCGCCGGGCGCGGCTGCTCGGCACCATCCGCGGCGCCGCCTTCCGGGTCTACGCCGACGTCGAGCTGGCGGTGGCACCGGACGTCACCCTGGGAAAGGGCATCCGGGTGAGTGTGCAGCCGGGCACCCACAACCGGCTGGCGATCGCCCCGGGATGCCGGATCGGCGACGGCGTGCGGATCCTGCTGAAGGGCGGCTCCATCGCGCTCGGGCCGCGGCAGGTCCGGGCCGGCGCGATGCTGGACGTGTCCGGCGACTTCGTCATGGGGGCGGACACCGTCATCTCCTGGGACACGATCATCCACTGCGCCCACCGGGTCGAGCTGGCCGAGATGGCGGGGCTCGCCGAGCAGGTGACGGTGGCGGACACCAGCCACTACTGGACCGCGCCGCAGGATCACTTCTGGCACAACGTCCGCGCCGGCGAGGTCTACATCGGTCGCAACACCTGGATCTGCCCGAAGGTGACCATCGGCCGGGGGGCACGCATCGGCGACTTCTGCCTCGTCGCCTCCAACTCGGTGGTGGTCGGCGAGGTCCCGGACGCGTCCTTCGCCAGCGGCGTGCCGGCCGTCGTACGCCCCCTGGACCATCCCTGGATGAGCCGGACGGACTAGCCCGGTTGCTCCCCCGGACGGACACAGTTGTGCGACCAACCGGTGGGATCCGGGCCAATCGCTACCAAAGACCTGCAGATGCCTAAACCTGGGTAGGTCGACTGGCCGACAAGACGGTCAGGTTCAATCAAAGGGCCGAGGTCTCAATGCGCCACACCCACGGGGGAATCCGACTCATGCGACGACTGCCCGCCGTCACGACCGCCGCCACGGTGGTGGCCCTCTGCACCGGGCTGGCCGCGGCCAACGCCGCGCCACGGCACTCCCACGACGCCACTACGACCACCGGCGGCAGCACGACGACCAACGCCCCGTCCGGCCAGCTCACCGTGAGCGGGCTGCTGAGCGACGCGGCGAGCCTGTTCTCCGGCGCCTCGACCGGGTGGTCGTCGTACGGCGACAGCCTGGTGCAACAGGTCGCCGACGTCGGCCACAGCGCGGACGGTGCGCTCGCCGTCACCTCTGCCGGGCCGTGGCGGGGCGCGACCTCCCCGCGGTTCAACGTCACCCCCGGCGACCGCTACACGGCGACGAGCTGGGTGCTCGCCCGCGACGCGGCGCAGCGGGTGGGGCTCGGCCTGAGGTTCTTCGACGCGCAAGGGAACCTGCTCGCGGCGGGCAACCAGGTCGGCCAAGGGCTGTCCACCAGCACCAGCGCGTGGACGGCGACGATGCCGGTCGTCGGCTTCGCGCCCCAGGGCGCGACGACGGGCCAGGTGGTGTTCCTCGACCTCACCGGCAGCGCCGGCTACGTCCAGCTCCTCGACGACGTCAGCGTCACGCGCACCAGCGGGGTCGCGGCGCCGGTCGCCGCGCCGCTGCACACGAACGGCAACCGGATCCTCGACCGCTACGGGCGCTCGGTCACCCTGCGCGGCGTCGTCGTCGACGGCCTGCAGTACACGCAGTGGGCGCAGGTCTCCACCCGCGACATCGACGAGGCGCACGCGTGGGGCGCGAACTTCGTGCGGATCCCGCTCGGCCAGGACTTCGTGCTGCCGAACCGCTGCGGCTACGACACCTCGGGCTACCTCCCCCGTGTCGACGAGCTGGTCAACGAGGCGACCGCGCTGCACATGGTGAGCCTGATCGATCTGCACACCAACGCGCTGGTCCCGTGCAGCAAGCCGGTCCAGCAGAAGATGCCGGACCAGCGCTCCGTCGACTTCTGGACGACGGTGGCGAACCGGTACAAGAACAACCCCTACGTCGCGTTCGACCTCTACAACGAGCCGCACGACGTGACCGACCAGGTCTGGCGCGACGGCGGCGCCGTCACGTCCAGCGGCGTCAGCGACGTCTCGCCCGGCATGCAGCGGCTCTACGACACCGTTCGCGGCACCCGGGCCACCAACCTGGTCGTGGCCAGCGGCAACGACTGGGCCAGCACCTTCCCGGCGTCGGCTCCGCTGCGCAACACCCGCAACCTGGTCTACGGCGTGCACGCCTACACCTGCCCGCAGGGCACGCCGGAGTCGGGTGCGACCTGCAACCCCGGCCCGCAGGGCGTCTTCGACCCCACCGGGATCCTCGACCGCTTCGACTGGGTGAGCACCCAGGTGCCGCTGCTGGTCACCGAGTTCGGCTACCCGGACACGAACGAGGGCCGCTACATCGCCAACGTCACCTCGTCCGTGGCCGCCCGGCACTGGGCCGGCTGGTCCGTCTTCGCCTTCACCGGCAACACCACCGGCCTGTGGAACCTGGTCAAGGACACCAGCAGCCTGAACGACCCCTCGATCGCCGGTATGGCGGTGCTGGACGCCCTGCGCTAGCCAGCCGCGTCAGGCGCGCCGTGGCGCGCAGCCGGCCGGGGAGGCCGTTGCCTCCGCTGAGCCGGCTGCGTCGCGGTTTCGGCAGCTCCTTGCCGTCGATGACCACGGTGGCCTCCAGGTCGACCAGCCCGCCGGCGTGGACGTGCGCGGAGGAGACGTAGAAGGACTCCGCGGGCGTGGTGCCGAGCATCATCGACCCGGTGCCGTCGTAGACACCGACGGTGACGGTGTAGCCGCCGGCCAGCAGCTTCACCGCCAGCGTGACCTCGGCCTCCAAGGGGTGGTCGGGGTCGTGCCGGCGGCGGTAGGCGTTCGGCACGGTGTGCGTCATGTACGCCGGGGTGCCCAGCCCGAGCGGCGCCACCATCACCCCGAGCAGCGGCGCCCGGACCTCCGCCTCGAACGTCGCCGAGATGCGAAGCGTCATGGTCTCGCCGGTGTTGAACGACCGTTGCCGCCGGCCATCCGCGTCGACGAGGTCGACCATGACCTCGACGCCGCCGGTGAACGTCGTCTGGTTGCCCTCCTGGAGCATGGCTCGGCCCGGTTACCGCGCTGCCTCGACTCGTCCTGCATGACCTGGTGCATGCGACCGATCGCCTGCTCGGTCGGCCCGTCGTAGACCAGGCGCCCGTGCGACAGCAGCACGCTGCGAGCCGCCGTCCGGTCCAGCGTGTGCAGGTTGTGGGTCACGATCACGATCGTGGTGCCCGCGGCCTGGATCTCGCGCATCCGGTCCATGCACTTGAGCTGGAACGCGAGGTCCCCCACGGCGAGGATCTCGTCGAGGAGCGAGCACCTCCGGCTCGGTGTGGATGGCGACGGCGAAGGCAAGCCGCAGGAACATGCCCGACGAGTAGAACTTGACCGGGGAGTCGACGAACTGCTCGATCTCGCTGAACTCGACGATGGCGTCGAAGTCGCGGCGGATCTCGGCGTCGCCCAGGCCGAGCAGCCGGCCGTTGGCCAGGACGTTCTCCCGGCCGGTGAGCTCGGGGTTGAAACCCACGCCGACGCCGATGAGCGGGGCGATGCGACCGACGACCCGCAGCCGGCCGACCGACGGGCGCCGAGACCCCGAGAGCAGCCGCAGCAACGTGGTCTTGCCGGAGCCGTTGCGGCCGATGACGCCGATCGTCTCGCCCTGGTCGACCGTCAGGTCGATGTCCCGCAGCGCCCACAGCCCCCGGCGCTCGTTGCGGCGGCCGGCACGAAGCACGCGCCGCAGCAGCGTGGCATCGCCCTGGTCGGTCTGCAGGTAGCGCTTGCCGGCGCCACGCAGCTCGATCGCCGTGGTCACGTCGTCCTCTCAGAGCCGGTCACACGCCACCCGCTCCCAGCGTGCGTAGACGAGCACCACGGCGACGGACAGTGCCACCACCCAGGCCAGCGTCGAGCAGACCGTCGGCACGAGCGCGTCGGCACGGCCGAGGAGCGCGTAGCGCGCCAGCTCGACGACGCCGCTGAAGGGGTTGGCGATGACCATCGGGCGCAGCGCGCGCGGCAGCGCCCGGATGCCGCCTTGGGCGTCGAGCCGGTAGATGATCGGCGTGGCGTAGAACAGCACCATCATCCCGGCCTGGACGACGTAGCGGACGTCTCGCGAGTAGACGTGCGCCATGGTCATGATGGCGCCCAGGGACGTGACCAGCAGCCAGGCGAGCGCGACGACCGCGGGCGCGAGGAGCAGCGTCACGTGAATGCCCTGAGCCGGTGGCGAGCGTCACCACCTCGGCGACCGCCATGGAGATGAGCAGGCCGGGCAGGTTCGCGGTCGGCGGCACGGCGCGGCAACGTCAGCCGCGGGAAGTAGATGCGACCGGCGATGGCGCCGTTGTCGACGATGGACGAGCTGGCCGTCGTCACCGACTGCTGCTGTAGCTCCACACGGTGATCCCGACGATGACGTACGGCGCGTAGCTGCCCGTCTTGCCACCACCGATGATGTGGGCGAACACGATCGCGATGACCACGCCCTGCAGCACCGGCAGCAGGACCGACCAGGCAAGTCCGAGCGAGGCGCTGCGGTAGCGGCCGCGGAAGTCCTGCATCGCCAACATCCGCAGCAGGTCCCGGTGACGGAACAGGTCGACCAGCAACGGGCGCACCGCGGTCCGCTCGCCGGACAGGTCGAGGACCGCCGTCGGCGCAACGCTGGATGTCATGTCCCCTCACGGTCTGGACGACCGGCTCGCGAGGGGGCAAGCCTACCCAGCCACCACTCCCGGCGAGACGCGTAGCCCTCGCTCACCAGCAGGCCCCCGACCGCGCGGTAGATCCGGGCCACGTCGGCTGCCGGCAGCGACCGCCAGCCGCCAGGGCCGACCCGCATGGCCGTGCCGGCATGGGCACTGACCCGCTCGCCCGCCATCGAGGCAACCCGGCCGGCGACGCCGGGCGCGACGTCGAGGCCGAGCCAGCCGACGTGTCTGCCACGACGGCCGCCGGGTCGGCGTGCCTGCTCGTAGCGGATCTCCCGGTAGCGGGCGCACCGCACCGCGTCGCGGCGCACTGTCGACACCACCCTCGCCCACATCCGCGCGGCGTCCGCCGGGTCGGGAAGGCGGAAGAACGGCACCTGCGACACGGAGCGCGCCACGTCGCGGCCGTCGCGGATGAGGTGCACCACCCATGCGTCGGGATAGATGTCGGCGATCAGCGGGACTGGTAGCGAGCTGCACCGGCGTCTTCTCGACGAAGAACGCGGCTCCGGGACCGTGCCGGTCGCGTCCGGCGACCAGCACCTGTCGCAGAACCGCCGCAGGACCCGACGAAACCGTTCGCGGTCCAGGTGCGCCGACAGCGAGGCGTCGTACGCCGTCCAGAGCGGCTCGAGTTGCTGGAAGATCCACGACTCCGTGCGCGGTGCCCGGGCAATGTCCGGATGGGCCGCCAGCAGCTCCTCGAGCCAGGTGGTGCCGCTGCGGCCGCAGCCGACGACGACGACCAGGCGGTCGAGCAGCAGGGACTCGCCCGCACGGCGGTTGCGGGCACGCCACCGGCGACCTCGGGCAGCGCCGCCAGCACCGTCCCGGGATCGTCGTCGACGACGATCCCGGCCCGGCGTGCTCGGGCAGCCCGCCGCGATCTCGGGCCGGGTGACGACGAGCGCATCGGGATAGACCGACCGGATGGCGTGGACCGCCTGCACGTCCGCGTGCTCCGGTGACCAGTCGACGACGTACCGGTCGTCGCCCGCGAGGACGCCGGCGCACAGGTCGTCAGCGAGAGCACGCAGCGCATCGAGAGCTCGCGAGCCGTGACGAGCTGGGCCAGGCCGACGTCGCTGTCCACCTGGTACTCCGACCACGGCCGCTGCAGGGCGTGGGCGAACAGACCGACCGACCAGGGCACCGAGCGCAGCCCCCGGGCCTCGGCGAGGGCGCTCGCGAGCCGGCGAGCGCGCGCGTCGTCGGGCAGCGCGAGGAAGATCACGCGCCGGTGCAGCGGACTCCGCTCGGCGGAGGCGAAGGCCAGCTCGAATGGGTGGGGAAGCGGGGCAACGCGGCTGAACGTGCGGCTCACTGATGCAGGCCGGTGACGGCCTGCACCGGCCGCAGCAGCCGTCGATTCACCGTCAGGATCCCGTCCTTCGGCGAGCTGCAGGCGCGTACTGAGCCCCCTGCGGCAGGCCGTTGCGGACGTCGACAAGCGTGAACTGCGCACCGGTCGCGGCGTCCTGCCAGGTGCCGACGGCAGTGGTGCGAACGACCCCGACGACCTGGTCGGCCGGCGTGCCGGCGACCGCGTCAGTGAGCGGCTGCAGCGGCTGCCCGTCGACCGTGAGACCACCCCGTCGGTCGCCTGCACACCCGCGATCGCCAGGTCGGCACGGCCGAGGCGGCCGTCAGCACGTACCGGGCGCCGGTGGTGGCGTTGTAGAACGCCCCGCCGGCCTGGTCCTTGACCACCCAGACCGAGCTGCCGGGCGACATCGCGGCAGAGGCCGGTGCGGCCAGCACCGCGACGCCGACGAGAGCGGCAGCGGCGGCGATCCGCCTGGATCGGCGCAGGATGCTCATGGTTCCTCCTACCGGGCGCGCAACACGACGTCGTCACGTTTCGCCGTCGACAGCCCGATCCCTGTCTGCCGCTGCCGTTTCGCATACTGACCACGCCAACGGACGTCCGGTCGAGGGGGGCACACCATCCACGTCCTGCTGACCCACCCCTACTTCTGGCCGCACGTCACCCGCGGTGCGGAGCGCGAGGTCCACGGCGTCGGATTCGCGGCTGGCCGAGCGCGGCCACCGGGTGGGTCTCGTCACCGGCCAGCCGAGCGGGCTCACGTCCCGCGCTCAGGTGGACGGCATCCACGTGCGCGTACATCCGTACGCCGCTTCCGGCGCGACTGGCCCGCCGGGGGTGGCGCCGGGAGGGGGCCTTCGCCCCACCCGCGGCGCTCGCCACGACGCTGTCGCGTGCCGATGTCGCGATCAGCTACTACTACGCGGATGCGGCGGGCGCGCACGCTGCTGCGTCGGCGCCGCCCCGTCGTGCTCAAGCTCACGGCGGCGGTGCCACGTGACCGCGTCGACGACGCAGCCGGTCGAGCGCCGGCTGCTGCGGCGGGCCCTCGACGAGGCGACGAGGTCTGGGTCAACAGCCGGTACGTCACCGACGTCATGGCCGGCTGGGGCCGGGAGATGCACGTGGTGCCGGCGGGGGTCGACGTGGAGACGTTCCGCCCGTGCGCCCCTCGCGCCCCGGAGCCGCTCGTGGTCTGCACGGCGGCGACCGGCGAGCCGCGCAAGCGGCTGGTCGACCTCGTCGACGCCTGGCCGGCCGTGGTCGACGCGGTCCCGGCGGCCCGGCTGATGCTGGTCCAGCGACACGACGCGCAGGCCCGCGCCGCGCTGCTCGACCGGCTGCCCGGGTCGCTGCACCGCACCGTGTCGTTCGACGGGCCGTACGACGACGCAGCGCCTCGCGCACCTCTACAGCCGGGCATGGGTCACCGTCGCGCCGGCCGTGCACGAGGCGCTCGGGCTGGCCACCCTGGAGTCGCTGGCCTGCGGTACGCCGGTGGTGGGGGCGGACTCCGGCGCGACGCCTGAGCTCCTCGAGCGGCCCAGGACCGGCGCGCTGTTCCCGCCTGCCGACCCTGACGCACTCGCCGGCGCGGTGGTGCGGCGGTCGGCCTCGCCGGGCAACCGGACACCCGCGAGCACTGCCGGGCGGCCGCGTTGAGGTATGCGTGGCCCGCGATCATCGACGACTACGAGCGACGGCTCGGCAGGATCCTCGGCCCTGGGAGCGACAGGTGAGCGGCCCGCTGCCGACGGCGTTCATCCTCGGCGCACCCAAGGCGGGGACCACCACCCTGGCGGCCTGGTGGGACCAGCACTCCCGGGGCTTCACCGCGCCGGAGAAGGAGGTCGGGTTCTTCACGGTGCACTTCGACCGCGGGTGGGACTGGTACGCGTCGAGGTTCGCCGGCGCCGGGCCGAGTCGCAGGTCGTGCTGCGACGCCAGCCCGGGCTACCTGTACGACGACGTCGCGCTCGACCGGCTGGCCGCGGCCGTGCCCGATGCCCGCCTGCTGGTCGTGCTGCGCGAGCCGGTCGCCCGCGATCTGGTCGCACTGGTGCTACAACGTGGCGCTCGGGGTCGAGCCCCGGGCCTTCTCCCGGGTGCTGCGCCAGGAGGCGCTCCAGGACGAGTCCGTGACGCCGCCGCAACTTCCCGCTCGGTTACCTGCGCGGCAGCCGGTACCTGCCGCGGCTGCAGGCGGTGGCTGAGCGCTTCGACCGCAGCCGGCTGCTGGTGCTCCTCACCGACGAGCTCCGTGACGACCCGGCAGGCGCGTTCGCCAGGTCTGCCGGCACTTCGGCGTCCCGGTGGAGCGCCGGCGGCCGAGTTCGCAACGTGGGCATGACGGCCCGGTCTCGCCGGCTGCAGCGACTGATGGGCCGGTCCCGCAACGCCGGTGTCCCCGCGTCGCTCACCAGGCGCGTCGCCCAGTGGAACCGGCAGCCCCGCGCCAAGGTGCCGCTCGACCCTGCGCACCGCACCTGCTGCGTCGAGCGGCTGCACCCGCTGGCCGGCACTGGCCGAGTGGCTCGGACGCGAAGCCGCCGGCGGCCTGGTCAGCCGAGCTCCGCGTCGTAGCCAGGCCAGGATCTCCTCGGCGAGGTGCGCCCCCAGCGCCCGGTGCGCCCCGGCGGACAGGTGCATGCCGTCCGGCAGTGCCTCCGGCCCGAGGTCCGCGCAGACCCGCGAGCTGCGCACCAGCCGCACGTCGTCGCTGTCGAAGGAGGTGACGGCGTCGGCGATCGCCCGCTGGAAGACGGCATGCCGCTCCCTCGTGCCCGGCAGGAAGTGCTCGACGACGTCGCCGGGAGGGTTGATGTCGAGGACGAGGACCAGTGGACGCGACTGTGCCGGGTCATCCGGATCAGGACCGCGAGGTGGCCGGCGAAGCGCCGCGGGCGTCGTCTGCCACGTGCGCGTGCCGACCTGCGGTGCGGCCCGGCGCCGGAGCCGCCGGAACTCCCTCCACAGGGGCGCCGCTACGCGTCCGCGGTAGGCCCGGGCGGCCCGGGTCACCGCCCGGCTCCGCACCAGCAGGTGGCGGATGAGCCACACCGGGACGATCCACGGCTGCATCTCGTTGAGCCCGAACTGCACGATCACCACGTCGGGCGTGTGGTTGCGCACTCGTCGCTGGTAGTCCTTGATCCCGCGGTGCAGGAAGTCGAACCACTCGGCCTCCAGGTGGGGGTGCACGGGGACTCCCGCGGCGGCCAGCCGGTCGGCCAGCACCTCGAGGTAGGTGGCCGCGTCGCGCAGGTCCTGCTCGGACACCGCCCGGTGCGGCATCAGCAGCGAGGCGACGCTGTTGCCGAAGCACCACGACGGACAGCGGTCGCCGGTCCGACCGGCCAGGGCAGCCGCGGCTGGGGAGCCGCTCACGTCCCTCCTTCAGCCACCGCAGGATCTCACCCGCGAGCAGTGCGGCGGTGAGCGCGTGCCCGGCGGGGGTGCGGTGCAGCCCGTCGGGCAGCTGCGCCGGCGAGGTCGGTCAGGGCCTGCGAGGCGCGCACCAGCCGGACGTCGTCGTCGTAGGAACCGGCGACCTCGGCGAGCAGCTCGTTGTAGTGGGCGACGCGCCCTGCCGGTGCCCGGCAACCAGTGCTCGACCCGCTCACCCGCCGGGTCGATGTCGACCAGGAGCACGAGAGAGCCGCAGTCCTTCCGCGCGAGGTCGATCAGCCGGCGGAAGTCGGCTACGGAACCGCCGGGGCGACAGCCGGTGGGTCCCGGGTCGCGTGCGGCGCTCCAGCGCTGGTAGTCGCGCAGCGGCCGCCACACCGGCGGCACGATCCGGCTGCCGGTAGGCCGCGCGCCGGCGTCGTGAGGTGCGGTGCCAGGTGGTGAGGTGGCGTACCAGCCGGTGGGCAGCAGGTCGGACTGGCACTCCACCATGCCGAAGTTGACGACGAGCACGTCGGGGAAGTGGTCGCGGACGTCGCGCTCGTAGCGGCCGCAGGACCTCGTCGACCTGGCCGAACCAGGTGCCCGCGTGGCTGATGACCGTCGGGAGCCCCGCGCTCGCCCAGGCGCACGGCGAGCTGCTCGCCGTAGGCGCCGCCGTCGCGCGGCCCGTGGTCGGGCTCGACGAGCACCGCGGCCGAGCTGCCCACCACGTGCACCCGCAGCGGACGGTCGGGCCCACGGCGGCGGGGGGGGCGCACGGCACCACGTCACAGCAGCACCGACCGATGGCGGACCGAACCGGCCACGAGCACGGCGGCCTCGGCGAGGTCGGCGGCGGCGAGCTGCAGCCCGCGCCGCGCGGCCGGCCGCGCGCAACCGGCGCAGCAGCAGCGGCAGCACGCGAGCAGCGCCCGGCGGTCCACGGCGGCCAGAGCCAGCCCGGCCAGCGCGAGGCACGGCCGCCGGGTGGCTGTCCTTCCAGAACACGCGGCGGTGGGCGTGGCCGCGCAGCTGCGGATGGCGGCGTACGACCAGCGGAAGGGCGGACCATCGCGGCAGGGAGCGCAGGTGGGCGGCGAAGCGTCACCGCGCGCACCGCGTGCCAGACCAGGCCTCGGGCGCCCAGCCGGGCGGCGGCCGGACTCGACGACCCGCCAGGCGAAGTCGGCGTCCTCGCCGCCCGGCCAGCCTCACGTCGAAGCCACCGATGCGCTCGAGGGCGGTGCGGCGCGCGAGCAGGTTGCAGCCGGGGTAGAGGCCGGGCGCGTCGGCCGTGACGGTGCGGGCCCACAGCCCGGTGCACGTGACCGTCGTCCGGGGTGCGGCGCGACCGGCCCGGCCACCAGGCCGGCACCGTCGACTGCGACCCGTCGCAGCGCGTCGAGCCAGCCGGGCGCCGGCTCGCAGTCGTCGTCGGTGAAGGCGACCAGCGGCGCTGTGGTCGTCCGCCAGCCCGCGTTGCGCTTGGCGGACGCGCCCCGCTCGGCGACCTGCACGGCGCGCAGCGGCAGCCGCGTGGACCACTCGTCCAGGACGGCGACGATCCCGCGATCGCCGTCGTGGACGACGACGACCTCGACCCCGCCGAGGTGCTGGCGCTCGAGGCCGCGCAGGCACCGACCCAGCAGGTCGACCCGGTCGACGGTGGGGATCACGACCGCCACCTCCGGTCCGGTCACAGCACCACCGTCCGGTGGCGCACTGAGCCCGCGGACCAGGGCCGCGCTGATCGCCAGGTCGAAGGCGGCCGCCCCGGCGCTGTCGGCGAGCGCGCGCCGGCTCAGCGTCCGCGGCGCGTGCCGCCAGGCGAACGGGACCGCGGCGAGCGCCGGGGCCAGACGGCGGGTGACCAGCGCCGCGCAGACGCCCGCGACCGCCGCGTCGGCCTCCGCCGTACGCCGGCGCAGGAACATGCCGTGCCAGAGCATCTCCCGCCGCTCCGGGAAGCGGTGGATGAGCGCGGGCCAGTTGGCGTAGCCGCGGGTGCGGCGCAGGTGCCAGCCCAGGCCCGGTGTGGTGACCACGTGCTCCACAACGGCGGCACCCGCCCATTCCTCGCGCCAGCCCGCGCGCAGGACGGCCCACCCGGCCGCGGTGTCCTCGCCGAAGAAGCCGACCTCCTCGTCGAACCCGCCCGAGCCGAGCAGCGCGTCGCGGCGGTAGAGGACGTTGCAGGCCTCGAACAGGCCGGTGGGCGACCCGATGTCCTGGGTCGCGCTCCAGCGGACGGTCGGCGCGTGCTCCGGCACCGTCCGGCCCTGCACCACGCCCACCCGGTCGTCGGCGAACGCGACGAGCCCGTGCCGCAGCCAGTCGGGCCGCGGCCGGCAGTCGCTGTCAGTGAAGGCGAGGACGTGACCGCTCGCCGTGCGCGCCGCCGTGTTGCGGGCCCGGCCGAGGGAGCCCGTGTCCCGCACCACCCGCAGCCGCGGGTCGGCGGCAGCGCGCTGCTGCAGCGCCTCGAACGTGCCGTCCGTGCTGCCGTTGTCGACCACGACCACCTCGCCCGCCGGCCGGTCCTGCGCACCGATCGCGTCGAGGCAGCGCAGCATCAGCTGCCGCCGGTCCTTCACGACGACGCAGACGGAGACGGAGACGGAGCCGGAGCCGGTCATGCCGCCGCGCGGTAGAGCTCGCGCAGGCGCGGCACGACCGCCCCGTCCCAGTCGAAGTCGGCCGCGCGGGCGCGGCAGGCGTCGGCGGTCTCGGGTCGCACCGCCAGCTCGAGCGCAGCCAGGCAGGCAGCCATCAGCGAGGCCGGCGTCGCGTCGCAGCGACGGCCGATGCGGTCGTCGCCGACGATCTCGGCGGGGCCCCCGCTGTCGGCCAGCACCACCGCCGGGGTGCCGCTGGCGAGCGACTCGACCACGGCCATGCCGAACGACTCGGCGTGCGACGGCAGCACGGTGACCCAGGCCCGGGCGTAGCACTCGCGCAGCTCGTCGTCGTCCACCTGCCCGCAGCGCGTCACGGCCGGCCGAGCCGAGACGGGTGCCGCGTCGACCAGCGGGCGGGCGTCGCCGGGCCCGAGGAGCCACACCTCCACGTCATGGCCCGCCGCGCGCATCAGCCCGACCGCCTCCAGCAGCAGGGCGACGTTCTTGCGCGGCTCGGCCAGGCTGCCGCTGTAGAGGAGTGCCGGCCGTGGGTGCCGCGTCGCCGCGGGCGAGTGCGCGGCGAGCCGCACGCCCGGCGGGACGACGTCGGCGACCCGGCCGTAGTCCGCCTGCAGGTGCGATGCCGCCGCTGCGGACACGCACACGTAGTGGTCCACGTGCCGTACGACGTACGCGTGCTCGCGCCGGTCCGGGCGCGCCTGCCGCGAGGCGCGCACGGGGAAGCCGTGGTCGGTGAAGAAGGTGCGCGGCGCTCCCCGCAGCCGGCACAGCGCGGCGGCCGCTGCCGCGTCGCCGGTCGAGGTCGCGTGCCACACGTCGTAGGACCTCCGCATCACCGGCCCGGCGAGGCGGGCGAGCGCCTGCACCCCGAACGCCTGCTCCACGGCGACGTCGGCCCACGGCTGCGGGTAGCGTCGCGGCACCCGCCGCACCGGCAGCCGTCGCACCGGGACCCCGAGCACCTCCTCCCGGCCACGGGGCACCCCGGTCGACAGGATCTCGACGTCGTCGCCGGCGCGCTGCAGCGCCGCGGCCAGCTCGTGCACGTACCGTTCGCCGCCGCGACGCACCGCCGGCCAGGAGTGCACGGACGTCAGGACGATGCGCACGGTGTGACACTCTCATGTCGACCCAGACGCGGTCGCGCAGCAGGGAGGTGCGGTGCGGCGGTCGACGGTGCTGCACGTCGTCGAGCACTGGACCCGTCCGAGCGAGCGGTTCGTCGCCGACCTCGTGCGCTCGACGACCGGTGTGCGCAGCGTCGTCGCGACATTCCACCGGACCGCGGCCGACGTCCCGGGCTGGCCCGGCCGGGTCTACGACCTGTCGGTCTGCCGCCAGGTCGGGCCGGTGGACCCGCACGTGCCGCCGCGTCGTCCGCCGCGCTGGACGTGGCCGCTGGCCACCGTGCCCGGGCACGTCGCGCTCGCCGGGGTCGCCGCCGTCGAGCGGGCCGCGGTCGTGCACGCCCACTTCGGGCAGATGGCCAGCACCGGCTGGCGCGTCGCGCGCCGCCTCGGGCTGCCGCTCGCGGTGTCGGTGCACGGCTGGGACGTCCTGGTCGGCGCCGGCCGCGACCCGGCGATCGGCACCGGGCTGCGCGCGGCCGACCTGGTGGTCGCGCCGTCGGAGTTCCTGGCCGCGGCCGTGCGCCGGCTCGGGGTCAGTGACGACGTGGTGCGCGTCGTCCCGAGCGGGCTCGACCTGGCCGAGCTGCCGTGGCAGCCGCGCGTTGCCCAGACCGGGCCGCCGGTCGTCACGTTCGCCGGCCGCTTCACCGAGAAGAAGGGCGTGCTGGACATCGCGCACGCGCTGGCCCGGGTGGCGGTGGACCGACCGCTGCGGGCCCGCTTCGTCGGCTACGGGCCGCTCGAGGCCGAGCTGCGCCACGTCCTGGGCACGCTGCGGCTCGACGCCTCGATCGTGGACGGCCGGGCCCCCGGCGCGGTGCGGGACGCCGTCCGGGACAGCCAGCTGGTCGTCACGGCCAGCCGCACGGCTCCCGACGGCGACGCCGAGACGCTGTGCCTGGTCAACCTGGAGGCGCAGGCCCTCGGCGTGCCGCTCGTGACCACCGCCAACGGCGGCATCCCGGAGGCCGTCGACCCCGACGCCGCCGTCGTCGTACCGGACACCGGCGACATCGTCGCCGCACTCGTGACCGCCGTGCGGGGCGTGCTCGACGACCCGGGGCGGTGGCCGGCGATGAGCCGGGCCGGCCGGCGCTTCGTCGCGGCCACCTTCGAGCTCGGTGCCCGCACGGCCGACATGGAGCAGCTGTGGCGCGCGCTCGCGGCGGGGGCGCGAGGCCGCGACCTGCCGCGGGTGGAGCGGCCGCGCGGCGACGTCGCGCGCACGAGCGTCGTACTGGTCACGCACAACCGACGTGAGCTGCTCGACCGGACGCTCGACGCACTCGCGGTCCAGACTCGGCCCGCCGACGAGGTGGTCGTCGTCGACAACGGCAGCGACGACGGCACCGCCGAGCTGCTGGACGCCCGGCAGGCGGCGCAGTCTCCCGCCGGGCTGCGGGTGCTCACCCGCCCGGCCAACCTGCCGGTCGCCGAGGGTCGCAACCTCGCCGTCGCGACGAGCAGCGGCGACGTGGTGGCGTTCACCGACGACGACTGCCGGCCACGGCCCACCTGGCTCGAGGCGCTGCTCGCCGGCTTCCGACGGGCGTCGGCCTCGTGCAGGGCCGGACCACCGCGGATCCCGCGCAGCCGCTCGCGCCGCTGTCACGCACCCAGTGGACGCCGGCGGAGTTCGGTCTCTACGAGACGTGCAACATCGCCTACCGCCGCGGCACCCTGCAGCGCGTGAGCCGGGAGGACGGGCCGTTCGACGTCGGCTTCGCGCGCACGGTTGCGGACACGCTCGGCGAACGCTGGGCGCGGTACCCGTTCGGGGAGGACACCCAGCTCGCCTGGCGGGTCAAGCGGGCCGGTGCCGACAGCCGGTTCGCCGTCCACGCCGTCGTCGAGCACGAGGTGTTCCCGCCCGACCCCGCGTTGCTGCTGCGCCGCGCGGCGCTGGCAGCGGCGTTCCCCGTGCTCGTGCGCGAGGTGCCGGAGCTGCGGGAGGTCTTCCTGTGGCACCGGGTCGTGCTCGGCCCGCACCGCGCCCGGTTCTGGCTCGCCGCCTGCGGCGCGGCGCTGTCCGTCGCCACCCGCCGCCCGGCGCCGCTACTCGCCGCCGCGCCCTACACCGCACACGTCCTGGGACTGCGCGACATGCGCCGGCCGGGCGGCCGACGAGAGCGGCTGCGCGCGGCGGCCACGCTGGTACGACGTGACCTGTCCGAGACCGTCGCGCTGCTGCGTGGCAGCCGGCGCGCGCGCACCCTCGTGCTCTAGATCCATACTCTTCGTCGTATGCGTTTCGCGGTCTGGTCCGACGAGGGCGACCTGCGCTGGTGGGAGCTCACCGGCCCGGCGCCCGTGGCGTGGCACGACGCCACCTACTGGGGCCAGGTCTTCAACGCGCTCGAGCAGATGCTGCCCGGCGCCGACCTCGACGTCGTCCTCACCCGGCACGTCACCGGCACCCCGCCTCTGGTCGGGCCCCACGTCGTCGTGGTGCTCTTCAACGAGGAGCTCGGCTACGAGCCGCTGTGGGCCGGTCGCGTCGGCCTGGTGGTGAAGACGATGGGCAGCCGGCGCCGGGTCAGCATGCGGCTGCGCACCCGGCAGGACCTGCGCTACGCGCCGCTGACGCTGGCCCAGGAGCTGGCCATCCAGGCCAAGCGCACCCCGCACGTCGCGGCGGTCCTGCGGCAGCGGCGGCTGCGAGCGCCGTACATCCTCGACGTGCCGCTCGGCACCCACCTGCTGCAGACCGCGCCGCTGACACCGCTGGACGAGCGGCCGGTCGACGTGGCGTTCGCGGGCAGCATCGGCAACTCCGAGCAGGAGGCCGTGCGCCGGTTGCCGTCGCAGAAGGCCCGGGCGCGCCGGGAGCTGTTCGCCGCGCTGGACGAGGTGCGCCGGCAGCAGCCACACCTCGTCGTCCGCGCCAACCAGCTGCAGTCGTTCCACTGGGCGCACGACCACGTCGACAGCTACACCGCACTGATGTCGAGCACCAGGGTCGCGCTCTGCCCGCGGGGGTCGGTGTGGGAGACCTACCGCTGGTGGGAGGCGATGGCGAGCGGCTGCGTGGTGGTGGCGGAACGGCAGCGGGACGCCGACTACTACCGCGGTGCACCGGCCGTCGTGGTCGACGGGTGGAAGGGGCTTCCGGGCGTGCTCGCATCCCTGTTCGCCGACCCGGCCGGCATGCGCGAGCGCGCCGCCGCCTCGCTGGCGTTCTGGCACGACCACGGTGCGCCGCCGGCAGTCGCGCGCCGCATCGCTGCCGAAGCCCGGCGCAGGCTCATCTGACCCGTCGCGCGGCTCGCGGTCCCCGACACGCCTCGTAACTTCTGCTGCCCACGATCGTTCATTGGGCAGTGTCGGCTGTCGCCGCACGGGGGCTCGTCGCCTCGACGGGCCCGTCTTCGTCGTCCGCGGTGCGTGGACGGTCGCGCCGCCGACTGCCTCGACAGCGGGGAAATGGGCCCTGGATGGTTGACATGATCGACGACATCGCCCTGGAACCCTGGCGTGCCGTCAAGACGCCGCTGTGGCGGCGCAACCTGCCGCTCACCGTATTCCTCATCATGCTGATCTGACGGCGGTGCTCGGCGGCGCCTACCTCGGCTACTACCAGGCCAGCCGGCCGCAGGTCTACCGCAGCACGGCGACCCTGCTCATCGACCAGCGACCGGCGTTGTTCGCGACCGGCAGCGAGGGGGTCATCGGCGAGCTGTCGCAGCTGCGCATCAAGTACACCAGCCTCGTCGGGACGCAGGCCTTCGCGGCGCCGGTCGCTCAGCAGGCCGGGCTGCCGCTGCGCGACGTCGCGGGCACGCTGTCCGCGACGGCCGATCTCAACACGCTGCTCATCACCGTGTCGGCCCGATCGTCCTCGGCGCAGCGGGCGCACACCATCGCGAAGACCGCATCGACCTACCTCTCCGACTACATCGCCCACGAGCAGTCGGGGCTCGGCGTCAAGCCCAAGGACCAGGTGTCGCTGACCGTCGTCACGCCGGCGAGCAACGGCGCCAAGGTCGCGCCGAGCGTCAAGAAGGCGCTGCTGGAAGGTGCTGCCGTCTTCGCGGCGATCGCCGTCGTCGGAGCGTTCCTAGCCGACCTGATCCGCCGACGCCGCCGGGCGTGACCGCGTGCCACCTCCTGGGCGTCGACCTGGTGGGCTGGTCAGCGCCGCGCTGGTGTTCTGGAGCCGGCCCAAGGTTGCCCTGGCGGTGCTGCTGGCGGTGGCGGTGCTGGTGCCCACGCCACTGGGTCGTCCCGCACATGCACACCGCGCTGTTCCACGCTGCAGCGGCTGCTGGTGATGGTCGTGGCGGTCCGCCTGGTGCGGATGGCGGCCGACCGCCGGTCGTCGGTACGCCGCCCGTCGGACCCGGCGACGTTCGCGCTGCTGACCGTCATCGTGGTGTCGTTCGCGGTCGGCATCGCGGTCAGCGTCTCCTCGTCGTACAACCCGCAGGCCGGGCTGTCCCTGGCATCGCTGCTCGCCCGCTCGGCTTCTTCCTCGCCTGCCTGGTCTTCGTCCTGCAAGTCGACAGCCCGTGGGAGGCGCTGGCGATCGCCACCGGGCCGTGATGTTCCTCGACGTCGGGATCGCCATCGGCGAGCACGTCACCGGCGGCTCCTGGGGGCACTGGTGGATGGGCCACCTGAGCAACCAGACCAACCTCGACGCCGGCCACTCCGCTGGCGCTGCGCAACGGCGAGACCCGGGTCAAGGCCGGCAGCGAGTTCGCGCTGCAGTTCTCCTGGGTCACCCTGACGCCGCTCGCCCTGCGCGCTCGCCCTGGCGACCCTGGTGAAGGCCGGGGTCTACCTGGGGCTGGCTGCCGTCGCCGCGGCCGGGCTCGCCGTCTACTGGTCCTACTCGAGGTCGTCCGCTCGCCGCCCTGGTGCCGTCGTCCCCTGTCGGCGCTGCTGGTCCGCCACCGCAGGCTGTCGTCGCTGGCCCTTGCCGGGACTGGTCGGAGGCGCCATCGCCTACGGGCTCATCCCCTCGCTCGCCGAGCACCTCGCCGCCGGCAGCGAGGACGTGTCGGTCGAGACCCGCTTCCACAAGCTGCAGCCGATCTTCTGCAGGTCGCGCAGCACCCGTTCCGCGGCCTGGGCCTCGGCAACCTGTCGGGCAGCGGCTTCCACACGACGGACAACGCGCTGCTGCTGGTCTACATCGAGCTCGGCGTGGTGGGCGTCGTCGCCCTGGTCCTGCTCCTCCTGGCCGTCGCCGGACAGTCGCTGCGGTCCTACGCCGTCGCCCGTCCCGACGAGCGCGCGGTCGCCGCCGCCTGCGTCGTCGGGGTGCTCGCCTACCTGGCCAGCACCGAGATCTACGACGCCTTCACGCTGCTGCAGGGGCCGCAGGTGCTGTGGTTCCTCGTGGCCGTCGCGACGGTGGTCGCCGAACGCGCCGGGCGGCCCGTCGTCCTGCGCCGGCTGCCCCGCGTGCAGCTGCGCATGCAGCTGGCCGGCGCCGCCGTCGCGGGCATGGCGCTGGGCTGGGTGCTGGTCGCCGTCGCACCCACCCACGTCGGCTACCGGGCGCTCGTCGTCGCCGAGCCCGCGTACCGGGACGCGCTGCCGTACAACACGGTCAACGGCGGCAAGTACCTGCTCACCACGGCCTGCACGGAGGCGGAGCGGATCGGCTCCACCCTGTCGGGCACGAGTGTCGACTGCCGGGCGGTGCCGCGCACGGGCGGCGTCGGGATGCTCTACCTGCAGGCGCCGACCCGGGCCGCACTGCTGGCCGCCAAGGAGCGGCTGGTCTCGACGATCAGCGGTCCGGGCGGCGTGCGCGCCCTCCAGCTCTACGACGTCGAAGGGCCCCGGACCGGTCGGCCCACGGTCATGCGGACGGCGCCGGCGTGGCTGCCGCTGCTCGTGCTGGGGCTGACCCTGCTGCCCCCGGTGCCGCTGCCGCCGCGCGTCCGGCCACCGCGGCTCCCGCGCCCGCGCGTGGAGGAGCCCGTTGTCGCCTGAACCTGTCCGCCGCCTGGTGGTGGTGAGCCGCGCGCTGCCCGATCCGCGCGGCACCGCGCCCGGCCGCCTCGCCTACGGTTTCGCCGTCGGCGCCCGCCGGCTCGGTCATGACGTCACCGTCTGGTCGTGGTGGCCCGGCCCGGCACCGGCGGCCGAGCTGCCGTCGTGGGTGCAGTGGCAGCCGCTGCCCCAGGAGCGGTGGCTGCCGATGAAGGCGCGGGCGGCGCTGCGTCCGCGCAGCGACGTCGTCGCTGCCGGCTGGCGGCCACCGGCCGACACCGTCGCGATCGCCGAGGAGTTCCACTCCTTCCCGGTCGTCCGCGACCACCCGATGTCGGTGGCCGTGATGCACTACTCCACCAGGCTCGACGCGGCCGCCGTCGGCTGGACGGCCGGGCGGGTCCAGGACCTGCGCGCCGAGCGCCGGGCGGCCCGAGGGGCGACCGTCACGGTCGCCTACTCGGGGCGGGTGGCCGAGGTCACGCCCGGGCGCCCCCGGGCGGTGCCCTGCGCGCTCGAGGTGCCCGAGCAGCCGCTGCCCGCGGTCGACAGTCCCGTCGCGGCGTGCGTCGCCGACTGGCGATGGTCCCCCAACCGCCGGGCGCTGCGGCTGCTGCTGGCCGCCTGGCCGACCGTGCGCGCCGCGGTGCCGGGCGCGCAGCTGCTGGTCGCCGGCTACGGCGACCCCGGCATCGGCGCGGTCGCGGGGGTGCGCTGGCTCGGTGCGGTCGCGGACAGCACGGACGTGCTGGCCGAGGCGGCCGTGCTGGCGTTTCCCTGCCCGCCCTCGAGCGGGCCGAAGGTGAAGGTGCTGGAGGCGGCAGCGCTCGGGCTGCCGGTCGTGACCACGCCGGCGGGGATCGAAGGGCTGCACCTCGACGGCGATGCCGTCGAGGTGGTCACGAAGCCGGCGGGCAGCGAGCGGTACGCCGACCGCCTGATCGCCGTGTTGCGGGATCCGTGCCGACGCGCGGCGATGTCGGCGGCGGCCCGGGCCGCCGTACAGCGGTCGCACGCCCCCGAGCCGGCGGCGGCCGCTCGGCTGGCGGCCATCGAGGAGGCGCTGGCATGACGCCCCGCGACCCGGTGACCGTCGCGGTCTGCAGCCGTGATCGCCCGGAGCGGCTCGCCGGCTGCCTGACCGCCGTGCGGGCGAGCTGCGCCCGCACGACTCGCTGATCGTCGTCGACTCGGCGTCGCGGGATGCGCGCACCGGGGAGGTGGCGCTGGCGGCCGGCGCGCGGCTGCTGCGCGCCGACCTGCCCGGGCTGAGCCGCGCCCGCAACCTCGCCCTCGACTCGACCGCGACCGAGGTGCTGCTGTTCACCGACGACGACTGCCGGCCCCAGCCGGGCTGGGTCCAGGCAGCGGCCGCGGCGTTCGCGACGGACCCCGGGGTCGGTTTCGTCACCGGCCGGGTCCGGGCCGGTGGTGCCGGCTCACCGACCGCGGTGCACGACGAGCCAGCGGCGCGGCGGCTCGACCGCGCCACCCCGCTCGAGCGGATGGGTCACGGTGCCAACATGGCCGTCCGGGTCGCGGCGGTGCGGGACATCGGTGGCTACGACCCGCGGCTGGGTGCCGGCGGCGAGTTCCGCGCCGGCGAGGACACCGACGTCTACCGCCGGCTGCTGGACGCCGGGTGGGTCGGCCGCTACGTCCCCGACGCCGTCGTCGAGCACGAGCAGTGGCGGTCGCGGAGCCAGGCGGTCCGGATGGCCTACGGCTACGGACTGGGTTTCGGGGCGGTCGCGGCCAAGGCGGCCGCCTGCGATGCGAGAGCGGGCCACGTGCTGCTGCGCCGCGGCCTGGTGGACGCCGGCGTCGGGCAGGCCTGGCGGGACGCGCGCAACCACTACGAGCTCGGCGTGGTCGTCAGCCTGACCTGGACCACCGGGGTGGCCGCCGGGTACGGCCGGGCCCGCCGGCGGGGGCTCGACGGGCCGGTGCTGCGACCACGGGCGAGGGGGCGCCGATGAGCGTCGTGGTCAACGGGCGCTTCCTGCGCGCGGCGCCCGTCGGGCTGCACCGGTCGGCGCGGTCGATGCTCGACGCCGCGACCGCCGCCGGGGTCCCCACGCACGTGCTCGCGCCGCCGGGCGTCACCGACCCTCGGGTCGACCGGCACGTGTGGGGACCGCCCGGCCGGTTCGGCGACCACGCCTGGGAGCAAGGGACGCTGCCGCTGGTGGCCGGCCGGCGTCGCGTCCTGTCGCTGGCCAACACCGCTCCCCTGGCCACGCCGCACGGCATCGTCCTGGTCCACGACCTGGCCCCGCTCGTCGGGCCGCAGTGGTTCACCCGCTCCGTGCGCGCCTACGGCCGGCTGTGCGTCGCCGCCGCGCACCGGGCGGAGACGGTGCTGACCGTCAGCGACGCCGTGGCCGGGGAGCTCGCCCGCGCCGGCGTGGCACCGGCGCGCATCCACGTCGTACGCAATGCGGTCGACCCGTCGTTCCGGCCCGCGGACGCGGCCGAGGTGGAGGCCGTCCGCAGGCGCTACCAACTCGCCGGGCCCTACGCGCTGTTCGTCGGCCGCGCGGACCCTCGCAAGGACCTTGCCACGGCCGTGGCGGCGCACCGGATGGCAGCCGCCTCGACCCCGCACGATCTCGTGCTCGTCGGCCGGCCGCACGTGACGTTCGCCCCGGTCGAGGTTCCGGACGAGCCGACGGTGCGGGTCCTCGGCTACGTGCCGGACGGCGACGTCCGGGCGCTGCTCACCGGGGCGGCCACGTTGCTCTACCCCAGCCGGTACGAAGGGTTCGGCCTGCCGCCGCTCGAGGCCTGGGCGTGCGGCACCCCGGCGCTGGTCTCGGACATCCCGGTGCTGCGCGAGTCGACGGGCGGGGCCGGCGTGCTGCTGCCGCCCGGTGACGTGCCGGCCTGGGCGGACGCGCTCCGGGCGGCGGTGCGTGGGGGAGCTGACCGCTCCGCCGCCCCCGGCCCGGACCTGGGCCGACGCCGGCGCGGAGCTCGCCGCCATCCTCGGTTGACGGTCGTTCCCGGCATTTCGGATGATCGGGACAACCGCGGACGTTTGCCGACGATGCCGCGACCTTTCCGCTGCTGTCCCGTTATCCGTGCGGGGGGCGACGGCAGCGCCGCGCCGCCGTCGATCCAGCCAACCGGGGAAGGGCATGTCCACCACCACACGCGACGTTCAGCGCCTCCGGCGACCGATCGCCGGGCAGGGCGCGAGCCTGCTGCTCAACCCGCCCCGCCGCCCCCGGCTGTCCATCGCCATGGTCGGCCTGCGCGGCGTCCCAGCAACCTATGGCGGGATCGAGCGCCACGTCGAGGAGCTGGGTGCCCGGCTCGCGGAGCGCGGGCACGAGGTGACCGTCTACTGCCGCAACGGCTACTCGGACGAGCGCCCCACCGCGCACCGGGGGATGCGACTGCACCACCTGCCGAGCGTCCCGACGAAGCACCTGGAGGCCATCAGCCACACGGTGGCGTCGGCGGCGCAGGCGTTCAGCTCCCGGCACGACATCGTGCACTTCCACGCGCTCGGCCCCGGGCTGGTGTCACCGCTCGTCCGCGCGCTCGGCGACTGCTCCGTCGTTCAGACGGTGCACGGTCTGGACGGGCAGCGCGCCAAGTGGGGACGCGTGGCGCAGCGGGTGCTGCGGGTCGGCGAGCGGCTGTCCGCCCGCGTGCCCGACGAGACGCTGGTCGTGTCGGACTACCTGGCGACCCACTACCGCTCCACGCACGACCGGCCGACGACGGTGACCCCCAACGGGGTCGCGAGGCAGCGGCCAGAGCCACTCGGCGAGTGGGCCGACGAGCACGGGCTGACGCCCGGCTCCTACCTGCTCTACGTCGGCCGGCTGGTGCCGGAGAAGCGGGCGGACCTGCTGCTGGAGGCGTTCCGCGGGGTCGACACCGACAAGCGCCTCGTCGTCGCGGGCGGCACCTCCTTCTCCGACGGCTACGTGCAGCAGCTGCAGGCACTCGCCGACCGGGACCCGAGAGTGCTGATGGCCGGCTACGTCTACGGCCGGCAGCTCGCCGCGCTCTACAGCAACGCCGCGGCGTTCGTGATGCCGTCCGACCTGGAGGGACAGGGCCTGACGCTGCTCGAGGCGGCGTCGTTCGGGGTGCCCGTCGTCACCAGCGACATCGGCCCGCTGGCCGAGATCGTCGAACGGTCGCGGCCGGGTGCGTTGCTGTTCCCGGCCGGCGACGCCGCCGCGCTGCGCCACCAGATCGTCACGACCCTCACCGGCGGTGCGGCGGTGCGCGCGGGAGCCGACGAGCTGCGCCGCCGGGTGCTCGACACCTACAGCTGGGACGCCATGACCGACCGGGTCGAGGAGGTCTACCTGCGGCTGCAGGCGAAGAGGGGCCTCGCCGAGCACCGGGTGGCGCACCTCAGCGGCCAGCTAGCCGGCCTACCCACCGGCCGCTGACCACGGTCAGCCACACCCCGACAGCGACCGGCGCGCTGGTGCGGACGCCGGGCGTGGAGCTGGTGCCGCGCGCCCAGCGGGGGGAGAGCACCATCTGCCGGTCGTGCCACCAGGCGTCGTGCAGCCCGAGCCGGTGCAGGTCTCGCAGGCTGTAGCCGATCCGCCGGTTGAGCCGCCACGTCTCCCGCCAGCTCGCTCGTGGGTGGTGCCAGACCACCGCGTCGTCGGCGTAGGTCAGCCGCATGCCGGCGTCGAGTGCGCGTCGGCACAGCCCCGGTCGCCGCCACTGCGCAGCTCGCCGGCGAACCCGCCCAGCCGCCGCATCGCCGCCCGCCGGGCGAACGCGTTGGCGGTCGCGGCGAACCCCTGCTGCTCGACGTTGCGCCGCTGGTCGAGGTAGTGACCGGCGTCGAGGCGCTCCCACACGTTGGGTCGCTCGCTCGTGATGACCTCGACGCGGCCGCCGGCCAGCTCTGCACCGTCCAGCGCGCGCAGGCCGGCCCGCAGCCAGCCGCGGTCCGGCACGCAGTCGCCGTCGGTGAACGCCACCACCTCACCGGCGGCGGCGGCGAGCCCCGCGTTGCGCGCGGCGTAGGACCCGCGACGCGGCTCGTGCACGACGGTGGGCCGCAGCGGATGGGCCCGGGCGATCTCGACGGTGCGGTCGGTGCTGCCGTTGTCCGCGACGACGACGTCGTACGACGCCATCCCCACCTGCGCGGCGAGCGCGTCGAGCAGCCGGGGCAGCGTGGCCGCGGCGTTGCGCACGGGCACCACCACGGTGACGTCGGGGGTCACGGGCCCGCGGGCCGAGGGTGCAGCCGGACCAGGCCCACCACGAAGCCGGTGATCGCACCCAGCCGCCAGAGCGCCGGGCCCAGCCACCCGCTCACGTCGGGCGGACCGGGCGAGGCAGCACCGCCAGGGACGGCTGGGCGCCGGGACGGCACCAGCCGCCGCGCCGCCGTGACCAACCCCCTCAGCCGGAGCATGTCGCCGACCATGGCCACGCCCGCGGAGGGGCGCCGACGGAAGGCGGCGGCCGCCCGGCCGCCCATGCCGAGCCCGTAGGCCCACTGCAGGCGCACGCTGTCGGCCTCCGAGCGCCAGCGCACGTGCCGGCCGACCGCCGCGGGCGCGTACCGCCCCACCAGCCCCAGGTCGAGGACCCGGTCGAGCATCTCCATGTCCTCGCCCGCCGGCAGCCTCCTCCCCGGACCCAGCCGCTCGTCGAACCCGCCGACCCGATCGAGGACCGAGCGCGGCAGGGCGAGGTTGCCCGCGCCGAAGACGCCGCGCGCCGGGGCGGTGATGACCGGCGGTGGCTCGACGGTCGTCAGCGTCGCGGACGGCCCGTCGGGCACCGCGTCCTCGGGCAGCCGGTAGGGGCCGACCACGAAACCGGTGCCGGCGCCGGCCAGCGGTGCGGTGATCTCCTCGACCCAGCGGTCGTCGACCAGCACGTCGTCGTCGACGAACGCCACGACCGGGTGGATCGCCGACCGCCAGCCGGCGTTGCGCGCCCGTGAGGCGCCGCCCTGGTCGCAGCGCAGCAGCCGCACGCCGTGCCGCCGCGCGACCGCCGCCACATCCGAGGTCGTCGACGCGGAGTCCACGACGATGACCTCGTCGTCGGGCCCGACCTGCCGGGCGAGCGCCGCCAGGCACCGGTCGAGCAGCTGCGGCCGGTCGCGACACGGCACGACGACCGTCACCGCGGGACGCGACACGTGCTCCTCCTGCTGCCCGGACGGGTCAGGACCTGGTGGTACACGTCACGAACCGCGCGGGCGACCGCGACGCTCTCGTGCCGCTGCTCGGCGGCGGCGGCAGCGCGACGGCCCATCTCGTCGACGTAGCCGTCGTCGGACAGCATCGCGCACAGGGCATCGGCGAGCGCACCGGCGTCACCCGCAGGTACGACGACTCCGGCACAGCCCGCCACCAGCTCCGCCAGCCCGGGGTCGTCGCTGCCGATCACCGGCCGACCATGTCGCGCGGCCTCCGCGGCCGACAGCGGGGCCCCTTCCCGACGCAGCCAAGGAATGGACGGCACGACCACCGCACGCGCCGTTGCCAGGAGGGCGGAGACGCCGGCCGGGTCGAGGCGTCCGCGGAACCGCACCGCCGAGCCCAACGGGGCGGCCTGGCGGACCAGCCGGTCGCGCTCGGGCCCGTCGCCGGCGACCACCAGCCGCACCGGGGCGCCGGCGGCGGCCAGGATGCCCACCGCGTCGACCAGCACGTGGCAGCCCTTGTCGCGGGAGAGGCGACCCGCGAAGACGATGTCCCGCGACCGGCTCGGCGCCCGCAGCGGCACCGCGGGAGCCACGACGGGCACCGGCACGGTGGACACCGGCCCGAAGCCGGCCTCCCGCAGGGCCGCGGCGACGGGTGAGGAGACCGCGACGAGACGACGGACGTGGCGTCGCACCTGCGTGCGCAGCAGCGGTGAGGTCAGCGCCCGCTCCGCGGCGCCGCGCACGGACCGGCGCGGGTGCTCGTAGCCCCCGACGAGGCGCAGGTCGTGGACGGTCATCACGATCGGCACGCCCTCGGCGGCACCGAGGACGCTGGGGGACAGCTCGCGGGCCACGTTGTGCAGGTGGACGACGTCGGGACGCAGGCGTCGTACCGCCTCCCGCACCCGGCCCCGCGCGTCCACGCTCCAGACGTCGGCGACCGGCCAGCGGCCGGCGCGCGGGGGTGGTGCCATGACGGTGACGTCGTCGCCGATCGTGCGCTGGGCGTTCGCCAGCCGCTCGACGTAGACCTCGGCACCGCCGCCGGTGCCGCAGGCAAAGTCGTTCAGGTGAAGGATGCGCACGACACCGGGCTCCTAGGCCACACCGTGCCGGTGGACGAGCGCGGGCAGGGTGCGCAGCAGCAGCCGCAGGTCGAGCCACAGCGACCAGTGCCGGATGTAGGCGAGGTCGAGCCGGATCATCTCGGCGTAGCTGAGCTCGTTGCCGCCGGACAGCTGCCAGTAGCCGGTGATCCCCGGCCGGACGGTGTGCCGTTCGCGCTCCTGCAACGAGAACGCGTGCGGCTCCACGGCGAGCGGCCGCGGCCCGACCAGGCTCATGTCGCCGCGCAGGACGTTCCACAGCTGTGGCAGCTCGTCGAGCGAGGTAGGACGCAGCAGCCGGCCGACGCGGGTGACCCGAGGGTCCGACCGCAGCTTGAACAGCAGCCCGTCCGTGACGTTGTCAGCGGCGAGCGTCAGCTGCATCCGGTCGGCGCCGACGACCATCGTCCGGAACTTCAGGATGTCGAACGAGCGGTCCCCCCGGCCGACCCTGCGCTGCCGGAACAGCACCGGCCCGCCGTCGTCGAGTCGGACCGCGGCCGCGACGACGGCGAGCAGCGGGAGCAGCAGCAGGAGCAGCAACCCGCTGCCGACGACGTCGAACAGGCGCTTGCCCGGGAACCGTCGCCGCAGCAGGGTGGGCCGGCCCAGCGGGACGAGCGGGATGCCGCCCACCTCGGCGATGCCGCGCGGGTCGACGTACAGCTCGGTCAGCGCCGGGACCACGGAGACGTACGGCGCTCCGCTTGCCTGCCGCGGCAGCGCCGCGGCGACGTGGCCGTGGTCCGTCGACGGCGCCACCAGCACTACGTGCCCGATCATCCGTCGCCCCAGCTCGACCGCGACCGCGCCCGGGCGGCCCGCGGTGCGGTAGTCGAGCCGACGGACCGGTCGCAGCCCGGCCTCCGGGAACTCGGCGAGCCGTCGGCAGACGGTCGTCGCCGCATCGTCGGGACCGATGACCAGCGTCGGTCGCAGGCCGACGCCCCGGCGGCGGGCGAAGGCGAGCCACAGCCCGGAGACGGAACGGGCACCGGTGAGGGCGACGAGCGCCGCGATGGCGAGCAGCGCCCCGTCGCCCAACGACGTGAGGTGGGTGAGCACGCAGCCGACGGCGACGACGGTGAGCGGCGGCAGCACGGTCCGGGGATGCCAGCCGACGCCTCGGGTCTGCACGCTGTCGCGGTCGACGTAGAGGTGGCTGACGGCACCGACGGCCACCACGCCGACCGCGAAGACGACGCTCTTCCCGACGGCCTGGTGACCGGTGGCGAGCGCGGCGAGGACGAGGAGCAGGGCATCGGTGACGACGGCCGCCGGCGTCGGTCGAGCGGCGTGGAAGTCGGACGCGGCAGTGGTCAGCCGCTCCGGCCACGGCACGGCTGAGCGCGGGTGCGCCGGCGCCGCATGCCAGTCCAGCGCCAGCAGGTCCAACGCCGGCACGCTGGACAGCGGCGGGGCGTCGAGCCTCTCGGTCACTGGTCACCTCGTCTGGATCCGCCCCTCGGCGCATCCCACCGCGGCCGGGGCCGGGGTGGGATGCACGTCGGTTGACGTCGTCGGAACGGGCGGTCACGCGCAACAACGAGCCGGGCCGCGGATCATCACGGCTCCGAGCCGACTTTCTTGCGGTGGATCCCGTCATAGCGTCAGCAACCGGACGAATCAACGGAGGTTCCCGGTCCGCGCCGGCCACGATGTCGGTGCCGGGCAGTGCCGAAAGCGGGTCGCGGGACGAGCATGAGCACCGAGACTGTCCGGATGAGCGACCTGCGAGAGCACAAGGCAGCACTGCGCCACTACCTGCAGTCACACCGGGACGCGCTGCTGTGGAAGCTCGACGGCCTCGGCAGCCGCGACCTGCGGATGCGCGCACGCGGACCGGCACCAACCTGGTCGGCATCGTCCAGCACATGGCGACCGTGGAGATCGGCTACGTCGGCGACACCTTCGGCCGTCCGTGGCCCACGCCGGAGGAGCGGGTCGCGGAGGCGGCCTTCGAGGAGCATCCGCTCGATGCGCTCGGACGGGTCCCTGGTGGTGCGAGGACAGCAACGCGGTCACCCTCGAGCGCGTCATGGTGCACGTCATCGCGGACCTCGGCGTACGTCGCTGCGTTGACCGCCCTCGCCGAGGCGGCCGAGCCCACGTCCTGACGTGGCTGCCGCACGCCCGCAGCGGGCACGAGCCGCTGTTGACACTGCTGTGCATGTCTGGCATGGTCATGTCATGCCCACCACGCAGCTCTCCCTTCGGGAGCGACAGGCAGAGCAGGTCCGGGCGGCCGTGCTCGAGGCGGCGGTCGCGGAGCTGGAGAGCCGGGCGGTCGACGACGTGTCGATGGGAGACGTGGCGGCAGCGGCCGGGATCTCGCTGCGGACGTTGTACCGCTACTTCCCCGACCGCGCGTCGTTGCTGCAGGCCGTGGGCGAGCACGTCTACGGGTCGCTGCAGGTGCCCTTCGACATCGCCGGTCCGGAGGAGATCTCGGCCAGCCTGCTGGACGCGGCGCATCGGCTGTCCACGCGGCCGGCGTTGACCCGGGCGCTGGTGCAGACGACCGCCGGACGCACTGCGCGTTCAGGCAGCCGGGCACACCGCGTCGCAGCGATCACCGCGGCACTGGCCCCTGTCACACAGGACCTCGACCCGGCCACGGCGCGATGGGCCACTGCCGTCATCGCACACCTGTGCAGCGCCGTGTCGTGGGTGAGCATCACCGACGACAGCGGGCTGGACGAGCCGGACGCGCAGCAGGCGGTGGCGTGGGCGATCGACGCGCTCGTCGCCACCGTGCAAGACGAGCAGCGACGTCGGCGGCGCCGCGCCCGCAGATCCTGATCCCTTTCGTTGCCACTGGGAGGTGCCCGACCATGACCGTCGCCGCAGCCGCGCGTCCCGTCGAACGTCAGCTCGCCAGCTCACCCGCGGGCAGCCGGGCCTGGTGGTTCCTCGGCACGCTCGCCGTACTGCGCAACCCGCCGGGGGCCCCGCGCTCGCCCGCGGTCATCGAGCTGACCGTGCCACCGGGCGGGTCGCCGCCGCGCCACGTCCACGAGTCGCTGGACGACACGTTCCTGCTGCTCGACGGCGAGGTGGTCGTCCGCTGTGGCGACGAGACCGTCGTCGCCCACCCCGGGACCTACGTCGTGCTGCCGCACGGCGTGGAGCACACGTTCCGAGTGACCGGCGGACGGCCCGCCCGGCTGCTGCTCGTGCATGCCGACGACAGCTTCCTGTCCTTCATCGAGACCGTCGGCACCCCGACCGACGAGCACCGCCTCCCGCCCCCTGGACAGCCGGAGCCGGCTGCGGACACGGTCGTGCGGGCCAGCGCGGAGCACGGCGCGCCGATCGTCGGGGCACCACTGGAAGAGGATGAGGCCCGAGCACACGTCGGCGACCGCGACGACGCCGCGCTCGGCCCGGTCCACCACGTCGCGCTCGCCGTCACCGACCTGCTTCGCAGCGAGCGCTGGTACACCCGGGCGCTCGGGCTGGTCCGGGTCGACGGCGCGGTCGCCGCGGACGGCAGCGGCCACGTCACGCTGCTCAACCCGGAGAGCGGCTGGGTGCTGGCGCTGACGGGCTCGGCCGCGCCCGGCTTCGAGCACGTCGCGTTCACCTGCGACGACCGGGACGCGCTCGTCCGCTGGCGGGGCCGGCTCGCCGACGGTGGTGTCGACGTCGGCTCGATCACCGATGCGGCGTACGGGTCGGGGTTCGTGGTCCGGGACCCGGACGGACTCGAGGTCGAGCTGTTCGCCCCCGCGCCGGCCTGACGGGTAGAACGGCGCATGGACGTGATGGCGATGGCCCGCGAGGAGCGGGCCGACATGGCCGACTTCCTGGCGTCGCTGCGACCGGAGCAGTGGGACCACCCCAGCCTGTGTCCGGGCTGGCGTGTGCGCGACGTCGCTGCGCACGTCGTCGGCTACGAGGAGCACGACCGCTCCGACCTGGTCAGGCGGCTGGCCAAGGCCCGCCTGCGTCCCGGGCGACTCAACCAGGTGGCGCTGGCCGAGTACGCCGACCTCGGCCCGGAGGAGCTGGTGGCAGCTCCTGCGGAGGCACCTGACGCCGCAGGGCGCCACCGCACGGCTCGGGGGTCGGGTTGGACTGGTCGACGCCCTGGTGCACCACCAGGACATGCGCCGACCGCTCGGGATGCGACGGCAGGTCCCCGCCGAGCGGCTGCTCTGCGCACTGCCGTTCGCGGTCACCGCTCCTCCGCTGCGGGGGTTCTGGCACGCCCGCGGCGTCCGGCTGGTCGCCACCGACCTCGACTGGGCGCGGGGCAGAGGACCGGAAGCGCGAGGTGCTGCGGAAGCCGTGCTCATGGTCCTCGCCGGTCGTGCGGGGGTCGCTCCCGAGCTCACCGGTCCCGGGGCATCGATCCTGCAGCAACGGCTCGGGTGACTGGTTGCTCAGCCCCCCGCCCCGCGTCAGGTGCCGCCGTCGCGGCGCGTGACGCGGGCGATCCAGCCGGTGGGTCCGCTGGCCTCGTAGACCCAGGCGTGCGTCGCCGGAGAGCCGCGGTGGTGCTGGCGCCACAGCGCGTGCAGGTCATGGTCCGCGCGGAGGCGGACCGTCTCGCCGGGACGCATCCGCCGCAGTCGCCGCTGGACCAGGCTGCCCGCGTGCCGCGCGGGAAGGGCACCGAGGTCGATGTCGTCGGTGAGCAGCAGCGGCACGGCCCAGGCCTCGGTCTCGACGCTGTCCGTCTCGGCGCTGTCCGAGGCGGCGGCGCCGGTGTCCGCGAGCCAGTGCTCTTCACGCCGGACGTGGTGATCGAGCCGGTCGACCAACACGTCCGAGGCAAGGGCGAGCAGCCGGCGAGTGCCGCTCGACTCCACGTTGTCCACGTCCGCACGGAGCCGTTCGTGGTCGGCGCGCAGCAGCCCCGTCATGTGCTCGTCGCGCAGCCTGGCCGGGGGAAGCTGCCGCTCCTCGTCCCGCAGGTACGGCAGCAGCCGGTAGTGCAGGAACTCGAGCATCGCGTCGAACGCGGGGGTCAGCCGTCGACCGGACCGGGTGGCGGCGGTGAGGTCGTCGGCGTAGGCGCACGTCTGCCAGAGCAGCACGCTGTGCTCGTCGAGCAGGGGGCCGTCGGGTGCTGCCTGGGTGAGCGTCGTCATGGTGGTCACGCTGCCGGCGCCGGCGCGGGCGCCACGGCCGGGCCGGCACCGCGGGCGGGACGTCGCGCGGCACGGTCGACGATCGCGGCAAGGTCGACGCCGATGCGCGGCTCGTGCCGCTCGGCGCGGTCGCCGGGACCGAAGCTCGAGCCCCGCGATGTGCGGGCCGTTGGCGGTGTAGTTGCCGACGCGGACCGTGGTGGGGACCTGCACGCCGAGGTCGTCGAGCGTCGTACGCCGCAGCCACACCGCGATCCCGGACAGCCGCACGAGCTCGGTCGACCACCGCTCCACCGCGGGCACGGGCGCGCGGCTGACGTGCCGGTGGCGCCAGCGCCCTCGGGCGGGGACAGCTGCCGGCTGCGACTGCCTCAGCAGCCCGGCGGCGGCGGCGGTGGCGTCGTGCACGACGGCGTCGAGCTCGGCGGCGGCCCGGCGCGCGTCGGCCGGTGCGGTGCGGCCGGCCGGTGATCTCCTGCATCCGCTGCTGGGCGCGGTCGACGCGGCCGCGGTAGTCGGCGTACACCCGCTCACGCTCGGCGGAGGTCCGGGTGGCGATGTCTGAACCGCGGTGGTGACGCATCACGCTCATCTCCTTGGCGTCGGTCGGTGCGCTGCGATCCGAGAGCCCCGGAACTTGCAGTAGTAAAAACAACGACTTCTTGTTTATACTCGGAGCGACCGCACCGAGGCAAGGCCACCGGAAGCCGTCCGTGGGAGCGCCGAGACATGACCACTACCAGCCTCACCGACCCGACCACCAACGTCGCCGTCTCGGGCCGGCGCGCCGACGTGCTCGCCCGGCTGCGCGAGGCCGGCCGACCGTTGACGGTGACCGACGTCGCAGGGCTCACCGACCTGCACGTCAACACGGCACGGTTCCACCTCGACGCGCTGGTCGAGCGACGGGCTGGCCGAGCGCCACGCCGAGGAGCGCGCCGCACCGGGCCGGCCACGCATCCTCTACACCGCGCGCGGCGAGCTGCCCGGACCGCGCAGCTACGCCCTGCTGGCCGAGATGCTCACCGGGGTGGTGGCCTCGCTGGCCGATCCCGGCCCCGCCGCCACCGAAGCGGGCCGCGCGTGGGGCCGTCACCTGGTCGAGCGGGCGGCGCCGTCGCGCCGGGTGGACGCCACGGACGCGGTGGCCCGGCTCAACGGGGTCCTCGACGCGATCGGGTTCCAGCCCGAGGTCCGCCACGAGCAGGGGACAGCCAGGACGTCGAGGTCCGGCTGCACCACTGCCCTTCCGGGAGGTCGCCGAGCGGCACACCGACGTGGTCTGCGAGATCCACCTCGGACTGATGCAGGGGGCGTTGGGCGAGCTGCGCGCCCCGGTCGAGGCGGTCTCGCTCGAGCCCTTCGTCTCCCCCAACCTGTGCGTGGCACGGCTGCGCGCGGCCGAGGCCGGCTCGTGACCGCGACGCCGGTCGAGCGGACCGCCCGGCGCCGGGTCCCCCGGTCGCGGCTGGCGGTCGGCGCGCTGGGCCTGCTGGCCCTGCTGGCCGGGCTGTGGGCGGCACTGCTCATGCTCGGTCTGCCCGTCCCGGCGCCGCGACCGGACTTCGCCGAGGTGCACGGCCCGCTCATGGTCCTCGGCTTCCTCGGCACGCTGATCGCCCTGGAACGCGCCGTGGCCATCGACGAACCGGCCGGCTATCTCGCCCCCGCCGCGGCCGGGCTGGGCGGGCTGGCACTGAGTCTCGGGCTGCGGCTGCGGGTCGGCCAGACGCTGCTCGCCGCCGCCGGGATCGGGCTGGTCGGCCTCTACGTCGCGGCGGCCCGCCGCCAGGCGAGCCTGCATCTGGCGGTGATGGCGGCCGGCGCGGTGGCGTGGGTCGTCGCCGTCGGGCTGTGGCTTGCCGGTTGGGACGTCGCCCTGCTGGTCCCGTGGCTGGCCGGCTTCCTCGTCCTGACCATCGCCGGCGAGCGGCTCGAGCTCGCCCGCGTCGTCCGGGTCACCGGCACCGCCCGGGTGACGTTCACCGCCGCAGGCGCGCTGTTCGCGGTCGGCCTCGTCATCTCACTCACGCACGTGTCGACGGGAGTGCGCGTCGCCGGCGCCGGGACTGCTCGCGCTGCGCCGGCTGGCTGGCCAGGTACGACGTGGCCCGGCGCACCGTACGGGCAGCCGGGCCTGACCCGCTACATGGCGGTCTGCCTGCTGGCCGGCTACGGCTGGCTCGCCACCGCCGGCGTGCTGTGGTTGCGGTTCGGCACGCTGTCCGACGGCCCGGCGTTCGACGCCCAGCTGCACGCCCTGTTCCTCGGGTTCGTCATCGGCATGGTCTTCGCGCACGCCCCGGTGATCGTTCCCGCCGTCTTCCGCGCCGCGGTGCCCTACCACCCGCACTTCTACGGCCACGTCCTCCTGCTGCACGCCTCGCTGCTGCTGCGCCTGCTCGGCGGCGACCTGGCCGGCAGCCGGCCGGCCTGGCAGGTCGGCGGCGTGCTCAACGAGGTCGCGCTGCTCTGCTTCATCGGCGTGACCGTCTCCGCCGTCGTCGAGGGCCGGCGGCAGCGGCGTACGACGCCCTCGGCTCCCGCACCTGCGGCCCCTCGCCGCCGCGACATCCACGAGAGGACCCCACTCATGACCTACGTCATCGCCGAACCCTGCGTCGACGTCAAGGACCGAGCCTGCGTCGAGGAGTGCCCGGTCGACTGCATCTACGAGGGCGAACGCGCCCTCTACATCCACCCCGACGAGTGCGTCGACTGCGGCGCCTGCGAGCCGGTGTGCCCGGTCGAGGCCATCTTCTACGAGGACGACGTGCCGAGCCCAGTGGGCCGACTACACGGAGGACAACGCGCGGTTCTTCACCGACGTCCTGCCCGGCCGCGAGGAACCACTCGACTCGCCCGGCGGCGCCGCGAAGCTCGGGCCGCTCGGCGTCGACACCCCGCTCGTCGCCGAGCTGCCACCACGGACCGAGGACTAGCCGATGCTCACCCTCGAGCTGCTCACCACCCCACCGACCGAGGCGACGATCACCGAGCTGCTGCGCGAGGTCATCGACCCGGAGCTCGGCATCAACATCGTCGACCTCGGGCTGCTGCGCGGCGTCGCCGTCGCACCCGGCGGCGCCGTCCGGGTCGTCACCACGCTCACCACGCCCGCCTGCCCCCTCGGCCCCTACATCACCGAGCAGATCCAGGAGGTCGTCCGCCCCGTCGTCACGGTCACCCGACGTCGACGTGGAGGTGGTCTGGTCACCGCCCTGGGACGCCGACCGCGACATGACCGAGCGGGCCAAGCGGCAGCTCGGCTGGAAGCCCCCCACCCCATCTGCCAAGGAGCACACACCATGACCGCCACCACCGAGATCGTCTCCGCCATCACCACCCACCATGCCGAGCTCCAGGCGTCACTGACCGCGCACGTCGACGCCGTCGTCGGCGCCGTCCGCGTGGGCGACTCCTACGACGACGCCGTCGCCGACCTCGGGCTGATGCTCAGCACCGACGTCGTCCCGCACGCCCGGGCCGAGGAGGACGTGCTCTACGCCGCGGCGACCGATCCGACGCTGCGCCCGCTGGTCACCGGGATGCTCTTCGAGCACGAGACGCTGCTCGCGCTCGCCGCCGAGCTCCCGTCGGCACCGAGCGGGGTCGACGCCGCCGCTGTCGCGCGCGCGATCCGCGAGGTGTTCGTCGGGCACGTCCGCCGGGAGAACGAGCTGTTGCTGCCCGCGCTCGCCGACGACCCCGGCACCGACCTGCCCGGCCTGCTGCCGTCCATGCAGCAACGGTTCGCCACCTACCAGACTGCAGCCGCGGCCTGACCGGCCTCGGTGCGTCGCCGCGCACCCGCCCGTCGGCAGGACCCGGCGACGGTCGACGTCAACCACCTCGAGAGACAGGACAACGCCAGATGCCCGACACCGACACGATCCTCGATGTCCGCCAGGAGCCACCCGCCCGCCGCCACGAGCTGATCTTCCGCACCTACGTCGAGCTCGACCCCGGCGACGGCTTCGTGCTGGTCAACGACCACGACCCGAAGCCGCTGTACTACCAGCTCGCCGCCGAGCACGCCGACCAGTTCGAGTGGGACTACCTCGAGCAGGGACCGCAGGTGTGGCGGGTGCGGATCGGCCGCGCCGCCGCCTGAGCCCGACGCCGACAGCCGCGGCCGGTCGCCGGCTCAGCCCCCGCCGGCGGCCTGCGCGGCTGCCCGCGCGTCACCGGACAGGCCGGTGACGAGCCGCACGCCCATGCTGTCGAGCATCCGCTGCATCCCGGCGCCGACGTGGTTGGCGGCCACGACCTCGACCTTCTGGTCGCGAAGGAACCGGGCGATCCGCGCGTGGTGGGCGCCTTCGGTGCCCGTGTCGTGTGCGGTCCCCCACCCGACCTCGTGCTGCTCCCAGCCGCGCACCCCACCGGCGACCACGTCGGCGACCGCGACCAGCTCGGCGCGGCCCCAGCGCGGGTCGACCTCGCCTCCGGCCGTGAGCGGCACGCACACGCGCACGCCAGGCTGTGAATCGGTCATCGACGTCAGCACCTCTCTCCGCGGGCCGGGACGCCTCCGTCGTACGACGATAGTCCCGGGGTCCGTGGGTGCAGACGGGCTCGACGCCAGGGCGGCCGCGGCGTGCCGGCGCGCGACCAGGTAGGCGTGGCATGGGAGGGTGCACCGATGTGGCAACGCCCGACACGGTGGGATGGGCGATGAGCTGGGCGACTGCCTGCCCGCTGGCGACGCTCGCGGAGTCGCTCCCGTCCGGTGTCGTGGTCGGCGGGGTCGACGTCTGCCTGGTGCGGCTCGGTGCCGAGGTGTTCGCGGTGCACGACGAGTGCACCCACGAGGCGGTGCCGCTGTCCGAGGGCGAGGTCGACGACCACGCGATCGAGTGCTGGCTGCACGGGTCGCGGTTCAACCTGCGCACGGGCGAGGTCCTCAACCCCCCGGCGGCGCAACCGGTGGCCACCTACCCGACGCGCGTCGTCGACGGGCAGGTCCAGGTCGACGTCTCCGACTAGCGGGAGGTGGCGTGGGCGCCATCCACCTGGTCCGCGTGTACGACGGGACCCAACGGTCCCCCGGCGCGGCCTTCCTGGTCGAGCGGCTGTGGCCCCGGGGTGTCCGGCGCGACGCACTCGGGATGGACGCCTGGTTGAAGGACGTGGCGCCCAGTGCCGAGCTGCGCCGGTGGTTCGCCCACGACGCCGGCAAGTGGGAGGGGTTCCGCCGCCGGTACTTCGCCGAGCTCGACGTGCGCCCACAGGCATGGCGGCCCCTCCTCGCGGCGGCGGCCGCCGGGGACGTCACGCTGCTCTACAGCTCGCGGGACCGCGAGCACAACAACGCGGTCGCGCTGCGCGACTACCTGCTCGCGCACCTGACGGGGCCGCCGACCACGGCGCGGGACCCCTGAGCCGGGTCCGCCGCGGGGTGCGGAGGCGTCACGACGGCGCCGGGAGCACGGCCAGCAGCTGCTCGACGGTGGGCGCCCAGGGGCGGCCGGGCAGGCGGCGCCGGAGGCGACCGGCAGGCCGGCCAGCTGCCATTCGAGCATGCCGTCGACGAGCTTGCGCGCCGGCCGCCCGGCCTCGCGCAGCAGCCGGACCGCCTCGTGGGCGAGCACGCAGTAGGCGCCGCGGCAGTAGGCGACGACGTCGACGTCGCGCGGGCAGCTCGGCCAGCCGGGCGGCGAGCTCGTCGACCGGGATGGAGACCGCGCCGGGGATGTGCCCGGCGGCGTACTCCTCGGCCGGTCGGACGTCGAGGACGACGACGTCGCCGGCCTCGGCGCGGCGCAGCAGCTCCTCCCGGGGCACCTGCTCGACGTCGTCGTCGCCGAGGTAGGCGAGCCGGGCGCGCTCGGTCTCGGCCAGGTGGGTCTGCGCGACCGATGCGCAGCGCCGGCATAGCAGCGCGGCGACGTCGGGGCCGGCGAGCGAGTAGATGACCTTCGTCTTCTCCCGGCGGGTGGTCACCAGCCCGGCCGGGCGCAGCGTCTGCAGGTTCGCCGAGCAGGTGGTCAGCCCGAGCCGGCCGCGGCGGCGAGCGCCTCGACGCTGCGCGGGCCCTGCGCGAGCAGGTCGAGCAGCTCCAGCCGCTTGGCGTTGGCCAGCGCCTTGCCGACCGCGGCGAACTGCTCGAACAGCCGCTCCTTTGCCTGGCCGGTCGCCCATCGGCTACACTCCTCCAGAGGAACTATGGAACAGTGTACCGGTACGGACCGTCGGGCCGGCGTCGCCCCGCGGAGGAGCAGGCGATGACCGACCTCCGCCGTCCCGGTCGTCGACGAAGGGGGCGCCGCCGGCCGGGCGTGACCGGCACGCCGCGGGCCCGAGCCGCGCCCGGGTGCGGCTGGGGCTGCGGGCCAACCTCGCCCAGTTCACGCCTGCTGGTCGCGGTCAACGCGCTGGTCGGCGCGCACCCTCGGCCAGGAGCGCACCGTCGTCCCGCTGCTGGCCGAAGGAACCTTCCAGCTGGCCGGGCTGACCGCGGCGCTGACGTTCATCGTCGCGTTCGGCACCGTCAAGGCGATCACCAACTTCTTCGCCGGCACGCTGTCCGACCGGTTCGGCCGCAAGACCGGTGCTGGTCGCCGGCTGGCTGGTCGCGCTGCCGGTGCCGGTGCTGCTCATCACGGCGCCCAGCTGGTGGCTGGTCGTCGCGGCCAACGTGCTGCTCGGCGTCAACCAGGGCCTGACCTGGTCCACCACCGTGATCATGAAGATCGACCTGGTCGGCCCCGCCCGCCGCGGGCTGGCGATGGGGCTGAACGAGGCCGCCGGCTACGGCGCGGTCGCCGTCACCGCGCTGGTCACCGGCTGGCTCGCCGCCGCCTACGGGCTGCGGCCCGCGCCGTTCCTGTTCGGCGCCGCCTTCATCGCGCTCGGCCTCGGCCTGTCCGCGCTCGCGGTGAAGGAGACCCACGGGCACGCCCAGCACGAGGCCGCCAGCGCACGTCGCCGCCGGCGACGCGCTGCACGGCGAGCTGACCACCCGCGAGGTCGCCGTCCTGACCTCGTTCCGGGAGAAGGCGCTGTCCGCGGCGAGCCAGGCCGGCATGGTGAACAACCTCAACGACGGGCTCGCCTGGGGCTGTTCCCGCTGCTGTTCGCCGCCACGGCCTGTCGGTCGGCGCAGATCGGCGTGCTCGCCGCGATCTACCCGGCGGTCTGGGGCGCCGGGCAGCTCGTCACCGGCGCGCTGTCGGACCGCATCGGGCCGCAAGTGGCTGATCGCCGCCGGCATGTGGGTGCAGGCCGGCGCGCTCGCGCTGTACGCCGTCGGCACCACCTTCGGCGCGTGGGCCGTCGCCGCGGTCCTGCTCGGCGTCGGCACCGCGATGGTCTACCCGACGCTGCTCGCCGCGATCGGCGACGTCGCCCACCCGGCCTGGCGGGCCCGGTCCGTCGGCGTCTACCGGCTCTGGCGCGACGGCGGGTTCGCCGTCGGCGCGCTGCTCGCCGGCGTCGCTCGCCGACGCCTTCGGCATGGTCACCGCCGATCTGGGTCGTCGCCGCCCTCACCGCCGCCTCCGGGCGTCGTGGTCGCCGTCCGCATGTACGAGACGCACCGGCGCGGCTGAGCGGCCCCTGCCGGCCGGGCCGCGTCGCCCTCACCGCAGGCACCGGCTGAGCCAGCCGGCGGCGAGCCTCGGCGACCTGCTCGAGGGTGCCGGGCTCGTCGAACAGGTGCGTCGCGCCCGGCACCACCTCCAGCCGCTTCGCACAGCGCAGCCGCGCGAACGCGTGCTCGTTGAGCTCCAGCACCTGCTGGTCCAGGCCACCGACGATCAGCAACGTCGGCGCCGTGACCTGTGGGAGCAGCGGCGTCGGCGAGGTCGGGACGTCCCCCGCGGGAGACGACCGCGGCGATCCGCTCGCCCTGGCGAGCCGCCGCGACCAGCGCACCCGCCGCGCCCGTGCTGGCACCGAAGTAGCCGACCCGTTCGGGCCGCAGCGGCGGCTGGCCGTCCAGCCAGTCGACGGCGGCGGCCAGCCGACGGGCGAGGGCGTCGACGTCGAAGCGCAACCGCCCGCCGCGTCGCGCGGCCTCCTCCTCGGCGGGGGTGAGGAGGTCCAGCAGCAGGGTGCCCAGCCCGGCCCGGTGCAGCCGGCGGGCGACGGCCCGGTTCCGCGGGCTGTGCCGGCTGCTGCCCGAGCCGTGCGCGAACACGACCGTCGGCCCGCCCGCGGTCACGACGCCGAGGTCCGCGGCCAGCACCCCGACGCCGGGCACGTCGACGTGGACCGGCCGCACCCGAGCCGATGTCACCGGCGCACCTCCCGCCTCCCGATCGAGCCGGCTCCCGCCGTCGCATCCTGCCCGACGGTGCCGCCCGATCATCGGTCACGCGACGCGGTAGCGGGTCTGCATGCCGGCCTTGATGTGGTCGTCGACGTGGCAGTGGGAGAACAGACGCCCTTGTCGTCCGGAACCATGTCGGCCGTCACCACGGTCGCGGGAAGCAGCTCGATCAGGTCGGTACGTCGCCCGTTGACGGTGACGGTGTTGCCGTGCCAGTGCGGTGTGTGCAGGTCGACCTCGGTCCCGAGGCTGAACACGTACCAGCGGACGTGCTCGCCGATGTGGACGGTGGGCATCGGCCCGTTGCCGTAGAGGTAGCCGTTGATGGTGGCGCCCCATCTCCTGCTCGTCCGCGTGCACCGCATCCGCCGTCTTCCCCTCATAACGCTGCCCTTAGTAAGGGCATCCTTGTCAGCCGCGTCCCTCCGATGGCAGGTGCGGCACCCGTCGCCGATGACGCCGGGTCCTTGACACCAGCAGGTCTCGTCGCTTCAATCCCAAGAACCGAATCGGCTCTCAGGTTCAGGCCGGCGGTTTCCAGTTCCCGACTAAGGAGGCGACCGGATGCGGTCACGGATCAGGTCCGGCGGGGGACGCATCGCACTCGCCGCCGTCGCGACGGGCGTGGTGCTGGCGGCCGCCGGCTGCGGCAACGGCAACGGCTCGGACAGCAGCGGCAGCGGTGGCGGCGGCGGCTCGAAGGCGGCGGTCGAAGGTCGGCCTGGTCTACTCGCAGACCGGGGCGCTCGCGTCCTACGGCAAGCAGTACCGGGCCGGCTTCAACGCCGGGCTCGACTACGCCACGACGGCACCGGCAAGGTCGACGGGCACAAGATCAAGGTGACCGAGGTCGACGACGCCGGCGACCCCGCCAAGGCGGTCTCGGCGGCCAAGGACCTCATCGGCAAGGGCGTGAAGATCATCGCGGGCACCGGACCGCTCCGGCGTCGCCGTGCAGGTCGCGCCGCTCGCCGACGCAGAACAAGATCCTGTTCATCTCCGGGCCGGCCGCCACCGACGCGGTCACCGGCATCAACAAGTACACGTTCCGCTCGGGCCGCGAGACGTACCAGGACGTCAACACCGCGGCGTCGATCCTCGGCGACACCAAGGGCAAGAAGGTCGCTGGTCTTCGCCCAGGACTCGGCGTTCGGCAAGGCCAACGCCGCGGCGGTCAAGGCGGTCCTCGGCGGCAGCCGGCGCGACGGTCGACGCGACCTGCTCGTGCCCGCGCGGCGACCGACTTCACGCCGTTCGCCCAGCAGGCCAAGCAGGCCAAGCCGGACCTGCTCTTCGTCGCCTGGGCCGGTGACACGACGGCGGCGATGTGGACAGCGCTCGACCAGCAGGGCGTCTTCGCGCGACCACGGTCGTCACCGGGCTGGGCGACAGCGCCTCGTTACAACGCCTACGGCGCGGCGGCGCAAGATCAACTTCCTGTCGCACTACTTCCCCGGCGCGCCGGACAACGCCGTCAACAAGGCGATGGTCGACGGTGAAGAAGGCCGGCGGGCACGGCCGACCTGTTCACGCCGGACGGGTTCGTCGCCGCGCAGATGATCGTCCGCGCGATCGAGAAGGCGGACGGCGACGACGTCGACAAGATGGTCTGCGGCGCTCGAGGGCTGGAGTTCGACGCGCCCAAGGGCAAGGAGACCATCCGCGCCGCGGACCACGCGATGCTGCAGCCGATGTACCAGGCCAAGCTGAGGGGTCCGGCGGCGTCGCTCGCGCCGAAGCTGTCAAGACGGTGCCGCCGACGAGGTGGCGCCGCCGGCCAAGGCGTCGGCGACGGCTGACATCGGACTGACGCGGAACGAGGGCGGCGACGGTGCGCGGCGGCGGGCGAGACCGAGGCGCGGCTCGGTGGCCGCGCGCGCGCCGAGGCCGCCGTCGCCGACCGCGACCTGCCCTCGCGATCGGCGGAGCGACGCATCGTCGACGGCGTCGACCTCGACGGTCGGCGAGCCGGCGAGTTCCTCGGCGTCATCGGGCCGAACGGCGCGGGCAAGACGACGCTGTTCAACCTGCTCTCCGGCGCTCGCTGACCCCGACCGGGGGCACGGTCCGAGCTGCGACGGGCACGACGTCACGCGTGGCCGCCGCACCGGCGGGCCCGGGCGGGTCTGGGCCGCACCTTCCAGACCTCGAGCGTCTTCCCGGGCTGCCGGTGCTCGAGAACGTCCGGCTCGCCGCGCAGGCCCGCCTGGGCGGCAGCCTGCAGCTGCTGGCGGCGGGCCGACCGCGGTGAGGCGCGCCGTGCGGACCGCCCGCGAGGCGCTCGACCAGGTCGGGCTGGCCGGCACCGCGAGTCGCCGTCGCCGGCGGCCTCTCGCACGGCGACAAGCGCAAGCTGGAGCTCGCGATCCTGCTCGCCACCGACCCGGCGGTGCATGCTGCTCGACGAGCCGATGGCCGGCGTCAGCGCCGAGGACGTGCCCGGCCTCACCGACGTGATCCGCGCCGTGCACCGGGAGCAGGGGCGCACCGTCGTCATGGTCGAGCACCACATGGACGTCGTGCTCGGGCTGGCCGACCGGGTCGCCGTCATGCACCACGGCGCGCTGCTGGCCTGCGACACCCCGGAGACGGTGATGGCCGACCCCGACCGTGCAGCAGGCCTACCTCGGCGAGGCGCTGTGACCGCCGCCCGCGGCCACCCGTGCTCGACGCGTGCGCGACGCTGCGACGACCGTCGCATCGGCGGGTCGCACATCCTGCAGGGCGTGACCTTCGGCGTGCCGCCCACGCGGCGTCACCGCGCTGCTCGGCCGCAACGGCGTCGGCAAGACCACCACCGTCGCGGCCGTGCTCGGGCTGGTGCCGCGCACCGGCGCGGTGCGGTTCGCGGGCGAGGAGATCGCCGGCGAGCCGCACGCACCGGATCGTCCGCCGCGGCCTCGGCTACGTCCCCGAGGACCGCGAGGTGTTCGCCGGGCTGACCGTCGCGGAGAACCTGCGGCTCGCCGAGCGCGGCGCCGCAGCCGCGCTACGACCTGGTGCACGAGCTGTTCCCGGAGCTGCCGAGCGCGTCGCGGCCAGCGCGGCCGGCACGCTGTCCGGCGGCCAGCAGCAGATGCTGTCGCTCGCCCGGGCGCTGCTCAACGACAACCGGCTGCTGCTCGTCGACGAGCCGACCAAGGGGCTGGCGCCGCGCGGTGGTCACCGAGGTCGGCCGGGCGCTGCTCGAGCGCGCCGCGGAGGCGGGCCGGTGCTGCTCGTCGAGCAGAACCTGGCCGTCGGTACGCCGGCTCGCCCGGCACGGCGTCGTCATCGGCCGACGGCCGGGTCGCGCACACCGGCCCGGCCGCCGACCTGCTCGCCGACGCCGAGCTGACCCGCCGGCTGCTCGGCGTGGCTCGGCGACCCCGCGGAGGCCGACGCCCAGGCGTGGTGCGACCGTGAGCACGCTCGTCCTGCTCGCCGTGACCGGGCTCGGCCTCGGCGCGCTGTACTTCCTGGTCGCCTCCGGGCTGTCCCTGATCTTCGGCCTGATGGGCGTGCTCAACTTCGCCCACGGCGCGTTCCTCGCCGTCGGCGCCTACGCTCGGCTGGGCGTCGGCCAGCACCTCGACCGGTCGGCTCCGACCTGCAGCTCGCTGTGTCGCTGCTGGTCGGTACGGCGACCGGCGCGCTGGTCGCCGTCGCCGTCGAGCTGGTGCTCATCCGGCCGCTCTACCGGCGCGCAGATCGAGCAGGTGCTCGTCACCGTCGGGCTCGCGCTCTGGCTGGTCGCGCTGCTGCGCGGCATCTGGGGCGCCGACCCCGAAGCACGTTCGCCGCCGCCGGGATGGGTCCGCGCGACCACCGAGCATCGCCGGCGCGCGGATCCCCAACGACCGGTTCCTGGTGATCGGCGTCGCCGTCGCTGGTGCTCGTCGGGCTGCTGGCGTTCCTGCGCCGGACCCGGTACGGGCTGGTCGTCCGGGCCGGGCGTGGAGAACCGGGCGATGGTGACCGCGCTCGGCATCGACGTGCGCCGCGCGTTCACCCTGGTCTTCGCCATCGGCGGCGCCGCGGCCGCGCTCGCCGGCGCGCTCGCCGGCGTCTACTTCGGCTCGGTCGAGCCCGGCGCTGGGCACCTCGCTGCTGATCTTCGCGTTCATCGTCGTGGTCATCGGCGGGCTCGGGCTCGCTGACCGGGTCGGCGATCGCCGGCGGTGGTGGTCGGGCTGGTGCAGCAGTTCGCCAACTACTACGCCGCGCGCGGGCGTCGGCGACATCGGCGTCGTCCTGCTGCTCGCCGTCGTGCTGCTGGTGCGGCCGCGGCGGCCTGCGCCGGGACGGCCGCGCCATGAGCCGCGTCGCACGCGCCCCCGGGCGGCTCGCGCGGCGCGGTCGGTCGCCGGCGCTCGTCGCGGTGCTGCTGCTGCTCGCGCTGCTACGCCTGCTCGACGTCCCGGGCGTCCTGCCCGGGCCGGCTCGACTCGCCCGGGCAGCCTGCAGCTGCTCGCGCTGTGCCTGCTCTTCGGCGGCGCTCGCGGTCAGCTACGACCTGCTCTTCGGCTGCACCGGGCTGCTCTCCTTCGGGCACGCGCTGTACTTCGCGCCGGCGCCTACGCCACCGACATCGCCATGAGCTCGCTGGGGCTGTCGTTCCTCCCCGCGGTCGGCGTCGCGGTCGGTCGCCGGCGTCGTGCTGCCGCGTCCTGCTCGGCGCGGTCAGCCTGCGGGTCGGCGGCATCGCCTTCGCGATGGTGACGCTGGCGTTCGCGCAGGCCGGCTCGATCGCTGGTCAGCCAGGACCCGCGCGGCTGACCGGCGGCGAGGAGGGGCTCGGCGCTGCCCGTACCGACAGGCTGCCCGCGGCGCTGGTCGGCGTGGTCAACACCGGCAACCTGTACTGGCTGGCGCTGGCTCTGCTCGTCGTCGTCTACGCGGTCGCCTGGTGGCTCGACCTCGTCGCCGCCGGGCCGGGTGTGGCAGGCGATCCGCGAGAACGAGCGGCGGGTCGAGGTGCTGGGGCTGCGGCCCTACGGCTTCAAGCTGGTCGCCTTCGTGCTCGCCGTCGCTGCTCGCCACGCTGGGCGGGGTGGTCTACCTGCTGCTGCTCGCCGGCGCGCACCCGCAGGTGACCACGCTCCGACTTCACCCTGTCGCTGCTGGTCATGGTGGTGCTCGGCGGGCCGGGCACGCCGCTGGGGGCCGTGCGTCGGCGGCGTGCTCTACATCTGGCTCGACCAGCGGCTCGGCGAGCTGGCCGGCTCGGGCGCGGTCGCCGCCTGCCCGGCGTGCTGCGGGTGCCGCTGTCCCAGCCGCTGTTCGTGCTCGGCGCTGCTGTTCGTCGCTCGTGGTCCTGTTCGTGCCCGGGGGGATCGCCGGGTCGCGTCGCGGCGCCGGCCCGGACGCCGCTGTCCGCCGCTCCGGGCCGACGGGCCGGCACGGCGCGCCGCCGACCTCGACGCGCCGGCGAGGCGCGCCGGCTGGGGCCGCCACGAAGGGGGCGGCCGATGGCGGCGGGCTGCTGACCCTCGGGCGCTGGGTGCGCGACCGCGCGGTGCGACACCGGGCCGGGTGGCGATCGACTGCGAGGCCGGCCGACGACCTACGCCGAGCTCGACGTGCGGGCGGAGGCCTGCGCCGCCGGCACTGCTCGGCGCCGGGCTGCGGCCCGGCGACCGGGTCGCCACGCTGACCGGCAACAGCCCGAGCACGTCGAGGTGCTCTTCGCCTGCGCCAAGGCGGGCCTGGTGCTGCTGCCGCTGAACTGGCGGCTCGCGCCCGCGAGCTCGCCTACCAGCTCGACGACGCCGAGCCCGCGCTGCTGCTCGTCGAGCCCGAGCACGCCGAGCCGGCGCGCCGCGGCGGTCCGCGGCCGCCGGCCACGCCCCGCCGGGTCGAGCCGCTCGCGCCGCTGCCGGCCGGGGTGCGGACAGTGCCCGGCGGAGCGGGTCGACGCTCGGCGTCGCCGACGACGACCGCGCTGCTGCTGATCTACACCTCGGGCACCACGGGCCGACCGAAGGGCGCGCTGCTCACCCACGCCAACTGCTTCTGGACCAACCTCGCGCTCGACCGCACCGCCGACATCACCGGCGCGGACGTGGTGCTGCAGGTGCTGCCGCAGTTCCACGTCGGCGGGTGGAACGTGCAGCCGCTGCTCGCCTGGTGGAAGGGCGCGACGGTCGTGCTCGAGCGGTCGTTCGACCCGGGCCGGGCGCTTCGGCTGCTGCAGGACAAGCGGGTGACGACGATGATGGGCGTGCCCGCGACCTACCTGTTCCTCGCGCAGCAGCCGGGCTTCGACGACGCCGACCTGTCGTCGCTGCGGCAGGCGGTGGTCGGCGGCGCCCCGATGCCAGAGGCGCTGCTGCGGCGGTGGCAGCGGCGGGGCGTCGCGATCGTGCAGGGCTACGGGCTCACCGAGGCGGCGCCGAACGTGCTGTGCCTGCCGGCAGAGGACGCCGTCCGCAAGCTGGGCCACGCCGGCAGGCCCTACCCCCATGTCGAGGTGGCCCTCGCCGACCCCGCGACCGGCGCCCTCGTCGACGGGCCGGGAGAGGGCGAGCTCGTCGTCCGCGGCCCGAACGTGTTCGCCGGCTACTGGCGCGACGACCCGGCGACCGCCGCCGCGGTCCGGGACGGCTGGCTGCGCACCGGCGACGTCGCCGAGCGCGACGCGGAGGGGTTCTACCGGATCTGCGACCGGCTCAAGGACATGTACATCTCCGGTGGTGAGAACGTCTACCCGGCGGAGGTCGAGACGGTGCTGCACGAGCACCCGTCGGTCGCCGACGTCGCGGTCATCGGGGTTCCGGACGAGCGGTGGGGCGAGGCCGGGATGGCTGTGGTCGTGCTGCGACCGGGAGCAGTTACGACGCCCGACGAGCTGCTCGCGCACTGCCGCGACCGGCTCGCGCGCTTCAAGGTGCCGCGGCAGGTGCGCGTCATCGACGCCCTCCCGCGCTCCGGCGTCGACAAGGTCCTCAAGGCCGAGCTTCGGCGCGCGTACGTCGACGAGGGGGCGAAGTGACCGAGTCACAACCGGTGATCCGCACACCCCGCACGGCGCGCGGGAACCGCACGCGGCAGCGGCTGCTCGAGGCGGCCGAGCAGGTGTTCGCCGAGCGTCGGCTACCACGACGCGTCGATGGTGAAGATCACCGAAGCCGCGGGCGTCGGGCAGGGCACGTTCTACCAGTACTTCTCCGGAAAGCAGCAGATCTTCGACGAGCTGGTCGACGACCTCAACCGGCGCGTGCGGCGGGCCATGTCGGAGGCGGCGGCGAAGGGGACGACGCGGGCCGAGAAGGAGCGGCTCGGGTTCGCCGCGTTCTTCCGGCTCACGGCCGAGCACCCGGCGCTCTACCGCGTCATCCGGCAGGCGGAGTTCGTCTCGCCCAAGGCGATGCACGCCCACTACGAGCGCATCGTCGAGGGCTACGCGCAGGGCCTGCGCCACGCCGTCGACGACGGGGAGATCGTCGCGCTCGACCCCGACGTCGTCGCGTGGGTCCTCATGGGCATCGGCGAGATGATCGGGCTGCGCTGGGTGCTGTGGGGCGACTCCGACCGGGTGCCGAAGAAGGTGCTCGACGAGGTGATCGCCTTCATCACCCGGGGTCTCGGCGCATGAGCCCTGCCGCCCTGCACCTCGGCGACCGCGCCCCGGTCGGGCTGGTGGCAACAGCGTCGTACCTGCCGTCGGCGTGGACGCCCGCCGCCGAGATCTCGCTCGCCTCCGGCATCCCGGAGCACGTCGTCGTCACCAAGCTCGGGCTGCGCGGCAAGCACCGGGCGGCCGCCGACGAGCACGTGAGCGACATGGCCGCGGCGGCCGGGCGGGCGCTGCTCGACGAGACCGGCGTCGCGGCCGACGACGTCGACGTGGTCGTCTACTTCGGCTCGACCTGGAAGGACCACCCGGTCTGGCACGCAGCTCCGCGCATCACGCAGCTGCTGGGGTGCACCCGGGCGTTCGCGCTCGAGCTCGACTACGTCTCCTGCGGCGCGCCGGTCGCGTTGCGGGTCACCCGTGACCTGCTCGTCGCGGAGCCGGAGCTGCGTACGGCGCTGATCGTGGCCGCGTCGCGGGAGTCGGCGCTCGTCGACTACGCCAACCCGCGGGCGCGGTTCATGTACCCGTTCGGCGACGGCGCGGTCGCCGGGCTGCTGGTGCGCGGGAGACGGACCGGGCAGGTGCTCGGATCGCACATGGTCACCGACGGCTCGCTCGCCGACCAGGTCCGGGTGCCGGCCGGTGGCAGCGTCGAACCGGCCTCCGTCGCGTCGGTCGTGCAGCGACGGCACGGTCTCGACGTCGCCGAGCCGGCGGCGATGAAGCGGCGGCTGGACGAGGTGAGCCTGGACAACTTCGTCGCCGTCGCCGACGAGGCGACGAAACGGTCCGGGCTGAGCGTGCGCGACATCGACTACGTGTGCGCCATCCACGTCAAGCCGAGCATGCACGCGGCGATCCTGGACCGGCTGGGCGTGCCGCCGGCGCAGGCGGCGTACCTCGACGACACCGGGCACATGAGCGGGGTCGACCCGCTGCTCGGCTATGACCGCGGACGCCGGTCGGGCGTCATCGGCGACGGGGCGGTGGTGCTCCTCCTGGCGGCGGGCACCGGCTACACGTGGGCGGCGACCGTCGTCCGAGCGGGAGAGGAACGGTGACGGTGGGCAGCTGTGCGGTGGACCTGGCCGGCAAGCGCGCGGTGGTGACCGGCGGCGGCAGCGGGATCGGGGCGGCCTGCGCCCGGCGGCTGGCGGAGGCCGGGGCGGCGGTGACAGTGGTCGACATCGACGAGCCTGCGGCCCGGCTGGTCGCCGCCGAGATCGGCGGCGACGCTCTCGTCGTCGACCTCGCCGACCCCGCCGCGATCGACCGTGCCGACCTGTCCGCCGACGTGCTCGTCAACAACGCGGGCCTGCAGCACGTCGCCCCGGTCGACGAGTTCCCGCCGGAGCGGTTCGGGCTCGTCATGCGCGTGATGCTGCACGCGCCGTTCCACCTGACCAGGGCGGTGCTGCCGGGCATGTACCAGCGGGGCTGGGGGCGGGTGGTGAACATCTCGTCGGTGCACGGGCTGCGGGCGTCGCCGTACAAGTCGGCGTACGTCGCCGCGAAGCACGGGCTGGAGGGCTTCTCGAAGGTGGTCGCGCTCGAAGGTGGGCCGCGCGGGGTGACGTCGAACTGCGTGTGCCCCGCCTACGTGCGCACCCCGCTGGTCGAGAACCAGATCGCCGCGCAGGCGCAGCGGCACGGCATCCCGGAGGCGGAGGTCGTCGAGAAGGTCATGCTGGCCGAGCCGGCGATCAAGCGCCTGGTCGAGCCGGCGGAGGTCGCCGAGACGCTCGCCTGGCTGTGCGCCCCGGAGGCGTCGTTCGTCAACGGCACGTCGATCGTGCTCGACGGCGGCTGGACCGCGCGGTGAGCGGCTCCCTGCTGCAGGTGCCGGTCGACGGCGGCACCATGGTCGCCCGCCGGTGGGGCCGGGCGAAGCCGGCGCTGGCCATCCACGGCGTCACCGCCTCGCACCTGTCGTGGGCCGTGGTGGCGTCGCGGGTCGCCGGGCTGGTCGCTCCCGACCTGCGCGGTCGCGGCGGCAGCGCGGGCCTGCCCGGGCCCTGGGGGATGGCGCGGCACGCCGACGACATGGTGCGGGTGCTCGACGCGCTCGACGTCGACCGGACCGTGGTCGTCGGCCACTCGATGGGCGCGTTCGTCGCGGTCGTGCTCGCGCACCGCCACCCCGACCGGGTGGAGCGGCTGGTCCTCGTCGACGGCGGCCTGCCGATCCCGACGCCACCGGGCGTGCCCGACGACAAGCTCCTCGAGGCGGTGCTCGGCCCGGCCGCGCAGCGGCTGTCGATGACGTTCGCGTCGCGCGAGGACTACCGGGACTTCTGGCGCCGGCACCCCGCGCTCGGTCCGGCGTGGAGCGACGCGGTGCAGGACTACGTCGACTACGACCTGGTGGGTGAGCCGCCGCGGCTGCGGTCGCGGACGTCGTACGACGCCGTCGCCGCCGACTCGACCGAGCTGCACGGCGGCAGCGACCTGCCCGCCGCCCTCGCCGGCCTGCGGCACCCCACGACCTTCCTGCGCGCCGAGCGCGGGCTGCTCGACGACGCGCCGCTCTACCCGCCCGACGTCGTCACGGAGTGGACGGAGCGACTGCCCGCGCTGGCGGCGCGCACGGTGCCGGGCACCAACCACTACACCATCACGCTGGGAGAACCGGGCGCGAGCGAGGTGGCGGCAGCCGTCGAGGGCACCGGCACCACGTAGCTACCGCTGCCGTCTCACCCTGCGGGCGTCGAGCTCCCCCGCAGATGCAGCCCCGCATGAGCCCGGCCGACGAGGTCGCCGCGCAGAAGCGCCGGGCGATGCCGTCATGCTCCGGCTCGGTGTGGCCGCATGCGCAGGGCCTCGCGTCGTCGGCGGGCCTCGCCACGGGCTGTGCCGCGGGGACGCTCATGTCGTCGCCGACCGCACGTCGTTGCGCATCCAGCGCCGCCACGTCGGGGGCGGCCGCGGGTGGCGGCGTCACGACGTGCAGCTCGGGAATGAGGTGGGTCACTGGTTTCGCCGCCTTCGGGCGTGGTGCGCGAGCGGCGAGGGGGCACAAGGTCCGGGCAGACCCAAGCGCGCGGAGTGCCCCCAGTGTTGCACGGGTTCGCCGCAACCCGACCCGCGTGACGCTACTTCTTCGGCCGAATGCCCGGGTGGTTGATGGCGTCCAGCGCAGGGTCCGTCGGGACCGGCGTCTGGCCCTTCGGCTTCTTGTTCCGTTCCTGCTTGGGCTTGCGCGTCTCACGGCCGCCCTTGTTCTTGCCTGCCATGGCTGTCTCCCTAAGGTGGCGCGGGCCGGAGCCCTGCCGGTCACTGCCGGACCGTCGCCACGTCGCCCAGCATGCCCCGGCTCGGGCCAAATAGCGAGGTCTCGGGTCAACCCCGCACGGGTCGAGACCGGAGCCCGTCGCCGATCCCTGCCGTCCGCGGCCCATCCGTGCGACACTGTGGCAGTCTGCGCGCGCGGGTCTGTCCGGACCTTGTGCTCCCTCGCCGCCCACACCTCCGGCCTGAAGGTGGCGAGACGTGTGACCGATCCAAGATCGACGACGGCGCGGTAGGAGCACCGCCGTGACCGCGGGCCACCAGACGTCGCCCGATGTCGATGCAGGCCCGAGCCGCCCCCCGGCTCGTCGGTCGTCGTACCGGCGCGCGCGCTGGCGAGTCGACACCGCGCCGGACGACGCCCTGGTCGTCGTGGACGCGCGGGGTTGGATCGTGCTCCTGGACGGGCCGGCGGAGAAGGTGTTCGGACCCGGCCGTCGGGCCCGCCCGGGGCAGCCGCTCGCGACCCTGGTCCCCGCATCCGCCTGCGCCCCACATGCCACGCACCGCGCCCGCTTCCTCGCCGAGCCACGAACCGGCGAGACCGGTTTCGGCCTGCACCTGGTTGCCTGGCCCCACGACGAGCACGAGCCTCCCGCCGAGACCAGCGTGCCCCTGATCGGGCCGGCCGGTGTGCGCCGGCGCAGCCCTGACCGGCAGCCCGACCGCGACGCGGCCAGCGACGAGCGCGAGCAGCTCGCGAACGACCCCGCCGCGGGCACGCTGCGGGCGCTGCTCACCACGAGGCGGCGGCTGCGTTCACTCGTACCTCGAACCCACGAACGGGTCCACGACGAGCTGGTCGACATGCTGGGCGAGATCGAGGACGTCATCCGGGGGTGTACGGACCCCGCCCTTGCGTCAACGCAGCACGAAGGCGCCCCCGTTCCGGTGCCGGCCGACCGGTCCGCCGCCGAGGACCGGCGGCGTGCCGCCGCCGACCGGCAGCGTGCCGCCGCCGACCGGAGGCGAGCGGCGGAGTACCTCGCGGAGGCCTACCGCGACGAGGTCACCGGCACCCTGAACCGGCGACCGGGACGACAGCGCATCCAGCTGGAGATCGACCGGGCGCAGCGCGCGTCCGCGCCGCTCGCCGTGATCTTCCTCGACGTCGACGGACTCAAGCAGGTGAACGACACGCACGGGCACGCACGAGGCGACGCACTGCTCGCCTCGACGGGGACCGCGTTGCGCGCGAGCCTCAGGAGCTACGACGTCATCATGCGCTACGGAGGCGACGAGTTCGTGTGCGCTCTCCCGGGGGGCACGGCGCGCATCGCCTCCGCCAGCATCCGGCGTACCCGTCGGGCGCTCGCCGACCTCGTGCCCGGGGCGACCCTGAGCGCCGGTCATGCCCAGCTGCTGCCCGGCGACACGCTGGACGACCTGATCCGCCGAGCCGACATGGACCTCTACGGGAGGAGGCGGCGAGGTGCCGCGCGCTGACCGGCGCGACGGGCCGGTCAGCGGTCCGGGTCGAGCGTGCCGCGGACGACGGCGAGCGCGACGTCGCCCAGCTTGAGGTTGTGATCGCGGGCGTACTTGCGCAGCGTGGCAAACGCCACGTCCATGCCGACGTGCTCGCGCTCGGCGAGCACGCCCTTGGCCTGCTCGATCACCACCCGGCTGCTGAGCGCGTGCTGCAGCTGCTCGGCGAGGACGGATGTCCGGTGCACCGACCGCTGCTGGAGGATGCCGATGGTGGCGACGTCCGCGAGCGCCTGGGCCAGCTGCACGGTCCTCGTCGGCGAGCAGCCGGGACGAGTCGCTGAACAGGTTGAGGCCACCGATCGTCTGTGCGCGAAGGCGCAGTGGGACAGCCGTCACGGAGCGGAACCCCGCCGCGAGGGCTTCGGGGACGAACAGTGGCCATCGCTCGCGGTCGGCGTCCAGGTCGGCGCTGGTGACCGCGGCGCCGCTGCGGACGCAGTCGAGGCAGGGGCCTTCGTTGCTCTGCAGCTGGAAGACCTCGAGCAGACGGGTTCCTTCGCTCGAGGAGGCAACCAGGGCGAGGTGCCCCTTCTGGTCGTCCAGCAGCAGCCCGGCGGCGGTGACGTCGAGCAGGGTCACGCTCGCTTCGACCAGCCGATCGAGCAGGTCCACCACGTCGTAGTCGGCGACCAGGGTGTCGGCTAGCACGACGAAGGTGCGGGCGAGCGCGCGCTCCCGGCTGCCGACCTCCGCGGGCATGCCGGTGCGGGTGTCGTCCTCGCTCATGACTCCTCCAGGGAGAAGCGTACCCGGCGCTCGACGATGTCGGCGGCCACCTCGTTGAGCGGGCGGCCGGTGGCGAATGCGCGCGCTCGCAGGGACAGGAACGCCTGTTCGATGGTCACGCCCAGCTGCACCATCACCATGCCGGTGGCCTGGTGAACCTGCGCCTGGTAGGAGACGTCGGTGTCGAGCCCGGCGTCGAGGGCCGGCTCGGCCGCGGTGTCGAGCCCCAGCAGGGAGACCGCGGCCGCCTCCGCGCCGAGCAGCGCCCCCGACAGCTGGTCGTCGTCGAGGCCGCCCGGGCGGGTGCGGTACATGTCGAGCGCGCCGAGGCCGATCGCGCCGATCCGCAGGGGGAAGGCGAAAACGGCTCGTACGCCGGCGTCCGCGGCCGCTTCCATGAACGTCGGCCAGCGCCAGACGGCGACGTCGTCCAGGTCGTGCAGGTCGGCGACGAGCACCGGGGCCCCGGTCTGGACCGTGTCGATGCAGGGGCCCTCGCCCAGCGTGACCTGCAGCTCCTCGATCCGTTCGGAGACCCCGTCAGTCGCGCACACCACTCCGCGGTGCCCCATGTCGCTCACCAGGGAGATCCCGGCGCCGGTCACGCCGAGCATCTCGACGCACAGCTCCGCGATGCGCCGCGGGCGGGACGCGCCGTCACCGCCCGCGTCACGCAGCAGCCCGATCCAGCCGTCCCGGTCGATCACCACGAACTCGCGCCGGCGCGGCCGGTCTGCTCCGACTCACCCGTCGCGCACCACGAGTCGGGCCTGGTCCGCGACAGCTCGAGGGCGACGTCGCGGATCCTGCGGATGATGCCGTCGATGCCGTCGATCGCCGCGACAAGGGGCTGCTCCCCCGGCCCGCGCACGTGGGCCAGGGCGTCCTGCAGCGTCAGCCCGACACCGAACAGGTCGCGCACGACGGTGTCGACGAGCTCGACCTCGATCCGCAGCTGGTCAGCGGCAAGCATCAGCCCGCTGTCGGGTCCGTTCACTGGGCACCGCCCTCACGTCGCCGAGCCCTCGTCGCTGGGAGCCGAGGGCCGGAGCGCGAAGCGTGACCCATGCTAGGTCGAACCGGTGCTTCGCAACACCCCTCGCGACGGCTGGGGTTACGCCCCGGCCGCGGCGAGCTCGGCCAGCAGGGCGCGGACGCGGGCGTCGATGTCGTCGCGGATGCGTCGGACCGTCTCGATGTCCTTGCCGGCCGGGTCTTCGAGGTCCCAGTCGAGGTAGCGCTTCCCGGGGAACACCGGGCACGCGTCGCCGCAGCCCATGGAGATGACGACGTCGGACGCCTCGACCGCGTCGGTGGTCAGCGGCTTGGGGAACTCCCCGTGGATGTCGATGCCGACCTCGGCCATCGCCGCGACGACGGCGGGGTTGATGGTGTCGGCGGGCGCGGAGCCGGCGGAGCGGACGACGACCGCGCCCTGCGCGTGGTGGTCGAGCAGGCCGGCGGCCATCTGAGAACGGCCGGCGTTGTGCACGCAGACGAACAGCACTTCGGGCTTACCGGTCATGGGTGGTCCTTCGATGGGAGTGGCAGGCGGTCGCCGGGGGGAGCCGCGGGCGGCCAGCCGAGCCGTCGGTGCAGCCACAGCGAGACGTAGACGAGCGCGACCAGCACCGGCACCTCGATCAGCGGCCCGACGACGCCGGCAAGCGCCTGCCCGGAGGTCACGCCGAACACGCCGATCGCGACCGCGATGGCGAGCTCGAAGTCGTTCGAGGCGGCGCTGAACGACAGCGCCGCGGTGCGCTCGTAGGTCAGGTGCAGGCGCCGGGAGACCCAGAACGCGCCGAACCACATGACCGCGAAGTAGCCGAGCAGCGGCAGCGCGATGCGCGCCACGTCGAGGGGATCCGAGGTGATCTTGTCGCCCTGCAGCGCGAACAGGACGACGACGGTGAACAGCAGCCCGTACAGCGCGACCGGGCCGACCCTCGGGAGGAACGTTCCCTCGTACCACTCCCGGCCGCGACGTCGTTCGCCGATGGTGCGGGTCAGGTACCCGGCGGCCAGCGGGATCCCGAGGAAGATCGCCACCGTCTTGGCGATCGTCCCGATCGACACGTCGACGGCCTGCGTGCCGAGCCCGAGCCACCCCGGCAGCACGTTCAGGTAGAACACGGCGAGCACGGCGTAGAGCAGCACCTGGAACACCGCGTTGAGCGCGACCAGCACGGCGGCCATCTCGCGGTCGCCGAGCGCGAGATCGGTCCAGATCAGCACCATCGCGATGCACCGGGCGAGCCCGACGAGGATGACACCCGTCCGGTAGGCCGGCTGGTTGGGCAGCAGCAGCCAGGCGAGCGCGAACATGACCAGCGGGCCGACGACCCAGTTGAAGACCAGCGACGCGGCCATCATCCGCCGGTCGGCGGTGATGTGGCCGATCTCGTCGTACCGGACCTTCGCCAGCACCGGGTACATCATCAGCAGCAGGCCGAGCGCGATCGGCAGCGACGTCTGCCCCACCTTCACGGCGTCCAGGCCGTCGTCGAGCCCCGGAACGAGCCGGCCGAGCAGCAGCCCGGCGACGATCGCCAGCCCGATCCACAGCGGCAGGAACCGGTCGACGCCGGACAACCGCGCGACGACCCGTGCGTCGGGGGCGTCGGCGACCGCGGGCTTGTGCAGGTGAACCGTCATCCACGCGCCTCCCGGACCGTGTCGGAGCCGAACGTGCCCGCCGCCGCCCGCGTCCCTCCACGGGGGCATTGGTTCCTCAGCCCCCCGACACGCGGACGGCCAGGGGGTGGAGGCACCAACGCGCTGATCGCGATCATCGGGGGCATGGCGGTCATCGGGGGCTGAGCGCCGTGCGGATCGCCTCGAGCGCGGCGGGCACGGCGGCGTACCACACGTTGCGCCCGCGCTTCTCGCTGGTCACCAGGCCGGCCTGGGTGAGCACCTTCAGGTGGTGGCTGACCGTCGGCTGGCTCTTCCCGACCGGCTCGACCAGGTCGCAGGCGCAGACGGCGCCGCCCTCGGCGTTGGCCAGCAGGGACACCAACCGCAGCCGCACCGGGTCGGCCAGCGCGGCGAACTGCCGCGACAGGGTCTCGGCGTCGGCGGCGGAGAGCACCTCGGCGGCGAGCGGGGCGCAGCACGCGGCCACCAGCGACGGGTCGAGAACCGGCAGCGACCGCGCCGCGACCGGCGGGCGAGGGGGAAGGTGAACCCGTGCCGCCATCGACATCACCTCATCTGCCTGGAACGCATTGACACACGTCTATGTACTCGCTAGCTCAGCCATCGATGGTTGTGAATATATACCCCACCCGTCGTCCCGACCAGCCCGGAGGACCTCGCATGTCCCGGATCCAGCTCGCTCTCAACGTCGACGACATCGGCGCGGCGACGGCGTTCTACTCGGCGCTGTTGGGCGTCGAGCCGGCGAAGACGCGTCCCGGCTACGCCAACTTCGCCGTCGACGACCCGCCCCTCAAGCTCGTCCTGCTCGAGAACCCCGGCCAGGGCGGCACGCTCAACCACCTGGGCGTCGAGCAGGCCTCGGTCGAGGGCGTCGAGGCCGAGCAGGCCCGGCTCGCAGCCGCCGGCCTCGGCTCGGTCGACGAGCGCGGCACCACCTGCTGCTATGCGAGGCAGGACAAGTTCTGGGTCGAGGGGGCTCCCGACGGCGAGCGGTGGGAGATCTACACCGTGCTCGCGGACAGCGCGACGTTCTTCGGCGAGGCGGTCGACGGGGCGGCGTGCTGCGGCGGCGTCGCGGATCCGGCGGACGCATCGGTGACCGCCGAGCCGGCGGCGGCCACGGCGACGAGCTGCTGCTGAGGGGAAGGGCGCGCAGGGCCGGCCGCGCCTCGCGCAGCGGGGACGTGCTACCGAACCCTGGGCTGGGGCCGCGCCCCGGACCGGAAGAGGGCCTGCCCCTCCTCCAGCGCCTCCGGTCGGGTGCCGAGCTGCAGGAACACGTTCCCGAGGTCCGTCGCCTGCGCGCCCGGCATCTCCTTCGCCGCCCAGATCGTCCGCAGCGTCGCCTGCACGGCGTGCGGCGGCTGCGCCGCGATGACCGCTGCCAGGTCGCGCGCGGCAGCCCCGAGGTCGGGACCGGGTACGACGTCGCTGACCAGGCCGATCCGCCGTGCGGTCAGGGCGCTGACCTGCTCGTGGTTGCCGACCAGCGCCATCCGCAGCACCTCGCCGAACGGCATCCGGCGCAGCAGCAGGATCGGTTCGAAGGCGGCCACCATCCCGTAGGTGACGTGGGGGTCGAAGAACGTCGCGTGCTCCGCGGCGAGGATGACGTCGCACTCGCCGAGCAGGTAGAACGCTCCCCCGCAGGCGATCCCGTTCACGGCCGCGACCACCGGCTTCCACAGGGCTTGGCTCTTGGGCCCGAGGAGACGCCCGGGGTCCTCGTAGCTCAGCGGGTCGAAGGCGAACCCCTCGACGCTCGACCGGTCGATGCCGGTGCAGAACGCCTTGTCGCCGGCGCCCGTGAGCACGATCGCGCGGACGGCGTCGTCGGTCCGCGCGGCCCGCCAGACCCGCGCGAGCTCCTCGGTCATCGCGGGGTTGAACGCGTTGTGCACGTCCGGGCGGTTCAGCGTCACGGTGGCGACGCCGTCCGCCACGCTCGCCGTCACCGTCGTGAGCCAGAGCGCGGCAACGCCGGTCTCGGTATCCACAGCGACGACCGTATCCCGGTGGTTCCGGGCCCGGCCCGCCGGTCCGCCGACCGTCAGAAGGCGTCGACCCGGCGACCGGTGACCTGCTGAGCCTCGAGACGCACCAGCTTCCCCGGGCACCGCCGGGCCAGGGACTGACGTCGACGTCCTCGTCCGCGCGCAGGACGCGGGCGTCGACCTGGCCGCCGACCAGGACGCTCCAGCCCTGCCGCTGCGGATCGTCGATCCGGTCGACCTCGAAGCTGGCCGCGCATCGCCCACCCGCCGACTCGATCGCCACGTCGACGACGTTGCCGGGCTCGGTGAGCATGAGCACGGTGCGCTCCGCCACGACGTAGTTGAGCGGCACCACGAGCGGGAACGGGTGGTCGGGTGTGGTCAGCGCAAGCCGTCCGACCCCTCGCCCGCCCAGCAGCTCCCAGCACTCGGCCTCGCCGAGCCGGTGCAGCGCCCGGTCGCGCTCCGCTCTCCCCCACCCGGGTGCCGTGTCGACGTCCGCGCCGGTGAGCGTGGCCTCGGCGACGCCGAGGGCATCAGCGAGACGCAGCAGCTGACCGACGTCGAGATGCACGGGGCGTTCTGTGCACTCCCTCCGTGCCGTCACGCCGACGCGTCGAGCAACAGCGTCAGATCGTCGAGCACGACGTCGGCTCCGGCCTGCTCCAGCCGCGCGGGGTCGTGCCGACGGTCGACGCCGACGACGAGGCCGAACCCGCCGCGGCGGCCTGCCTGCACGCCCGCGATGGCGTCCTCGAACACCACGCACCTATCCGGTACGACGTCCACGCGTCGAGCCGCCTCCAGGAACGTGTCCGGCGCCGGCTTCCCGGCCAGGTCCAGCCGATGCGCGTCGATGCCGGTCACCAACGCGTCGAACGCGTCCCGCAACCCGGCTGCGTCGAGGATGGCCGCGCAGTTCTCGCTCGCGGACACGACCGCCAGCCGCCCGCCCCAGCCGCGCACTGCGGTCACGACCTCGACGGTGTCGTCGTAGGCCTGCACGCCGCGCTCCCGCAACGCGTCGTGGAAGTAGCGGTCCTTGCGGTTCCCCAGCCCGCAGACGGTGCGTGCGGACGGCGGATCGTCGGGGCTGCCGTGGGGCAGGGTCAGGCCGCGAGCGGTGAGGAACGCCTCGACACCGTCGTACCGGCGGCGACCGTCGACGTAGGTGCGGTAGTCGTCCACCGGGTCGAAGCGTCGCACCGTCGCGTCGGTGCCGGCCGCGATCTCGGCGAGGTACTCGTCGAAGAGCCGCTGCCAGGCGGCGGCATGCACCGTGGCAGTCCGGGTGATGACGCCGTCGAGGTCGAACAGGAAGGCGTCGTAGTCACGCAGCCGCGCCGTCCGCGGTCGGGAGTCCGTCCGCACGGGGGAAGCCTCGCGCGGGCCCGGCCGCGATGACAGGGCCACAAGGCCCTGCCGCGGGCACCGCGCCAGACAGTACGGTTCGGCCGTGCTCCGCCGTGAGGTGACCGAGCTGCCCGAGCACGTCTACCCGCGCGACCCGTGGCGGCTGGTCGAGCAACGCTACGAAGAGCGGTACGCCAACCGGGCGGAGAGCATCTTCGCGCTCGGCAACGGCTACCTGGGAGTGCGCGGCACCCTCGACGAGGGCCGGCCCTGCCTGTCGCCGGGCACGTTCGTCAACGGCTTCCACGAGACCTGGCCGATCGTGCACGCCGAGGAGGCCTACGGTCTCGCGCGGGTCGGCCAGACGATCGTCAACGTCCCCGACGCGACCGTCCTGCGCGCTCTACGTCGACGACGAGCCGCTGTTCCTGCCCACCGCGCGGCTCCGCGACTACTCGCGCGTGCTCGACATGCGCGCCGGGACGTCGTCGCGCGAGCTGGTCTGGTCGACGCCCGGCGGGCAAGCACGTCCGGGTCCGCTCCCGCCGGCTGGTGTCCCTCGAGCACCGCCACGTGCTGGCGATCGACTACGAGGTCACCTGCTCGACCACGCGGCGCCGTCGCGATCTCCTCGCAGGTGCGTCAACCGCCAGGACGCGCCAGCCACCGCGCGGACCGCCAGGGCCGCGCGGCGTCGACCCGCGGCTCGCGCAAGGCGCTTCGACCGACCGCGTGCTCAACCCGGAGGTCGCGAGCAGGCCGAGGACGGCCGGCTGCTGCTCGGCTACCGCGACGACGCAGCAGCGGCGATGACGCTCGGCGTCGGCGTCGAGCACCTCGTCGACACGGCCCCGCACGGATGCACGTGGCGCAGACCGTCGACGGCGACCGCGGCGAGCTGCAGCGTGACCGTCGACGCGGAGCCCGGCGTGCCGATCCGGATCACCAAGTTCGTCACCTACCAGACCTCGCGGAGCCGACCGCCGGAGCGAGCTCGTCGAGCGCTGCGCGCGCACCCTCGACCGGGTCGCGACGCGACGGCTTCGACGCGCTGGCCGGCGCAGCAGCGCGTCACCTGGACCGGTTCTGGGAACGCGCCGACGTGCGCGGTCGACGTCGACGACGACGCCGACCTGGCTGCAGCAGGCGATCCGCTGGAACCTCTTCCAGGTCGCGCAGGCGACCTGGCGCGCCGAGGGCAGCGGCGTGCCCGCGAAGGGGCTGACCGGCGCAGGCCTACGAGGGCCACTACTTCTGGGACGCCGAGATCTACGTGCTGCCGTTCCTCGTGCTACACGCAGCCGCGCATCGCCCGCAACCTGCTGCGCTTCCGCTACAGCATGCTCGCCCAGGCCGCGCGCCCGCGCGCGCGCGAGCTCGGCGCATCGCGGGGCGACGTTCCCGTGGCGCACGATCAACGGCGAGGAGGCGTCGGCCTACTACCAGGCCGGGCACCGCGCAGTACCACATCAACGCCGACATCGCCTACGCCATCCGCCGCTACGTCCACGTCCGCGGCGACGTCGGCTTCCTCGCCGAGGTGCGGCGCCGAGATGCTCGTCGAGACCGCGCGGCTGTGGGCCGACCTCGGCTTCTACGGCGACGGACGGCCGGTTCCACATCCACGGCGTCACCGGGCCCGACGAGTACACGACGGTCGTCAACGACAACACCTACACGAACCTGCTGGCGCGGCTGAACCTGCGCTACGCGGCCGGCGGCGATCGCGACGCTGCGGCGCGACCGGCCCGGACGACTACGCCGCCGCTCGTCGACGACGCTCGAGCTGCGCGACGGACGAGGTGACGAGGTGGGAGCGCGCCGCGGACGCCATGTACGTGCCGTACGACGCGCGCGCGCGGCGTCCACCCGCAGGACGCCGCGCTTCCTCGACCGCGAGGTGTGGGACCTCGACGACGACGCCGCGGCGAGCAGGTTCCCGCTGCTGCTGCACTACCACCCGCTCGTCATCTACCGCCACCAGGTGCTCAAGCAGGCCGACGTCGTGCTGGCCATGTTCCTGCTCGGCGACGAGTTCACCGCCGCGCAGAAGCGCCGCCAACTTCGAGTACTACGACCGGCTCACCACGCGGCGACTCGTCGCTGTCGGCCTGCATGCAGAGCATCGTCGCCGCCGAGGTCGGCGAGGAGACGACGCGCCCTCGACTACTTCCGCTACGCGCTGCTGATGGACCTCGCCGACGTCGCCGGCAACGTCTCCGACGGTGTCGCACATCGCGTCTGCCGCCGGCGTGTGGCAGGCGCTGGTGTACGGCTTCGGCGGGTTGCGCGACTTCGACGGCGAGCTCAGCTTCGACCCCCGGCTGCCGTCCACCTGGCGATGGCTGCGCCTGCCGTTGCGGTTCCGCGACCGCCAGCTCGAGGTCACCCTCACCCACGAGGAGGAGACGTACCGGCTGCTCGCCGGGGTGCCGCTGGAGCTCACCGTGCGGGGGCGCGCGTACCGGCTGACGCAGGACGAGCCGCTCGTCGTACGACCCGAGAACGGCGAGCCGGTGCCCCCGCAACGGGCGGAACGGGAGCCGACCGCGACGGGGTAGGAGCACGACGGCACGACGCAGGAGAAGGTGCCATGGCCACGAACGCCTCATCCGGTCCGAACCGCGCTGCCGTGCTCGACGGGCGACCCGCCGACGAGACGGACCGGGTGCGCGACGTGCGCGAGCCCGCCGACCAGCGAGCCGACGCGGAGCGCAGAGCCGACGACGGGCTGAGCGCGGCGGAGGCGAGGCAGCGGCTGGACCGGTACGGACCCAACGCGATCCAGGAGGAGCGGCACAGCCTGCTGCTCGAGGTGCTGGGCCACTTCTGGGGCCCATCCCCTGGATGATCGAGGCCGCGCTGGTGCTCACCGCGCTCACCGGCCGGTGGGTCGGACTTCGGCATCATCGCCGCGCTGCTGGTGCTCAACGGCGGGGTCGGCTTCTGGGAGGAGCACCAGGCGCAGAGCGCGATCGCGGCGTTGAAGCGAGCGGCTCGCCCGGCAGGCGGAGGTCAACCGCGACGGCGGGTGGCAGACCGTGCCTGCGGAGGAGGTCGTCCCCGGCGATCTGCGTCGCGGTCGCCGCGGGGGCAATCGTCGCCCGCGGACGGGCGGATGGTCGACGGGAGCTGCGAGACCGACGAGTCGGCGCTGACCGGCGAGTCGCTTCCCGTCGAGAAGCAGCCCGGGGACGCGGTCTTCTCCGGGCTCGGCGGTCTCCCGGGCACGCCGGTGCTGCGCGTGCTGGCGACCGGCACCGCCACCATGTTCGGGCGAACCGCCCAGCTGGCCGGGGAGCGGGCCCCGCGTCAGCCACTTCCAGCAGGCGATCCTCGCGGATCGGCAGGTACCTGATCGTCGTCGCGCTGGGCTGGTCGCCGTCATCGTCGCCGTCTCGCTCGCTGCGCGGCACCGGCGTGACCGCACGCTCGAGTTCGCGCTGGTGGTCACCATCGCCTCCATCCCGGTGGCCCTGCCCGCCGTGCTGTCGGTGACGATGGCGGTCGGCGCGCGCCAGCTGGCCCGCCACGAGGCCGTCGTCAGCCACCTGCCCGCCGTGGAGGAGCTGGCCGGCGTCGACGTCCTGTGCGCGGACAAGACCGGCACCATCACCAAGAACGAGCTCGCCGTCGCCGACGTGGTCGTCCTCACGAACGCGGGACCGCGACGCCGTCTCTGCGACGCCGCGCTGACCGCGGAACCCGGCGCCGGCGACCCGATCGACGCGGCGATCGTGGCGCGATCGACAGGCAGGCGCTGACGGCTGGCAGCAGGACCGACCTCGCAGCCGTTCGACCCGACCCGCAAGCGCGCCGAGGCGGTCGTGCGCGGTCCGGGCGGGGGCAGCGGAGGGTCGCCAAGGGCGCCGTCCAGGCCGTCCTCGAGCTGACCGAGATCGACGCCGGCGGACGCGGACCGCGTCGCCGAGGTGACCGCGGGTTCGCGGCGAAGGGCTACCGCGCGCTGGCGGTCGCCCGCGGGCCGACGGCGCGGCCGTGGCGGGTGACCGGGGTCCTGGCGCTCCAGGACCCACCGCGCGACGACTCCGCGCGAGACGTCGAGCAGGCGCCGCGGCCTCGGCGTCGAGGTCAAGATGATCACCGGGGACCGCGGTGAGATCGCCCGCGAGATCTCCCGCGAGATCGGGCTGGGAGACCGGCGTCCTCGACGCCGCGCGGATCGAGGACCTCGACGGCGAAGAGCTCGCCGACGGCGTCGAGGCCGCGGACGGGTTCGCCCAGGTGGTGCCCGAGGACAAGTACCGGATCGTGCGGGCGCTGCAGGGCCACAGCCACATCGTGGGCATGACCGGCGACGGGGTGAACGACGCCGCCGCGCTGCGCCGGGCCGATGCCGGGATCGCCGTGTCGGGAGCCACGGACGCGGCCCGCGCGGCCAGCGACATCGTGCTGCTGGCGCCCGGGCTGTCCACCATCGTCGAGGCGATCTACCGGTCGCGCGAGGTGTTCCAGCGGATGAAGAACTACGCGATCTACCGGATCACCGAGACGATCCGGGTGGTCTGCTTCGTGACGCTGACCATCGTCGTGTTCGGGTTCTTCCCGGTCACGCCGGTCCAGGTCGTGCTGCTGGCGATCCTCAACGACGCGGCGATCCTGTCGATCGCCTACGACCGGGTCCGGCCCTCGCCGCGGCCGGAGCGGTGGAACCTGACCGAGATGCTGGCCATCGCGACCGTGCTGGGCGCGTCGGGGTGGTGTCGACCTTCGGGCTGGTGTGGCTGGCGCACGGCTCCCTCGGCCTGAGCGACGCCGCGGTCCGGACGCTGGTCTACCTGAAGCTGTCGGTCAGCGGGCACCTCACCGTGTTCCTCGCGCGCACGCGCGGGCCGTTCTAGTCGCAGCGCCCGGCCGCCGTCCTCGTCGGCCGCGGTCGTCGGAACCCAGGTCGTCGCGACCGCCATCGCCGTCACCGGCCTGCTGATGGACCCGATCGGCTGGGGCCTGGTCGCGCTGGCCTGGGGCTGGGCGGTCGGCGAGTTCCTGCTCCTCGACCCGCTGAAGCTCGGCGCCTACCGCCTCATGGGACGCCACGCGCCGGCGGTGGCTGAGATCGCTTCCGGACGGGCCGGGTCGGGAGAAGGGGCTGCGGATGCCTGACGGCGTGACGTCCGGCCACGACTCGGCGCGACGTCCGGGCCGGTGGATGCGGTGGCTGTTCCGCGCGCCGGTCTGGCTCTTCCGGGCGCGCCTCGGTTGGCTCCTGGGCGACCGCTTCCTGCTGGTGACCCACCGCGGGCGGCGCACGGGGCACCTGCGTCGTACCGTGCTGGAGGTGGTCCGCACCGACCCGACGGTGCCGGAGTGGACGGTGGTGTCCGGCTTCGGCGAGACGTCCGACTGGTACCGCAACATCGTGGCGACACCAGCCGTGCGCATCGACGTTCGGCGGCGACGGTTCGCGCCGCAGCAACGGCTGCTGCACCGGCCGTTCGACGGCAGCCCCGATTCGATCGCGCAGCTCGCGCGCGCGATGCCCGCGGTCGCGTTCCGGCCGGAGGCAACTCCACCGGACCAGGTGACGGGCGCTAGGGCGTTGCCGTCGAGGTCGGGACGCAGCCGCGCTCGGGGACGCAGCGACGCTCGGCAGGGTGCGCAGCGCGATCGTGGCGAGCTGCTGCAGCGCCGCCGGCGCGCGCTGCGCCGCCACGGTCGCGTGGTCGACCTGCAGGACCAGCACGCGGCGGTCCAACGGCAGCAGCAGGGTGGTCCGCTCGGCCGCGCGGTCGAGCGACCCGTCGTGGCCGCCGACGCTGACGTCGGTGATGACGTTGCCGTTGGCCTTGTCGGCCGCGAGGGTCAGCCGCATCCGCTCGGCGACGGCGGGGTGGTCCAGGTAGACGTTCACCGTCGCGGACACCTCCGTCGGCACGTGCACCTTCGACCCCGCGACGTGGGTCGCCCAGGTGCAGGTGACCCGACCGAGGCGTCCGGACGGCAACGGCTTCTCGCGCAGGTACGACGCGTCCGCGACGGAACGCCCGACCGCGCGCTCCACCGCGGTGATCGAGATGAAGGTGCCGCAGCTGTGCGGCAGCAGCGCCTGCGCGTCCGACGTGGGGCTCGGCGTCGGCGTGACCGTGGGCGACGCGGAGACGGTCCCCGTCCCCGTCGGCGTCGGCGTCTCGGTCGCCGTCGATCCGCCTCCGCCGCTGCACCCGGCGGCGGCCACGAGCACCACGAGCACGGCGGCGGGCGAGGCACGCATCACCCGACGGTATCGCCACTGACGCATGCCGGCCGGTACCCCGGCCGCGGACCAGGGCGGGTCGGCCCGGCGGCGATGTCTACCGTGGACCGATGCCGTCCCCGAACCGACCGCGCATCCGGCTGCCCTCGACCGAGGCCGTGCGGGACTGGCTGGGACACGTGGGGCGGCTGCTGCGACGGTCGTACCACGAGTTCCGCGAGGACCACTGCCAGCAGATGGCGGCGGCGATCTCCTACCACCTGCTCTTCTCGCTGTTCCCTCTCGCCATCGCCGCGGTGGGGGTGCTCGGACTGTTCACGAGCGACCCTGCTGCCCGCGACCGGGTCACCCAGCGAGTCGTCGACGTCGTACCGCTCACCGGGACCGGCCGACAGCAGCTGCACGACCTCCTCGGATCCGTCAGCGGCACGGCGGGGGCGCTCGGCCTGATCGGGCTGCTCGGCGTGCTCTGGTCGGCCAGCGGGGTGATGGCGGCCGTGCGCACCGCGCTCAACGTCGCGTGGGACACCGACCAGCGGCGACCGTTCGTGCGCGGGAAGGCGGTCGACCTCATGCTGGTCGCCGGCGCCCTCCTCGTCGTCGGGTCCGCCCTGGGCATCACCATCGTCACGAGCCTCGCCCAGCGGCAGACCCGGCACGTCCCCGAGGTGCTCCGGCCGCTCGCGGGCGCGTTCGCCTCGGTGGCCGCGTTCCTGACCGCTCTGGCGCTGCTGTTCCTGGTGTTCCTGCTGCTCTACCGCGTCGTCCCCGCCGTCAGCACCAGGATGCGGGACGTGTGGCCCGGCGCGCTCGTCGCCGCCCTGGGGTTCGAGCTGGTGCAGCTCGGCTTCTCCGTCTACGTCTCCAACTTCGCCAACTACAACAAGGTCTACGGGTCGCTCGGCGCCGTGATCGCGTTCATGTTCTACGTCTACCTGTCCAGCGCCGCGTTCCTGTTCGGCGCCGAGGTCGCCGCGGAGCATCCCCGGGCGTGAGCCCGCCCTTCGGGGGACGTTCGTCCCCTTCCCGACCGATCCGTTCACGTCACACGCCGTCGCGGCCGATTGGGCTACGTCTGCGCGGAACCTGACCCCTCCGCGCGCGTCGGTTTCGGCACAGGGAGTTGTGAAGTCGTGTCAGGTACGTCGAGAGGCGGCGCGGCGGTCGGCGGCAACGCGGTGGCGCGATGGTTCGGCAACCGCAAGGTCAACACCGAAGCTTGCTGCTGACCGTCGCGCTGCGCTCGTCATGGTCGCGGTCGGCGTCGGGCTCGTGTCGATCAACGGGATGTCGGGCATGGAGTCCCGATCGGAAGCGATGTACCGGCAAGGGTTCGTCTCCATGACGCACCTCGACACCACCCGACAGGCATTCGCCCAGATGCGCATGGACCTGCTTCCGGCGCTCTACACGCAGCCGGGTGCCGCCCTGGACAACCAGCTCGCCAAGATGGCGCCTGACGACAAGGCGATCGACGCGGCGGTCGCGCAGTTCCTGTCGAGCAACGTCACGGCGAAGTCGGAGATCGCGTCGTTCCGCAAGTCGCTGAGCGACTATCGCGCGCTGCGCGACAACACGCTCATCCCGCTGCTCCGCCGAGGTGACCTGGCTGGGGCGCAGAAGCTCCGCACGACGGACTTCGCTGAGGTGAACAAGCGACTGGTCGACGACTTCGAGTCGATCGTCGACGGCCGAGACGTCGTTCGTGGACCGGCAGTCCCGGGAGAGCGCCGCCAACTACTGCTCGTCCCGCACCACCGCGATCGCCTTCCTGGTCGTCGGTGTCCTGGTCGGCGTCGGGCTCGCCCTCTACGTCGCCCGGCTGATCGTCGTACCGCTGCGGAAGGTGTCCGTGGTGATCGCCGGACTGCGGGAGGGCGACCTCACCCGAAGCGCCGGCGTGACGACCCAGGACGAGATCGGGCAGATGGCGGCCGCGCTCGACGAGGCGACCGGCAGCCTGCGGGAGGCGATCGGCGCGGTCGCCGAGAACGCGACAACGCTCGCCGGGTCCAGCGAGGAGCTGTCGAGCGTCAGCCAGCAGATCGCGGCGTCGGCGGAGCAGACCAGCGCCCAGGCGAACGTCGTCTCGGCCGCCTCGGAGCAGATCTCCCGCAACGTGCAGACCGTCGCGACCGGCGCCGAGGAGATGGGCAGCCTCGATCCGGGAGATCGCCGACGAACGCCAGCGAAGCCGCGAAGGTCGCGCAGAGCGCGGTCGCCGTCGCGGAGTCCGCGCAACGTCACCGTCGGCCAGCTCGGCGACAGCAGCGCGCAGATCGGCAACGTCGTCAAGATGATCACCTCGATCGCCGAGCAGACCAACCTGCTCGCCCTCAACGCCACCATCGAGGCCGCCCGCGCCGGCGAGGCCGGCAAGGGCTTCGCCGTCGTCGCCACCGAGGTCAAGGAGCTGGCGCAGGAGACGGCGAAGGCGACCGAGGACATCTCGCGGCGCATCCACGGCGATCCAGGCCGAGACCAGCGGCGCCGTCGACGTCGATCCACGAGATCGCGAACGTCATCCAGAAGCTCAACGACTACTCGATGACGATCGCCTCGGCCGTCGAGGAGCAGTCCGCCACCACCAACGAGATGAGCCGCAACGTCGCCGAGGCCGCCACCGGCACCAACGAGATCGCCAGCAACATCGTCGGGGTCGCGCAGGCCGCGGCGACGACGACCAGCGGCGTCACCGAGTCGAACCGGGCGGCGGCCGACCTGGCGCGGATGAGCGGCGAGCTGCAGCAGCTGGTGGGGAGCTTCCGCTACCGACTCCACCGGCTGCCCGGCCTACCGGGTCGGACTATCGCGTCGCGACGTTGTCCTCAGCGCGACCGGCCGAGACCCGATAGGCCGTCAGCAGTACGACGGGGAGGTGAACGGTGCACGCGGACGGCGCCCAGCGCGACCGCCGCCACCAGTTCGGCTGGTGGGACGACCGGTCGCTGACGGTCAAGGTGATGGCTCCGGTCGTGGTCGGCGGGGTGACCACGCTCGCGCTCGGAGTGGTCGTCGGCGCCGCCGTGTCCGTCGCCCTCGCGCTCGCGGTCATCCGGCGGCTCCGGCTGACGATCCAGCGCCTCGACACGTTCGTCGACAGGCTGGCGACCGGGGACCTGACGGGCAGCACCGGGGTCGCGTCGGCCGACGAGCTGGGCCGGATCGCCGCGCGGCTCGACGCCACCGCCGCCCTGCTCCGCCAGGAGATCGGCACCGTGGCCGTGACCGCCGCCACGCTGGCGGACGCGTCCGAGGAGCTGACCGAGATCTCGGGACGCATGTCGGGCAGTGCGGACGAGACCAGCGGGCGGGCCGGCGACGTGTCGACCGCGGCCACGCAGGTGTCGCGCAACGTCGAGACGGTTGCGACCGCGGCCGAGCAGATGAGCGCGTCGATCCGGGAGATCTCGGCCAACGCCGGGGATGCGGCGGCGGTAGCCCAGGAGGCGGTCGTCGCGGCAGGCACCGCCAACGAGACGGTCGCGCGGCTCGGCGCGTCGAGCGCCGAGATCGGCAACGTCGTCAAGCTGATCACCTCGATCGCCGAGCAGACGAACCTGCTCGCCCTCAACGCCACGATCGAGGCGGCCCGCGCCGGCCAGGCGGGCGCCGGGTTCGCCGTCGTCGCCACCGAGGTCAAGGACCTCGCCCGCGAAGACCGCCGCCGCCACCGAGGAGATCTCCACCCGCATCCAGGGCATCCAGCAGGACTCGGACGCGGCCGGTCAGGCCATCGCCGCGATCGCGGCAGTGGTCGAGCGCATCGACAGCTACCAGGCGACCATCGCCTCCGCGGTCGAGGAGCAGACGGCGACCACCAACGAGATGGGGCGCAGCACCGCACAGGCGGCGGCCAACGCCGGAGAGATCGCGCAGCACATCGTCGGCGTGGCCACGGCTGCCCGGGTGACCACCGACGGCGTCGCCGAGTGCGACGCCGCGGCGCACGAGCTGGCCCGCGTCGCGGCGACGCTGCGTGGCAGCGCGGAGCGGTTCCGCACGGGCGAGGCCGCGGTGTCCACCGCTCGCAGCGCGGCCGACGACACCGGGCGCATCGCCAGCGGCGAGCGCGTCGTGATGATGGACGAGCCCGGGAAGATCACCATCGAGATGCTGCCGGAGATCCGTACCGTCGTCATGAACTGGCGCCACCAGGACGACGAGGTCTTCCGGCGCTCGCTCGAGCGCCAGCTGCAGATCATCACGGAGCACCGGCTGACCGGGGTCATCGTGGACACGTCGAGCGTCAGCGGCACGCTGTCCGACGCGGCGCAGACGTGGGTGGCTACCGACTTCTTCCCGCGGATGGGACGCACCACCGCCCGCATCGTGGTCACCGTCGTGCCGCGGTCCTCGCTCGCCAAGCTGGTGAACCAGCGCTGGCAGGCGGTGCACGACTGCGGCTTCGAGCAGGTGGAGGTCGGCTCGCTGGCCGAGGCCGAGACCATCGCCGCCCGCTACGCCGACGCCCGCTGACCACGGGCGGCACGGGGAGTGACCTGAGGAGGAGAGTCTGGACCACTACGACGGGACGGTGACCCTGGCCGATGACCGGGGGTCGCCGGCACCGATGCTGCCGCCGCCGGGGGGCGCGGACCCGCCGCCGACCCGGCGGGCGAAGCCTGCTGCGGCGATGGCTCTCGCCGGCGCCGCCGCCACGGCGCTGACGCCGCTCGGCCCCGGACCGCCGGTGGCGTGGGCGCTGCCCGCGCGCGTCGCCTGCTACGTGCTCGCCGCCGCGGCGCTGTGGCGCCTGCTGGTGGTCAGGACGGGTGGCGTTCGCGCCGAGCTCGCCCTCGACGGTGCGGTCGTGGGTGCGGCGGTCGGCACGCTGCTCCTCGTCGGGTGGTACCTGCCGCTCGTCGCGCACACCGCAGCACCGACACCGGTCCGGGTCGTCTACCCGCTGGCCGACCTGACCCTGGCCGTGCTCGTGTCCGCGACACTGCTGCAGCCGGGAGGGCTGGACGACGCGTTCGGGCGCCGGCTGACGTCCGGTGTCCTCGTCGCCCTGGGCGCCGACATGGCCCGGGTCACCGTGCTCGCCCCTGACGGGCACGACCCGGCGACGGCCCGCGCCGTCACGGTGGCCGGCCTGCTGCTGGTGTTCGCGTCGATGTTCGCGGCGCGCGCGGCCACCCCGCCGGTGCGACTCGCCCGAGGCCCCGAGATCAGCGTGCCGGCCACCGCCGTGCTGGTCGTCTCGGCCGTCCTGATCGTCGCCGCCGCCCGCAGCGTCACCCCTGGCGTCGTCGTCTTCGCCGCCCTGAGCCTGCTCGCGTTCTCGGCCCGCACAGCGCTGACGTTCCGCGACGTGGCGGAGCTGGCCGAGACGCGCCGGCAGGCCACGAGCGACGACCTCACCGGGCTGGCCAACCGACGGCTGCTCCTGCAGCAGCTCCACCGAGTGACCGTCGACGGCACGGGGAACGCCGCGCTGGTCCTGATCGACCTCGACCGGTTCAAGGAGGTCAACGACGCGCTGGGACACGGCGTCGGCGACCTGCTGCTGCAGAAGGTCGGCCCGCGGCTCGCCCAGGCGTTGCGTCACACGGACCTGCTCGCGCGGCTCGGTGGCGACGAGTTCGGCGTACTGCTTCCGGACGCGGACCGCGCCAGCGCGACCGCCGCCGCGCAACGGCTCACCGAAGCGCTCGCCGAACCGATCACGCTCGACGGCGTCACCCTGCACGTCCAGGCCAGCATGGGTATCGCCCTGCACCCGGAACACGGCCCCACCCCGGGCGAGCTGCTGCGGCACGCCGACGTGGCGATGTACGACGCGAAGCGGCGACGGTGCGGGGTGGTCGTCTACTCCACCGGCAGCGACCCCGACTACCGCAACCGCCTCCGGCTGGCCCACGAGCTGCGCCAGGCGTTCGGCACCGGGCAGCTCGTCTGCCACTACCAGCCGAAGTGCGCGCTCGATCCCCCGCGTGTCGTCGGCGTCGAGGCCCTCGTCCGGTGGCAGCACCCGCAGCTCGGCCTGCTCGTCCCGGCCGCGTTCCTCCCGCTCGCCGAGCAGGTCGGCCTGATGGACCAGCTGCTCCGGGAGGTGCTCTCGATCGCGCTCCGGCAGTGCCGGGAGTGGCGGGACGCCGGCCTCGACATCAGCGTCGCGGTCAACGCGTCCACCTCCAACCTCCTGGACGCCACGCTGCCCGAGCAGGTGACGGCGCTCCTCGCCGAGCACGGCGTGCCCGCCGAGGCGTTGATCGTGGAGATCACCGAGGAAGACCTGATGACCGACCCCGTCCGCGCGCGGAGGACGGTGCTGGGGCTGCGGCGTCGGGGGGTGCGCGTCTCGGTCGACGACTACGGCACCGGCTACTCCGCGCTCGCCTACGTCAGCTCGCTGCCGCTCTCCGAGCTCAAGCTGGACCGGCGGTTCGTCTCCCGGATGGCCGACAGCGAGCGCGACTCCGCGATCGTGCGGTCGACCATCGACCTCGCCCACGCGCTCGGCCTCACGATCGTCGCCGAAGGCGCGGAGACCGCCGAGCAGTGGCGGACGCTGACCCGGCTCGGGTGCGACTACGCCCAGGGCTTCTACCTGAGCCGCCCGGTGCCGGGTCCCGACGTCCCGGCGGCCCTCGCGCTCTGGTCGCGACGCGCGGAGGACGCCAGCACGGCTGGCGCCGCCAGCCCCAGGGGCAGCGGCGCCGGCCGCCGGGCAGGTTAGCGTCGAACGTCGTACCGGTCGTCGCGGGATCGAGGCAGAGCGATGCAGCTGCGCGCACTCGGCGCCACGGGTCCACAGGTCGGCAGCATCGGGCTCGGCTGCATGGGCATGTCGGCGCTCTACGGCCCCGCCGACCGCGACGAGGGCATCGCCACGATCCGCGCCGCGATCGACGCCGGCATCACGCTGCGCCTGGGCACGGGCTACATCGACGTCTACCGTCCCGCCCGGCTCCGCGCTTCCAAGGGGAGAACCTGAGCCACAACCGCGCGCTGGTCGACGCCCAGATGGCCATGCTCGACAGCGAGCGCTGACCAGGCCGTGGGCCCGGCGACCCCACCCCTGGGCTCCCCCGTCCGGGCCAAGGGGATGCCGCCGGCGCGACGAAGGTCCCTGGCGCGGTCCCCGCGCGTCGGGCAGTCTCGGGACTCGCCGCACGGGGGCGGTCTCCGGCTTCGCTGCTGTCGTGGGGGTTCCTGGTGCAGCTCGACAGGGTGCCGCCCGGCGGAAGCGTGGTGCCGATGACCGCCGGACGGCCGCTCCGCAGTCGCGAGGCCCACGCCCGGAGGGCGGCCCTGGTCCGCAGCCACGTCGCCTCCATGCTCGCGTCCGCGAGCGAGGGCCAGCCGCTGGCCGCGCCGCAGGAGGTCGACACCGAGCGGCTGCGCCAGGAGGCGCTGGCGCAGTGCCCGGTCATCGTCGCCGCCTACGACACCGACGGTCTCGTGACGATGCTGGAGGGCGGGGGGTGCGCCACCGTCGGCCTCGACCCCGCCGAGATGGTCGGGACCTCGGTCTTCGACGGCTGGCAGGCCGTCCCGCAGGTGCTGGACGCCGTGCGCCGCACGCTGGCCGGGGACGACGTCGCAGAGCCCGTCGTCGTACGACGCCGCGGGACGGTGTGGCACGGACGGTACCGCGCGCTGCGTGACGACGACGGGACCGTCGTCGGCGGGCTCTGTGTCACCGTCGACATCACCGACCGCGAGCACGCCGGCTCCGCGCTCGCCGAGTTCCAGGCGCGATGGTCCGCCGTCGCGGCACACTCCACCGACAGCGCAGTGGTGACCGACCCCGCCGGGAAGGTCAGGTGGCTGCTCCCGTCGCGGGTGCTGGGGACCGAGACCGCGCGGTACGTCGGCCGGCACCTGACCGACCTCTTCCTCGCCGAGGACGCGCCGGCCGTGACCGACCTGCTCGACCGCGCCCGCCGCTCCCCCGGTGCGCCGGTCCAGGGGGAGGCGAGGCTTCACCTCGGCGACGACGTGCGCATCGTCGAGCTGCACCGTCACCGACCTGGTCGGCACCCCCGCCATCGCCGGCATGGTGGTGAACCTGCGGGACGTGACCGGCGCCGCCGCCCTGGTCGAGCGGCTGCGCGCCTCCGACGTGCTGTGGCGCGCCCTGGTCTCCCGGGCTCGCGACGCCGCCGCGGTGCTCGACCCCGAGCTGCGCATCCTCCACCTCCGTGAGGGTGGCTACCGGATGGCCGGGTTCTCGGCCGAGAAGGTTCTGGGCCACAGCGCCCTCGACTTCGTGCATCCGGACGACGTCGCCACGGTCCGGGAGCACTACGCGACGGTGCTCGCCGCCCCCGGAGCCCATCCGCCGATCGAGCTCCGGCTCGACTCCGGCGACGGGCGCTGGCTCTGGTTCGAGGCGGAGTTCGTCAACCACCTCGACGATGCGGACATCGGAGGCGTCGTCGTCACCGCGCGCGACGTCACCGCCCGCAAGACCGCCGCGCTCCAGGTCGCCGCCAGCGAGGCGCTGCACCGCGCCATCGTCGACGCCGCCCACGAAGGCATCTGCGTGCTCGACGACGACGGCCGGGTCGTCCGCGGCAACGCGCGGATGTGCGAGCTGGTGGGACTGCCCGACGTCGTCGGTCACTCCGTCCTGGACCTCGTGCACCCGGAGGACCTCGCCGTCCTCGCGCCCCACGTCGGCGGGGGCATCGTCGGGGGTGACCCGATCACGCTGCGGCTGCGGCACTCCGCCGGGCACGACGTGTGGGCCGCGCTCGTCCTGTCGGTCCTGCCCGACGTCGGCAACGGCGTTCCGGGCACGCTGCTGATCGCCCGGGACGACTCGACGCGCATCCGGCAGGAGCGCGAGCTGCGGGACCGGGTCCGCCGGGACACCCCGACCGGGCTGGACAACCGGCTCTCCCTGCTGACCCGTCTCGACCTGCTCGCCGACCAGGGCCGCAGCGACGTCGCGCTGCTGCTGCTCGACATGGACACGTTCAAGGTGATCCTGCAGAACCTCGGGCCGCGGCTGGCGGACGACGTCGTCCGGCTCGTGAGCGACCGGGTCCGCGCGGCCGCGCATCCGAGCGACCTGGTCGCCCGGTTCGGCGAGGACTCGCTGGCCGTGCTGTGCGCGTGCCGGCACGACTCGGGACAGCTGGAGACCTACGCGCACCAGCTGCAACGGGCGGTCAGCCAGCCGATGACGGTCACCGGGCACACGCTGCTAGTGACCGTGGGCATCGGGATCGCCGCGAACATGCTCGAGCGGGAGTCGGACGTGCTGGTCCGGGCCGCGACGGCGGCGGTCGCGCGGGCGCAGGGGCGCGGGCACAACCAGGTCGAGACCATCGACGTGCAGTCCGCCGACCACGCCCTCGACCGGTGGCGCCTGCACGATGACCTGCAGCGTGCGATCGAGGCCGAAGAGCTGCACGTCGTGTTCCACCCGATCGTCGACATCCGGACCGGGACCATCGTCGGCGCGGAGGCGCTGGCGCGATGGGCGACGGAGGCGCGCGGGGAGATCCCGCCCTCGGCGTTCATCCCGCTCGCCGAGCAGACCGGGCTCATCCTGCGGCTCGGCGAGTGGGTGCTCACCGAGGCCTGCCGGCACGCCGCGCTGTGGCCGACCAGGACCGACGGCCCACTGCCGCTGAAGGTGTCGGTGAACCTGTCCGCGCGCCAGCTCGCCGACCCGGCGCTCGTCGACACGGTCCGCAGGGCGCTCGCCGCCAGCGGGCTGCCGGCCGACCGGCTGATCCTCGAGGTCACGGAGACCGGCATCCTCACCGACCTCGACACGGCCGAGGCGATCCTGCGCCGGCTGCACGAGCACGGCGTGCAGATCGCGGTCGACGACTACGGGACCGGGCACTCGTCCCTGGTCTACCTGCGCCGCCTCCCGATCGACCTGCTCAAGGTCGACCGGATGTTCGTCGCGGGGCTGGGCGACGACCGGGAGGCCGCGGCACTGGTCTCCGGGATGGTCCAGCTCGCGCACGGCGCCGACGTGACGGTCGTCGCCGAAGGCGTCGAGCAGCCCCGCCAGCTGGAGCTGCTGGACGCGCTCGGCTGCGACCTCGGCCAGGGCGACCTGTGGGCCACCCCGCTGCCACCCGCCGACTTCCACGACCTGGTGGTCTCCGGGCCGCCGTGGGCCGAGAGCGGCGGCGGGACGGCCCGCGAGGACCTGTTCGCCTCCCCACCGACCCTGGCCCGCATCCTCGAGCTGGCGACGGCAGGTGCGTCGTACACGTCGATCGCGGCGGCGCTCAACCGCGGGAACGTCCCCGGCCGGGCGGGCGGCGGTGGGGTCGGGCGAGCATCGCGCGGGTGGTCTCGACGCTCACGGGCTAGCCGTTCGGCGCCGTCGCGACGGCTCCGACTGCCAGCACAAACGGGACCAAAGCCCGGTTCGCAACCGGCCCGACCGGTCGATGGGCAGGCGTCAGAACGAAGGAGACGACCGATGTCCACCGACACCGTCCCGGGAGGCCCACCCCCGGCGACGACCGACGCGTCCGGGCCGACGAGGGACGCGCGACTCATCTGCTACGCCGTGATCGACTCCCGTGGCACCCTCGTCGAGGCCGCTGGGCTGAGCCGGTGGCTGGGCCTCAACGGTCGGGTCGCCACCGGCACGGCCCTGTGCGAGCTGGCCGACCCGACGCACCGCGCCGAGCTGGCGGCCGCGCTCGCGGCCTCGCTGCAGGCGCCGGCCGGACGTTTCCTGGGCATGTTCGTCTTCACCCGCGGCGACGGGTCGGGATGCGTCGCCGCGCTCAGCACGATCTCCGTCGGGGCCGCCGCGGAGCGGGCGATGGTGCGCTTCGACGAGCCCGTCACCGGCCACCGCGGGCCCGCCGCGACCGCCGAGCCACGAAGCGAGGTCGGCGTCGGTTCGTTCGTCGCGACGCTCGCCGGCCACGGGCACCTGCACCCGGTGAACCAGGCGGCTCGGCTGCTCGGGATGAGCGGCACCGCGGCGACGTTGAGCTCCCCTCGCCCACCCCGACGACTGCTGTCTGCTCGACGCCCTGCTCTGGTCCGCCGCGAGTGGTGAGCCGAGCTCGGCGACCGTGCGCCTCCGCGGCGTGACCGGATCGTTCCAGCCGTTCTCCGTGACGGTCGCTGCCACCTCCCCCGGTCTCGCCGCCTCGCTGCTGGTGCGCGGCGAACCGGCACCGACGACCGTCTCCGACGCGCCGCGGGCGTCACGCATCGCGCGCTGGGTCGCCTCCCGTGACCTCGGCGCGCTTCGCGACCGCAGCGCTGCCGCCGCCGGCGACACCCGCCAGCGCTCGGCGTGACCACCCCCCGCCACCCGTCCAGGCGCCAGGAGGGCTGATGTCGGTGACCATGCTGCTGCTGCGTGCGGGTGTCCCGCTCACGCTGCTGCTCGACCTCGCCCCGGACACCGGTCCCGACTCGCCCGGCATTCTCGCCTTCGAGGAAGCCATGGCGGCCGTGGAGGAGCGCGGCGCCTGACCGGCTCCGGCTGCTAGCGCTGCCCGGCCTCCCCCGGCCGGCGCTTCAGCCGGCCGAGGTCGCGCAGCCGCGCGGTGTCGGTCGACGACGCGGCGCGGTTGGCGCTCTCGATCGCGGTGTAGACCTCCTCGCGGTAGATCGGCGTGGTGCGCGGCGCCTCGATCCCGATGCGGACCTGGTCGCCGCGAACCTCGATGACGGTCACGACGACGTCGTGGCCGATGACGATCTTCTCGCCGGCGCTCCGGGTGAGGACGAGCACGGGACGCCTTCCTGCCGCGGGCCGGGTGACCGTTCCTGGGGCTTGCCCGGGCATCGTGTCACGCGGAGAACAGGCGCGTGGCGACGTCGTACGACGTGTCGGTGAGGATCACCTGCGCGGCGGCCCGCGTCCGCTGGTTCACCACCACGGGTGCGAGCAGGTTCGCAGTCGTGTCGCGCAGCTCGTCGCCCACGGTGAGGACGAGCAGCAGCAACGCGTCGTCGGCCGACTCGAGCCCGAGCAGGTCGACGTCGGCGTCGCCCAGCTCGGGCGAGTAGTCGGGGAAGAACGGCGCGGGCGGCACGACGGCGAACTCCGGGGCTCCCTCGTCCAGCCCCTGCAGCACGAACACCGGCGCGTCGTCCTCGGTGAGCGGCGTGAGCACGAACCGCCGGGCGTCCGGGAAGCCCGGCACGCCGTGGGCGAAGACGAGCTCGGGTCCGGCGTCGCCCGCGGTCTCGGTGGTCATCGCCCGCACGCTAGCGCAGGAAGTCGACGAGGCTCGGCTGGATCGCCTTCGACGTCGCCCCGAGGGCGGCCTGGTAGGCGACCTGCTGGGCCTGCAAGGCCACCAGCGTCTTGGGCAGGTCGACGTCCTCGACCGTGGACAGGCTGTTCTTCACGTCCAACGCCTGGTCGTCGGCCGCCTGGCGCATCCCGTCGAGCCGGTTGTAACGGGCGCCGACGATCGACTGCTGGTTGCGCACGGCGGACATGTGCACGTCGAGGGCGTCGATGTCGGCGCCCACACCGGCGTTGCCGGCGATGTCGCCGGCGAGCTTGTCCAGGGTGGCGAACAAGCCGGTGGCGCCGTCACCGAACACGTCGGTTCCGACGACGTTGACCTGCACCCGGCCGTTGGCGCCGCCCGCGGCGCTCCGCACGGCGACACCCGGATCGCCCTGGTAGGTGCCCGCCGCGTCGTACGCCGCGGTCACGTTGGCGGTCCCCGCGAACAGCGGACGGTCCAGGTAGGTCGTGTTGGCCAGCGAGAGGATGCTCTCCCGCAGCTGGCCCACCTCGAGCGCGATGGCCTGCCGGGCGCCGTCGCTCATCGAGGCGTTCTGGGCCGAGACGGCGAGGTCGCGAATGCGGTTGAGCGAGGTGCTCAGCGAGGTCAGCGTGTTGTCGGCGGTGCCCAGCCAGCCCAGGCCGTCGGTCGCGTTGCGCGAGTACTGCTCGAGGCGGGCGGTGTCGGCCCGGTAGGCCAGGCTCGCGACCGCGCCGACGGGGTCGTCCGACGGCTTGCTGATCTCCTTGCCCGACGACAGCTTGCCCTGCAGCCGCTGCATCGCCGCCAGGTTGGCCTGCAGCCCCACCAGGGCCGTCGACGTGATCGACCGCTGCGTGATGCGTACTCCGGTCATCGCTACCTACCTACCAGGCCGAAGTGGTTGATCAGGGTGTCGAGCACCTCGTCGACGGCCGTGAGGTAGCGCGCCGCCCCGTCGTACGCGTGCTGGTACATCACCATGTTGGCCATCTCCTCGTCGAGGCTGACGCCCGACGCGGACGCCCGCATCTGGTCGACCTGCTCGACGATCGCCTGCTGAATGGACGACCGGCGAGTGGCCGTCTGGGCCGCCACGCCGAGCTGGACGATGAGCGTGCGGTACCCCGCGTCGGGAGCCGACGGCCCGGCGCCGAGGTCAGCGAGCGCCAGCGCGTTGTCCGCGCCGATGTTCCCCCCCGGGGTCGCGCTCGCCGCGACGCCGCGCGGGTCGGAGACGCCGACGGCGACCGTCGCGGCTGTCGTACCTGTGAAGAACGCGGCGCCCGCGTTGCCGTCGAGGTCGAACCCGGCAGCGTGCTGCGTGTTGACCTGGGCGGTCAGGTCGGCGACGACGTGGTCGAGGCCGGTGCGGTAGCCGGGGATGTCGACGTTGAGCGCCTGCACCATCGCCGCCGCCTGTCCCGAGCCGACGGACACCGGGTAGCCGTCGCCGGACCACACGATCGAGACGGTCGGCGTCGTGCCAGGGCCCGGCGCCTGGGTCGCCACGATGTCGTGCGCGTCGCCGCCGCGGACGAGCGCGGTGCCGCCGACGAACACGTCGACCACTCCCCCGTCGCCCGGCCTGGCCGTGGCGCCAACCGTCTTCGCGAGGTGCGAGACGAGGAGGTCGCGCTGGTCCTGCAGCTCGTTCGGCGACAGGCCGGACTTCGACGCCGCGAGGATGGCCTGGTTGAGCTCGGCCACCTGCTTCGCGGTGCCGTTGACGTCCGACACCAACGAGTCGAGCTGCTCGCGGGTGCTGCTCCACAGGGAGCTCAGGGTGGCGTCGACGTGGTTGAAGGTGCCCGCCAGCGTCTTCGCGCGCTCGATGAGCTGGCTGCGCGCGGCGAGGTCCCCGGGGTTGTTCGCCACGTCGCCCCAACCCGACCAGAAGCTCGACAGCGCGGACGCCACCCCGTTGTCGCCCGGCTCCCCGAACGCCGCCTCGATCCGGGACAGCAGCGTCTGGGACAGCGTCAGCTGCTCGTTCGTGCCGTTCTCGACCAGAGCCCGGCCCTCGACGAAGACGTCGTTGAGGCGCTGCGTGCCGAGGACGGACACGCCCTGCCCGGCGCCTTGCCACCGGGCGAAGATCGCGGGCACCACCGGCCCCGCCAGGGCGGCGAGCTGCACCCGCTGCCGGGTGTAGCCCTCGGTGTTGACGTTGGCGATGTTCTGCCCGGTGACGTCCAGCGCCCGTCGCTGCGCCATCAGCGCCGACAGCGCGGTGTTGAGCGCGGAGAAGTCGCTCATCAGAAGGCCTGGTCCACCAGGCGGCTCCGGCTCATCGCCGGCGCCGCCCGCCCGGTCGGCTCATATGTCTCGTCGTCCTGCAGCGCGCCGGCGAAGCGCAGCGTGTCGCGCAAGGCGTTGTGGCCGCGCTGGACGAGCTCGCGGTTCGCCTCGGCCAGCGTCGAGATCTCCTGGGTGAGGCTCAGGAACGCGTGGCGGTGCGCCGTCAGCAGGTCGTGCCAGTTGCGGGGCGCGGCCTCCGCGAGCGCCTGGAGGCTCGGGTTGGGCGCCAGGCCGAGGTCGCCCGCGACCGCGTCCACCTCCACCGCGCGGGCCAGCTCGGTCCGCCGGATCTCCTCGAGCACCAGGTTGACCTCGTGGGTGGCACGCGCCAGCCATCGGGTCCGACCGGAGGCGAGGATCAGCTGCTCCTCCTCCATCTTGAACAGCAACACCTCGAGGAGCTGGCGCTCCTGCCAGAGGATGCTCGACACCTCGTTGAGTCCCATACCTGCCGTCCCGGAAGCCGTCGGACAGGCGCCTATCGGCCATCTGCGCGGGCCGATGAGGATTTTCGGACCTTCCGCGGGAGGCACTTGGTCCCCCCGAGTCGTCACCCTTAGGTGCGGCATTCCTAGTCGCCGGACCAGGTCGAGTTGTGGTGCCCTCGGGTCCCGGCGGTGGGCACCCCGCGTCGTTCTGGCATTTGGTCACCGGCATCGGTTCATTCGATCACCGCATCGATCGATTCACGGGCCATGCCCAACGCTGACCGTCTCGGCCGTGGCGTCGATCGCGACACCGAAGAGCGCCTCGTCACCGAGAACCTGCCCCTGGTCAACTACCTGGTCAACGAGATCGCCTCCGGGCTTCCCGGTCACGTCCTGCGCAGCGACCTGTCGTCGGCCGGCATGGCCGCGCTCGCCGAAGCCGCGCGCGCGTTCGACGCGTCCCTCGGCGTCCCGTTCGCCAAGTACGCGTCCTACCGCATCCGCGGCGCCATCCTCGACGAGCTGCGCAGCCACGACTGGGCCTCCCGCTCCGTGCGGGCGCGGGCCCGCCGGCGGCAGCAGGTCGAGGACGCCCTCATCGCCCAGCTGGGGCACATGCCCAGCGCGCAGGAGATCGCCGACGCGATGGAGGTCTCGGTCGACGACGTGCGCGCGGCCGAGCGTGACGTGCACCAGAGCGTCGTCCTCAGCCTCGAGGCGTTCGAGTACGACGGGCCGAGCGACGACATCCTCCCGGCCGCGGCGACGACCCCCGAGCACGACCTGGTCGGCCGCGAGCGGATCGCCTACCTCCACGACGCGGTCGACGTGCTGCCGGAGCGGCTGCGCGCGGTCATCCGCGGGCTGTACTTCGAGGAGCGCACGATCAGCGACCTCGCCACCGAGCTGCACGTCACCGAGTCGCGCATCTCGCAGATCCGCAGCGAGGCCCTCGCCCTGCTCAAGGACGGGTTGAACTCCGCGCTCGCTCCCGAGCTGGTGCCACCGGTCGCGCGCCCCGACGGCTGCGTCGCGCGGCGTCGCGCGTCGTACTTCGTCGCGATCGAGCAGCACACCCCCTTCGCCGCCCGGCTGAACGAGACGGCGGACCCCGCCGTCGGCGTCGCCTGAAACTCCTCAGCAGCCGGGGGGGCTCGTCGATGAGGGACCTGCCCACCGACGGGCGGGCAGATCAAGTGCGCAAGCCACGGACGGCCGCGCACCGGGACCCACTCAAGGAGGAATCATGGGTCTGAGGATCAACCAGAACATCGCGGCCATGAACGCGTACCGGAACCTGTCGGTCACGGACGGCCAGATGTCGAAGTCCCTGGAGAAGCTGTCCAGCGGCTTCCGGATCAACCGCGCCGCCGACGACGCGGCCGGCCTGAGCATCAGCGAGGGCCTGCGGTCGCAGATCGGCGGCCTGAAGCAGGCCGTGCGCAACGCGCAGGACGGCGTCAACGTGCTGCAGACGGCAGACGGCGCCCTGACCGAGGTGCACAGCATCCTGCAGCGCATGCGTGACCTGGCGGTGCAGTCGGCGAACGACAGCAACGACTCCACCTCGCGCACCGCCCTCAACGCCGAGGCCACGTCGCTGAAGGCGGAGCTCGGCCGGATCGCGGACAAGACCACGTTCAACAACGCGAACCTGCTCGACGGCAACTACACCGGCAAGCTGTTCCAGGTCGGCTACGCCCAGAACGACACGATCCAGGTCGACATCAGCGCGACGGCCACCCACGGCGCCACCTCGACGTGGAACAACGGCGTGGCCGCCAGCACGGCCAACACCGCCACGTTCACCCTCGACGGTGTCGCTGTCACGACCGGCACGCTGAGCGCCAGCACCGACGCGAACAACATCGCCACCCAGTTGAACAACGACGCGAACTTCGCGGCCGTGTTCAGCGCCAGCGTCACCTCGACCGGCGGCCTCCAGGTCGTCGCCAAGGACGCCAGCCTGACCGGCACCATCACGGTCGGCGGCACCGGTGTCAACGCGGCGTCGTCGTCGGCCGCCGCGGCGTCCGGCAACACCGGGTTCTCCGACGTCGACCTCAACGTCAACGGGGTGAACCTGACCAGCCAGAGCACCGCGACCACCGCGATCGGCGACATCGACACCGCCATCCAGTCGGTGTCGACCGCACGCGCGAAGCTCGGCGCCCTGCAGAACCGGTTCGAGCACACGCTGAACAACATCAACGTCGCCGTGCAGAACCTGTCGGCGTCGGAGAGCCAGATCCGTGACACGGACATGGCGCAGGAGATGACCCAGTTCACCCGGGCCCAGATCCTGCAGCAGGCGGGCACCGCGATGCTGGCGCAGGCCAACCAGGCACCGCAGACCGTCCTCGAGCTGCTCCAGTAGCAGCCGCTTGACGCACCACTGGGGCGGCCGGCCGAGCCGGCCGCCCAGCCCCTTCTGGGAGGGACGAGGGTCCATGGCGAGCAGCACCAGCAGCGTCGACGGCCTGATCAGCGGCCTGAACACGACGCAGATCATCGACCAGCTCATGCAGGTCGCGGCGGCGCCGCAGACGCTCCTGAAGACCCAGGTGTCGACCAAGCAGACAGTGCTCCAGGCCTACCAGGGCATCAACAGCAAGTTCGCTGCCCTCCAGAAGGCGGCGGACGCGCTGACGGGCGACGCTGCGTGGAACGCGGTCAGCGCGAGCTCGTCGAGCAGCAACGTCACCGTGTCCACGTCGGACGGGGCCAGCGTCGGCTCGTTCACGTTCGACGTGGTCCAGACGGCCCGGCCCGAGGTGCGGATGTCGACCAGCACCTACGCGATGAGCGACGTCGTCGTGCCGTCCGGCCAGCTCACCGTGTCGACGTCCGCCACACCGCTCGACGTGGGGGACGGCAGCCTGTCGTCGGTGATCAGCGCGATCAACGGCTCGTCGCTCGGCCTGCGGGCCGTCGCCGTCCAGGTCTCGTCGGGGCAGTACATGCTCCAGGTCAGCTCGACGGCGACCGGCGCCGCGCAGGCGTTCGACCTGGGCATCACCACGACGGAGGCGACCCAGGCCCGCGACGCCACAATCATGGTGGACACCACGGCCATCTCCCGGCCGACGAACACGTTCTCCGACGTCGTACCCGGGGTCAGCTTCACGGTGTCGAAGGACAACGACACCGGGGTGACGATCAGCCTGGCCTCCGACGCCGAGGGCCTGGCCAAGAAGGTGCAGGCGATGGTCGACGCCGCCAACGCGGCGACCGACCTGATCGCGACCGCGACCGCCTACAACGCCAGCACGAAGACCGGCGGCCCCCTGATCGGCGACTCGACCGTGCGGATGCTCCAGCAACGGCTCCTGGACGCGGTGACCTCGGGCGTGGGCGGGCAGTCGACGTCGCAGGTCGGCGTCGCGGTCGACCGCTCCGGAAAGGTCACGTTCGACAAGGCGACGTTCCTGTCCTACTACCGGAGCAACCCCACGCAGACGCGCGCGCTCCTGGACTCGACCACCGGGTTCACGCCGAGCCAGCCGCTCACCGGCACCATCAGCGTCGCCCGCAGCGACGACTCCGCCGCCGCTGCGAGCTGACCCCGTCGTGGTGAAGCGGGCGGCCACCCAGGCCACGTCCCTGGTCGACCTCACGACGGCGACGACCGGCACGACCCCGACGGTGAGCGTGAACGGGACCCCGATCAGCGTCACCTACAGCTCGACCGACCCGCTGGTGCGGGCCGACGAGCTCGCCGCCGCGGTCAACGGCGCGAGCCTGGGCTTCACGGCGCAGTCGAACGGTTCCGGTCAGGTCACGCTGACGGCCGGCAGCTACGGCTCCGGTTCGTTCAGCGTCACCGCCACCGACCTGACGACGCCGCCCGCCACGACGATCGGGCACGACGTCGTCGTCAGCGTGAACGGCACCGACACGACGGGCGCTGGGCAGAGCGTCACCGTCGCCGGGCTGGGCCTCTCGGTCACCCTGACCGACGGCGACGTGACCGCGCTGGCAAACGCGTCCGCCGGCACCGTTTCGCTGTCCCGGGGGCTCGCCTCCCGGCTGGCGAACCTCGGCTGGTCGGCGAGCGACTCGGTGTCGGGGTCGCTCACGACGGCGGTCAACGGGACCCAGTCGCTGATCACGGATCTCAACCAGCGGATCGACGACTGGGACACCCGCCTCGAAGGCCGCCGCGCCGCGCTGCAGAAGCAGTACGCCGACCTGGAGACCGCGCTGGGCAAGCTGAAGGACCAGAGTGCGTGGCTCAGCAGCCAGATCACCGCGCTACCAGCTACAACAGCAACAACTGACTGGAGGCCGGCATGACCGCCGCGGCGTTTCGGGACCGCTACATGAGCGAGAGCGTGACGACGGCGTCGCCGCAGCGGCTCCTGCTCATGCTCTACGACCGGCTCTGCCTCGACCTCCGCCTGGCCGAGACCGCCCTCCACGAGAAGGACCACCCCGCCGGCGACCGGCACCTGCGGCACGCCCAGGACATCCTGTTCGAGCTGCAGGGCTCGCTCGACCTGACGGCCTGGCCGCAGGGCAGCGACCTGTTCCGGGTCTACGGCTTCCTGGTCACCGAGCTGGCGATGGCGAACGTGCAGCACGACGTCGCGAGGGTGACGGCGTGCCGGTCGATCGTCGAGCCGCTCGCCGACGCGTGGCACGAGGCCGCGACCCAGCTGCAGTCATGACCGAGTGGGGCGCCCTTCTCGACGCGTACGACGCCCAGCTCGAGGCGCTCGAGTCGTGGCTCGCGAGCGACCTGACGGCACCGGCCCCCGACGGCTTCGCGATCCCGACGGTAGGCGCGCTCCCGCCCGCGCTGGCCGCGCGGGCGGCGACGCTGCACGCCCGGGCTCGCCGCGCCGCCGGCGACATCGAGGCGGCGATGGCCAGCCGGCGCCGCGAGCTGGCCGCACTCCCCCCCGCCCGGCGGCCGGCGGGCCGCACGCCGCTGTTCGTCGACACCCGCGGGTAGCGGGCGACGGGTCGACCAGGCTCAGCGCCAGGAGTGGCGCGGCGCCTTCTTCGACAGCTGGTGGCGGGCGGCCGCCTCCGTCGCGGCCACGAGCCCCTGCCGCAGGCCCGCCCGCAGCAGCTGCTCCCGGCACCTGCTGACGCAGCGGATCACCGTTCCGGCGGGGATGGTCGCGGCGTACTCCGCCACCAGCCGCTCGACCAGCGCTTGCATCTCGTCACGCAGCGCCTGCCGCCGCACCGCGGGGTGCGGGTCGTCGGCAACAGCGGGTGCGTGGTTCACGAAACGAGACGGTACTTACCTGGAAGGCAGCTCCGAGGGGTCTTTCGTCCCACCCGGGCGGGCCCGACGTCCCGGACCGGCGTACGAGCCCTCGTCAGCAGCGCCCGGGCTCAGCGGACCTCGTGACCGTGCCGCGTGCTCCACCGGTTCAGCCACACGACGACAGGAAGGGCGACAACGACGAGCGCCGCGAACGGCAGGAACCCTCGCGCGTAGCCGGTCGCCCCCCCGACCGCGCCGGTCACCGCACCGAAGATGGGCGGGATGGCGAAGCCGCCGAACGCACCGAGGCCGCCGATCCACCCGGACGCGCCGCCGACCGCATCGGGCACGTAGCGCGGCAGCAGCTTGAACACGATCGCGTTCTGCAGGCCCATGCCGACGGCGACGGCGAGGCTGGCGAGGAACGACACCGCGAACGTGCCGGTGAACGACAGCACCACGGTGCCGGCGAGCATGAGCAGGAAGTTGCCGGCGAGCGCATAGCGGATCGAGATCCGGTCGGACAGCAGGCCACCCGGGACGCGGACGCCCGCGGAGAGCACGGAGAACACCGCCGTGAGCACGCCCGCCATGCGCAGCGACTCGCCGTACATCTCCTTCCAGAACGTGGGCAGCCACGACGTGAACGCGAGGAAGCCGCCGAAGGAGAGGAAGTAGAAGAAGACGAGAACCCAGGTGGCCGGCACCCGGGCGGCGTGCTGCAGGCCGGCCTTGACCGACCCCGACGGAACGGTCTCGCCGCCGCCGAGCTCGGCCACCTCGGATGCCGGCACGTCGACGCCGCCACGGCGCAGCTGGAACACCGGGGCATCCTTGACGAAGATCCCGTAGACCAGCGTGATGGCAAGCAGCAGGCCGAACCACACGCTGTAGGCGGACACGATCCCCATGCTCCCGACGGCGATCGGCAGGAGCAGGGTGGACAGCCCGGGGCTGGTGTTGCCCAGGCCGCCGTAGGTGCCGAGCGCGCCGCCTTGCTGCCGCTTCGGGAACCAGTACGAGACCTGCGCGATCCCGACCGAGAACGACGCGATCCCGCAGCCGATGAGCATGCCGAGAGCCAGCAGCAGCGGGTAGGTGCCCGCCATGTCGTCGGGGTAGCGGGTGGCCAGGAGCACCAGCAGCCCGACGACCCCGAGGTTGGTGATCGCGAGAAGGGTCAGGAAGGGCCGCTTGCCACCCATCCGGTCGACGGCGGCGCCGAACGGGATGCGCAGGATCGAGCCGGTGAGGCTCGGGATGGCGGCGAGCATCCCGGCGGCGAACGGGCTGAGGTCGAGCAGGTCCTTGAACTTGGGCACCAGCGGGCCGAAGATCGACACCCCGGCGAAGCCACCGAAGAACCCCAGCGTCGCGAGCCACAGCGCCTGGTTGCGGGTTCCGCGGACCGGCACGCTCGCTCCTCCCGGGTGCGGCGCCGACACCGACGGCGGTGTCGACGTCGAGGCTTTCGGCCGGCTCGCGCTCATCTCGTCCCCATCTCTGCCCACTCGCGCCTGGGATGACCCCGGTCGTGACGACATCCGGGCTTGATAAACGCGAGAATCATCGGTAAAAATACTGGACGTGAAGACCGACGTCCAGCCCGGCGGCCAGCCCGGTCACGGCGCGATGCGCGCGGAGATCCTGCGCGCGCTGCGCGCCGCCCGCCGGGCGGTGCCCGTCGAGGACGTCGCGGCGGCGGTCGGGATCGGGGTGAGCGGCACCCGCTGGCACCTGGACCGGCTCGTCGAGTCCGGGGCGGTCAGGAAGTCGACCGTCCGGCGACCCTCGCGCGGTCGCCCCCGCCTCCTCTATCGGGCCGCACCAGCGGCCGAGGTGGACGAGGCGGTCCCCTACCGCATGCTCGCGAGCCTGCTCGCCGCGGAGGTCGGCGCGAGCACGGCGGGCGCGCAGACCACGCCGCCCGCCGCGTTCGCGGCCGGTCGCACCTGGGCCGCGGAGATGGCGCCGGGTGGTCCGGACGTGCGCGAGGCGGTCCTGCGGCTGCTCGACGACACCGGGTTCCGGCCGCGCGTCGGCGCCGACCCCTCCGACATCGAGCTCGACAACTGCCCCTTCTTCGACGTCGCCGCGGCCCATCCCGAGGTCGTCTGCGGGGTGCACCTCGGTCTCCTGCGCGGCGCGGTGGACCGGCTCGGCGCGCCGGACGCCGACATCGCCCTGATCCCGGTGCTCGACCACCACGAGCCGTGCCGCGTCCGGTTGACCCTGCCCGCCGATGGCTGACCTGGCGGAGCCGTCCGCGCAGGACGCGATGACGAGGGACCTGCCGACGGCCGGCAGCCCCGACCGCGCGCGCGGGCACTGGCGGCGCCGGTGGATCCCACCGCAGCACGGCGCGTGGGCGATGCTGCTGGTCCCCTACCTCGCCGGGCTGGTGGCCGCCGGGGGAGCCTGGCCGGACCTCCCGCTGCTCGTCGCGTGGGTCGGCGGCTATCTGACGTCGTACTTCGCGCTGCTCGCCGTGAAGACCCGCCGGCTCGCGCGCGTCCGGACCCCGCTGCTGTGGTACGCCGTCGTCACCGCGATAGCCGCCGCTGCCACCCTCGCGGCCCGGCCGCGGCTGCTCACCCTCGCGCCCGCGTTCCTCGGCGCGCTCGCGGTCAACGCGTGGTTCGCCCGCCGGCACGACGACCGGGCGGTGGCGAGCGGCCTGAGCTCCGTGCTCGCCGCCTGCCTGGTCGTGCCCGCCGTGGCGATCACGGCGCGCGTGCCGGTCGGTGACGTGGGCGACGCCTTCGCGGTGTGCCTGCTCTACTTCACCGGCTCCCTGCTGTTCGTCAGGACGATGTTCCGGGCCCGGGACGACGCCCGGCTGCGCCTCGTGTCGCTGCTGTTCCACCTGGCCGCGCTGGCCGTCGCCGGCGTCCTCAGCATCGGCTACTCCGTCGTGTTCGCCGCGGCTCTCGCGAGGGCCGCGCTGCTCTCCGGGCGTCAGCTCAAGCCCGGACGGGTCGGCGTCGTCGAGCTGGGCATGTCGGCAGCGGTCCTCGCCTCCCTCGCCCTCGTGCACTAGCCGGCCGAGACGAGGCGCGCATGGTGATGCCGGAGCCGACGACGACGGGCGGCGGCCGTCGGGCCGCCCGCTTCGCTGCGGGGTTCGTCCACCTGGCGGCGTACGTCGCCGAGCACGGCACCGCGAACGTCCCCGGGGGCCACGTCACCCACGACGGCTTCCGGCTCGGCGCGTGGGTCGACACCAAGCGGAAGGTCTACCGCGCCGGCCGGCTGCCGGACGAGCACGCCGCGCTGCTCACCGCCCTGGGGCTCGACTGGTCGCCCGGCCGCGGCGCGGCGCTCGCCGCCGGCGGGCGGGACCGGGCGGTGCGGGCGCGCCGGACCGCCGGCGACCGGACGAGCGAGCGAGCCCTCGTCGCGCTGCGGTCCTTCGCCGCCGAGAACGGCCACGCGAACGCGCCCGAGCGGTTCGCCAGCCAGGACGGGGTGCGGGCCGGCGCGTGGCTGGCCCGGCAGCGGCAGGCCCGGCGCCGCGGGACCCTGCGGGCGTGGGTCGAAGCCGCGCTGGACGAGCTGGGCGTGGACTGGGAGCCGCGCGCGGACGGGCACCTGCGTGGGCAGCAGCGGCGCAGCGCGAACGCGTTCACGAACGGCTTCCGGCACTACCAGCACTTCCGCAAGTGGCATCACCGCGATCCGCGGGTGGACGAGCGGAGCCCGGACGGGTTCCGGGTGGGTCGATGGGTCGACCGGCAACGCGCCCGCTACCGCGACGGGCAGCTCCCGCCGGCGCGGCAGGCCGCCCTGACCCACGCGGGGATCTGCTGGGGCAGCGCCGGCGGGAGTGGCCGGACCCGGCGCACCGCGTCGTAGCCGAGCTCAGCCGCCGAGGAGTACCGCAGACGTGAACGGCGTGGCCCGGGCGCCGGTCGCCGCGACGAGCCACGCGTCAGCGACCTCGCGCCTCAGGTTGGGTAGCGCTACGTACCCCTGCGAGCAACCAGCGCCACCCAAGGTCCAGCGCGCCGGCGTCGACGCTTCACCACGTGGGGTGCGACGGTGCGGGCGCGGCCGCCTCTGACCGGGGTACGCCGTCGTCGTCGTCGTGGGAGGTGGCCGGAAGCGGGCGATTTAGGCTGGCGCCCGCGTCCGGGCGCTTCTGACCGGGTCGAGCGCGCTACGGAGACGCCGTGCTCACGGTCCTCCGCGGGAACATCACCGTGATCTCAGCCGCTCCGCCGGCAGACACCGACACCGCGGCCGATTCGGCGGTCTCCCACCGCAGGTCGGGCAGCGCGACTCGTGCCGTGTAGGTCCCGGGAGGTACGCGCATCTTCAAGCGGCCAGCGTCGTTGGTCCTTGCCCTGCGCCAGGGAGCGACACGTCCGTCCTTGTAGACCTGCACGGCGGCGTCTGCCGCCGGCAGGAACACGCACTTCCCGTCGGAACCACAGAGGTCAGCGGAGGACGTGACGGTGAGCTCGCCGGTCGTCGGCGAGCGAGAGCAGGCAGCAACGATGAGAGCGAGCGCCGCGAAAACGGCGGGCAGCGCCAACATGCCGCGACGTCCCCCGTGGAAGCTCACCACCGGGTTCTCGCGCAGCACCGAGGTCAGTGCCTTCGAATCGGGCAGCATCCGAGTCGACCGGTCACGGGCCGGCGAGACCGAGAAACACGAGCAGGGCGCGGCCAAGTCGAACCATGTCCTCGTCGGAGAGCCGGCCGACTTGTTGGCCCAGCTTCGAGCGCGGCACTGTTGTGAGCTTGTCGACCATCAGACGGCTGACCTCGCGAAGGCCGTTCAGATCGTCCGGGGTCACGGTAAGGCGAAGGAGCGGGGCGTCGGTCGGGTCACTGGTGAAGGCGCAGACGGTTACGGAGTCCGTCGCGTCGAATCGGTCGTCTTGCACGATGACGACGGGTCGCGGCTTTCCGGCGTACCCGCTGCCCGCCGCGGCGGTCCAGATCTCGCCGCGCCTCACTCGTCGTCCAGGCTCACCGCGTCAATGAAGGCCTGGTCGTCGGCCGCGTGCGCGCTCTTGGATACCGCCGCGGATTGGCGGTGAGCCTCCGCGACGAACGAGGGCGAGCGGACATCTGGGACCCAGATCTGGATAGGACGGAGCCCTTGCGCGCGGAGACGATCCCGATGGGTGCGCACCCGGTCGCGTACGGGCAGAGCGTCGTCACGGGCCATAGCGAAACGTTACATGTAACGCCTGCGGTTGGTCAAGCGCATCCTTGATCTCGTGACCGGTAAGGGCCGTTACTCGCCCTCCATCGGACCCATCTATCACCCGTGTTAGCCGAGCTCAGGTACCGATGACGAGAGCCAGCCGCCCGGACCCGTAGCCGACCACCTCCACCTCGAGGTCGAGCCGGCGACCGAACATGCGCGCGAGAGCCTGCACGTCCCGGGGCGGCGTCTCCGTCGCGGTGTAGAGGTCGTAGAGCTTGACGTGTGGTGCGCCGTCGGCGTTGAGCAGCGACGACATGATGTTGAGAATCTCGTAGAGGTTGTCGCGAACCGGGTCGGTGAGCTCCCCCAGCTTCGCCGCATCGGTGACGAGCTTGGGCGGCAGCAGTGCCAGTCCCGCGCCGAGCGACGCCGCGAGCTCCAGCGACAGGACGCACACCGCGGCCGTGTGCACTCGCTCGTCGACGTATATCGCCACGCACGCCGCCGTCGTGGGCTCGAGCAGGAACGCGTCCGAGGCGGCGACCTCCACGTCGCGGCCGAGCAGGCCGCCGATCAGCTCCTTCACGCCGAACCCTGTCGGGATCGGCGTCACGACCGTCGTCGGCGCGGTCATGACAGCACCGGTGCCAGCGCCTCGTGGAACGCGTCGACGTTGAACGGCTTGGCGATGAGGAACAGTGCCCCGGAGTCGGCCGCCAGCTGCCGCATCTCGGCCGAGCCTTCGGACGTGACGAAGCCGAACGGCACCCCGCTCCCCGACCGGCGCAGCGCGTCGAGCAGCTCGATGCCCGTCATCTCGGGCATGTTCCAGTCGGAGAGCACGAGGTCGGGCGTCTCGGTGGCGACCAGGTCGAACGCCTCGCGGCCGTTCACGGCCTCGACGACCTCGTGGTCGCCGAAGCCGGCCTGCCGAAGCGTGCGGGTCACGATCAGCCGCATCGCCTTGCTGTCGTCAGCGATCAGGATTCTCATCGGTTACCTCACACCGACCACACGCTGACGCGCACCGGGCGATGTCCCCACGACACCGTCGCCGAGACGACGGGCACCGACCCTGGGACGTGGACGACGTAGCCGGCGCCGTACGTCACGCTCGGAACGGACAGCTTGCTCGGACCGGGTAGCAGCCCCTTGACGTTGCCACCCACCATGTTGACGAGCTCGCCGAGCGCGTCGGCGATGTCGGGGTCCGACATCTCCGCCGGCTCGGCCATGAACAGCGCGGCCGCCGCGTCGCGGGCTGCGTCCGACCCGCACTCGAGCAGGATCGCGCCGTTCCAGGCGCCGCTCACCGTGACGCAGGCGGTGACGCGCGCGTCGCCGGGAGGCAGCTCGCCGCCGACGTCGAGCGTCTCGGCGGACAGGAACGACGACCAGACGTCGTGCGTGATGCTGATGATCTCGTCGCTGCTCGGCACGGCGCTGCCAACGGTCACGGTCATGTGCGGTCTCCCCAGTCAGTCGGCCAGCCCGAGCAGGCCCAGCTTGTCGACGATCGCGTCCGGCGTGAACGGCTTGATGACGTACTCGTGCGCGCCCGCAGCGAGCGCCTTGACGATCTGCGACTGCTCGCTCTCGGTCGTCACCATCATCAAGGTGATGTCGCGCAGGTCCTGCTCGGCGCGGACCCGCGAGACGAACTCGAGACCGTCCATGACCGGCATGTTCCAGTCGATCAGGGCGAGCTGCCGGCTTGGGTCCCTCGTGGACGATGTCCAGGGCCTCCTGGCCGTTGCCCGCCTCCCGGACGTCGTAGCCCAGGTCGCGCATGATCCTGCCGAGGATCATCCGCATGGCCCGGGAGTCATCGATGACGAGGGCGAGCATTGCCACCTCCGTGTCCCTGCGCGCCGGACGTGTCCTGCTCGCGCACCGCTTCTCCATCGGCCGGCCGGGGCACCGGCTGAGCCCTCACGAGCCGCCTGCCGCGGGCTGGTACGCCACCGCCGGGCCGGCCTGCACGCGGACGTACCCGTCGTGCACCCCCAGGGTGGTCTCGGCGGCCCCGAGGAACAGGTAGCCGTCGGGCCGGAGCAGCCGGAGCACCCGGTCGAGCACGAGCCGCTTGGTGTCCTGGCCGAAGTAGATGAGCACGTTGCGCAGGAAGACCACGTCGAAGGTGCCGAGTGGCGGCAGCGGCGCGGCGAGGTTGAGCTTCTGGAAGCGACGGCCTGCCGCAGCGAAGGCTCCAGCTCCCAGTCGACGCCGGCGCGGCGGAAGTCCCGCACCAGCCGATGGGCCGGCAGCCCGCGGTTCATCTCCAGCTGGGTGAACCGCCCGGTGCGTGCCCTGGCCAGCATCTCCTCCGACAGGTCGGTGCCGAGGATGTCGACCTGCCAGCTCGCGGCCGAGAGCAGGTCGCGGAGGATCATCGCGATCGTGAACGGCTCCTGGCCGCTGCTGCACGCGGCTGACCAGAACCGCAGCCGGCGCTCCGCCGACCGCCGTCTCACCAGCCGGGCACGACGACGTCCGAGAGCGCGGTGAAGGGGTGCGCGTCGCGAAACCACGACGTCTCGTTGGTGGTCAGCGCCTCGACCACCTCCCGTGCGAAGCCGTTCACCGCACCGGCCCGCAGCCTGGCCACCAGCTCGCCGACGCCGTCGAGACCGGCGCGCCGGGCGACCGGCAGCAGCCGCGACTCGACGAGGTAGTCCTTGCTGTCGTCGAGGACGATGGCCGACTCCCGGGCGACGAGGTCGCGGACGAACGTGAAGTCGGCGTAGGCGACGGTCATCGCGACACCCGCAGCGGCGTGGACAGGCGCTCCCGGTTGACCGCGGTCCGCACCGCTCCCGCTATCTGGTCGATCGGCAGCACGGCGTGCGCCAGCCCCGCATGCGCGACGGCCCCGGGCATCCCCCACACGACCGACGTCGCCTCGTCCTGCACGACCACCTCGCCGCCGTGGTGGACCACGTCCTCGCAGCCGCGCGCGCCGTCCTGTCCCATCCCGGTGAGCACGACGGCCAGGGCGTGCGACCCGAACGTCGCGGCGACCGACCGGAACAGGACGTCGACGGCCGGACGGCAGAAGTTCTCCGGCGGTCCGTCCGAGAGCCGGGCACGTACGACGCCCCCGGCCGACTCCACGGTGAGGTGGTGGTCGCCGGGCGCGATGTAACGTGCCCGCGCTCCAGCACGTCGCCGTGTGCGGCCTCGCTGACGCGCAGCGGGCCGGTGGCGTTGAGCCGGGTCGCGAACAACCGGGTGAACAGGGGCGGCATGTGCTGCACGACGACCACCGGCACCGGCAGATCGCCGGGCAGGGCGGCCAGGACTCGGGCCAACGCGTCGGGACCGCCGGTGGAGCAGCCGAGCGCCACGACGTCGACGCGTGCGGGCACGTGGGAACGGGTCGCGATGCCGGCCGTCGGTGCCGACCGCGGGGTGCCCGGTCGGGAGCTCGACACCCCCGCCCCGCCCACGAGGCGCGACGCGCACAGCGCCTTGATCTTCGGCACGCAGCTGCCGGCGGACGGTCTCGATCGACTCCGTCACGCTCCCGACGTTCGCAGGTTTCGTGACGTAGTCGTTCGCACCGGCCGCCAGCGCGTCGAGCGTCGCCGTCGCCCCCTGCTCGGTGAGGGTGCTGAACATCACGACCGGGAGCCGCGGGTGGGTCTTGCGGATCTCGCGCAGGGTCGCCACGCCGTCGAGCACGGGCATCTCGACGTCGAGGGTGACGGCGTCCGGCGCGAGCAGGGCGAGCTTGTCCAGGGCGATGCGGCCGTTCGCCGCCGCGCCGACCACGTGGATGTCGGGGTCGCTGTCGAGCAGGTTGGTCACCAGCCTGCGGATGACCACCGAGTCGTCCACGACCAGGACGGAGATGCGGGCCATGCGGCGTCAGCTGGCCGAGGGCGGTTCGGCGAGGACGCTGCGCATGTCGGCGAGCCGGGTGTCGAGTGCGGTCAGCTCGGCGACCTCACCGAAGCTGACCAGCACGCTCTGCAGGCACGTGACATCACGGTTCGTGTCACCGTCGCTCATGGCGACCCCTCTCGCTCTCGGCCACCCATCGGCGGTCGGGGGCGCGGCGTGAGGCAATCGCGGCTAGTCGGTCGCCCGCTTCCACGGTCGCGACAGGCGCGCGGCCAACGGCGCGTCGAGATCGCGGACGTAGGCGGCCTGCACCCGCGCGCTGACGGCGCTCCAGACCCCGGTGGCGACCAGCCGCGCGTCCACGCCGGCCAGCGCGAGCCGACGCACGGCGTCGAGCTGGGCCGCCGCGGCGGGCCGGAGCCGTCCGCTGGACGCGACGAGGGCCGCTGCCGCGTGCATCGAGCTCGGCCAGCCGGTCGACCGCCGCCGCTCCGCGTCGACCTCCACCTGCAGGCGGCCCACGTCGAGGGCGGTGAGCCGGGAAAGGCGGGACGCGACGTCGGCGGCCCGGTGGTCCAGGGCCGACGGTGCCGACACCCGCCGCACGGCTCGTCGCCAGGGTGCGCGCAGCCGGCGGGCGTGGACCTCGCCGAGCGCCTCGCTGACGTAGCCGGCGGCGGCGGCGTCGCAGAGGAGAGCGGCCGCGGGCTCCGCGTGCGCCAACCCGGCGAGCAGTGCCCAGCCGAGGATCTCCTCACGCACCAGCCGCAGCACGTCGTCGAGCGTCCCGATCGGCGTCACGGCGAGCCGGGTGACGCGATCGGTGAGCGTCTCGGCGTCGTCACCGCCGGCGCTTCCCACCGCGGCCGCCATCGCGTCGCCGATGCCCGACCGCCCGGCGGTGCCGTGCATGATCGCGAGCCACGCGTCGTCGCGGTCCGGGTCGTCGACGTAGTAGCGCCCGACGGCGTCGACGTCCGCCGGGCGCAGGCCCATCCCCTCGACCAGCACCCGCGCCACCTCGCTCCCGCCGGGAATCCGGGCCAGGTCGAAGCCGAGGGCCGGAGCCGACAGGAGGGAGTACACGCCGCTCCGCTCAGGCGTCGACGTCGACTGCGCGCCGCACATCCAACGCGAGCAGGAGCGCATCGTCGAGCTTGTACGCCCCGCGGATCAGCTCGCGACCGGGCCCGGTCACCGTCTCCGGCGGCGGCTCGAACAGGTCGCTCGCCACGTCGACGACGTCGCCGATCGAGTCCACCAGCAGGCTGACCGCCTCGTCGTCCACCCGGACCACGACGTTCATCGGCAGCTGGTCGCTCGGCCGCGGCGGGAGGCCCAGCCGGTCGCGGAGGTCGATCGCGGTGACGACCTGGCCGCGCAGGTTGATCAGCCCGCCGACGGCGGACGGCGCGAGCGGCACGCGCGTCATCGCCTGGAAGCGGATCACCTCCTGGACGTTCTCGACCTCGACCCCGAACAGCTGTCCGCCGACGCCGAACGTCGACAGCTGGTTGGCGGCCACGTCACACCCCTGCTTCCTGCAGCGCCGCATCCTCGGTGAGGAAGAAGTGCGGGTCTGCCGCCTGAATCGCCTGTTGGACGTCGAGCATCTCGGTGATCCGTTCCTGGATGACCGCCGAGCCGGTCACGCCGTGGTCGTCGAGGTCGCTGCGCACGAGGTCGTCGCCGGCGTCCGCGACGATGTCGAGGATGCGGTCGACGACGAGACCGACGCTGCGTTGGCGCTCGGCGTAGACCACCACCTGCAGCTGCTCGCCGTCCCCACCGCCGCCGCCCGCACCCAGGTACGACGCCAGCCGCACCAGCGGAAGGATCTGCCCCCGGTACTGCACCACCTCGCGGCTCCCCGACGTGCTCCACGTTCGCGGGCGTGAACTCCTCCAGCCGCGTGACCATGCGCAGCGGGATGGCCATCCGCCGGTCGGCCCCGACGCCCACGACGAGCAGGGCGTCGTCGTCGGCGCGCAGGGCGCTGCCCTCGGCGGCGGCCGCGGTGACTCGCGGCTCGCGCGCCTCGCGCGACACGTGCGCGCACTCGGCGAGAGCCAGTACGTCGAGGATGAGCGCGACGGCACCGTCGCCCAGGATCGTCGCGCCGGCGTACATGCCGACCGCCTTGAGCCGGCGGCTCAGCGGCTTGACGACGATCTCCTCGGTGTTGAGGACTCGGTCGACGACGAGGCCGAACTGCTCTCCGTCTGCCTGCAGCACCGCGATGTAGATGGCTTCCCTGGCCTCCGCCGACTCGTCGGCGACTCCCAGCACCTCGTCGAGGTAGACGAGCGGCAGCAGCTTGCCCGCGCAGTCGGTAGACCCGCGCGCCGGAGATCTCCTCGATCCCGCGCACGGCCTGCTCGCCCTCGAGCGACACCAGCTCGACGCAGCCCGACCTGCGGGATCGGCGTACCGGTCGCCGGCGCACTCGACGGTCAGGGCCGGGATGATGGCCAGCGTCAGCGGGATCTTCAGCCGGACCGTCGTGCCCGACGCCGCGCTCGCTCGCGACGTCGACCGTGCCGCCGATCTTCTCGATGTTGGTCTTGACGACGTCCATCCCGACGCCGCGGCCGGACACGTTGGTGACCGCGTCGGCGGTGGACAGCCCGGGCAGGAAGATCAGGTTGACCAGCTCACGCGGCGACATCTGGGCGACCTGCTCGCGGGAGAGCAGCCCGGCCTGAACCGCCTTCGCGGCCACGGCCTCCGACTCGATCCCGGCGCCGTCGTCGCGGATCTCGATGTTGACCTGGCCGCCCTCGTGGAACGCGCGCAGCAGCAGCTGCCCCTCCGCCGGCTTCCCCGCGCCGGACCCGGTCCTCCGGCGGCTCGATCCCGTGGTCGACGGCGTTGCGGACCAGGTGGGTGATCGGGTCCTTGACGGCCTCGAGGATGGTCTTGTCGAGCTCGGTGTCGCTTCCCTCCATGTCGAGCACGACCCGTCGCCCGCACGCCATGCCCAGGTCGCGGACCACCCGCGGCAGCCGGTTCCAGACGTTGTCGATCGGCTGCATCCGCGTCTTCATGACGCCTTCCTGCAGCTCGCTGGCGATGAGGTTGAGCCGCTGGGACGCGCGCAGCAGCCCGCCCTCGCGCATCTCCACCGTGTGCGCCACGATCTGGTTGCGGGTGAGCACCAGCTCGCCGACCAGCCGCATCAGCGTGTCGAGCAGGTCGACGTCGACCCGGATCGTGCTGTCCGCGATCGACCGCTTGGCGTCGGCCTGGGCCTCTGCCGCCTCCGCCAGCTGGTGGCGGGCGGCGCCGTGCTCGACGAGGATCTCGCCGAGCGGGCGCTGGTCACCGGCCTGCTGCTCGAGCAGCGCGCCGTCGAGCTGCTCGGGGGTGATCGCCCCGTGCTCGAGCGCGATCTCGCCGATCAGCGACTCGGCCACCGGCGCGGGCGCGGGCGTTGCGGCCGGCTCGTCCTCGGCTGCGCCCGGCTGCTGCAGCCGTTGCAGCTTGTCGACCAGCTCGCTGGTGGTGCGCGTCCTGCTCGCCGCCGGTCTCCTCGATCGTCGCGAGCAGCCCGCGGACGACGTCGACGAGCTCGAGCAGCGCGGACGCGCGCTCGGCGTCCAGGTCGAGCACCCCGTCGCGCAGCTTGCTGAGCAGGCTCTCCCCGGCATGCGTCACGGACTCGAGCTCGTTGAACGCGAGGAACCCGCTGGTGCCCTTGATGGTGTGAATCGTGCGGAAGACGCTGGCGAGCAGGTCACGCGAGTCCGGCGACTGCTCGAGCGACACGAGATCGCGGTCGAGCTGGTCGAGGTTCTCGTGGCTCTCGACCAGGAACTCCTGGACGATGTCGTCGAGGTCGCTCATCTGCTCTCCAGGTCACGTCGCTTCATCGTGATGCCGCGCGCACCGATCCGAGCGGCTCTCGTCACGACCTCATCGACCCGACACGGGCGGATCTGAGCGAACAACTCTCGGCGAACTCCTCAGATGACCCGGGCGCGCACCGATGGAGGCGACGAGCAAGGACTGCTCACCCGGCGCCATGGATCGGCGAGCCGTGCCGAGGTCTGCCGTGCGCCTTCACCCCAGCTCCCTGCCGCGGGCGACGCGATGAGCGACGACGTCATCGCCGTGCTCGCCACCGCGCTGCGCGGCCTCGCCGACCGGCAGCGGGTGACCGCGGACAACATCGCCAACGTGCAGACGCCGGGGTTCCAGGCCGGTCGGGTCGACTTCGAGTCGAGCCTGCGCAACGCCCTGCTCACCGGTCAGCAGCCGGACGGGACGGTCATGGAGACCCGGTCCGGCGCCCCCAGCCGGCCGGACGGCAACAACGTCAACCTCGACGACGAGACCGTGTCGACGGTGGAGACGGGCTTGCAGTACCAGCTCGTCGTGTCGGCCCTCAACGCGAAGTACCAGCTGCTGCGGACCGCTATCAAGGGTGAGGCGTGATGGCGCTGTTCGGCTCCATCGACATGGCCGGGAGCGCGCTCACGGTCTATCGGACCTGGCTCGACGCGGTGTCGGACAACATGAGCAACCTGTCGACGGTGCGACGCACGAGCGACCCCGCGTTCCAGGAGCGGTTCGTGGTCGCGGAGTCGGATCGCTTCGGGCGGCACGGCGGGTCGGTCGCGGGATCGACTTCGGCAACGCCGCGGGCCGCCTCGTCTACGAGCCGAACCACCCGCTCGCCGACGCGAAGGGCATAGGTGCCGCTACCCCGACATCGACCTCGGCGAGCAGATGACGCAGCATGCTGCTCGCCCAGCGCGGCTACCAGGCCAACCTCGCCGTCGTCGACCGTGCCAACGAGGCCTACACCGAGGCGCTGCAGATCGGGCGGCCGCACGATGAGCATCGGCCCCGATCCCTGCCGACCGCGGTCGCCCGGCGTCGGCGGCGCCACCGGCCCGCCGCCCGACCCGCGCGCCGCAGCCCACCGACGCGCCAGGGCTTCGGCGACCTGGTCGCCCAGGGGCTCGACCAGCGTCCAGCGATGCAGACCCACGCCGACCAGCTCGCCGTGCAGGCGGCGACCGGCGACCTGCAGTCGACGTCCACGACTACATGATCGCCAGCACCGAGGCGCAGCTCGCGACCGAGCTCACCGTCGCCGTGCGCAACAGGGCGGTCGAGGCGTTCAACGACATCATGCGGATGCAGGTCTGACGGGCTCGACACGGCACGCCTGGCGGCGCGCGCACGGGGTGTCGTCAACGGCTTCACGCCCGGGCAGAAGGTCGATCACGGCGCTCGGCGCTGATCGCGCTCGTCGCCGGCGTGCTGATGTTCGGCAAGTGGGCGTCGCAGGCCCGTCGTACGTGCCGCTGTTCACCAACCTGTCCAGCACCGACGCGGCGGCCATCACCGACGAGCTCGCCAGCGCCAAGGTGCCGTACGAGCTCAGCGACGGCGGCCAGACCGTGCTGGTCCCGCAAGTCGCAGGTGTACCAGCTGCGGCTCGACCTGACGCGGCCGGCCTGCCCAAGGGTCGGCAGCGGCTACACGCTGCTCGACAAGCAGGGGATCACCACCTCGGAGTTCCAGCAGCGGGTCGACTACCAGCGCGCGCTCGAGGGCGAGCTGGCCAAGACGATCGGGGCGATCGACGGCGTCCAGGCGGCGGCCGTGCACCTCGCCGTGCCCGAGCAGGACGTGTTCGTCGACAACGCGAGCAAGCCGTCCGCGTCGGTGCTGCTGCAGGCGCGCCCCGGCCAGCGCATGGCGGCCGGACAGCGTCCAGGCCGTCGTGCAACCTGGTCGCCTCCAGCGTCGTGGGCATGACGCCGGACGCGGTCACCGTCGCCGACCGCCGACGGCGAGTGCTGTCGGCACGCCGGCGACGGGCGGCGACGACGCACGACCGGCGAGCGCACGGACCGACGCCGACGCCGCAGCTCCGAGGAGCGGTCGCCTCCGGCGTGCAGCAGATGCTGGACCGCGGTGGTCGGCCCCGGGCACTCCGTCGTGCGGGTCGAGCGCGGACCTGGACTTCGACAAGCGCGAACACGACGACCGAGCAGCTACGTCGCAGGACCCGAAGTCGGTCCGCCGAGCGCAGTCGAGCATCGCGACGGAGAGCTACACCGGCAACGGGGCCGGGGCCGGCGGCGTCCTCGGCACCAGCTCGTCGGGCGTCACGACGCACGACCGGCAGCGGCAACGGCAGCTACAGCCGGCGGGAGCGAGGTACCGCGACTACGCCGTCGGCAAGGTCACCGAGAACAGGCCAGTCGGCGCCCGGCTCGGTCAAGCGGCTGTCCGTCGCCGTCATCCTCGACGAGCGCGCGGCCGGCACCGTCGACACGGCGGAGGTCGAGCGAGCTCGTCATCGACGCCGCCGGGGTGCGTCCCCAGCCGCGGCGACAGCATCGTGGTCAGCCGGATGCCGTTCGACGAGACAGCGGCGACGGCCGCCCAGGAGGAGCTCAAGCCGCCGCCGGCCGCGAAGCAGCGCAAGGACCTGTTGGGCCTCGCGAAGACCGTCGCGGCGTTGCTCGCGGTCGTCATCGTGGTCCTGCTGCGCCCTCCGCTCCGGCCGGCGGCAGCGGTGCCGGCTCCGTCGACGCCGCGGAGCACCGGCGAGCTGGACGCCGCCCGGCGCGGGCGTCGCGGCGTACGTCGAGCGACGCTCCGTGGAGGTGGCGGCAGCCGCCAGCTCGAGGCGTCGCCCGGCGACCGTCGCGGACGCGCGCCGCCGGGAGATGCGCGACGAGATCGGGGACCTGGTCGAGCGCCAGCCCGAGGAGGTCGCCGCAGCTGCTGCGCGGCTGGCTGGCCGACCGGCGGAGCTGAGGCGGCGACCAGTCCAGCGCGCTGCCCGGGCTGCAGAAGGCCGCCGTCCTGCTGGTCCAGCTCGGCACCGAGCGCTCGGCCAAGGTGCTCATGGCCAGCTCCGGGAGAGCGAGGTCGAGGAGATCACCGCCGAGATCGCCCGGCTCACGAACGTCGAGGCCGAGAACGTCGACGCAGGTGCTGGACGAGTTCCCACGATGCTCGACGCGCCGTCGCTACTGCGGCAGGGCGGCCTGGCCTTCGCCCGGAGGTGCTCGAGGCGTCCCTCGGCGCCGAGAAGGCCCAGGAGATCCTCGACCGGCTCAGCCGCCGTGCTCACCGAGATGCCGTTCGAGTTCCTGCGCCGGGCCGACCCCCGCCAGGTGCTGTCGTTCCTGTCCGACGAGCACCCGCAGACGATCGCGCTGGTGCTCGCGCACATGCGGCGCCGAGCAGGCCGCGATCGTGCTCGGCGGGCTGCCCGACCGGACGTCCAGGCCGACGTCGCGCTGCGCGTGGCGACCATGGAGCGCACCTCCCCCGAGGTCATCCGCCAGGTCGAGGCCGGGCTCGAGCGCAAGCTGTCGTCGGTGCTGCAGCCGTCCGAGCTGTCGTCGGTCGGCGGCGTGCAGCCGCTGGTCGACATCATCAACCACTCCGACCGGGCGACCGAGCGGCTGATCCTCGAGGGTCTCGAGCAGCGCGACCCGGAGCTGGCCGAGGAGGTCCGCAGCCGGATGTTCGTGTTCGAGGACATCGTCGACGCTCGACGACCGGTCGGTGCAGCTGGTGCTGCGCCAGGTCGAGATGGCCAGGACCTCGCGATCGCGCTCAAGGGCGTGCCGCCCGGACGTGCGCGACAAGATCCTGAAGAACATGTCCGAGCGGGCGTCGCAGAACCTCGTCGAGGAGATCGAGATGCTCGGCCCGGTGCGGCTGAAGGCCGTCGAGGAGGCCCAGGCCGAGGTCGTGCGGGCCATCCGCGCCCTCGAGGAGGCCGGGCAGATCGTCGTGACCAGAGGTGCCGACGATGAGTTCGTCTGCCTGACCCGGGCCGTGCTGCGCGGCATCGGCGCGTCGCAGGCCCAGCCCGCCCGGCTCGACGTGGACCTGCGCACCAGCCCGCTGGCCAGCGGTGCGCGATGGACGCCCGGCTGTTCGACCCGCACCTGGCCGCGCTGTTCGAGGAGGCCGCCGCGCCGCGTCCGCGCCGAGGCGTACGACGACGGCTTCGCGCGAGGCCTGCGTGCCGGTGCGGCAGCGGGCCGGGCGGAGGCCGACGCCGAGCGCGCCGCCGCGCCGTCCGGCGCGGAGGCGGAGCAGGAGCGGCACGACGCCGCCATGCGCTCCGCCGTCGTCGCGCTCCGCGCCGCCGCTCGGCAGCTCGAGCAGCGCGGCCGCGGCCGGGCTCGCCGCCGTCGAGGACGAGATCGTCGCCGCGGCGCTGACCCTCGCGCGCGCGGTCGTGCGGGCACGAGCTGGCCGCCGGGTCGGGGCGCGGCGCACGCCGCGCTGCGCCGCGCGCTGGCCCTCGCACCGGACGGCGCACCCGTCGTCGTACGCCTCCACCCGGACGACGTCGCCACCGTCGCGGGCTATGCCGAGACGCTCGGCACGCACCGCGTCACCGTCGTCGCGCGACGACACGGTCGAGCGCGGCGGGTGCCTGGCCGACTCGGCGCCGTGCACGTCGACGCCCAGCCTCAGCACCGCCCTGGCACGGGTGCGCGGAGGCGCTGCGGCGATGTCGCGTGACCGACCGCGTCCGCGCCGCCGCGGAGGCCGCCGCACCCGTCGTCACGGGCGAGGTACGCCGCGTCGTCGGTCTCACGGTCGAGGTGGCCGGGATCGACGTCCGCCGATCGGCGACGCCGTCGCGCATGCGCACACGCCGCACGGCCCGGTCCCGGCCGAGGTCGTCGCCCTGGCGAGCACGGCGGCTGATCTGCATGCCGCTCGGCGAGCTCTGCGGGCGTCCGGTCGGCTGCCCGGTCGTGCCGCTGCGCCGGCCGCTGCACCGTCCGGTCGGTGCCGGCCTGCTCGGCCGCGTCCTCGACGGCCTCGGCCGATCCGATCGACGGCGGCCCGCCGCTCACCGGCGTGGTCGAGGTCGCCGCTCGACGGCACGCCACCGCACCCGCTGACGCGCGCCGGCGGATCGACACCCAGCTCGGCCTCGGCGTGCGGGCGCTCGACACGCTCGTCCCGTGCGGCCGCGGCCAGCGGCTCGGCATCTTCGCCGGCTCGGGCGTCGGCAAGTCGAGCCTGCTGTCGATGATCGCCCGCGGGCACCGAGGCCGACGTGTCGGTGCATCGCGCTCGTCGGCGAGCGCGGCCGTGAGGTCCGCGAGTTCATCGAGCACGACCTCGGCCCCGAGGGCCTGGCCCGGTCGGTCGTCGTCGTCGCCACCTCGGACGAGCCCGCGCTGCGTGCGGCTGCGCGCCGCGTTCACCGCCACCCGCATCGCCGAGTGGTTCCGCGACGACGCGGCGCAGCGACGTCGTGCTGATGATGGACAGCCTCACCCGCTTCGCCATGGCCCAGCGCGAGGTCGGGCTGTCGGCCGGCGAGCCGCCGGCGACCCGCGGCTACCCGCCGTCGGTGTTCGCGCTGCTGCCCGCGCTGCTCGAGCGGGCCGGGACCGCGGCCGAGCCGGCAGCATCACCGGCCTCTACACCGTGCTGGTCGAGGGCGACGACATGAACGAGCCCGATCGGCGACGCCGCCCGCTCGATCCTCGACGGCCACATCGTGCTCGACCCGCCGGCTGGCCACCGCCGGCCACTTCCCGAGCATCGACGTGCTCGAGTCGGTCTCGCGGCGTGACCGGCGCCGTCACCACGCCGGAGCAGCGGGCGAGCGGCGACCGAGCTGCGCCGGCTGCTGGCCGCCTACCGCGACGCGCGCGACCTCATCGAGATCGGGGCCTACGTCGCCGGCACCAACCCGCTGGTCGACCGGGCGATGGCGCTGCAGGCCGGCGATCGACGGCGTTCCTGCGCCAGGACATCGCACGACGCCGTCAGGCCGTGGCGGAGGCTGGGCCGCGCTCCGGCACGCGGTGGTGGCGGCATGAAGCGCTACCGGTTCCGGCTGGCGACGGTGCTGCGCGTGCGCGCCGTCGAGGAGGAGCGCGCCGCGCCGGCGCTGCGCGAGTCGCAGCGCGCCGCCGACGCGGGCCCGGGCCGACGAGCAGCGGGCGCGGGCCGCGCTCGACCGCCGCCGCGGCGCCGGCAGCGACGTCGACACGGCCGAGCTCGCCGCGCAGCAGGCGAGCGGCCAGCGGCGCGCGCCGCAGGTGCGCGTGACCGACGGACACGGCTGATGAGCCGCCGAGATGGCGGCGCGGACCGAGCGCAGCGGGTGGCGCGCCGCCGCCGCGCGGGTCCGCGCACTGGAGCGGCTCGACGAGCGCCACCGGGCCCGGCGAGCACGCGCCGAGGTGCTCCGCGACGAGCAGCGGCGAGTCGACGAGGTCGACCACCGCCGCGCGACGGGAGGCGGACGCGGTGACCGCCCGCCTGGACCTGCCGTCTCCCGGGTCGCGGCGCTCCAGCAGCTGGTGCGGCAGGCCCGCTTCGGCGGCACCGCCCGACCGGCTGCGACTCGACGCTGCGAGCGGTCACGGAGCGCCGCCCCGGCCGCCCCGGCCGCGGCGACGGCCGCCGCGAGCGGACGCCGCGCCGCGGCACCGTCACGGGCGGCGACGTCGTCGCCGCCGCCAAGCGCTACCTCGGCGTGCCCTACCGGTGGGGCGGCACCGACCCGGCGACCGGCCTCGACTGCTCCGGGTTCGTGCAGCGCGTCTACCGCGACCTCGGCGTCGACGCTGCCGCGGGTGAGCCGCGACCAGGCCCGCGCCGGGCCGACCGGTGCCGCTCGGCGCAGGCGCGGCCCGGCGACCTCGTCGCCTTCGGCGACGCCCGTCGACCACATCGGCATCTACGTCGGCGACGGCCAGATGATCGTGGCGCCCCGACACCGGCGACGTCGTCAAGGTCGCAGCCGATCACCCGGACCCCGTCGACCGTGCGTCGGATCGTGGGGGCGGCCGCGACCGGGAACGACCGGTGCGGCGCGCACCGGCGTCGTACGACGCGCTGTTCGCGGCGGCGTCGGCGCCGCACGGCGTGCCCCAGCGCTGCTGCGGGCCGTGGCCCAGGCGGAGTCCGGCTTCGACCCCCGCGCGGTCAGCACCGCCGGCGCGCATCGGCCTCATGCAGCTGATGCCGGACACCGCGCGCGGCCTCGGCGTCGACCCCTGCGACCCGGCCCAGGCCGTCGACGGCGCCGCCCGCCTGCTCGCCGGCAACCTCAAGCAGCTTCGGCACGTGGTCGCTCGCGCTGGCCGCCTACAACGCCGGGCCCCGGCGCGGTGCACCGGTACGGCGGCGATCCCGCCGTACGCCGAGACCCAGGCCTACGTCACCCGGCGTGCTGTCCCTCGCCGGTCTGGAGGCCTGATGCTCTCGCTGACCCCGACCCCGGCAGCCCGCCCGCCACCGCACCGGCACCCGCCGGTGACAGCCGCGCCCCGACGGACGCCGGAACCGACGCGGACGCGGCTGGGCACCGGCGGCTGCGACCCCGGTGGGTTCGGCGCCGGTGCTCGCCACCGCGCTCGCGGCCGCCGGGCGCGGCAGCGGCACCGGCACCGGCACCGGCAAGGACGGCGGCGGCAGCGGCAAGGGCGGCAAGGACACCGGCACCGGCACCGGCACCGGCACCGGCACCGACACCGTCGCGAGCAGCGGCGGGGTCGCGCCGGACCTCGCGACCGAGGCGGCGGCGAGCGGCGCGGCACCCGTCCAGGTCCCAGCCAGCCAGGTCCCAGCCAGCCAGATCCCAGCCAGCCAAGTCGCACCGCCCGCGATCGGAACGACGCCGGCCGCGACGACCGACGAGACGGCCGGCCACACCGGCCACGGGCCCGCGGCCGCCGTCCTCGCGGCCGCGGCGACCACGCGGCTGGCACCCGTCGTGCCCGGCGCGCCCGCCGCCCCCACCGGCGGCGACGGCGCGGCGCTCCCGCACCCCGCCCGGTGCCCGGCTCGACGACCGTGACCGGCACCGCCACGCTCACCGCCCGGCCGCCCGGCACGCCGGCACCGTCGGGCCGGGTGGGGACGGGGCCGGCCACGCGCCGGTCACGGTCGTCGAGGCGGCCACCGCGGTGCTCGCCCCCACGACGCCCGCGGGAGCGCCCGGCGCCGGCGAGGCGCGCCGCCCGCCCCGTCCCCGTCGTGACCGGGCCGGCGCCCACGGCACCGGACCGTTCGACCGACGGCCCGGTCGTGGTGGCGGCCGCCGTGCCGGCGCCCTCGACGCAGGCGGCCACCCCGACGCCCGCGGTCGCGCCGACGCTGCCCGCCGCTCCCGAACCGGTCGCCACCCAGCTGGTCCGCCCGTCACCCCGCTGCGTCACGACGAGCGACGGCAGCTACCGGCTCTCACTGCAGCTGCATCCCGCCGAGCTGGGCGCCGTGCACGTGGACGTGCAGCTGCACGCCGGGGAGGTGAGCCTGCACCTCCAGGCGGAGCACGCGCCGTCCGCCCAGGCCCTGCTCGCGGCGCCTCCCGGACCTGCGGCACCAGCTGGAGTCCACCGGGGTCCACGCCGGTGATCCTCGACGTGTCCACCGGCGGGCCCGGCTCGGGCGCAGCCACGCCGCACCGCCCGACGCCGACGCGGGCGCCGGCCCCGCCGGGGCGACGGCGAGCCGCAGCAGGCGAGACCCGGACACCATCCGCAGCCGCACGACCAGTCTCGCCACCGCCGCACCGACGCCGGCGTCGACGTGCGGATCTAGGAGCGCTGGATGCGCCTCGACCCGCTCGACCAAGCATCGCCTCCGCGTCGGGCACCGGGGCCGCCTCGACGACACCGTCCGCGACCGCCCCGGCGGACCAGTACGGGAAGGACACGTTCCTCAAGCTGCTGGTCGCCCAGCTGCGGTACCAGGACCCGATGAACCCCGTGGACAGCACGGAGTTCATCGCCCAGACCGCGCAGTTCACGATGGTGGAGCAGCTCGACGAGCTCGCCGAGCGGCATCGGCCCAGCTGCTCGCCGGCACGCGTGGCCGGGAAGCGACGTCGACTGCCGGGCAGGCGCCGTGACCTACACCGGCGACCGCGACGGGCACTGCCGGCCGACCGGCGACCGTCGACGCCGTGCCGAGCTCAACGGCGCAGCCCCGGTCCTGACCGTCAACGGCACCCAGGTCGCGTCGACACCCGTGGTGCACCGTCTCCACCAGCACGCCGACGCCGGCACCACCGACCGCACGGCACCGGACACCGACCGCGACCAGCACTCCACGGACGGGCCGACCGCGGTCCTGATCCGGCCCACCGCCAGAGGAAGCTCCATGCTGCGATCCATGTTCTCCGGCGTCTCCGGGCTGCGCGGCCACCAGACGATGATGGACGTCGTCGGCAACAACATCGCCAACGTCAACACCGTCGGCTACAAGTCCAGCCAGGTCGTCTTCCAGGACCTGCTCAGCCAGATGCTCCAGGGCGCCGGCACTGCCCCAGGCGGCGAGGCGCGGCGGCACCAACCCGGCGCAGGTGGGCCTCGGCGTGCGAGCTCGGCGGCATCGACGACCAACTTCGCCCAGGGCGCCACCCAGCTCACCGGCCGCGCGACCGACATGGCGATCCAGGGCGACGGCTTCTTCGTCGTCCGCAAGGGCGGCGAGACCTCTACACCCGGGCCGGCGCGTTCACCTTCGACGCCAACGGCCGCTGCGTCACCCCCGACGGCGGCGATCGTGCAGGGCTGGACGGCCGACGCGAACGGCGTCGATCAACCCGAACGGCGCCGTCGGCGACATCACGCATGCCCGCTGGGCACGCTGCTCCCGCCCACCGAGACCACGACGGCGTCACCATGGGCGGCAACCTGCCGCCAACGACGCCGACGCGCCGGCCCCCGCCACGCACGACCTCGCAGCTCGATCGCCATCTACGACGAGCAGGGCGAGGCGACACACGCCACCATCACGTTCGCCAAGACCGCCACGCCGAACGACGTGGGACGTCGCCGTCCAGGCTCGACCGGCCGACGCCGCCGCCACCGACCTCGGCACGGTCACCTTCGACCGGCGACCGGCGCCTCGCCAGGCCGTCGCGCCGGCGCACCGTCGACGCCGACGGCGACCGTGGGCACGTTCGGCCACGCGCCGCCGGTCGGCACCGTCGGCCGCGACCGAACGGCGCTGACGCAGTTGCCGGCAGGCCAACACCGTCGAGGCGACCGACGCAGGACGGCTCCGCCTGGGCTCCCTGCAGTCGTTCACCATCTCCCCGGACGGCACCGTCATCGGCGTGTTCTCCAACGGGCTGAAGCAGCGCTGCGCAGATCGCCCTCGCCAACTTCACCAACCCGCCCGGGCTGGAGAAGGTCGGGGAGCTCGCTCTACCGGCCATCGGTCAACTCGGGCCTGGCGCAGGTCGGCATGGCCGGCACCGGCGGCCGCGGCACGCTCGCCAGCGGCACGCTGGAGATGTCCAACGTCGACCTCGCCGCAGGAGTTCACCAACCTGATCGTCGCCCAGCGCGGCTTCCAGGCGAACTCCCGGGTCATCACCGCCTCCGACGAGATCCTCCAGGACCTGGTCAACCTCAAGCGCTGACGGCCCGTGGCGCCTCCCGCCCTGCGTTGACCGTGGCGGCGGCCCCCGCCGCGCCCCTCCGGCGCGGCCGCCGCCACCGTCACGGGGGGCGGGACCTGAGCATCTCGCTCAGCACCACGCGCCCGCGGCCGATGGGACAACAGTCATCCACGGACGGGTGGCGGCGTACTCCACGGACGGAGCGGATCGGTGATCGTCCTCACGCGCTTCAACGGGCCGCAGTTCCTGCTGAACCCGGACCTGATCGAACGGGTCGACGCGACACCGGACACCGTGATCACGCTGGTGAACGGGACGAAGTACGTCGTCGCCGAGAACGTCGAGTCCGTCATCGACCTCGTCGTCGGCTACCACGCGCGCATCCTCGCGACCGCAGACACGCTGGTCTGCCACGGACGACATGCTCGCCACCACCCAGGCGACCTCCTCACTCCGCGTGGTGCCGGGCGACGGCGAGGGCTGACATGGATGCCGCGACCGCCCTCGGGGTCGGTCTGGCCTTCGTCGCGATCCTCGGGTCGCTGATCCTCGAGGGCAGCAGCCCGATGGCGATCCTGCTGCTGCCCGCGATGCTGCTCGTGATCGGCGGCACGATCGGCGCGACGATGGCCAGCGGTCTGCTCCGCGACATCAAGGACGCGCCGGGGTGGCTGGTCAAGGCGTTCGTGGCCAAGTCGGATCCCGACGACGACGTCATCCCCGTGCTGGTCCAGCTCGCCGACAAGGCGCGGCGCGAGGGGCTGCTGGCGCTGGAGGAGGGGGCCCGCGAGGTCGACGACCCCTTCCTGCGCACGAGCCTCGAGCTCGCCATCGACGGGACCGACCCGGACGTGCTGCAGGACATCCTCGACGCGGAGGTCGCGGCCAAGCGCAAGGCCGACAACGCGGCGGCGAAGGTGTTCGCCGACATGGGCGGCTACTCCCCCACCATGGGGATCATCGGGACCGTCGTCGGTCTCGTGCACGTCCTGCAGAACCTCTCCTCGCCGGAGCGGCTCGGGCCGCTGATCGCGAGCGCCTTCGTCGCGACGTTGTGGGGCATCATGCTCGCCAACGTCGTCTGGCTGCCGGTGAGCAACCGGATCAAGCGGCTCTCTGAGCTCGAGATCCGCCGGATGGAGGCGGTGGTCGGAGGGCATCCTGTCGATCCAGTCGGGCGTCAACCCGCGGCTGATCCAGCAGAAGCTGCGGTCGCTGCTGCCCGAGTCGCCCCACCCGAAGCCGACGGCCGAGGAGGCGGCGTGAGCAGCAGCCGACGCAACCGGCGGCGCCGCAACGAGCCCGAGGCAGACGGCAGCCACGACAACAGCGAGCGCTGGCTGCTCACCTACTCCGACATGATCACGTTGCTGATGGTGCTCTTCGTCGTCCTCTTCGCGCTCAGCAAGGTGGACCAGGCGAAGTGGGAGGCACTCACCAAGAGCCTCGCGGCCGGGTTCGGGGCGCCCCAGCACGCCGTCAGCGGCGGGCAGGGAGTGCTGGCCGGGACGCAGCCCGATCCCGACACGCTCGACCTCGGCGTGGCGATGCAGGCCGTGCAGCAGCAGCGCGAGGCGGCGGCCGCCCAGCGCAGCACGCTCGAGTCCGCCCGCGACCAGATGCTCGACGCGCTGCGGAAGCGCCACCTCGACCAGGACGTCCGGTTCGACCTCGAGGCACGCGGGCTCGTCGTCAGCATCGTCACCGACGACGTGCTGTTCGCCACCGGGTCGGCGACGCTGCGCTCGACGGGAGGCCGGGTGCTCGACTCGATCGTCGGTGTCCTGCGCACCCTGCCGAACGACATCGCGGTGGAGGGGCACACCGACAACGTGCCGATCCAGTCGCCGCAGTTCGCGACCAACTGGGAGCTGTCCGCGATCCGCGCGACGACAGTGCTGCGCTTCCTCGCCGACGGCCACGGGATCGCGTCCGCGCGGTTGTCGTCGGCGGGGTACGCCGACCAGCGGCCGGTGGCGCCCAACTCCACGGCGCAGGGGCGCGCCCGCAACCGCCGGGTCGCCGTCGTCGTGCTCGCGGACCTGTCCGGCCACCACTACTAGAAGCGACGCCGACTCCGACGGCGACGGGAACGGGGTGACTGCGTGGCCAGGCGCAAGCGCGGGCAGACCGACGGCGAACCGACAGCCGATGTCGGCGGCCGCGACGGGCTCGGGCAGAGCAGCGGTGCGCGCGACGACGCCCAGGCCGGCGAGGCCACGGGCGGGAAGCGCAAGGGCGGCAAGCGCAAGAAGCTGCTCGTCGCGCTCGTGCTGGTCGCTGTCGTCGCCGGCGGCGAGGTAACCGGCAAGCTGCCCGGGCTGCGCCACGGGGACGCCGCGCCGGCGAAGCCGGTGCCCGGGACGGTGCTCACGCTCGACCCGATCACCCTGAACCTGGCGGACGGCCACTACCTGAAGCTGGGTCTCGCGCTGCAGATGGTGAAGGAGAAGTCGTCGGGCGAGGCGGCCACGACGACCGCGGCGAGCGAAGGCGCGAAGGCGCTCGACCTCGCGATCACCCGGTTCGCCAGCACGACGATGAACCAGCTGCTCGCCACGGGAGGGCGGGAGAAGGCGAAGGCACAGCTGAAGGAGGCGGTGGTCAAGCGCTACGACGGCAAGGTCATGGACATCTACTTCACGGAGTTCGTCATGCAGTGACCCCCTCGGGACCAACGTCCCGTCACTCCTCTACTCCCCTCAGTCACGCCCATCCGGCGACGATGGGTGGCTGTGACCGAGGGCGGAGCAGCACGCGGTAAGCGCGGCGGCCCGCAGCGCTACGACTTCCGACGGCCCAACAAGCTCAGCCGCGACCACGTCCGTGCCCTGCAGATCGTCTACGAGACCTTCGCCCGCCAGTTCGGCACGCTCCTGAGCACCTCGCTGCGGGTCACGTCTCAGGTGACCCTCGTCAGCGTCGAGCAGCTGACGTACGACGAGTACGTGCGCTCCCTCGAGATGCCCACCTGCCTGGTCATGCTCGCAGCCGAGCCACTCGCCCGACCGGGATCGCTCCAGGTGTCGATGCGACAGCACGATGCTCCTCATCGATCACCTGCTCGGCGGCAACGGCACCGGGAAGCAGCCGAGCCGGCCGCTGACGCAGATCGAGACGGCGCTCGTGCGCGGGCTGTACGACCGCGTCCTGCACGAGCTGGCCTACGCGTTCGAGTCGCTGTCGAAGATCGACGCCTCGCTGGTGGCGCTCGAGTCCAATCCGCAGTTCGCGCAGATCGCCACCGCCTCCGACATGATGATCGTCGCGTCGTTCGAGATGAGCTCGGCAGCGACGACTCGGTCGCGACGCTGTGCCTGCCCTTCGCCAGCGTGTTCCCCATCCTCGAGACGTCCGTCGGCCGGGCGGCGTTCGCCCACCGGCAGGACCGGGCCGGCCTCGCCGCCGCGGCGCTGCGCGAGGGACTGCGCGAGGTCGAGGTCGCCGTCGCGGTGCGGTTCCGGCCGAGCGCGCTGTCGCCACAGCAGATCCTCGACCTCGCGCCCGGTGACGTGCTGCGCCTGGGCCACCCACTGTCCGAGCCGCTGCTCGTCACCGCCGGCGACGCCGTCACCGCGCGCGGCGTCCCCGGCATGTCCGGCAAGCGACTCGCCTGCCTGATCGTCGAACCCAGCGAGGGCCGGGAGCACGAGTGACATGACAATGACCATGGTCGAACCCGGCGTGCTGCTCGCCGAGGCCGCAACCCTGCTCTCGACGCGGCTGCAGGTGAGCGGCGCCGAGTCCACCGACCCGGCACCGGTCACCGACCCGGCCGCGCTGGTGCCCGGGCCCGGCGCCGTCGCGGTCGAGGCGACCGTGACGGGCACGGTGACCGGCGCCGTGATGCTGCTCGTCGGGTCGCGGCTGCACGACACGCTCGCCGCCCGCGGCGACGCCACGAGGACGCTGACGGAGGCGCTCGCCGCCGTCGTCGCGCTGATCCCCGGCGCGGAGGTCACCGACGCCCGGCCGTCATCGCCCGACCGGCTGTTCGACGGCTTCGGCCAGACGCCCGGGCTGCACTTCGTGTCACTCGCCGAGCGCGGGCGCCAGGTGGCGTCCCTCGCGCTCGCCGGCGACGCGCACCGGCCGCACCGGCCGCACCGGAGGAGGTGGAGCCCCCCGCGCCGACCCCCGTCGCCTACCCGCCGCTGGTCTCCTCCGGCTCGGTGCGCGACGTCCCGGACGCCGACTGGACCTGCTACGAGACGTCCAGATGGCGGTCACCGTCGAGCTGGGCGCACCCACATGACCGTCCAGAACCTCCTCGGCCTCACGCCGGGCGCCGTCGTCGAGCTGGACCGGGCGGCCGGCTCCCCGGTGGACATCCTGGTCAACGGCACGCTGATCGCCCGCGGCGAGGTCGTCGTCATCGACGAGGAGTTCGGCGTCCGGGTGTCGGAGATCGTGGGACCCGAGCCGGGCGACGCGCAGCGAGAGCGGATCGGCGCGGAGGATCGTCGCACGCTCGCTCGGCTCGCTCGTCGTCGTCGTCCTCCTCCTCGTCTTCGCCGCCCGGCTGCTCCAGCGCGGCGGTCTGCGCCCGGACGTCCCGGGCCCGGCAGCAGCACGCGCCGCGGGTGGTCGCGCGCCAGCAGCTCGCCCGCGGGGCGGCGCTCGTCGTGGTCGAGGTCGACGAGCAGCGCCTGCTGCTGTCCGTCACGGGCGGCAGCGGCGGTTCGATCCAGCTGCTGCAGACATTCGCCGTCGACGAGGTGCCCGCCGAGCGCGCGGCGCCCGCACCTGCCGCACGCTCGCTCCCGCCGCTGCTCACGCAGCTGCGGGAGATGACCGTCCGGCGCGCCCGGTGACCGACGGCGCCCGGTCGCGACGCTGGCGGTCGCTGACCGTGGCCCTCGCCGGCATCGCCACCGCGGTGCTGCTGGGCCCCACCCCCGCGCTGGCCGACCCCGGGTCGCCGGTCGGCCCGGCCGCACCCACCGGACCGGCCACCCCGTCTCCCGGACCCGGGCTGCAGGTCGACCTGCACGGTGTCGCCGGTAAGCCCAGCCAGTCGCTCCTCATCATCCTGGCGCTGACGGTGCTGTCGCTGGCGCCGGCGCTGCTGATCCTGACGACGAGCTTCACGAAGATCGTCGTCGTGCTGTCGCTGACCCGCAACGCGCTGGGTCTGCAGTCGGTGCCGCCCAACCAGGTGCTGGTCGGGCTCGCGCTGTTCCTGAGCCTGTTCATCATGGCCCCGGTGCTGTCGCAGGTGAACGACGCCGGAGTCCAGCCCTACCTGAAGGGCCAGAAGACACAGTCGGTGGCGTTCCACGACGGCGTGGCACCGCTGCGGACGTTCATGCTGAAGCAGACCCGGTCCGAGGAGCTCGGGCTGTTCGTGAAGGCGAGCAAGGAGAAGCCGCCGGCCAAGCCCGAGGACGTGTCGCTGACCACTCTCGTCCCCGCGTTCGTGCTCTGGGAGCTGAAGTCGGCGTTCATCATCGGGTTCGTCGTCTTCATCCCGTTCCTGGTCATCGACCTGGTCGTCAGCTCCGTCGCTGATGTCGATGGGCATGATGATGCTGCCGCCGGTGCTGGTGTCGCTGCCGTTCAAGCTGCTGCTGTTCGTGATGGTCGACGGCTGGGCCCTGGTGGTCGAGCCCTCCTCGCGCGTCGGTAGCCGGCCATGACCGAGGTGCAGGTCGTCGAGATCGCGCATGAAGGCGCTGTTCGTCGCGGCGAAGGTCGCCGCCCCGGTGCTGCTCGTCAGCCTGGCGGTCGGCTTCGTGATCTCGCTCTTCCAGTCGGTCACCCAGCTGCAGGAGGCGACGCTCACCTTCGTGCCGAAGCTCGCCGCCGCCGGACTCAACCTGCTCGTCGCCGGCGGCTGGATGCTGCGCGAGCTGATGGGGCTGACCCACGCGCTGTTCGACATGCTGCCGCGGCTGCTCGGCAGCGGCTAGCCGACGCCATGTCCGTCGAGCTGCCGCTGGCGCCGCTGATCGCGTTCCTGCTCGCGACGGTGCGCGCGTCGGCGTGGCTGCTCGTCACCCCGCCGTTTCGCACCCGCGCCATTCCCGTGCAGGCCCGGGTCGGGCTCGCGATGGCGATCGCGCTGCCCACCGCCGGGCGGCTCGCCGCGACCGCGCCGCCGGCCGAGCCCGCGGCGCTCGCCCAGGCCGCCCTCGTGCAGGTGGCCGCCGGGCTGGCGCTCGGGATCGTCGTGATGATCCTGGTGGCGGCGCTCGAGGCGGCCGGCAGCATCGTCGACCTGCTCGGCGGGTTCGCGATGGGCGCGGCGTACGACCCGATGTCCGAGATGACGAGCACCGTGTTCGCCCGCATCCAGCAGCTGCTCGCCACCACGCTGCTGTTCGTCCTGAACGGCCACCTGCTCGTGCTGCACGGCTTCATGGCGTCGTACGACGCCCTGCCGCTGACCGGCGGCATTGCCACCGACCGGATCACGGAGATCATCACCCACGACCTCGGGACGTTCCTGCTCGCCGCCGCGCAGATCGCCGCGCCGCTGGTCGTCGTGTCGTTCGTCGCCGAGATCGGGCTCGGCATCCTCAGCCGGGCCGCGCCGGCGCTGAACATCATCAGCGTCGGCTTCCCGCTGAAGATCCTGGTCACCCTGCTGCTCGCCGCGACGATGCTCGCCGCAGCTCCCGGGGCGGTGACCCGGCTCGTCAACGAGGCGCTGCGGTCGATGGCGGCGCTCGTCGGGGTGACCTGATGGCCGACCGGTCCTCCGCCACCGAGAAACCGACCCCGCGCAAGCTGCGCGAGGCGCGGCGTGAGGGGCGGATCGCGAAGTCGCAGGAGCTGACGACGTGGACCGGCCTGCTCGCCGCGTCGTACGTGATGGGCCCGACCGTGAGCCGCGCCGGGCGCCTCGGCATCGACCTGGTGAACCGCGGCACGGACCTGATCGCCCACCCGGACGCCACCGCGGCGACCGCGTTGCTGCGCCGTGGGCTCACCGGCGTCGTGCCGGTGCTGCTGCTCCCCTGCCTCGTGCTGGTCCTGGCCGCCGTCGGGACGGCTGCGGCGCAGGGCGCGGCCCGCCCGGCGCCGAAGCTGCTGAAGCCCAAGTGGAGCCGGCTCAACCCCGGGCCCAACCTCAAGCGGATGGTCGGCGGCTCCGGCCTGTGGGAGGGCGCCAAGTCGCTGCTGAAGGTGGTCGTGCTCGGGCTGGTGCTGTGGCGGGGCATCTCCGCGCTGCTGCCGGTGCTGCACGCGACCGGCGAGAACACGCTGTCGACCGTGCTGTCCGCCGGCTGGGCGCAGCTGCTGTGGCTGATGCGGGCGACCGCCGGCGCGGGTCTCGTGCTCGCGCTCGCCGACTACGCGATCAACCGGAAGCGACTGCGCAAGCAGCTCCGGATGACCCGTCAGGAGGTCAAGGACGAGATGCGGCAGGCCGAGGGCGACCCCCTCGTCCGCAGCGCGATCCGCTCGCGGCAGCTGGCGATCAGTCGCAACCGGATGATGGCGGCGGTCAGCACCGCCGAGGTCGTGCTCGTCAACCCCACGCATCTCGCGGTGGCGCTGCACTACGCGCAGGGACAGGGCGCGCCGACGGTGGTCGCGAAGGGCGCCGGCAAGCTCGCGGCGCGCATCCGCGCGGAGGCCGGGAAGCACGGCGTGCCGGTCATCCACGACGTGCCGCTCGCGCGCGCCGTCTACCACGCCTGCGACATCGGCCAGCAGATCCCGGCCACGCTCTACGCCGCCGTGGCCCGGGTGCTCGCGTTCGTGTTCTCGCTCCGCACTCAGAAAGCGCGCCCGGCGACCGATAGGAGTGCCGCCAGGAGGCACGACGCAGCCCACGGACGGGTCGATCGGCAGGAGAGCCGTGTCCGGTAGCCGGGTGGGCCAGTTCGCGATCCCCGCGGCGGTCGTCGGCATCGTCGTGATGATGGTCGTGCCGCTGCCGGCAGGGCTGCTCGACGTGCTCCTCGCCTGCAACATCACCGCGGCGCTCGTGATCCTGCTCGTGAGCATGAACGTGCGCCGCGCCGCTCGACTTCGACGTCTTCCCGTCGTTGCTGCTGATCGCGACGATGTTCCGGCTGGCGTTGAACGTCAGCGCGACCCGGCTGGTGCTGCTGCACGGCTATGCCGGCAAGGTCATCGAGGCGTTCGGGCAGTTCGTCGTCGGCGGCGACGATCGTCGTCGGCCTCGTCGTCTTCCTGATCCTCATCGTGATCCAGTTCATCGTGATCACCAACGGGGCGGGCCGCATCGCCGAGGTCGGCGCCCGGTTCACCCTCGACGCGATGCCGGGCAAGCAGATGGCGATCGACGCCGACCTCAACGCCGGGCTGATCGACGAGCAGGACGCGCGCCAGCGCCGCGCCGAGATCGGCGCCGAGGCCGACTTCTACGGGGCGATGGACGGCGCGTCGAAGTTCGTCAAGGGCGACGCCATCGCCGCCATCGTCATCACGCTCGATCAACCTCGTCGGCGGGTTCGTCATCGGCGTCGTCCAGCACGAGATGGCGATGGGCGAGGCGATCTCCACCTACAGCCTGCTCACGCGTCGGCGACGGCCTGGTCTCCCAGATCCCCGCCCTGCTCATCTCGATCGCGACCGGCCTCATCGTCACCCGCGCCGCCGGCCGCGGCGACATGGGCAGCGACGTGCTGGCACAGCTCGGCCGGCAGCGCCGCGCCATCCTCATCGCCGGCGTCGCCGTCGTCGCGATCGCCCTGGTGCCCGGGCTGCCGAAGCTGCCGTTCCTCCTCGTCGGCGGTGTGCTGCTGCTGGTCACCCGGCGCATTTCCGAACCGGAGACCGCCGAGGACGCACCTGTCCCCCGAGCCCGCGCTCGACCCCGCCGAGCAGCTGGCCGAGGACATGAAGGTCGAGCCGCTCGAGGTCGAGCTGGCCTACAACCTGATCGACCTGGTCGACTCGACGGTGGGCGGCGACCTGCTGGACCGGGTGAAGGCGCTGCGCCGCAAGATCGCGCTCGAGCTGGGGATCGTCATACCCCTCGTGCGGACCCGCGACAACGTCGACCTCGCACCGAACCGCTACGTGGTGCGCGTCAACGGCGTCGAGGCGAGCAGCGGCGAGGCGCCCCCGGGCTGCGTGCTCGTCATCGGCGAGGAGCTCGGGTCGCTGCCCGGAACGCTGACCCGGGAGCCCGTGTTCGGCCTGCCCGCCAAGTGGCTGCCCGTCGAGCTGAGGCCACAGGCCGAGCGCCTCGGGACCACGGTGGTCGACCGCGCGTCAGTCGTCACCACGCATCTCGCCGAGATCGTCCGCACCCACGGCTCGCGGCTGCTGTGCCGGGAGGATGTGAAGGCGCTCGTGGAGACGGTGCGCCGCACCCACCCGACCGTCGTCGAGGAGCTACCCGAACCAGCTCTCGCTCGGCGAGGTGCAGCGCGTGCTCGCGGCGCTGCTGGACGAGCGCGTCTCGATCCGCGACCTGCCCCGCATCTGCGAGGCGCTGTCGGTGCAGGCGCGCCGCTCCCCGGACCCCGAGGCACTCGTCGAGGCGGCCCGCGCGACGCTGGGCGCCGCGATCTCGGCGCCGTACGCCGTCGGCGGCCGGCTGCCGGTCATCACCATCGACCCGCTGGCCGAGCAGCTGCTGCTCGAGTCGCTGCGCTCGGGCGAGAACGGCAGCTTCCTGGCCATCGCCCCGGCCGACGCCGAGGAGGTGGCGCGCACCGCCGCCCGGCTGTGCGACGACGCCGAACGGGTGGGCCACAACCCGGTCCTCGTGTGCTCCGGGCCGCTCCGCCAGGCGGTTCGCCGGCTGGTCGCGACGGCAGCGCCGCGGCTCCCGGTCCTCGCCTACCACGAGCTCGGCGACGGGCTGACGATCGAGAGAGTGGGGGTGATCGACGGTGTCCGTACGCGTGCAGCTTGAGGGTCCCGACCTGGCACCGCTGCTGGCCCGGGTGCGCACCGAGCACGGGCCGGGGGTGCAGATCGTCGGCGCGGAGAAGGTGCGGTCCGGCGGCGTGGGCGGCTTCTTCGCCCGCGAGCACTACGTGGTGACGGTCGAGGTGCCCGACGCCTCGTCGGCGTCGTCGTCCCACCCCACCCCGCACCCGGTCGAGGAGCCGACGACGGTGGACGCCACCGACATCCTCGCGCTCGCCGACCAGGTCAGCGCCGCGGAGCGGGCCAGCGTCTCGCTCTCGACCGACGGGACCGCCTTCGCCGACGTCCTGGCCGGCATCACGTCGCAGACCGGCGACCTCGCGCGCCGCGCCCGCGACGACGAGCCGCGGTCCGTTCCACCGGTACGCCGGCAGGAGCCACCGCTTCCCGCACCCGCGGTGCGGGTCCACCCGTTCCGGCCGGCGCCACTCGTGCCGACCGCGGTCCCACCTCAGGTGGCCCGGGCGCAGCCGGCTCCGCTGGTCACCGCGCCGATCGCGGCGCCCGCCGCGCTGCCGCTGCCGCGCAAGCCGGGCCGGCTGATCGCGGTGATCGGTCCGCCGGGCGCGGTCTGGGCCGCGGCCCGCGCCGTGGCCGGCGCCGTGGGCGTCGACCTGCGCTCGGTCGTCATCGCGGCCCCACGCGACAGCATCGCCCCGCCGGCCCGACCGGGCCGCCGGATCAGCGCGGTCAGCGCGGTCCGCCGCAACCGGCCGCAGTGGTTGCGGGCCCCGCGACCGGTCGTCGTGGCGGTCGAGACGCCGCTGGGCGACGGGCCGGCGACGGCCTGGGCGCGCGACGTCCTCGACGAGCTGCAACCCACCGTGCGCGTGGCTGCCGTGTCCGCGACGATGCGGACCGTCGACGCGGGTCGGTGGATCCGGGCCGTGGGTGGCGCCGGCGCGCTCGCGGTGATGGACGCCACCGCCACCGACGACCCCTCCGACGTGCTCCGGCTCGGGATCCCGGTCGCCGTGGTCGACGGACAGCGCGCGACGCCACGACGCCTCGCCGCACTCGCCCGGACGGGGACGGACTAGGTGCCCGCGCCACCCCTGCCCGCGGTGGGGACCACGATGCGGCTCGACTCGGGACGGTCGGTGCACGAGGCGGTCGTCGACGGCGTCGCGACCGCCCCGGCCGGGCTGCGCATGACGCTCGTCGCGCCGCTGGCCGACCGGCCGCTGCCCGACCTGCCGATGCGGGTGCGGGGCTACTGGGACGACGACCACGGCGAGCACGAGGTCGAAGGGCTCGCGGAGGCCGACGGCGACCTGCAGCTGCGGCTCACCCACCTGGGCGCCACCCGGCTGGTGCAGCGCCGCGGTTTCGTCCGCGTCCGGATCACCGTGCCCATCGAGGTCGAGCTCGCCGACGACCGGGGCAGCGGCTGGACGCTCAACCTGAGCGAGTCCGGCGCCCTGCTCGTCGTCCACGGGGTGTCGCTGGAGGTCGGCGACGACGTCGTCGTCCTGCTGACCGCGGACGGGCCGGTCACGCTGCCGGCGACCGTGACGCGCACGGCGCATCGGGACGCGGCATGCACGGCCGCGGTGACGTTCCGGTCCGCGGAGTCGCAGGCGCGGCTGATCCGGCGGACCGTGCTGGCCCGCCAGGTACGGCAGAGGCTGGTGCTCGGCGAATGATCCGGTTCCGCTTCTCCGCCGTCGTCGTGGTCGTCTCGCTCGCGTTGGTCGGGCCGACGGCGTACCGCCAGCTGGGCACCGGGGAGGCAGACCCCATCGGTCTCGCCGTGCGCCTCATGCTGACGCTGCTCGTCGTCGCCGCCGCCGCCGGCTGGCTCGAGTCACTGCTCGAGCACTACCACGAGGTCAACGCCCTGCGGCCTCCCGACAGCGACCGGTCCGCGCCCGGCGACGAGTAGCCGCGCGCCTCACATCAGGCTGCTCAGGACCTCCTGGCTCTGCTCCCGCACGCGGGTGACGAGGTCGTCGACGTCACCCGGCTCGACGTGGGCGAGCGCCAGGCACTCGCCGGTCTCCGGGTCGTCCCGCAGCGTCGGGTCGTCGATCACGTCGACGATGGCGACGGCAGCGCGCAGCGTCTGCTGCAGCGGTGACTGCTGGGCCGACGGAGCGTCGTGGTGGGTGCGTACGGCGCTCGTCATCTCGGTCGGGAACCGCCACGACTCGAGCACCTCCGCGGTCGCGTCCGCGTGGCTGATGCCGTAGGCCGCGCGCTCCCGCTCGAGCTCGTCGGTGCCACGTCGGGGCGCCGGGTCACCACGCTCGTCGGGCGCGACCCGGAACAGGATGGCCTCGCCGACGTCGGCCAGCAGCCCCGCGCAGAACGCGTCCTGGCGCGACGCGCCGACACGAGGCGCGAGCGTCGCGGCGGCCACTGCCGTGGCCGACGCCCGGTGCCAGTAGCCCGGCGGCACGTCGTGGTCGTCGCCGGTGAGCCGGGCCGCGACGGCCGCGGCCAGGGCGCGCACCGTGGCGAAACCGAGCACGGTGATGGCGAAGCCCACGTTCGCCACCCGCCCCGACAGCCCGTAGTAGGCCGAGTTGGCGGTGCCCAGGATGCGCACCGTGAGGGCAGGGTCCTGCGACACCGCCTCACCCAGGGACGCCGCGTCGGCGTTGGGGTCGTCGACCATCCGCAGGATCCGGACGGCGACGTTGTGCTGCGGTGGGAGCCGCTGCATCTCCGCGATCAGGCTCTGCACCTGGTCCCCGCGCGCAGGGGCGTTCATCGACCCTCCTCGACCGACAACGGCAGACCGGACGCCAGTGCGCTGGTGAGCAGCGGCTGCAGGTCGCGATGCAGGCGCGGCCGGCTGAAGAAGTAGCCCTGCGCCAGCGGGCACCCCAGGTCGTGCAGCCACTCCCGCTGCCCCGCGGTCTCGACACCCTCCGCGATCGCCTCGAGGTGGAGGCTGTCCGCCAGGCCGAGCACGGCGCGCACGATCGCGTCGTCGTGCGCCGTGTCGCTGCCGGAGACGAAGCCCTTGTCGATCTTCACGCTGTCGACCGGAAGCCGGCGCAGGTAGGCCAGCGAGGAGTAGCCCGTCCCGAAGTCGTCGATGGCGAGCCGTACGCCGAGGTCGCGCAGCTCCAGCAGCGTCCGGCGCGCCGCCGCCGGGTCCTCCAGCAGCGCGCTCTCGGTGAGCTCCAGAGACAGCCGCTCGGGATCGACACCGGTCGTGGTGAGGACCTCGCGCACCTGGCCGACGAACGACGGGCGGCGCAGCTGGAGCGTGGACACGTTCACGGCTACGTGGTCGGGGCGCGCGGGGCCGAGCGCGGTCTCCCACTCGCGGATGCGCATCGCCGCCTGCCGCAGCACCCAGGTGCCGAGACGTTGGATGAGCCCGCTGGCCTCGGCGACCGGGATGAACCGGTCGGGCGGGATCGCCCCGCGTTCGGGGTGGTTCCAGCGCGCCAGCGCCTCGACCGCCTGCACCCGCCCGGTGGCCAGGTCGACGATGGGCTGGTAGGCGACGTCGAGCAGGTCGTGGTCGAGCGCGTAGCGCAGCTCCGACAGGAGGAACAGCCGCTCCCGCTGCACGTCCCTCGCGTCCCCGTCGAACAGGGCCGCACAGCCCCTCCCGCCGGCCTTCGCCTGGTACATCGCGATGTCGGCGTCGCGGAGCACCTCGCTCGCGGAGCGGTGGACGGTGCGGTCGGCGACCGCGACGCCGATGCTCGCGGACACGCCGGTGTCCACTCCCGCGATGGAGATCGTGCACGTGAGCGCCGCTCGCAGCCGCTCGGCGAGGCGCAGGGCCCCGCGGTCGGTGACCGGGCCGGGACAGAGCACCACGAACTCGTCACCGCCGAACCGCGCGACGACGTCGTCGACGCGCACGGCGTCGACGAGCCGGTCCGCGACCTGGACCAGCAGCTCGTCGCCGGCGTCGTGACCGAGCGAGTCGTTGACCAGCTTGAAGTCGTCCAGGTCGAGGAACAGCAGCGCGAACGCGGGACCGTCCTCGCGGGCGCGGGCGAGCGCCTCCTCGATCACGTCGAGGATCCCCTCCCGGTTGAGCAGCCCGGTCAGGGCGTCGTGCCTCGCCTGGTGCCGCAGCGTGTGCTCCCACGACAGCCGCTCCGTCACGTCGTCGATGGTGCCGACGAAGCCGGCGCCTCCCGACGGGGTGGTCGCCGGAACGACGCGGAGGTCCACCACTGCCCCGCGGCCGCCGGCGAGCGTGACCCGCATCTCGACGGACTCGCCGCACAGCACCCGCTCGAGCCCCGAGAGCACCAGGTCGCGGTCGTCGTCGTCGACCAGGCCCAGCCAGCCCGTGCCCAGCACCTCGTCGGTCGGCACGCCGAACACCTCGACGAACCGGCGGTTGACGTAGGCGAGACGGAGGCCGATCTCCGAGGCGAAGATGCCGACCGGCGCCTGGTCTGCGAGCGCCCGGAACCGCGCCTCCGACGCGGACAGATGCTCCTCCGCACGCCGGGCGTCGGTGTCCTCCCGGACCGACACGGCCCACACCGCGGCGTCGGCTCCCCCGACGGGCAGCGTCGTGACGGTGGCGGGGAACCGGGAGCCGTCCAGCCGGGTGAGCGTGCAGCGGCGTTCCACCCGGCGGGTGATGTCGAACTCGACCTGCTCGTGCCAACGACCTCGCTGGGCATCAGACATGGCGCCGACATCGTCAGGCCCGATGCTGTCGGGCGCCACCTCGAACACGTTGTCGGGATGGAACCCGAACGCCGTGCAGAACGCGGCGTTGGCCCACAGCAGCACGGTGCCGGTCGCGGCGCCCACGGACACGACGGCCAACGGGTCGGGCGTCGTCGCCGCGAACGTCAGGACCGGCATGACCGGCATTCCCGGGGGCACGCCGTCGACCAGCTCGGCGGCCGGGAGGGTGCGCACGGGCAGGGACGACATAGCCACCCATCGGCGGGAGATCCGCTCGCCTGAGCCGGCGGGCGAAAAAGCAGACGTGCCGACGGAGAGGCCTCATCGCCCGCCCCGTCAGGCCGAAGAGGGAGACACACGGTGAGGCGGAGACGATGACGACCAGCGTCGAGGCAATGCTCGCGGACCTCGACAACCTGCCCGCCCGGCAAGGGACCGCGCTGCGCCTGCTGCAGCTGCTGCAGTCGGCGGACGAGGCGCCGATCAGCGAGATCGCCAGTGCGACGGCGGCCGACGCCGTCCTGTGCGGGCGGGTCATGCGCCTGGCCAACTCGGCGGCGTACGGGCGGGTGGCCCGCGTCACCTCCGTCCGCGACGGCCTCATGGTGATCGGGTTCGAGACGGTGCGTGCGCTGGCGTTGACCGCCGTCTACGGCCTCACCGGCAGCGGCGCGGTGCCGTCGTGGTTCTGGGAGCGCTCGCTCGCGGTGGCGGCGGCCGGGCGGTTGGTGGCGACGAGCCTGCGCATGCCGGCCGGCGAGGTGCTGACGGCGGCGGTGTTCATGGACCTCGGCGAGGTGCTCCTCTACCGCGCCCACCCCGACACGTTCACGGCCTTGCGCGAGGACGACCCCGAGGCTGCCGCTGCCCTGGCCCGCGAGCAGGCGGCCTTCGGCACCGACCATGCGCTCCTCGGCGCCGCGGCTCTCGCCCACTGGTCCCTGCCCGAGCCGATCGTCACCGCGGTGCGGTCCCACCACGACGAGGCTGCCGCGACACCCCTCAACCGGGCCCTGCGCGCCGCCCAGCTGGTGGCCGCCGAGTCCGTCGCCGCCGAGCCCGATGCCGAGGCGCTCGCCCGGACCCTCGACGAGGCGGGAGAGCCGCAGCTCGCCGCGTCATCGGGGCTGCTGCTGCTCTCCCTCACCGCCCAGGTCGGCGCGCTGCGCGAAGCGTTCCGCTGAGCCGTCCCCGGTCCGCTGGTCCGGCGGGACCCGGCCGCCGACTTCTCCTTCGCGCGGCAGGGCACCGGCCGATACCGGAAGAGACGAGCGTCGGCGGCGTCAGCGAGTCCACCCGCCCCGCCACCGAGGCTAGCCCACATGAGCGGCGAGCTCCGCCAGCTCGTCGAGCGGTTCCGCTACTGAGCGGCGGACGGACGGGGGAGCGCGGATGAGCGACCGGGCGTCGCCGGCGGGCCGGGTGGCCGCGGGCGTCGCGGTGGTGGCGGTCGTCGGCTTCGTCCTGGCACCGCGCCAGGTCCGACTGTGGGTCACGCCGGGCGCGGCGCTGCTGGCGGCCGCCGGCATCGCGGCCGCCACCGCGAGGTCGCGCCCACCGCTTCGGCGCGCCTGGCACCTCATGGCGGCCGCGATGGTCGCGAGCTTCGCGGCGGGCGCGTGCACGGCGCTGGCCGACGACGTGACCGGCTGGGTCGTCGCGTTCTTCGCCGCGGCCTACCTGCTGTCCGCCGCCGCGACCGTCACGTTCACGCCGCGGACGAGGCCGGAGCGCTCCGCCTGGCTCGACTCGGCGATCGCGCTCGTCGGGGTCGCCGCCCTCGACTGGCAGTTCCTGGTCCACCCTCACGTCGCCCGCGGCCTCACGGGGGCCGACGACCTGATGGCGTCCGTGCTGCCCGCCATGGACTTCGTCCTGATCGCGCTGATCCTGCGGTTCCTCGCGCACCGCCCCAGGCCGGTGCCGTCCGTGTGGCTGTTCCTGCTCGGGCTGACCGCCTCGATCACCGGCGACACCGCGGTGTCGCTGCACCTGCCGGCGCCCGTCTCCACGGCAGGGACGTGGCTGGACCTGTTCCCGTTGCTGGCCTACGTCGCTGTCGGGCTCGCCGGCCTCCACCCGTCGATGTCCCAGGTCGGCCTGGCCCGTACCGACCCGCCGCGCTCGCACGTGCCCGCGCTCCTGCTGCTGCTGCCCGCGGGGGCGATCGTGCCCGTGCTGCTCGCGACGAACGGCTTCGGCGGTACGACGACGAGCTACCTGGTCGCCGCGCTCACGTCGCTGCTGCTGTTCGTCCTGACGCTCTCCCGGGCCGTCGGGCTGCTGGCGAAGAGCGAGCGCGACGCGTGGACCGACCCGCTCGACCGAGCTGCCCAACGCGCGCGCGCTGCGCACCCGGCTCGCCCGCGCCGTGGCGGGCAGCGAGGCCGCGTCCTGCGCCCTGGCCATCATGGACGTCGACGAGTTCAAGGCAGTCAACGACGAGCACGGCCACCCCGTTGGCGATGCGCTGATCGCGGCGATCGCGCAGCGGCTGCGCGCCGCGGTGCGCTCCGGAGACGTCTGCGCGCGGTTCGGCGGCGACGAGTTCGTCGTCCTCCTCCACGGCGTGGCCGACGACGACCATCTCGCCGGGGTGGTCCGGCGGCTGCTGCAGGTCTTCGCCGAACCGTTCGTGGTGCTGGGCCGCCAGCTGGCCGTCACCGTCAGCGTCGGCCTGGTCGCCCGGCTCGACGGCGTCGACCCCGACCGGGCGCTCTCCGATGCGGACGTGGCGATGTACGCCGCCAAACGCCTCCCGGGCAACGCCCACGTGCGCTACGCCGACGACTCCGCGACGAGATCCTCGGCCGGCAGCTGGTCGCGGCCGAGCTCGACGTCGCCCTGGCGAGCGCCGACGGCGGCGGCCTGTGGCTGGCCTACCAGCCCGTCGTCGGGCTCGCCAGCGGGCAGGTGGTGGGAGTCGAGGCGCTCGTGCGGTGGGCGCACCCCACCCGGGGGGCGCTATCGCCCGCGCAGTTCCTGCCGGCCGCCGAGCTGGCCGGCCTGTCCGCCCGCCTCGACTCGTTCGTGCTGCGACGCGCGCTGCACCAGCTCGCCGCCTGGACGGACGTCGACGCCAGGTTCGCGACCGCCCGGATGTCGGTCAACGTCACGCCCGGCACGCTCGCCGATCCCCACTTCGTCGCGACCGTGCTCGCCGAGGTCGAGGCGGCCGGGGTCCGAGCGGGGCAGCGCGTGCTGGAGATCACCGAGCACGCCGCGGTTCCCGCCGACCCGGTCCTCGCCGGACGGCTGGCCGAGCTGGCCGAGCTGGGTGTCGGCGTGGCGATCGACGACTTCGGCACCGGCTACTCGGCGCTGAACTACCTGTCCCGCTTCCCCGTCCGCACCCTCAAGCTCGACCTCTCCCTCGCCGCCACGATCGTCGACGGGCAGCCGTCGCGGCTGCTGCGCGCCGTGACCGCCCTCGGTCATTCGCTCGGGGTGATCCTGGTCGCGGAGGGAATCGAGCGGCCGGACCAGCTGGAGGTGCTGCGGGACGTCGGGGCGCAGCTCGGACAGGGCTTCCTGCTCGGCCGGCCGATGGCCGCCGCCGACCTGCTCGCGCACGTCCGGCAGCGTGCGGTCGGCCAGCTGAGCCCCCACCACCTGCCGTCAGGCGCGCTCCCCGCCGCTGCGGTCCCGCACGCGCTGACCGTCCGGTGAGAAGTCGACCTCCACCCGTTCGAAGCCCTTGAACCGCTGGGTGGCGGCGTACATCTGGTATGCCCGCTCGTCCGCCGCGGTCAGCGTGACCGCGTCGGTGAACGGTGTGAGCAGCGCGCGCGGCCACAGCCTGCGGTGCAGCACGACGTTCACCTCGGCGGCGAGCATCAGCGCCAGCGACTGCAGGTAGATCCAGGCCATCGCGGCGAGGACCACGCCGAAGACGCCGTACAGCGACCCGCCCCGCGTCGCCTCGTGCGCGACGTACCGCGAGCCGAAGGTCTGCAGCAGCACCCACACCGAGCCGGCGATGATGCCACCCGTGATGACGTTGCGGACCCGCAGGTCCCGGGCCGTGAGCACCTGGAACGCGGCGGTGAACAGCGCCACGTCGATCAGCGCCGCCAGCACGTAGCCGGCAGCGCGCAGCCCGAAGCCCAGCTCGATCGACACGCTGTTGGCGGTCGACACCAGCGTGGCGATCGCGGTCGAGATGAGCACGGCCGCGCCGAGCAGCCCGACCAGCAGGAGACTGCGCAGCCGCGACCGGATCGGGTTGGGCTGCTCGTTGCGCGGCACGCCGTAGACGTGGTTGAAGGCCGCCTGCGCGGCCTGCATCGCGCCCAACGCGCCGTAGATGGTGCCGATGATGCCGAGCAGCAGCGCGACGCCGCTTCCGTGGAACCCGGTGATGTTGTCCCTGATCTGCGGCCCGAGCCCGGGGAAGGTGTCGAAGATGCCCTGCACGAGGCGCTGCCGGAGCTCGGCGTGGGTCTCCAGCACGAAGCCGACCACGCTCAGGGAGACCAGCAGCAGCGGGAAGAGCGAGACGAACGCGTAGTAGGTGACCAGCGCGGCGAGGTAGGGCGCCCGGTCGTCGAAGAGCTTGTAGACGACGGCGATCGGGAACCCGGCCCAGGCGTGGTCACGTTGGAAGCGGTCGACCCGGTCCACGAAGCGCACACCCGTGCCCCTACCCGCTTTCCGGCGGGACGCGATGTCCGGCAAGGTCGACCGGGGGGCGCGGCGAGCGAGCCGCCGCCCCCGACGACGGTCAGAGCAGCGACGTCCAGCCGGTGACGCCCAGCACCTCCCGCAGCTGCTCCCACTCCCCGCTCTCGCCGACGGCGGGCAGCTCGGGCAGCCCGGTGCCGCAGACGGTCGGCACGGGGTCCACGACGGTGGGCAGTGCCGGTGCCGACCGGTCCGGATGGGCGAAGTCGAACGTCTCGGCGAGGTTGCGCGCGGCCGCGTCGCGACGGGTCAGCGGCGCCAGCTGCCAGCGCCACTCGACCATCTTCAGGATCGACGTGTGGTCGTAGGTGCGGTGCCCGACGTAGCCGCGCCGGGCGAACGGCGACAGCACGAAGCACGGCACCCGGAAACCGGCCCGCGAGTGCTCCCGCCCGACGCCGGGGTCGTGGCTGTCCGGCAGCAGCGGAGGCGGGACGTGGTCGAAGAAGCCTCCCCACTCGTCGTAGGTGATGACGAGTGCCGTCTTGTCCCACAGCGGACCGTTCGCGACCGCCTGCGCCACCCGCGACAGGAACGCCTGCCCCCGGACGATGTCGGCGTGCGGATGGTCGTCGTTGGAGATGCCCTGGTCCTCGCCCAGCAGGTAGGGCTCCACATAGGAGTACGACGGCAGCGTGCCCGCGGCGGCATCGAGGTAGAACTGCTCGGTCTTCCGCGCGATCGGCAGGTACTTCTCGCCCCACAGCCCGAGGAACGGCAGGTCGCTGAAGTAGTACGTCGCCGGGACCCCGGCCGCGGCGAGCCGGTCCCAGATGGTGGGCAGCGTGCTGAAGCGCATGACGTTGGACAGCCGGTCGGTCGCCGCCGCGTGCGTGTAGAACCGGTTCGGGTAGGTCGGCCCGAGGATCGAGCAGAAGTAGCGGTCGAAGACGGTCGCCTCGCCGACCAGCCCGGAGTAGAAGGGCAGGTCGTCCTTGGTGTAGTAGCCGATCGCGAAGTCGTCGTTGGGTGACTTGCGGAAGCCGTCGCAGCGACCGTGGTCGAGCTGGCGGCGACCGCCCTCGTAGGAGTGGTCCGGGTCCGCCCCGTCGCACACCTGGCGGGACGTCAGGTGATGGGTCGCGTGCAGCACCCCCTTGTCGTCCGGGAACTGCAGCCCGGCCTGCCTGCCGTCGGCGCCGGGCAGCCAGCCCAGGAAGTGGTCGAACGACCGGTTCTCCATGCAGACGACGACGACGTGGTCGAGGCCGCTGGTGGCCGGGTCTGGCAGCGCCGAGGCGCCGAGGCGGGTGGTGGCACCGGCGCGGCCGGCGACGAACGTCGTGGCGGCGGTGGCCGCGGTCCCGGCCAGGAACTGCCGTCGGGTCAGCGCCACCACGACCTCCTCGCCCGACGGCCGGCGAGCAGCCCGGCCACGACCAGGCCGAGCGCGGCGAGCGGCGCCCCGAGACCGCCGGTCAGGGCGAGCCCGCCGCGGGACTCGGAGGCCGCGACCCGACCCCCACCGGGTAGCGCCGGGCCGGCGCCGGTCGGAGTCGCGGCGCCCGCCGGGCACCCGGCGAACACGTCGGCGCCGAAGGGCTTCAGCCCGGCTGCTCCGGCGTAGCCCAGGTGCCCCTTGCCGTCGCTGCCTCCGGTCGTGATGCCGAAGACGTCCTCGAGGCTGCGCAGCAGCGCGTAGTGGTTGTACGGCGTCTCGTTGCGGGTGCCGGCGGCGACGCACCGACCGATGAGGACGGTGCCGATCCGGCCGCCGCCCGGATAGGTCGAGACCGTCGGGCTCGTGATGCCGCCACCCCCGGCCGCCGGCGTGTTGTAGCCGGACTGCTCGCCGCAGCACGCGCTGCTGTCGCCGTCGGCCTCGTCGGCCGTGATGACCAGCAGCCCGCCCTCCTTGAACGCGGCCGAGCCGGTGATCGCCGGCACCCACTTCTGCAGCCAGTAGTCGACCGCCGCCAGCCCGCCGACGGACGTCCCGCGCACGTTCTTCCCGACACACGGGTCGTCGTGCCCGTCGTTGCAGAGGTTGGGCGTGACGAACGAGAACGCCGGCGTCGTCGCCGCGCTGCGCAGGTCGGTCGCCAGCTGCGGGAGCGGTACGACGCGGTCGTAGCAGCGGGACGTGTCGAGGATGGAGTGGAAGTAGACGAACGGGTTGTGCCGGGCGGCGTACTGGTCGGTGGCGGTCGCCGTCTGCGACCCGTCGCGGAAGCCGGCGCCGGACGGGTTGCTGGGGGCGCCGCAGCGGTCGGGGGCGCGCGACTCGTCGTTGCCCATGTCCTCCATGTAGCCCTTCCAGGACAGCCCCTTGGCGTCGAGCTGGTCGGGCAGCGTCTGGACCCACCGCGGGTAGACGCAGCCCTGCCCGACGGCCTGGCCGGCCGGCCCCTGGGTGCCGGGGACGACGTCGCGGTAGATCTGGCAGTCGGAGTTGGTGTCGAGCGTCGGGGCCTGGCCGGACAGCTGCGCGATGTAGTTGGTCAGGCTCAGGTGACCGATGCCGTAGTAGTGGGTGAGCAGCTGCCCCCGGGCCGGCAGGTCCTTCGACAGGTAGGCGTTCGGGTTGTGCACGAACGCCTCGTCGAAGCTCTTGTTCTCGATGTTGACCAGCCAGACGTGCTTGATCCCCAGCTGGGCCGGCTCGCCGGGCGCCGTCGCCGCAGCGGTCGCGGACGAGCCTCCCCCGGCCAGGCAGAGGGCGGCCACGAGGCCGGCGACGGCGCTCCGGGCCAGGTGTCGTGGTGTTCGCACTGCCTCTCCTCGCGGGTGTCGGCGGACATCAGCTCACGCCGGAACGTCGTACCGGTGATGACAGGGTGGCCGAAGGGTAGCCATCCGATGACGCGACCTAGTCGTCGGCATCGCGCCCCTGCTGGGCGTGCGGGCCGGGCGGCGGAGGCGTCGACGACTCGCCGTGCACGGCGTGCCACAGGATCCCGTCGAGCTGCCGCTGCGGCACCCGGTCGAGCTGGCGGAAGTCGAGGGCGGCGGACAACGCGGCGTCGGGGCTGTCCGCCGTGTTCACCGCGGTGCGGTCCTGGGCGGGGACGAGGGCGGTGTAGGGCGCCCGGTTGTCGGGTGCGCCGGTGAACGCGTCGTACATCGGGACGCCCGTCGCGTCGAACAGCCCGAGCGGCTCCATCCCGACGATGAGCTCCATCGAGCGGATCACCGACGCGAAGTCGTAGCGGTGGCTGACGACGGCCCCGGGCCGGGCGTAGGGGCTGACCACGAGGGCCGGGATGCGGTGTGCGTCGACGTGGTCGGCGCCGTCCTGCGAGTCGTCCTCGACGACGAAGATCGCCGAGCTGTCCCACACCGCCGAGTGGGAGACCTCGTCCACGATCTGCCCCAGCCCGTAGTCGTTGTCGGCGATCATCGCCTGCGGCGTCCGCTTGCCCGGCGTCGTGCCGACGGTGTGGTCGTTGGGCAGCACCAGATAGCTGAACGCCGGCACCGTGCCGGTCGCGACCTGCGCCGCGAAGCGCTGCCGGAAGCAGTCGAAGCGCGACTCGGCGTTCGCGGGCGCGCCGGCGGGCGGGGTGCCGTCGTAGGTCGGGTTCTGGGTGATCGCGTTGGTCTCGATGTCGGCGTCGTTGGGATAGCACTCCCCGCCGCCCCCGGCGGCGTCCCCGCGCCGAGGTCGGAGTGCGCGAACTTGCGGACGACCTCCGCCGTCGCGCTCGCGTCCCGGTCCTTGTCCGGGAGCGGCACGGTGCCCGCGATCGCCTCGCCGTAGTTGAAGTAGGAGATCCCCTGTCGCTCGGCCTGGTCGAACAGGAAGCCGTTGCCCGGCCAGCTCACCGAGTAGACCCCGAAGTCGTAGGGCCGGCCGCGTCCGGCGTAGTTCTGGTTCCAGTTCTTGTGCACGTAGTCGCTGACGGAAGCGGCGCTCGTCCAGAAGTGCCCGTCGATCGACGCCTCGGAGTTGGCGTAGACGTGGTCGAGCAGCGGGAACCGCGTAGTCAGCGCGTGCGCGTTGGGCGTGACGTCGGGGCCGAACAGCGCCAGCCGTGGGTCGCCGTCGCCGCGCGCCACGTCACCCAGGATCTGGTCGTAGGTCCGGTTCTCCCGGACGACGAAGAACACGTGCTTGATCGGCCCGTCCGGACGCAGCGGCGTGCCGGCAGGCGCCCGCTCGCCGTCCACCGGCCGCAGCTGGCCTTCGGCGACGACCGTGAGGCGGTCGAGCCGCGGCCCGTCGGGCGCCGCGAGCACGCCGACGCTGCCGCGGATCATCGACGGGAGGTACTGGAACGAGTTGATCCGGTCGTCGCTGTCGTCGGGGCTCGTCGGGCGGGGGCCGTCCACGTTGGGCCCCACGCCGAGTCCCTTGCCGGACAGCCACACCACCGTCGCGCACCGCGCGCCGCGCTCCCCGCTGGCGCACCGCCGCGGGTGCACCGCGACGTCGGTCGGGAACGCCGCCGTCGGGATGCGGCCCACCACCCGCGGCGTGGCTGCCACCTCGACGACCGCCACGTCGTCCGCACCCTCCTCGGCGACGTAGAGCCGGTGGTGCGCCCGATCGAGGCTCAGCCCCACGGGCGACACGCCGAGCCCCTGCGAGCGCCGCAGCGACAGCCGTGCGACCACCGCGCCCGCCGCGGTGTCGACGGCGACCACCTCGTCGGTGTTGGCCAGCGCGACGTAGGCCCGGTTCGCGGCCGGGTCGACGACGATCGCCTCCGGGTGCGACAGCCGGGGCCCGACCGTGATGTCGGCCGTCTTGGTCGCCGACGGGAGGTCGATGACCGACACCGTCCCGTCCGTCTCGTTGGTGACGAGCCCGGTCCGCCCGTCGCCGAGCACCGCGGCGCCGTAGGGGTAGTGCCCCACTCCCACGTACGACGTCGTCCCGGTGCTGGTGTCGACCACCGCCGCGTGGTCCGCCAGGTTGAGCGGGACGAGCAGCCGGCGGCCGTCCGGGCTGACCGCGAGCCGGTCGGGCCAGGCGATCCGGGTGGTGTTGGTGGGCGGGAACTCCTGCGGGGCGCCCTCGTAGCCGGGAACGTCGACGACGCCCTGCGACACGGGAGCGCCGGCAGGTGGAGGCACCGCGAGGACGCGCACGAACGACGCCCGTCCGGTGTGCACGTCGTAGCGGAACACGTGCACGACGTCGCCGGAGCGGCCGGGCAGCCCGGGTCGCTGCTGGTCGGCGTGCGAGGAGTCGGGGACGCCGGAGACGTAGGCGACGGGTCGGCCGGGGTCCATCGCGATGCCACCGGAGGCGCCGGGGACGGGCAGGGTCTGCACGACGCTGCCGTCGGCGACGGAGACGATCCGGACGTCGTTGAGCGCGCGACCGGTCGAGACCGCCCAGTAGAACCGGCCGTCCGGCGTGAGGGCGCCGCCGGTCGGGAAGTTGCCGACGTCGGTCACCCGTCCCGCCGGGTGCAGGACGCGCCCGTTCCCGGTCTCGTGCAGGTCGGGACCGATCCGCCCGGTGACGGTGGCGGCAGCGACCGCCGCGGAGACGACCACGGCGCCGACGGACAGGGTCAGGACGCGGGAGCGGATCACGGTGGGAGGGTTCGCGCCGGGCCGCGGGCGTTCCTGCCGCGACGGGTCGAACGCGCGGTGAACACGTGGTGTCGGGACCGTCCCGGCCGGGATGCCGTGGGGGGCGCGCGGCCCGGCTGCTAGCCTCGACCTCGAAGCGGCCACGATCGGCCGTTCACTCCCGCGGGCGAGCCGCCCGCGAGGTCGCAGTGGAAGCGTTCCCGCCCTCGGTGCCCATGGCCCGCTGTCGCGCGCATCTCGACGACGCGGCCTGCGATTTCCGTACGGAGCGACTCTCCCATGCCTGCCCCCACGCGACGTCGTACGACGTCCTCCCGCCCCTCCCGCCGTCCGCGCCCCGCGGCCGCCCACCCACCCGCCGCGGTCCGCAGCGACCTCGACCGGCTGCTCGACGAGGCGGTCTCCCGGCCGGAGCCGCCCGCGGCGACGTTCGCCGAGCTCGGCGTCCCGGCCGCTCTCGTGACCGCCCTGGCCCGCCGCGGCGTCACCTCTCCCTTCGCCATCCAGACCCGGGCGCTGCCCGACGCGCTCGCCGGGCGCGACGTGCTGGGCCGCGCCCAGACCGGGTCCGGGAAGACGCTCGCCTTCGGGCTCCCGATGCTGGCCCGGCTGGCCGGTGAGCGCGCCCGCCCGCGCACCCCGCGCGGTCTGGTGCTGGTGCCGACCCGCGAGCTGGCCACGCAGGTGGCCGACGCGCTGCGGCCGCTCGGCGACGCGCTCGGTCTGCGGCTGGTCGCCGTCTTCGGAGGCGCGCCGTACGGCCGGCAGCTCGCCGCGCTCGAGCGCGGCGTCGACCTCGTGGTCGCCACCCCCGGCCGGCTCATCGACCTGATCGAGCGCGGCGCCTGCTCGCTGTCCTCGGTCTCGGTCGTCACCCTCGACGAGGCCGACCACATGGCCGACCTCGGCTTCCTGCCGGCCGTCATGCGGCTGCTCGACGACATCCCCGCCGGCGGCCAGCGGCTGCTGTTCTCGGCGACGCTCGACCGCGGCGTGGACCGGCTCGTCCGGACCTACCTGAGCGAGCCCGTGGTGCACGCGATCGCCCCCGCGGCGTCGCCGGTGGAGTCGATGGACCACCAGGTGCTGCTGCTCGAGCGCGGCGACAAGGTGGAGGTGGCGGCGGAGATCGCCGCCCGGCCCGGCCGCACGCTGATCTTCGTCCGGACCAAGCACGGCGCGGACCGCCTCGCGAAGCAGCTCGTCAAGCTGGGCGTCGACGCCACCTCGATCCACGGCAACCTGGCCCAGAACGCCCGGCAGCGGGCGCTCACCGGGTTCGCCGCCGGGCACCCGCGGGTCCTCGTGGCGACCGACGTCGCCGCGCGCGGCATCCACGTCGACGACGTCGACCTCGTGGTGCACTTCGACCCGCCGCACGACGCGAAGGACTACCTGCACCGCTCCGGCCGCACCGCCCGCGCCGGCGCCACCGGCGTCGTCGTGTCGTTCGTCCAGCCGGACGAGGTGCGGGCCGTCGCCCGGCTGCACCGGGACGCCCGGGTCGACCCCGCCACGCACGACGTCGCGCCGGGGCACCACGCCGTGCGGGCGCTGGCCGAGTCCGGCACTCCGGTGCCGCCCGCCGCCCCGGCGCCCCGCCCCGACGAGCAGCGACCGAGGTCGCCGCGGCCTCGGCAGGGCCAGAACGGGTCGGCCCGGCGACCCCGCCGCAACCGCGACCGGGCGGCGTAGGGGTCGGCGGCTACAGCCGGAGCCGGCCGGCGGCGGTCGGCCCCAGCAGCCGCTGCCGGTCGACCTCCTCGGCGGCCGGCGGCGCGACCGCGGGAGCGGCCGGCTGCTCCTCGACCTGCTCCTCGACCGGGACGTGTGCCGACCGCTCGAGCTCGTCGATCGGCACGGCGTAAGGGGGGTGCGGGCGCGTGGTCACAGGCATATCGTCGCCTTGTGCACGCCGATGCGCCAGTCCCCGGGCCGGCCGACGCAACCTCGGGGTGCGCTCGCGCGTCGTACCAGGCGACGGGCACGGACGCGGCCCGGCGCGCGTTGTCCTTGGAGGGACAGGTGCGGACGACAGGGAGGGACCGGTCGTGGTGGAGTATCACGCGCTGACGGCTCTGACCCAGCGGCTCGCCCTCGAGTACGCCGGCGCCGTGGCCGCGGCCCACGTGCTCTACACCGTCCTGCAGAGCCGGCGCGAGCTCGCCCGGCTCTCCGCGGTCGACCCCGACGTCGACGAGGTCGAGGCGCTGACCCGGCGGCGGCTCACCCACGAGATCGCGACGGCCACCACGGGCGAGCCCGGCGCCCGTGGCTGACCTGAGCCGGTCGGCTGAACGGGTGCTTGCCACCTGCCGTCCGGTGCAGCAGGCTGAGCGGACCCGACGGTGTGAGGTGGCTCGTGCTCGTCCGTGACGTGCTTCGACGCAAGGGCAGCTTCGTCGCCGTCATCGCTCCGGACGCAACCGTGACGGAGCTGCTGGCGCTGCTCGACGAGCACAACGTCGGTGCGCTGGTCGCGTCGGCCGACGGCGAGACCGTCGACGGCATCGTGTCCGAGCGCGACGTCGCGCGCGCGCTGCACGCCAGCGGGCCGGCGGTGCTGCACGGGCCGGTCGCGGCGATCATGACGGCTGACGTCGCGGTGACCGCACCCGAGGAGTCGGTCGAGCACCTCATGCAGCTGATGACCGAGCACCGGGTCCGCCACCTGCCGGTCTGCGAGGGCGAGCGGCTGGTCGGGATCGTGAGCATCGGCGACCTGGTCAAGAGCCGCATCGACACGCTGGAGTCCGAGCGGGAGAGCCTGATCGGCTACATCAGCTCGGGCGGGTGACCCGCACCCCCGCCGCCTCGGCCCGCTCCCAGTCCTCCGTCACGACCACGACGGCGTCCCGCCCCGCCCGGGTGAGCAGCGACGCGGCGATGGTGGCGCGGTAGCCGGTGGCGCAGTGCACCCACACCTCCCCCGGCGGCACCTCGCCGATCCGGTCCGGCAGCTCGTAGACCGGGATCAGCGTGGCGCCCTCGACGTGCCCGGCGTCCGACTCCGAGCACGCCCGCACGTCGAGCACCGTCAGGTCGGCCTCGCGACCCCGCCGCACCAGCTCGCCGAACGTGCCCGTGCCGATGGCGGCGCGGTCGGCCGGGTCCGGCAGCGCGGCGAGCGCGGCCGCCGGCTCGTCGTAGCCGATCCGCACCAGCTCCCGGCGCGCCTCCGCCAGCTGGTCCCGGTCGCGCCCGAGCAGCGTGACGGCGTCGCCCCAGGGGACGAGCCAGCCGACGTAGGTCGCCATGGACCCGTCCAGGCCGAAGCTCAGCGCGCCCCGGCGGTGGGCCGCCAGGAACTCGTCGTGCGGCCGGACGTCGACCACCCACTGGCCCGCCTCGATCCGGTGCCGCACCGCGTCGGCCTCGAGGAGCGGGGGCAGAGCGAGGTCGGCAGGGCCGGGGCCGGCGGCGTTGAGCGGCCCCATCCTGCGGTAGTACGCCGGGAAGGCGTCGTACGCCGAGAGCAGCGCCGCGACGAAGTCGTCCTCCGACTGCTGGAAGACGTCGTTGTCCGCCCGCTCCTGCCCGACGGTCGACATGTCGCGGTCGGCGGAGCTGCCGGCCGAGCAGAAGCTGCCGAAGCCGTGCGTCGGGTAGATCCGGGCGGAGTCGGGCAGCGGCGCGGCGAGTGCGCGGGCCGACCGGTACTGCAGCCGGGTCAGCTCCTCCGTGACCTCCGGCCGGACCAGGTCGGTGCGTCCGGTCGCGCCGTAGAGGAGGTTGCCGCCGGTGAACACGCCGACGGCCCCGCCGTCGTCCTCGAGCACGTAGCTGACGTGGTGCGGCGTGTGACCTGGGGTGGCCCGGACGCCGAGGCGGACCGCGCCGAACGCCACGAGGTCACCGTCCCGGACCGGTCGCCGCAGGAAGTCGACGCGGGCGTCGGCGGCGACCAGGTAGTCGGCACCGAACCGCCGAGCGAGCTCGAGGCCCCCCGTGACGTAGTCGTTGTGCAGGTGCGTCTCGGCGACCGCGGCGACCTGCAGCCCACGCTCCTCGGTCACGGCGAGCACCCGGTCGAGATCCCGCTGGGGGTCGACCACGACGGCGAGGGCGCCGTCGCTGACGACGTAGCTGCGGTCCCCCAGCGACGGCGTCTGGATCGGGATGACCTCGACCACGGCAGCCTCCGGTCAGAGCGGACGGTCCGGGCCCGGACCTTCGCCGGACTGTACCCCGAGGGGTAGCTGCCACCCAGGGGCTGCCGCCCGGCCGTGTCAGCGCCGACCAGCCGGTTACGGATACTGGGCAGGAAGAGGTTCAGGCCGAGCCCGGGAGGACCAGCGGTGACAGCACGCACGATCCAGGTCGCGACGACGGAAGGCGGGATGCCGGTCTACGACGTCCACCCCGACACGGACCCCCGGGGCGCGGTCGTCGTCGTCCAGGAGGCGTTCGGCGTCAACGACCACATCGAGGACGTGACGCGCCGGTTCGCCGCCGAGGGCTACCGCGCGGTGGCGCCGCACCTGTTCTACCGCACCGGCGACCCTCGCCTGCCGTACGACGACTTCGACCAGGTCCGCCCGCACCTGGCCGGGCTGACCGCCGGGGGGCTTGCCGACGACCTCGACGCCACGATCGGATACCTCGCGGACGCGGGGTTCGCGGGCAGCCGGGTGGGGATCGTGGGCTTCTGCATGGGAGGAAGCGTCACCCTCTACGCGGCGACCCGGCAGCGGCTGGGGGCCGCCGTGTCGTTCTACGGCGGCGGTGTCGCGGAGGGACGCTTCGGGCTGCCGCCGCTGGTGGAGCTGGCCCCCTCGCTGCAGGCGCCCTGGCTGGGGCTCTACGGCGACCAGGACCAGAGCATCCCCGTGGACCAGGCGGAGGCGCTGCGGGCCGCCGCTTCCCGCGCCGACGTCCCCACCGAGCTGGTGCGCTACCCGGACGCGGGGCACGGGTTCCACTGCGACGCCCGCGGCTCCTACCACGAGCCGTCCGCGCGCGACGCGTGGTCACGCGCCACCGCCTGGCTGGCCGACCACGTGCGGTGACGCGGGCGCGCCTACTGCAGACGGGCGAGATCCTCCCGCCGGCGGCCACCCAGATCCCCTGACGGCTGGACTCCAGCGCGCACCCGTGAGCACCATGCGACGGATGTGACGAGCTCCCTCGACGAGGGGGGACGACATGAGCGTCGCTTCGCTGGGTCGACTGGCCGCCGCACGGGACGACACGGTCGCCGGGCGCCCCGTGCCGGCACTCGCGCCGCCGGGCAAGGACGAGACCGGCCTCGACGCCGCCGCGCCGTTCCGGTCCGTGCTGGTGCACGCCGTCCCCACGGAGGTCCTGGCGGCCTACACGGCTGTCGTCGGCGTCGTGAGCGGCGCGGTCACGGCGGACGACCCGCGCCACTACCTCGGTCTGCGGTGGGCGCTGCTGGCCGCGTTCGCGGTCGTCACGCCCGTGTCGGTGCTGGTCGCCGCCCGGCTGCAGGCCCGCAGCCACGGCCGGCTGCCGCTGCTCGAGGCGACCGCGGCGACCGTCGCCGCGCTCGCGTGGTTCCTGGCCATGCCCGGGTCTCCCCTCTCGGTCGGCCTGCACGGCAGCGACGGGGCGGTGGCGTCAGCGCTGATCACCGTGTGTGCCGGCAGCCTGCTCGCGGCACTGGCCCCGTGGCTCTCGCTCGGCTCCCGCACCGCGACCGTGCCCTCGGCGCGGTCGGGGGGCTCGACCATCCCGGCAGCGCGGCACCGGGTGCCCCCACCCGCGTCCGCACCGGACGCGCTCGACCTGGCACGCCCGCCCCGCGGGCAACGGCTGGCGGGAGACCGGACATGACGACCACCGACGGCAACCTGGCCGACCTCGTCCTCGAAGGCGGCGGGGTCAAGGGCATCGCGCTCGTCGGGGCGGTCTCAGCGCTGGAGGCGGCGGGCTACCGGTTCCCCCGCGTCGCCGGCACCTCGGCCGGCGCCATCGTCGGTGCGCTGGTGGCCAGCGACGTCCCCGCCACCGAGATGCGCCGGGTGATGCAGAGCGTGGACTACCGGAAGTTCCGCGACGAGGGCGTCCTGGACCACGTCGCCATCGGCCGGCTGCTGTCCCTCCTCCTCGAGGAGGGCATCTACGAGGGCAACTACCTCAAGGAGTGGCTCGGGGGGCTCATCGACCACCGCACCTTCGCCGACCTCGCCGACCGCGACCCGGGCAGCGACCTGCCCGAGGAACGGCGCTTCCGCCTCGTCGTGATGGCCTCCGACATCACCAGCGGTCGGCTGGCGCGGCTGCCCTGGGACTACCGGGCGCACTACGGGGTCGACCCGGCGAGCGTGCCCGTCGTCGACGCGGTCCGCGCGAGCATGTCGATCCCGCTGTTCTACGAGCCGGTGAAGCTGGCGTCACCGGAGCGAGGGGGCACGTGCTGGCTCGTCGACGGAGGCATGCTGTCCAACTTCCCGATCGACGTGTTCGACCGCACCGACGGACGGCGGCCGCGCTGGCCGACGTTCGGGATCAAGCTGTCCGCGCGCCCCGACGCCCGGGTGGGTGCGATCCACGACGTGCACGACCTGCCGAGCATGGTCAAGGCGATGGCGGCGACCGCGGTGAGCTTCTACGACCACATGCACCTGGAGGACCCCGCGGTCCTCGCGCGCACGATCTTCGTGGACACGTTCGGCATCAAGGCGACCGACTTCGACCTCGGAATCT
>CAWIFV010000017.1:0-82330 GCA_963835405.1 uncultured Actinomycetota bacterium
CAGCCTACTGTTCGCCGTCGGGCCCGGTGAGTCCTGCTCAGCCGTTGGAAGCCGAGCGTGGTTGCCGCCCCGTGCCCTGCTCCTGGCCGGACCCGGGCTCGCCCCGGCGCTCGGATGCCCGTAGCCGACCCAGCCCGGCACCCACGGTGCTGCCGTGCGTGTCCAGCTGGGCGAGCGTGGCCGCGATCTCGCGGGCCACGCGACCATCGATCGGCAGGGACAGGTGCCCCACGGCCGGTACGAGGATGTTGCGGGCCTCCAGGTCGGGATGGTCGATCCGCGCGGCGCTCTTGGGGCTGATCAGCACGTCGCGGTCACTCCAGAAGGCCACGAACCGGGTGCGGCAGCCGGGCGCCGGGCGGGCGAGCTCGGCGATGACGTCGCTGCTCGGCCGGAGCTGGCGGCAGACGGTCTTGGGGAGGAGCCGGGCGGCCTGGGTGCCGGCGTGCGGCGAGCCGAGCGTCACCAGCGTGTGCACCCGGCTGTCGCCGCCCAGCCGCTGGACGTAGTAGCGGGCGATGATGCCACCCATCGAGTGGCCGACGACGTGGATGCGCTCGTAGCCCGTCTGCGCGCAGACCGCCTCGACGAGGTCGGCGAGACGCTGCGCCGTCGGTGCGGAGGTCGTGGGTCAGCACGTGGTAGTTCATCGTCCAGACGCGACCGAAGCCCCGCCGGCGCAAGGCGCGCCGCAGCAGCGTGAAGATCGAGCGGTTGTCGACCAGCCCGTGGACGAGGAGGATCGGCGTCCCCGCCGCCTCGACGTCGCCGATCAGCAGCCCGCGGTGGACCGGGGGAAGCCCTTCCAGCGAGAAGCGGTCGGGCTCGCCACGGGTCTTCTCCTGCACGACCCCGAACGGGTAGCTCGCGATGTGGGCGGCGAGCCAGGCGATCTCCACCGCCGTGCCCCGCACGGCTGCCGGAGCCAGGACGCTGCGTACCCCCCCGCGGGCAGCAGCGCCCGCACGTCGCACCAGCTTCACTCGGAACCTCCGCAGGGACAGGGGGAAGCCGTGTCACGGTCGTGGTGGTCCGCGCTCGACCGTAGCCCCACTTCCCGCCGGTGCGCGTCGTACTCGGCCGAACTCATGCAATGTCGGGGGAGCCGTCCGGGACAGATCCGGACGTTCCGGGCAGGGGCCCGCTCCAGCGTGCCAGCCTGCGCTCGAGCCGATCGGCCGCCGGAAGGCTGCGCAGCCCGTCGAGGCGGGCGGCCAGCCAGTCCCGCAGCCCGTCCGGCTCGACCGGCGCGAGAGCGTCCGCGAACCCGACGGCGAGAAGGTCGCGCGGGGCCAGCCCCATGAGGCCGGCTGCTTCCGGCGGGCTCAGCCGCAGGGCTGCGGCCGCACCCTCCGGGCCCAGGGCGGCGAACCAGCCGAGCTCTGTCACCGCCACGCAGTCGGCCACTGCGCCGGCGAGCGCGCCTCCGGACCCACCCTCGCCGTGCACCACGGCCACCGTGGGGGCCCGGCAGCGCAGCAGGGCCGTCATGGCGCCCGCGATGGCCGGTGCGATGCCGCCCTGCTCGCTGGCCGGCAGCGGGTCGGCGCCGGCGGTGTCGACGAGCACCACGCACGCCAGGTCGAGCCGCCCGGCGAGCTCGACGGCCCGCCGGAGCAGCTCGAAGCCCGCCGGCGAGACCCGGCCGGCCCGGCGGGCCGACAGCGCGGCGACGACGGCGCGCCGGCCTCCGATCCGACCGACGGCCGCAGCGACCGTCTCGTCCCGGCCCCGCAGGCCCAGCGTGGTGCCCGCCGGCGCGTCCTCGTCCGGGTCGGGATCGCCCGGCGCGGGGCTGTCCAGCAGCTCGTGGAGCAGCTCGGCGCCGCCCGCGCGTCGTACCGTCCTCGACTGCTCCACCTGCTCCCACCCGGAGCGGTCCGGAACGGCGGCCGGCAGCGGTGGCGGCGTCGCCGCCGGAGTGTCCGGGCCCAGGGTGACCAGTGCGAGCTCCAGCCAGGTGGCCAGCTCCTCCGGCCGGACGACCGCGTCGAGCAGCCCCGCGGCCAGCGCCGCCTCCGCGGTGTTGGTGCCGCGCGGGACGGCGACGCCGGTCATGGCCTCGATGACCCGGGGGCCGGAGAAGCCGACGGTCGCCCCGGCCACACCGATCCGCAGGTCGGCGGTGGAGCCGATCGTGACCCAGACGCCCCCCGTCGTCGGGTGGTCGGACACCGCGAGGTGCGGGACTCCCGCGGCGGCGAGCTGGTCCAGCGCCAGCGCCGAGCGGGGGATGCCCACGAGCGCGCGCATCCCCTCCTGCAGCCGGGTGCCGCCGCTGCGGAGCATGCTCACCAGAGGGCGGCGGGTCGCCGCCGCCTCCCGGCAGGCCGCGACGAAGGTCGCCGCCTCGCGCTCGCCGAAGCTGCCGCCCCGGACCTGGAAGTCCCACACGGCCACGACGACGTCGGCCCGCCCGATTCGTCCGTGTCCCGCCCACACCGCATCCCGCGGTTCGCTCCCGCCGGGCCCGGTAACGCCGGGGAGGGGACCGACGCCGGCGAGGACGGCGTCGCGCCAGTCCGTCACAGCCGGTTACTCTCGCAGCACCGCACCGCACAGATGGAGGAGGGGCTGCCGATGCCGCCGGCCTCGACCAGCACGACCCCTTGCCGGGTCATCATCGCCAAGCCCGGCCTGGACGGTCATGACCGCGGTGCCAAGGTGGTGGCCCGCGCGTTGCGGGACGCCGGCATGGAGGTCATCTACACCGGGCTGCACCAGACCCCCGAGCAGGTCGTCGACGCCGCGATCCAGGAGGACGCCAGCGCGATCGGGCTGTCGATCCTGTCCGGCGCCCACATGACGCTGTTCCGCCGCGTTCTCGAGCTGCTCCGGGAGCGGGACGCGACCGACATCGTCGTCTTCGGTGGCGGCATCATCCCCGACGCCGACATCCCGGAGCTCAAGGAGCTCGGGGTGGCGGAGATCTTCACACCCGGCACGCACCACCGGGCGGATCGTCGAGTGGGTCGCGGCCCACGTGCAGCCGGTGGATGCGGCGTAGGTAGCCTCGCCTGCCGTGGACCTGTTCGAGTGGCAAGCGAAAGAGCTGTTCGCCAAGCACGGCGTCCCCGTCACCGGGCAGGCCGTGGTGACCACTCCGGAGGAGGCCCGGGCCGCCGCCGAGCGTCTCGGCGGGCCGGTGATGGTCAAGGCGCAGGTCAAGACCGGCGGCCGGGGCAAGGCCGGCGGGGTGAAGTTCGCCGCGACCCCCGCCGACGCCGAGGCCCACGCCCGGGCGATCCTCGGCATGGACATCAAGGGCCACACGGTGCACACGGTGCTCGTCGCGGAGGCCGCCGACATCGGCACCGAGTACTACTTCTCGTTCCTCCTCGACCGCGCGAACCGCTCCTACCTGGCCATGTGCTCGGCCGAGGGTGGGATGGAGATCGAGCAGCTCGCCGTCGAGCGGCCGGACGCCCTGGCCCGCGTACCGGTGGACCCGGTGGCGGGGGTCGACGAGGCCAAGGCCCGGGAGATCGCCGAGCAGGGCGCCCTGCCCGTGGAGATCCGCGACCAGGCCGTCGCGGTCATCCTCGAGCTCTGGGACGTCTTCACCGGCGAGGAGGCGACGCTGGTCGAGGTCAACCCTCTCGTGCGCACGCCCGACGACCAGGTGCTGGCTCTCGACGGCAAGCTGACCCTCGACGACAACGCCGACTTCCGGCACGCCGACGTGCACGACGCCTACCGCGACATCTCCGCGACCGACCCGCTCGAGGTGCGCGCCACGGAGAAGGGCCTCAACTACGTCAAGCTCGACGGGCAGGTCGGCATCATCGGCAACGGCGCCGGGCTCGTCATGTCGACCCTCGACGTGGTGGCCTACGCCGGCGAGGCGCTCGGCGTCCGCCCGGCGAACTTCCTCGACATCGGCGGCGGCGCCTCCGCCGAGGTCATGGCCAACGGCCTCGAGATCGTGCTGTCGGACCCGGCCGTGCGCGCGGTGTTCGTCAACGTCTTCGGCGGGATCACCGCCTGCGACGCGGTGGCCAACGGCATCATCTCCGCCCTCGAGCTGCTCGACGGCCGGGGGAGGAGCTGACCCGGCCCCTCGTCGTACGGCTCGACGGCAACAACGCCGAGGAGGGCCGGCGCATCCTCACCGCGGCGGCGCACCCGCTCGTCGAGCAGGTGGACACGATGGACGGTGCCGCGCGACGGGCGGCCGAGCTCGCCGCCGGCGGGTCGACGAAGGGACAGCGCGCCTGATGGCGATCTGGCTGAACGAGCAGAGCAAGGTCGTCGTCCAGGGGATGACCGGCTCCGAGGGCACCAAGCACACCCGTCGCATGGTGGCGTCGGGAACGCGCGTCGTCGGCGGCGTCAACCCGCGCAAGGCCGGCACCACTCTGTCGATCGAGGGCGCCTCCGGCGCGGGCGAGCCGATCCCCGTCTTCGCGACGGTCGGCGAGGCGATGAAGGAGACCGGTGCCGACGTGTCGGTCGCCTTCGTGCCGCCGGCGTTCGCGCGGGACGCCGCGGTCGAGGCGGTGGACGCCCAGATCCCGTTGCTCGTGGTCATCACCGAGGGCATCCCCGTGCAGGACACGGCGTACTTCTTCGCCTACGCGGCGGAGACCGGCACCACCAGGATCATCGGGCCGAACTGCCCCGGCATCATCTCGCCCGGGCAGTCCAACGCCGGCATCATCCCGGCGGACATCACCCGCCCCGGTCGCATCGGTCTGGTCAGCAAGAGCGGCACGCTGACCTACCAGATGATGTACGAGCTGCGTGACATCGGCTTCTCCACCTGCGTGGGCATCGGCGGCGACCCGGTCATCGGCACCACCCACATCGACTGTCTCCGCGCGTTCCAGGACGACCCTGACACGGACGCGATCGTCATGATCGGCGAGATCGGCGGGGACGCCGAGGAACGCGCGGCCGACTTCATCCGCGACAACGTCACCAAGCCGGTGGTCGGCTACGTCGCCGGGTTCACCGCGCCGGAGGGCAAGACGATGGGGCACGCCGGCGCCATCGTGTCCGGGTCGTCGGGCACGGCGGCGGCGAAGCAGGAGGCCCTCGAGGCGGTGGGTGTCCGGGTCGGCAAGACCCCGTCGGAGACGGCGACCCTGATGCGCGAGCTCGTCAAGGGCTGATCCTCCGGCGCGGCGGCTCGGTTTCGGGCGCCGCCTTTGTCACGCTGGGGTCGATGACCGAGCTGCTCACCCGCACGTCTGCGGCGTCCCGTTACGGCCGGACGGAGCCGCCGCCCCGTCGGTCTGGCTGCGGGGTTCGCTCGCCGCGCTCTGGGCGGTCGCGGTCGGCACCGCGACGCTCCTCGTCGTCGTCCTGATCGCCTGGGCGGCGGACTCGCGCGCCGGCTCGGACGCGGTGGCGGCCATGCGCACGGCGCTGCAGCTGTGGCTGGTCGCGCACCGGGTTCCGCTGCACGTCGCGGGGGGCACCGTCGCCGTGGCCCCGCTGATGCTGACGCTCGCGTTGGCCTTCCTCGTCGCGCGGGCCGCCGCCGTCCTCGCCCGCGGTCAGGGCATCGCCGGGGGCAGGGGTGTGCTCACCGTGTCGCTGGCGGTGGGACTGCCCTACGCCGGCCTGACGACGTTCGTCGCTGCCGCGGCGCGCAGCGACGAGGTCAGCCCGGCGCCCCTGCCCGCGCTGGCCGCCGGTCTGCTGCTCGGCTGCCTGGCGGCCGCGTGGGGGGCCGCGCGCGGCGGCGGTCTCGTCCGCGCGCTCGCGACGGTCGCTTCCCGACGCGGTGCGCGTCCCATGCTCGCCGGGGGCGCCGCGGTCGGGGGGCTGCTGCTCGGCGCGACGCTGCTGGTGACGGCGGGCCTGATGCTGCACGCGGGGGAGGTGGGCCACGGCATCGCCGCTCTCGGCGGCGGCGCCGTCGCGGCGGTGGCCGTCGCTGCTGCTCGACCTCGCGCTGCTGCCGAACGCGGTCATCTGCGCCCTCGGGTACCTCGCCGGACCGGGCTTCGCGGTCGGTGCCGGCACCTCGGTGACCCTCGGCGGCTCGACCGTGGGGACGCTCCCCGCACTGCCTCTGGTGGCGGCCGTACCCGACGGTCCCGCGCCACTGCTCGTGACGGCGCTGGCGGTCCTGACGCTCGTGGCCGCCGGCGCGGTCGCCGCCTGGGTCGTCGCCCGGGAGGGCGAGCCGCTGCTGCGGTCGACCGCTCGAGCGGCCGCGCAGGCGCCGTCGCCGGTGTTGTCGCCGCCGTCCTGGCCGCGCTCGGTGGTGGGCCCGCCGCCCCCGGCGCGATGGCTGTCTTCGGCGCCTCGCCCTGGCAGGTCGGCCTCGCCGTCGCCGCCGAGGTGGCCGTGGTCGCCGCCGGCACGGTCGGTGCGCTGACGTGGCGCCGCGGCCGCTGACGGCCGCCGAGCCCTGCGCCCCGGTCGCGATATCGTGACGTCGTCCTTCCCCGAGCCGACCCTTCAGCGAGGGAGCCCGTCCTGCCCGGCCGTCACGGTGGCGCTCGCGTCGTCGTCCTCGTCTCGGGAGCCGGCACGAACCTGCAGGCCCTGCTGGACGCCGCCGCCGACCCGGCGTACGGCGTATCGGTGGTGGCGGTCGGCGCGGACCGGGACGACATCGAGGCGCTGCGCCGCGCGGAGCGGGCGGCCGTTCCCACGTTCGTCCTGCGTGTCGGCGACTTCCCCGACCGGGCGGCATGGGACGCCGCGTTCGCTGACGAGGTCGCCAAGCACGAGCCCGACCTGGTGGTCTCGGCCGGGTTCATGAAGCTCGCCGGCGAGGCGTTCCTCGACCGGTTCGGCGGCCGCTACGTCAACACCCACCCGGCGCTGCTGCCGTCGTTCCCCGGCGTGCACGGCGCGCGGGACGCCCTCGACTACGGCGTGAAGGTGACCGGTTGCTCGGTCTTCCTCGTCGACGCCGGCATCGACACCGGCCCGATCATCGCCCAACGCGCCGTTGCGGTGCTGGACGACGACGACGAGGAGTCGCTGCACGAGCGCATCAAGGAAGCCGAACGCGAGCTGTTGGTCGACGTCGTCGGCCGGATGGCGCGCGACGGCTGGGAGGTCTCCGGAAGGAAGGTTCGACTCACGTGAGCAAGCGTCCGATCCGCCGCGCGTTGGTGAGCGTCTATGACAAGACGGGTCTTGACGACCTCGGCAAGGCCCTCGCAGACGCGGGCGTCCAGGTCGTCTCGACCGGCTCCACCGCCGGCCGCCTCCGCGACGCGGGAGTCGACGTCACCGGTGTGGAGGAGGTCACGGGTTTCCCGGAGTGTCTCGACGGGCGGGTGAAGACGCTGCATCCGAAGGTGCACGCGGGGATCCTGGCCGACCTGCGCAAGCCCGACCACGAGCAGCAGCTGCGCGACCTCGAGGTCGAGCCGTTCGACCTGGTCGTCGTGAACCTCTACCCGTTCGCCGACACCGTGGCGAGCGGCGCCGGTCCGGACGAGTGCGTGGAGCAGATCGACATCGGCGGCCCGTCGATGGTGCGCGCCGCGGCGAAGAACCACCCCTCGGTCGCCGTCGTCGTCGAGCCGGCGGCCTACCCGGCCGTCGTGGAGGCGCTGCGCGACGGCGGCTTCACGCTCGAGGAGCGCAAGCAGCTCGCCGCCCAGGCCTTCGCGCACACTGCGGCGTACGACGTCGCGGTGGCGTCGTGGTTCGCCTCCGCCTACGCCCCGGACCAGGTGGCGGCGCAGTCGCAGTGGCCCGCCGTGATGGGTGCGCTCTACGAGCGCGCCGACGTCCTCCGGTACGGCGAGAACCCGCACCAGCGGGCCGCGCTGTTCCGCAACCCCCACGTCGCCGACGGTCTCGCCCAGGCCGAACAGCTCCACGGCAAGCAGATGTCCTACAACAACTACGTCGACACCGACGCGGCGCTGCGCGCGGCCAACGACTTCGCCGCTCCCTGCGTCGCCGTCATCAAGCACGCCAACCCCTGCGGGATCGCGACGGGCGCGGACGTCGCGGCGGCCCACCGCAAGGCCCACGCGTGCGACCCGGTGTCGGCCTTCGGCGGCGTCATCGCCGCCAACCGGCCGGTGTCGACGGCCATGGCCGAGCAGGTCGCCGAGATCTTCACCGAGGTCATCGTGGCGCCCGACTACGAGCCGGGCGCGGTCGAGCTGCTCGCCCGCAAGCCCTCGATCCGCGTGCTGCGCACCGCCGGCCACGGGGGCCGGGGAGTCGAGCTCCGGCAGATCTGCGGCGGGCTGGTCGTGCAGAGCGCCGACGCCCTGGACGCGCCCGGTGACGACCCCGCCACCTGGACCCTGCAGGCCGGTGCGGCGGTCGACGAGGCCACGATGCGGGACCTCGTCTTCGCCTGGCGCGCGTGCCGGTCGGTGAAGTCCAACGCGATCCTGCTGGCCACCGACGAGGCGACGGTCGGGATCGGCATGGGTCAGGTCAACCGCGTCGACGCCGCCCGCCTCGCCGTCAGCCGGGCGGGCGACCGCGCCGCGCGGCTCCGTCGCGGCGAGCGACGCGTTCTTCCCGTTCCCGGACGGTCTCGAGGTGCTGGTCGACGGGCGGGGTGCGCGCGGTCGTCGAGCCCGGCGGCTCCGTTCGCGACGAGGCCGTGGTCGCGGCCGCCCGGCAGGCCGGCATCGCCCTGTACTTCACCGGCACCCGTCACTTCTTCCACTAGGAGAGTCGATCCGCCCATGAGTGCACGACTTCTGCCCGGCGAGCCGGTCGCGCAGGCGGTGTTCGACGACCTCGTCCCCCGCATCAAGTCGCTGGTCGCGTCCGGGCACACCCCGGGGCTCGGGACGATCCTCGTGGGCGACGACTCGGCCAGCGCCGGCTACATCCGCATGAAGCAGGAGAAGGCGCTGGAGCTCGGGCTGACGGCCCCGCACGTGCACCTGCCGGCGGACGCGGCCCAGGCCGATCTCGTCGCCGCCATCCGCGAGCTCAACGCCGACCCCGCGGTCGACGCGATGCTCGTCCAGCACCCCACGCCGCCGCAGATCGACTTCGAGGCGGCGCTCGCCGAGATGGACCCGGACAAGGACGTCGACGGCCTGCACCCGATGAACATGGGCCGGCTGGCTCTCGGCATGCCGGGTCCGGTGCCGTGCACGCCCGCGGGCATCGAGGCGCTGCTGGCCTTTCACGAGGTGCCCGTCGCGGGCCGGTCGGTGTGCATCCTCGGCCGCGGAACGACGCTGGGCCGGCCGCTCGCGCTGCTTCTCACGCAGAAGCGGCCCACCGCCAACGCCGCCGTGACGGTGGTCCACACCGGCGTGCCGGACTGGGCCGACTACACCCGGCGGGCCGAGATCGTGATCGCGGCCGCCGGCGTGCCGGGGATCCTGCAGCCCGAGCACGTCGGCGCCCGGTGCGGTGGTCGTCGGTGGCGGGGTGCGCTACGAGGGCCGCCGGTTGCTGCCGGACGTCGACGAGTCGTGCGCCGAGGTCGCGGGAGCGATCACGCCGCGCGTGGGCGGCGTCGGCCCGACGACGGTGGCCATGCTGTTCCGCAACTGCGTGGAGGCCGCCGAGCGGCGCGCCTCCTGACCGCTTCCGAGGGCGCGCTCAGCCGGCCCGGCGGACCTGCTCGTCCCCGCTGGGCACCGGCCGCACCACGCCCACGGCGATGACCTCGTTGGCCAGCCGGCCGCGCCGGTTGCCACCCTCGGGGATCTTGAACTTCTGGTAGAGCCGGAGCAGGTGCTGCTTGACCGCCGCCTCGGTGACGACGAGCTCGTCGGCGATGTCCTTGGCTGCGGCAGGCGCCACGAAGGCCTCGTGCCGCAGCGCCGGCCGGCACAGCGCCTGCAGCACCTCGAGCTCGCGGCGGGTGAGGTCGGGGGCGGCCACGCGGCGCAGCTCCACGGTGTCCTCCGCCGCCGCCTCCGAGGGGGAGAGCCCGCCGACCCGTGACCGGGCGGCACCGAAGCTGATCACGTCGCCGTCGGCGAGGATGCGCCGGCCGACCGGCCGACCGTTCACGCGTGTCCCGTTGGAGGACAGACCGAGATCGGCGACGTACACGTGCGGTCCGCGGCGGATGAGCTCGGCGTGCAGCCGCGAGACACTGGGGTCGTCGATCGACACGTCGACGCCGTCCCCGCGGCCGACGGTCGTCACGTCTGCGGTCAGCTCGAACACCGTTCCGGTGTCCTCGACCCGCAGGTAGGGCGTGTCCACGCGTGGGCTCCCCTCGCCGTCGTGCTCCGTTCTTCCGGAGGTACCCCCGTGAACAGGGACGACACGCACGCTGGCTCCTGCATCGGTGCTCGTTAGACTCGCTCTCGATCATGCCGACCGCCGATCTGAGCCCCACGCTCGACCCGGTGCACCTCGCCGTGTTCTGCTGCCCGCCCGGCTGGCAGCCCCCGCCGCTGCCGGCGGGCGTGTTCGTGGCCGTCGTCGCCGGTGAGCACGAGGTGACCGTGGTGGGGCCGGAGTCGCTGCTCGAGGACCCGGCCTGGGCCGCGGCGGCGGACCAGGTCGACCGCGGCTGGCGGCGCGTCACGTTCCCCGGGCCGCTGCCGTGGGAGCTGGTCGGATTCCTGGCCGACGTCGCGAGCCGGCTCGCCGGCGCGCAGATCCCGTTCACGTCGATGTCCGGGTTCACCACCGACCACGTCCTCGTCCGCGCCGCGCAGGCCGACCTCGCCCTGGCAGTCCTGTCCGGGGGCGAGCCGCCGCCGCAGCGACCCGGGACCAACCCGTGACCGAGCCGGCCGGCCCGCCGCCGGACCTGGACGAGCCGCCGGCGGCTCCGGCTACCCGGGGGCACCCGGATCCGCTCGTCCTGGTGACCGGCGGGGTGGTCGTCGGCGTGGTGGTCGCCGCCCTCCATCACGCCCAGACGGGCATGTTCGTGATCGCGGCGGCCCTCGGGGTCGGTGGGGTGCTACGGCTGCTCCTGCGCCCGCGCGATGCGGGGTCGCTCGCGGTCCGCAGCCGGCAGGTCGACGTCCTGACCCTGGCGGCGCTCGCGGTCACCGTGGGCGTGCTGGCCGCCGTCACCCCCTTCCCGAGCGGCCGGGGGTAGCCGAAGGGCGACGGGATAGCCTCCACGCGGATCCGACGACAGGCGAGGGAACGACGACATGACCACGCACCGCGTGACACTGATCCCCGGTGACGGCACCGGGCCGGAGCTGTCCGAGGCGACCCGGCGAGTGCTGGAGGCGGCCGCGGCGACCACGGGGTCGGCGTTCGACTGGGACGTCCAGGAGGCCGGCGTCGACATCATGGAGTCGGCCGGGACACCGCTGCCGCAGGAGACGATCGACTCGGTCCGGCGCAACGGGGTCGCCATCAAGGGCCCGATCACGACGCCGATCGGCACCGGCTTCCGATCCGTGAACGTCGCTCTGCGCTACGAGCTGGACCTCTACGCCTGCCTGCGCCCCTGCAAGTCCTACGAGGGCGTCCGGAGCCGGTTCGACAACGTCGACGTGGTCGTGGTCCGGGAGAACACCGAGGACCTCTACGCCGGCATCGAGTACGAGGCCCACACCGCACAGGCCGAACGAGGTCATCACCTTCCTCAACGGTCTCCAGGACAAGAAGATCCGCGAGGGGTCGGGCATCTCGATCAAGCCCATGAGCGAGTTCGGCTCGGAGCGCATCATCCGCTACGCGTTCGAGTACGCCCGAAACAACGGCCGCAAGCGTGTCCACTGCGTGACGAAGTCCAACATCATGAAGCACACCGATGGACTGTTCCTCTCCGTCTTCCGTGAGGTCGCGAAGGAGTACCCGGACATCGACCCCTGGGAGAACCTCGTCGACGCCACCTGCATGGGGCTGATCCAGCGCCCCGAGGAGTGGGACGTCCTTGTGCTGCCGAACCTCTACGGGGACATCCTCAGTGACCTCACCGCCGGCATGGTCGGCGGCCTCGGCATGGCGCCCGGCGCCAACATCGGCGAGAAGGCCGCCGTCTTCGAGGCGACGCACGGCTCGGCGCCGAAGTACAAGGGGCAGAACAAGGTCAACCCGACCGCCATGATCCTGTCGGGCATGCTCATGCTGAAGCATCTCGGTGAGGGGCGTGCGGCCGACAACCTGCAGGCCGCCGTGGCCGCCGTGATCGCCGAGGGAAAGAACACGACGTACGACATGAAGCCGAGCCGCGACGACCCGTCCGCCGTCGGGACGACCGAGTACGCCGACGCCATCATCGCCAAGCTCGAGGAGTTGAAGTCCTGATGCCCAGCAATGCCCCTTCGGCCGCTGAGCGGCGCGGAAAGGTCACCGTCGTCGGGGCGGGGTTCTACGGTTCCACGACGGCCCAGCGGCTCGCCGAGTACGACGTCTTCGAGACGGTCGTGCTCACCGACATCGTCGAGGGCAAGCCCGAGGGCCTTGCCCTCGACATGAACCAGTCCCGGCCGATCGAGGGGTTCGAGACCAGGCTCGTCGGTGTGACGACCGGGCCGGACGGCTCCGGCTACGAGCAGACGGCCGACAGCGACATCGTCGTCATCACCGCGGGGCTGCCGCGCAAGCCGGGCATGAGCCGCATGGACCTCATCGAGACGAACGCCAAGATCGTCCGTCAGGTGGCCGAGAACGTCGCCAAGTACTCACCCGAGGCGGTCGTCATCGTCGTGTCCAACCCCCTCGACGAGATGACCGCACTCGCCCAGCTCGCCAGCGGATTCCCGAAGAAGCGGGTCATGGGCCAGGCGGGCATGCTCGACACCGCGAGGTTCACCAACAACGTCGCCGAGGCGCTCGGCGTACCCGTCGGCTCGGTGCGGACCCTGACGCTCGGGTCGCATGGCGACACCATGGTCCCCGTCCCCAGCGCGTGCACGGTCGACGGCAAGCCGCTGTCCGAGGTCCTCGACCAGGCGAAGATCGACGAGCTCGTCGACAAGACGCGCAACGGCGGTGCCGAGGTCGTCGCGCTGCTGAAGACCGGGTCGGCCTACTATGCGCCGTCCGCCGCCGCCGCGCGCATGGCCCGCGCCGTCGCGGAGGACAGCGGGGCCGCGATGCCGGTCTGCACCTGGGTGGACGGGGAGTACGGCATCAGCGGCGTCTACCTCGGTGTCGAGGCCGAGATCGGTGCCGGCGGGGTCAGGAAGGTCGTCGAGCGCAAGCTCACCGACACCGAGCTTGCCGGCCTGAAGGACGCGGCGGAGGCCGTGCGCGCCAAGCAGGCCGACGTCGCCGACCTGTAGTCCACCGATGGACGACCCTTGTAGTAGCGGGGGCGGCGCCTGATGCCCGTCTGGGCCAGCGTGGTCGTCGTCCTCGTCATGGTGCTCGCGGGGGCCATGTTCGTCGCCGCCGAGATCGCCCTCGTGTCGCTGCGCGAGGGTCAGCTCCGGGCGATCGGCGAGAAGGGCCGTCGCGGTCGCCGCGTCGTCGACCTCATCAGCAACCCGAACCGCTTCCTGGGCGCCGTGCAGATCGGGGTCACGACGACCGCGATCCTCGTGAGCGCCTTCGGCGAGGCGACCCTGGGACATCCGGTGGGCCGGCAGCTGCGAGCGGGCCGGCATGTCGCCCGGCGCCGCGGACGTCGTCGGGTTCGTGGTGGTCGTCGTGGGGATCTCCTACGTCACCATCCTGCTGGGCGAGCTCGTGCCGAAGCGGCTGGGCCTGCAACGCGCGGAGGGCACCGCGCTCGTCCTGGGCGCCCCGCTGGACCGCTTCGCCCGGCTGATGCGACCGATCATCTGGTTCCTCTCCAAGAGCACGGACCTGTTCGTGCGGCTGCTCGGTGGCGACCCGAACCTCAACCGCGAGACCATCACCGAGGAGGAGCTGCGCGACCTCGTCACGGCTCACGAGGCCCTCACCCGGGACGAGCGGGCTCTGATCGACGAGGTCTTCGAGGCCGGCGAGCGCCAGCTGCGCGAGGTCATGGTGCCGCGCACCGAGGTGGAGTTCCTCGACGCCGGGTGGAGCGTCACGCGCGCCGTGCGGAACGCGCACTCCCTGCCGCACTCGCGCTTCCCCGTCGTGCGCGGCTCCCACGACGAGGTCGTCGGCTTCGTGCACGTGCGTGACCTCTACGGGCCGACGGGGACCGCCAGGCGCGGGCTGCGTGTCGCCGACCTCGCGCGAGACGTGCTGCTGCTGCCGGCCACGAAACGGGTGCTTCCGGCGCTGTCGGAGATGCGGAAGTCCGGGGACCACCTCGCGGTCGTGGTCGACGAGTACGGCGGCACCGCGGGCATCGTCACCCTCGAGGACCTGATCGAGGAGCTCATCGGCGAGATCCGCGACGAGTACGACCTGCCCGACGACGAGGCCCGGAGGCTGCGGGGTGGCGACGTCGAGGTCGACGGTCTGCTCAACCTCGACGACTTCGCCGAGGCGGTCGGCCATGACCTGCCCGAAGGCCCCTACGAGACCGTGGCCGGTTGCATCATGTCCCGGCTGGGCCGGATGCCGCGACAGGGCGACGCCGTCGAGGTCGACGGGCTTCGGCTGAAGGTCACCAAGATGGACAGCCGACGGGTCTCGCGAGTGCGGGTGACCGTCCTGGAGGCCGACGGCGAGGACACCACCGCCACGGCCGCGTCCGAGGACACGTCGCAGTAGCCGAGGGAGCAGTAGCCGATGGGGGCAGCAGCCGATAGCGCAGTAGACAATGGGCGCATGAGCTCCGACCGCCGACGCGTGCTGTCCGGGATGCAGCCCACCGCCGACTCGCTGCACCTCGGCAACTATCTCGGCGCGCTCCGGCAGTGGGTGGCGCTGCAGGCCGACTACGACGTCTTCTACTTCGTCGCCGACCTGCACAGCCTCACGCTCGAGACGGATCCGCAGACGCTGCGGAGCCGCACCCGGGCGACCGCGGCACAGTTCCTCGCCGCCGGTGTCGACCCGGAGCGGGCGACGCTGTTCGTGCAGAGCCACCTCCCCGAGCACACCCAGCTCACCTGGGTGCTGAGCTGCCTCACCGGCTACGGCGAGGCCAGCCGGATGACGCAGTTCAAGGACAAGTCGGCGCGCGCCGGCTCGTCCGGCACCAACGTCGGACTGTTCACCTACCCGATCCTGCAGGCGGCGGACATCCTCATCTACCGGCCGGCGCTCGTGCCGGTCGGCGAGGACCAGCGCCAGCACCTCGAGCTGTCCCGGGTGCTCGCGCAACGGTTCAACAACCGGTACGGCGAGACCTTCGTCGTACCGGAGCCGCACATCCTCCGGGAGACCGCCAAGATCTACGACCTGCAGGTCGTCGACAAGCAGATGAGCAAGAGCATCGGCGGCCAGGGCTGCCTCTGGCTGCTCGACGACGCGAAGGTCATCGAGAAGAAGATCCGCAGCGCGGTGACCGACACGGGCCGGGAGGTCGTGTTCGACCCGGCGTCGAAGCCCGGGGTGAGCAACCTCATGTCCATCCTGACGGCGTTCAGCGGCGAGAGCCTGGAGTCGGTCACCGAACGGTTCTCCGGCCGCGGCTACGGCGACCTCAAGAAGGAGGTCGCGGACGCCGTCCTCGACTGGCTGCTGCCGTTCCAGGAGCGGGTGCGGCAGTGGCTGGAGGGCCCGGACCTCGACGACGTGCTCGCGCAGGGGGCGGAGAAGGCCCGCCCGACGGCGGCGGCCGTGCTCGACCGCGTCTACGACGCGGTCGGCCTGCTGCCGCCGCGCCGGTGAGCGGGCCGGTGGACGGGGGGCAACGGGAGGACCGGCGCAGCATCGGTGTGGCCATCGGCATCCCGGAGCCCTTCAACCGCGAGCTGCAGGACTGGCGGGAGCGGCTGGGCGACCCCAACGCGGGTCGCATCGTCCCGCACGTCACGCTCGTGCCACCGACCGAGGTGAGCTCGGCGGCGCTGCCGGCGATCGAGGAGCACCTGCGCGCGGTCGCGTCCCGGGAGGCGGAGTTCACCATCAAGCTGCGCGGATCTGCCACCTTCCTGCCCGTCTCTCCCGTGGTGTTCGTGCCGCTCGTGCAGGGGATCGCGGAGTGCGAGCAGCTGGAGGCGCAGGGTGCGCCACGGGCCCGCTCGCCCGGGAGATCCGGTTTCCCTACCACCCGCACGTGACGGTGGCGCACGACCTGCCCCAGCAGGCACTGGACCGCGCGTTCGCCGCGGTGGCCGACTACGAGGCCTCGTTCGCGGTCCGCGGCTTCTCGCTGTTCGAGCAAGGGCCTGACGCCACCTGGCGGCCGCAGCGCGACTTCGTGTTCGGCAGCGGCGGGCTGCCCGGCCCCGTCGCCCCGCCCGCCGATGTCCGGAGCGAGCCGCTCGGTGGGTGGTGAGGCGTCCGGACGGGGTACGTGCCGGCGCCATGGGTGCTCTCCTGAAGCGACTGGACGGACTGCAGCGGCGACACACGTGGATGGCCTTCCCGTTCGCCGTGGTGAAGAAGTTCGGCGAGGACAGGGCCGGCAACCTCGCGGCGCTCGTCGCCTACTACGCCATCTTCTCCATCTTCCCGCTGCTCCTGGCCTTCTCGACGGTCCTCGGCTACGTCCTGCAGGGGCATCCCGACGTGGCAGGCGGACGTGACCGACTCGGCCCTTCGCAACATCCCGCTCATCGGCGGGCACCAGCAGCCCGCGATCCAGGGCAGTCTGTGGGCGCTCGTCCTCGGCCTCGCCCTGGCCCTGTGGAGCGGGCTCGCGGTCGCGAAGTCGGCGCAGTCAGCGTTCAACACCGTGTACCTCGTCTCCCAGACCGACCGCCCTGGATTCGTCAAGAAGACGCTGCGCGCGCTCGGTCTCGTCGTCGTGGGTGGGCTCGGCCTCATCGTGACCACGGTCTTGTCCAGCGCGGTCACATCGGTGAGCACGATCGGGTCGGTCGATGTCGGTATCGGTCTGCGCATCGCCGGTATCGCCGTGGCCGTGCTGCTCAACACGGCGCTGTTCCTCGTCCTGTTCCAGTGGCTCACCGTTCGCGACGTGACGTGGCGCGACGCCCTCCCGGGCGCCCTCATGTCGGCCGTTGGCGCTCCAGGTGCTGCAGCTCGCGTCATCGTGGATCATCTCCCAGAAGCTGGACAGCGCGAGTGCGACGTACGGCAACTTCGCGACGGTCATCGTGCTGCTGTCGTGGTTCTACCTTCAGGCGCAGGTCGTCCTGCTCGGGGCGGAGGTCAACGTCGTCCGACAGCAGCGCTTGTGGCCGCGCGCCCTGACCGACGCACCGGACACCGACGCCGACTACCGCGCCTACGAGGCCTACGCCGAGCGCGCGCGGTACCAGCCCGACGAGGAGGTCGACACGGCCTTCGACGGTGACCGGCCGGCGCCCGGCCGGGAGCAGCGGACTGCGACGGGACGCGAAGAGGCCCGCAGCGCTGACGCTGCGGGCCTCCAGGCAAGCTTGTGAGTTCCTATCCGGCGGCGAGGCGCACCGCGTCGGCCTGCGGACCCTTCTGGCCCTGCGTCACCTCGAACTCGACGCGCTGGCCTTCCTCGAGGGACTTGTAGCCCTCCATGTCGATGGCGGAGTAGTGAACGAAGACGTCACTACCGCCGTCTACGGCGATGAAGCCGTAGCCCTTCTCGGCGTTGAACCACTTGACCGTGCCTTGTGCCACAACAACCCCAGGTTGCTCGATACCGCCCTCCGAGCCGATCGTCGGAGTGCAGCCGTGCCGGGGGGGCACGGCTTCGCGGAACAATACACGGCCGGAGCGCAGTGTGGGCCCACTCCGCACGATCCGGTCAATCCGCCGATTCGGGCACCTGATCAGAGGCGGGGCAGGGACAACCGGGACCGCGAGCGGCGCCGCTGCCGGCGCGTTGTGGCGACGACGGCCGCCCCGGCCGAGCCCGCCAGCAGCAGCAGCTGCCAGACCTGCACGGTGTCGTGTGGGTGCGAGGCGAGAACGACGGTCTTCGGAGTCTCCCGTGCGCGTCACCCGTGCGGCGGCGGGGGACGGCTCGACGGGCTGCTGCGGACCGACGAGCGTGCCGACGGGCGCCACCGAGCCTTCGGCGGCAAAGCCCCAGTCGAGAAGGTCGCGCGCCTCGGTCCACAGGGACCACGGCTGGGCGTGGAGCAGCGTCACGATGAGCGTGTGCCCGTGCCGGGTGGCGGCACCGACGTACGTCGACTGCGCCGCGACGGTGTACCCGTTCTTGACGCCCACCGTCCCGCGGTACGACGTCAGCAGCCGGTTGTGCGTGTAGATCTGGAAGTGCTTGTGGTGCGGGGCCGGGACGGTGCTCTGGACTGTCGACACGTAGCGCCGGAACGCCGGCATCGCCAGGCCGGCGCGCGCGATGAGTGCGAGGTCGTAGGCCGACGTCGACTCGCCGGGGGCGTCCAGCCCGCTGGGTGTGCGCGCGACCGTGTCGTAGGCCTGCAGGTGGCGGGCCTCGGCGTTCATGAGGCGGACCGTCCGGTGCATCCCGCCGGCAGCGTCCGCCAGCGTGTTGGCGGCGTCGTTCCCGGACACGACCAGCATCGCGGTGAGGAGCGTGTCCACCGAGTAGCGCATGCCGGGCACGAGGCCGACCTTCGACCCGTCGACGGCGGCGTCGTGCCAGTTCGCCTTGACCTTGGCCTGCGGGTCGAGCCGCGGGATGAGCGTCACCGCGGTCAGGGTCTTGAGGGTGCTTGCAGGCAGGTGGCGGGCGTGCGGGGCGCGGGCCGCCAGCACCGCTCCGGTGTCCGCGTCGGCCACCAGCCAGGCCGACGCGGTGAGGCCGGTGGGCAGCGCCGGCGCACCGGCCAGGGGCTGCACGACGACCCCTTTCCCGGACAGGAGCGAGCCGCCGACCGGGGGCTCGGTCGGCCCGGTGGCAGCGACTGCGGGCGCGGCGGTCGCGGCGCAGACGACAGCGCAGGCGACCGCGCCCGCGGCGCGGTGGAGGACTCGCATGACGCGTCGAGGCTAGCGGGCGGCTGCGGCCGGGGCGACCGTGACCGCGGTGTGTCGGGTGGTCGCCGGGCGACCACTAGCATCGGATCATGGGCCGGCTATCCGAGTCCGGGTTTCCGATCGACCCGGTGTACGACGCCGCTCCCGGCGACGGCGGCGGCGCCGACGAGCGGGTCGGCGTGCCCGGTGAGTTCCCGTTCACCCGCGGCGTCTACCCCACGATGTACACCGGCCGGCCGTGGACGATCCGCCAGTACGCCGGTTTCGGCACCGCCCGGGAGTCCAACGAGCGCTACCACCGGCTCGTCGAGGCCGGGACGACCGGGCTGTCGGTGGCCTTCGACCTCCCGACCCAGATGGGGTACGACTCCGACGACCCGATCGCCCACGGCGAGGTCGGCAAGGTCGGTGTGGCGATCGACTCGATCGACGACATGAGGCTCCTGTTCGACGGCATCCCGCTCGACCAGGTGTCGACCTCGATGACGATCAACGCGCCGGCCGCGCTCCTGCTCCTGCTCTACCAGCTCGTCGCCGAGGAGCAGGGGGCGACCGCGAACCGCCTGACGGGCACGATCCAGAACGACATCCTGAAGGAGTACATCGCCCGCGGGACCTACATCTACCCGCCGAAGCCGTCGCTGCGGCTGGTCACCGACATCTTCCGCTACTGCCGGGCGGAGATCCCGCGCTGGAACACCATCTCCATCTCCGGCTACCACATGGCCGAGGCCGGGGCGACTCCAGCGCAGGAGATCGGGTTCACCCTCGCCAACGCGATCGAGTACGTCCGCGCCGCCGTGGCGTCGGGTCAGGACGTCGACGACTTCGCGCCCCGGCTGGCGTTCTTCTTCGTCTCCCGGACCACGCTGCTCGAGGAGGTCGCGAAGTTCCGCGCGGCGCGCCGGATCTGGGCGCACGTGATGCGGGACGAGTTCGGGGCGAAGGATCCGAAGTCGCAGATGCTGCGCTTCCACACGCAGACGGCGGGCGTCCAGCTCACCGCCCAGCAGCCGGAGGTGAACCTCGTCCGGGTGACGACCCAGGCGCTGGCCGCGATCCTCGGCGGCACCCAGTCGCTGCACACGAACTCCTACGACGAGGCGATCGCCCTGCCGACGGAGAAGGCGGCCCGGCTCGCGGTGCGGACCCAGCAGGTGCTGGCCAACGAGACCGATCTGACCGCCACGGTGGACCCGTTCGCCGGGTCCTACGCCGTCGAGGCGCTCACCGACGAGGTGGAGACGGCGGCGCGCGAGCTGATGGCGCGGGTCGAGGACCTCGGCGGCGCCGTCGCGGCGATCGAGCGCGGGTTCCAGAAGAGCGAGATCGAGCAGACGGCCTACCGCAACGCGCAGGAGATCGAGGCCGGCTCGCGGGTCGTCGTCGGCGTGAACAAGTTCGTGACCCCGGACGACGAGCGCTACGAGCCGCTGACGGTCGACCCCACCATCGAGGAGGAGCAGGCCAAGCGGCTGGCCGCCCTGCGCGCCGAACGCTCGGGCGAGGCGGTGACCCGGGCCCTGGACGACCTGCGCCGGGTCGCCGAGGGGCCGGCGTCCGGCGCGGCGGACAACGTCCTCCTGCCGATGCGCGAGGCGCTGCGCGCCCGCGCAACCGTGGGTGAGGTCTGCAATGCGCTGCGTGACGTCTGGGGGGTCTACCGCCCGCACGCGGACCTCTGAGCCGCGGCGATCGCGGCGCCCTGTTGACGCCTCGCGCCTCCGTACGCTGTCGTTGACGTCGTCCGGTCCCGCCACCACGAGGAGCCGCCGGTGATCACCGTCCTCGTCGCCGCGGGCGCCGCCGCCGTCCTCGGCTTCCTCCTGATCGGCCTCGGCCGTCGGCACCGGTACGACGACGTCGAACGGTTCCACCGGGCCAGCCGCATGACCTCGGCGTGGGCGCGCGGGGTCACGACGCCCGTCATGACGACGCCGGAGCCGCAGGAGGACAACGACCACGCGGCCGGGCGCTGACCCGGGTGTCGAGGTCACCGGAGCGCCGCCCTGGTGATCATGACGCGGATGCGGGGTAGGCCCCCGCCGTGCACATCCCCTTCACGTCCTCGCCGCGGTCGAGCCTCGGCATCGAGTGGGAGCTCGAGCTCGTCGACCTCGAGACGCGGGAGCTGCGGGGAGCCGCCAGTGACATCCTGCGCGAGCTGGGTGGAGGCGACGGCGGCGAGCACCCCAAGGCCAAGCACGAGCTCCTCGAGTCGTGCATCGAGGTGATCACCGGCGTCTGCGCGACGGTCGACGAGGCGGTCGCCGACCTCCGCGAGACGGTCGACCTGGTCGCCGCGGCCGCGGCGCGCCGGGGTCTCGGCGTCATGTGCTCCGGCACCCACCCCTTCACGGACTGGGCCACCCAGCAGGTCAGCCCGCACCCGCGCTATCACAAGCTCATCGAGGACATGCAGTGGCTGGCGCGCCGGTTGCAGATCTTCGGTGTCCACGTGCACGTCGGCGTCCGGTCACCGGAGAAGGCGGTGCCGATCGTCAACGCGCTCACCGCCTACATCCCGCACTTCCTCGCGCTGTCCGCGTCCTCGCCGTTCTGGAAGGGCCACGACACCGGCCTCGCCTCCGCCCGGTCGAAGATCTTCGAGGCGCTGCCCACGGCCGGGCTTCCCTACCAGCTGTCCGGCTGGGAGGACTTCGAACGCTTCATGGAGACGCTGATCTGCGCCGAGACGATCTCCACGATCCGCGAGGTGTGGTGGGATGTCCGGCCGCATCCCCAGTTCGGCACCGTCGAGCTCCGCATCTGTGACGGCCTGCCGACACTGCACGAGATCGGATGGGCCGCCGCGATGTCACAGTGCCTCGTCGAGATGCTCAACAGCCAGCTCGACAAGGGCTACACCCTGCCGGCGCCCAAGAGCTGGACGGTGCGCGAGAACAAGTGGCGCGCGGCGCGTTACGGCGTCGACGCCGAGATCATCATCGACGACCAGGGCAACACGATGCCGTTGCGGGAGTCGCTGACCGACCTCGTCGACGAGCTGATGCCCTACGCCGAGCGGCTCGGCTGCACCAAAGAGCTGGGCCGGGCGCGCGCGATGCTCGACCTCGGGCCGTCGTACGTGCGGCAGCGGTCCGTCGCCGCCGCTCACTCCGGGGACCTGATCGCCGTCGTCGACTCCCTCCTGCAGGAGATGCGCTCCGATGCGCCCGGGGCGGTCTCCTGACGTGACCGGCAGCGCGCGCGACCAGGTCGAGGAGTTCCTCGGCGAGCAGGCGGGGCACCTCGTGACCTTCCGTCGCGAACTGCATGCGCATCCCGAGCTCGGACGCCACGAGTTCCGCACCACCGAACGGATCGCCGCCGAGCTCGAGGGCGCCGGACTCGCCCCCGCGCCCCTTCCCACCGGCACCGGTCTCCTGTGCGACGTCGGGGCCGGACCCGCGGCCACCGGTCTGCGCGCCGACCTCGACGCCCTGCCCGTCGTCGAGTCCAGCGACGCCCCGTACCGGTCCACCGTCCACGGCGTCTGCCACGCCTGCGGCCACGACGTGCACGCCACGATCGTGCTCGGTGCCGGTCTGGTACTCGCCCGGCTCGCTGCGGCCGGGAGCCTGTCACGCGGGGTGCGACTGATCTTCCAGCCCGCCGAGGAGGTCATGCCCGGCGGCGCGCTCGACGTCGTCGCCGCCGGCGGCGTCGACGGGCTGGAGCGGGTCTTCGCCGTGCACTGCGACCCCACGGTCGACGTGGGTCGGGTCGGCCTGCGCGCCGGCCCGGTGACGTCGGCGACGGACCACGTCGAGGTCCGGCTGCACGGCCCGGGCGGGCACACCGCCCGCCCGCACCTGACCGCCGACGTGGCGGCCGCGCTCGGCGACCTCCTGGCGCGCGTCCCGGCGGTGCTCGCCCGCCGGGTGGATCCGCGGGCGGGTGTCAACCTGGTCTGGGGCGAGGCGCACGCCGGCAGCGCCGCCAATGTCATCCCGCGTTCCGCCGTCGCCCGCGGCACCGTGCGGATGCTCGACCGCGATACGTGGGAGGCGGTCCCCGGCCTTCTCGCGACAGCGGTGCGGGAGGTGGTCGCGCCGTACGGCGTCGAGGTCGCGGTCGACCACACGCGCGGCGTGCCCCCGGTCGTCAACGACCCGGTGGCGGTGGCCGAGCTGACGTCGGCCGCGGCCGCATGGCTGTCCCCGGGCGCGGCGGTCGCCCACCGAGCAGAGTCTCGGCGGGGAGGACTTCGGGTGGTTGTTGGAAAAGGTGCCGGGCGCGCTGGCGCGGCTCGGTGTCCGGTCGCCGGGCCTGGCGGCGGCGCCGGACCTGCACCAGCCGGACTTCGACGTCGACGAGCGGTGCCTCGAGGCGGGGGTGCGACTGCTGGTGGGTGCGGTTCTGGGGAGGGGCTAGGGCCGGCGCGCCGGGTGGGTCACCCGCTCCGGGCGGGCGTCCTCGTGCGCCCCGCGCAGCCGGCGGATCTCCTCGTCGCGGCGCGCGTAGGGGTCGACCGGAAGGGTCTGCTCCTCCTCGCCGGCTCGGCGCACCTTGCCGACCATGAACACGACCAGCATCGGCAGCGCGATGGCAAAGACGACCAGGCCCGCGATGAGGAACTCACCCATGCCGGGGTGGTACCCGATCGGGCGGAGGGGCGAACACGGTTTCGGGACCGGTCCGTCACTCGCTGCCCTGCGTCGGGCCGACCGACCGGCACGGCCGCATCCGCAGTGCCGCGACGTAGTCCGCCGGCGCCCCGGCGCGCTCGGCCGCATCGGCCACCAGCCCGAGGTAGCGGGCCGACGGGAGCCCTCCCTCGTAGCCGTCGAGCACGTAGAGCCAGCAGAGCTCCTCGCCGCTGAGCAGCTGCACCCGAAGGCGGATCTTGCGGTAGAGCCCGGTCGAGGTCTCCCAGCTGTCCAGCGCCGACTCGTCCTGCGGCGGGACGTCGTAGACCATGACGAAGACCTGGTCGCCCGGGTCCTCGACAGTGTCGCCAGCGCGCCCTCCCAGCCGAGATCCTCGCCGCCGAACGTCAGCCGCCAGCCGACGAGCCAGCCGGTGCCCCGCGACGGGGAGTGCGGGCAGCGCTCCCGCATCTGCGCCGGGTCGAGGTTCGAACCGTACGCGGCGTAGAGAGCCACGGCGGAAGCGTAGGCGCCCGGCAGGCAACAATGCACACATGGCACGCCTTCGAGGACATCGATGACCCGCGTCGCGGTCATCGGCGGCGGACCCGGCGGTTACGAGGCGGCACTCGTCGGCGCCCAGCTCGGCGCCGAGGTGCTCGTCGTCGACCGCGACGGGCTCGGGGGCGCCTGCGTGCTCGCCGACTGCGTCCCGTCGAAGACGCTGATCGCGACGAGCGAGTCGATGACGACGTTCGCCTGCAGCGAGCCGCTCGGTGTCCGGCTGCGGTCGGGTGCTCCCGCCGAGGGCGAGGTGACGGTGGACCTCGCGGTCGTCAACGCCCGGGTGAAGGCGCTCGCGCTCGCGCAGTCCCTCGACATCGCCCGGCGCCTCGCCCGCGAGGGGGTCGAGGTCGTCCGCGGCTCGGCCCGGCTGACCGGCGGTCGTCGGATCGAGGTGAGCACCGCGGACGGCACCAGCGACCACGAGGCCGACGTCGTGCTCGTCGCGACCGGCGGCTCGCCGCGGAGCCTGCCCGGCGTCGAGCCCGATGGTGAGCGCATCCTGTCCTGGCAGCAGATCTACGACCTCCCGGAGCTGCCCGAGCATCTCGTGGTGGTGGGGTCCGGCGTGACGGGCGCCGAGTTCGCCTCGGCGTACCTCGCGCTGGGCAGCCAGGTGACGCTGGTCTCCAGCCGGGACCGGGTCATGCCCAGCGAGGACGCCGACGCCGCGCACCTGCTCGAGGAGGTGTTCACCCGCCGCGGCATGCGGATCGCCAAGCGCGCCCGCGCAGCGAGCGTCAGCCGCACCGCCGACGGCGTCGTCGTCAAGCTCGAGGACGGCGGCACCGTGGCGGGCAGCCACTGCCTGGTCGCGGTCGGGTCGGTGCCCAACACCCGCGGCATCGGCCTGGAGGACGCCGGGGTGCGGACCGACGACCGGGGTTACGTCGTCGTCGACCGCGTCTCCCGGACGTCGACGCCCGGGCGTCTACGCGGCCGGCGACTGCACCGGTGTGCTGCTGCTGGCGTCGGTCGCGGCCATGCAGGGCCGCATCGCCATGTGGCACGCGCTCGGAGACGCCGTCACCCCGCTGCGGGTGTCACACGTCGCGGCCAACGTCTTCACCGACCCGGAGATCGCGACGGTCGGTGTCGGGCAGGCGAGCGTCGAGAGCGAGCGCGGCGGCGTGCACGAGGTGAAGCTGCCGCTCGGGACGAACGCGCGCGCCAAGATGCAGGGGGTGCTGGACGGGTTCGTGAAGCTCTACTGCCGCACCGGCACGGGCGTCGTCCTCGGCGGCGTCGTCGTCGCGCCGCGAGCGAGCGAGCTCATCCTGCCCGTGTCGATGGCGGTCCAGAACCGGCTGACCGTCGACCAGCTCGCTCACACGTTCACGATCTACCCGTCGCTGACGGGCAGCATCACCGAGGCCGCCCGGCAGCTGCATCTCGCCGCCCAGAGCTGACCGGCGTCGCGGGTCAGGCGATCTCGCAGATGGCCGCGCCGGACTGGACCGTCGCGCCGACCTCGGCGACCAGGCCGCCGACCGAGCCCGACTTGTGGGCCTTGATCGGCTGCTCCATCTTCATCGCCTCGAGCACGACGACGAGGTCGCCCGCCTGCCACCTGCTGGCCGTCCTCGACGGCCACCTTGACGATCGTGCCCTGCATCGGCGCGGTGAGCGTGTCCCCGGAAACCGCCGAGCCTCCACCGTCGCGCCGTCCGTGCCGGGGCGGCCGGGCCTGCCGTCCGGCGCCGGACCCGCCGCCGAGGGCCACCCCGCCGGGCAGGACGACCTCGAGACGGCGGCCGCCGACCTCCACCGTGATGCGCTCGCGGGAGGCCTCGGGCGGTGCCTCGGTGTCCCCGTCGTACGGCGGCAGCGTCGGTGTCGAACTCGGTCTCGATCCAGCGCGTGTGCACCGTGAACGGTGTGCTGTCGTCCGCGGGAGCGAACGCCGGGTCGTCGAGGACGGCGCGGTGGAACGGGATGATCGTGGGCATCCCGCCGACCTCGAACTCGGCCAGCGCCCGGCGGGAGCGCTCGATCGCCTGCTGGCGCGACGAGCCGGTGACGATGAGCTTCGCGAGCAGCGAGTCGAACCCGCCGGGCACGGTGTCGCCCTCGACGTAGCCGGCGTCCACGCGGACGCCCGGACCGCTCGGCAGCCGGAGCGCGGTGATCGTGCCGGGGGCGGGAAGGAAGTTGCGGCCCGGGTCCTCGGCGTTGATGCGGAACTCGATCGAGTGACCCCGCGGCCTGGGGTCGGCACCCTTCAGCCGCTGGCCGTCCGCGACCGCGAACTGGGCGCGGACCAGGTCGACGCCGCTCGTCTCCTCCGTCACCGGGTGCTCGACCTGGAGCCGGGTGTTGACCTCGAGGAACGAGACGGTGCCGTCCTGCCCGACGAGGAACTCACAGGTGCCCGCGCCGACGTAGCCGGCGGCGCGCGCGATCTCCTTGGACGAGGTGTAGAGCTGCTGGAGCTGCTCCTCGCTCAGGTACGGCGCCGGTGCCTCCTCGACGACCTTCTGGTGGCGGCGCTGGAGCGAGCAGTCCCGGGTCCCCACGACGACGACCTCGCCGTGGCTGTCGGCGAGGATCTGCGTCTCGACGTGCCGGGGCCGGTCGAGGTAGCGCTCGACGAAGCACTCGCCGCGGCCGAACGCGGCCACCGCCTCCCGCACCGCGCTGTCGTAGAGCTCGGCGACCTCGTCGCGGTTGCGGGCGACCTTGAGCCCGCGCCCGCCACCCCCGAACGCGGCCTTGATGGCGACGGGGAGGCCGTGCTCGTCGGCGAAGGCGAGCACCTCCTCGACGCCGGCCACCGGGTCCGCCGTAGCCGGGCGTGAGCGGGGCGCCGACGTCCTGGGCGATGTGGCGGGCCTTGACCTTGTCGCCGAGCGCCTCGATCGCGGTCGGCGGCGGGCCGATCCAGATCAGGCCGGCTTCGATGACGGCCTCGCGAAGCCGGCGTTCTCGGCGAGGAAGCCGTAGCCGGGGTGCACCGCGTCCGCACCCGAACGCCGGGCGACGTCGAGCAGCTTGGCGATGTCGAGGTAGGTCTCGGCCGGGGTCGAGCCGCCGAGTGCGTACGCCTCGTCGGCGATCCGGGCATGTACCGCGTCGAGGTCCGGGTCGGCGTAGACCGCGACGCTGGCCAGCCCCTCGTCCCGGCAGGCACGGGCGACGCGCACGGCGATCTCGCCGCGGTTGGCGATGAGGACCTTCTGCACGCGAGCACTCTACGGGGGTGCCATGCTCGCTTTGTGAGTGATCTCTCGCCGCCGGCGCCGTTCGCGAACTACCAGAACGAGATCTACCTCTCCGGGCTCGCCGGGCAGCTCCCCGACCTGCCCTGTGAACCCGGAGGCCTCGAGGAGCTCGCCCGGGAGCGGTTCGCGCCGGAGCCGTTCGGCTACGTCCACGGCAGCGCCGGCACCGAGGGCACCGCCCGCGCCAACCGAGCGGCGTTCGACCGGTGGCGGGTGGTGCCGCGGTTTCTCCGGGACGTCTCCGAGCGGGACCTGTCGACGACCGTCCTCGGTACGCCGTTCCCCGCGCCGGTGGCCCTCGCGCCGGTGGGTGTGCAGGGGATCGTGCACCCCGACGCCGAGCTGGCCGTCGCGCGTGCCGCCGCCGGCCTGCGGCTGCCGATGGTGCTGTCCACCGTTTCGTCGTACCGGCTCGAGGAGGTTGCCGGGGCGGCGGGCGACTCCCCCCGCTGGTTCCAGCTCTACTGGCCTCGCAACAGGGAGGTGGCCGGCTCTCTCGTGGCACGGGCGAAGGCGGCCGGCTTCAGCGCGCTGGTGGTGACGCTGGACACGTTCATCCTCGCCTGGCGGCCGCGGGACCTGGCGCACGCCTACCTGCCGTTCCTGCACCGGATGGGGCTCGCCAACTACGAGTCCGATCCGGCGTTCCTCGCCGGGCTCGAGAAGTCGCCGGAGGAGGACCCGGGGGCGGCCGTCCTGCACTGGCTGTCGATGTTCGGCGACCCGGCGAAGACCTGGGAGGACCTGGCCTGGCTGCGGGAGCAGTGGGACGGACCGATCCTGCTCAAGGGAGTCCTGCACCCCGACGACGCGCGCCGCGCGGCCGACGCCGGGATGGACGGCGTCGTGGTCAGCAACCACGGCGGCCGGCAGATCGACGGCGAGATCGCGTCGCTCGACGCGCTGCCCGACGTCGTCGCGGCGGTCGGTGACCGGATGACCGTGCTCCTCGACTCCGGGGTCCGCACCGGCAGCGACGTCATCAAGGCGCTGGCGCTCGGGGCCCAGGCCGTGCTGCTCGGCCGGCCCTACGTCTACGGGCTCGGCCTCGGCGGCGAGGACGGCGTGCGGCACGTCCTGCGGAGCCTGCTGGCCGAGCTCGACCTCTCGATGGCGCTGGCCGGCCTCACCCGGCTGGAGGACGTCGGGCCCGAGGTCCTGCGACCGGCCCCGGGACACAGTGTCTGACCCGCCCTTCTTCATCCTCGGCGCGCAGGGATCGGGGAGCACCCTGCTCCGGCTCATGCTCGACAGCCACGAGAACATTGCCGTGCCGCCCGAGACCGGCGTGATGCGGCTCGTCACGGCGCACCGCTGGGTCCCTTTCTGGGAGCTCGGCGGCGACTGGCACGACCGGCTCGGCCTGACCGCCGACGACGTCGACCGACGGCTCGCCGAGTTCTACGGCCGCATGTTCAGCGACTATGCCGAGAGCCAGGGCAAGAGGCGGTGGGGGGAGAAGACGCCGTTCCACGTCTGGCACGTGGACGAGATCCGCAGCCTGTTCCCGGACGCGTCGTTCGTCGTCATCGTGCGGCATCCGCTGGGGTCGATCGCGTCGGCGGTGCGGCGGTTCGACCGCAGGCTTCCCAAGGCGACCGCGCACTGGCTCGGTACGACGCGCGAGGTCGTCCGCCAGGCCGCCGTGGTCGGCGACCGCATGTGCCTCGTCCGTTACGAGGACCTCATCCGCGAGCCGACCGCCGTCATGGGTGAGTTGCTGGACCGGCTCGGCGAGCCCTGGTCGGATGCCGTCGTCTCCCACCACGAGGTGCAGCGGGCCCGTCGCACTCCGGCCTCCGTGGAAGGCGGCACCCGTCCGGCGGACGCCGTCGACACCGGCCGGGTCGACCGGTGGCGCAAGTGGTTCGCCGACGAGGACCGCCGGCTCGTGTGGGAGCAGACCCGGGGCTGGGCGGCGTTGTTCGGCTACGGCGCGGAACCCGCCGCCGTGCCGGAACGCCTCACCCCGGAGTCGGCCGGCCGGCGGTACGTCGTCACGGGCCCCGAGCTGTCCGAACGGCGGTCGGAGTTCGTCGACCTGGACCCGACCCCGCCGTCGCGGCCGGTTTCCGACGACCCGATCCTGCCGCGCGGTCGGCGTCGGCGCCGCAAGGCGCTGCGCCGGGCCGCCTCCGGGCGCCCCGACGTGGCCCGGCAGCTGTTCGCGCGGCTGCCGCCGAGCCTGCAGCGCTCGGTGCGCGAATCCCGCCGGGAAAGGCGTCGCCGCCGCCGCAGCTGAGCCGCCTGCTCTTGTACCTTGGCGATGTTGCTCTGACGCCAGGACCGGAAGGGAGCCGCTCGCCGTGGCGGAGGTCGAGCAGCGCCCGTCCCCTTTCGGAGCGCTGCGGCGCTGGTGGGAGCAGGAGAGCCGTCGCCCCACCGGCGGTAGCCCGGCGGCGCGCGTGCACCAGCTGTCCCGCCGGCGCAACGTACTGCGGATGCTCGTCGTCCGCGACCTGAAGAAGCGGTACGAGAACTCCTACCTGGGCTACGCGTGGACGCTGCTCGAGCCGGCGATGCTCCTCGGCATCTACTACCTCGTCTGGGGGCGGATCGCCCGCTTCGGGATCGAGGACTTCCTGCTCTTCATGGCCACGGCGCTCATGCCGTGGTTGTGGTTCCGCAACACCGTGCGGGGATCGTCGTCGGTCATCGCCGGCAACTCGCGGCTCGTGTCGTCGATCAACCTGCCCCGCGAGATCTACCCGCTCGCGCTCGCGCTGACCGAGGGCATCGAGTACCTCATCACGCTGCCGCTGGTCGCCCTGCTCGCGGTGGCCTACGGTCACGAGCCGAACTGGTACCTCGCGCTGCTGCCCCTGGTCATGCTCCTCGAGCTGGTGCTCGTGACCGGCGCGGCGCTGCTGATGTCGGCTCTGACGACGCTGTTCCAGGACATCGACCGCATCCTGCGGATCGCTGCTTCGCGTGATGTTCTATACGACCCCCGTGATCTACCCCACGGGCCGGATCCACGGCGTCGTGCAGAAGATCTTCGTGCTCGACCCGCTGGTCGGCATCTTCGAGCTGCACCGGAAGATCTTCTTCCCGGAGACGTCGGTCACGGCGTTCATGGTGACGGTCAGCGTGGTCGGCTCACTCGTCGTCTTCGTCGTCGGCTGGGCGGTCTTCATCCGGCTCGAGCGCGCGATGCTCAAGGAGCTCTGACGTGGGCGACGCGATCACGGTCACCGATCTCGGCATCAACTTCCACGTCAACAAGCGCGGCCGGCGGCGCCGCCGGCGTCAGATCCGCGAGTTGTTCCGGCCGGGCGGCCAGGATCCGACGAACCAGTTCTGGGCGCTGCGGGACATCTCGTTCACGCTCGAGCAGGGTGAAGCGGTCGGCATCGTCGGCGGAAACGGGTCGGGGAAGAGCACGCTGCTTCGGCTCATCGCGGGAGTGCTGCTGCCGGACGAGGGCACGGTCCAGGTGAACGGGGGCGTCGGCGCGATGCTCGAGCTGTCCGCCGGTTTCGTGAACTCCCTGACGGCCCGCGACAACGTCTACCTGCTGTCCGCCCTGCACGGCTTCGGGCGGGAGGAGATCGACGAGCGGTTCGACGAGATCATCCGCTGGGCCGAGGTCGAGAACTTCGTCGACACCCAGATCCGCCACTTCAGCAGCGGCATGAAGGCCCGGCTCGCCTTCTCGGTGGTGACGAGGCTTGAGGAGCCGATCCTGCTCGTCGACGAGATCCTCGCGGTCGGGGACCGGTGCCTTCAAACGCAAGTGCAAGGGCGTGATGGAGAACATGGTGGCCGACGGGCGCACGCTCCTCCTCGTGTCGCACAACGAGCGCGAACTGCGCCGGCTGTGCACCCGCGGCCTCTACATCCGCAGTGGCCGGCTGGTCGCCGACGGGCCGATCGAGGAAATCCTCGATCTCTACCGGGCGGACTCCGGCGCGGACGACGACGACTGAGGGTTCGCGGTGGCTGACGTCGGGGTCGTCGTCCTCAGCATGGGGCACCGGCCCGCAGAGCTCGGGCGCGCGCTGAGGTCGCTGCTCGGGCAGCGGGACGTCGCTCTCGACGTCGTCGTCGTGGGCAACGGCTGGGAGCCCGAGGGGCTGCCGCCCGGGGTGCGGTCGATCGCTCTCGCGACCAACGTGGGCGTGCCCGAGGGCAGGAACGTCGGAGCCGCCGCGGTCGCCGGCGAGGTGCTGCTGTTCTTTGACGACGACCTCGAGATCGACGACGACCGGATGCTCGCCCGGGCGTGCGACGCCTTCGCTGCGGACCCGCGGCTCGGGGTGCTGCAGCCCCGCTCGGTGGACCCCACCGGTGGACCCACCGCCCGCCGGCACGTTCCCCGGCCGGGCGCGCGTGACCCCGGTCGCAGCGGCGACGTGGCGTGGTTCTGGGAGGGCTGCTCGTTCGTCCGCCGCGTCGCACGTTCGACGCCGCCGGTGGGTGGCCCGGCCACTTCGGCTACGGCCACGAGGGCATCGAGCTGGCCTGGCGGGTCGTCGACATGGGCTACCGCATCCGCTACGCGGCTGACCTCACCGTGCGGAATCCGCCGGCCGAGCCGTTCCGCGGCCCCCCGCCACCAGTACATGAACGCGCGGAACCGCGTCTGGGTCGCCCGCCGCAACCTGCCACACCCATTGCTCGAGATCTACGTGCTCGTGTGGGCCGTCGTCACCTTCGCACGCGCCCGCAGCCGGTCCGCGGTCGCGGCCGCGCTGCGCGGCTTCATCGCCGGCGTCCGCCAGCCGGCGGGTGAACGCCGTCCCATCAGCTGGAGGGCGGCCTGGCGGATGACGAGGCTGGGGCGCCCGCCTGTCGTGTGACGGCGGCTTGCGTCCGGGGTCACCGCCAGCGACGTTCCACCGGCAGCCGGGACCGGTCGATGGCCGCCGCCCGGTCGGCCCAGCGGGACGGCGGCGGCTCGCTGCCGCCGCCGCGGCCGGTCGCGGCCGCGACCGCCGTCACCAGCGCGGCCAGCTCGTCCGGGGTCGGTTCGCCCGCCGTGCACGACGCGGAGCAGGGGCGGTCGCTCGTCAGGTGGCGGCTCGCTCACAGCGGGATGTTCCCGTGCTTCTTGGGCGGCAGGTTCTCGCGCTTGGTCCGCAGCAGCCGCAGCGCCTTGATGACCTCCCGGCGGGTCTCCGCGGGGCGGATGACGGCGTCGATGTATCCGCGCTCCGCGGCGATGTAGGGGTTGGCAAAATGGTCCTCGTAGTCGGCGATCAGCTCTTTGCGCCGCGACTCGGGATCGTCCGCCTCGGCGAGCTCGCGGCGGTACAGGATGTTCGCGGCTCCCTGCGCACCCATGACCGCGATCTCGGCGGTCGGCCAGGCGAGGTTGACGTCGGCACGGAGGTGCTTCGACCCCATGACGTCGTACGCGCCGCCGTAGGCTTTGCGCGTGATGACGGTCACCTTCGGGACCGTCGCCTCGGCATAGGCGTAGAGGAGCTTGGCCCCACGCCGGATGATGCCGCCCCACTCCTGTGAGGTCCCGGGCAGGAAACCGGGGACGTCGACGAAGGTCAGGATCGGGATGTTGAACGCGTCGCAGGTCCGCACGAACCGGGCCGCCTTCTCCGACGCGTCGATGTCGAGCGTGCCCGCGAACGACGTCGGCTGGTTGGCGACCACGCCGACGCTCCGCCCGTCGACGCGACCGTAGCCGCAGACGATGTTGGGGGCGAAGAGCGCGTGCACCTCCAGGAACTCGCCGTCGTCCACGACGTGCTCGATGACCGTCTTGATGTCGTACGGCTGGTTCGACGTGTCGGGGATGAAGGTGTCGAGGAAGTCGTCGTCGAGCAAGGTGTCGAGGTCCTCCGTCGGCGTACGCCGGAGGGTCCTCGAGGTTGTTGGCGGGGAGGTAGGAGAGCAGTGCCTTGGTCAGCTCCAGGCAGTCGTTCTCGTCGGAGGCCATGAAGTGCGCGACGCCGGACTTCGTGTTGTGGCTCCGCGCGCCTCCGAGGTCCTCGAAGGTCACGTCCTCGCCCGTCACCGTCTTGATGACGTCCGGGCCCGTGATGAACATGTGTGACGTCTGGTCCACCATCAGCGTGAAGTCCGTGATGGCCGGCGAGTACACCGCGCCGCCGGCACAGGGGCCCATCACGAGCGAGATCTGCGGGACGACGCCGGAGGCCATCACGTTGCGGTAGAAGATCTCGGCGTAGAGGCCGAGCGCGACCACGCCCTCCTGGATGCGCGCGCCCCCGGAGTCGTTGATGCCGATGACGGGGCAGCCGGTCTTCATCGCGAGGTCCATGACCTTGCAGATCTTCTCGCCGAACACCTCGCCGAGGCTGCCGCCGAAGACGGTGAAGTCCTGGCTGAACACGCACACCGGGCCGGCCGTCCACCGTGCCGTGGCCCGTGACGACCCCGTCGCCGTACGGCCGCTTGTCCTCGATCCCGAAACCGTGCGCGCGGTGGCGGGCGAACGCGTCGAGCTCGACGAACGAGCCGGGGTCGAGCAGTGCCTCCACCCGCTCGCGCGCGGTCATCCGGCCCTTCGGCATGCCGCTTCTCGACCGCTCGCGCCGACCCGGCGTGGACCGCCTCGTCCACCTTGTGCCGGAGCTGGGCGAGGCGCCCGCGGTCGTGTGGAGGTCGGGCACCGCCGCGGGCGGGCTCGGCTGCGGCTGCGGCTGCGGTTCTCCTGCTGGCTGCGCCGGGGTCATGGCCGTAGCGTACGGCTGTGACCGATCCCGGCGATGACCCTCGGGGCGCTGTCGCGGGAGCGGGGGCGTCCCCGTGGACCGACCTCGACCGGCCGCCGCTGTCCGCCCCGCGGCTGCAAGCGGCGGTCGGTGCCGGCGCCGGTCTGGCGCTCGGTGCGGGTGGTGCTCGCGACCCGGTCCACGAACGCCGACGTCGTCGCGGCCGCCGCCTGGCGGGGAACCGGAGGGGCTCGTCGTGGTCGCGGAGCAGCAGACCGCGGGCCGCGGTCGGCTCGACCGGGTCTGGGTGGCGCCCGCCCGTTCCGGGGTGCTGCTGTCGGGGCTGCTCCGGCCGACCGTGCCCGCGGCCCGGCTCGGACTCGTCCCGCTGCTCGCGGGGGTGGCGGCGGCCGAGGCCGTCCGGTCGGTCGGCCGGGTCGAGGCGAGGCTCAAGTGGCCCAACGACGTGCTCGTGCACGGTCGCAAGCTCGGCGGCGTTCTGGTGGAGCGCACCGCCGACGGGGGAGTGGTCGTCGGGGTCGGGTTGAACGTGACGACGCGCCGCGAGGAGCTGCCCGTGCCGACGGCGACCAGCCTGGCCCTCGAGGGCGGGGAGACCGACCGCGAGTCGCTCGCGAAGGAGCTGTTGCGCGCCCTTGCCCGCCGGTACCTGGCCTGGGTGGACGCCGACGGCTCGCCGGACGCCGTGCTGCCGGCGTACCGCGAGATCTGCGAGACGATCGGACGGGACGTCGTCATCACCGCGCCGGGGGGCAGGGAGCTCGCCGGCGCGGCGCTCGGCAGTCGACGACAGCGGGATGCTCGTGGTCCGCGACGGCGACGGGCAGCAGCGGGCGTGGGCGACCGGGGACGTCGTCCACGTCAGAGCGGAGGACTGACGGATGCCATTTCCGAGGCGGCTGCTGGCCGAGGACGAGGAGGTCGTCCTCGACCTGCACCCCCACTGGAAGCAGCTGGTGGTCCCGCTGCTGCTCCTGCCGGTGGTGGTCGGGCTGGCGACCTACCTCGTGTTCGTGCTGCCGAGCGGATCGGCGCGCACCCCGCTGCGGATCACGATCGCCGTGCTCGCGGTCCTCGTCCTGCTCCGCTTCACGCTGTGGCCGTTCCTGAGGTGGCAGACGACCAGGTATGTCCTCACCAACCGGCGGGTGGTCATCCGCACCGGCGTCTTCGGCCGGAGCGGCCGTGACATCCCGCTCACCCGGATCAACGACGTCTCGTTCAAGCACTCGCTCGTCGAGCGGCTGCTGCGCTGCGGCACGCTCACGCTCGAGTCCGCCGGCGAGCACGGTCAGGTCGTGCTGCCCGACGTGTCGCGGGTCGAGCTCGTGCAGCGGGAGGTCTACCGCGTCGTCGAGGCCGAGGTCCGCCGCCAGGGAAGCGCCTGGCGCGACCTGCCGGCGGAGGGCTGACCGGTCGTGACCGACCCGGACGGCGGTGGGAGCGGCCGACCTCGAGCGCGAGCTGCTGGGCGGTGCCCGCCGCTACACCCGGCTCGAGGTCGCCGAGCGCGCCGGCGTCTCGATCGACCACGCCCGCCACTTGTGGCGGGCGCTGGGTTTCGCCGACGTGGACGACGACAACCCGGCCTTCACCGACCGGGACGTCGAGGCGCTGCGTCACGGTGCAGTCGCTGCTGGAGCGCGGGCTCATCGACCCGGAGACGCAGCTGGCGATGACCCGGGCGATGGGGCAGTCGCTGGCCCGGCTCGCCGAGTGGCAGGTGACGACCCTCACCGAAATGCTCGCCGGGACCGGTCGACGGCGCGGGCGACGACGCCCTCGCCGCCGCCCGCGAGCTCGTGCCGGTGATGGAGGGGCTCATCAGCTACGTCTGGCGCCGCCAGCTCGCCGCGAGTGCCGGTCGCGCCCTCGCGAACCCCGACGAGATGGTCGCCCGCAGCATGGCGGTCGGCTTCGCCGACATGGTCGGCTTCACGTCGCTGACGAGACAGGTGGACGAGGACGACCTGGCGGTGCTCGTCGACCGGTTCGAGGCGGTCGCCTCGGACGTCGTGGCCGAACGGGGCGGACGGGTCATCAAGACGGTCGGTGACGAGGTGATGTTCGCCGCGGACGAGCCGGCGAGCGGCGGCGGACATCGGCCTGTCGCTGGTCGAGCGGTCGGGGGCTGCCGGCGACCTTCCCGACCTGCGGGTCGGGCTGGCCTGCGGCGGCGGTCCTCGCCCGGCTGGGAGACCTCTACGGGGAGCCGGTCAACATCGCCTCGCGCCTGACCTCGTTCGCCCGGCCCGGGAGCGTGCTGGTCGACCGGGAGATGGCGGCGGCTCTCGAGGGCGCGGCCGGCTACCGGATGCGCCGGGTTCCGCCCCGGCCCGTCCGCGGCTACGCGCTGCTGCAGCCGTTCCGCCTCCGTCGGTCCGACGCCGGCGACGCGGACTAGCCTTCGCGTCATGACGGACCTCCCCGCGGCCATCAGCCTGCGCGAGGTGGGCCCTCGCGACGGGCTGCAGAACGAGGCGCCGGTGCCGACGAGCGCGAAGGTCGAGCTGATCGACGCCCTGTCCGGTACGGGCGTCGCGCGCATCGAGGCGGTGAGCTTCGTGCATCCGAAGGCGATCCCGCAGATGGCCGACGCCGACGAGGTCTGGGAGCGCATCGCCCGGCAGGACGACGTCCGCTACTCCGCACTCGTGCCCAACCTCCGCGGCGCCCAGCGCGCGCTCGACGCGTCGTTCACCGAGATCGAGGTCGTCGTCAGCGCGAGCGACACCCACAACCGGAAGAACGTCAACCGGTCGACGGACGAGTCGCTCGACGACATCGCCCGGCTCATCGAGGCGGTCCACGCCGCCGGCGGGACGGTGCAGGTCATCGTGTCGACCGCATGGGGCTGCCCCTACGAGGGGGACGTTCCCGCTGAGCGGGTGCTGTCCGTCGCCGGCCGCGCAGTCCGCGACGGTGCCGACGCGGTGTCGTTCGGCGACACCACGGGCATGGCGACGCCGGGCCGGGTGCAACGACTCGTCGGCGGCTACCGGTCGGCCCATCCCGACGTCCCGCTGAACCTGCACTTCCACAACACGAGAGGGACCGGCCTCGCCAACGTGCTCGCCGCTCTCCAGCTCGGCGTCGTCGACTTCGACGCCAGCGTCGGTGGTCTCGGTGGCTGCCCCTACGCCCCCGGGGCGACGGGGAACGTCGCCACCGAGGAGCTCGTGCACATGGTGGAGGACATGGGGGTCGGCGACCGGCGTGGACCTCGAGGCGATGATCGACGTCGCCGCGACGGCCGAGCGCATCGTCGGCCGCACCCTCCCGTCGCAGGTGCTGCGCGCGGGACCGAGGACGCGTCTCACCCCGCTGTGAGCCTCGTCAGCGTCGTCGTTCCCTTCTACAACGTCGCGCCGTACCTCGCCGACTGCCTGACCTCGATCGCCACGCAGACCCACTCCGACCTCGAGGTCGTCATGGTCGACGACGGGTCCACGGACGGCGGCGCGGCGATCGCCGAGCGGTTCGCGGCCGATGACGGGCGGTTCCGGCTGGTGCGACAGCCCAACGGCGGTCTGGGAAACGCCCGCAACACCGGCGTGACGCACGCGACCGGCGAGCTTCCTCGCGTTCGTCGACGGCGACGACCTGCTGCCGCCCCGCGCCTACGAGGTGATGGTGCGGGCCCTCGAGGCCAGCCCCTCCGACCTCGTGACCGGCAGCTTTCGCCGCCTCGACGAGACCGGCAGCCGTCCTGCCTACTTCACCGAGCACGCGTTCGCACAGACCCGTAGCGAGGAGCACATCCGGCGTTTCCACGCCCTCGTCGTCGATCGCACCGCCTGGAACAAGTTGTTCCGCCGGTCGTTCTGGGACGCCCACGGCTTCGCCTTCGGCGAGGGCGTGCAGTACGAGGACCAGTACGTCACCCTCCCGGCGTTCTTCCTGGCCCGGTCGGTCGAGGTGCTCGCCACGACCGTCTACTACTGGCGGTTGCGCGCAGGCTCCATCAGCCATGGCCGGGAGCTGTCGCACGCGGTGCGCGACCGGCTCACCGCGATCGACTGGACGAGCCGGTGGCTGGCCGACAACGGCTTCGCCGCGGAGAAGCCCTGGTACGACGCCAGCGTCTTCGCGCAGGACCTCGCGTACGTGCCGCAGGTCATCGTCGATGCCGACCCCGACGAACGGGTGGACCTGCTCGACCGCCTCGACGACTTCCTCGATCGGGCGGCGCCCGAGGTGTTCGCCGGCCTGCCCGCGATCCAACGGCTCGCCTGGCACCTCGTCCGCCGTCGGGCCGTCGAAGAGCTCCGCGAGGTGCTGCGGTTCGAGGTCGAGGGCACGCACCGCGTCCCCCCGGTGCGGCGGCTGCGCCACTGGTACGGCGACTACCCGTTCCGCCGAAACCGGGCGCTGCGCGTCCCCCGCGACGTCTACCAGCTCGACAACGAGATGCGAGCGGTGACGCGGATCTCCCGGCTGTCCACCGACGGTCGGGCGGTGACCGTCGAGGGCCTGGCGGCGCTCACCCATCTCGGCGCCGCGGACCCCCACGCTCAGCAGGTCGAGGTGTGGGCCCGGCTCGACGAGCGCCGGGTCGACTTCGACGTGCGCGGCGGCATGCGGCCGGACCTCGCCGCGCTGACGGACGGCGTCGCGCCGGACCTCACCGGTGCCGGCTTCGTCGCCACGCTCGACCTCGACCGGCTGCGCGTGGACGACGAGTGGCAGCCGGGGGAGTGGACCGTGGTGGTGGCGGTCCGCAGCCGCGGCGTCCGCGGTGAGACGGACCGGCACGAGTGGGCCCGGCTCTGCCCGGCTCGCGCAGCGACCACACGGCTGGGGCGGGGGCAGGTGCGGGCCGAGATGACCGCCGCCGGCGGGTTGTCGGTGCACGTCGAGAAGCGCACCCCGACCGTCACCAGCGCCGGAGTGGAGGGCGGGGACCTCTGCCTCACCGGGAGGGCGCCCCGCCGGGCTGCCGCGGCCGGTTCGCTGCGGCTCTCGGGCACCCTCGACAAGCGCGCCAAGTCGCCCGTGGAGCTCGACGGCGCGGGCGGCTTCCGCGCGCGGATCCCGCTCGCCGGGCTGCGCAGCGACCTCGACCTCCCGACCGCGCCGCAGACGCTCCGCAGGCAGGCGCTGGACCAGTGGGACCTCTCGCTGCGGCTCGGGAAGCGCTCGCTTCGCCTCGCCCTCGAGGCGACGGCCCCGGGCTGGGACGTCGGCGACCGGGGCTGGGCCGTGGGCCGCAACCGGTCGGGCCAGGCCGCCGTCATCGAGCGGCTCCCCCGGCCCGTCGTCACCGCAGTGGCCACGGAGGGAACGATTCTCGTCCTCTCCGGCGGCTTCTCCGCCGGATGGGCCGGGCACGACCTCGCCCTCGATGCCGGGGACCGTCACGTCGCCGTCGACGCCGCCTTGGGGGCGGACGGAGAGTTCCGGCTGGCGCTGGACGCGACCGCGGTGGACCCGCCGGACGGGACGTGGGACCTCGTCGTACGACGGCACGGCGCACCCGCGCGAGCCATCCCCTGCGCGTTCGCCGAGGATCTGTCGGCCGACCTTCCCCTGACGGTCGTGGGACCCGCGCGGCGGTTGCTTGTGGGGGTCCGGGGGCGGGACGGTCCGGCGCTGGCGGTGCTCAGCCGGTGACGCGGCCGGGGTGGACCGTCGCATACCCTCCCCGCCGTGACCGATGACGCTCACCTGACCCCCGCGACGGCCGACGACCCGGGCCACCCGCATCTCGGCGCCCTGCGCGACCGCATGCTGGCCGGGGGCGCGCCGAAGTACCACGACGCCAACGCGGAGAAGGGCAAGCTCTTCGCCCGCGAGCGGGTGCGCATGCTGGTCGACGAGGGCTCGTTCGTCGAGGACGGGCTGTTCGCCAACGCGCGTCGCCGGGGACCTGCCCGGCCGACGGCGTCGTGACCGGATCCGCGACGGTCGACGGGCGGCCGGTGTGCCTCATGGCCAACGACTCCACCGTGAAGGCGGGGTCCTGGGGAGCGCGCACGGTCGAGAAGATCGTCCGGATCATCGAGACCGCCTACCGGACCGGCGTCCCCATGGTGTGGCTGGTCGACTCCGCCGGCGCTCGCATCACCGACCAGGTGGAGATGTTCCCCGGCCGGCGCGGCGCCGGGCCGCATCTTCCACACGCAGGTGCGCGCGTCCGGCAGCATTCCGCAGGTCTGCGCGCTCTTCGGACCCAGTGCCGCCGGGGGCGCCTACATCCCGGCGTTCTGCGACGTCGTCGTCATGGTCGAGGGGAACGCGTCGATGTACCTCGGCTCGGCCCGGATGGTCGAGATGGTGGTCGGGGAGAAGACGACCCTCGAGGAGATGGGCGGCGCGAAGATGCACTGCACCGTCTCGGGCGTGGGCCACTTCCTCGCGAAGGACGAGCCCGAGGCGCTGGGCCTGGTCAAGCGGTACCTCGGCTACCTGCCGTCCAACTGGACGCAGGCGCCGCCGGCGGCGGCGCCACGCGAGGCCGGGAAGGGGAGCCTCCGCGATCTCGTGCCGGCCAGCGAGCGCCAGGCGTTCGACATGCGTCGGTACGTCAAGGCGCTGCTCGACGACGGCTCGTTCTTCGAGATCCACGCGCTGTGGGCGCGCGAGCTCGTCGTCGGCTTCGGGCGCCTCGACGGCGAAGTCGTCGGCATCGTCGGCAACAACCCGATGTTCAAAGGCGGCGTGCTGTTCGTCGACTCCGCGGACAAGGCCACCCGCTTCATCCAGCTCTGCGACGCCTTCAACGTGCCGCTGCTGTTCCTCGCCGATGTCCCCGGCTTCATGGTCGGCACCGCGGTCGAGCGCGAGGGCATCATCCGGCACGGGGCGAAGATGATCACCGCGGTGTCCGAGGCCACCGTCCCGAAGATCTCGGTCATCGTCCGCAAGGCCTACGGCGCCGGGCTCTACGCCATGGCCGGCCCGGGCTTCGAGCCCGACGCGACCCTCGCCCTGCCGACCGCGATGATCGCGGTGATGGGGGCGGAGGCGGCGGTCAACGCCGTGCACTTCAACCGCATCCAGGCGATCGAGGACGAGGACGAGCGCGCGGCCTACGTGCAGAAGCTGCGGGACGAGTACAACGCCGACATCGACATCGTCCGGCTCGCGAGCGAGCTCGTCGTCGACCAGATCGTCGAGCCGGAGGACCTGCGGGAGGAGCTGATCCGGCGATTCGCGCTCTGCCGCACGAAGGACCGGCACTTCTCCCGCCGGCGCCACGGCGTCACGCCCGTCTAGGGGGGCGCCGTGGCCTTAGACGATGGCCGCGCGCTTCGCCTGCTCGCTGCGGTCGCGGCTCGGTGGCGAGGAAGACCCAGCGCTTGAACGACCAGAACCGCCAGATCATGGCCGGCGCCGACGCCGACGACGTTGCCCCAGAAGTTGCGGGCGAGCAGGAGTGCTCGCCGCAGGGCGTACTCGCCGAAGGCCAGGCACCGACGGTGATGAGCAATGCGATCGCGCTGAGGCGCGACGAACGCGCGTACTCGCGGAGAACCCGCTGCGGGCCTGGTCCCGCCACGTCCAGTGCCGGTTCATGAAGTACGACGACGTCGCCGCGACGACGGTCGAGATGCCCTTGGCGGTCAGCGGCTTGTTGTCCAGCCCGCACGGGGACGCAGGAGGTTGAACAGACCGACGTCGACGACGTAGTTCGACCGCGCCGACGACGCCGAACTTCGCGACCTCGTGCCGACGCGGCTCGAAGCAGCCGCGGCGAGGTCTCGCGCGCGACCGGCTGACCACGAGTCCGCAGGATAGGGCAAGCGACGTGGAAGACTGCCGCGGCATGGACTTCCGGCTCAGTGACGAGCACGAGGCCCTGCGCAAGACGGTCGAGGAATTCGCGCGGGAGGTCGTCGCGCCGCAGGCGGAGCAGCAACGACCGCGACCGAGGAGTTCCCCTACGACATCGTCCGGCAGATGGGCGAGATGGGCCTGTTCGGGCTGCCCTTCCCCGAGGAGTACGGCGGGATGGGCGGCGACTTCCTCGCCCTGTGCCTCGCGATCGAGGAGCTGGCCCGGGCGGACTCGTCGGTGGCGATCACGCTGGAGGCCGCGGTCGGGCTGGGCTCGATGCCGGTGTTCCGCTTCGGCAGCGAGGAGCAGAAGCGCGAGTGGCTTCCGGAGCTCTGCTCCGGCCGGTCCCTGGCGGCCTTCGGGCTGACCGAGCCGGGCGGCGGCTCGGACGCCGGCAACCCGCGCACCCGGGCGGAGCTCGACGGGGCCGAGTGGGTCATCAACGGCAGCAAGGCCTTCATCACGAACTCCGGCACCGACATCACCCGCCTCGTCACGGTGCTCTGCCGCACCGGCGAGCGCGCGGACGGGCGGCCGGAGCTCACCAGCATCATGGTGCCGGTGCCGCACGACGGTTTCCGCACCTCCAAGAAGTACTCGAAGGTCGGCTGGCACGCCTCCGACACGAGAGAGCTCGTGCTCGAGGACTGCCGGGTGCCCGAGGTCAACGTGCTGGGGGAGCGCGGCCGCGGCTACGCGCCAGTTCCTCGCCACGCTCGACGAGGGCCGCGTCGCCATCAGCGCGCTCGCCGTCGGGCTGGCGCAGGCCTGCGTCGACGAGTCCGTCCGCTACGCCAAGGAGCGCGAGGCCTTCGGCCAGCACGATCGGGAGCTACCAGGCGGTTGCCTTCCGCATCGCCGACATGGACATGCGCACGCACGTCGCGCGGCTCGCCTACCGCGATGCCGCCGCCCGGATGCTGGCCGGTCAGCCGTTCAAGCGCGAGGCCGCGATGGCGAAGCTCTACTCGTCGACGATCGCGGTGGACAACGCACGCGACGCGACGCAGGTCTTCGGCGGCTACGGGTTCATGAACGAGTACCCGGTCGCCCGGCACTGGCGGGACGCGAAGATCCTCGAGATCGGCGAGGGCACCAGCGAGGTGCAGCGGCTCCTCATCGCCCGCCGGCTCGGCCTGCCGGTCTGAGGCCGGCCGTGCCGCGACTCCCGCTCGGCCGTTCCGGGAACGGCGACCGGCGGCTCGTGCTCGTCGTGGGCATCGGACGCAGCGGCACGAGCGTGTGCACCGGTCTGCTCGCCGCGCTCGGCTACGCGGTGCCCCAGCCGGAGGTGCAGGCCGACGACACCAACCCGCGGGGGTTCGGCGAGCCCCAGTGGGTCGTCGACCTGCACAGCCGGCTGCTGCGCAAGGTGCGGGTGTCGAACTTCGACGGCCGCCCGTCGGCGTGGGCCCTGACCGACGCGGCAGCGGCCGACGGCAGGAAGGTCGAGCGGCTGCGCGACTGGCTCGACGGTCAGCTGCAGCAGCACCCCCGGGTCGTGGTCAAAGACCCGCGCACGGCCTGGTTGCTGCCGCTGTGGCGGGAGGCGGCGGGCGGGTTGGGTGTCACGCCGGCGTACGTGACGATGCTCCGCCCCCGCCGGAGGTGGTGTCCAGCGCCCGCCGCTGGTACGGCGACGCGCGGCACGAGGCGAGCCGGGTCGCGGGATGGGTCAACGTCATGCTGCACACCGAGCTGGTCACGCGGGGGGAGCCTCGGGCCTTCGTCCGCTATGACCGGCTCCTCGCCGGGATGGCGGGCCGAGCTCGAGCGCCTGGACGATTCCCTGGACCTCGGCCTGGCTCTCGACGACGTGGCCGCGACGGCGCGCGCGAATGACCTCGTCGACCCGACACTGCGGCGGGAACGCGTCGGCTGGTCCGACCTCGACCTCCCGCAGACGCTGCGGACAGTGGCCGAGAACGCGTGGAGTGCGCTGCTGCCGCTGGCCGAGTCGGCCGGCCCTGCCGACCGGCCGCCGGCAGCCGCCCGGCTGGATGCCGCCAGGGCGGACTACGAGCGGCTCTACGCCGACGCCGAGCTGATCGCCCAATGGTCGATCGTCGCCGCCCGGGGCACCGCGAAGCGGAAGGGCAAGGGAAGGCGGACGGGCGGCCGGGTCGCCGCGGCGGGCGGTCGAGGGCGGCCCGGCCACTAGGGTGGCCGGGTGACCGACCGGAGCGCCGAGCCGCCGCGCGTGGGCATGGTCGGCGGCGGCCAGCTCGCGCGGATGACCCACCAGGCGGGCATCCCGCTAGGGCTGTCGCTGCGGGTGCTCGCCGCGTCTCCCGCCGACGGCGCGGCCACCGTGGCCGCGCAGGTGGAGGTCGGCGAGCCGGACGACCTGACCGCGCTGCTGCGGTTCGCAAAGGCCTGCGACGTGGTCACCTTCGACCACGAGCACGTCCCGCAGGAACACCTGAAAGCGCTCGAGGACTCGGGGGCGGCCTTGCGTCCGGGATCCGCCGCGCTGCTGTTCGCCCAGGACAAGCTCGCGCAGCGCCGGCGGCTGACCGAGCTCGGCCTGCCGGTCCCGGCGTTCGCCCCCGTCGCCACGGTGGACGACGTGACCCGGTTCGGGGCCGAGCACGGGTGGCCGGTCGTGCTCAAGGCCGTCCGGGGTGGGTACGACGGCCGCGGCGTCTGGGTGGTCGACGAGCCGCCGGCCGAGCTTCCGGGGCCGGATGTCTACGTCGAGCAGCGGGTGCCGCTCGTGCACGAGCTTGCGGTGCAGGTCGCGCGCCGCCCGTCCGGCGAGATGCGCATCTGGCCCCTGGTCGAGACCGTGCAGGAGGACGGCATGTGCGTGGAGGTGCTGGCGCCTGCTCCCCGCACGAGTCCCGCCCTCGTTCGTGACGCGGAGGACATCGCGATGTCGCTCGCGGAGCAGCTCGGTGTGACGGGACTGCTCGCGGTCGAGCTCTTCGAGGCCCCGGGCGGGCTGCTGGTCAACGAGCTCGCGATGCGCCCGCACAACTCCGGCCACTGGTCGATCGAGGGCTCGACGACCAGCCAGTTCGAGCAACACCTCCGGGCGGTGCTCGACTGGCCGCTCGGCGACCCGGCGCGGATCGCGCCGTTCGCGGTCATGGTCAACCTCGTCGGCGGCGAGCACACCGACCTCGCGGCAGCCCTGCCGGTGGCGCTCGGCGCCGTGCCTGAAGCGCACGTCCACCTCTACGGCAAGACCGCCCGTCCGGGCCGCAAGCTCGGCCACGTGACGGTCCTCGGCGACGACCTCGCCGCCGCCCGGGAACGGGCCCGGCGAGCCGTGGCGATCCTGAAGGGGGACGCGCCGTGACCGAAGCCGTCGTCGGGATCGTCATGGGTAGCGACTCCGACTGGCCGACGATGGAGGCCGCCTCCACCGCGCTGGACGAGTTCGGCGTCGCGCACGAGGTGCGGGTCGTCTCCGCGCACCGGACCCCTCGGGACATGCTCGACTACGGTGCTGCCGCGGCCGAGCGTGGACTGCGCGTGCTGATCGCCGGTGCCGGCGGCGCGGCACACCTGCCGGGCATGCTCGCGTCGGTCACGCCGCTGCCGGTGATCGGTGTGCCCGTGCCCCTCGCCCACCTCGACGGCCTCGACTCGCTGCTGTCGATCGTCCAGATGCCTGCCGGCGTTCCGGTCGCGACGGTCTCGGTCGGCGGGGCACGCAACGCCGGCCTGCTGGCGGTCCGGATCCTCGGCGGCCACGACGACGAACTGCGGCGGCGGGTGGTGGAGTTCCAGCAGGCGCTCGCCGAGCAGGCTCGGGGCAAGGACGCCTCCCTGCAGGCGGTGCGAGGCGCCCGACCGGCGACAGGCACTATGGACGGGTGAGCACCGCCGCGTTCCGGGCCGCCGCCGAAGGGCTGGTCGCGTGGAGCGTCGAGGTCGACGACCCGGGCGACCTGCTGTCGTGGCTTCCGGCCGGCCACCCCTTCGCGTTCCTGCGTGGCGGCGACGGCATCGTGGGTTGGGGCGAGGCCGCCCGGCTCACCACCTCGTCCCCGCTCGCCGGCGGCCGCCTCGCCGACGATGTCGACCGGCTGCTGGCGGGCATCACGGTTCGCGACGACGTCCGGGTTTCGGGCAGCGGCGCCGTCGCGATCGCAAGCCTGGTGTTCGACCCGGAGGCGACCGGTTCGGTGGTCGTCGTACCGAAGGTCGTGCTCGGCCGTCGCGACGGCAGGTCGTGGCTGACGCTCGTCACGCCTCCGGGGGCGGTCCAGGTGCCGACCCTGCGACGGCGGCCCACGGCTGCGGCCAGCCCGGTCGCGGCACGCGTCGCCGGCACGGTCCCGGCCGAGGCGGTCTGGCGCGACGCGGTTGCCGACGCCGTCGCGCGCTTGCGGTCGCACGAGCTCGACAAGGTCGTCCTCGCGCGCGCCCTCGACGTCGAGGCCGAGGCGCCGGTCGACCCGCGGGTGGTCGCGTCCCGCCTCGCCGCCCGGTTCCCGTCCTGCTTCACCTACGTGTGCGCCGGCCTCGTCGGCGCGTCACCGGAGCTCCTCGTCCGCCGGACCGGCCGGCACGCGGAGTCGCTCGTGCTGGCCGGGTCGATGCGCCGGGGCGCGACCGCCGACGAGGACGGCGAGCTCGAGCGTGCCCTGGCAACGTCGGCCAAGGACCTGCACGAGCACCGCTTGGCCGTGGAGTCGGTGTGCGAGGTCTTCGACCGGCTCGCGACCGATGTCGAGAGCGACTCCGAGCCGCAGGTGCTCCGGCTGCCGAACGTCATCCATCTGGCCACCCACGTCCAGGCGTGGCTGCCGGCGCCTGCGCCCAGCGCCCTCGCGGTCGCGGCCTCCCTGCACCCCACCGCCGCCGTAGGAGGGACGCCGCGGGGCGCCGCGCTGGACCTGATCCGCCGGTTGGAGGCGGCGCCGCGCGACCGGTACGCCGGACCGGTCGGCTGGGTCGACGCCCAGGGTGACGGCGAGTTCGCGCTCGCGCTGCGCTGCGCGCAGCTCGACGGGGCAACGGCCCGGCTGTGGGCCGGTGCCGGCGTGGTCGCGGAGTCCGACCCCGACGCCGAGGTCGCCGAGACGACGGTGAAGCTGGAGGCGGCGCTCAGCGCCATCCTCAGCTGACCCGACCCCGTCTTCCGCCGATCATGGCGAAGTGGTGGTTATCCGGGCGTCATAACGCGTAGTTCGCCATGATCGGCAAGACGAGACGTGACGCGGAGATCCATGAGCAGGACCCCGTCGCCTTCGCCTTCCGCACCCTCCACCTTCAGTCCGAAGACCATCTGCGTGCCGTCAGGTGACACCACCGGGTTGTCGGCGCCGTAGCCCTTGTAGTAGTCGAAGGTCGTCATCCGCTCGAACGTGCCGGTGCCGTCCAGCGCGAGCCGCCAGATGTCGAGCTGCCCCGGGAACAGGGTGACGGCGAGGTCGCGCTCGACCATGACGTAGCCGCCGGCTGGGTCGATGCCTTCTGCCTCCTCGTAGAACGGCGAGGTGGGCGCGTAGTCGGTGACGGCACCGGTGTCGAGGTCGACGCCCATCGCCTGGCCGCCTTCGTGGAAGTACGCCGTGAAGACCAGCTCGTCGTCCGGATCGGCGTCCCCGTCCGGCAGGGTCCGGAAGTCCTGTGCCTCCACCGCCGGCGTGTCCGGTGAGATGTCGTGCCTGTCGACGGCGACCCGTCGATCGGTGAGCAGCGGGCGGCCGTGGCGGTAGACGATGCGCCCGGTCAGGATCTGTGACTCACCGGCGAGCGCCTCGACGAAGACGTCCGGCACCTTGGTGAAGTCGATGCTCGACCGGTTCCACGCGATGCGGGTGGAGTCGGGTCGTTTCGACACCGCGATGCCCTCCCAGCAGCTCTCGCCCAGCCGCACCGGTACTCGCCTGCCGAGCGGACGCTGCATCACCCACAGCTCGCCGCGGAAGCGGTCTCCTTCCGGATCGTCCGCACTGCGCTCGGGCACCGCGCACAGGACGAGGTCGCCGTTGCTGAGGTAGTGAGCGCGCAGCACGTTGCCGTTGATCGAGAAGTCACGGGTCAGGTTGCGGGTCGCGGCGGTCGCCAGGTCGTGCTCCCAGACGTTCCCGATGGGTGCGTCGAGGACGACGAGGCGTTGGCCGTCGGGGGACCAGTCGGCCCGTTGCGCCGCGCCGCCGTCCGGCAGGTCGATGTCGAGCAGCCGGATGTTGTCGGGCAGGTGGTCCAGCGGCGAGCCGTCTCGGCTGTCCTTCTGCGGGTCGAGACTCACCACCGGTATATCGCTCGCGGTGGCCGGCGAGATCGAGGCCAGCAGCCCCGCCAGGACGATCGACCCGCCGAGCGTACGAAGGCGTGGAGTGCGCATGGGCGCATGTTCGATGCCGGGCACGCGAGTCCTCCCACGGATGGATCCTCAGCCGCCTCGGCTCGGTCATGCCTTCCGCGGCGGTCGCCACATCCTCGTCAACGCCGGTCCACCGGGAAGCTCGATGACGCCGGCGTCGTCGAAACCGTGCCGCCGGTAGAGCGGGACGTTGCGCGGGTTCGTCGACTCCAGGTACGCCGGCAGTCCGGCCTCGTCGATCTCAGCCAGGCTCTGCCGGAGCAGGGCGCTGCCGAGACCCTGACCCTGGGCGGCGGGTTCGGTTGCGATGACGCCGAGATACCAGATCGGGTCGGGTGGATGGTGCTCACCGGTGGCGGCGTCGAGGATCCCCAGCCGTTCGAGCTCCTCGCCGGTGCACACCTGACCGAGCGCCGCGACGAACCGTTCGCCTCGCTCGGGTGGCCACGGGGGAGTGCCGGGCGGCGTCCATGCCGCGCAGCTGCCAGGCAACAGATAGGTGGCGCCCAACCGCACCAGCGCCTCACGTGCCAGGAAGTCGAAGAAGCGGTCGAGCTTCGTGTCCCGTCCCGGCTCGTCGAAGACCCACACGAGCACCGGGTCGTCGGCGAAGCCGGCCGCGAGGATGCGACCGACCTCGACCGCATCGCCGGCGCCGGCGATGCGGGCAGGCTCACTGTGCGAAGGCACCGACTCATCATGCCGGGTGCCGCCACCGGCCGCCGATGCGCGGCCCAAGTGGCAGTCGAGGAGGTTCGCCTCGGCGGTCGCGCCAATTGCCGAGCAGGGCACCATAGATAATCTGATGCCGTGAAGGAGATCACGGCCACTGCGCAGCGTGGATTCTCGGCGTTGCTGACTGCCGTCGAAAAGGACGGCGAGACGTTCTTCGTCACTCGCGGGGGGCGGTGATCGCGCGCATCGAGCCCGCGCAGGCACCTCCGGCCCGCCGTCAAGGCCTGCTCGGGCACTTTCGTCCAGACAAGGACTGGGTCGCCGACCCGGCGAAGTCCACCGTTACTGACGACACAGGAGCGTCAGTGGCCCGCCTGATTCTCGACACGACGGTGTTCATCGACGCAGAACGGCGCGGCCGCCACCTCTCGGCTCGATGCCGTCGAAGACGATGTCCGATCGCCGCGGTCACGGTGGCGATTGATCATGGGTCGCGGTGTCGGACGACGTCGACGCCAGAGCGCGCGGCTCTCTGCGAGCGTCTTCGACCCATGTCCCCGGGAGGACTCGACGTTCGGGTCGAACCGTGCGGGCGAGGCTCTCGCATCACTCCGGCGCGCCGGTCGACACCGGAGCCTGACCTGATCCTCGCGCCGCGCCGCGGTATCGCGCGGGCGTCTCCCGGGCCGCTCCCGACATCCCTGGCGTGCCGTCCCGGCCGAAGGCGCGCCACGCCGAGCCGCTAGACGTCCGCCGCCGAACTCGGCGATGCGCAAGCATGGTGAGCCTGAACCACTCGCCGTGGTCGCCCGCGCACGCGGGAAGCCCGGGTTCTTCCGTCGGCTGGTGGTCTAGGTGTGCGAGCGACGCGTTCTCGGGGACGCCGCCGCGACGAAAGTCACGACGAGCCTCGCCACGGCGCGGCGCCCGGCGGCGGCATGTCTGAGGTTGTCATTCCCGTCCCAGCGCGGTTGCTCTGCAGGGTCCGCGATCAGCTGGAAGATCTTGTCGGCCGCCGCTGAGATCTCCCGGCGGGCACTGACGACCCGCGGATCCGTTCGCATCCGCCATGCCGACATCGAATCACCGCGTTCATTCAGCAATTCTGTCCCGCCGGTCAGGCCGGCGAGACCCACGCCGAGACCTCATGCGATGGTCGCGTAACAGGCTCGGTCGGAAGGGCCGCGACAGGTGGCGTGCGAGGGAGGCGTGATGTTGTCCGTGTACGCGTTCGAGCGGATCGCGGTCGTGCTCGGTGACATCTTCTTCGTCGATCCGAAGCCCGCGCCCGGGCAGGAAGGTGGGGAGCGCGGGGTGCGCCTCGAGGTCCGGTTCATCGAGCCCCAGCGGCTGGACGGGTCGATCTATGCCGCCCGGCCCATCCTCGTCGGCGAGCCGATCTGGCGGCTCGACCTGCTCGAATCCGTCGACGGCGAGCCCGGCAGCTACGACCGCACGCACCATCACCCGTCGATGCGCGGTTGGGAGCCGGGGCGGCGCAAGTTCGAGCGGGAGCTGTCCGCCGACCCGCTGGGGTTCCTCGCCGGCCGGCTGCGCGACCTGCCCGGGCTCCTGGCCCAGGCCGAGGTGTCTGGTGACGCCGTCGATGAGAAGGACGTCCGTCAGCTGCGGGAGAACGCCGACGACATCGTGGCCGCGACCGCGGCGATGCTCGAGCGGGTACGGCGCGGGGAGCTCGCCCATCCCGTGGAGCCGGACGAGTCCGGACTGGCACGCAGCGGCTGGCTCTGAGCGGCGGCGCCCGCAAAGTTCGCGCGGGTCGGCGCAGGAGACCGGGACAGGGCCGAGAAGTGGTGACCGACCCCGACCCCCGGGAGCGATCATGCGTCGTCCTGCCCTGCGCCTTCCCCTGCTCGCCGCCCTCGTCCTGGCCACGGTCGTCACGGTCGGCTCGAGCGACGCGGCCACCCGGCCGGCGACGGTCTTCCTCGACCCCGGGCCGGGAGGGTTCACCTCCTCCAACGTGTCCTACGTGGCCTCGCTGCCGACCGGCGCCGGTGTCAGCGCCCGCGTGGTCACCGTCGACGGGCAGCGCCGGCTCTACCTGAGCAGCGCACACAGCCTCAGCATCTACGACATCAGCGACCCCTCACTGCCGGTGCCTCTGGGGGCGCTGCCCGTCTACAACTGGGAGAACGAGGACATCGCCGTGTCCAAGGACGGCGCGACGACGATCCTCACCGAGTTCGAGAGCCGGTTGTACCTGCACGTCGTCGACACCTCGAACCCGAGCGCGCCGGTGCTCAAGGGCTCGATCCTGTTCGACGGCTCGCACACCGCCGAGTGCGCCGACGTGCACTGCGACTACCTGTTCGCCAGCAACGGCAAGACCTACGACATCCGGGACCGGGCCAATCCCGTCGCCCTGCCGCGGGGGAAGTGGTGGTCGACGCAGATCGACGCCGGCGGCGCGCACGCGCTGCACCAGGACGCCGCCGGCTACTGGATCGCCGACGAGACACCGCTGGTGATGTTCAGCGCGAAGAACCCGCTGCACCCGAAGCGCATCACCTCCGGCGACATCACCAAGCACACGGCGTACCAGCACAACAACGTGCGGCCGGCGGCCGACCGGTACCGGCCGCGCCACGGCCGTGGGCACGCCCGCGGCCACGGGTCAGGCCTGCGACCCGGTGAGATGCTCATGACCGAGGGTGAGACGAACTTCAGTCCGTCCTGCGGCGGCGGCAGCGGCGCGTTCTCCACGTGGTCGATGGTGGGCTGGGACCGCGGCAAGCCGATGCGGCAGCTGAACGTGCTGCGACCGGTCAACGGCGACTACGCGAACGGCGATCCCGCCGTCAACGCCCTCGGTTGCTCGGGGCACTGGTTCACCGTCCGCGAGGACGCCAAGGGGCAGTACGCCGGCGACTACCTCGTGGCCGCGGGTTGGTACGAGCACGGCACGCGGTTCCTCGCGGTCGACCGGCGCACCGCCGAGATCCGTCAGGTCGGCTTCTTCCAGCCGGCGCGCGGGTCGACGTCGGCGGCCTACTGGATCGAGGGCACGCCGTACGTCTACGTCGTCGACTACCAGCGGGGCCTCGACATCCTCCGGTTCGACGACGGTGCCGCCCCGCCGACCGAGGCTGAGACGACGCGGTCGTGGCTGGCGAAGCTGCACACGGTCGACACGCTGAGCCAGCAGGAGCGGTTCTGGTGCCGGCAGGCTATGCACCACGAGGCCTAGGGCAGGGCACCACGAGGCCTAGGGCAGGGCACCACGAGGCATAGCCCTCAGCCGACACCGGCCGCGGCCGCCCGGCGCATCCGCTCGTGCAACGCGGCGTTCTCCCGCCGGTCCGTGCGCACCTCGACGACCCGTACGCCGGCGGGCGGTGCCTCCACCGCCTCGCGCAGCTCACCGGGTGACGTCACCAGCCGGTGCGGCACCCCGTAGGCGGCGGCGAGGTGCGCCAGGTCGACCCCGTGCGGCGTGCCGAACAGCCGCTCGAAGACGGGGCCGTCCACCTCGCCCACCTGGGGCAGCAGGGAGAAGATCCCCCCGCCGTCGTTGTTGACCACCACGAGGGTGAGGTCGGGCGGGGGATCGGCGGCAAGGCCGGTCGCGTCGTGGAGCAGGGACAGGTCGCCGGCGAGCGCGACGGTAGGACCCGGGTGGGTCCAGGCGACTCCCATCGCCGTCGAGACGAAGCCGTCGATCCCCGACACACCCCGGTTGGCCACCACGCGCAGCCCGTCGCGGGGGACCATCGTCAGGTCGAGGTCGCGGATCGGCATGCTCGACGCCACGACCAGCGCCCCGCCGTCCGGCACCGAGGCGGCGACGTCGCGCGCGACGAGAGGCTCCGTCAGCTCGCCGGACTCGTCGAGCACGCCGTCGGCCGCCGCTCCCGCGGCCGCCGCCGCCGCCACCCATGCCCGGCGCCAGCCCGGCTCTGCGGCAGTGACGCCGACGGCCGCGAGCGCCGCCGGGTCGCAGCGGTAGCGCCCGCGGCTGGTCCGGGTCGGGTCCCACCACCCACCGGCCGGGTCCAGTCCCACGTGCTCGACCTCGGACAGCCAACCGAGCAGCACCCGCGACAGCCCGACCCGGCCTACGACGACGGCGAGGTCGGGGTGGTGCTGTGTCGTGAAGCCCTCGTGCCGCAGCAGCGCGTCGGCGCAGCGGATGCCCCCCGGTGGGCGGCGCGCGTTGCTGTGCGGCTCGGCGACCACCGGCCAGCCCGCGCGCCCGGCGAAGTCGACCACCGCGTCGGCGTCGGCATGCGACAGCCCGTCGCCGGCGACCACCACGCCGCGGCGGGCGGCCGCCACCGCGGCGACCAGGTCGGCCGGCGCCGACGTCGCGCCAGCGCGCCGACTCGGTCCACGGCCGTCCCCCCGGCCGGCCGTCGAGCGGGTGCGGAAATCCGGTGCCGTCGTCGACGGGCAGCAGCGGCTCGCGCAGCGGCAGGTTGAGGTGCACCGGCCCGGCCGGTCGGCCGGAGGCCCCGGTCGGCACGGCCACCGCCCGTGACAACAGTGAGCGCCAGTAGCGGACCGCCTCCGGCCGCGACTCCGGTACGCCGACGTCGCATGACCACCGGACCGCGGACCCGTACAGAGCGCTCTGGTCCACGGTCTGGTTGGCGCCGACGCCGCGCAGCTCCGGCGGCCGGTCGGCGGTGAGCACCAGCAGCGGCACGCGGGACTGGTCGGCCTCCAGCACCGCGGCGTGGAAGTGGGCCGTGGCGGTGCCCGACGTGCACAGCACCGGGACGGGCCGGCCGCTGCCGCGGGCGAGCCCCAGGGCGAGGAACGCCGCGGACCGCTCGTCGATCCGGACGTGCAGCCGCACGCGCTCGTCGGCGGCCAGCGCGAGGGCGACCGGCGTCGACCGCGAACCGGGCGCGACGACGGCGTCGGCCACCCCGTGCCGGGCGAGCTCGTCGACGAGGACCCGGGCGAAGGCCTCCCCGGCGTTGCTGGCGGGCACGTCAGCGGGCGGCATCGGCCTCGGCCATCCGCGCCAGCCACGCCACCCGGGTCGGTTCGTCGGCGGTCACCAGGCCGGGGTCCGGCTCCACCCGGCGCACGGGGAGCACCCCGTCCACGGGAAGCAGCGGCTGCGCCGTCACGTCGCGCTCGAGCAGCTGCACCGTCCCCAGCCCACAGGCGAACGGCAGGTCCGGCAGCGCCGCCGCGAGCGCGACCCCGGCCGCGATCCCCACCGACGTCTCGATCGCGCTCGAGACGACGACGGGCAGCCCGCACGCGGCCGCGACCTCCAGGCAGCGCCGCACCCCGCCGAGTGGCTGCACCTTGAGCACGACGACGTCCGCCGCCTCGAGCCCCCGCACCCGCATCGGGTCGGCCGCCGTGCGCACCGACTCGTCGGCGGCCAGCCGCACGTCGGTACGACGGCGCAGCTCGGCCATCTCCTCCAGGCTGCGGACGGGCTGCTCCGCGTACTCGAGGTCGAACGCGTCGAGCGCCTTCAGGGCCGCCACCGCCTCGTCCACCGACCACGCGCCGTTGGCATCCACGCGGAGCTTGCCCGTCGGCCCCAGGGCGGCGCGCACGGACTCGACCCGGGCGATGTCGTCGGCGAGCTCCTGCCCGGCCTCGGCGACCTTGACCTTCGCCGTCGTACAGCCGGAGGCCCGGGCCAGCGCATGCGCCTGCTCGGGCCCGACCGCCGGGATCGTCGCGTTCACCGGGACCGCGTCGCGCACCGGCGCCGGCCAGCCCTCGTCGGCCGCCTCCCGGGCCGCGGCGAGCCACCGCGAGCAGGTCGCCGCGTCGTAGTCCGGGAACGGCGAGAACTCGCCCCACCCCGCCGGGCCGCGCAGCAGCACGCCGGACCGGCGCAGCTGGCCGCGGAAGCGCACCCGCATCGGCACGTCGAAGACGACCTCGTCGCGGGTCATCGCCACCTCGCCTCGGCGCGCGTCATGCGAGCAGCAGGCCGATGGCGAGCAGCGCCGCGACCGCGAGCTCGAGCCGGCCGGTGCCGCCGAGCGCGGGGATGAGGGCGCGCCCGACCCCGCCGGCCTGCACCGCCGCGACCGGCTCCCACGCGAGCGGCACCGCGAGCAGCACGAGCACGGGCCAGGCCGAGCGCACGGCGAGCGGGACACCGACAGTCGCGAGCGCCAGCGCCGCGGTGATCAGCCCGACGAAGAGCACCCGGGTGCGCGCCTCACCGATGCGTACTGCGAGCGTGCGCTTGCCCGCCACCGCGTCGGTCGGGACGTCGCGCAGGTTGTTCACGACCAGGATCGCCACCGCCAGGAGCCCGGTCGCGGCCCCCCCGATCCACGCGCTCGCGGGGATGCTCCGGTGCTGGACGTACGACGAGCCGGCCGTGGCGACGAGCCCGAAGAACAGGAAGACGAAGACCTCGCCGAGACCCTCGGACGCGTACGGTCGCGGCCCGCCGCTGTAGCCCAGCAGTGCGACGAACGAGCCCGCACCGACCAGCAGCAGCCACCACGACACGGTCGCCGCCAGCGCGAGACCCGCCGCCGCGGCGACACCGATCCCGACGAACACGGCGGCGAGCATCCGGGGTGGTGACACGAGACCGCCGGCCACCGCCCGGCGGGGTCCGGCCCGCTGGACGGTGTCGACACCGCGCACGCCGTCGAAGTAGTCGTTGGCGAAGTTGACCGCGATCTGCACGGACAGCGCGACGACGAGGGCCAGGACGAACCGCCACCAGACGAGGCCCGGTCCGGCTGCGCCGGCGGCGGTGCCGACCAGCACGGGCGCCGCCGATGCCGGCAGGGTGCGCGGGCGGGCGGCCTCCACCCACACGTTCACGTCGCTCACCTCGTCCCGGTGCCCGTCGCCGGTGTCGTGACTCTCCGTCGGAACTACCGTCGTAAGCGTGCCAGCCGCCGCCGGACCCCGCCTCGTCGCCCTCGCGCTGCCGCCGGGCGCGGAGTTCGTGCAGGCGCTGGAGGAGGCGTGGGCTCGCGGGGACGCCGTCCTGCCGGTCGACCCCCGGGCGCCGCGGGAGCAGGTGCAGCGCCTGCTGGCCGCGCTGCGAGTCGACGAGCCGGTCGAGCCCGGAACCGCGCTGGTCATCGCCACCTCCGGGTCGACCGGGGAGCCGAAGGGCGCGGTGCTCACGCACGCCGCGCTCGCGGCGTCCGCGCGCGCGACCCTGGCGCGGATCGGTCGCGAGAACGGCGACCGGTGGCTGTCGTGCCTGCCCTGGCAGCACATCGGTGGCCTGCAGGTGCTGTTGCGCGGCCGCCTGTCCGGCGTGGCCGTGACGGTGCACGAGACGTTCGACGTCGATCGCGTCGCCGCCGAGCGGGACGTGAGTCTCGTCTCGCTGGTGCCGACCGCAGCTCCACCGGCTGCTCGACGCCGGGGTCGACCTGACCAGGTTCCGCGCGATCCTGCTCGGCGGTGCCGCGGCGCCGGATGCGCTGCTGCGCCGGGCCGCCGCGTCGGGCGCCGCCGTCGTCACGACGTACGGCATGAGCGAGACGTGCGGCGGCTGCGTCTACGACGGAGTCCCGCTCGACGGGGTCGAGGTCGCCGTCGGCCCGGACGGTCGGGTGCGACTGCGCGGCCCGGTGCTGATGTCCGGCTACCGGTGCCGCCCCGACCTCACCGCCGCCGCGCTCGTCGACGGCTGGCTGCACACCGAGGACGTCGGCACCTGGGACGGCGAGCGGCTGACGGTGCTCGGTCGGGCCGACGACGTGGTCGTCACCGGCGGCGAGAACGTCCCGGCGGGCCGCGTCGCCGCGCTGCTGGCGGAGCACCCGCTGGTGCGCGAGGCCGCCGTCATAGGCGTCCCCGACCCCGAGTGGGGGCAGCAGGTGGTCGCCGTCGTCGTCGCGGCCGGCGGGGCGCCGAGCCTCGCCGAGCTCCGCGCACTGGGTGACGGGGCAGGCGCCGGCGGCGTTCGCCCCCCGCCACGTCGTCGTGGTCGACGCGTTGCCCCTGCTGCCCGCGGGCAAGCCCGACCGGCTCGCCCTCGAGCGACTCGCCACCGCGGCGGTCGGTCAGGACTGCGGCCGGCCCAGCGCCCGGTAGTGCCAGCCGGCGGCGCGCCAGCGGTCCGGGTCGAGTGCGTTGCGCCCGTCCACGACGCTGCGGTGGCGGACGACCTCGCCGAGCACGGCCGGGTCCATGTCGCGGAACTCGCGCCACTCGGTGAGGTGCAGCACGACGTCGGCGTCCCGGGCGGCCGCCGTCGCCGAGTCGGCGTACTCGAGAAGCGGGTAGTCCCGGCGCGCGTTGTCGAGCGCCGCCGGGTCGTAGACGACCACCGTCGCGCCCGCGGTGTGGATGCGGCTGGCGACGTCGAGGGCGGGCGAGTCACGGATGTCGTCGCTGTTGGGCTTGAACGACGCCCCGAGCACCGCGACGCGCCGGCCGTGGAAGTCGTAGTCGACGGACTCGCCGGCCAGGTCGACCATGCGTGCGCGGCGCCGCTCGTTGATCGCGTCGACCTCCTGAAGGAACGACAGCGCTTGGTCGACGCCGAGCTCGCCGGCACGAGCCATGAACGCCCTGATGTCCTTGGGCAGGCAGCCGCCGCCGAAGCCCAGCCCGGCGTGCAGGAACCGGCCACCGATGCGCGTGTCGTGCGACAGGGCCTCGGACAGCTTCTTCACGTCGCCGTGCACCGCCTCGCACACCTCGGCCATGGCGTTGATGAAGGAGATCTTCGTCGCGAGGAACGCGTTGGCGGCGACCTTGACCAGCTGCGCCGTCGCCAGGTCGGTGACCACCACCGGCACCCCGCCGTCGATGAGCGGGGCGTAGACCTCGCGCATCGCCGTCTCGCCGCGCGGCGACTGCACGCCGAAGACCAGCCGGTCGGGTCGGAGCGTGTCCTCGATCGCCCAGCCCTCGCGCAGGAACTCGGGGTTCCACACCAGCTCGACGTCGTCACCGGCCGGCGCCTCGGCCGCCAGCCGCGTGGCGATCCGCTCCGCCGTCCCCACGGGCACGGTCGACTTGCCCGCGACGACACACGGGCGGGTGAGCCGTGGGGCGAGCATGCCGATGGCCGCCTCGACGTAGGTGAGGTCCGCGGCGTACGAGCCCTTCTTCTGCGGGGTGCCGACGCACAGGAAGTGCACGTCCGCGGCGCCGATCTCGTCGTACGACGTCGTGAAGCGCAGCCGCCCGACCGGCGAGGTTCTTGCGTAGCAGCTCGTCCAGCCCGGGCTCGTAGAAGGGCACCGTCCCGGCGGCGAGCCGGTCGATCTTCTCCCCGTCGACGTCGACACCGACGACGTCGAAGCCGAGCTCGGCCATGCAGACCGCGTGGGTGGCGCCGAGGTAGCTCGGTGCCGATGACCGACAGGCGGGGAGTGCTCACCCGCTCATGCTAGGGAGCACCTAGAATCCTGATGTGAACCCACAGTTCGACACCTTCGTGCTCCCCGAGGAGCACCAGCTGCTCCGCAAGACCGTCCGCGAGGTCGCGGACGACAAGATCGCGCCCCGGGCGGCCGAGATCGACGAGACCGGGGAGTTCCCCGAGGACGTGCTCAAGGCGCTCGTCGACGCCGACCTGCACGCCGTCCACGTCCCCGAGGAGTACGGCGGCGCGGGTGCCGACGCCATCGCGTCCGCCATCGTCATCGAGGAGATCGCCCGCGCCTGTTGCGCGTCCTCGCTCATCCCGGCGGTCAACAAGCTCGGCACGATGGGGCTGCTGCTCGCGGGCTCGGAGGAGCTGAAGCAGACGTACCTGCCGCCGCTGGCCCGCGGCGAGGTGATGTTCAGCTACGCGCTGTCCGAGCCGGAGGCGGGCAGCGACGCGGCGAACATGAAGACCCGCGCCGTCCGCGACGGCGACTCGTTCGTCCTCAACGGCACCAAGCGCTGGATCACCAACGCAGGCGTGTCCGACTGCTACACGGTCATGGCGGTCACCGACCCCGACGCCGGCGCGCGCGGCATCTCCGCGTTCGTCGTCGAGAAGGCCGACGCGGGCGTCTCGTTCGGCGCGCCCGAGAAGAAGATGGGCATCAAGGGCTCGCCGACCCGCGAGGTCTACTTCGACAACGTGCGGATCCCGGCCGACCGGATGATCGGTGCGGAGGGCACCGGTTTCAAGACCGCACTGCGGACCCTCGACCACACCCGGCTGACGATCGGCGCGCAGGCGCTCGGGGTCGCACAGGGCGCCGTCGACTACTGCATCGGTTACGTCCAGGAGCGGCAGCAGTTCGGCAAGCCGATCGCGGAGTTCCAGGGCGTGTCGTTCATGCTCGCCGACATGGCGATGAAGACCGAGGCGGCCCGCTCGCTCATCTACACCGCGGCGGCCATGTCCGAGCGGATGGACCCGAACCTCACGTTCATGTCCGCGGCGGCCAAGTGCTTCGCCTCCGACGTGGCGATGGAGGTCACCACCAACGGCGTGCAGCTGCTCGGTGGCTACGGCTACACCCGCGACTACCCGCTCGAGCGGATGATGCGCGACGCGAAGATCACCCAGATCTACGAGGGCACCAACCAGATCCAGCGCCTGGTGATGGCGCGCAACCTCCTCAAGGCGCACCCAGCGAGGTAGCTCCGACCCGCGCCGCCGTGTCGCCGCCGCCCGGGCCGCCGCGGCCGTTACGGTGCCGGTGTGGGTGGTAACAACGAGCCGATCTTCACCGACCTCATCGTCCGGCTGGGCGTGCAGCGCAAGGAGGCGAGCGAGCGCGCCGACCTCCTGGCCCGGCTGCTCGCCGACCTGGAGACGCTGCACGAGCCGGACGCCGACGGCGAGTGCCCGACCTGCCTGGTGGAGGCGCCCTGCCTCACGCTGCGGGTGGTGCACCGGGAGATCACCGTCGACCAGGCCGTGGCCCACGTGCGCGACCACCAGGTCATGGACCTCGACGCCGCGACCCGGCCGCACCCGCCGGTCCCGAGCCTGAAGGAGCTGTTGGCGACCGCGTCGCCCGGCGTCGACCGGTTCTTCGAGGCGCTGCTGGGCACCCCGCCCGCGCCGGGACGCCGCTCGGCCTAGGTTCCCGCGGCGGCACCGCGGCGGCACCGTGCCGGAATCTGCCGAAACGATGCACGTGATGCCGGATCGGACCGCACACTGGTGGGGAGATGTCTGCTTCCCGCCTGATCGCCGCCCTCTCCGCCGCCGTCGTCGCGAGCGGTGTCGCCGCCGCCGTCGCGAGCGGTGGCGGGTCCCCGCGGCCCGCCGCGCGCGACCGGGCCGTCGTACCGGTGCCCGCCACGTCCTCGCCCTCGCCCTCGGCCTCCGCGCCCGGCGCGCGGGCCCCGCAGCGCCGGCACGCCGACCGGCCCGCGAAGGCGGTGCCGGAGCGTGCCGCCGTCGCCGCCGAGCCGCTCTACCCGCTGCCCGCGAAGCCCGCCTACCCCAAGCCCTGCCCGCCGCCACCGGTCCCGCCCGGTCCGCCGTTCGTGCCGCCGAAACCGGCGGTGAAGGCGTCCGACGTGCCGGCGCCCGTGCGGGTGCCGGCTCACCGCCCTCGCGACCTCGCGCCCGTCAGCGGGAAGGGCATGTGGCTGACCACCTGGGAGGACAGCCACGTCGACGTGGCGGCCGTGGTCGCCAAGGCGCGGGCCGCCGGTCTCGGCCAGCTGTGGGTGCGCACCGGCGGCACCTACCAGGGCTGGTACGGCGACCGGCTGCTGACCCGGCTGCTCCCCGCGGCGCACGCCGCGGGCCTCGACGTCGTGGCGTGGGACTACCCGACCATGGGCGACCCGGTGGCCGACGCGCGGCGTGCGGCCAAGGCGACCCGAGGGGTCTTCGGCGGAGAGCGCATCGACGCGTTCAGTCCCGACATCGAGGAGATCTACGAGGGCACGTTCGACACGCCGCGCCGCGTCCGGTCCTACCTCTCCCGGGTCCGGCCGCGACGCCGGGGACCTGCCCGTGATCGCGACCGTGCTCCGCCCCCTGAACGGCGACCTCTCCGCGCGGCCCTACCGGGCGATGGCGCGCTACGTCGACGCGTTCGCGCCGATGATCTACTGGTCGTGCAACGAGCCCGGCGCCACTGCGCTGAGTGCCCTGCGGGCGCTGTCCCGGCTGCGTCCGGTCCACCTCATCGGGCAGTCCTACGACATGGGCGGCGAGGGCGGCCGGCACGGCATGCCGACCGGCCGGGAGATCTGGCGTTTCCTCGACGTCGCGAAGCGGAAGGGCGCGGTCGGCGCGAGCCTCTACGTCTACGACGAGACGCACCGGGCGCAGTGGCGCGCGCTCGGCGGCTACCCCTGGGGCTGAGCGGCGCCGGGTCGTGCCGGGCGCGGTGATTACCCTGCGCGCATGACGCAGGAAGGCGAGCTGCTCTGGGAACCGGACCGAGCCCGACGGGACGGCGCGCGGGTCACCGCGTTCATGCGCTGGCTGGCCGACCGTCCCGATCGCCGCCCTGCCGACGGCAGCGTGCGGCTCGGTGACTACGACGACCTGTGGCGATGGTCGGTCGAGGACCTGGCGGGCTTCTGGTCGGCACTCGCGGAGTGGGCCGGGGTGCGGTGGGCGACCGAGCCGCAGACGGCCCTCGCCGACGCGTCGATGCCCGGGGCGCGGTGGTTCCCCGGCGGGCGCCTCAACTACGCCGAGCACCTGCTCTTCCCGTCGGGCGGGCCGGACCCGTCCGCCCCGGCGGTGCTCTTCGCCCGCGAGGACGGCGCGGAGTGGTCGCTGACCTGGCAGCAGCTGCGTGACCAGGTGGCGGCGGTCCGGTCCTGGCTAGCGGGGCAGGGCGTCGGGCCGGGCGACCGGGTCGCGGCGCTGCTGCCGAACTGCCCGCAGGCGCTCGTCGCGATGCTCGCGGCGACGTCGCTCGGTGCGATCTGGTCCTCCTGCTCGCCCGACTTCGGGGCGCGGGCCGTCGCCGACCGGTTCAGCCAGATCGAGCCGCGGGTGCTGTTCGTCGTCGACGGCTACAGCTACGGCGGCAAGCCGTTCGACGTCCGGCCGACCGTCGAGGCCCTGCACGCGGAGCTGCCGTCGGTGCAGGCGACGGTGCTGGTCCCGTATCTCGACGCGGCCGCCGAGCTGACGGGCGCGGCCGGCTGGGCCGGCGTGCTGGCGACGCCCGGCGAGCTCGCCTTCGAGCCGATGCCGTTCGACGCCCCGCTGTGGGTCCTCTACTCGTCCGGGACGACGGGGCTGCCCAAGCCCATCGTCCACGGGCACGGCGGCATCCTGCTCGAGCACGTCAAGCAGCTCGCGATGCACCTCGATCTCGGCCCCGGTGACCGGTTCTTCTGGTTCTCGACCACCGGCTGGATGATGTGGAACCTGCTCGTCTCCGGCCTCGCCGTCGGTGCCGCGGTCGTGCTGTACGACGGCAGCCCGGCCCACCCCGGCCCGGATGCCCTGTGGCGGCTGGCCGCACGTTCCGGCATCACGTCGTTCGGGGTCTCGGCGCCGTACCTGCAGGCCTGCATGAAGGCCGACCTGCACCCGGGTCGGGACGAGGACCTCACGGCGCTGCGCAGCGTCGGCTCGACCGGTGCCCCGCTCCCGCCGGAGGGCTTCGCCTGGGTCTACGACGAGGTGAAGCGCGACGTGATGCTCTCGTCGCTGTCGGGTGGCACCGACGTGTGCACCGCGTTCGTCGGCGGCGTCCCGCTGCTGCCGGTGCACGCGGGGGAGATCCCGTGCCGGTTGCTCGGTTGCGCGGTGGAGGCGTACGACGCCCACGGCAAGCCGGTCGTCGGGGAGGTGGGCGAGCTGGTCATCACCGAGCCGATGCCCTCGATGCCGGTGATGTTCTGGAACGACCCCGACGGCGTCCGGCTGCGTGAGGCCTACTTCGAGACCTACCCGGGGGTGTGGCGGCACGGCGACTGGGTGAAGTTCACCGACCGCGGTTCGTGCGTCATCTACGGCCGGTCCGACTCCACCCTCAACCGCGGCGGCGTCCGCATGGGGACGAGCGAGTTCTACCGCGTCGTCGAGGAGGTACCGGAGGTCGAGGACTCGCTCGTCATCGACACCTCCGCCGCCGGCGTCGAGGGCCGGCTGCTCCTCTACGTCGTCCTCCGGCCGGGAGCCGACGCCGACACCGTCGCCGCCGAGCTGCGCACGCGCATCCGCTCCGAGCTGTCGCCGCGGCACGTGCCCGACGCCATCACCCCCATCGCCGAGGTGCCGCGCACGCTCAACGGCAAGAAGTGCGAGGTGCCGGTCAAGCGGGTGCTCGCCGGGGTGCCGCTCGAGACGGCGGTCAGCGCGGGCGCGCTCAAGAACCCGGCCGCGATGCAGCCCTTCCTTCCGGACGGCCCCGCGGGGTGAGGCCGGTCAGTCCAGCCGCGGCAGTGCCCGGCACCGACACGCCGGCCGTGTGGGTGACCCGCTCGCTGTCGCACCGGCCGGCGAGCCTGGCCGCCGCGTCCGGCCGCGCCACCAGCACCACCGACCCGTGGGCGGCGAGCGGGGCGAGCAGGCCCGCGGCGAGCCCGAGTGGGGTGTCCAGCGGCAGGACCGTGAGGACGCGCGCGCCGGCGGGGAGCGCGACGTCGGGGTCGGCGACCTCCGCCGCGGGCCCGGCCGCGGCCAGCTCGTCCGGCTGGGCCAGCACCGCCCGCTGGAAGGTGGCGGGGTCGGCCCCCGGCACCGCCTCGCCGCCGCCCGCGTCGAGGTCGACGACCGCGCCCACGGCCCAGGCGGCGAGCGCGCACAGCGCGGTGACCCAGTGCACCGGCTCGGTGAGGACGACGGGGTCCTCGGCGGCGACGTCGAGCTCGCTCTCGAGGTGGTTGCCGATCTTGGCCACCCAGTTGGCCGTCGTGGCGACCGACAGCTCCACGCGGGCGCCGGTCGCGTCGTCGTACCAGGTGAGGAAGGGCCGGGCGCCGTCCCGCGCCAGCTCGCGGCGCAGCAGATCCCACGGAGTCACCGGGACATTCTGCGGGCCCGGGCCGTCCTGGCCGCCAGATTGCTGTCGCCTTCAGCGATTCTGTTGCGTCTGTGACTGAAGTGACGACATGGTGGAGCCGACCTCAAGAAAAAGCCCTATCGTCAGCGCCGGAGTCCTCTGTCGTGCGTCGTCTGCTCTCAGCCCTCACCGTCGCCACCGGCACCGCAGCCTTCCTCGCGGTGCCCGTCGTCGCGCGCCCGGCCTCGCAGCCGCATCCGGTCCGGCCGCACGTCGTCGCGCTGGCGGTGCCCGCCGCAGCACCGGCCGCAGCACCGGCCGCAGTGTCGGGGCACCGCCCCGCTCCCCGCGCACGGCCGCACGTCGTCGCCCACCTCGCTCGCCCCGAGACCCACCGGTTCGACCTGGTGGGGGCCACCTGGCGCGCCGGCACCTGGGACCCCGGCGCCGCGACCGTCGAGGTGCGGGTGCACCAGGGCGACGGCTGGTCGGAGTGGACCGCGCTGGCACCCCAGGACGGCGGTGCCGATGGTGGCAGCGCCGACGCCCGCCGCGCGGCGCGCGTGCGGGGCACGACGCAGGCGGCCGAGCCGACGTACGTGGGGTCGGCGGACGGTGTCGAGGCGCGCGTCGTCGGCGCCGGGGCGGGCCGGGAGCCCGGGGACCTGCACGTGGTGCTCGTCGACGGCGGGACCAGCCCGGCCGACGCCGACCCGGCACCTGCGGCGACGCTGGGCGGCTCGGTCGCCGAGGCGGCTGCCGGCCGGCCGACGATCTACACGCGCGCGGACTGGGGGGCGGACGAGAGCCTGCGTCGCCACGCCTGCCCGTCGGGCCCCGACTACGGCTCGACGATCAAGATGGGGTTCATCCACCACACCGACGGCGGCAACGGCTACAGCCGGCGCCAGGTGCCGTCCATCATCCGGTCGATCTACGCCTACCACGTCAAGGGCAACGGCTGGTGCGACGTCGGCTACAACTTCCTCGTCGACCGCTTCGGCCGGATCTGGGAGGGCCGCTACGGCGGGATCAACCGGCCCGTCATCGGCGCGCACACCGGCGGCTTCAACACCGACACCTTCGGCGTTTCCCTCATCGGCACCTTCACCACCACCAAGCCGTCGGCGGAGATGAAGGCCGGCCTCGAGCGGTTGTTCGCGTGGCGCTTCGCGCGCTACTACCTCGACCCCAACGGCCGGTCGACGACGGTCGCCGGCTCGTTCAGTGGTTCGCGGTACCGCACCGGCAGGACCGTCACCTTCAAGTCTGTCTCCGGTCACCGCGACGCCGACTACACCACCTGCCCCGGCGACGACGCCTACGGTGAGTTCCCCGACATCCGCGCCGGCGTCGTCGCCGACATGGGAGCGGGTTTCGTCCGGCCCGCGCTCAGCAGCGACGCGGTCCGGATGGGCTCGGGTCCGGTGACCGTCGACGCCGACGTGGTCGCCGACCAGGCCTGGCAGCTGGCCGTCACCGACGCGGCCGGCGTCGCCGTCCGCACCTACACGGGGGTGGCGCGGCCCGGCACCCCCGTGAACGCGAGCTGGGACCTCACCGGCTCGAGCGGAACGCCGGTCCCGCCGGGGGACTACACCCTCACGCTCACGGGCGGCAGCGCCGACGGTGCCACCGCCCGGCCCTGGAGCTCGACGGTCACGGTGACCCCGCCGATCTCGTTGCACGCCCACCGCCAGGTCGGCCTCGGTGACCAGGTCGTGGCGCACGGGCGGGGCACCCCCGGCCACTCCGTCCAGGTCTCGGTCGACGCTGCGGACGGGACCCAGCAGCCGGTCACCGTCGCGACCGTCGATGACGCGGGCAAGTGGACGACGTCACCGACCACCGTCACCGCCGACCGCGACCTGACGTGGACGGCGGCCGACCCCGCCGCAGCCGGCTACCAGCGGACCCGCACCACCAGGGTGCGCCCGGTCATCACCGCCCCCGCGGACGCCACGAGCTTCGTCGACAGCGGCACCGAGGTCACGGTGACGGGCACCGCTCTTCCGGCTGCGGGCCCCGCGGTGACCCTCATGACCCGGGGGGTCGACGGCGGCGCGGCCGCCCGCTCCGGCGACGCGCAGGTGCAGCCCGACGGCACCTGGTCGGTGTCGTTCACCCCGACCGTTCCCACCAGCTTCTGGGTCGTGGACGGGCGTCGCCTGCACTCCGCGCCGCACGTCGTCTACCCGCTCGCCGCCCCCACCGCCGAGGCGCCCGACAGCGGGTACGCCGGCCGGCGGGTGACCGTCAGCGGCGACGCCGGCGGCCCCGTGTCGGTCACGCTGTCGAGCCGGCCGTCGGGCGGCACCTGGACGCGGACCCGCACCGTCACCGCGAAAGCCGACGGCACGTTCGCGGCCGATCTGCCCCTGCCGGACTCCGCCGACGCCATGACCTGGAAGGTCGACAGTGGTCACGGCACCCCGGCGACCGGCAGCGTGACGGTGCAGCCCGTCTTCGCGCCGACCGTCGACGGCCCGCGGCGGGTGGCGTGGAACCACGCCCGGCCGCTCACCGGCACGGCGGTCCCCGGTGACCGGGTGAAGGTGCTCGTCGCCCCGGTGGGGTCCTCGGACTGGAGGGTCGCCGGCCGTACGCACGCCGCCGACGACTCCTCGTGGCAGCTGCCCGTGCGGTTCACCGCGGACACCCAGTGGCGGGTGCGCTCGCCGTCCGGCCGGTCCGCCACCGGAACGACGTTCATCAAGCCGTCGATCCACGCCCATCACACCGTCCGGCCGCGGGAGGCGGTGCGGGTCCACGGCCGTGCCATCCCCGGCAAGAGGGTGCGGTTCTACCGCCAGCGCCCGGGATCGGGGAACTGGGTGCGCAAGACGGTCGTGCGCGCGTCGTCCGACGGCCGCTGGTCGGTGACCGTGCACCCGCGGCACACGGTCTCGTTCCGTGTCCGGTCGCACCACCAGGCCTCGCACCCGGTGACCGTGACGGTGGCCTGATGCTGCGCAGTTCCTCGCGGCGATGGGCGTAGGCTGGCTGCGACAGCGCCATGACGACGAAGGAACGGAGGGAGCCCGCCCAGTGCCTGCGGGTTCGCCGAGCACGACATCTCCTGACGCGCGGGGTCCCGACTCTCCCCGGGCGCTGGTCGACGCAACAGCAGTTCCCGCCGACCGGGGTGGCGTCGGCCGATACGTCGACGGCCTTCTTGCCGCGCTCTCCGCGGTCGACGCCGACCTCGCCATCGTGTGCCAGCGCGCCGACGTCGAGCGCTACGCACGGATGGCGCCGCACGCCGACGTCGTCGCCGGCCCGGCCGCCATCGCCCACCGGCCGGCCAGGTTGGCCTGGGAGCAGACCGGTCTGCCGCTCGTCGCGCAGCAGGTGGAGGCGCAAGTCGTCCACTCGCCGCACTACACGATGCCGCTGCGCGTCGGCCGCCCGGTCGTCGTGACCGATCCACGACGCGACGTTCTTCACCTCACCGGAGCAGCACACGCAGGTGAAGGGCACGTTCTACCGGTCCGCGATCCGCACCGCCCTGCGCCGCGCGACCCGGGTGATCGTCCCGAGCAAGGCGACGCGGGACGAGCTCGTCCGCGTTCTCGACGCCGACTCGACGAAGATCGACGTGGCCTACCACGGCGTCGACCAGGACCGGTTCCACGTGCCGACGGACGCCGAGAAGGCACGCGTGGCGGCACGGCTCGGACTCCGCGGTCCCTACATCGCGTTCCTCGGCCAGCTCGAGCCGCGCAAGAACGTCCCCAACCTCGTCCGCGGCTGGGCCAAGGCCGTCGCACTGGCGCGACGACCCACCGGCTCTGGTGCTCGCCGGCGGCAGCGGGTGGGACGAGGAGGTCGACGCGGCCATCGCCGAGGTCCCGAAGCACCTGCGGGTGCTGCGACCCGGATACCTGCGGTTCGCCGACCTCCCCGGTTATCTCGGCGGCGCGATCGTGTGCGCCTACCCCAGCCACGGCGAGGGTTTCGGCCTGCCCGTGCTCGAGGCGATGGCCTGCGGGGTCCCCGTGCTGACCACGCACCGCCTGTCGCTGCCGGAGGTCGGCGGGGACGCGGTCGCCTACACCGAGCCGGGTCCGGACGACATCGCCGACGCGCTCTCGGCGCTGCTCGACGACTCCGGCCGGCGGCGGGCGCTCGCCGACGCCGCGCTCACCCGTGCCCGCGAGTTCACCTGGGCGGCGAGTGCCGAGGTGCACCTCGCGTCGTACGCGCGCGCGGCCCAGACCGGCTGAGGAGTACGGCGCCGTGGAGGCGGTCGTCCTCGTCGGAGGCCAGGGGACCAGGCTGCGGCCGCTCACGATCAGCACGCCGAAGCCGATGCTGCCTGCGGCCGGCGTGCCGTTCCTCACCCACCAGCTGGTCCAGGCCCGGGACGCCGGTGTCGACCACGTCGTGCTCGCCACGTCCTACCGCGCCGAGCTGTTCGCCCAGCACTTCGGCGACGGGTCGGCGCTGGGGCTGCGGCTGGACTACGTCACCGAGCCGGTGCCGCTGGGCACCGGCGGCGGCATCCGCAACGTGGTCGACCGCCTGGAAAGCGCGCCCGGCGACCCGGTCGTGATCCTCAACGGCGACGTGCTCTCCGGGCACGACGTCGCCGCCCAGGTCGGCCGGCACCGCGCCGCCGGCGCCGCGGCGACGCTGCACCTCGTCGAGGTCGAGGACGCGACGCCGTTCGGCTCCGTCGTCACCGACGCCGAGGGCCGGGTCACCGAGTTCGTCGAGAAGTCGCCGCAGCCGGTGACCAACCGGATCAACGCCGGCTGCTACGTGTTCGCGCGTGAGGTCCTCGACCGCATCCCGGCCGGGCGGCCCGTGTCCGTCGAACGCGAGACCTTCCCCGACCTGCTCCGGCAGGGAGCCGTCGTGCTCGGCTTCCTGGACCACGCCTACTGGCTCGACGTCGGCACCCCGGCCGCCTACGTCCGCGCGTGCGCGGACCTCGTCCGGGGCGTCATCTCCTCGCCCGCCGTCACCGACCCCGGGGACGCGCTCGTCGCCGCCGGAGCCGCGGTCGAACCGGGCGCCGTGGTCGACGGCGGCAGCTCGGTCGGGGCCGGCGCACGGGTCGCCGCCGGGAGCCGGGTCGAGGGCTCGGTGCTCATGACCGGCGCGACGGTCGCGGCCGACGCCGTGGTGCTGCGCTCGGTGGTCGGCCGGGACGCGACCGTGGGTGCCGGATGCGTCGTCGTCGACGCCGTCGTCGGCGACGGTGCACGGATCGGTGCACGCAACGAGCTCCGTGCCGGTGTGCGGGTGTGGCCGGAGGCGGACGTCGCCGCGGGGACGGTCCGGTTCAGCAGCGACGTCTAGTTCTGAGGGCGCTACTTCTTTTTCTTCTTGCTGTCGCCGCCGCCGGTCGTGACCGAGGCGCTGGTCTGCGCGCCCGGGGTGGCGCTGGCGGACCCGGTCGGGCTGGTGTTGACGGTGTCCGGCGGGTAGGCGTCGGCGCCCATCGCTCCCGCGCCGACCTCCGGGGCCAGGCTCGAGTTGACGTGGTCGTTGTAGAAGTTGCGCACCACCGGGTCGGACACCGAGCCGCACCGTTCGGTACGGGCCCAGGAGGTGAGCACGACGTGCTTGTCCGCGGGCAGCGCGCTGCCGTACCAGGGAACGACGAGCAGCTCCGACAGCGACGGGTCGGCGGCGAGCGTCTTCAGCTTCTCGACGTCGGCGTCCGGCAGTTGGTCGTCGTACCAGGCGACGACGTAGCCGTGCTCGAGGTTGTGGACCGCGCGCTCGGGGCGGGCATGCGAGTCCAGCGAGAAGAACCTGTCCTTGTCGCTCAACGGGACCGGGTTGTGCGGGCCGCCGCTCGGGGGAAGCGCCTCGGTGCCGCCCTCGGTGTCGCCGTACTTCTGCTTGGAGTAGTCGATCGTCTTGTTCGCGATGTGGTCGCCGGCCGGCGACAGGGGGTCGTTGTGCACCCCGAGGCAGTCGGCGGCTTTCTCGGCCGACGTCGGGCTGGCCTGGTAGCCGACCTTCTGCTTGGCCTTGTTCGACTTGTCGTGCAGGTACGCCGGCACGACGGCGCCGGCGATCAGCCCGAGGGCGACGAGCGTCCCGGCGCCGGCGAACATCATGTTCTTGCGCCGTTCGTTCGCCCGCTGTTGGCGGCGCAGCTCGTCGAGGCGTTCCCTGCGGTCGCGGTTGGCCCGCCGGGTCTCGTGCTTGCGTTTGGAGCTCTTGGGCACCGACGGACTCCCGGGACGGTCGAGGACGAGGCCGCGGGCGGGCGCGGCACCAATGAGTGTATGGAACCGGGGCTGAACGGTCGCTGAACGCAGTGTCGGGCGGCGCCGGGCCCGGCCCACGGGGCAGACTCGGACCCGTGCCGTCCGACACCGCCGTCGAGTCCGTGTGGCGCCCGCAGTTCCGGGTGTCCCTGGACCTCGCGCTCGCGCCGCTGCAGCGCGGTCGCGGTGACCCGACCCAGCGTCGGGACCCCGAGGGGGCGTGGTGGCGCACGACGCTCACCCCGTCCGGTCCCGCCACCGTGCGGCTGACCACCGCGGACGGTGCCGTCGGCGCGCGGGCGTGGGGGCCGGGGGCGGAATGGCTGCTCGACTCGGTGCCGCGGCTGCTCGGTGCCGCCGACGACCCGTCCGGCTTCACCCCGGCGCACCGGGTGGTGGCCGAGACCCATCGCCGGCTGCCGCACCTGCGCCTCGGCGCCGTGGGCCGCGTCCTGGAGCTGTTGGTCGCCGCCGTGCTCGAGCAGCGGGTCACGGGCTCGGAGGCGCACCGGTCCTGGCGGGAGCTCCTCTGGCGGTTCGGCTCCCCGGCGCCCGGCCCGGCCCCGCGAGGGATGCGGGTGGCGCCGCCACCGCGGGTGTGGCGGCGCGTCCCGTCGTGGGAGTGGCATCGCGCCGGTGTCGACCCTGGCCGGGCCCGGACCGTCATGGCCGCGGCCACGGTGGCCGGCCGGCTGGAGGAGTGCCTCGTGCTCCCGCGCCGCGACCGGGTGCGGCGGCTCCGCGCCGTACCGGGAGTCGGTGCCTGGACCGCGGCGGAGGTGGCGCAGCGCGCCTGGGGCGATCCCGACGAGGTGTCCGTCGGCGACTTCCACCTGCCCGCGCTCGTCGGCTGGGCGCTGTCCGGGCGCCCGACGGACGACGCCGGCATGCTCGACCTGCTGTCGGGCTATGCCGGTCACCGGCAGCGGGCGGTGCGGCTGGTCGAGCTGTCGGGGGTGCGCAAGCCGGCGTTCGGGCCGCGGATGCCGGTGGGGGACATCCGCGCGATCTAGGGACCGCTCTCGTGGGGCGCTGCGGTGTCAGCGGTCGACGACGAAGCCGTCGATGGCCCGGGGCGGCCGGGGCGCGGGCGGCTCGGCGGCCCGGCCGACGGCGACCGTGCCCATCGGGTCCCAGTCGCCGGGCAGGTCGAGGACCGCGCGCACGACGTCCTTGCAGAACATCGTGCTCGACACCCACGCGCTGCCCAGCCCCTCCGCGGCCAGGGCGACGAGGAGGTTCTCGACCGCCGCTCCCATCGCGACGAGGAACATCTCGCGCTCGGCGGTGGAGCGGCGCGTGTCCGGGTAGTCGTGGGCGCCGCCCGTCGTGACGAGGCACGGGACGACGAGGGCGGGCGCGCCGCGCAGGACGTCGCCGCGCCGGGTGCGGCGCTCGACCTGCTCCGGCGTGAACCCGTCCCGGCGCAGGTCCGCCACCCACGCGTCGAGCATCGCGTCGAGCAGATCCGCGCGCCGGTCGCGGACGACGACGAACCGCCAGGGCGTCGTGTGGTGCGGGGCGGGGGCGGTGACCGCGGCGGCGAACGCCCGCGCCAGCGCCTCCTCGTCGACGGGTTCGCTCGAGAACCGGCGCACGGTCCTGCGGTCGAGGACGGCGCCGCGCCGCGCCTCTTGGGTCCCGAGCCGGAACAGGTCCTCCTCGGCCGGGCGCACCAGCGCCCGGGCGCCCAGGCCGTCGGGGTCGACGTCGTAGCGCAGGCCGCGGACGACCGCCACCGGAACCGCGGCCAGCTTGCCCTTCACGAGCTCGGCCGCGGCGGCCACCTCGTCGCCGACGGCGGTCACGGTCATCTCCAACGTGTGCCCGTGGGGGTCCGTCCGGCCGCGGTGGTCGTCGAGCATCGCGATGCCCGCGGCGCCGACGGCGATGTCGGTGAGGCCGTTGCGCCACGGCCGGCCGACGGTGTCGGTGACGATGACCGCGACCGTGACGCCGAGGTGGCGGCGCAGCCCGGCCCGGATGCGCGCGGCGGAGGGGTCCGGGTCCTCCGGCAGCAGCGCGACGTGGCCGGCGGGGACGTTGCTCGCGTCGACGCCGGCGGCGGCCAGCACCAGGCCCTGCCGGTTCTCGACGATGCGCAGCGGGCCGCGCGCGGCCACCAGCCGGACCGTCTCGGCGTCGACCGCCCTCTCCCGGTCGCCGGGCACGACCCGGCCTTCCGCCTTGCTCACGACCTTGCTCGTGACCACGACGACGTCGCCGTGGCGCAGATCCGGTTCCGCGGTCGCGATCAGCGCGGCCAGGTCGGTGCCCTCCTCGACCTCGCCGATGCCGGTGATGCCCCAGACCTCGAGGCGGTCGGTCACGGGCGCACCTCGGCCGCGAGGTCGAGCGCCGCCCGGGCCATCGCCGCCGTCGCGTCGAGGTCGGTCATCAGCAGCGGCACCGCGCGGGCCGGCAGGCCGAGCTCGTTCAGGCGGTCGGCGGCGGCCTTGTCGGCCTCGTCGACGAGCCAGCCGTCCAGCAGGCCCTCCGGCCGTCGCCCGTAGTGCTCGGCGACCGCGCCCGCGCTCGTCTCCACGCCGATCGCGGCGAGACACGCGTCGGCCATGCCGCGCACCGGCGCGCCGCCGATGATCGGCGAGAGCCCGACGACGGGTGCCGGCGTGCGTCGTACCGCGTCCGCGATGCCCGGAACGGCGAGGATCGCGCCGACGCTCACCACCGGGTTGCTCGGGGGCAGCACCACGACGTCCGCGCCCATCACGGCCTCCAGGACGCCGGGCGCCGGGCGCGCCGCGGCGGCGCCCACGACCTCGATGCGGTCCGCGGTGACGCCCGCGTGCAGCCGCACCCACCACTCCTGGAAGTGCAGCGTCCGACCGTCGGTCGAGCCGCACATGCGTCTCGACCGGTTCGTCCGTCGCGGGCAGCAGCGTCACCCCCGGCTGCCACCGGGCGCAGAGCCGGCGGGTCACCTCCGACAACGGGACACCGGCGCGCAGCCAGTCGGTCCGCACCACGTGCGTCGCCAGGTCGAGGTCGCCCAGGCCGAACCAGGTCGGTGCGTCGTCGTCTCCCGCCGCGAGGGCGTAGGCCGCCAGCTCGTCCTTGAGCCGGAACGTCTCGCCCTCGCGCCCCCAGCCGCGCTCGGCGGAGATGCCGCCGCCGAGGGTGTACATGACGGTGTCGAGGTCGGGACAGATCCGCAACCCCCACATGGTCACGTCGTCGCCGGTGTTGCCGATGACCGTCACGTCGTGCCCGAGGCTGCGCAGGCCCATGAGGAAGCGCGCGCCGCCGATTCCGCCGGCCAGGACGGTCACCTGCACGCGGCGCATCGTCGCAGCCGTCCGGCGCCTGCTCCGCGCGGGGTTCGCCCCGGCCGCCGCCGCCTCGTCCGGGTCTGTCCCGCTCCCGTAGGGTGCCAGGATGACCGGGGCGGCCGACCACGCGATGCGGCGCGCGCTCGCCCGGGCGGACGCGGGCAAGTCCCTCGACGCGACCGAGGCCGAGGTGCTGCTCGGTGCCCGCGGTGCCGACCTCGACCGCCCTGACCGCGATCGCGGCGCGGGTCCGCGACGCCGGTCTGGACGCCGCCGGCCGGCCGGGCACGATCACCTACAGCCGCAAGGTGTTCGTCCCGCTGACCCGGCTGTGCCGGGACCGCTGCCACTACTGCACGTTCGCCACCACACCGGCGAAGGTGCCGGCGCCGTACCTGTCGATCGACGAGGTCGTCGACATCGCCCGGCGGGGCGCCGCGCTGGGCTGCAAGGAGGCGCTGTTCACCCTCGGCGACCGGCCGGAGGCGCGGTGGCCGCAGGCCGCGCAGTGGCTCGAGGAGGCCGGCTACGGCGGCACGCTCGACTACGTGCGCGCCGCGGCCATCGCGGTGCTGGAGGAGACCGGCCTGCTGCCGCACCTCAACCCCGGCGTCATGTCGTGGGAGGAGCTGCAGCGGCTCAAGCCGGTCGCCCCGTCGATGGGCATGATGCTCGAGACGACCGCCGACGTGCCGGCGCACCGGCGGCAGCCCGGACAAGGACCCGGCGGTGCGGCTGCGCGTCATCGAGGACGCCGGCCGCAGCGCGTGGCCTTCACCACCGGCATCCTCGTCGGCATCGGCGAGACGCCGGCCGACCGGGTCGAGTCGCTGTTCGCGATCCGCGGGCTGGCCCGCCAGTACCGGCACGTGCAGGAGGTGCTCGTCCAGAACTTCCGCGCCAAGCCCGACACCGCGATGCGCGCGCGTCGCGGACGCGGACCTCGACGACTACGTCGCGACGATCGCCGTCGCCCGGCTGCTGCTCGGCCCGTCGGTGCGGATGCAGGCGCCGCCCAACCTCGTCGACGGCGGCGGACGTCGCCCGGCTGCTCGCCGCCGGCGTCGACGACTTCGGCGGCGTCTCCCCGCTCACCCCCGACCACGTCAACCCGGAGCGGCCGTGGCCGCACCTCGACGCGCTCGCGCGCGTGACGGCCGCGTGCGGGCTTCACGCTGCGCGAGCGGCTGACCGCGCACCCGTCGTACCTCGACGAGCCGTGGCTCGACCCGCGGCTGCGCGCCGCACGTCGCCGCGCTGCGCGACGAGCCGCGGGCTCGCCCGTGCCGAGCGCGCTGCCGCACGGGGCTGCCGTGGCAGGAGCCCGACGGCGGCTGGGGCGCCGCCGGCAGCGGCCGGGTCGACCTGCACGCCGCGATCGACACCGAGGGCCGGCGGACCGAGCGGCGCAGCGACTTCGACGCGGCGTACGGCGACTGGTCGGCGCTGACCGTCGACGACGCCGGCCCGGCGGCGAGGCAGCGCGGTGCCGCGCAGCCCGCCGACCCAGCGGGTCCGGCCCGAGGTCGCGGCCGCGCTGCGCCGCGCCGAACGCGACCCGGCCGGGATCACCGACGCCGACGCGCTGGTGCTCTTCGACGTCGCTGCCGGGCGCCGAGGTCGACGCGCTGGCCGCGCCTCGCCGACGACGTCCGTCGCGACACCGTCGGCGACGACGTGACCTACGTCGTCAACCGCAACATCAACTTCACCAACGTCTGCTACACCGGCTGCCGGTTCTGCGCGTTCGCGCAGCGCCGCACCGACGCCGACGCCTACACGCTGTCGCTCGACGAGATCGGCGACGCGCGCCGACGAGGCCGTCGGCGCGTCGGCGCGACCGAGGTCTGCATGCAGGGCGGCATCCACCCCGACCTGCCGGGCACGGCCTACTTCGACATCGCCGCGCGAGGTGAAGCGACGGCAGCCGGGGCTGCACGTGCACGCGTTCAGCCCGATGGAGGTCGTCAACGGCGCCGCGCGCACCGGCCTGTCGATCCACGACTGGCTCGTCGCGGGCAAGCGAGGCCGGCGTCGACTCGCTGCCCGGCACCGCGGCCGAGATCCTCGACGACGACGTGCGCTGGGTGCTGACCAAGGGCAAGCTGCCGGCGGCGACGTGGGTCGAGGTCGTGACCACCGCGCACCGGCTGGGGCTCCCGACGACGGCGACGATGATGTACGGCCACGTCGACACGCCCGCGCACTGGGTCGGCGCACCTGCGGCTGCTCGCGCGCATCCAGGACGAGACCGGCGGGTTCACCGAGTTCGTGCCGCTGCCGTTCGTGCACCTCAACGCGCCGATCTACCTCGCCGGCCTGGCGCGCCCGGGCCCGACCGACCTCGAGAACCGCGGCGGTGCACGCGATGGCGCGGCTGCTGCTGCACGGGCGCATCCGCAACATCCAGTGCTCGTGGGTGAAGCTCGGCGTCGACGGCGCCGCCGCGATGCTGCGCGGCGGGGCGAACGACATCGGCGGCACGCTCATGGAGGAGACGATCAGCCGGATGGCCGGGCAGCGGCCACGGCTCGCGCAAGTCCGTCGACGAGCTGGAGGCGGTGGCGGCGGCCGCCGGCCGGCCGGCGCGGCAGCGCACCACGCTCTACGGCGAGGTCCACCCGCCGGCGCCGGTTCGGGCGTAAGGTCCGCCCCCAGACGCAGGCGGACCATGGTGGGGAGCCAACGTTGGACCGGGAGACGCGCGAGCCGGAGCTGCTCCGGCGGATGGAAGAGCTGGTCGCGGCGGCGGCGCGACGAGGAGCCGGATCGTCCGGAGGGCCCGGTCCTCGCCGCCGCTCTGACGGGCCTGCGCGCCGAGCTGGGCGGCCTGCGGGCCGACCTCGGGTCGCTGCGGGCCGAGCTCGGCGGGGTGCGGTCCGGCGTGGACGCCAGCGTCGGCCGGCTGGCCGGCGAGCTGGCCGCGGTCCGGTCCGAGTCGGCGTCGGCCGCGCGGCAGCAGGCCGACGCTCGCCGACCGGGTCGATGCCCTCGCCGAGGTGCATCGACGACGTCCGCGAGCGTCCTGCCGGCGCTGCGGTCGACGCTCGACGTCGCTGCCCACCGGACCGCAGCACCTCGACAGCGCTCTCGGCCGGGTCGAGGAGACGCTGACGGCGCGGGTGGACACCGCAGCCGCGGACCTGCGGCGCACGCTCACGACCGCGCTCACCACCGTGTCGGCGGGAACGCGCGCGGCCGAGACGGCGGCGCAGGAGGTACGGGTCGCGCATCGAGGAGCGGCTGGCCGCGGTCGAGGACACGATCGACGGCCTCGCCGAGGGGCTGGAGTCGCTGACGCGCGACAGCATCGGTGCGGCGACCGACCGGATCGGCGCGGTGGAGCAGCGTCTGGGCACGCTCGCCGACACGACCCTCGCGGAGCAGGCTCGCGCGCAGGAGGAGTGGGGTCGCGGCGTCCGCGACCGCGCTGGAGGAGCTGGCCGCCGCGGTCGACCGCAACCTGGGCGCGCTCGGCAGCTCGCTCACCGAGGCGGTGAGCACCGGCGGCGGATGCCGATCGGGAGAACCTCGACCGGGTGGCCGCGGCGCCTGCACGAGGCCGTGGCGGACACGATCTCCGCGGTCGAGGACAGGCTTGCGCGCGACCGCTCGTCGACCACCGCCGAGCTGGCCGCGCTCCGCGGCTTCGTCGAGGCCTGCCAGGAGTCGCACCGAGTCCCGGCTCGAGGACGTTCGCGGCCGGCTGGCCGGTGGTCTGGAGGAGGCTCGCGCCGGCCTCGTCGACGAGCTGGCCGCACCGATCGAGGCGCTGCAGCAGGCGAACCTGGGCTCCCGGGAGCTGGTGGAGGCCGAGGTCACGGCGTTGCGCAGCGACCTCGCCGACGCGCTCGAGGAGGTCCGCGACCGGATCACGACGGCGGTGACCCAGTCGGCCGAGAGCATCACCGCGACGGTCGACGAGCAGCGGTCGGCCTTCGACGAGACCGCGCGCGGCCTGCGGGCGGACGTGCTCGACCGGGTCGAGGAGGCGCGCGGCGGCAGACGCTCGCCGCCGTCGACGACATGCGTGCCGGGGTGAGTCGCGGCTGCGCGGGCCGGCGAGGAGTCGACCGCTGCGGCTGCGCGAGGCCGAGCAGACGCTCGCCTCGCTCGACGCCGTGGTCAGCGAGCTGCAGGCCGACTGGTCGAGTCGCACCGAGGCGGCCATGGCCTCGGCGCGCGAGACCGCCGAGGCCGTCCTCGCAGACTTCCGGGACCGGGCCGAGGCGGCGCTCGTCGAGGTTCACACCGCGATGGCCGGGCCAGACCTCGTCGGTTCGCGGCGTCGCCGAGCTCCTCGACGGCGGCATCGGCCGCCTGGTCATCGCGGGCGAGTCGCTGCTCGGCTACCTCGCCGAGCGCGACCGGTTGCTCGAGGCCGACCGGGACCAGATCTTCCACGAGGTCCTCGACGCCTTCGCCGAGGGGCTGTCGGCCAAGGAGCGCAGGTCGGCGGCGCGACGGCTCGGCGAGGCGATGGAACGTCGACGCAACGCGCGCGACGCCGAGCGGTACCGCCGCGAGCGCGCCGACGCGCCCGCGCCGGAGCTGCCCACCCCGCCCGCGGACCTCGCCGCTCTCGCCCGCCCGCCCGGAGCCCGCCCGAGACCGCGCGGCGCGCCCGGCTGCCGGCGGGGCCGTCGCCAAGGCTCGGCCGGCCCGCCGACGCCGCGACGGCCGGCGCCAAGGCCCCGGCGACCAAGGCGTCGGCGGAGGCTGGGTCCAAGCCCACGGCGGCGAAGAAGCCCGCCCCGAAGAAGGCCGCGCCCGAAGAAGGCGCGCCCCGAAGAAGGCCGCGCCGCGAAGAAGGCAGCGGCGAAGAAGGCAGCCGGCGAAGAAGGCCGCGGCGAAGGAGGTCGCGCCCCGAAGACGGCGGCCGGCGAAGGAGCGCCGGCGGCGAAGGCCGCGCCCCCGGCCAACGACCCCGGCCAACGACCCCGGCCGCGGCGAGCAGTGGGCGGCCGCCCACGTCGGGGGCGGACGAGCCGGCCGCCCGGCGTCGGCGCCGGAGGCGAAACCGGCAAAGCGGTACGAAGGCGGCGAAGGCCGCGCCCGGGACGACCGCACAGCCCGACACGCAGCCGGGTCGGACCGGGGACGGGGCGCCGCCCGCGGTGTCCGACGGTGGCGGCACGGACACGCCGCGCGACGAACTCGGCTGAGGCAATACCACCGAACCCCTTGACGAATCGGGTACGACGCGCGTGTAATTCCACGCGTGTCCTTCCCTCTGACCGGCGCACCCGCCCCGGACAGGTCACGCCGCGATCGCGTTCACGCGTGTTGCCGCGCGCGTGTCCAGCCGACCCCCGAGGAGGCGTCGTGACGGAGCTGAGCTTCCTGCTCGACGAGCCCGATGAGACCGGTGTCCTGCCCTGGCAGGAGGAGGCGCTGTGCGCCCAGACGGACCCGGAGGCCTTCTTCCCCGAGAAGGGTGGCTCGACGCGGGAGGCCAAGCGGGTCTGCGGCCGGTGCGACGTGCGCGCCGAGTGCCTGGAGTACGCGCTGGCGCACGACGAGCGGTTCGGCATCTGGGGTGGCCTGTCCGAGCGCGAGCGACGCCGGCTCAAGCGCCGGGCGGGCTGACCACCCGACGCGCGACGCCGTAGTCTCGGCCCGCGGCCCGCGCGCCGAGGGCCGCGCGGCTCTCCATCTCCATCGAGCGGGTCCCGTCGCCGCATGCCGCCCAGATCGTCGCGCCCGCAGTCGCTCTCCCGCGACACCTCGTCACCGCCGTGCTGGTCAGCCACGATGGCGCGCAGTGGTTGCCGGAGTGTCTCGCCGGACTCGCGGCTCAGACCCGGTCCCCGCAGCGCGTGGTGGCCGTCGACACCGGCAGCCGGGACGACTCCGTCACCGTGCTGGAGGCGGAGCTGGGTGCCGCCGCGATCGTGCCGATGCCCCGCGAGGCGGGGTTCGGAGCGGCCGTCCAGGCCGGGCTGGACGCCTTCGCGGGCGCGCCGCCACCCCCCGACGCCAGGGACGACGCCACCGAGTGGGTCTGGATCCTGCACGACGACTGCGCGCCGGACCGCAGCGCCTTGCGCGAGCTGCTCGCCGAGGCGGTCGAGCACCCGTCGGTCGCGGTGTTCGGGCCGAAGACGCTCAGCTGGGACCGCCGCCGGTTGCTCGAGGTGGGCGCTCACGGTCGACTCCAGCGGGCAGCCGCAGACCGGCCTGGAGCCCAGGGAGGTCGACCAGGGTCAGCACGACGACGCCGGTGACGTGCTCGCCGTCGGCACGGCCGGCATGCTGGTCCGCCGCGACGTCTGGGACGCGCTGGGCGGGCTTCGACCGGGCCTGGCCGCTGCTGCACGAGGACATCGACTTCGGCTGGCGCGCCAACGCCGCCGGGGAGCGCGTGCGGGTCGCCCGCCGGCCGCGGTCGTGCGGCACGCCGCCGCGCTGACCTCCGGCGCTCCGCCCGGCCGACGCCGTCGCCGGTACGACGGGGGCGGTGGCTCGCCGGCACGGGCTGCAGGTCGTCCTCGCCAACACCTCGCCCTGGCTTGTGCCGCTCCTCGCCGCACGCTACGTCGTCGAGGGGCTGCTCCGGACGCTGCTGGTGCTGCTCAGCCGCCGGCCGCGCGCGGCACGCGACGAGGCGCTCGGCGATGCGACCGCGCTGGCCGACCCGGCGGCCGTCGCTGCCGCCCGGCGCCGCCGGCGCGGTCGATGCGCCCCGCACCGCGACCTGCGCGCCCTCCTCGCCGCGCCGTCGCTCCGCCTCCGGCACGCCGGCGATCTGGTCGCGCGCACCGTCGGTGGTCGGCGTGCCGCCGAGGAGCGGCAACGCCGGCGAGCGCCCGTCGAGACCGGTCCGGTGGCCGCGGAGACCGAGGCGATGGCCTTCGACGACACCGCCGCGATGCTGGCGGCTGCTGCGTCGCCCGGCGTACTGCTGGCGATCGGGCTCGAGGGTCGTCGGACTCGTAGCGAGCCGCGGCGTGCTGGGCGGTCCCCTGCACGGCGGCCGACTGCTTCCCGCCGACGGGGGCGCGAGCGACCTGTGGTCGGCCTACACCGCCTCCTGGCATCCCGTCGGGCTCGGGTCCACGACCGCGGCACCGCCGTTCCTCGCCGTCCTCGCGCTGGCGTCGACCGTCCTGCTCGGCAAGGTCTGGCTCGCCGTCCATGTCCTGCTGCTCGGTGCGGTCCCCCTGGCGGGGCTGTCCGCCTACGCCGCCGCGGGGCGCCTCACGCGGGGATCCGGCCTGCGGGTGTTCGTGGCCGCGACGTACGCCCTGACTCCGGTCGTCACCGGCGCGGTCAGCGGGGGCAGGCTCGACGTCGTGCTGGCGGTGATCCTGTTGCCGCTGTGCGTGCGCGCGGTGGTCGCGGCGCTCGCCGCGCCGCGGCGCGACTGGCACCGCTGGGTCGGTGCCGGCCTGGTCCTGTCGGTCGTCGTCGCCTGCGCGCCGCTCGTCTGGCCGGTCGCGGCCGCGGCCGTCGCGCTGGCCGCCGCCCTGCGTCTGCTTCGCCAGCCGGACTCGGCCCTCGCCGCCCTCGTCGTGCTGGTCCTGCCCGCGCTGGCGTTGCTGCCGTGGACGGTGACGCTGTTCGGATGCGCCCCGGCTGTTCGTCGCCGGGACAGGCCTTCCCGAGTGGGTGTCCAGTGCCCGGCCGGTCGGTGCCGCCCCACTCCTCCTGATGCACCCCGGTGGCCCGGACCAGCCCCCGCTCTGGGTCCTCGCCCCGGTCGTGCTGGCCGCCCTCGTGGCGCTGGGCCGCACCCGGTCCGCGGGTGCCGCCCGCACCGGGTTCGTCGTGTTCGTGGCCGGCGTCGCCGCCGCCGTGGTCGTCGCGCGGCTGTCCGGGCCGGTCGCCGCCGACGCGACCGTGCGCTACTGGCCGGGGGTCGCGTTGGCCATCGCCGCGCTCGGTGCGCTCGTCGCCACGGCGGCGGCCGCCGACGGTGCGCTGGCGGCCCTGCGCGGTCCGCAGCTTCGGCTGGCGGCAGCCCGCGGCGATCCTGCTGGCCGGGGCGGCCGTCGCCGGGACCGCAACGGCCGGTGTCGCGGTGGATCGTACGGGGCGTCGCCGGGCCGCTCGACCGACTCCGGCGCGCGGCTGCTTCCCGTCTTCGCCGCCGCCGAGGTCGACCGGCCGACCTCCCCGCGGGTGCTCGCGCTGCGCTCCGACGGCGACCTCGTGCGCTACGCCCTCGTCCGCCGGCCGACCGGACCCCGCCTCGGTGACGCCGCCGTTGCGCGGGCCGGGGCGGCGACCGCGGCCGACCGTGCGCTCGCCGACGCGGTCCGGACGGTGGTCGCCGGGCAGGCGCGCGGCGTCCCGGCCCTGGCCGGGTCTCGGCGTGTCGCTGCTGCTCGTGCCGAACGGCGACGCCGCTGCGCTGTCCCGCCTGCGCGCCGTCGACGGGCTCACCCGGGTGCCGACCAGCACGGCCGTCGTGTGGCGGCCCGCGATCCCGACCGGCGAGCTGGTCGTGCTGCCGGCCGGCGCGGCCGGAGTCCTCGACGGCGACCCGCTGCCCGCGGACGCCGAGCCGCGACGCGCTACGGCCACCGCCGGGGCGGCGGACACCCGCTTGCCGGACGGCCCGGCCGGTCCGCGTGCTCGTGCTCGCCGAGCCGGCGGGCTCGCACTGGCAGGCCTCCCTCGACGGCCGGCGGCTGCCCGCGGCCCGCGCCTACGGGTGGGCGCAGGCATGGCGGTTGCCCGCGGGTGATGGGCAGCTGGAGGTCCGCCGGGCCGGCACCCACCGGGGGGCGTGGCTCGCGGTCGAGCTCGGAGTCGTGGCGCTGGCGGTTCTGCTGGCGCTACCCGGCGGGCGGGCCGTCGCCGCCCGCCGACGCGAGGGGGAGGGAGGCTCCGTGACCCGGCCGCGCACGTCCGTCGCCCTCGGAGCGCTCGCCCTCGCCGGTCTCGCGGTCGCGGGTGCGGTCGAGCGTCCGGCGGCCCGCCCTGCCGCCGCCCCGCGGGCCGCGTCGGAGCCGGTCACCACCACGTCGTTCGTCTGCCCCACGACCAACGGAAGCGAGTCGGCCCCGTCGACGCTGGCCGTCGCCTCCGTCGGCGGCCTGCTCGACCCCGCGGTCCCGGCCGGCGCGAGTCAGCATCACCCCGCTGACCGGAGCGTCGGGCCGCCCGCACCGGCTGCCCGCCGCACCGTGGTCCGGGTCGGCTCGGTCAAGCCGGGGAACGCGGTCCTGGTCACGGCCGAAGGCTCCGGGGCGGCCGCGGTTGCCGCCGACCAGCAGCGGCTCATCCCCCGCGGCCGTACCCGCGGGCTGTTCTCCACCGCCTGCCTGGAGCCGGGCACCGACTGGTGGCTCAGCGGCGCCGACGGGCGCATCGGCTACGTCGACACGCTTGTGCTGGCCAACCCCGGCACGACGGCCGCCAACGTCACGGTGACTGCTTGGTCGAGCGGCGGCGCGCTCGAGCCACCGAAGCTCCAGTCGTTCACGATCGACCCCCTCAGTGCGGTTGACCTGCCCGTCGCGA
>CAWIFV010000018.1:0-36007 GCA_963835405.1 uncultured Actinomycetota bacterium
GATGGCGCAGCGGATCGCGCCGCTCGTCACCATCGGGCACTCGGCCCTCGACGGCCGGCTTTCCTGACGAAACCTCTCAAGTCGGCGGCGGTCCCGGCCGAATTACACGGGTGTAGTTCCCCGCCGACCTTGGAGGCGACCGTGGCGACTTCCCCCGTCATGCAGCTGCTGGCCCGTGGCGTTCCCGTGACGCTGCTCCTCGACCTGTGCTCACCGGAAGGTCCCGACTCGATCGCCATCTGCGCGGCCGAGCGGCCTGCCGGTGACCCGGTGTGGCAGGAGGCAGCCGCCGTGGGGGTGGTCCGGCTGCGCAGCGCCGGCTGATGTGCCTACTGGCCGCTCGGCTCGCCAGCGGCCGCGATCATCTCGACGCCCCTTCGGCCGGCAGGTGTCGCGGTGTCGACGGGTGGCCGACCGTCGAAGCTCACCACGACTCGTTCGAAGCCCTTGTAGCGCTCGCAGCCGGCGTACTTCCGGTACGCCCGGTGGTCCGCCTCGGTCAGGTCCACGTCGTCGGTGAACGGCGTCAGCAGCGCGCGCGGCCACAGCCGTTCGTGCAGGGTCACGTTGATCTCCGCGGCGAGCACGACGACGAGCGCCTCGAGATAGAGCCAGGCGACGATGCCGAGGACCAGGCCGAAGGTGCCGTAGAGCTCGCGTGAGTGCGCCACCTGGTGGGTGAGGTACGCCGCCCCGAACCGCTGCAGCAGGTACCACAGCCCGCCGGCGATGCTGCCGCCGACGACGACGCGCCGGAAGGCGAGGCGCCGACTGACGAGCAGCTGGAACGCGACGGAGAACAGCACGACGTTCAGGCCCAGCGCGGCCGTCTGGGCGACCGGGCGCACCCACGACGTGTCGCCCGTCAGCACGCCGGCGCTCGACAGCGCGATCGTGGTGACCGTGGTCGCCAGCACTCCCGCCCCGAGGAGCAGCAGCAGGAGCAGGCCGCGGATCCGCGACGTCACCGGGTTGGGCTGCTCGTTGCGCGGGACGCCGTAGATGCGGTTGAACGCGGCCTGAGCGGCCTGGGTGACCCCGATCCCGCCGTACAGCGTTCCGACGATCCCGACCGCGAGTGCGGTGCCGCCGCCGGTCAGGCCGTTGACGTTCTCGCGGATCTGCGTGCCGACGACGGGGAAGTCGCGCAGCGCCGAGGTCAGGACGAGCTGGCGGATGTGGTCGTTGCCGGCGGTGAGGAAACCGAGCGCGGTCACGAGCAGCAGCAGCAGCGGGAACAGCGAGACCAACGCGTAGTAGGTGATGATCGCAGCGAGATAGGGCCCGCGGTCGTCCACGAACTTGTAGACGACCGCGAGCGGCAGCCCCAGCCAGGGGTGGCGGCGTTGGAAGCCGTCGATCCGCTCGAGCATCCTTGTGTCCGCATGCCCGGTGGTCGGCGGTGACAACCCTGAGCGCGCCTCAGCGCAGGGCGAGGCCGCCGTCGACCACCCAGACCTCGCCCGGTGACGTAGCGTCGACGCGCACCAGGGACAGCACGACCTCGGCGACGTCGTCCGGCTCGCGCCGACCGCTGCAGCGGCGCGCTCGCGTGCACGGACCAGCCGGCATGTCGTCCCAGTCGGCGGTCCACGGGGTGTCGACCAGGCCAGGGGCGACCGCGTTGACCCGCACCTGCGGCGCCACCGTGTTGGCGAGCAGCCGGGTCAGGTGGTTGAGCGCGGCCTTGCTCACGGCGTAGGGGATCGAGGAGCCGGTCGGCCGGACGCCGGCCAGCGACGAGACGTTGACGACGCAACCGGCGCCGCGTCTCGCGAGGTGCGGCATCGCGGCGACGGTCGTCTGCCAGGTGCCGACGACGTTGACGTCGAAGAGCCGCCGGAAGACCTCCGGGCTCGCCGCCTCGAGGTCGTCGTGCGGGATCCGCTGGGTCGTCTCCGGCGTTGTTGACGAGGACGTCGAGCCGGCCGAAGTGCGCCATCGCCTCGTCGCACCAGCCGTTGGGCGTCGGCGGCCGCAGCGATGTCGGCCTGCACGTAGTGCGCCCGGTCGCGCGCCCAGCTCGGCGACCAGGGCGGCGCCGGCGTCGACCGACCGCACCGAGTTGACGACGACCCGTAGCCCTCGTCCGCCAGCCGGCGGACGACGGCGGCGCCGATGCCCGACGTCGAGCCGGTGACGAGAGCGACCGCCGCGGCGTCGGCTCACGCTCAGACCCCGCCGCCCGACGGTGACGCCGCCGTCGATCGTCGAGGGTCTCGCCGGTGATCCAGGACGCGTCGTCGGAGAGCAGGAACGCCGCGAGCTTGGCGGTGTCCTCCGGCGTGCCGAGGCGCTTCAGCGGGTAGTGCGCGCGCGACCTCCTCCTCGCGGCCCTCGTAGAGCGCGCGCGGCGAACTTCGTCTTCACCACGGCCGGGGCGATGCGCGTTGACCCGCACCTTCGGGCCGAGCTCGACGCGCGAGCTGGCGGGTGAGGTGGATGACCGCGGCCTTGCTCGCGTTGTAGGCGCCGATCGGCGAGCCGGCGCGCAGGCCGCCGACGGAGGCCACGTTGAGCACCGCGCCGCCGTGCTCGGCCAGCCACGCCGCCACGCCTGCTGCGTCCAGCCGAGCACCGCGACGACGTTGACCTCGAACACCTTGCGCACCGCGCCGAGGTCGGCGTCGATGAGCGGGCCCGTACTGCGGGTTGACCGCCGCGTTGTTCACCAGCAGGTCGAGCCGGCCGAAGCGCTCGACCGCCGGGGCGACGGCGCCTGCCTGGTGCTCCTCGTCGTCGGCGCTGCCGCGGGCGGCGATGGCGCGCCCGGTGCCGTCGGGGTCGAGGCTGCGCACCGCCTCGTCGAGCTCGTCCGGCTTGCGCGCGGTGATGCACACGCTGCCGCCGCGGCCGACGATCTCCTGCGGCGATGCCGAAGCCGATGCCGCGGGTGGCGCCGGTGACGAGCGCCGACTTCCCCTGGAAGTCGTCCATGGCCGCAGAGCCTTCGCACACGCCGCCGTCCACAGCGCGCCACGCGGTCCGTCCACAGCCGCCGGGCCGACGGTGCCGGCCGCCGGCCCGCCGCGGCACGGTGGCGCGACCGCCCCCGACGAAGGAGCGCGTCATGGACCCCCAGATCACGATGCGCGGCAACCTCGTCGCCGACCCGACCTACCGCGCGACCGCCGCGGGCCTGCACAGTGACGAAGTTCCGGATCGCCTCCAGCGGCCGCCGCTTCGACCGCGACCACGCAACGAGCTGGGTCAACACCGACCCGGTCTACATGTCGGTCGTCCTGCTGGCGGCAGCTCGCCGACAACGTCGCGAAGTCGCTGCGCAAGGGCGACACGGTGCTCGTGCACGGCCGGCTGCTGTTCTCGGAGTACGACGACGCCACGGCGGGCCGCGGCGCGCGACGCTACGAGATCGACGCCTGTCGGTCGCGCCCGGACCTCGGGCGCTACCGGGCGAGCTGATCCGCCCGATCCGCGAGTCGAGCCGGACGGGCCGAGGCGGCTGCCGACGCACCGGCCGACGCGCCGGTCGACGTACCGGCCGACGTACCGGGCGACGCCGGTCGGGGCGGGCACCCCGACCAACCCGTGGACCGGCCGGAGCCCGTGCCCGCGCAGCCCGCGGCGCTGAGCGGCCGCCGCCGGCTCCGTAGTCTGGAGGCATGGCGCAGTACATCTACACGATGCGCAACGTCCGCAAGGCCGTTGGCGACAAGGTGATCCTCGACAACGTCACGCTCTCGTTCCTGCCGGGAGCGAAGATCGGCGTCGTCGGGCCCAACGGCGCGGGCAAGTCGACCGTGCTCAAGATCATGGCGGGGCTCGACACCGCCGTCCAACGGCGACGCGTACGCTCTCGCCGGGCTACACCGTCGGCATCCTGCTCCAGGAGCCGCCGCTCGACGACACCAAGGACGTGCTCGGCAACGTCGAGGAGGCGGTCGGCCGATCCAGGACCTCGTCGACCGTACAACGAGGTCGCCGAGAAGATGGCGGTCGAGTACACCGACGAGCTCGGCGCCGAGCTGGGCGAGCTGCAGCGAGAAGATCGAGCACGCCGGCGGCTGGGATCTCGACTCGCGCGTCGAGAGGCCATGGACGCGCTGCGCACGCCCGCCCGGCGACGCCGACGTCACGCGTGCTGTCCGGCGGCGAGCGGCGCCGGGTCGCGCTGTGCAAGCTGCTGCTCGAGCAGCCCGACCTGCTGCTGCTCGACGAGCCGACCAACCACCTCGACGCCGAGAGCGTCGCCTGGCTCGAGCAGCACCTCGCGCAGTACGCCGGCACCGTCCTCGCCGTCACCCACGACCGGTACTTCCTCGACAACGTCGCCGAGTGGATCCTCGAGCTCGACCGCGGCCGCGCCTACCCCTACGAGGGCAACTACACGACCTACCTCGACACCAAGTCCGCCCGGCTCAAGGTCGAGGGGCAGAAGGACGCCAAGCGCAAGCGGGAGATCGAGCGCGAGCTCGAGTGGGTGCGCTCCAACCCGAAGGCGCGCCAGGCCAAGAGCAAGGCCCGGCTCGCCCGGTTCGAGGAGCTCGTCGCCGAGGCCGAGCGCAACCGGCCCGCCGACAACGACGGCGATCCAGATCCCGCCGGGCCCCCGGCTGGGCACGCAGGTCATCGAGGCGAGGACCTGCGCGAAGGGCTTCGGCGACCGCGTGCTCATCGACGGCCTCTCGTTCTCCCTGCCGCCGCGGCGGCATCGTCGGCATCATGGGCCCCAACGGGGTCGGCAAGACGACGCTGTTCAAGATGATCATCGGCGAGGAGAAGCCGGACGCCGGCGCGCTCGCGGGTCGGCGAGACGGTCGCAGATCTCCTACGTGGACCAGTCGCCGGTCCGGGCTCGACCCGAAGAAGACCGCTGTGGGAGGTCATCTCCGACGGCCTCGACTACATCCGGGTCGGCAAGACCGAGATCAACAGCCGCGCCTACGTCGCGTCGTTCGGCTTCAAGGGCCCCGACCAGCAGAAGCCGGCCGGGGTCCTGTCCGGCGGCGAGCGCAACCGGCTCAACCTGGCGCTGACGCTCAAGGCCGGCGGCAACGTGCTGCTGCTCGACGAGCCGACCAACGACCTCGACGTCGAGACGCTGCGCTCGCTCGAGGACGCGCTCGAGGAGTTCCCCGGCTGCGCCGTCGTCATCAGCCACGACCGGTGGTTCCTCGACAAGGTCGCCACGCCACCTGCTCGCCTGGGAGGGCACCGACGACGAGCCGGGCCGCTGGTTCTGGTTCGAGGGCGGCTACTCCGACTACGAGAAGAACAAGGTCGAGCGGCTCGGCGAGGACGCCGCCCGCCCGCACCGCGTCACCTACCGCCAGCCTCGTCCGCGACTGACCCGCGGCCGACGACGCCGCTCGCTTCGTTCTCCCTCGCTCGCGTGCCGCCGCACGCGTCGCTCGGTGCGGCCTCGCGAGCGGCGCCGTCGGTTCGCGGGTCTCAGCGGTTCGCGGGTCTCAGCGGGGGGTGACGATCGCCACGGCGACGTCGTCCCGGGGCGGGTCGCTCGTCGCGGTCAACCCGTGCAGCACGACGTCGAGCACCGCCCGCGGGTCGCGCAGCGCACCCGCCGACCCGAGCAGCGAGACCAGGTCGTCGGTGCGGTCGGCGTTCCCGCGGTCGACGAGGCCGTCGGTGTGCAGCAGCAGCAGCTCGCCGGGCCGCAGCGCCAGGGTCGCCGTCGACCGCGCGACGTTCCCCTGGGGCAGCAGGTTCAGCGGTGACCCGCCCGAGGGCAGCTCGGTCGCGGCGCCGTCGCGAAAGACCAGGGGAGGCGGGTGGCCCGCGCTCGCGATCTCGACCTGGACGCCGGCACCGGTCCGGACCAGGCGCGCGGCCACGGCGGTGACGAACCTGTCGGTCCACGCCTCGCGTTGCAGCGCCCGGTCGGCGGCGGCGAGGAGCTCCTCGGGCCCGAGGTCCGCCGTGGCCAGCGTGCGAACGAGCTGGGCCACGCGGCCGGCGGTCGGCGCGGCCGCGGCACCGGTGCCGCACACGTCCGCGACCACCAACCAGGTCACACCCGTCGCCGCGCCGTCGACGCAGGCGATCACGTCGCCGCTGCCCGACCCGCCGTGCCGGGACGCCTCGTGGGCGACGGCGAGCTCGAGCCAGCCGGGCACGTCGACGACGGAGGCGGTCGGTGTGGCCCCGCCGACCAGCTCGGTGGCGGCGGCCCGGGACAGCGCGTCGGCGCTGACCCGACCCAGCGCCTCCAGCGCGGCGACGTCGATGGTGGCGGTCGGCGGCAGGCTCACCAGGAGCGCCGCGTCGACACCCGCGGCCCGGACCGGGACCGCGACCCAGGCCGTGGAGCTCGCCGCGCCACGGATCACCGTGGTGCCGGTTCGCACCGACTCGGTCAGCGGCAGCCCGGCGTTGAGGGGTAGCGAGGCGCCGGCGGTCATCGTGTCGCAGTCGTAGCCGCGGGACGCGAGCAGTCGCACCCGCTCGCCGGAGCGAACCCCGAGTGCGGCGGCGCGGGCGCCGGTGAGCTCGACGGCTCCGGTGACCGCCGCGCCGGCCACGCCGGTCGCGTCCGCGGCTCCGGCCACCGCGGTCACGGCCTGAAGGAGCGGCCGGAGGCTCTCCGGCCGCTCGGTCTGGTGGCGCTGAGACGGCGCGGCGGGACGGGCCGCCATCGGCGTCGCGTGCTCGCCCACTGCCACCTCCGCCGGAATCTGCGCACACGGTACGCCGATCGGAGCAGCAATGATCTACTCCACTTGGGTTAACCGTCGGAGGGAGTGCTGGCGTTTCGGACCTGCCGGTCTTTTGGGGCAGGATGCGACCGTGCGCTGGGATCCCGACCAGTACGAACGGTTCGCCGACGAGCGCGGTCGACCGTTCGCCGAGCTGCTCACCCGGGTCGAGGTGGCCCGGCAGTCGACCGGCCCGCCGTCGTACGTGGTGGACCTCGGTTGCGGCCCGGGGACTCTCACCCGCGGGCTGGCCGACCGTTGGCCGGCCGCGCGGGTGACGGGCGTCGACAGCTCGCCGGACATGATCGCTGCCGCGCAGATGCAGGCGGTCGAGGGGAGGGTCGAGTTCGTCGCGGGCGACCTCGCCACCTGGCGCGCTGCCGGCCCGGTCGACGTCGTGGTCGCCAACGCGGCGTTGCACTGGGTGCCCGGCCACATCGACCTCCTGCCGGCGCTGGCCGCGATGCTCGCACCGGGGGGTGCGCTGGCGTTCCAGGTGCCGGACAACTTCGACGAGCCGTCGCACACCCTGCTGCGCGACCTGCGGCGGTCGGAGCGCTGGCGGGACCGGCTGGCCGAGGGCGCCGACCGCGGGGCCGGGGTGGAGCGGCCGCAGCGCTACCTGCGCGGGCTCGTCGAGGCCGGTCTCGAACCGGACGTCTGGCAGTCGGAGTACCTGCACGTGCTCGCGGGGGACGATGCGGTGCTGGAGTGGACGAAGGGGACCGCGCTGCGTCCGGTGCTCTCCCGGTTGGACGACCCGGACCGGTCAGCCTTCCTCGACGAGTACGCCACCGGGCTGCGCGCGGCGTACCCCCGACAGGGCTTCGGCACCGTCTTCCCGTTCCGCCGCACCTTCGCGGTCGGGGTCCGGGGCGGTCGGGGTCCGGCCTAGGCGGAGTTGACGAGCATGTCGGCCGCGACGGTGAGGTAGTCCCAGAGCACCTTGTCCGCCTCGGGGGCCAGTCGCGACCTCGTCGAGCGCGGCGCGCATGTGCGCGAGCCAGGCGTCCCGGGCCGCCTGGTCGATGCGGAACTCCGCGTGCCGGGCGCGCAGCCGGGGATGGCCCCGGACCTCGTTGTAGGTGTGTGGCCCGCCCCAGTACTGCTCGAGGAACATGCGCAGCCGCTCGGCCGCCGGCCCGAGATCGTCCTCGGGATAGATCGACCGCAGCACCGGATCGTCCGCGACCCGCGCGTAGAACGCCGCCACCAGACGTTGGAACGTCGGGTGCCCGCCGACGGCGTCGAAGAACGACGGGCTGTCGACCGCACCCTCGATGTTCACGGGCTGCGGTCCGGGCGTGGTCACCACGCCATTGTCCCCGACGGGTCGGCCGGCGCCAACCTCGGCGTGTGGGCGTCAGGTCCGAGCGAGCGGCCCGTCCGGCTCCGAGCGGGGGTTCGGGAGGACGAGCGCCCGTGGCTCGCGGATCTCCTCGCGTCGGTCCCGCGCCCGTAGGTCGGCGAAGCGCGCGGCGGCAACCTCACCGAGGTCACCGAACGCGGCCAGGGCCGCCAGGCGGCGCAGGTCCTCGTCCTCGGCTGAGGTCAGTCGCTGCGTCATGCGATCAGCGTCGGGCATACCGGTCGGCTTCTAGTGCTCCGCCCGGGCTAGTCACCGGGTGGTTCGGTGACCATGCCGCCCTATTTGGGGCGTGGCCGTCCGGGCCGCGGGCGTGACCGCGTGCGCAAACGCACGTGATCGGGGACACTGGCCGCCGGGAGGTGCAGTGGCTCACGCGCTGGTGCTCAACGCGACGTATGAGCCATTGTGCGTCGTCTCGAGCCGGCGCGCGATCGTGCTGGTGCTCGGGGGCAAGGCCGTCGCGGTCGAGGCGACCGAGGAGCAGGTGCACAGCGCCCGGCTGACCCTGCACGTCCCGGTGGTGGTCCGGCTCACCCGCTTCGTCCGGGTTCCCTACCGGCCGCACGTGCCGCTCACGCGCCGGGCGGTGTTCGCGCGCGACGGCGGGCGCTGCGTCTACTGCTCCGGCCCGGCCACGAGCATCGACCACGTCGTCCCCCGGAGCCGGGGTGGGGAGCACGTCTGGGAGAACGTCGTCTCCTGCTGCCGCCGCTGCAACCACGCCAAGGCCGACCGCGGGCTCGTCGAGCTGGGCTGGCGGATGCCCGGCAGCCGCGGGCCCCGAGCGGCGCCGCGTGGCGGGTGCTGGGGACGGGCCGGATGCACCCGGTGTGGCGGCCGTACCTCGGGCGAGCAGTGGGAGGGGCAAGAGGCCTCCGCCAGTGCCTGAGCCGACCCGCGCCTCCCGCCCCCGGTACGGTGCCGATCATGACTGAGCCTCATGACCTGACGCATGCTCGAGCAGGCAGCCGCGGTGCGCAGCCGCGAGGTCTCGCCCGTCGAGCTCGTCGACCACTACCTGGCCCGCATCGACAAGCTCAACGCCGAGGTGGGTGCCTTCGTCCACGTCGCCGCCGAGCAGGCCCGCGCAGCCGCCCGCGCCGCGGAGGAGCGCGGTCGCGCGCAGCGACGACCTGCCGCCGCTGCACGGCGTGCCGACCGCCATCAAGGACCTCTACCTCACCGCCGACATGCCCACGTCGTTCGGCAGCGGCGCGTTCCCGCCGGTGGAGCTCGGGGTCGACGAGGCGTTCGTCGCGCAAGCTGCGGGCGGCGGGCACGATCAGCCTCGGCAAGACGGCGACGCCCGAGTTCGGCGCGCCCTGCTACACCGAGCCGGAGGGGCACCCGCCGGCCCGCACGCCGTGGGACCTGACCCGGTCGGCGGGCGGCTCGAGCGGCGGGGCCGGCGCCGCGGTCGCGGCCGGCCTGGTGCCGGCGGCGCCCGGCAGCGACGGCGGCGGCTCGATCCGCATCCCGTCCAGCGTCAACGGCCTGGTCGGCATCAAGACGAGCCGCGGCCGGGTCTCGAACGCCCCGTTCAACAGCGAGATCAGCGGCCTGTCGGTGCACGGCCCGCTGGCGCGGACGGTCCGCGACGCGGCCGCCCTGCTCGACGCCATGGCCGGGCCCACGGCCCAGGACTGGATCTGGCACGGCGAGCCGGCGACCGGGACCTTCCTCGCCGCCTGCGACGACGAGCCCGGCGCGGCTGCGGATCGGCCGCTACGTCACGCCGGCCATCCCGGGCGCGGTCGTCCATCCCGACTGCGTCGCGGCCTACGAGCACGCCTCCAGCCTGCTGGAGCGGCTCGGGCACAGCGTCGAGGACCATGAGCCGTCGTTCGACGACGCGATGATCGAGCTGTTCGAGAACCTGTGGTCGGTCGAGTTCGCCGTGCTGCCGGTGCCGCGCAGGAGAACGAGGAGGGGCTGCGCCCGCTGACCCGCTGGCTGCGCGAGCGCGGTCGCGGCGCTGTCCGCGCTGGACCTCTACGCCTCGCTCGGCGCCCTGCGCGCGACCGCCCGCGCCGAGCTCGAGCGGACGGCCGGCGTACGACGCCGTGCTGACTCCGACCCTCGCCCAGCCGCCGGCGAAGGTCGGCGCGCTTCGCGACGACGCCGACCCGGCGCAGGACTTCGAGAACCAGAAGCGGTTCACGCCGTTCACCGCGCCGTACAACATGAGCGGCCAGCCGGCGTGTCGATCCCGCTGCACTGGGCGGACGGGCCGGAGGGGCCGCTGCCGATCGGGGTCCAGCTCGTCGGCCGGCCGGGTGACGAGGTGACGCTGCTGCGGCTGGCCGCCCAGATCGAAGCGGCCGAGCCGTGGGCGCATCGCCGGCCCTCCTGCTGGTAAAGACCTGCGGGTGAGCCCGCGACCCCGCCCTCGCCCGTCTGGCCGCCGCCCACGGGGTGGCGACGTCCTACGACGACCAGCTGCGCCGCCCCGTCGAGGTCGATGCGACCGCTGTCGTCGGTGTCCTCGCAGCGCTCGGCGTCGACGCCTCCTCGCCGGCCGCCGTCGCTGACGCTCTCGCCGCCGTCGACGCGCGACCGCCGGTGCCGCCCGCGGTCGTGCTGCGGCGCGGAGCGGGTGCCACCGTGCCGGTCGGTGGCCCGGCGCTGCTGCGACTGGAGGACGGCAACCGGCGGGCGGTCGCGGCCGACGGTGGCCGGGCGGTGCTGCCCGCCGGCCTGCCGCTGGGCTGGCACGCGCTCGAGACGGGCGCGGCGGAGATCCCCGTCGTCGTCACTCCCGAACGCATCGCCTCCCGTCCTGAGCGGTCGTGGGGATGGATGGTGCAGCTCTACGCGCTGCGCTCGTCCCGGTCCTGGGGGGTCGGCGACATCGCGGACCTCGACACCCTCGCGCGCTGGACCGCCGACCGGGGCGGTGACCTGGTGCTGGTCAACCCGCTGCACGCGGTCGCGCCGATCCCGCCGATGCAGCCGTCGCCTTACTTCCCGGGCAGCCGCCGCTGGACCAACCCGCTCTACCTGCGGATCGAGGACACGCCCGGGTACGGCAGGCCACGCCCGACCTGCGGGCGCGGGTGGATGCGCTGCGACCGGAGGCGGACCGCGGGCCGGGTCGACCGCGACCGGGCCTGGACGGCGAAGCTCGCGGCGCTCGAGCTGCTGTGGGAGGCGCGGCGTCGGTCCGGACGCGCTGCCGCCGCGAGCCGGAGGACGTCTGGTCGTTCGCCACGTGGTGCGCGCTGTGCGAGGTGCACGGCAGCGACTGGCGGCGGTGGCCGGCGGAGCTGTCCCGCCCGGACGCGCCGGCGGTGGCGCGCGCGCGGCGCGACCTCGCCGACCGGGTGCGGTTCCACGTCTGGCTGCAGGCCATGTGCGACGACCAGCTCGCGCGGGCGCAGCAGTCGGCCCGGGGCGCCGGCATGGACGTCGGCGTCGTCCACGACCTCGCCGTCGGGTGCCGACCCCGGCGGCGCGGACGCGTGGATGCTCCAGGACGCCCTCGCGCTCGCCGCGCCCGGATCGGCGCGCCGCCGGACCTGTTCAACCAGCAGGGCCAGGACTGGGGAATGCCGCCCTGGCACCCGCAGCGGCTCGCCGCCGGCGGTTACGCGCCGCTGCGGCGACATGCTCCGGTCGCTGCTGCGGCACGCCGGCGGGGTCCGGATCGACCACATCCTCGGCATGTTCCGGCTGTGGTGGATCCCGGAGGGTGCCGCCGCCCGCGACGGCACCTACGTGTCCTACGACGCCGACGCGCTGCTCGGCGTCATCGCACTCGAGGCCGAGCGGGCGGGCGCCGTGGTCGTCGGCGAGGACCTCGGGACGGTCCTGCCCGAGACCCGGGACACGCTCGCCGGCGTTCGGCCTGCTGGGCAGCTCCGTGCTGTGGTTCGAGCGCGACGAGAGGGAGCCGGGAGTCGTCGGTCCGCTGCGGCCGATGGGGGAGTGGCGCGAACCGTCCGTGGCCAGCGTGACGACGCACGACCTCCCGACCGTCCTCGGGTGGTTGCGCGGCGAGCACGTGCGGGTGCGGGCCGAGCTGGGGTTGCTCGACGACCCCCCGGCCGAGGAGAAGAAGTGGCGGGCCGAGCGCGAGGAGCTGCTCGCGCACCTCGTGAGCAGCGGCGTGCTGGGCAGCGTCGACGCGCCGGAGGACGAGCTGGTCCGCGCCCTGCACCGTTACGTCGCGCTCACCCCCAGCCGCTACGTCGTCGCGGCACCGGGCGACGCGATCGGCGACCTGTGCCAGCCCAACCTGCCGGGCACCGTCGACGAGTACCCGAACTGGCGGCTGCCCGTCGCGGACGCCACCGGGGCCCCGCTGCTGCTGGACGACCTGCTCCGTGACGCGCGCGTCGGCCGCCTTGCTGCCGAGCTGGGGAGCAGGTCCGGTAGTTTTCCGGCGTGAGAAACCGTCTGCTCGCCGTCCTGTTCGCGGCCACGACCACGGTCGTCGTCGTCGCCGCCGCGCCCGCGCTCGCGCTCGACGACGGGGAGGTGCCGGGCAAGCCGCTCGGCGCCGGCCTCGTCATCGTCTACTACGTGCTCATCCCGCTCGGCGCGTTCGCGCTCATCGCTTTCTTCTCCGCCCTGCCGTCGTTGCTGCGGCGTCCCCGCTACCGGCCGGGCCGGCCCTGGAAGCACGACTCGCTCTGGTTCGGCGGGCCGGACGACCCGGACCGGGCCGTCGCGTCGGCTCGCCCGGGCGGAACGGCGAAGGGTGGGGCCAGTGCCGAGTGGTGAGGGCGGGGCCACCCGCCGCCAGCCGTTCACCGACGGCCAGGTGCGGGAGATCAGCCGCACGTGCGCAGCTGCGAGCGCCGAGAGCGGGCTGCGGTTCTCGGTCTACGTCGGACCGGTCGAGGGCGACATCCGTGACCACGCCGAGCGGTTGCACGCGGCGCTCGGCGCCGGATGCGTCGCGCGGTGTCATCGTGGTCGTGGCCCCCGGCGACCGCCAGCTCGAGATCGTGACGGGCAAGGAGTCCAGCCGCCGGTTGTCCGACCGGGCGTGTGCTCTGGCCGCGCTGTCGATGACGACGGCCTTCTCGGGCGGCGACCTCGTCGGTGGGATCTCCACCGGCCTGCGGATGCTCGCCGAGGCCTGCGGTCGCGAGCTGCCGGCGATCTGACGCCGAGGTCGCAGCTGCGGCCGCGGCTCAACCGGACGAGCGGTCGCGCTCCTGCGCGCGCAGAGCCCGGGCGAGGTTGTCCCGGCTCTCGGTGATCAGGCGGCGCAGCGGCGGCGTCGGTTGCGCCTCCCGCAGGTAGGCATCGGTGCGGTCGACGGTGGTCGATGCGACGCAGAGGGCGGGGAAGAGCCCGACGGCGATCTGCTGCGCCATCTCGCTCGTCCGCTGCTCCCATGCGTCGGCCACGACGTCGAAGTAGCGCTCGACGTACGGCGCCAGCAGCTCGCGATGCTCAGGCTGCTGGAAGCCGGCGATGACCGCGGCCTGCTCGGCGTTGGGCATCGACTCGTCGTGCACCGCCAGCTGCCAGGCCTCCTCCTTGGCCTCGGCCGTCGGCCGGGACGCCAGCAGCGCCAGCGAGTGCCGGCGGCCGGCGGCGGTGTTGTCGCGGTCGAGCTCGGCCTCGATCTCGCGGTCACCGGCCCGGCCCATGACGACCAGACGTTGCAGCAGCGTCCAGCGCAGCTCGGTGTCGACGGCGAGGCCGTCGACCGACCGGTCGCCGGCGAGCAGGCCGGCGCAGGAGCGCCAACTGCTCGTCGGTGACGGCGTTGGCGGCGAGGGAGCGGGTGAACGCCAGCTGCATGTCGCTGCCGGGCTCGGCGCCCTCGAGCAGCTCCAGCGCCTTGGCCGCGAGACGCCGGGTCCGGTCGTCGCGGCGCGCGGGGTCGCCGAACGGGTCGATCGACTGCCGGGCCAGGCGCAGCAGCGACTGGACGGTGCCGATCTCGGTCTCCTGCGAGATGCCGGCGAGGACCAGCTCGAGGTAGTCGCCGGCGGGCACCTCCGCGTCGCGGGTCATGTCCCACGCCGCCGTCCAGCACAGCGCGCGCGGGAGCGACTCGCGGAGCTCGCCGATGTGCTCGACCAGCGTGCGCAGCGAGCGTTCGTCGAGGCGGATCTTGGCGTAGGTCAGGTCGTCGTCGTTGACGAGGACGAGGTCGGGCTGTCGCTTGCCCGACGAGGCTCGGGCACCTCGGTCGACGCGCCGGACACGTCGAGCTCGACCTGCTCGCGGCGGAGCAGGCCCTCGCTGGTGCGGTCGTAGAGGCCGATCGCGCAGCCGGTGGGAGCGCAGCGTCGGGGTGGTCCTCCGGAGCCTCCTGCAGCGATCGCGAACGACGTGAAGTCCCGTCGTCAGTCGACGGCGAACTTCGGGCGCAGCGTGTTGACGCCCGGCGGTCTGCGAGCCACTCCTTCGACCACGTCGACAGGTCGCGGCCGCTCGCCTCGGTCGAGCGCGTCGAGCAGGTCCTGCAAGGGTGGTGTTGCCGTACTCGTGCCGGCGGAAGTAGCCGCGCAGCGCGGACAGGAACGCGTCCTCGCCGACGTAGTAGACCAGCTGCTTGAGCACCGCCGCGCCCTTGGCGTAGGTGATCCCGTCGAAGTTGACCTTCACGGCTTCGATGTCGACGATGTCCGGCCGCGATCGGATGGGTGGTGGGCAGCTGGTCCTGGCGGTAGGCCCAGGACTTCTCGATGTTGCAGAAGGTCGTCCAGGCGTCGGTCCAGCGGGTCGCCTCGGCGGTGGCGAGGGTCGAGACGTAACTCGGCGAACGACTCGTTGAGCCACAGGTCGTCCCACCAGCGCATGGTCACGAGGTCGCCGAACCACATGTGCGCCATCTCGTGCAGGATCGTCACCGCGCGCCGCTCGTAGGCGGCGTCGGTCGTACGGGACCGGAAGACGTAGTCCTCCAGGAACGTCACCGCGCCCGGCGTTCTCCATGGCTCCGGCGTTGAACTCGGGGACGAACAGCTGGTCGTACTTCGGCCAGGGGTAGCGGTAGTCGAAGCGCGCGTGGAAGAAGTCGAACCCCTGCTTGGTGACGGTGAAGATCTCGTCGGCGTCGAGGAACTCGGCGAGCGACCGGCGGCAGAACACCCCCAGCGGGATGCCGTCGTGCTCGTCGTACACGGCGTGGTAGGCGCCGGCCACGAGCGCGGTGATGTACGTCGACTGCCGCGGGGTCGGCTCGAACGTCCATCGGGCCAGTCCCGTGCTCGGACCCGGCGTCCTCGCGTGTGCCCGGCATGTTGGAGACGACGACCCAGTGTGACGGGGCGTCCACGATGAAGCGTGAAGGACGCCTTGAGGTCGGGCTGGTCGAAGCACGCGAACATCCGGTGCGCGTCGAACGTCTCGAACTGCGTGTAGAGGTAGGTCTCCTTGTCCACCGGGTCGGTGAACCGGTGCAGCCCCTCGCCGGTGCGCATGTAGCCGGCGGTCGGCGGCGATCCGGAGCTCGTTGGACTCCTGGCAGGGCGGGCAGCTGCAGCCGCCTGCCGGTGAAGGAGCCGTCGGGGTCGATCGGGGCGCCGTTGAGCGTCGCCTCGAGGATCCGCGTCGGCGGTGACGTCGATGTGGGTGGTCGCGCCCGGCTCGGTGCAGGTGAAACGCGCCGACGGAGGTCGTCCGGAAGAGCGGGCTGTCCGGTCGGCGCCGTCGTCAGGTCGAGCTGGACGTCGTACGACGCGATGCGGAGGAGGCGGGCGCGGTCGCGCGCCTCGTCGCGGGTCAGGTTCTCGGCCGTCACGTGTTCGAGTCTGTCATGGCTGGGGAGGATGTCGGCCATGGCGACGTGCCGACTTCTGGTTCGACCCGGTCTGCCCGTGGGCCTGGATCACGAGCCGCTGGATGCTCGAGGTCGAGAAGGTCCGCGACCTCGAGCGTTCGCTGGCACGTCATGTCGCCTGGCCGTCCTCAACGAGGGCCGCGACCTGCCGGAGGACTACCGCGAGGCGATGCGCGCGGCGTGGGGGCCGGTGCGGGTCTGCGTCGCCGCAGCCGAGCAGCACGGCGCCGACGTCCTGCTGCCGCTCTACACCGCGCTGGGCAACCGCTACCACCACGAGAAGGCGCCCAAGGACCGGCAGGCCCTGCGTGGAGGCGCTGGCCGAGGCGGGGCTGCCGGTCTCGCTGGCCGACGCCGCCGACGCCGCCGACTACGACGAGGCGCTGCGCGAGTCGCACCACGCCGGGATGGACGCGGTCGGGATGGACGTCGGGACGCCGGTGATCCACGTGGACGGCGTCGCCTTCTTCGGCCCGGTGGTGACCCCGATCCCGCGGGGCGAGGCGGCCGGCAGGCTGTGGGACGGCGTCGTCCTCGTGGCCGGGACGGACGGGTTCTACGAGCTCAAGCGCAGCCGCGACCGGCCGCCGATCTTCGACTGACCGACCCGCCGCCCGCCCGAACTTTGAACCGGGAAACGGACATCGCACGCTCGCGATGTCCGGACCGATGTTCAACGTTCGGGCGGTTTCCCGCGGCCGGCTCGTGTCATCCTGCCTCCATGGGGGACGGGCCGGGCAGGTACTGGGATTACCGCGAGTGTCGCTGGGTGGTCGCCGAGCAGCGCACCCGGGACGTCGCCCTGCCGGCACAGGCTCGACCGGCCGACGGTGAACCGGCCGCCGCCGCCCCTGCCATCACCCCGGCCGTGGGAGCCGACCAGGGGGCCGACGTACGCTCCGAGTGACGACGTCGTCACCTCTGGAGGGCACCGTGGCAGATCTCATCGTTCGCGACTCCATCTACGTCGACGGGGCCTGGGTCCCCTCCGACGGCACGGACACCATCGACGTCGAGAACCCGGCCACCGAGGAAGTCATCGGACGCATCCCGTCCGGGACCGCGGGTGACGTCGACCGTGCGGTCAAGGCCGCGCGGGCGGCGCAGGACGCCTGGGCCGCCACGTCGCCGGAGGAGCGCGGGAAGTTCCTGTCCCGGCTCCAGGAGGCGCTGACCGCGCGGCACGGCGAGATCGCCCGGACGATCGCCCAGGAGATGGGCGCGCCGATCAAGATGGCCGAGATGATCCAGGCCGGGCTCCCGATCGCCGACATCGCGACCGCCGCGCAGCTGGCCACGACGTTCGAGTGGGAGCGGCAGATCGGCAACTCCACCGTCGTGATGGAGCCGCTCGGGGTCGTCGGCTGCATCACGCCGTGGAACTACCCGCTGCACCAGATCACGGCGAAGGTCGGCTATGCGCTCGCCGCCGGCTGCACGGTGATCCTCAAGCCGAGCGAGGTTGCGCCGCTCTGCTCCTACCTGCTGTTCGACGCCATCCACGAGGTCGGCCTGCCGGCCGGCGTCATCAACCTCGTGCCCGGCTTCGGTCCGACCGTCGGTGAGGCCATCGCCGCGCACCCCGACATCGACATGGTGTCGTTCACCGGCTCGACCCGCGCCGGCAAGCGCGTCGCGGAGCTGGCCGCTCAGACGGTGAAGAAGGTGGCCCTCGAGCTCGGCGGCAAGTCGCCGAACGTCATCCTCCCCGACGCCGACCTGGCCAAGGCGGTCAAGGTGGGCGTGAGCAACTGCTACCTCAACTCCGGCCAGACCTGCACGGCATGGACGCGCATGCTCGTGCACTCGTCGCAGTACGACGAGGCGGTCCGGCTCGCCGCCGAGACGGCCGAGAAGTTCACCGTCGGCGATCCCTTCGACGACAACACCCGGCTCGGCCCGCTCGTGTCGAAGGCCCAGCGCGACCGGGTCGCCGGCTACATCGAGAAGGGCAAGGAGGAGGGTGCGCGGATCGTCGCCGGCGGCGACACCAAGCCGCTGCCCAAGGGCTACTACGTCAGCCCGACGGTCTTCGCCGACGTCACCAGCGACATGACCATCGCGCAGGAGGAGATCTTCGGCCCGGTGCTCTCGATCATGTCCTACGACGACGAGGACGAGGCGCTGCGCATCGCCAACGACTCCATCTACGGTCTTGCCGGTGGCGTGTGGGCCGGTGACGCCGAGACGGCGAAGGCGTTCGCGCGCAAGATGAAGACGGGCCAGATCGACATCAACGGCGGGTCGTTCAACGTCGCCGCGCCGTTCGGCGGGTTCAAGCAGTCGGGCGTCGGGCGCGAGCTCGGCCCGTTCGGGCTCGAGGAGTTCACCCAGCCGAAGTCGCTGCAGCTCTAGCCGCCCGACGGCCGGCCGCCCGGCGGCGGCGTTCGCCCGCCGCCGCCCGCGGTCGCCGGCCGGGCCGGTCAGACCGCGATCGGATGCTCGCCCGGGGTGAGCGCGGCGAGCCGGCTCGCGTTGGTCCGGCACACGTGGCACACCGGCCCGTCGTGGCCCAGGTGGCGGTGCATGGTCTCCGCGAGCCGCTCGCTGTAGGACAGCGCCCGGCCGTCACCACGGTGGACCATCGCGATCAGTGGCCGGGGTGGGGCCACCCGGCGCGGTCGCCGCGTCGGTGCCGTCTTCTTCGCCACGGCCGGCTTTGTGGCCGGGGCGGCCCGCTTGGTTGCGGTCGCCTTCTTGGCCGGCGCCGGCTGCTTGGCAACCGTTGCCTTCTTGGCAGCCGGGGCGGCCTTGCGGGGGGCCGGCTTGTCGGCGGCAGCCGTGCGGGTGACCGGCTTGCGGGGGGCGGGCTTGTCGGCGGCAGTCTTGCGGGTGGCCGGCTTGCGGGCGGTGGTGGCGGGCGATCGGGTGGGCTTCGCGTTCGGCTTCGTCACGACTGTGTCGTCGGAGCGTCCGCGGGTGTTCTGCACCGTCCTTTCGGACTAGCCGACCGCGGACTGTCAGGCGACGATGCGCATGACGAGACCGCGGGAGTCCCGGACGCCGTCACCCAGCACGCGCGCCTCGCCCCGGCTCCAGCGGCCGGCCACCCAGGCGCATGCCAGCGCGTCGAGTGCGTCGTCGAGCGGAACGCCTTCGGGAGCGGTGGCGACCGCCTCGAGCACGTCGATGCCGCCGGGCAGGTGAGCCGCCAGCAGCCGGAGGCGCTGCGCCGCACCGGTGGCGGACCGCTTGCGGGGCAGGCCGGGGCCGCCGCCCATGAGCGAGAACGCCAGCTCGGGATGGGCCTCGACCACGCGGTCCTCGTCGCCCGGACCGACCGCGGAGTCGACGTCGCGGACGGCGGCCACGATGCCGAAGGCCTGCGCCGACATCGACGGCCCCCCGCGGGAGGCGAGCAGGGCGCGTGCCTCGGCGTAGGTTCCGCAGCCGAGCACCGGCCGCACCGGCGCGGCGAAGACGCTGACGCCCCGGCGACCCAGCTCGGCGCGCGCGGCGACGTCGCAGGCGCGCCGGCCGGCCTCGGGCAGGCCGATCGGGATGTCGACGCCGATCGCCTCCGTGTCGGCGGCCATCAGCGTGGCGAACCGCGCCTCCAGCCGCCAGGAGCAGCTGCCCGTCCGGTCGTCGAGGGTCACTGCGAGCCAGCTGCCCCGGCAGCCGTCGACGCCGGTGACCCGCACGTCGGCAATACTGCTGCATCGTGCGCGTCTATCTCGGGTCAGACCATGCCGGTTTCGAGCTGAAGCAGCGGCTCGTCGAGCACCTGCACACGCTCGGGCACGAACCGGTCGACTGCGGGCCGCCGTCGTACGACGCCGACGACGACTACCCGCCGTACGTGCTGCTCGCGGCGACCCGGGTCGCCGCCGACGCGGGCAGTGCGGGCATCGTGCTCGGTGGCAGCGGCAACGGCGAGGCGATCGCCGCCAACAAGGTCCGTGGCGTGCGGTGCGCGCTCGCCTTCAGTGAGGACACCGCCCGGCTGGGGCGCGAGCACAACGACGCCAACGTCCTCAGCCTGGGTGCGCGGATGTACGACGAGGCGACGGCGTTGCGTTTCGCCGAGATCTTCCTGTCGACGCCGTTCAGCGGAGCCGACAGGCACGCCCGCCGGATCGCCCAGCTCGACGGCTACGAGGCCTCGGGCGAGCTCCCGCCCCTGCCCTGAAGCGGCGGCCGCGGATGCGACCGTGGCCGGTAGGAGACCTGCACGAGTCGCTCGGCCTCCGCCACATCGCTCTCGCGGGGACGCGAGACGTCCCGGGCGCGCATCGAGCCGACGACGCCGAGCTGCGACGGCCCGCCGGCGGTCAACGAGCCCGCGGCTCGCTCGTCGGAGTCCGGGCGGGAGCCGCGTCGCGGGGGCATGCCCGGAGCCTAATCCGCCGCAGCCGAATGCGGAGTGCTGCCGATCATGGGGGAGTGCGGGTTATGCGGCCCCCATAACCCGCGCTTCGCCATGATCGGCGACAGTGGGCGGGCTGACACCAGCAGGAGACACGCCGTCACGGCCGGGTGACCGGTGGCGGCCCGGTGCGCGGCCGCGCGGCCAGGGTCTCGTAGGCCGCCCCGACCCACTCGCAGAGCAGCGGCCGGGTCTCCGCCGGGTCGATGACGTCCTCGACGAGGAAGGACTCCGCGGTGCGAAACGGTGAGCGGACCGCCTCCAGCCGGTCGGCGATCTCGGCTTTCAGCTGCTCCGCGTCGGGGCCCGCCTCGGCGAGCATCCGCTTGAACGCGACCTCGAGGCCGCCCTCCACGGGCAGCGACCCCCAGTCGCCGGACGGCCACGCGACCCGGAAGGTGTGCCGGTGGTGCGGCCGGTGCGCGGCACCCGCGACGCCGAACACCCGGCGGATGAGGACCGACGCCCACGGCACCGTGCACTGGTAGACGGCGGCCAGCGCCCGGGCGCCGTGGCGGATCGTCCCGGCACGCTCGGCGGCGCTGCCGATGACGAAGCCGGGCTGGTCGACCAGGTGGACGACGGGCAGCCGGAACGTCTCGGCGAGGTCGATGAAGCGCGCGGTCTTGTCCGCGCCGTCGGCCGTCATGCCGCCGCCGTAGACGGTGGGGTCGCCGGCGAGCACCGCGACCGGCCAGCCGTCGAGCCGGGCCAGTGTCGTGACCGTCGACCGGGCGTAGGACCGGCCCAGCTCGAGCACCGAGCCCTGGTCGAGGACGGTGGCGAGCAGCCGGCGCACGTCGTAGGGCCGGCGCCGGTCGTGCGGCACGAGGTCGCGCAGGGTCGCGTCGCGCCGGCCCGGGTCGTCACCGGTGTCGGTGGCCCGGCTGGGCAGGGTGGCGGTGTTGGGCGGGAGCAGCGCCAGCACCCTGCGCACCGCCGCGAAGGCCGACTCCTCGTCGTCGACGACGACGTCGACCGTGCCGGCGCGCGCGACGGTGTCGATGCCTCCGAGCGACTCCTTGTCGACCACCTCGCCCATCCCCGCCTCGACGACGGCCGGGCCGGCGACGAACACCTGGGCGATCCCGCGGACGCCGATGGCGACGTGGCTGGTGACGAGCCGCGCGGCGCCGAGCCCGGCGACGGGGCCGAGCGCGCAGGCGACCACGGGCACCCGGGCGAGGTTGGCGACGACGTGGTCCCACCCGGGGTTGAACGGCACGTAGGTGCGGCCCTGGTCCTCCAGCGTCTTCACACTGCCGCCGCCGCCGGTGCCGTCGATGAGGCGCACGAGCGGCACGCCCGTCTCGCCCGCCGCCCGCTCGGCGTGCACCTGCTTCTCGTGGATCGAGGCGTCCGCGGCGCCACCGCGGACGGTGAAGTCGTCGGCCGCGACGACCACCCGTTGCCCGGCGACGCGGCCGGTGCCGGTGACGAAGTTCGTCGGGACGAGCTCGGTGAGGCCGCCGTCGTCGTCGTACGACGCGGTGCCGGTCAGCGCGCCGACCTCGCGCCAGGTCCCGGCGTCGACGAGTCGGTCGATGCGCTCCCGGACGGTGAGGCGGCCGGCGGCGTGCTGCCGGGCGACGCGCTCCTCGCCACCCATCCGGGCCGCCAGCTCGCGGCGGTGGGCCAGCTCCCGGAGCTCGTCGTCCCACTCGGTCACGCCGAGCTCGCCCTCCGGCCGAGCGTGTAGCGGACCTCCTGGTCGAACCCCAACCGGCCGTCCGGCATCCGGCACGCGTCGAGCCGCTCGTAGGCGAGGGCGCGCACGGCGTCGCGCTTGTCCTCCGGCACCGACTCCCACATGGCACGCATGCCGACCGACCAGGACCACTCGTGCCAGTGGTCCTTGTCGCGGAAGCGGATCGGGACCACGGTCGTCGCCGTGCGCGGCTCGTCGGCGCCGGTGGAGTCGAACAGCGCCTCCAGGGCCCCGGCGCTGGCGAAGGGCCCGGTCTTGCCGCTGGTGCGCGGGTCCCGGAGCGCCGGGGGGAGGTACGGCGTGAAGACGTCGTCGACCGCCGTCCATTCGGCACCGACCGCCCCGAAGGTCGAGATGCCGAGCCGGCCGCCCGGGACGAGCAGGTCGAGCCAGGTCCGCAGCGCGGCCGCCGGGTCGGGGAGGAAGAAGAGCACGAGCGACGACGCGATGACGTCGTACGACGCCGGCGGAAGGTCTGGCGAGCCCGCGTCGCCGACGCGCACGTCGACCGTCAGGCCCGCGGCGGCCGCGGTGTCGCGGGCGAGCTCGACCATGCGTGGCGAGAGGTCGATGCCGGTGGCGGTCCCGTCCGGCGCCACGGCGCGGGCGAGGGGGAGGAGCGCCGCGCCGCGACCGCAGCCGATGTCGAGGGCGCGCTCCCCGGGCCGCGGGGCGAGCTCGGCGACGAGACCGGCGGCGATGGGTTGGAAGTAGTCGACGCCGACGTTGTCGTAGCTGTCGGCCAGCCGGTCGAAGAGCGCCCGGGTGCGGTCACGCGGATCCATAGCCGCCTCTTTCGGGTTCGGTCGGCTCGGCGACGACCCCGGCCGCGAGCAGCTGCCCGACCTCGTCGCCGCCGAACCCCCAGTCGGTCAGCGTGGCGGTCGTGTCCTCACCCGGCTTGCGCGGCGGTCGCTGGATCTCGCCGGGCGTGCGGCTGAACCGAGGGGCCGGCGCCGGCTGGGTGAGCCCGTCGACCGTCGTGAGGGTCCCGCGCGCGCTCACGTGCGGGTGCTCGGCGGCCTCGGTGAGCCGCATGACCGGCGCGACGCAGGCGTCGACACCGTCGAACAGCGCGGCCCACTCGTCGCGGGTCTTGGTGCGGAAGGTCTCGGCGAACAGCTTGCGCATCTCCGGCCATCGGTCGACGTCGTGCTGGCCCGGCACCGCGTCGGCGACGCCGAGGACGCGCACGAGCTCGGCGAAGAACTGCCGCTCCAGGGCACCGACTGCGACGTACTCGCCGTCGGCGCACTCGTAGGTGTCGTAGAACGGGGCGCCGCCGTCGAGGAGGTTGCTGCCGCGCTCGTCGCGCCAGATGCCGGCGGCGAGGTGGCTCTGCACCATGGCGGTGAGGGTGGCGACGCCGTCGACCATCGCGACGTCGACGACCTGCCCCCTTCCGCTCGTCGCGCGCTCGAGGAGGGCGGCGAGGACGCCCGTGACGAGGAACATGGATCCACCGCCGAAGTCGGCGACGAGGTTGAGCGGCGGGACGGGCTTGCGGCCGGGCTCGCCGACGGCGCTGATGGCCCCGACGACGGAGGCATAGTCGATGTCGTGGCCGGCCCGGGGGGCGAGCGGCCCGTCCTGCCCCCAGCCGGTCATCCGCGCGTAGACCAGCCGGGGATTGCGGCCGGTGAGGTCGTCCGGCCCGATGCCGAGCCGCTCGGCCACGCCCGGCCGGAACGCCTCGACGAACACGTCGGCGCGGTCGGTCAGCCGTCGTACGACGTCGGCGCCGCCCGCGGCCTTGAGGTCGACGGCGACCGAGCGCCGGCCGCGGGCGAGGGTGTCCTGGCGGAACGGCACGAGGGACAGGCCGGGGCCGCTGGGCCGGTCGATGCGCAGCACCTCGGCACCGAGGTCGGCCAGGATCATGCAGCCGAGCGGGGCGGGTCCGATGCCGGCGACCTCGACGACGCGGATCCCCGCGAGCGGTCCGGAAGACATGGCGGCGATCCTGCCACCCCCACTCGACTCAGGAGGCTTGGGCGTCGATCGCCTCGGCCAGGTGGAGGTCCGCCGTCGTGATGCCGCCGGCGCTGTGCGTCGACAGGGCGAAGGTCACCGTCCGCCAGCGGATGTCGATGTCCGGATGGTGGTCGCGTTCCTCGGCGACGTCGGCGACGCGGCGGACCAGGTCGATCCCGTCGAGGAACGACTCGGCCTCCACGCTGCGCCGGAGGGTGTCGCCGCCCACGCGTTCCCAGCCCGGGTGGGTGGCCACCCAGTCGTCGATCACGGCGTCGGGGAGCAGGTCGGCCATGCCCGCGACTATGCCACCCGCTGCTCCTCCCGGTTGACCGGCGGGCGGAGGCGTGGCGGGTCAGAGGTCGGTGAAGGCTTCCGCGGCCCGGGCGACCGCCCCGTCGAGCAGCGCGGTCAGCTCGGCCTCCGGGTCGGCCAGCCACTGCTCGTACGCCGCGACGGCAGCGCCCAGCATGACGTGTCCGACCAGCCGGGGGAGGAGGGCGTCGACCGGCTCGCCCGTCCGGCCGGCGACGAACTCCGCGACCACCCCCCGCCAGCGGGCGTACATCAGCGTCGAGTGTGCCTGCAGCCCGTCGACGGTGAGGATCAGCGTCATCCGCTGCCGGTGCACCGGCACCTGCTCGGCGGGCAGCTCGTTGAACGCGACGACCGCCTCGCGCAGCGCCGCCCCGGGCGGCTGGTCCGGCGGGGCCTGCGCGAGGCGCTGCCGGAGCGTCTCGAGCCCGTCGTCGAACCGCCCCCACACGACGTGGTTCTTCGAGGCGAAGTAGCGGAAGAACGTCCGCCGGCCGATGCCGGCCGCGGTCGCGATGTCGTCGACCGTCGTCGCGTCGAAGCCCACGGTCGTGAACAGGCGCATCGCGACCCGCTCGATCTCCTCGCGGGTGGTGACCGGCGGGCGACCGACCCGGGCGGCCGCACCCGGAGGCGCACTGCTCACCGGGGCATTGCTCACCCCGGGACTGTTCACCCCGGGACGGCTCACCCGACTCACTATGGACTCTAGTGGCACCGTGTGCCAATATTCGCCACACCGCGACTTCCGGGAGGCCGCATGACACCCACCGTGACCGAGCCCGCCGTCGGTACCGACCGGCCGGCCGACGAGGCTGACGGGGTCGGCGACGAGGTCCTCGCCGAGGTGCTCGTCGAGGAGATCTCGATCGACGGCATGTGCGGCGTCTACTGACCGGCGCATGACGAGATACGTCCTGCACGCGCAGGTCGGCCTGCGCGACGAGGCCTTCGGCGCGCTCGCCTACCACTACGGCAACCGGCGCCTGACGTTCCTCAACGACGACCGGCTCGTGACGGTCGTGCGCGACGGTGGCCGGTACGACGACACCGAGTCCGCGCTCGACGCCGCCGGTGTGGCCGCCGCCGAGCGCCCGGCGTACCTCGCGGCACTCGCCAAGCTCGCCGCCTCCGGGATCGTCACCGAGGAGCAGGGGTGAAGGTCACCGACCGGATGGCGCGCGGGCTCGAGGCGCCGATCTGCCTGACGTGGGAGCTCACCTACGGCTGCAACCTGGCGTGCGTGCACTGCCTGTCCTCCAGCGGCCGCCGCGACCCGCGCGAGCTGAGCACGGCAGAGTTGTTCGGCGTCGTCGACGAGCTCGCCGCGATGGGTGTCTTCTACGTCAACATCGGCGGCGGCGAGCCGACGCTGCGACCGGACTTCTGGGAGCTGCTCGACTACTGCGTCGACCACAAGGTCGGCGTGAAGTTCTCCACCAACGGGTCGCGGATCACCGCCGCCGCCGCAGCGCGGCTCGCCGCGTCCGACTACGTCGACGTGCAGATCTCGATCGACGGGGCGAGCGCCGCCACCAACGACGCGGTTCGCGGCGCCGGTTCGTTCGAGGTCGCGACCGACGCGATGCAGCGTCTCGCCGACGCCGGGTTCGCGGGCTTCAAGGTCTCGGTCGTCGTCACCCGCGAGAACGCCGGCCAGCTCGACGGCTTCCTCGCGTTGACCGAGCGGTTCGGCGCCCAGCTCCGCCTGACCCGGCTGCGGCCGTCGGGGCGCGGCGCCGACGTCTGGGACCGGCTGCGCGTGACCGCCGACCAGCAGCGCTCGCTCTACTCCTGGCTGCTCGACCACCCCGGCGTGCTGACCGGCGACTCGTTCTTCCACCTCTCCGCGCTGGGGGAGCCGCTGCCGGGCCTCAACCTCTGCGGTGCCGGTCGCGTCGTCTGCCTCATCGACCCGGTCGGCGACGTCTACGCCTGCCCGTTCGTGCTGCACGAGCAGTTCAAGGCCGGCAGCGTCCGCGACGCCGGCGGCTTCACCGCGGTGTGGCGGGACTCGGCGCTGTTCACCTCGCTGCGCGAGCCGGACTCGGCCGGGGCGTGCGCGTCGTGCGGCTCGTACGACGCCTGCCGCGGCGGCTGCATGGCGGCGAAGTTCTTCACCGGGATCCCGCTCGACGGGCCCGACCCGGAGTGCGTGCACGGACACGGCGAGGCGGCGCTGCTCGCCGCGTCCGCGCGGCCGGACAGCGGCCCCGGCCACTCCCGGCGCGGCCCGGTGCCGGTGACCATCGGTCGCCCCAACCTTGAACCGCGATCCGGACAGCGCGCGCCTGCGGTGTCCGAATCCACGTTCAAAGTTCAGGTGGAGCAGCGCTGATGTCCCGCAACCCGTGGTTCGAGTCGGTCGCGGAGGCGCAGCGGCGGGCGCGCCGCCGGCTCCCGAAACCGGTCTACGCCGCGCTGCTCGCCGGCTCTGAGGCGGGCATCACCTACCGCGACAACATCGCCGCCTTCCGCGAGCTCGGCTTCGCGCCGCACGTCGGCGGATTGCTGGCGCAGCGCGACCTGGCCACGACCGTGCTCGGCCAGCCGGTGTCGCTGCCCGTCGTCCTCTCGCCGACCGGTGTGCAGGCGGTGCACCCGGACGGCGAGGTCGCGGTCGCGCGCGCGGCCGCTGCCCGCGGCACCGCGATGGGGCTGTCGTCGTTCGCGAGCAAGCCGATCGAGGAGGTGGCCGCCGCCAACCCGCAGGTGTTCTTCCAGATCTACTGGAACGGCACCCGCGAGGAGATGGTGCAGCGGATGGAACGCGCCCGCGCCGCCGGGGCGGTCGGGCTGATCCTCACCCTCGACTGGTCGTTCTCGCACAGCCGGGACTGGGGCAGCCCGGCGATCCCCGACATCATGGACTGGCGCACCGTGCTGCGCTTCGCGCCGCAGGTCGCCACCCGCCCGTCGTACCTGCGCGACTGGCTGCGCAGCCCCCACCCGGTGCCGGACCTCACGGTGCCCAACCTGGCCGCGCCCGGGCAGCCGGCGCCGACGTTCTTCGGTGCGTACGGCGGGTGGATGCAGACACCGCCGGCGACCTGGGACGACGTGAAGTGGCTGCGCGAGGAGTGGGGTGGGCCGTTCATGCTCAAGGGCGTCATCCGTGTCGACGACGCGAAGCGCGCGGTCGACGCCGGGGTCTCGGCGATCTCGGTGTCGAACCACGGCGGCAACAACCTCGACGGCACACCGGCGGCGATCCGCGCGCTGCCGGCCGTCGTCGACGCGGTCGGCGACGAGGTCGAGGTGCTCCTTGACGGCGGCGTCCGGCGCGGCAGCGACGTGGTCAAGGCGCTCGCGCTCGGGGCGCGGGCGGTGATGATCGGCCGCGCCTACCTGTGGGGCCTCGCCGCCAACGGGCAGGCCGGCGTCGAGAACGTGCTCGACGTCCTGCGGGGCGGCATCGACTCGGCGTTGCTGGGGTTGGGCAAGGCGTCGGTGCACGACCTGACGCCGGACGACGTCGTGATGCCACCGGGGTTCGCCTGCCGGCTCGGCGCCGCCTCACCATGACCCTCGGCATGGCCGGCACCGCGCGCCGGGTCGCGCTGGTCACGGGGGCGGCGCGCGGGATCGGTGCGGCGACGGTGCGCCGGCTCGCCGCCGACGGCTGGTCGGTCGTCGCCGTCGACATCTGCGCCGACGACCCGGCGATCGACTACCCGCTGGCGACCCGGGCGGAGCTGGACGCACTGACGTCGTTCGGGCGGGTGACGTCGGTGGTGGCCGACGTGCGCGACGTCGCGGCGCTCGCCCGAGCCGTCGCGGTTGCGACGGGGGAGTACGGCGGGCTGGACGCGGCGCTCGCCGTCGCGGGTGTCGTGGGCGGCGGGGCGCCGCAGTGGGAGACCGACCAGGTGACCGAGCGGGTGGTGCTCGACGTCGACCTCGGCGGCGTCCTCAACCTGGCCCGGGTCGCGGTGCCCGCGCTGCTGCAGCGGCCGGAGCCGCGGTCGGGCCGGTTCGTCGCGGTCGCCTCTGCGGCGGCGACGCGCGGGCTGACCCGGCTGGCGGCGTACGGCGCGGCCAAGGCGGGGGTGGCCGGGTTCGTCCGCGGGCTGGCCGCCGACCTCGCCGGCACCGGCGTGACCGCCAACGCCGTCGGCCCGGGCTCGACCGCCACCCGTGCGCTCGAGGCCTCGGCGTCGCTCTACGACCTCGCCGACCTGACGCCGTTCGCCGCCCAGCAGCCGCTCGGCCGGCTGCTCGATCCCGACGAGGTGGCCGCGGCCCTCGTGTGGCTCGCCGGGCCGGAGAGCAGCGCGATGACCGGCGCCGTGGTCGCCGTCGACGGCGGCCTATCAATATGAGCCGGCACCGCTTCTGGGTGGTGGAGGGGTGAGCTCTCCGGATCCGCTGCCGGCGGGGACGGTGCTCGAGCCCGACCACTCGCTCCGGTGGAGCCGCGACGGCATGGCTGTCTACGGCGGGACGCCGTGGCGGCTGCTGCGGCTCACCGCGACGGGTGCCGACCTGGCGCGTCGGCTGCTCGGCGGGGCGCCCGTCGACGACCCGGCGGCGGCGGCGCTCGGCCGCCGGCTCGTCGACGCTGGACTCGCGCACGCCCGGCCGCCTCGCGCGCACGGTGCGGCCGAGGTGTCGATGCAGGTGATCGTGCCGGCGTACGGCCGGCCCGACGCGCTCGACCGGTGCCTGCGCGCGCTCGGCGACGGGCTGCCGGTGCTGGTGGTGGACGACGGTTCGCCGGACGCGGGTGCCGTTGCTGCCGTCGTACGGCGGCACCGGGCGCGGCTGCTGCGTCGCGAGGTCAACGGCGGTCCCGGCGCGGCGCGCAACGCGGGGCTCGCGGCGGCATCCGCCGACGTGGCGGCGTTCGTCGACAGCGACGTGCAGGTCGGCGCCGGATCGCTGCGCGCACTCGCCCGGCACCTCGCCGACGCCGACGTGGTGGCGGTCGCGCCGCGGGTCCGGCCGCGGCGCTCCGGCGGGTCGTGGTTGGAGCGCTTCGCGGCCGGTCGCTCGCCGCTCGACCTCGGCTCCCGGCCGGCCGTTGCGCGCGCTGGCGGCCCGGTCGGGTACGTGCCATCGACGGTGCTGCTCGTCCGGCGGCCGGTGCTGGCGGCGGCCGGCGGGTTTCGACGAGGCGCTGCGCTACGGCGAGGACGTCGATGCCGTCTGGCGGCTGGGCGCGGCCGGCGGGTCGGTGCGTTACGAGCCGTCCGTTGTCGCCCGTCATGACGAGCCGCCGTCGTGGGCTGGCTTGGCTGCGGCGGCGGTTCCACTACGGCAGCAGCGCCGGCCCGCTGGCCCGCCGGTACGGCGACCGGCTCGCGGGGCCCCCGCTCGCCGGGTTCGTCGCACCGGTCGCGCTGGCGCAGCATGCGGTGACCGGACGGCTGCCGGCCGACGTCGCCGTCCGCGTCGGCGTGGCCGCGCCGGTCCTGACGGCATCTGGGTTGGTGCGCTGGTTGGTGCCGGTGTGGGGCGCGGCGCTGCTTCCGCTGGCGGTGCGGCGGCGCGTGCTGCTCGTGGTGCTCGCGCTGCCGGCGGTGGTCGAGTGGGGGCAGCGGCGCCCGCCGCTCGGCCCGGTGCGGTGGGTCGTCGCGTGCGCGGTCGACGACGCGGCGTACGGCGCCGGTGTGTGGTGGGGGTGCCTGCGGGCGCGGACCGCACGGCCGCTGTTGCCGCGGGTGCGCGGTGGGCGACGGTCTCCGCGGAGCGGGTCAACGCCTGCGATGTCAGCGGGCGCGAGGTCAGCGGGTGACGGCGGAGGTCCTGCCCATGACGATGCGGGGGCTCAGTGACGGTCGCAGCCAGCGCAGGACGCGGACGACGCGGTGGCGGGCGATCGCGATGCAGCCGGCCGTTCCGGTGCCGTCGGTGACGTGCAGGAAGATCGCGCTGCCGCGGTAGGGCGTCTGGTCCCAGTTGTAGGCGACGACGGCGCCGTACCGGTAGTTGGGCAGGACGCGCATCGGTTCCGGGCTCCGGCCGGGGTCGCCGCGGCGGCTGTCGACCCACCGGTTGTAGCGGCGGGTGGTCGAGTCGTCGTCCCAGTAGCTCGTCGAGTGTGATCGGCGGTAGCGGTAGTGGACTCCCGGGTCGGCATCGGTGCCGAACATGAAGCGGAAGTGCCACGAGCCGGTAGGGGTCTGGCCGTCGCCCTCGCGCTTGCCGCCGCGGGGGGCGAAGCCGCTGTCGCCGATCCGCGCCGGCCACGGCCCGAAGACGCGGCGCCACGTGCCGTGCCGGAGTCGGTAGGCGCGCAGGGTGGCGTAGCTCGTGTGGTTGTCCGGAGCGGTCACGACGACGAGCTGTTTCGCGTCGTGCACCCCGCGGAGCCGGTCGGGCAGGGAGGCGCCGGTCGCTCCGGCGAGAGGGGCGTGGACAGCAGCCACGGCGTCGGGGGCGGCGGCGCCGGCGAGGGCGACCGCGGCCGTCACGACGACGACCGCGCGGGGGAGCGACACCCGACCTACGCTAACCGGGGTGACCCGGACGGAGAGGCAGATGCGACGGATCGAGCCGGCGAGCGTCGTGCTCGTCGCGGCGCTCGCCGTCGGCTGCGCGGCGGCCGCCCCGGCGGCGCGCCCTGCGCCTGCCTCGTCGCCTCCGGCGTCGCCGTCGGCCCTGGACCGGTCGCCTTCGCCGCCGCAGCTGTCCCCGGGGGGAGCGCGGCACCGGCGCGCCGCGGCGCGGCCGCCGCGGGCGGCGCCGGCGGCGTTCCACTGGCGGGCGCGGCCGGTGACCTCCGCCGCGCTGGGCAAGAGCTGGCATGCCGGCTGCCCGGTCGGGCCGTCGTCGTTGCGGGCGATCTCGCTGTCCTACTGGGGGTTCGACGGGCGGGTGCACCGGGGTCTGCTGATCGGGCGGGACCGCGCGGTGCCGGCGTACGTTGCGGCGTTCCGTTCGCTGTTCCGGGAGCGATTCCCGATCCGCCGGATGCGACCGGTGTCGGAGTACGGCGCGAGTGACGACCGGTCGATGGCCCACGACAACACGTCGGCGTTCAACTGCCGCTACGCGGTGGCGGACGGGCCGAAGCACTGGTCGATGCACGCCTACGGCGAGGCGATCGACGTCAACCCGCGGGAGAACCCGTACCGGCTCGACGGCAAGGTGCTGCCGCCGGCGGGGGCGCCGTACATGGACCGGTCGGATGTGCGGCCGGGCATGGTGGTCGCGGGTTCGGCTGCGGTGCAGGCCTTCGCGGCGGTCGGGTGGGGCTGGGGCGGGCGCTGGTCAGCGACGCCGGACTACCAGCACTTCTCCTCGAGCGGCAACTGAGAACTGAGGCGTTACGGGCACGCGGTGCCGGGGGTTCGTACGGCGACGATGCCCTCCTTGCCGTCGTACGTCGGTGTCCACGCCGGATCGTCGCGGATCGCGGCGACGAGCTTCGGCCGCTCGTCGGTGGAGACGGCGAGCATGTCGTACTGGCAGGCGAAAGCGGGGTCCTCGGCTTTGAGGAAACCGAAGTAGTTTGCGAGGTCGTCCGTCCGGTACTGCTCGTACCTGATGTCGAAGGCAACACGGCGATGCGTGCCAGGGTGCAGCCAAAGGAGTGCCGTCGACGTCGTCTGGTCGGTCAGAACGACCGAGTCCGGTGCAGCCGCGAGACCCGCAGTCGCCGCATCGGCCACCTTGTCAGGCAACGCGCTTGTGAAGTGGCTGCTCGGTGTCGTGAACAGCGCGATTGCGGCCACCACGAGCAGGCTCGCTGCAATCAGACGAGAGGAAGTGGCCAGGCGTGCGGGGAGCCGAATCGTCGGCCGAGTCCCGTGCACGGATGCGGCGTACGCCATGACGATCGCCGCCCAGACGACGTATCGCGACGAGTAGAAGCCGAGCGCCACCAGGACAACAGTCAGGGCGACCTCAACTTGCCACAGCATGTGGCGACGCATGCGCAACCCTGCGATGAGGGAAAGTGCGCAGAAGGCACACAGCGCGACGAACGGCCATGCACTCACCTGCGTGACAGAGCTCGGCTGCCAGTCAGCAACGTATGTCCGCAGTGTGGAGTTCCCCATGAGTGAGGAGTAGTAGTCCACGACCGAAACCCCGTACGGGCTGGCGAAGACGGACGCGAGTGCTGCTCCGGCAAGCCCCGTGGCGGCCGCTGCGTGCCGCAGATTGCCCTTGCGGAGCGATCGCGATGCGAGCCAAAGCATACAGCCGGCTGCCAGCGCTGCTCCGAGAAGAACCGAGCCGTGCAGGTTGGCCCACAGCACCAGAATGGGCAGGACGAGGAGGGCGCTCGGATGAGGTTCTGACCGCCGAATCATCGAGGTCAATATCCACAGCAGTGCGACGAACAGCGGAAAGACCATCGTCTGGGTGCGCACGGCCGCTGTACTGAGGACGGTCACGGTCACGGCCGCGCTTGCCCAGGCCGTCGACATGTGGCCATCGCGGTGTTCGATCAGCCTCGCGAGCAGCACACCGGCCGCCGTGACGAGAAGGAGGCTGGAGAGAGCAACGGCGGAGTACCCGCCCAGGTGGTAGATCTCGAAGTAGAGCCACTGCCCCAGCCATTGCTGATCGACCCAGGCGCGCGAGGCGGCGGTGGTCAGGAGCTCCTGGTGTGGTGGCCCAGTTTTGGCGACTATCTGCCCGGTGTAGAGCGAGTAGAACGCATCCACTCCCATTGCTGCCGTCAGGACGTACGCAGCCGTTGCTGAAAGAGCGACCGCTGCGGCTCCTCGCGCCGAAAAGGGGCGTCGCCGCCGGCGGCGTCCGCTTGCGCTCAGCGGAGTCGGCATTGAGGCCCGCTGCATCGTCATCGATGACATGAGATCAGACGTGGCCGCTGAAGTTCTGCATGATGCTGATCACGCCAGGACCGATGACGACGATGAACAAGACCGGAAAGATGAACATCACCAGCGGGACCATGATCTTGACGGGAACCTTCTGCGCCCTCTCCTCGGCACGCTGCCGGCGCTTGATCCGCGCCTCTTTCGACTGCTCGCGGAGCACGTTGGCGATCGGAATGCCGAACGCGTCCGCCTGTGTCAGCGACGACACGAAGGCCCGCAACTCGGGCACCGACGTGCGGGTGGCGAGTGACCGGAAAGCATCGTCGCGTGTCTTGCCGATCTGCATCTCTTGAAGCACCCGCTGGAACTCTCCAGACAGAGCTCCGGGGATGCGGGCAGATACATGGGACAAGGCCGCGTCGAAGCCCAGACCGGCCTCGACGCAGATGGTCAGCAGGTCCATCGCATCGGGAAGGCCACGCCGCATCTCGTCTTGCCGCTTCAGCCCGAGGTTGTAGATGAACAGGTCGATGAGGTAGAAACCCAGCGCTCCGAGGGCGATCGCCAGCACAAGTCGCATGGGGACGGCCGCGTGCCAGAGGACCCCGATGAGGACGCCGAGCACCAGCCCGAGGCCTTTGAACGCAAGCACGCGGTCGACGTTCCACTTTCCCGGGTTCCCGGCGAAGTCGAGCCGTTGCTGGATCCTGGTTGCGATTCCGGCCGGTGACAGGGCGCGGGCGAGACTGGAGAGTCGCGCCGATACCGGCTGGAGGACACGGTCGCTGAAAGCCTCCTCTCGCTCTTCGAGGACTGGCGCGCCGGTGATCTGGGTCGCGGCGACCGCTGCGAGCGATCGGCGGATGCGTTGCCGGTCTTCGCTGCCGACGACAATGGTCGCCAGCGCCAGGGTGATCGCGACGCAGATCGCGACGAGCCCGACGAGCAGGAGCAAGTGGTCGGTCATCAGGCCTCCACCTTGACCATCTTCTTCATGACCAACGAGCCAATGCCGAGCAGGATGACCGCCAGCGTGACCATCGCGAGCCCCATCTTGGTCGTATACAGCGGTTGCAGATACGCGCCCGGAAAGTTGCCAGGTACAAGGTGAACACGATGGGCAACCCGACGAGTATGTAGGCCGACAGCCGACCCTCAGCGGAGAGCGCCCGGACGTGGCGGTGCAGTTGCACCCGCTCGCGCATCGTCTGGGCCACCCGTAGCAGCACTTCGGCGAGGTTGCCGCCGACCTGGTGCTGGATCTGGATCGCGAGCACCACCCAGCGAAAGTCCTCGCTATCCATTCTCTCGGCGACCCCCTCCAGCGTCCGCTCGATGGGAACACCGAGCCGGGACTCAGCGATGGCGCGGCCCAGTTCGCCCGCGATCGGCTGCGAACCCTCGGGAAGCGACGCCGTCGAGCGACTGGGCGAGCGAATAGCCGGCGGAAAGGCTCCCGGCGACGAGCTGAGTCCCGGCTCGGTGTTCCCATCGAGCGGACGCTCGAGGAGGTAGCCAAGAGAATGGATAGCGAGGACTTTCGCTGGGTGGTGCTCGCGATCCAGATCCAGCACCAGGTCGGCGGCAACCTCGCCCCAAAGTGTGCTAACGGTGGCCCAGACGATCCGCGAGCGGGTGCAACTGCACCGCCACGTCCGGGCGCTCTCCTGAGGGTCGGCTGTCGGCCTTACATACTCGTCGGGTTGCCCATCGTGTTCACCTTGTACCTGGCAACTTTCCGGGGCGCGTATCTGCAACCGCTGTATACGACCAAGATGGGGCTCGCGATGGTCACGCTGGCGGTCATCCTGCTCGGCATTGGCTTTCTAGTTATAAAGAAGATGGTCAAGGTGGAGGCCTGATGACCGACCACTTGCTCCTGCTCGTCGGGCTCGTCGCGATCTGCGTCGCGATCACCCTGGCGCTGGCGACCATTGTCGTCGGCAGCGAAGACCGGCAACGCATCCGCCGATCGCTCGCAGCAGTCGCCGCGACGGGGATCACCGGCGCGCCAGTCCTCGAAGAGCGAGAGGAGGCTTTCGCGACCGTGTCCTCCAGCCGGTATCGGCGCAACTCTCCAGTCTCGCCCCAGCCGTGTCGCGAGCGGAATCGCAACCAGGATCCAGCAACGGCTCGACTTCGCCGGAAAAGTCGGGAAAGTGGAACGTCGACCGCGTGCTTGCGTTCAAAGGCCTAAGGGCTGGTGCTCGGCGTCCTCATGGGTGTCCTCTGGCACGCGGCCGTCCCCCATGCGACTTGTGCTGGCGATCGGCCTCGGAGCGCTGGGGATTACCTCATCGACCTGTTCATCTACAACCTCGGGCTGAAGCGGCAAGACGGGATGCGGCGTGGCCTTCCCGATGCGATGGACCTGCTGACCATCTGCGTCGAGGCCGGTCTGGGCTTCGACGCGGCCTTGTCCCATGTATCTGCCCGCGTGCCGGAGCTCTGTCTGGAGAGTTCCAGCGGGTGCTTGCGACGATGCGGGAGTCGGCAAGACACGCGACGATGCTTTCCGGTCACTCGCCACCCGCACGTCGGTGCCCGAGTTGCGGGGGGGGCGTCGCTGACACAGGCGGACGCGTTCGGCATTCCGATCGCCAACGTGCTCCGCGAGCAGTCAAAAGAGGCGCGGATCAAGCGCCGGCAGCGTGCCGAGGAGAGGGCGCAGAAGGTTCCCGTCAAGAATGGTCCCGCTGGTGATGTTCATCTTTCCGGTCTTGTTCATCGTCGTCATCGGTCCTGGCGTGATGGCATCATGCAGAACTTGACCGCCCTGTCCTGATCTCATGTCATCGATGACGATGCAGCGGGCCTCAATGCCGACTCCGCTGAGCGCAAGCGGACGCCGCCGGCGGCGACGCCCCTTTTCGGCGCGAGGAGCAGCAGCGGTCGCTCTTTCAGCAACGGCTGCGTACGTCCTGACGGCAGCTACTGGCTACACGGACAGAGTACATCGCCCCCAAAACTGGGCCACCACACCAGGAGCTCCTGACCACCGCCGCCTCGCGCGCCTGGGTCCGTCGGCCATGGCTGGGGCGGTGGGCTCTACTTCGAGATCTACCACCTGGGCGGGTACTCCGCCGTTGCTCTCTCCAGCCTCCTTCTCGTCA
>CAWIFV010000019.1:0-84040 GCA_963835405.1 uncultured Actinomycetota bacterium
CCCCTGCTTCAGGCGTCGCCGTACGCCTCCACCACCATCTGCGCGGCTACCGGGCACTGCACTACCGAATCGGTGACATCACGCGCGACCTCGGCTGATTACCCCAGAGACTGATTACTCCAGAGACTGCGTCATCGCTGCAAGAACGATGCCGAAGAACAACGCTTCAACCGGGCAGGCGGAGGGACGACATAGGTGAGCGGCGCCTGCTGCCGGCGCTCGCTCCCCGCGGGATCGCCTACAGACCGTTGATGATCACAACGTTGGCGTCGGCCGCTGCTTGGCGGAGCGGGATCGCCTCCTGGTAGTCCTTCGAGTCGTACCACGCGCGGGCGGCATCAGCAGACGCGAACTCCAGGACGACGGTCCGCTGCCCCGGCCAGTCGCCTTCGAGCACGGTCGGGTTCTCATCCGCGGCGAGAATGTTGGCGGCTTCCCTGATCGTCGGCATCGCTTTAGCGCCATACGCCTCCATCCCAGCGACGTCACGAATGGACTCGGTGAACAACACGTAAGCCTTCGGCATGCCAGCCCCCCAGTCGGACCTCTCGCGGCGACCTATTCGACCACTGGCCGAAGTATGACCACGCCAGCAAACAACGAGATTGGTCCCGGACGCATGCGACGAGCCAGGTCGACGGTGGCAAGGACTGCACGACGACGGCGAACGTTGCCCACTCGGCTCGTGTCCGCGGCCGCCGCGAGACGCGCGCAGCCGGTAGGCCTCACCACACACGCAGCGTCTCCATGTCCCGCAACACCTGCGCGGCTTCGGCCCGGTCGGCAGCTTCGCCCGGGCCAGCCATGAACCCGACACCGCCGGCACGGAGGCGAACCAAGCGTGCGCAAACGGGTGGGCTATAGCCCATCGGCGGGCGCACGCTTGCCCGCCGGTGGCCGTCAAAGACACCCGCCGAGCTCCTCGGACCAGCAGGCAGCTCAGATCCGGTCGATCTTGCTCTTCAGCTCACCGGTGATCATCGCCATCCTTCGCGTTCGGGCTAGACATCGAGAACCAGGCGCAGCGCAGCATCAAGGCGCCGGAGTTCATTGTCGCCCGCCACGAGCATGGGACCACCGTGAGGGTGGTTTCGCCATGAGCATGGGACCACCTGTTCGCCAGTAATGGGACCGCCCGGGGTCCCACAGTTTCGGTGCCGCTGACGGTGCCATTGCCGCCATCCGACCAGCGGTCAGGAGGGCGGCTATGGGCTTCCGGGAGGTCCGAATGTTCGAGGTTCGTGAGCTACTGCGGCTGTGGCTGCGCGGTGAGGGATTGCGCAGTATCGAGCGGCTCGCAGGGGTCGATCGCAAGACGGTCCGCCGATACGTCGGGGCGGCAGAGGAGCTCGGGCTGCGCCGCGAGGGCGGTGAGGATCAGCTCAGCGACGAGTTCCTCGCCTCGCTGGTGGAGCAGGTCCGGCCGCACCGCACCGACGGTCGTGGGCAAGCCTGGCAGCTGCTCGTCGCTCAGCACGCCCAGATCGAGGCGTGGCTGAAGACTGACGGGCTGACGGTGGTGAAGGTCGGTGAGCTGCTCGCCCGCCGCGGGATCGTGGTGCCCGAGCGGACGCTGCACCGCTACGCCCTGCAGGTCTGCGACGTCGGGCGCGGGCGACGCGGGGTGACGGTCCGGGTCAACGACGGCAAGCCCGGTGATGAGCTGCAGCTCGACTTCGGTCGGCTCGGGCTGATCCCGGACCCGGACAGCGGTCGGCAGCGGGTCTGCCAGGCACTGGTCTTCACCCCGGTGGTGAGCCGCTACACCTTCGTCTGGCTCACTTTCCGACAGAGCGTCGAGGACGTGATCGCCGGGTGCGAGGCGGCCTGGGCGTTCTATGACGGTGTCTTCGGCACCCTGATCCCGGACAACCTTAAGGCCATCGTGGACGGCGCTAACAGCACCGAGCCACGGCTGAACCAGGCCTTCACCGAGTACGCACAAGCCCGTGGGTTCCTGATCGACCCGTGCCGGGTCCGGTCGCCTCAGGACAAGCCACGGGTGGAACGGTGCGTGCCGTTCGTGCGGAACAGCTTCTTCGCCGGCGAGACCTTCCTCGACCTGCCCGACGGGCAACGGCGCGTCGTGGTGTGGTGTCAGGACCGGGCCGGGATGCGCATCCACGGCACCATCCAGGCCCGCCCGGCGGAGGTGTTCCGCATCGAGGAGCTCCCCGCTCTGCGGCCGGCCCCGACCGAGCGCTACGACCTACCGATCTACGCCACGGTGAAGGTCCACCGCGACCATCACATCGAGGTCGGCAAGGCGCTCTACTCAATCCCCGGCAACCTGATCGGGCATCACGTCCAGGTCCGCGCGGACAGCCAGCTGGTCCGGGTCTTCGCTCGCGGGCAGCTGGTGAAAGTCCATCCCCGCAAGGGAATCGGGCAGCGCAGCACCGACCCGGCCGACCTGCCGAGCGAGCGCACGGTCTATGCGATGCGGGACCTCGACGCCCTCCAGCGACTCGCCGCTGGGCACGGCACCGCGATCGGCGCCTACGCCGCCGCGCTGCTCGAGCACCCGCTGCCGTGGACCAAGATGCGGCAGGTATACGCGCTGCTCGGGCTGGTCAAGAAGTGGGGCACCCAGCGGGTCGAGAGCTGCTGCGCCAGCGCGCTGGAGCACGAGGCCGTCAACGTCGCGCTGATCGGCCGGATGCTCGAACGCGGCACCGACAACACCCCGATCCAGCCACCCCTGCCCGGCACCGGGACGGTGGTGGCGGGCCGGTTCGCCCGCGACCCCGAGGAGTTCACCACCCGCCGCGCTGAAGGCGGTGCCCGATGAGCGCCGCCCCGACCAGCCGGCTCGCCCCGGAGGTCAGCCCCGAGCTGAAGGCACTGCTGCGCCGGGTCAAGCTCGGCCGCTGCCTGGACACCCTGCCCGAACGGCTCGCGCTGGCCCGGACCCGACAGCTGGGCCACGCCGAGTTCCTCGAGCTCGTCCTCGCTGATGAAGTCAGCCGCCGCGAGAGCACCTCAGCCGACCGGCGCTCCCGCACCGCCGGGCTCGACCCGACCATGACCCTGGACCGCTGGGACGACACCGCCAAGGTGCACTACGACCAGGCGATCTGGCGAGAGCTGTGCTCGCTGCGGTTCATCGACGGCGGCCACAACGCCGTCATCATGGGACCAGTCGGGGTGGGCAAGACCTTCCTCGCCACCGCGCTGGGCCACGCCGCCGTCCGGCGCCGCTACAGCGTGCACTTCGAACGCTGCGACCGGCTGCTCAAGCGGCTTCGGGCTAGCCGGCTGGATAACAGCCACGAGACTGAGATGCGCAAGCTGCTCCGGGTCGATCTGCTCATCATCGACGACTTCGCACTCAGCAGCCTCGACGCCCTCGACACCGCCGACCTCTACGAGCTGATCGTCGAACGACACCGCGCGGCGGCCACGATCGTGACCTCCAACCGGGAGCCCGTTGAATGGCTCGCGTTGATGGCCGACCCGCTACTCGCGCAGTCCGCGATCGACCGACTGCAGTCCGCCGCGCACGAGCTCGTCCTCGACGGCGAGTCCTACCGCCAACGGCAACGACCAGCAGTCAACCCTGGACCGCCCGACGAAGTTGACCGCCGGCCAACCGGCCGTCCATCATCACGACGCCGAGGCTGACGACCCCGCAAGGTGGTCCCATGCCACTGGCGAAACGGTGGTCCCATCACCATGGCGAGCGACATTCATCGAACGACAAGTGACTGACGCGGTCACCCAATCGCGACGGTTCAACCGCGGTCGTCTGCTCAGCGAGCACTCGCGTCTCCTGACCGGCGACGACGACCGCCGGGCGGAAGCTCGCCGCTTGAGCAGAGGTGGATGTCGGCGCGACCAGCAAAGTCGACAGCGGAAGCGCGTCCGACTGGACCACGACGGCGTACCGCGGCCCCGCTAGCTCGCGACCGCGACTCCCCCGCGGCGACCGGAGCCGGTGGACGTCACCACGCACGCAGCGTCTCCATGTCCCGCAATACCTGCGCCACCTCGGCCGGGTCGGCCTCGTCGGACGCCAGCTGCTCCGCCTCTACGCGCAGCTTGGCTCGCGCCTGCTCCCGCGCCGCGGCGAGCAGAGCCTTGCGGACGGCGGCAGACACCGGGGTCCCGTCCCGCGTGAGCGCCTCAATGGCGCGCGCGGTCTCATCGTCCGGGCGAAACGTGATGGTGTCGGCCATGCGTCCACCGGCTCACAGAACGTAAGACAACTCAGCAGATCGCACTCTTCGACGCAACTTGATTAGGCCATCAGTCCGTCAAAGGAACTAATCAACTTCGCCGCCGTCGTGAACCCGTTGCGGACCGAAACGCGGCAGCGCCGCGGTCTCTGTTTCGAGATCGTTTCAGTCTGCAGAAAGTCGCGAAATTGCGGATGATAGCGGTGTCATATGGCCACCTGCGGGCAGAGCAAAAGCCCAGGTCAGAAGGCAGATTCGGCCTCGCCGACCGGCTAGGAATGACCCAGGTAGATGAAGCCGTAGGCCTCGTTCATTGCCAGCGTTTGCCCAGGTCAGAGGCTTGTTGATCTACGTCAGTCCGCACCAAGTCCGGATGATCTTGAAGCCGGTGGGCCGTCAGTCGTTGATCGTGACCGACGTGTCGCCAATCTCGGCAACGATTCGAAGGCGTCCGCCGAGTGCCTCTACGTAGGACCGCAGTGTGCCGACTTCGGTGCGACCGATGTCGCCGTTCTCGATCTGACTTACTCGGACCTGCGAGACGTCCATCAGCTTCGCCAGGGCTTCTTGCGTTTCGCCCTGCGCCTTGCGGACCTCGGCCAGCCGGTAGGCACGAACTTCGTCGAGCACCTCCCGCTTGAGCTCCGCGACCCGGGCAGGGTTGGTCCGGCCGTCGGCCTGCCGTTCCTTCCTCACCTGCTGCCATGTGCGGGCCATCCGGACTCCTCCTCGGGGTATCGCTGTCCAGGATCACCGTCCGAACCAAGGATAATCTCCGACTTATAGAAGGCAGACCTTATGGCCCTCGAACGTGCGGTGAGCGTCGACGTGACGGCTACGAGTTTCGACGAATCGTCGAGTGCGCGCGCAACTAATGACTCGCCGTCGCCAGTTCTCTGAGTGATCCTGACCTCGTGTCTGAGCAAGGAGCCGGCGACGGCGGATGGGATGAGTTCGGCGAAAGAATCGTTGCTGTCGGCGTTTGCGTGTACTGCGGCGAAGACATCGACCAGTGGGAGACCAGGATTGAGCCGGAGATTCAAGTACGCCGACCGGTGTTGCTCTGGAAGCACCATGTCGATGGCGCCGTCCTATGCGGCAGGTCGCAGCCGGCGACACCCGCCGGGCGGAGTTAGCCGCGCCTCTCGCCGTTCGGGTGGCCGCCCTTCTCGATCAAGCCGATGAGGTGCTCGTCAGGGGCCGGCGGAGGCGGCGGCGGCGGAGGGGCTTGCGGCTGGGACTCCACCTTTGTGTCCTGTTCCGCCATCACTGCCTCCCGAGTGGTTCCAGATGGCGCCGACACCAAGCATCACGACAGCTAAGGCTAGTGCCACACGCGCCGCCTTCGGTCTACGAGCCTTTGCGCCCCTCGACCTGTCCGTACGCAGGTTCATCAGGGCCAACGTGTCGACCAGGACGAGCTGCGTCTGCGGCTCCGGCGCGGCCAGGTAGTCCCGGACATTGTCGAGGACCTCGTATCGCCTCGGCCAGAACGAGGAGAGGGCCAACCCGGCGGAGATCACGGACGCCACGACACCAAGAGCCCGCCAAGGTTCGCTGATGTCATTGCTCAGCGTGACGAGAACGCCGGCGAAGCCGATGGCGAGCCCAGCCTTCTGGTCGAGCGCGTCGAAATGGCCGCGTCGCTCCTCGCGGCCAGCACGTAGCACGTCGAGGACGATCCCGAGGGACGGCAAGTCATCGCGGTCGGCGGACGGCACTCAGGAACCGTATTCAGGGTCGACGACAGTTCCGGACTCCGGCTCACCGTCTGTGGATGCGTGTTTCGGCGAAGGCAGAGTCGACCACCTGGCACGTGCGGTCATCCGAGTCGGGCGAGACCAGATGCTCGACAACGTCCTCGATTCGCCGGTCAATGACGCGGCGCCCGTCAGCCAGCCGGCGCAGTTCCCCAACGGTCTCGCTGCGGCTTCGACGCCCTAGGACGGCATCAGCCGAGGCTCGTCGCTCATCGACGTCCGCCTGGAGCTCTCTCGCTCGTCGCCGCGCGCGCTTGCCCATCTGGTCGCCTCCGATCGCCAGCACCGACGAGGCGGCGTTAGCAAGGAGACATCACCACGAACGTCCCCACGAACGTCCCCAGCTGCCGATGCCGCGCCCGGTCCCGCGTGATGCCTCAGCCGGCCGGGATGTCGACGCGCACCGGTTGAAGTTCAGCGAACGAGAAGAACAGGACGCGTTTGATCGGGGTGCGTTGATCGGTGTCGGCGGAGAAGTCGAGGCCGGGCAACGTGTAGGTCCGGGATTCGTGCGGCGCGATGACGGGGTCGGCTCCGCAGGGGAACAGTGCATCGTGTTGTGGCTCGAATGAGCCATCGGCGTAGCCGTTGTAGATCGCGATGGTGAAGCGCGGGCAGGGCTGCAGGACGACGTTGGTGCTGCTCGGGTTGTGGCAGAGTGACCGACACGCGCACATCGGCCAGATCCAGACTCTCGACCGTGATCTTGGGCTCGAGCGTGGACCATGAGGGCTGCGCCGGCAGCACGCCGCTGTCCATGGGGTGCATAGGCCAGCCAACTCCGTGGACATAGCCAGGCACGAATGTGGGCGCCGATGAACCTGTGCACTCCGGACTCGGGCCAGAGAGGGGCACGGTAAGCGTGGGTCCGGGTGACGAGTTGGGTCGTGGCGTTTCCGACAGCGGGAGTTGTATTGCCGTTGCTACGGGCCCGCACCAGGACCCTCGCCAGGCAAACCCGATCCTTCCTTCGCCGCCGTTGAAGTCCGCGTGCAGGCCACTCTTGGTGAACTCGGCCGTGATCGGCTCGGGGTTGGAGAAAGGCACGTGCAGGTCCTGCCCGTCGGCGGCGACGAGCGTCGGCGTGCCATCAACGAAGACTGAACAGGACTTGGTCGTATTCAAGACGATGACTCCGACGTCACCATCAAAAGTCTGCCGCAGTTCGCCCCGCGCATTGATATCCGGGATGGCACAGGGGTCGTGTGGCTGTGGACCGAGTCCGCCAATGATCGGGCTGAGCGTCGGCGCCTGGACTTCGAAGAGCCGGTCGTCGAATGTGCCCTGGTCGGTCAGCGACGGAATCACTTTCGCATGGTCTGCAGTTCCGGGAACGGATGAGCTGTGGGCGAGGGCTACCGAGCCGGCCACGATGGCCGCGACGGCGACCGTGGCCGAGGCCGCCGCCAACGAGGTTTGCCGCCGGCGGCGTCGCTGACGGGCACCGGTCAGGAGCCCGTCGACGGCCGGAGCGCCTTCCTGATGCCGAATCATGGTGTCGCGCAAAAGCTGTCCGAGGTCAGGCATGACCCTCACTCCCAGCCGCAACGGTCCAGTCCTCGCCCAAGTTGGCGCGCAACTTCTGCAGGGCACGGGCGGCCTGTGTTCGCACGGTCACTTCCGAACATCCGAGCGCCTGCGCAATCGCCGCGTCCTGCCAGTCCTCGAGATAGCGAAGGACGAGCACGGCACGCTGGCGCGCAGGTAGGTCGCGAAGCATTCGCCAGGCGGCGTCCTGCGCGTCGACCACGGAGTACGCATCGGCGGTTGCCGGTTCCGGCAGCACGTCGGTCGGTCTCTCGGACGCAGAGCGCCGGCGGCGCCAGGACACGTTCTCCGTCACGATCACGCGCTGCAAGTAGGCCTCTGGCTGGCCCCCGGCACAGATTCGGTCCCAGCGCCTCAGCACCTTTGCCAATGCGGCCTGCACCAGATCCTCAGCCCGTTGCGGGTCGCCAGCGCAGAGCACGTACGCGAACCGCACCAAGGCATGCCCGCGCGCGGCAACGAACTCCTCGATGGAGACCTCGCCGACCACGCGTCACCCCCGACCCTCATGGTCACACTTGTAGAACGCGATGAGCCGGCACATCCGTTGCGCGACGTCGGTTACGGACGCCGCGGCAAGCTGCAAACGATCTTGGTTTCAGTCCGCATTTAGTCCGGATGATCTTGGCGCAGTCCGCCGAAAGTCCGCGAAATTGCGGACTACAGCGGTGTAGTACGGCGACTCAGCGGATCAAGCAAAAGCCCAGGTCAGAGGGCCTATTCGGCCCAGCCGAGCGGTCAGGAATGACCCAGGTAGATGAAGCCGTAGGCCTCGTCGCGGAACGGGATGCCGGCGTCTCGCAGCGGCTCGTCCCAGTCGCCGGTGCACGTCGGGTCGGCCCCTCCGAGCCGTGGTCGGCTGGTGAGCAGGATCAGTCGTCTCGTCGAGCGCCCCGATCTTCTCGAGATGGTCGAGGAAGACGCCCGAGCCGCGCGTCGGCGTCCCGCATCGACGCGTGCGCAACCGGCGAGTGCGGTCCGCCCGCGTGGTGCCCGGTGTCGGTCAGCAGCGTGTTCCACCACATCAGTCGCGGCGCCTCGGACCGCGCGACGGCCACAGGTCAGCACCTGCTCCAGCCCGATCGCGTCGACCGACGTCGACCAGGCGTAGTCCTTGTCGCGTCTCGACGTACTGCTGCGTCGCCATCGAGTCCGACCGCGGGTCGGGCAGCATCGAGTTCATCCCGCCGGCCCCGTCGCTGGAGCCGGAAGCGCGGACGAGCTCGAAAGTCGAGTACGTCGGCGCCGCTGTCGGCCGGCTCGTTGACGCACGCGGTCGGCCCGCTCCACCCGCTCGAAGACCGTCTGTACGCCGGGACGCAGCCACTCGCTCCATCGGTGCCAGGTCGGCGGCGTCGTTCGTGAGGACCTGCACGGCGCTGCGCCGGTCGAAGTAGGCGTTGTTCACGATGCCGTGCTGCCCGGGCCGACCCCGGTCAGCGCGGAGGTGTGGTTGACCAGCGTGACGCTCGGGAACTCGGCGACCGCACCACCGCGCAGCGCACAACCGCGGTCCAGCAGCCTGGCCACGTTGGGCAGCTCACCCGCCCGCGCGAGCGCGTAGAGCGAGTTGGAGTTGCAGCCGTCCCAGAGCAGCCCGACGACGTGCCGCGCCTGCGGGACGACGAGGTCGACGAGGCGTGGCCATCCAGCCCGCCGAGCGACCCAGCGGGCGCCGGCGAGCCAGGCGAGCGTCGGCGCGACGTCGACGGCCCGCGACGCGGCGGCGAGCATGCCCGCGCTCGAGCACCCCGGCGCCGGACAGCACAGCGGCGCGCGCGACTGTACGACGTTCAGCGAGCCGTGCTCGCCGCAGGTGACCACCGCGCTCCGGCCAGTGGTGCCGCCGGTGTGCACGACGGCCAGGTCGGGCGCGGCCCGGCGGCGAACAGCGACGCCAGCCGGTCGTCGGCGAAGGGATAGGAGTTGCGCTCGTTGGGCGGTGACGCGGTCGGCGAGCTCGGCCGGCAGCGGCGTGAACGCGAGCGGGTCCTGCCGGCCACCGGGTCGCGACCGCGCAGGACCTCGGTCGAGCCGGGCGGTCAGGCGCGCGGCACCGGCGGCGTTCGCGACGACGATCGCGTCATCGTCCTGCCAGGCCACGAGGTCGACGACATGCGGCGAGCGACGCGTCGCACAGCACCTCGACCGCACGGTCGCGCAGCGCCGGGTGCGTCGTCGTCGTCACGAGGGCGACCCTACCTGCGGCACCTCCACGGCCCGGACGGAGCGGAGACGCGAAGGACCCCGCGGAGCAGGTGTCCCGCGGGGTCCTTCTCGGGCCGGTCACAGACTGAGCATCAGTGCACGGGCCCGGCGAGAGGCCGACTCGGCCCGTCGCTGCAGCCGCCGGGCGGCGGCCAGCCGGCGGGCGGCGACGACCTGGCGCTGTCGTTCCTCGACGACGGCGCGATGCCGCCTGTCGGACATTCGCTCGAGAGCGAGGGATTCGTTGAGCAGCAACATGGCGAGTTCTCCTGACGGACGATCGTTGGCAGTGGTCGGTGAGACGGCGCCGGCGGTCACGCGGCCACCTCGTTCTTGCGCGGGCGCCCGCGCGGCCGCTTGCGCGGCACGACGACGCCCTGCATGACGAGCTGGCCGCCCCAGACACCCCACGGCTCCCGGCGCGCCAGCGCGCCGGCGAGGCAGTCGGTCCTGATCGGGCAGTCGGCGCAGAGCGCCTTGGCGGTCTCCACGTCGGCCGGTGATTCGGCGAAGAAGAGGTCGGGGTCGGTCAGATGACAAGGCAACGCCTGGTCGATGACTGCCTCGGCCACCGCGGTGAGGGACATCGGCTCCACCTCCTTGTGGGCTTCGTCGTGCGAACGGGACAAACAAAAAGGCCACGGACCCTGGTCGGGGTCCGCGGCCTGAAGTTCGCCGATCTGTCGGTCAGATCGGTGGACCCCAGGCAGTCGCGCCACCCCGGGCGCCATTGCGCGTGTCGACGATGGCCGGCGTGTAAGCCGACCCGGCAGCCATAGGCGCCTTCGGACCGCACGCAGCGGCAAGCGTCCCCGCGCCGAGCAGGACGGCGGAGAGGGAAGGCGTGCGGAAGCGCGCGGCGGCCACGAATGTGTTGAACATCGGGCACCTCCTCACGCGCGCGGAAACAGCAACCGGGTGACCATAGCGCGGGCTGCAGCAGCAGGGCAACGATTTTTTTCCGGCGCGTCGGCATCAACGGCGAACATCCTTCGGCTCCCGCCCGACGTCATCCGTACGACGACCGTTGCACCCGGGCGGCACGGGGGTAAAGGTGCGCCCATGCGGCTGCGCGGACGGGTGGACACCTCCCAGATCGAGGACCGGCGGGCTCCCGCCGCGGTCTGGCGGTCGGCGGCGGCGGGCTGGGGATCGCCGGTGTCGTCGTCGCCCTCCTGGTGGTCGTCCTCGGTGGTGGCGGCAACGGCGCGCTCGACGCGCTCCAGCACTTGCAGGTGCCGTCCGACGCCGCCGCCGACCAGGAACCACTGCGGTGCCCGGACGGCGCCGACACCAACAACGCCTGCTTCGTCACCGCCGTCGTCAACGACGTGCAGGACACCTGGGCGGGCATCTTCCGGCGGGAGGGACGCGACTACCGCGCAACCCACCTGGTGTTGTTCACCGACGCGACCTCGAGCGGCTGCGGTCGCGCCGACGCGGCAACGGGGCCCTTCTACTGCCCGCCTGACCAGAAGGTCTATCTCGACCTCGGCTTCTTCGACGAGCTGGCGAACCGCTTCGGCGCACCGGGGGACTTCGCGCAGGCCTATGTCGTCGCGCACGAGTTCGGCCACCACGTCCAGGACCTGCTCGGCGCCTCGGGCCGGATGCGAGCGGCTGCGCCGACAGCACCCGGCACAGGCCAACGAGCTGTCAGTGCGCCTCGAGCTCCAAGCGGACTGTTACGCCGGCGTCTGGGCCCACGAGACCTCCGCCGAGCTCGACGCCTCGGACTTCGACGAGGCGCTCGACGCGGCGGCCGCCGTGGGTGACGACCGGCTCCAGCGCCAGGCCGGCCGGCGCGTCGACCGCGAGACCTTCACCCACGGCAGCTCCGCCCAGCGGATGGCGTGGTTCCGTCGCGGCGCCGAGCGCGGCGAGCCCGCCGACTGCGACACCGGCATCTGAGCGCGCTCAGCTGCTCGACTCGCGGACCAGACGCAGGACGTCCTCGCCGTACTCGTCGAGCTTCTTCGGCCCGACCCCGGGCACCCGCGCGAGGTGGCCCCGCGTCGCCGGCCGGGCGGCGGCGATGGCGACGAGTGTGCGGTCGCTGAAGACGATGTACGGCGGCATCCCCGCGGCATCCGCCGTCTGGCGCCGCCACTCGCGCAACGACTCGAACGTCGGAGCGTCCTCCGGCGCGAGCTCCGCGGTCGCCTTCGCCGGCTTGCGTGCCGTCGGCTGCGGCGCCCGCCCGGCCCCCAGCGCGTCGAGGAACCGGCTCGGCTTGCGGGACCGGCGCCCTCCGGCTGCCCGCGCCGCCGCCCACGACAGGTGCAGCCAGCGCCGGGCGCGGGTGATGCCGACGTAGAGCAGCCGCTGCTCCTCGGCCACCTGCTCCGGGGTCGTGGCGTGGGTGATCGGCAGCGTGCCGTCGACGAGCCCGACGAGGAACACCGCGTCCCACTCCAGACCCTTCGCGGCGTGCAGCGAGGCGAGCGTGACCCCGTCGACGGCGGGGGCGTGCTGCGCCTCGGCACGGCTGCCGAGCTCGGCGACGAAGGCGGTCGAGCCCGGCGTCCGGGTCGGCACGCCGGCGATCTCCTCGGCCAGCGCCGACGAGGGCGTGCAGCGGCTCCCACTCTCCCGGCGCCGCGCCGCGGCCGGCGGGTGGCTCCGGCGCCAGACCGGCCGCACGCAGCACCTCGGCACGGCCTCGGCAGCGGCAGCGAGCCGGGCTGGTCGTCGCCGGCGGCGCGCGCCGCGCCGCGCAGCAGGACGCACCGCCTCGCCGGACCTCGGGCCGGTCGAAGAACCGCGCGCCGCCGCGCACCAGGTAGGGGATGTCGGCGGCGGCGAGCGCCGCCTCGTAGACCTCGGACTGGGCGTTGACGCGGTAGAGCACCGCGATCTCGCTGGCCGGCACGCCCTCCGGCGAGCTCCTGCACCCGCGCGCGACGCGCCGCGGCCTCGGCCGCCTCGTCATCGTGCTCGGTGCGACCGGCGGCGGCCCGGCGGGCCGCTGCGCCACCAGCTGCGACCCGCCGCCGCGACGTCGCGGCAGCAGCTCGTTGGCCAGGCCACGACCTGCGGCGTCGAGCGGTAGTCGCGGACCAGCTGCACGACGGTGGCATCGGGGAACCGGCGCGCGAAGTCGAGCAGGTACGACGGCGACGCGCCGGTGAACGAGTAGATCGTCTGGTGCGGGTCGCCCACCACGCAGAGGTCGTCGCGGTCGCCGAGCCACGCGTCGAGCAGCCGCTGCTGCAGCGGGTTGACGTCCTGGTACTCGTCGACCACGAAGTGGCGGTAGCGCTCGCCGCAGCTCGGCGGCGACGTCCGCGGTGCTCCTCGATGGCGGCCGGCCATGAGCAGCAGCAGGTCCTCGAAGTCGAGCTGGCCCGCGCTCGCTGTTGACGTCCTCGTAGGCGGCGAACAGCCGCTGCGCGACGTCGGCGTCGCACGGCGGCTGCGCCGGCGGCCCGGCCGCGGCCGCGGCGTAGCCCTCCGGGGCCACGAGCGCGGCCTTCGCCCACTCGATCTCGCTCGGCGAGGTCCCGCAGCTCGGTGCGGGTCCGACCGGCACGCCGGCCCGCGCGCCGCGGCCGCGCGGATCGAGGGCAGCTTGCTCTCGATCACGTCGGGCGCGGCGCCGCCGGGCAGCCGCGGCCAGAAGTAGCTGCAGCTGCCGCAGCGCGGCCGAGTGGAACGTGCGCGCCTGCACGCCCGCCGACGCCCAGCGCGCGCAGCCGGCCGCGCATCTCCCCGGCCGCACGGGTGGTGAAGGTCACGGCGAGCATCTGGGTCGGGGGTGACGGCGCCGGTGAGGCCACCAGCGTGGGCGATGCGGTGCGGTGATCGCCCGGGTCTTGCCGGTGCCGGCGCCGGCGAGGATGCACACCGGCCCGCTCGGCGCCTCGCCGGCGGCCCGCTGCTCGGGATCCAGATCGGCGAGGACGTCGGCGGACCACCCGCCATCTTCGCAGCCGGAACAGACCCGGATGGACCGGTGTTGACCAGGGCATGTCCCGCCCCGTGACCCCGGACGCCTCATCCCCGGCGCCGCCCGAGCCCGGCCGGCTGACGATGTACAGCACCCCCTGGTGCGGCTACTGCGTGCGGCTCAAGCGCGCACTGGAGCGCGAGGGCATCGACTTCGTCGAGGTCGACATCGAGCGCGACCCGAGCGCCGCCGACTACGTCATGAGCGTCAACGGCGGCAACGCAACGGTCCCGACGATCGTGCTGCCGGACGGCACCGACGCTCACCAACCCGCCGCTGCCGGACGCTGCTCTCGCGCTCCGCGGCCGCCTGAGCCCGTCGGGCGGTCCCGCCAGGCGGCCTGCGGACGGATACTGCCCAACCGGGCACGTGATCCGGCGCGATCGGTCACCATAGGCCCGTGTTGCCGGCCGATCTCCATCACGCCGCGGTCGGCGCTGCCCTGAGCACGGCCGCCGACCTGCTGGGCATGCAGGTGGTCTTCGTAGGCGGCCTCAGCGACGACGAGTTCACCTTCGAGCGGGTCGTCGGCGAGCATCGCCGGGATCGGCGAGGGCGTCACCCTGCCGCGCACCGACTCCTTCTGCCACCGACTGCTCGCCGGCGCTCCCGCGTCGACCGACGACGCGGCAGCCGACCCGGCGTACGCCGACGTACCGGCCCGCACGGCGTACGGCATCACGTCGTACGTCGGCGTGCCGATCCGTGACGGCGGCGGCACGGTTCGTCGGCACGTTGTGCGGCATCGACCGCGGCCGGGTGCCGGTGTCCACCGAGGCACCACCGCATCCTGCGCCGCGCTCGCCGGCGTCATCGAGGCGCACGTCGGCGACGCCGGTCCCGGACGCAGGTCGTCGTCCGGCGCACCCCTGCCGGGTGGCAGGTCGGCCACGACGGCGAGAACGACCTCACCAGCGCCATGGTGCTCGCGGACCTGCTGGCCGAGGACCTGGGCAGCCCGCCCCGCCCGCCCCGTCCGCCGAGCAGCTGAGCGAGACCGACCGGCTGCAGATCGCCGTGACCCAGCTCGAGCACGCGCTCGCCGCCCGCGTGGTGGTCGAGCAGGCGATCGGCGTCCTCGCCGAGCGCCAGGCGCTCGCGCCCCGCGAGCGGCGTTCGAGCGGCTGCGCAGCGCGGCCCGCTCGCGCGGCAAGAAGGTGCACGACCTCGCCCGGATGGTGGTCGCGTCCGCCGCCGACCCCGCCGTGCCCCTGCCGCCGGAGCTCGCCGGCCGGCGCTGACCACGGCGCGGGTCACCGCGGCGGCACCGGCTCTGCGACCGCCGCTGCACCCGACCGCTGCTACGGTCCCGCCGTGGCAACCGACATGACCGCACTGCTCGACGACCTGCGGGCCGAGCACGAGGACCTCGACGCTCTCGTGGCCGCCGCCGACCTCTCGGCGCCGACCCCGGCGGAGGGCTGGACGGTCGGCGACACCGTAGGGCACCTGTGGTTCTTCGACCGCGAGGCGACGACGGCACTGGTCGACCCGGACGCCTTCGCGGCGATCATCGCCGGCGTCATGTCCGACCCCGACGGCTACCTCGCGCGCACGACCGACGCTCCGCGTGCGCTCGGCGAGGAGCTGCCGGCGGTGTGGCGGCAGACGCGCGCGGACCTGCTGGCCGCGCTGGCCGCGGCGGACCCGGCGGCCAAGGTCCCGTGGTTCGGCCCGCCGATGTCGCCGGCGTCGTTCGCGACCGCCCGGCTCATGGAGTACTGGGCCCACGGCCAGGACATCGCCGACGCGGTCGGCGCGCAGCGGACACCGACGGCACGGCTGCGTCACATCTGCCACCTCGGCGTACGCACCCGCGGGTTCTCCTACGCCGTGCGCGGACGGACCGCGCCGGAAGGCGACGTCCACGTCGCGCTGACGGGGCCGAATGGTGAGACCTGGACCTGGGGCGACCCCTCCGCCCCGGACCGGGTCACGGGCCCGGCGCTGGACTTCTGCCTCGTCGTCACCCAGCGGCGGCTCGTCGGCGACACCGGCCTGGTGGTGACAGGCGCGAACGCCGAGGAGTGGATGTCGATCGCGCAGGCGTTCGCCGGCGGAGACACCCTGACCGACCCCGGCCGCAAGGGCCTGCCGACCTGACTAACCCGACGTGTCGGCGGCAGGTGCCGGCCCGGCCACGCCCGTCGCGGCCAGATCGGCGCCGGCGAGGTCGGCGAGCTCGGTCCGGCTCGACTCTGGTACCCCCCACGCGATCAGCGCGGCACCGATCAGCGGGCCGGCCAGGAGCACCTCGATGGTCGTGTCCGGCCGGCTCGTGACGGTGAGCAGCCCCGCCGACACGGCGAAGCTCGCCGACTGCCCGAGCAGCTTGGCCATCGCCGCGGCCGACGACGACGCGCCCCGCAGGGACGTGGGAAACAGCTCGACGGCGAACGCCGTTCCCGTCGTCCACGCCGCGAACAACCCGATGTAGGTCAGTGCCAGCGACAGGCCGAGGGCCAGCCCGCCACGGGCGATGACGAAGAAGAACAACAGCCCGACCGACTGCACGAGCAGCCCGGCGATGCACACCCGCCGGCGGCCGACCCGGTCGCTCAACCGGCCGGCGAGGATCAGCACCGGCAGGGTTGCCGCGCCCGCGGCGACGAGCAGCAGGTTGGCCTCGGTCGCCGACAGCCCGCGCCGGGTCTGCATGAAGTCGATCGAGAAGACCGTCGGCTCGGTCGTCAGGTTGACGAGCAGCACGGCGAGGCAGACGAGAAGAAGCGGACGCACGTACGGCGGCCGGAGCAGCAACGACACCGGCTGGGGCTGCGCCACCATCCGCTCGACGGCGAGGAAGCGTTCGCTCTCCGGCAGCACTCGGCGCAGGAAGAGAGCCACGACGAGGAACGGCAGCGCGAGGAGGTAGAGCCAGCGCCAGGACGCGTCGAGCGGCGCGATGACGACCGCCTTCACGATCGAGGCCCACCCGCTGCCGAGCGCGCTCGACAGCGCGAGGACCCCGAACCCGAAACCGCGACGATGCGCGGGCAGGTCCTCGGCCGCCATCGTCCACGCGATCGCGACCTCCGCCGCGATGAAGCAGCGGGCCACGAACTGGCAGGCGACATAGACCTCGACGTTCGGGGCGGCCGCGGTCGCAACGGCGGCGAGGACGTAACCCGCGATCGCGCCGATCAGCATGTCCCGCCGCCCGCGGCGGTCCGCGTGCCGCCCCCACACCAGAGCCGGCAGCGCGCCGAGGTAGAGCACCGCGACCCACAGGTCGGCGTTGACGTGGGTGAGGTCGAACGCGTGCCGGACGTCCGGCAGCGCCACGGTCAGGAGCGCGAAGTCGTACCCCTCGGAGAAGCAGGCGATCCCGAGCAGCCACAGCAGTCGCTTGTGGTGGGCCTCGAGCATGGGGGAACGCTAGCGGCGCCGGGTCAGGCGCGGTCGAGCCAGCGGCTGATGAGCCAGTGCGCGATCGACGCCGGCGGCGGCAGCAGTGGGTGCCCGCTCCGCAGGTCCGCCTTCGAGAACCACCGGACGTCCTCCAACTCGTCGTCGCCCGTGCCGACCTCACCCCCGACGGCCCGCGCCTCGAAGCCGAGCATGAGGGACGCCGGGAACGGCCAGGGCTGGCTGCCGCCGTAGGCGATGTCGGTGACGATGACGCCCGCTCTCCTCGGCCACCTCCCGCGCGACCGCCTGCTCGAGCGACTCCCCCGGCTCGACGAACCCGGCGAGCGTCGAGTAGCGGCCCCGGGGCCACGTCGGCTGGCGGCCGAGCAGGCACCCGTCACCGCCGTCGTGGACGAGCACGATCACCGCCGGGTCGGTGCGCGGGAAGTGGTCGCTGCCGTCCGCGGGGCACCGCCGCACCCAACCGGCGTCGGCCGGTCGGTGGCCGCCCCGCAGCGGGGGCAGCGCTGGTGGGTCGCGTGCCAGTTGGCGAGCGCCGTCGCCGTGCACGATCAGGCCCGCGTCGAGGTCGGACAGGGTCGCGCCGACGTCCCGCAGCGTCACCGGGCGCGCGCCCAGCCGGCGCGGCAGCGCGCCCGACGACGGACCAGTGGGCGACGCCGTGCGTCGTCGATCCCGAGGAAGAACGCGCTCGGTGCCGGCGGCCGCCCCGTCGACGCGGCGGGTCGACGAGGACGAGCCCGCCGTCGTCGGCCACGGCGCGCCGGTCGGCGTCGACGACGAGCAGCCGGCCGCTCGTCCACGCGTCGTCGAGCCACCCCGTGTCGCGCCGCCGTTCGACCGCGGCGCGGTCCAGCGCCGGTCCGCGACAGCGCGGGGCCCGTCACCGGCGCCCGGCGACCGGAGCCGCGGCAGCTCCTCCCACAGGTACGCCGCCGCGGCCGCGCCCGTGAGCAGCAGCGGGAAGACGACGCGCTCGTTGGGCGCGTGGATCCGGTCGTCCGGTAGCCCGACGCCGAGGAAGACGACGGCGCACCCAGCACGTCGGCGAGGTCGGCCTCCGGTCCGCTGCCGCCCTCGCGGGTGTAGAGGACCTCGCGCGCCGAACGCCCGCTCCATCGCCCGCGTCGTCGCCTGCAGGGCGGGGTCGTCGAGCGGCGGTGAGGCAGGGCCGGACCCCGTCGCCGAACCACTCGACGGTCGCGCTCGATGCCCGGCGGGACGCGCGCCGCGCGACGTAGGCGTCGCATCGCGGCGCGCACCGCCGGCCGGGTCCTGGTCGGCCACCAGCCGGAACGACACCTTCGCGTGCGCGTCGGTCGGCACGATCGTCTTGTGGCCGGGGCCGGTGTAGCCGCCCCAGATGCCGTGGACCTCGCAGGTCGGGCGCGCCCAGACCCGCTCCAGGGTGGTGAAGCCCTCCTCGCCGTACGCCGCCCGGCTCTGCCGCGGTGGCGAGCCACGCCGGCCTCGTCGTAGGGCAGCCGGGCGATGAGCTCGCGCTCGTCGGTCGGTCAGCGGCCGCACGCGTCGTAGAAGCCGGGCAGCGTGACCCGGCCGTCGCTCGTCGTGCAGCCCGGCGAGCAGGCCGGCCATCGCGTGCAGCGGGTTGCGGCACCGCGCCGCCGAACGACCCGGAGTGCAGGTCGACGTCGGGACCGTGCAGGTCGATCTGGCAGTCGATCATCCCGCGCATGCCGGTGCAGATGGTCGGGGTGTCCCGGCTCCACATGCCGGTGTCGGACACGACGACGACGTCGCAGCGCGAGCCGGTCGCCGCCGCTCCTCGAGCAGCGCCGGAAGTGCGGCGAGCCGCACTCCTCCTCGCCCTCGACGAGGAAGCTGAGGGTGACCGGCGGGCGCGTCGCGGCCGGTCGTCTCGAGCAGCGCGCGCAGCCCGAGCAGGTGGAACGGCGACCTGGCCCTTGTCGTCGGCGCCGCCGCGGCCGACCAGCTCGTCGCCGCGGCAGCTGCGGCTCGAACGGCGGCGTCTGCCACAGCTCCTCGCGGGTCGACCGGCTGGACGTCGTGGTGGCCGTAGACGACGACGGTCGGCGCCTCCGGATCGGCGGCCGGCCACTCGGCGAACACGGCCGGCAGCGCCGGCCGGTCGGCCAGACCTCGACGGTCGGGAAGCCGGTACGGCGCAGCGCGTCCACGAGCCAGTCGGCGGAGCGGCGGACGTCGCTCGCGCGGTCCGGGTCGGCCGGAGACCGACGGGATGCGCAGCCAGTCGACGAGGTCGGCCAGGAACTCGTCGCGATGCGCCTGGACGTAGTCCTTGACCGCGGCGTCCGCCATGCCGCCAACCCTAGACGGCTCGTTGAGTGCTACGCCCCGTGTCTTGTCGCTGCCTCGTACGACACGGGGCGTTGCACTCAACCCTGGGGGGTGAGCAAGGTGGCGAGCTCGTCGCGGGACAGCAGCCGGTCCGGTCGCTTCACCTTTCCGGTGCGCACATAGAGGAAGCCGGCGTCGACCTGCTCGGGGTCGACGCCGCGCAGGTCGGCCCAGGCGAGCCGGTAGACCGACAGCTGCAGCGACGCAGCCGCGAAGTCCGCCGGGACCGAACGCCGGTCTTGTAGTCGATGACGTCGAAGCCGCCTCCGCCGCCTGGATAGACCGCGTCGATGCGGCCCCGCACCAGCCGGCCGCCGACGACCAGCTCGAACGGCTGCTCCACCGCCACGGGCCGCCGCTCCGCCCAACCGTCGGCGAGGAACTGCTCCTGCAGCCCGGCCAGCTCGTCGTCGGCGAGCGTCGGCGTCACCCGCACCGGGCAGGTCGTCCGGGTCGAGCAGCGGCGACGGCGCCGTAGAGCTGCTCGACCCACGCGTGGAACCGCGACCCGCGCCGCGCCTGCGGCTGCGGCCGGACCGGCATCGGCCGGGCCAGCGTGCGGGCCAGCTCGTCCGGATCGCGGGCAAGCGCGACGACCTGGCTCGCGGTGAGCCGGCGGGGCAGCGGCACCTCCCGCACCGCCAGCCGCTCGGCCCGCAGCTCGTCGACGACCAGTCGCACCTCGTCCTCCCAGGTGAGGCCGGCGGTCGCGCCCAGCGCGAGCGACACCTGCCGGTCACCGACGTCGATGGTGTCGGCGGCGCGGGCAAGCGCCGTACGCACCCGGTCGCCCGCCCGGCGGCGGCGCCCGACCGCGTCCGGGTCCGGCGGTGCCGGCCACGGCACGTCGGCGCTCGCCTGTGCCGACAGCGGGTTGTCGGCGTCCTCGGCCGGGTCGTCGCACCACCGGTCCACCGTCACCGTCGGCGTGCCGAGCTCGCGCAGCTCGGTCAGGTACGTCGACGGCGCGCAGGACGACATCCGGCTCCGGGTCCAGCAGTAGCCGCTCGCCAGCAGGAGCCGCCGGGGCCGGGTGAACGCGACGTAGGCGAGGCGCCGCTCCTCGTCCCGGTCGTCGGCGCGGCACTCCGCCTCGAACGCCTTGACGCCGTCGCCGTCGTAGCTCCGCAGCGCCGGCAGGTCGACCGCGTCACCCCGGACCGCGAAGGGCAGCACGTGAGCGCCGCGGGTCCACGGCGTGCGGCCCTGCCGGGACGGGAACACGTCGGCCACCAGCCCGGGCACGGCGACGACGTCCCACTCGAGACCCTTGGCCTTGTGCACCGTCATGAGCTTGACGGTGTCGGCGCTCGAGACGGCGCCCACGTCCAGGCCGTTCTCGGCGTCGGCGGAGGCGGCGAGGTAGGCGAGGAACGCCGGGAGGTCGCTCTCGCCCTCGAGGCCGGTGAACCCGGCGGCGTGGTCGACGAACGCGGCCAGGTTGGCGGCGCGCGCGACCGCGACCCGCTCGGTCTCGGCCTCGATCTCCACGTCGAGCCCGATCGTCCGCACGACCTCGCTGACCAGCTCGACGAGCGGCTGGCCGGCGAGCCGGCGCAGCACCGTCAGCTCGACCCGGAACGCGCCCAGCCGGGCCAGCGCCTCCGGCGAGTACGCCGCCGGGTCGCCCGGCGAGTCGACGGCGTCGAGCAGCGACGCGACGTCGACCGGGTCGACGGCGTCGGTCACCTGGCGCAGCGCGACGTCGAGCCCACCGCCGACCGCGGGCTCGGCCGACTCGTCGCCGGGCCGCCACGTCGCCAGCCGGTCGGCCCGCCGCCCGAGCGCGGCGAGGTCGCGCACCCCGATCCGCCAGCGCGGGCCGGTCAGGAGCCGGATCGCGGCCGCGTTGGCGGTCGGGTCGACGAGCAGGGACAGTGTCGCGACGACGTCGGCCACCTCCGGCATCTCGAGCAGCCCGCCCAGCCCCACGACCTCCACGGGCACGTCGCGGTCGACCAGCGCGCGGTGCAACCGGGCGAAGTCGGCGCGGCGACGGACGAGGACCGCCATCGCGCCCGCGGCGGTGCCCGCGTCGAGCTCGGCGGCCAGCCGGCCGGCGACCCAGTCGGCCTCGTCGGCGTCGGTCTCGACCCGGGCGAGCAGCACCGAGCCGTCCTCCCCCCGACCCGGCTGCGGAGACAACGCCGGGACCCGCAGCGGTGGCCGCCGGTCGGCGTCGACGTCCGCACCGATGCGGCCGGCGATCACGTTGGCGGCGTCGAGGATCCGTCCGCCGCAACGGAAGCTCGTCATGAGCGGCTGCGGCTCGACATCCCTCCCGTCCCGACGCGGGAAGTGCGACCCGAACCGCAGCAGGTTCCCCACCGACGCGCCGCGCCAGCCGTAGATCGCCTGGTTGGGGTCGCCGACGGCGGCCACCGGATGGCCGGCGCCGAACAGCGTCGACAGCAGCAGCCGCTGGGCGACACCCGTGTCCTGGTACTCGTCGAGGACGACGAGGGCGAACCGGGATCGTTCCAGGGCGCCGACAGCAGGAGCGGCGCGGGCGATCTCCGCCGCGAGCGCGACCTGGTCGCCGTAGTCGATGAGGTCCAGCCGCTCCTTCGCCGCACGGTAGTCGGCGACCAGCGACAGGAGCTCGCCCCGGCTCCGGGCGACCTCGGCGAGGTCGCGCACCGCCTTGACGACCCGGCCGGGCAGACCCGCCACCGTGTCGACGAGGGCCGCGTCGAACGCGGTGACCGCGTCGGCGTCCGCGAGGTGCTCGGACAGCTCGCCGGCCAGCGCGATCGTCTTGGCCGCGACGCTCGGGCTGGTCCAGGCGAGGTGGCGGAACGGTCCCCGCGCCCCCCGCACGACACGCATCGCGAGCTGCCACTGCGTGGCCTGCGTGAGCAACGCGGTGAACGGCTCGCGGCCGATCCGCAGGGCGTGGTCGCGGACGACACCGGCGGCGTAGGAGTGGTACGTCGCGACGGTCGGCAGGTCGTCGAGACCCGCGTCGCTCGCGTCGTCGCATCCATCGCTCGCGTCCTCGACACCGGAGTCGGCATCGTCGGGCAACCGGGACGGGAGCTTCGCCAGCGAGGCGCGCACCCGGGCGGCGAGCTCTCCCGCCGCCTTGTTGGTGAAGGTCAGCCCCAGCACCCGTCCCGGTGCCACCCCCTGGCAGGCGACCGCGTGCACCACCCGCGCTGCCATCACCATCGTCTTGCCGGACCCCGCACCGGCGACCACGAGCTGCGGTGCGAGGTCGTGGGTGGCGATGGCCAGCTGCGCGTCGGTGAAGTCGACGTCCAGCAGCTCGCGCAGGTAGCCGCCCGTCGGCTCGGGGCTGACCGCCATCAGGGCACCACCTGCTGGCCCGCGTCGACGGCGGGGCAGGAGGTGCGGTAGGCGCAGCGGTCGCAGAAGTCGTTGGGCCGGGCGGGGAAGCTCTCACGCCGGACGTCGCGGGCCATCGTCGTCACCATCTCGTCGACCCAGCCCGCCCCGCCGGTGCCGAGCGCGGGCTGTGGCTGCACCTTGACCTCGCCGTACCGCTCCTTCCGCAGCTGCACGAGCTCCGCTCCCCCGGGCTCGCCCGGGTGGACGTCGGCGAAGGCTCCCTCGCGGACGGCGAGCTGGTAGACGCCGAGCTGGGGCTCGCGGTCGAGGTCCTTGTCCTTGGGCGGGTACTTGCTCGTCTTCAGGTCGACGACGACCAGCCGGCCCTCGGCATCGGCCTCGAGCCGGTCGGCCCGGCCGTGCAGCCGCACGTCGTCGCCGTAGTCGGCGGCGAAGGCGATCTCGGCACCGACGAGGCTGCGTTCGTTGCCGTGGTGCCAGCGAAGGAACCGGGCCAGCAGGTCCCGCGCCGCCTCGTGCTCGCGCTCGCGCTGCCACTCCGCGTCGAAGGGCAGCGACCGCCAGACCGTGTCGAGCTGCGCGACGAGCGCGTCGACCTCCGCCGGCAGCTGCCCGGTCGCGACCGCCTCGGCGAGCGCGTGGACCACCGACCCGAACCCCTGCGCGGAGCTGGACACGCCCTGCGCGTGCGCCTCGTGGTCGAGGAACCAGGCCCGGGGGCAGCGCTCGAACGACGCCACGCGGGATCCGGAGACGCGGATCCGCTCCTCCGCGGGTCGCACCGGGCCGGCACCGGGGGTGGGGTCGACCAGGCCCCACCAGCGGTCCGGATGAGCAGCGGGCACCAGGGGGGCGCCGTCGGCGTCGACGGCACGGGCGAGGTCGGCCAGCCGGTCGGCGGCCTGCGCGCGCTCCCGATCCGGGACGCCGGGCGCGACGAGGGCACGACGCAACCTGGCCACGAGCGAGCCGGGGGCGAGCAGGCCGGTCCCGGCAAGCGTGACCGGTGGCATGGCCAGGCCGAGCTCGTCGAGGAAGCGCGATGGTCGCTCCGCCTCGTCGTCCACGCCGCTCACCGCGGTCACGACCAGCCGCCGGCGGGCCCGGGTGACAGCGACGTAGAACAGCCGGCGCTCCTCGGCGAGCAGCATCCCCTGGCTGGGCGCCGGGCGCGGGCCCTCGCGGTCGACGGCATCCGCGGCCAACAGCGAGCCCCGCCGGCGGAGGTCGGGCCACACCCCGTCCTGCACCCCGGCGACGACGACGAGGTCCCACTCGAGGCCCTTGGCCCGGTGCGCGGTCAGCAGCCGCACCGACCCGGCGGCGGAGAGCCGCTCCTCCATCGGCGCGGCCGGGATCTCCTGGGCGGCGACCTCCTCGAGCAGCGCCGAGACCCCGGCCCGGGGCTGCCGGTCCTCGAGCCGCGTCGCCGCCTCGAACAAGCCGACCACGGCGTCGAGGTCGCGGTCGGCGGCCCGCCCGGCCGCCCCCGACGCGGTCGCCGCGGCACCGAGCCGGCGGGCCCAGCCGGAGCCGTCCCACAGCAGCCCAGAGCACTTCGTCGGGAGTCGCCCGCGCGCGCACCAGGTCCTGCGCCTCGCCGAGCAGCCGCGACAGCCGGCGTGCCGGCTCGACCACCCAGTCCTCGAGCGTGACCAGGGCGCGCCGTCGACGACGGCGTCACGGACGAGCACCGTCGAGGCGGCGGGGCGCGCGGCTCGCCGGCCGCCCGCTCGAGCCCGCGCAGCCGGCGGCCGAGCGCCCGCAGGACACTCGGGGTCGGCACCGCCCAGTGGCGACAGCAGCAGCACGCGGGCGAGGTCGGGGGTCAACGCGTCCCATCCGCGGGAGGCCACCTCCAGCGCCCCGAGCAGCGGCGCCAGCGCCGGGTCGCGGGCGAGCGGGACCTCGTCGGAGGCGACCGACACCGGCACGCCGGCGGCGACGAGCGCGCGCCGCAGCACCGGGATGCTGCGCACGCCCGAGCGGACGAGCACGGCCATGCGGTCCCAGGGGACCCCGTCGGCCAGGTGGGACCGCCGGAGGAGGTCGGCGACGGCGATGACCTCCTCGGCGACCGTCGGGAACAGCCGGATCTCGGGCCCGGCGGCAGCGTCGGGCCCGGCGGCCTCCAGCGCGCGATGCCGCTTGCGCTGCCGGGTCAGCGGGCCAAGCGGGATGCGGCGAGCCAGCTCGCGCGAGACCGACCAGCACCTCCGGGCCCATCCGCCGGCACGTGCCGAGGCTGACGACCGGAGCGGGCGCGCCGCCGCCGCTGCGTGAAGCGGGTCGGTGAACTCGAGGATGTTGGCAACGTCGGCGCCGCGGAAGCCGTAGATCGACTGGTCCGGGTCGCCGACGGCGACGAGCAACCGGCCGTTGCCCCCCAGCCGCCGCAGCAACCGCTCCTGCGCCGGGTCGGTGTCCTGGTACTCGTCGACGTAGACCGCGCTGAACCGCGCGCACAGCTCGGCGGCCACCCCGTCGAGCAGGTCGGTCGCCTGGGCGACCAGGCCCGCGTAGTCGACCTCCTCGCGCGCCTCGAGGACCGACAGGTACTCGTCGAGGAACTCGCCCGCCGCGGCCCAGGCCGGGTTGCCCGCCGACTCGCCGAGCCGGGCCAGCCCGTCGGCGTCCAGGCCGCGCTCGCGGGCCCGGTCGAGCAGGTCGGCCACCTCGCGGGCGAAGCCCCGCAACGGCAGCGCCGGCGCGAGCTCCGCCGGCCAGCGGGTCGTGCCCTCGCCGGCAGCGTTGCCGCGCAGCAGCTCGCGGACCCGGACCTCGCGCTCCGCTCCGGACAGGAGCCGGGGCGGGCGGCCGCCGGGGGGCGTGGCGTAGGCCCGCGACGATCGCAGTGGCAGAAGCCGTGGAAGGTGTAGGCGGCCGGCTCGGCGACCGTGCGGCCGAGCCGGGTCGCGATGCGCTCCCGCAGCTCGTCGGCGGCCCGGCGGCTGAAGGTGAGCACGAGCACGTCGTCCGGTGCGAGACCGGCGCTCGACGCGCGCGACCACGGCCTCGACGAGCGTCGTGGTCTTGCCGGTGCCGGGGCCGGCGAGCACCAGCAGCGGGCCGCTGTCGTGAGCGACGACCTGCTGCTGCGCGCCGTCGAGCCGGGGAGCCGCGACGGGCCCCATCGCGGGACGGACGAGCCGGTAGACGGGACGGGCGGCAGGCACGGGGTCGATGACACCACGGACCACCGACAGTCACCCGTGCCGCCGCCGGGCGGCTGCGACCGGCTCACCGACCCGATCAGGATCGGCAGGCACCGATCAGGTCAGCCGTCACCGCCGACGCAGATCCACTCCTGCGTACTGACGACGGGGCACACCCGACCGTCGTTGCTCACCCGCACGCCGACGTTGTCGATGCCGACAGCGGTGCCGTTCTCGTCGTGCTGCGCGACGACCTGCGGCAGCTTCTGTCGCGAGGTCCCCGGCGGGTCGATGACCGTGCCGATCTCGTCGACGACGCTGCCGGCATCGGCGCAGACGGGCAACTGCTGGCTGATCCCGACGCACGCCTGCCGTCCGGGCTGACGCGAGCCGCGGCACCGGGCTGGCCGTTGACGGTGAAGCCGGCGGAGCACGCCGTCGTGGGTGTCGTTGTAGATGGTGACCGGAGAAGACGGGGGTTCGGACTGGGCAAACGAGGGGATCACGGCGCCGAACACGGCGATGGATCCCACGCCGGCAATGACGAGACGACGGCTCACAAGGGTTCCCTTTCGGGTCGACGACACGGCCTGGGCCGCCGACTTCGCCCTCGTGCGGGGATCTCCTGCCGGTCAGGCCGACCTTCCGTCCCAGCGGGCGATGCCCATGTCGACCCGACCACCGCTGATCGGCACCCGCTCCCGGCGCAGCCGCTCCAGCTGGCGGTCGGCCTTGTGCGTCGCGCAGGTGCCGTCGTTGTGCAGGACGCGATGCCAAGGCACCTCGGACCCCCAGCGCGCCATCACGGTCCCGACCGCACGGGCCGAGCCGGCGCCGACGTACTCGGCGACGTCGCCGTAGGACATGACCCGACCGCGCGGGATGCGGTCGACCGCGTCGAGTACGCGTTGAGCGAACGCCGTCAGCTCCCGCTCCATCCGCGAACACTACGGCGGGTACACGTCCGCCGCCCCACCCGCCACCCAGCAACGGAACCCGCTGCGCGGGTACTGTCCGTTGGATGCGCATCCTCGTCATCGGTGGCTCGTCGTTCGTCGGCCGGCACCTCGCGCAGGCGGCCCTCGACCGCGGCCATGACGTCACGCTGTTCAACCGCGGCAAGACCGATCCCGGCGCGTTCGCCGACGCGACGCACCTGACCGGCGACCGCGACCGCGACCTTGCGGCGCTCGAGGACGGACGGTGGGACGCCACCGTCGACGTCTGCGCCTACGTGCCCCGGCAGGTGCGCAGCCTCCTCGAGACGCTGGGCGACCGCGGTGGCCACTACACGTTCGTGTCGACCATCTCCGTCTACGACCACGCCAAGCTCGAGCCGGGTTTCGGCGAGGACGGACCGCTGCTCCAGCCGGCGTGGGACGACGACCTCGTCATGGAGAAGTACGGCGCGCTCAAGGTGGGCTGCGAACAGGTCGCGCGGGAGCTCGCGGGTGACCGGCTGCTCGTCATCCGGCCCGGCTACGTGCTGGGGCCGCACGACCCGACGCACCGGTTCACCTACTGGGTCGAACGCGTCGCCGAAGGCCGGTCGCCGATGGCGGGCCCGGACGCCGACCACCCGCTGCAAGGGGTCGACGCGCGCGACCTGGGCGCCTTCGTCGCGAGCCAGGTCGCGAAGCAGGCGGTCGACGTGTTCCACGTGACCGCGCCGGAGCCGGCGCCGCCGTTCGCCGAGTGGCTGGAGCGGATCGCGGCCGCGGTCGGCACGCCGCTGCCGGAGGTGCGGTGGGTCGGTCCGCAGGAGGGGCTGCCGCTCGCGGCGCCGCCGGACTACTGGCCGATGATGCAGGCCGGGTTGACGCATGCCCGGTCGGCCGGCTTCACCGCGCGGCCGATCGAGGACACCGCCCGGGACACCCTCGACTGGGTGCGCGCCGCCCGCGCGGCCGGCAGCTACGAGCCGCGGCCCGGCGTCGGCCCGACACCCGAGGAAGAGGCAAAACTGCGCGGTTGAGTGCGACGCTCCCTGTCTAGTCGAGCGCGGGCAAGACACGACTCGTGACACTCGACGTGATGGGGGCAGGAGACCGCGGCATGGGTGTTGAAGTCTTCGGCATGAGCCGCCGGTGGATCGCCCTGTGCAGCAGCACCCTCGTCGCCGTCGGGGCGCTCACCGTCCCGACGCTCGCCGCCGGCGGCGGGGACGCCACGACCACGAACGGGTGCGTCGCGAGCGTGCCGGACCCGGGCAGCACCGACCCGGTCGAGATCTGCTTCACGCCTGTTCGAGCCGGCGGGCGCCGCTCCCACCACCGGTGCCGATGGTGCTCCACAGCCACGGCTGGGGCGGCAGCCGTACACGGACGCCGGCGTCGTTCAGCCTACCTGCGACGCCGGGTTCGGCGTGCTGAGTTCGACCAGCGCGGGTTCGGCGAGAGCGGCGGACAAGGCCCACATCGAGAACCCCGACTTCGAGGGGCAGCGACGTCCAGCGGCTCGTCGACCTCGTCGCCGCGCTGCCGTGGGTGAAGCAAGCACGGGCCGGGCGACCCCGCCTCGGCGCGATCGGTGGCAGCTACGGCGGCGGCTACCAGTTCGTCGGCGCCTTCAGCGAGCTGCGCGACAATGGCGAGACCGTCTTCGACGCGCTCGCTCCCGAGATCACCTGGTCGACCTGAAGGAGAGCCTCGCCCCGCGGGGGTCGCCGCGCAGCGAGTGGGCCAGCCTGCTCACCGCGGCCGGGGCCCAGTCGCTGCCGACCGAGGTGCTCGCCGCCGCACGGCGTACGGCGCGGCCACCGGCCTCTGGCCGAGGCACCGTGCCGGGCGTGCCGAACATGGACGACGTTCTTCGAGCGGAACGGGCCGGAGTGGAACGTCGAGCAGGGGCGCCGGCTCGACATCCCGGTGCTGTTCGGCCAGGGCATCACCGACAACCTCTTCCCGCTGCACCAGGGCCTGCAGAACTGGGCCCACGCCCTCACCCCCAAGGCCCGGCGGCACAGCATCTTCGTCGGCTACAACGGCGGGCACGTGCTCCCCAACGCGTTCCCCTACACGCCCGCGGTCAGCAGTGACCCGTGCAGCAAGCAGCTGGCCGGTGGCGACTTCACCGACCTCACCGTGCGGTTCTTCACCAGAAGCTCAGGCGCGGCGACGCAGCTAGACGGCTATGGCCGGCTGCACCTGGCGACCGCCGGCGGCACCTGCATGACCGTCGCGTCGGTCCGGCCGACCAGAGCGTGGAGCTCGGCGAGGTCGCCATCAACGAAGCGGCCGGCGCGCCCGTCGCCTACCAGGTCGCGGAGGCCCGCTGACGATCGCCGGCACGTCGTAGCTCAGCGGCAGGATGTACGCACGCCGGCCTCGACAACCGCGCCTTCTTCGGGCTCGCGGTCGGCACCAGCCCGCGGACGCGCAGCTCGTGCAGGGCAACATGCTGCCGGTCCGCGAGCCGGCCCCGGTCGCCGGCGAGCAGCGCCGCATCGAGCTGCCGTCCGTCGCCGTCGACGTGCCGGAGGGGCAGTCGCTGTTCCTGCTGGCGACGCCGGTCAGCGACGCCTTCCCCGGGTTCGGCAGCCGTACGCCGGGTGCGATCGTGCTCCAGGACGCGGTCGTGCGGCTACCGGTCGTCGGCCAGCACAGCGAGCCGTAGCCGGACCACGTCCGGTCGGGGCGCCGACGGCCCGACGGTCTCCCCGCCGACGAGCAGAGCGGTGCCCGCACCGGTCACGACGACCGGCGCGTCCGAGACGCCGTAGGGAAGCCGCCCGGCCGGGGAAGCCCGCCCGCTCGCCGGGTCGACCGACCAGACGCGCGCCGAGGCGACGGGCCCGCGACGGCCACCGGCGACGAACAGCCGACCGCCGAGCACGAACGCCGACGCGTGGCCCAGCTCGTGCGGCAGGTGCCCGACCACCGTGGTGCGCCCGGTGCCCGGGTCGAACCGCTGGATGACGTCGGTCTGCGGGCCTCCCGCCGTCCCGGTCGTCGTGGCGAGATCACCCCCCATGACCCACAGCTGCCCGTCGAGCGCCGCCACCGCGGGGTAGCGGACGCCGACCCGCAACCGGCCGACGACCCGGAACGACCTCCCGTCCCGGGTGCCGACGACGGTGCGCAGGACCCGCCGGCCGTCGTACCCACCGGCGACGTACGCCGTCGGCCCGGCCACCGCCGCGGCCGAGTCGGACCGTCCCTCCGGCAGTGCGCCGACCCGGCGGCCGCCGCCCGCCGACCACGACTGGACATCGGCCACCTCCTGGGCGGCGCCACCACCGAACACGAGGGCCCGGCCCCCGAACCAGGCGCCCGACGCGTCGTGGACCGCTGCGGCCAGGCTGCCGACCACCCGGGCGTGACGGCCGGAGGCGGTCACGTGCACCACCCGGCCGGTCGTGACGTCGCCCGCGGCGAGGCCACCGAGCAGGAGCACGCCGTGCACGCCGCGCACGGCCACTGCCCGGGACGATCCCTGCGGCAGACGTCCGACCACCGTTGCCCGCACCCGACGCGGCCCGGACGCCGGCGAGGATGGCGCCGGCGAGGATGGCGCCGGCGTGCGTGCGGTCGGCGTGCCCGGTGAATCGGCGCCGGACCTGCCGGCGCCGGGCGTACCCCCGGTCGGCGTGCCCGAGCAGCCGAGCGTGACACCGACGGTGACCAGGGCGAGCACCCGACGCCACGACCTGCCGGGGGCTGGGGCGGGCCCGACCGCCCGACGTCCTGACACTCGTGACTCGCCGGGCCGGCTCAGCGGGTGAGGCCGGTGTGCCCCAGCGAGTAGCGGCCGGGCTGTGGCCACACGCAGAGCCCGTGCGGCTGCAGCCCGACGGCGATCTTCGCCAGTGTCTTTCCGGTCCGCGTCGAGATCGCGTAGACGGTGCTGTTGTAGCGGCCGGCCAGCCAGAGCACCTTGCCGTTCGGGGAGGTGTTGCCCATGTCCGGGCTACCGCCGCCGCGGATGTGCCAGGTCTTCACGACCTTGCGCTTGGCGAAGCTGAGCACGGAGATGCTGCCCTCGCCCCGGTTGGTGATGTAGAGGTACTTGGCGTCCCGGCTCGGGTAGAGGCCGTGCGCGTCCCGGCCGGTCGGGATGAAGCGCCGCGGCTTCAACCCCTTGGGGTCGATGATCCAGACCCCGCCCTTGTAGCGGTCGGCGACGTAGAACACCTTGCCGGTCGGGTCGAGCTTGATGTCCTGCGGGCTCCCGCCCGGCAGGTACCGGTAGCGCACACCTTGCGGGTGTGCAGGTTGACCTTGACGAGCTTGCCGGAGAACTCGCAGGTGGCGATGAGGTAGCCGCCGTTGGCGGAGAAGTCGATGTGGTCGATGCCGGGGCAGTCGACCGTGATGCGGTGCTTCAGCTTCCAGGTCTTGGGGTCGCGGAAGTCCAGGTGCTGACGCGCCTCCGCCACCACGAGGGCGTACTTGCCGTCGGGCGTGAAGTACATGTTGTAGGGGTCGTCGACCGGGATGTTGGGTCCCTTGCGCCGGCCCGTCATCGGGTCGATGCGGGTCAGGCTGTTGGCACGGTCGTTGGTGACCCAGAGAGTCTTCATGTCCCAGGACGGGACGACGTGCTGCGGGTTCTCCCCGGTCCCGAAGGTGCGGATGACCTGCATCGTGCGCGGGTCGATGACGGTGACCGACGAACCCTCGCTGTTGGGCACGTAGATGCGGTAGGGCACCTTGCGCATCGCACGGCTGAGCATCCCGGGGCCGGCGTCGGCGTAGATGTTCTTCGGATCCGCGACCGGCGGCATCCCCGCCAGCGGGGCGTTGGCGGCGGTGCTGCGGCGCTTGGCCACATGCGGGGTGGCAGCCGTGCTTCGATCCGGCGTTGCGGACGCCGACCGGCCCGATGGCGGCGATGCGGACGGCGACGTCGTGCCGGTGGCGACCCGCTCCTCGTCCTGGCCACCACCGCAGGCCACCAGTGTCACGGTGAGCACGGTCGCCATGACCATGATGGTGATGCCCAGTCGCTGCCAGCGGGTCAGCCCAGGTGCGGCCGTCGGCACGGATCTCCCCTCGGTGGTCAGCAACTTCCCGATCCCCGACCCTAGACGGTCAAGGGCTGCCCACCCGGGAGGCCGTTCCCCAAGAAACGGTTCAGTAGACCGGCTGCGCCTTGTCCACCTGCGTCGCCCAGGCGGTGACGCCGCCCTGGACGTGCTTGGCGTCCGCGAAGCCGGCGTTCTTGAGCAGCGCCAGGGCCTCGGCCGAACGGATGCCGGTCTTGCAGTAGGTGATGACCGGGCGGTTCTGCGGCAGCTCGGCCAGCTTGGCCGGGAGGTCACCCTTCGGGATGAGAACGGCGCCGGGGATGCGCACGATCTCCCACTCGGCGGGCTCGCGGACGTCGACGAGGAGGAACTGCTCGCCCGCGTCCATGAGCTCCTTGAGCTCCGTCGCCGTGATCGTCGCGCCGGCCGCGGCCTGCTGCGCCTCGTCGGACACGGTGCCGCAGAAGGCCTCGTAGTCGATGAGCTCGGTGATGGTCGGGTTCTTCCCGCACAGCGGGCACTCCGGGTCCTTGCGGACCTTCACCGACCGGTACGTCATCTCGAGGGCGTCGTAGATCATGAGCCGGCCGACGAGCGGGTCGCCGATGCCGGTCAGCACCTTGATCGCCTCGGTCGACCTGGATCGAGCCGATGCTGGCGCAGAGGACACCGAGCACGCCGCCTTCGGCGCACGACGGGACCATCCCGGGAGGCGGGGGCTCCGGGTAGAGGCACCGGTAGCAGGGACCGTGCTCGGCCCAGAAGACCGACGCCTGACCGTCGAACCGGTAGATCGAGCCCCAGACGTAGGGCTTGCCGAGCAGCACGCAGGCGTCGTTGACGAGGTAGCGCGTCGCGAAGTTGTCGGTGCCGTCGACGATGAGGTCGTAGGGCTCGAAGATGCGCATCGCGTTGGAGGAGTCGAGCCGCTCCTCGTGCAGGACGACGTCGATCAGCGGGTTGATCTCCTTGACCGAGTCGCGGCGCGCTCTCGGCCTTGCTGCGGCCGACGTCGGACTGGCCGTGGATGACCTGCCGCTGCAGGTTGGACTCGTCGACGACGTCGAAGTCGATGATGCCGAGCGTGCCGACGCCCGCCGCGGCGAGATACATGAGCGCGGGCGACCCGAGCCCGCCGGCACCCACGCAGAGCACCTTCGCGTTCTTGAGCCGCTTCTGCCCGCCCATGGCGACGTCCGGGATGATCAGGTGGCGGGAGTAGCGCCGGACCTCGTCCGGTGTCAGGCCCTCCGCGGGCTCCACGAGCGGCGGCAGTGCCACGGGTCTTTCCCCTCGTCGTCCGTCGATGGCGGCGCCGTCCGGCGGCCGCGAGCGTGTGCCCAGGATCTCAGGACACAGGATCTCAGGACACACAGCCTCGAACGACGACGAGGGTCCGATTTCTTCCCGCCCGGGCCGTCGGGTCACCCACCCGGGCGCCACCACGGGCGGCGCCTCGCCTCGGGCTCGGCGTCGGCCGCCGGGCGCCCGGCTCGCCGTCGGGCTCCGGCTCGGCGTCGGGCTCGGGGAGCCGGTCCGCCCCGGGGGGGATGTCCGGCGCGGCGGGGACCTGGATGGACGGGGTCTGCCACGGTACGCCGGCGCGGTTCGTGACGCCGCCGTCCTCGTCGTCGAGGTCGTCGAGGTCGTCGAGGTCGTCGAGGTCGTCGAGGTCGTCGAGGTCGTCGAGGTCGTCCGCGATCTGCGCGCCTTCCGCGACCTCCGCGGCGGCGAGGTCCGCAACGTCCTCGGCGTCCTCGGCGTGCTCAGCCTCCCGGGCGTCCTCGGCCTCGCTCGGCTTCTTCGCGAGCGGCGACCGGGGCGGTGGCGACCACGACGGGCTGCGGCGGGTCGACCCGCGAGGAGCGAGCGCCGCGACGGCGCACGAGAACCTCGGCGAGCGCCAGCACCGCGGCGTCGACGTGGTCGGTGAGCCGGCGCTCGCTGTCCGCGACCGCACGGGCCACCACCTCCTCGACGTCCACCGGCTCGCGGTCCGTCTCGTCGGCGAGCGCGGCGACGCGACCGTGCAGACCCTCGGCGCCGAACAACCGCTCCTGGATGTCGTCGAGGCGGGCGGAGAGCTCGTCGTACGCCGTCCGGTCGGCGGCCCGTTCGTGCAGGCCGTCGAGCGCCTCCTCGATCCGGCCGAGCGCGTCCTGCATGCCGGCCTGCTGCGCGACGTCGGTGTCAGGAGCAGGGCGGGCGGCGGCCGGCGCGTCGAGACTCTCCCGCAGCGCCTCGACGTCGTCGGTGTGGGTCGCCGCGGACTCGGCCAGTCCGTCCAGCCGCTCGAGGATCGAGGGCACGGCGGCCTCGATCCGGCCGAGGCGGCCCGTCAGCCCCTCGACGGCCGCACCGAGCCGGTTGATCATCGCCTCGACGTCCTCGCGCGCAGGCAGCTGCGCCGCCCTGGCTGCGACGCCGGTGAACGCCTGCCGCAGCTCACGCACGAGGCGTCGCCGGCCTCGGCGCGCTGCTGCAGGCCTTCGACGCCGGCCGCCAGCTCCTCCAGCCCACCGAGCCGCTGTCCGAGCTCACCGAGAGTCGACTGGAGAGCCTCGATCCGTTCCCCGAACGACGGCAGGGCGCCCAGCCCGCCCGCCACACCCTCGACGGCGCGGGCCTGGCCCGCGATGCTCTCCCGCAGCTGCTCGACGGCGGTGCGCATCTCGGCGAGGTCCTGGCCGCGCTGCTGGACCAGGCGACCGACGCCGTCGAGGCGTTCGCCCAGCAGCCGAACGGCCTCGCGGAGGTCGGCGGACAGGGCGGCCAGCCCGTGCTCGACGACACCGGAGTCAGCGGCGGGCGCCACCGCGAAGCTCGTCGAGCTGGCCGGCGATGCGCGCGAGCTGGCCGTGCACCTCGCCCAGGGCACCGGCGACCTGTCGCTGCTCGGTGAGCTGGTCTTCGACGGCGCGGGACAGCAACGACTGCATCCGCTCCGACATGGGCGAGCCCGCCCCTGCGTCTTCGCTCATGTGGCGGCTCCTCGCTCCCCGGCAACCGGTCACGCGCAGTATCCCGGTTCGGAGGGGCGGAGGTCCGGCTTTGCCGCCGTCGGCGTTGCGACCGGGGTGGCCTGGGCGGCCGGGACGTCAGGGCAGCAGCGGTTCGAGCCGGCGGTTCACCGCGTCGAGCGCGGCCCGGATCGTCGCCTGCCGGACGTCGTCGCGGATGACCGCGGAGCCGGTCAGCCGGTCGGTGCCGTTGCCGCTGACCATGGTGACGGCGACCGCGACGGTCCGGTCGCGCCCGGCGGTCACGACCTCGACGTGGTCGACCTCGAAGCGGGCCTTCATGTCGACGAGCTGCTCGAGGGCGCGGAAGGTGGCGCTCGCGACGGCGCGGTGGACGCCGCTCTGCGTCGCCGTACCGGTGCTCTCGCCCCGGACGTCCCGGTCGTGGTAGCCGAGCGTGACCGTCGCGGTGACGTCGAGCCCGGAGGAGACGAGCTGCATGCGGGCGATCACCGGACGTCGGCCGCCGGCCTGCAGGGGCACCTCGGCGGTCGGGGCGTCCTCGATGAGCTGCACGCGCTCGGCGTCGACGCCGAGCCCGAAGCGCTCGCGGAGCAGCCGGCCCACGCTCGTGGCGACCTGCACCTCGTCGACACCCGGCGTCAGACCGAGGCGGAGCAGGCCGAGCCCGCCCTCGTCGTCGGGCTCCACGTCCGCGTCGGCGATGCCGGGCACCGAACGCAACGCGGCCACGATCTCCGCGTAGTCGGCGACGGTCACCGGGCTGCTCCTCATCCGCGGTCTGCGCAGGCCGCTCCATGACGGGAATCGGTGCATCGGCGCAGGTGCTTGAGGCCGACGGTAGCGACGGTTGTGGCGAGAGGTAGGGCCTAGGCCGATTTGCGGGTGTTGGTGCGCTTTGCCGTGGTCTTCTTGGACGGTCCCGCACTGCTCTTTTTGACCGGCTTCTTCGCGGCTCGTCTTCTTCGTCGTCTTTGCCGACCCGGACTTGGCCGCCTTGGCCGTCCGCTTGCCCGCGGCCTTGGCCGGCCGTCCGGCCGGCTCCGCGGCCGCCTCCCCCGCGCGCCCCTGCCGGGCGGCGTCGACGCTGGCCCGCAGCGCCGCCATGAGGTCGACCACCGTGCCCGGCTCGGCGGTCGGCTCGGTCGGCTGCACCACCTCGCGACCCGCCACCTTCGCCTCGATGAGCGACTCGAGCGCCTCCCGGTAGTCGTCGGAGTACTGCTCCGGCTCGAAGTCGGCGGACAACGACTCGATGAGCGACTCCGCCATGGTCAGCTCCTGCTGACGCACCTCGATGTCCTCGTCGAGGAAACCGAACGCCGGCTCGCGGATCTCGTCCGGCCACAGCATCATCTCGAGCACGAACACGCCGTCCCGCACGCGCAGCGTCGCGAGCGACTCCCGCTGCCGCAACGCGACCTTCACCAGCGCCACCCGCCCGGAACGCTCCAGCGCCTCGCGCAGCAGCACGTACGGCTTCGCGCCCGCGGCGTCCGGCTCGAGGTAGTAGGACTTGCCGAAGTACATCGGGTCGACCTGGTCGAGGGGGACGAACTCGAGCACGTCGATCGCCCGGGACGTCGACAGCGGCAGGTCGGCGAAGTCCTCGTCGGTCAGGACGACGACCTCGCCGCTGGCCAGCTCGTAGCCCTTGGCGATGTCGCCGTAGGGGACCTCCTCGCCGTCCAGCTGGCACACCCGCTTGTAGCGGATCCGGCCGCCGTCCTCGCGGTGCACCTGGTGGAACGAGACGTCGCGCTCCTCGGTCGCGCTGTAGAGCTTCACCGGGATGCTCACGAGCCCGAACGAGATCGCGCCCTTCCAGATGCTGCGCATGGCTACCTCGGCTCCCCGGCCTCGACCGGTCGGTGTCCCGCTCCGACCACTACCCCGCGATCATGCGCGAACACCGGGGGCGGCGTCTACCGTTACGCCCGTGACCTGGGGGCTGGCCGGTGCGTTCGCCGCGGCTGTCACCTACGGCTTCGCGACAGTCCTGCAGGCGATCGGGGCGCGGCAGATCAGCCGGCTCGACCGGGCGGACCTGCGGTTGTTCGGGCGGCTCGTCCACTCGACGCCGTACGTCGTCGGGCTCCTCCTCGACGGCGTGGGTTTCGCCCTGTCGCTGGCAGCGCTGCGCACCGAGCCGCTGTTCGTCGTCCAGGCCGTGGTCGCGTCCAGCCTGGCGTTCACCGCCGTGTTCGCCGTGCTGGTGCTGCACGCGCGGCTCGCCCGGCTCGAGTGGGGCGGGCTCGCGCTGGCGACGGCCGGCCTCGCCCTGCTCGGGCTGAGCGCCGACGTCCAGCACCCGACGACGATCGGGTTCGGCGCCCGGACGCTGCTGCTCGCGACCGTCGTCGTCACCGGCGTCATCGCGGGTGCGGCCGCCCGCCGCAGGGGCACCGACAGCCGCACCGACGCCTGGGCGCTCGGCTTCCTCGCCGGACTGATGTACGGCGCCGGCGGGATCGGAGCGCGGGTGCTCGACGATCCGACCTCCCCGCTCGGGCTCGTCCTCGACCCGGCGCTGTGGGCGATGCTCGTCGCGGGCCTGCTCGGTCTGCTGCTCTATGCCATGGCACTGCAACGCGGCAGTGTCACCGTGGCCACCTCGGCGGTCGTCGTCGCCGAGACGCTCGTGCCCGCTGCCCTCGGCATCACCCTGCTCGGCGACCGTCCAGCCCCGGGCCGGACGGCTGTCGCCGCGATCGGCTTCGCCGTGACGGTGTCCGGCTCGCTGCTGCTCGCGCGCTACGGCGAGGCGCCGGACACGGATCCTGCCGGGCGCGGCGGCGACATGGCGGGTCAGGCGGCCTGAGCGGTGGGTAGGAGGGCGGGCGTGCCCGCGAGACCCACCGCCGCCGGCGGCCTCGAGACCTACCGCCGCAAGCGCAACCCCGCGCGCACACCCGAGCCCGTCCCCGGTGCGGACCTCGTTCAGCCGGGCTCGGGCACCACCTTCGTCGTGCAGGAACACCATGCGAGCGCGCTGCACTGGGACTTCCGGCTCGAGCGCGACGGCGTCCTAGTCTCATGGGCGGTGCCGAAGGGGCTACCGCTCGATCCCGCCACCAACCACCTCGCCGTCCACACCGAGGACCACCCGCTCGACTACGCGGGCTTCGAGGGAGAGATCCCGGCCGGCGAGTACGGCGGCGGGACGGTGTCGGTCTGGGACCGCGGCACCTACGAGTGCGAGGCGTGGACCGACCGCGAGGTCAAGGTCGTGCTGCACGGGTCGCGCGTGACCGGCCGCTACGTCCTGTTCCGCACCGGGGAGCGGGACCGGGACTGGATGATGCACCGGATGGACCCGGCGCCCGACGGCTTCGAGCCGCTGCCACAGCTGGTGCGGCCGATGCTCGCCGTCCTCCGCGACGCACCGCCACGCGACGACGCGGCGTACGGCTACGAGTTCAAGTGGGACGGCGTGCGGGCGGTCGTCTACGTGACGGGCGGCCGGCCGCGTGTGCTGTCCCGCAACGACCGCGACGTCACCGGCTCGTACCCGGAGCTGCGCGCCATGGCCGAGTCGCTCGGCTCCCGGCAGGTGGTGCTCGACGGCGAGCTCGTCGCCATGGACGCGGCCGGGCGGCCGTCGTTCGAGCGGCTGCAGTCGCGCATGCACGTCACCAACGCCGCGCAGGTCCGCCGCCTGACGGCACAGACGCCGGTCACCTACCTCGTCTTCGACGTCCTGCATCTCGACGGCCGGTCGTTGACGGACGTGCCGTACGTCGAGCGTCGGGAGGTCCTGGACTCGCTCGGGCTGTCCGGCCCGTCGTGGCAGACGCCGCCGTGGTTCCGCGGGAGCGGGGACGACCCGGTGGGGCCCGCGGTACTCGCCGCCTCCCGCGAGCAGGGCCTCGAGGGCATCATCGCCAAGCGGCTCGACTCGCGGTACTACGCCGGCAAGCGCTCCGACTGCTGGCTGAAGGTGAAGAACCTGCGAACCCAGGAGGTCGTCATCGGCGGGTGGAAGCCCGGTGCGGGGAGGCGCAAGGGCGCGATCGGGTCGTTGCTGCTCGGCGTGCCCGGCCCGGACGGGCTCGACTACGTGGGGCACGTCGGGACCGGCTTCACCGATGCGATGCTGCGCGACCTCGAGCGCGATCTCGCACCGCTGGCGACGGACCGGTCGCCGTTCCGCACCGCGGTCCCGACCCCGCACGCGCGCGACGCGCGGTGGGTCGAGCCCGTGGTCGTCGGGGAGGTCGCGTTCGGTGAGTGGACCCGGGAGGGGCGGCTGCGGCACCCGGCCTGGCGGGGCCTGCGCCCGGACAAGTTCGCGACCGAGGTCGTCCGTGAGTCCTGAGTCGAAGGTCACCGTCAAGGTGGGCGAGCGCACGCTCACGCTGTCCAACCTCGACAAGGTGCTCTATCCGGAGACGGAGTTCACCAAGGGCGAGGTCATCGACTACTACACCCGGATCGCGCCGGTCCTGCTGCCGCACCTCGCCGACCGGCCGCTGACCCTCAAGCGCTATCCCGACGGGGTGGAGGCGAGCTCGTTCTTCGGCAAGAACGCGCCGGCCGGAACGCCGGAGTGGGTCCGGACCGTCGAGCTGCCCTCCCCCGGATCGAGCAAGAACCGTGACACCGTCAACTACGTCGTTCTGCGCGCGCCGAGCCGGACGGCGCTCGCCGACCTGCCCGCGCTGGTGTGGGCGGCGAACCTGGCCGCGCTCGAGCTGCACGTGCCGATGTGGCGCGTCGACGCGTCGGGCCGGCCGCGGCACCCCGACCTCATGGTGTTCGACCTCGACCCGGGCGCGCCGGCGACGATCGTCGAGTGCTGTCGTGTCGCCGAGCTGGTCCGCGACGTGCTCGGTGCCGACGGCTTGTCCGCCTATCCCAAGACGAGCGGGTCCAAGGGGCTGCAGCTCTACGTCCCGCTCGACGGCAAGGCCACGTGGGAGGACATCCATGGCTACGCCCGCGCGCTGGCCCGGCGCCTCGAGAGCGACCACCCGGACCGCGTCGTGTGGAACATGAAGAAGGAGCTGCGCACCGGCAAGGTGCTCGTCGACTGGTCGCAGAACAACGCCGCCAAGACGACGGTCGCGGTCTACTCGCTGCGTGCCCGCGCGGCCCCGACGGTCTCGACACCCGTCACCTGGGACGAGGTGGAAGGCTGCCGGACGCCGGAGGACCTGCGCTTCGTCAGCGACGACGTGCTCGCCCGGGTGGACGCGCAGGGCGACCTGTTCGCGCCATGCCTCGAGGGCGGTCAGTCACTCCCCCGCTGACAGCCCGCCGATCGGGGAGCCCGCGAGCTTCCACGTCCCACACGGTGTCGCCCACGAGGACGGCGCGGTCGGCGGTCATGGTGTCGCCTCTACCCGCACGGGTAGTCCGCTGACCATGACCGGGACACGGGCAGCCGCATGAGCCGGCAGGTCGACGTCGCCGTCCTCGGCGGCGGCTCCGCCGGTGAGGCGGTGGCCCGCGCCGCCGTCCGCGCGGGTGCAAGTGCTGCCCTCGTGGAGGACCGGCTCGTGGGCGGCGAGTGCCCGTACCTCGCGTGCATGCCCAGCAAGGCGATGCTGCGCGCGGCAGCGCAGCGGCGCACCTGGGCGGACGCGGTGCGGTTCCGCGACGACATCGCCGAGCACGGAGATGACAGTGCCGCTGCGGACTCGCTCCGCGCCGAAGGCGTCGAGGTGATCCGTGGCCGGGGCGTGATCACAGCACCCGGCGAGCTGCGGGTTGGCCCCGACGCGCTGCGTTGGCGGGACCTCGTCATCTGCACCGGCGCCGCGCCCGTCGTCCCTCCGATCCCGGGGCTCGACACGGTCCGGGCGTGGACGAGCGACGACGCGCTGACGAGCGACGAGCGCCCCGACCGGTTGCTGGTGCTCGGGGGTGGCCCCATCGGCTGCGAGCTCGCCCAGGTCTATGCCCGGTTCGGCACCTCGGTCACGCTCGTCGAGGCGCGCGACCGGCTGCTGCCCGGCGAACCCGCCTTCGTCGGCCAGACCCTCGGCACCGCACTCGGGACGGACGGTGTGCAGCTGCGCACCGGGATCCAGGCGACGGAGGTACGTGCCGAGGACGACGGCGTCGTCGTGTCGTTGGACGACGGCGGCGAGGTCCACGCCGACCGCCTCCTCCTCGCGGTCGGGAAGAAGCCGCGCGTCGCCGGACTCGGGCTGGAGGCGCTCGGCCTGGCACCGGACTCCGACGGGGCGCTCCCCATCGACGACCGCTGCCGGGTCATCGACCACGTCTGGGCGGCGGGTGATGTCACCGGTGTCGCGCCGTTCACCCACACCGCCAACTACCAGGCGCGTGTGGTCGCGGCCAACCTCCTCGGCACCGACCTTCGCGCCGACTACAGCGCCATCCCGCGGTCGGTCTACACCGACCCCCCGGTGTTCTGCGTCGGCCGGACGGACGCCGACGGCCCGACCGCCGAGATGCCGGTCGGTGAGACCGCCCGCGCCGCCATCGAGGAGCGTGCCGACGGGCGGGTGGTGCTCTATGCCGACCTGCACCGCCGGGTGCTCGTCGGCGCCGCGGCGGTCGGGCCGGCTGCCGACGAGTGGGGCGGGGAGCTCACCCTCGCCATCCGCGCCGCGGTCGACCTGGACGTCCTTGCCGACGTGGTGCACGCTTTCCCGACGTACGCCGAGGTGCTGACGCCGCCGTACCAAGAACTCGCCGACCGAACCTCCGGAGAGGACCACTGATGCCCGACAGCGAGACCCCGGACGCGGACGCCGCCGAGCAGGAGCAGGCCGTAGCCGACGAGGAGCAGGAGCCGGCGGACGGCGGGCCGGACGCCGAGGTCGACGAGGGTGACCGCGCCGAGCAGCTGCGCGAGGTCCCGCTCGACGAGGACGAATATCGCTAGCCTCCAGGCGTGGCCTCCCTCAACGCGGGCGAACGGTCGGTCCGGCTGCCCCGGTCCGCCCGCCGCAAGCAGCTGCTCGCTGCCGCGCAAGAGGTCTTCGTGGCCAACGGCTACCACGCCGCGGCCATGGACGACATCGCCGAGCGCGCCGGTGTTTCCAAGCCGGTGCTCTACCAGCACTTCCCCGGCAAGCTCGAGCTCTACCTGGCCCTGCTCGACCAGCACGTCGAGGTGCTCGGCGAGCAGGTGCGGTCGGCGCTTCAGTCGACCGAGGACAACAAGGTGCGCGTCGAGCGCTGCATCGCCGTCTACTTCGACTTCGTCGACGACCCGGGCGGCGCGTTCCGGCTCGTCTTCGAGTCCGACCTGCGCAACGATCCCGCGGTGCGGCAGCGGGTGGAACGCTCGCTGCAGATCTCGGTCGACGCCCTGACCGACACGATCGCGAGGGACACCGGGCTCAGCGCCGACGACGCCCAGCTGCTGTCGTGCGGCCTGGCCGGGCTCGCCGAGGTCAGCGCGAGGTGGTGGCTCGACTCCAAGAGCGCGGGCGGCGGCGGCAGGGTGGACAAGGACCGGGCGGTTGCCCTGCTCTCCGGGCTGGCCTGGCGGGGCATCAGTGGTTACCCGCGCGTGTCCGACGAGCCTGCCTAACCATTAGGGTCGAGCACATGGAGGTCCGAATCGGCGTCCGCGGCGCGCCCCGCGAGCTCACCCTCGACAGCAACCAGAGCGCCGACGACATCCAGAAGACCGTCGACAAGGCGCTGGCCGACGAGAAGCCCACGGTCACACTGACCGACGAGAAGGGCCGGCGTCTCATCGTCGCGACGGACAAGCTCGCCTACGTCGAGATCGCCGAGAGCGAGGGCCGGCGGGTCGGCTTCGGCACCATCTAGGCCGCGAGACCGAGCGCGGCCATCCGCTCCGCGTGCCGCTGGGTGAGCCGGGCGAGCAGGGCACCCACCGCGGCGAGGTCGCCCGTGCCGCCCACGATGAGCCGCGCGAGGGCGTCGCGGTCGACCGCCACCCGCTGCGCCTGCACCAGCGCCTCCCCGACGAGGCGACGCGCCCACAACGCCAACCGGCCCGCCACCGCCGGGTCGGCCTGGATCGCCGCCCGGACGTGCTCCACGGCGAACGCCGCGTGCCCGGTGTCGGCGAGGACGTCGAGCACCAGCGCCTTCGTCTCCTCGTCGTCGAGGAATCCGACGATCTCGCGGTAGAAGTCCGTCGCGAAGCCGTCGCCGACATAGGCCTTCACGAGGCCCTCGAGCCAGTCGCCGGCGGCGGTGGAGTCGTGGAACGCGTCGAGCGGCCCGACGAACGGGGCCATCGCCTCACCGGGCTCGACGTCGAGGGCCTGGAGCCGGTCGCGCAGCTTGACGAAGTGGCCGAACTCGGCCACCGCCATCTCCCCGAGCGCGGCCTTGTCCGCGACGGACGGGGCCAGCTGAGCGTCGTCCGCGAGCCGCTCGAAGGCGATCAGCTCGCCGTACGCGAGAACGCCGAGGAGGTCGACCATCGCCTGGCGGCGGTCGGCATCGGTCATCTCCTCGGTCCACTCGGCCATCGGCGGCAGGATACCGGCGGGAACACCGTCGCCGGATAGACTGTTGACTCGACGCCGGGGATCATCCACCGGCGGCAGCTTTCGATTCCGCGGCAGAACGCGGGTGCCGGGTCCGTGAGTGGTCTCGGCACGACGAGGAGACCACGCTGAAGACCTTCGCCGACATCGGCGTCGCGCCCGACATCGTCGACGCGCTCGCGGCGCACAACATCATCAACCCGTTTCCCATCCAGACCCTGGCGATCCCGCTGGCCCTGAAGAACCACGACCTGATCGGCCAGGCGCGCACCGGCACCGGCAAGACCATGGGCTTCACCGTGCCGATCCTGCAGAAGGTCGCGTCCCCGGGGACGCCGGACGCATCGGGTCCACCGCCGACGGGCAAGCCCCAGGCGCTCGTCGTCGTACCGACCCGTGAGCTCGCCCTGCAGGTCACCCGCGACGTCGACATGGCCGGGGCCAACCGGGGCACGCGCGTCCTCACCGTCTACGGCGGCCGCTCCTACGAGCCGCAGCTCGACGCCCTGAAGAAGGGGGTCGACGTCGTCGTGGGCACCCCGGGCCGGCTGCTCGACCTCGCCGGGCAGCGGGCACTCGACCTGTCCGAGGTCGCCGTGCTGGTCCTGGACGAGGCCGACGAGATGCTGGACCTGGGCTTCCTGCCGGATGTCGAGCGCATCGTCGCGCTGCTGCCCACGAAGCGGCAGACCATGCTCTTCTCGGCGACCATGCCCGGCCCGGTGGTGGCGCTGGCGCGGCGCTACCTCAGCCACCCGACGCACGTGCGCGCCGAGTCCCCGGACGAGAGCGCGACGGTGCCGACGACGAGCCAGTTCGTCTTCCGCACCCACCACCTCGACAAGATCGAGGTCCTCGCCCGCGTCCTGCAGGCCTCCGAGCGCGGCCTCGTCATGGTCTTCACCCGGACCAAGCGGTCCGCCGACCGCATCGCCGGCGACCTCACCGACCGCGGGTTCGCCGCTGCCGCGGTGCACGGCGACCTCGGCCAGGGAGCACGCGAGCGCGCGCTGCGCGCGTTCCGCAGCGGCAAGGTCGACGTGCTGGTCGCGACCGATGTCGCGGCGCGCGGCATCGACGTCACCGGCGTCACGCACGTCGTCAACTACGAGTGCCCGGACGACGAGAAGGCCTACCTGCACCGCATCGGCCGCACCGGCCGGGCGGGCGAGACCGGCACCGCGGTGACCTTCGTGGACTGGGAGGACCTCTACCGCTGGGGCATGATCAACAAGGCGCTGGACCTGCCGTTCCCCGAGCCCGAGGAGACCTACTCCACCTCGGACTACCTCTACGACGAGCTCGAGATCCCCAAGACCGCGACCGGTCGGCTGCCCCGTGCCCAGCGCACCCGGGCCGGCCTGGAGGCCGAGGAGCTCGAAGACCTCGGTGAGACCGGTCGGCGTCGTCCGGAGGGACGCCGCGGGGAGCGCGGCGCCTCGGGCCAGCGCTCCGGCGCCCGGCGCGGACGCGGCTCCGGTGGCGGGGGACGTGAGGGCGCCGAGCCCACCCGTGCGGGCGGCGACGGGTCGGAGTCGACCCCGGCGGGCGCCGGCCGAAGCGGCGAGCGCAAGCCCCGCCGACCGCGGCGACGGCGGCGCCTGTCCGGCGGCTCGGGCGCGGACACCGACCGCGCCGCGTCACCGGGCACCGGACCGACCGCCGGGAGCAACGAGAGCACCACTCGGAGCACTGGGCCGACAGGGTCGGACTCCGCCTGACCGGTCAAGCGGCGCTTCTGCGGCGTCGATGATCTGGTGTCGGGAGGAGTCGAGGCGTGGTGCTGCGCAGCGTGCAGGGACATCGGACCGCCGAGAGCGTCCAGGATCTCCACGAGTGGGTTCGTCACCTCGACGGCTGCCCACCGGTCACCCGGACGGTCGCGGCCCGCTGCACCCACCCGGTCCACGGTGACGAGACCGGCACCTGGTTCTTCGTCGAGGCCGACGCCGAGGCCGGTGTCGCGCGCACGCGCTGCCTCGGCTGCGGCGACGCCCGGCCGCTGCTCGACTCGACGCACCGGTGGACCTTCCCGCCCGCCTGGTCGTGCCCGTCGTGCCGGCAGGCGATCGCCGAGGTGGTCTTCGGGGTCCACGAGGAGGACGGCGTGCCGACCTGGCTGGTGGTGACGGCGCGCTGCGTCGAGTGCGGCCAGCTCGAGGGGCTGACCGACCTGGTGGTCACGGGCTACGACGGCGCGGACCTTCTCGCCGAGCTCTGAGCCGCCCCCGACGACCTCAGACGTGCACGGTCAGCCGGGTCCACGACCCGCGGCCGCATGCCGGGCAGCGCAGGAAGGCGCCGTGCTGCCGGCGCGAGAGCCCGACGGTGGACTCCCGGTCGCCCCGCCCGATGGAGACCGACAGCAGGAACGACGGGAGCATGGTGCGGGCCGCGGCGAACGGCGACAGCTCGGTCCGCTTGCCGCACCGGGCGCACTCGACGGTCACCGTCCCGCCTGCCGGGCGGGCGCTGTCCGGGCCGGCCGAGGAGAACAACGCACGCTTGCCCTCGGAGTCGGCGAGGGGGCGCACCGCGCCGCCCGCCACCTCACCCCGGGGCCGCAGCCGGTCGAACGTCGTCACGACGGCACCACCTCGCCGGCCAGGTCGATGAGCTCGTCGACGACGTCGACGCTGGGCCCGTCGACGCTGGGCCCGTCGACGCTGGGCCCGTCGGCACGGGAATCTTCGGGGCTGGGTTGTTCGGTGGCGGGCTCCTCGAGGCCGGCGATCCGCCGCGCCAGGGTCCGGTAGGCGGCCGCGCCCGGCGTCCGGCCCGCGGTCCGCAGGATCGACCGGCCCGACGCCGGCGCCTCGGCGAAGCGCACCGACTTGGCGATGGGAGGCTCGATGACGTCGAGGCCGTAACGCGCGGACACGTCGGCCAGGACGGCACGGGCGTGTGTCGTGCGGGAGTCGAAGAGCGTCGGCAGCACACCGAGGACGCGCAACGCGCGGTTGGTCAGCCGCTGCACGTCCTGGACCGTGTCGAGCAGCTGGCCGACGCCGCGGTGGGACAGCGTCTCGCACTGCAGCGGCACGAGCACCTCGTCAGCCGCGGTGAGGGCGTTGATGGTGAGGACGCCGAGCGACGGCGCGCAGTCGAGCAGGACGACGTCGTAGGGGCGGTCGAGGTCCTCGAGCGCCGTGCGGAGCGTGTACTCCCGACCGGTGCGCGTGAGCAGCATCGCCTCGCAGCCGGCGAGCTCGATGGTCGCCGGCAGCAGGTCGGCGCCGTCACTCGTGGACTGCACGGCCATGCCGGCCGACACCCGGCCGAGGAGCACGTCGTGCACGGACAGCTCCACCGTCTCCGGGTCGAGGCCGAGGGAGAACGTCAGGCACGCCTGCGGATCGAGGTCGACGAGCAGCACGCGCTGCCCGAGCTCGGCCAGCGCGGCGCCGAGCGAGGCCACGGTCGTCGTCTTGGCGACGCCGCCCTTCTGGTTCGCGACGGCGATGGTGCGGGTCACGGAGCCCCCCGAGGGCCGATGAGGGAACAGGGTCGAGCCGACAGTCGACGGTGACCGCGACGAGCGGGCGGACGCCCCGGTGCCGGTGCCCCCCGACCGGTTTGTCCGACCCGGCACAGTGTACCCGCGGGTAGCGTGAGCCCGTGAGCGTTCCGCCCAGCATGGTGGTGCCGCCCGAGGTCCGGTCCCGCCGCGTACCGGGAGCCTCGGCAGAGCTCGCCGCGCTGGTGGCCGAGCCCCCGGCAGGCGCACCCGCGCGGGCGCCCGCCCTGCTCGTGCCGGGCTACACGGGCAGCAAGGAGGACTTCCTACCGGTCCTCGCCCCGCTCGCCCGCGCCGGGCATCGCTGCGTCGCGGTGGACCTGGCCGGCCAGTACGAGTCGCCCGGCCCGGACGACCCGCAGGCCTACACCGTCGCGGCGCTGGCGAAGGACGTCGCCGCCCTGCTGTCCTGGCTCGGCGAGCCGGCACACCTGGTCGGCCACTCCTTCGGCGGGCTCGTCGCCCGTCGTACCGTGCTCGACGGCACCGCCCCCCGGTCGCTGACGCTGCTGGGCTCGGGTCCGGGAGCGATCGGTGGCCGCCGGGCGCAGGTCATCCCGCTGATGTCCCAGGTGCTGGAGGACGGCGGCATCGAGGCCCTCGCGGCCGCGGCGGCCGATCTCGACCGGCAGGACCCGCGGGTGCAGGCCGCGCCGCCCGAGGTGGCCGAGTTCCTCAACCGGCGGTGGCTGGCCGCCGCCCCGCTGGGCGTCGTCGTGATGGGCCGGGAGATCACCTCCGCACCGGACGAGGTCGACGCCCTGGCCGCGGTAGACCTGCCCGTGCTCGTCGCGCACGGCGTCGCGGACGACGCCTGGACGCCCGCGGAGCAGCAGGTCATGGCCACCCGCCTCGACGCCCGCTACGAGGTGATCGACGACTCGGTGCACTCCCCGGCGTGCGAGGCGCCCGAGGCCACCGCCCGCGTCCTGCTGGACTTCTGGTCGTCGGTGGACGGGTCGCGCGATGCCTGACAACCCCGGCGCCACGGCGGCGGCTGCGGCCGACCGGGCCACGCCGGGCGACCCGGGCCGGTTCGGCCCGGGCAGCGTCACCTGGCGCGTGCACGGCGACCCGATCATGTGGGTGGCCGGCCTGCGCGCGCTGCTGCTGCAGGCCGTGCACCCGGCGGCCATGGCCGGTGTGCTGCGGCACTCCGACTTCCGCGCCGATCCGTGGGGCCGGCTGCTGCGGACCGCCGACTACGTCGGCGTGGTGTCCTTCGGCAGCACCGCCGAGGTCGAGGCGATCGGCGCGCGCGTCCGGGCGATCCACCGCACGGTCCGAGGCGTCGACGCCGACACCGCCGTGGCCTACCGCGCCGACGACCCGGAGCTGCTGCGCTGGGTCCACTGCTGCGAGGTCGAGTCGTTCCTCAGCACCTACCAGCGCGCGGGTGGCGGGCTGTCCGCCACCGAGATCGACGACTACTACGCCGAGCAGACGCGCGCGGCCACCGTCGTCGGGCTCGACCCGGCCGACGTCCCGTCGACCGCTGCCGCCATGGCGGGCTACTTCGCGCGCATGCGCCCGAGCCTCGGGGTCGACGGCCGCACCCGGCGGGTCGCGGGCTACGTCATCGCCCCGCCGATGCCGAGGCAGCTGCGGCTGCTCACTCCCGCCCGGCCCGCCTGGGCGGGCGTCGCCGGGCTCGCCGCCGCGCTGCTTCCGCGCTGGGCGCGCCGGCTCTACGGGATGCCGGCGCTCCCGCCGACCGACCTCGCAGCGACCGCCTCGGTCCGGGCTCTGCGAGCCGGGCTCGCCCTCGCCCCCGAGCGCTTCCGCGAGGGTCCGCACCAGCGGGCGGCCCGGGCCCGCCTCGCCGTCTCCGCCCCGAACGACGATCCGCGGCTCGGGCCGTAGCCACAGCGCCGGGTTGCCCACGTCGGTCCGGCGGCGCCGGGCCGGCACCGTCATGTTGCCGCGCGGTCAGCCCGGGTCGTCGAGCGGCGCGGCCTCGGCGGGCAGCCCGGCCCAGGACGGCTGCGGGCCCCGCGCCGCCCGACCCTCCGGGCAGTGGGCGGAGAAGTCGCACCAGCCGCACATCGGCCCGGGGCGGGGCGGAAACGGGTCGTCGCCCGCCCCCTCGGCGTCGGCGCCGGCCTGCGCCGCCGCCGCCTCCGCGGCGATGTCCTCCGCGCGCCGCAGGTGCCGGTCGAGGGTCTCGGGTGTGTGCGTCCACTCGACCACGTCACCGGAGGGCAGGTGGTGAAGCTCGACGCGGGTGCACGAGCTGCGCAGCGTGCGCGAAGCGGCCAGGGCGTAGAGCGCGAGGGCGAGAGAGCCGCGCGCGTCGTCGGTGCTGAGCACGTGCCGGCCGGTCTTGTAGTCGACGACCACCAGCTCGTCACCCCGCCGGTCGAGCCGGTCGATCCGGCCCGACACCGCGAGCCGGTCGGTGCGCATCGCCACGGTCCGCTCGACGCCGACCGGCTCGTCGTGCGGGTCGAGCCCGGCGGCGTACCGCTGCGTCATCTCCGCCGCCCGCTCGCGCCACTCGTCGCTCTGCGCGTCGTCGCGGAAGCCGAGCGGGATCCACTTCCGGCGTACGGCGGCGGCCGCGGCGGCCGGCGTACGCTGCTCGACCGGCAGCGACCACCAGGTGGCCAGCGCCGTGTGCACCGCGGCGCCCACGCTGTTGTGGGCCCACGGCGGGCCCTTCGGCGGGGTCGGCCGGTCGACGTAGACGAACCGGTAGCGACGGGGGCAGTCGAGCCAGGTCGCGAGCCGCGACGGGGTGCACGAGAACAGCCGGGCGGGCATCCCAGCCAGGTCGAGCTGCGTCGCGGTCACACCGGGCAGTCTGCCGCCGACCGCCGACGAAATCGCCTCGCCGCGCCCGGGCTGGGGACGGCCGGCCGCGGTCACGCCTGCCGGGCGAACGCGAGCGCGGAGTCGGCGACGAGCTGGATCGCGATCGCCGACAGCAGCAGGCCGGAGATGCGGGTGACGAGCAGGACACCGCCCTCGCGGATGAGCCGCAGGATGACGTTGGCGAAGCGCAGCGCCAGGTAGAGGACGAGGTGCACCGCCACGATGCCCGCGACGATCGCCCACGCGTCGGCGGCCCCGTGGGCGCCGCGGACGAACACGATGGTCGCCACGATCGCACCCGGCCCGGCGAGCAGCGGCGTCCCGAGCGGCACCAGCGCGACGTTGACGTCGGGCACGTCCTCCGGCCGCTCCTGCTTGCCGGTGAGCAGCTCGAGCGCCACCAGGACCAGCAGCAGCCCACCGGCCCCCTGCAGCGCGGCGACGCTGATGCCGAGATAGCGCAGGATCTGCTGGCCGAACAATGCGAACGCGGCGATGACCCCGACCGCGACCAGCACCGCCTGCCAGGCGAGGCGGCGTCGGCTCTTCAGGCTCCGCCCGCCGGTCAGCGCCAGGAACAGCGGGATCGTGCCGACCGGGTCCATGATGACGACGAGCGTGACGAAGACCTCGGTGAAGAGCTTGACGTCGAACGCGAGGTGGTTCATGGCCCGGCTGAGACTAATGACCGGGCAGCGGGCGACCAGGCAGCGGCTTGCGGCCGGTGGTCAGCCGACGGCGGGTACGGCGGACAGCCGCGGCGACACGCTACCGAAGGCCATCTCCGCCTCGAGGTAGCCGTCACGCAGGTCGGTGAGCGTCAGGGCGTCGTACATGATCACGCCGGCGGCCGCCGGCCAGACGAGCACCCACAGCCAGTACCCCTTGGCCTCCCCCACGAAGGCGGCGCAGTCGCCCGGTGCGGGCAGGCTCCACAGGGCGGTGGGGTGCCCGGCGATCTCGACCTTGGCGTCAGGCGGCCCGAAGTCGAAGCCGGTGCCGGGGTCCGGGCCGGGAAGCCCGGCGTGGCGGGCGCCGAGGCCGACGCCCATCTCCTCGGCGACGAAGAGGATGTCCGCGGCCCCGCCGAGCGGGCTGGGGCCGGACATGCTGGTGACCGAGGCCCGGGCGCCGTCGCGGTCGTCGCCGGCGTAGCCGAAGCCGCTGCACAACCATCCCGCGGACAGGCCGTGAGGAAGCCAGAGCGGCACCTTGGCGCGCTTGACGATGTGCTCGACCGCCTCGATGCCCGCGTGCGTCAGGACGGTGTACGGCGGCGCGCTGCCGTGCTGCGCGCACTGCCACGCGCTCGACCAGAGGCCGGGGGCGCGGAGCTCGCCCCCGCACCGGGGGCAGGTGGGCTCCGGTCGCACGCGATCACGGTCCCTGGCCGAAGGCCGCGCCGTCAAGCCCCCGGAGGGCTGACCTCGTCGGTCGCCGTCCTACTCGCGGCCTACTCGCGGCGGACACGGACCGGGCGTTCCACGACCTCGGTCGGGGGCCGACGTCGCACCACCGTGCGACGAATCACCCGCGATCCGCCGAAACCGCCCCAACCACCGACCAGGAGCGCGACGAACAGGGCGACGACGATGATGACGAGCAGCACGATCCACATAGCGAGACAGGCCTCCTACCCTCGGTGACCATGTCCCCGAACGTCGCGCCGAAGAAACCGCCACCGGTCGAGTGCGCCGGAGCCGTGGTGCGCGACGCGGCCGGCCGGCTGCTGCTCGTCCGGCGGGCGCACGAGCCCTCGGCCGGACGCTGGTCGCTGCCCGGCGGGCGGATCGAGCCCGGCGAGTCCGCCGCCGCGGCGGCGGCGCGGGAGGTGGCCGAGGAAACCGGGCTGCAGCGTCGAGGTCGGACCCCTGCTGCTGACGGTCGACCTCGCCGGGGGCTACCGGGTGCACGACTTCGCGGCGTCACGTGGTCGGCGGGCAGCTGCGCGCCGGTGACGACGCCGACGACGTGCGCTGGTGCACGCCGGCCGAGGTCGCGGAGCTGCCCCTGTCGCCCGGGCTGCTCGACGAGCTGCACCGGATGGGCGCGCTCAGGTCTTGATCTCGGCCTGCTCCAGCGGCGGTTGGCGGACGGTGCAGAACGCGCACCGGGTGGCGTCGTACGGGATCGAGCTCTTGCACTCCGGGCAGACCTTGGTCTGCTTGCCCGGCTCGGTCTCCGGCTTGAACCGCTCCATGAGCGAGTTCACCGGGATGACGACGAAGTAGTAGAGCGCCAACCCGACGAGGAGCAGCGACAGCAGCTTGTTGAGGAAGTCGCCGTAGAGGAAGTGCGCGCCGCCGACCTCCCAGTAGCGGCTGGCGAAGCTGTCCGCGGCGCCGAGCGGGATGCCGATGAGCGGGGTGAGGAAGTCGGTGACCAGCGCCGTGACGACTGCCGTGAACGCGGCGCCGATGACGACGCCGGTCGCGAGGTCGACGACGCTGCCGCGCAGGATGAACTTGCGGAACCCGCTGAGCCCGAGGCGCTCGCGGCTGCGGCGCAGGAACTCCTCGACCCGCTCGACCGCCTCGTCTCCGGAGGACGACTCGTCGCTCACGTGCCACTCCCGCGCTCGAGCCCGGCGGCCCGGCCCTTGGCCGCGACGACCAGGGCCATCTTCCGCGATGCCTCGTCGATCATCTCGTCGCCCAGCATCACCGCACCGCGCCGCCCGCCGGCCTCCGACGTCGCGTGGGCATAGGCCTCCAGGACGGCCTCGGCGCGGTCGTAGTCGTCCTGCGTCGGGGTGAAGACGCGGTTGCCGGCGGCGATCTGGTCCGGGTGCAGGGCCCACTTGCCGTCGTACCCGAGGGCGGCCGCGCGCTGCGCACTGCGGCGGAAGGCGGCGACGTCCCGGACCTGCAGGTACGGCCCGTCGATCGCCTGCAGCCCGTGGGCCCGCGCACACACGAGGATGCGCATGAGCGCGTAGTGGTAGGCGTCGCCGACGTCGTAGCCCGGCGGCTGCTCGCCGACGGTCAGCGAGCGCATGTTGACGCTGGCCATGAAGTCGGCCGGGCCGAAGACGAGGGCCTCGACGCGCGGCGAGGCGGCCGCGATCGCGTCGATGTCCTGCAGGCCCCTGGCGGACTCGATCTGCACCTCGAGGCCGATCCGGCCGACGTCGAGGCCGGCTGCCTTCTCGACCTGGGTGAGGAGGAGGTCGAGTGCCGCGACGTGATGCGCCGACTCCGCCTTCGGCAGCAGCACGCAGTCGACCCGCGCACCGGCGGAGATGACCACGTCGAGGACGTCGCGGAAGGTCCACGGCGTCGTCCAGTCGTTGACGCGGACGGCCATCGTGCGCTCGCCCCAGTCGCCCTCGCGCAGCGCGGCGACGACGTTCGTGCGCGCGGTCCGTCCTTCGCGTCGGGCGCGACCGCGTCCTCCAGGTCGAGGAACACCTCGTCGGCGTCGAGGCCCCGGGCCTTCTCGATCATCCGCTGGTTGGAGCCGGGAACGGCGAGGACGGTGCGGCGCGAGCGAAACACCCGCGGGAGGCTACTCCGCGGGAGGACAGGAGTTGAGGTCACTCCGCCGGTACGGCGGGGGGCGTCGAGCGGTCCCGGGCGTCGACGACCGCGGCGACACCGGCGACGAGCAGGACCAGCCCCGGGACGCGCGGCGAGATGCGGACGCTGGTGCAGCCACACCGCGGCGAGCAACGTCGCCCCCGGCACCTCGAACAGGATCGCGAGCGAGACGACGGTCGGGCTCGTCGTCCGCAGCACCCGGTTGAACAGCGAGTGGCCGAGGAACTGCGCGCCCGCCGTCAGCGCCGCGAGCTTGAGCCAGGCGCCGGCGCCGTAGCCCGCGAGCGGCTGGCCCGCCGGCCAGCGCAGCGCGACCAGCAGCACGACCGCGCGTCGACGACGTAGCAGATGGTGGTGTAGGTCGTCGTGCTCACGCTGCTGCCGCACCCGGTTGCCCGCCGCCATGTACGCCGCGGCGAAGCGCGCCGCCGGCGATCGCGAGCACGTCACCGGCGAGGGCCCGACCCGACACCGTCACGTCGACGCCGGTGACGAGCGCGGCACCGACCACCGCGACGACGATGCCGACCCAGGCCCGGCGCGGGATGTGGTGCCCGGCGCGGCGGGCGAGCAGCGCGGCCCAGATCGGCTGCGTCGCGACGAGCGCGGTCGCCGACGACACGCTGGTGTAGCGTCAGGCTCGGCACCCAGGTCCGAAGTGCGGCGCCAGCAGCACGCCCGGCGACGAGCGGCAAGCGCGCCGCTCGCGACCGGCTGAGCGCCGGCCAGCTCGGACCGGCCCGTCGTCAGCGTCGAGGGGACGAGCACGCCGGAGGCCATCGCGTTGCGCCAGAACGCGATCGCGAGTGCGGGCGCCGCGGTCGCCGCGATCAGCGGGCCCGAGGTGGACACCGCGGCGAGCGCGACCGCCATGACCGCGAGGTCGGCGCGCCGGCGGCAGCGTCGAGCGGACCGGCGGGGGCGGTCGCCGGCGCCCGTCACCCGTAGAGTCTCGCCCATGGACGCCGCCGGCCACCGCAGCGCTGATCGAGGAGGCGGCGAAGAAGTCCGGGCTGGTGTGGCTGCGCCCGGCGCGGCCCGGGCACCGCGCGCAGGCCGTGTGGCACGCGTGGCAGGACGGCGCCGCCTACGTGCTGACCGGCGGGCTCGAGCAGCCGGTGCCCGCGGGCCTCGACGGCGGCGAGCCGGACGCCTACGTGACCGTGCGCAGCAAGGACAAGGGCGCCGGCTCGTCATGTTCGAGGCACGCGGTCGGCCGCGTCGAGCCGGGCAGCGAGGAGTGGGCGGCGGTCATGCCGGCGCTGCTGGCGCAAGCGGCTCAACCTGCCCGACGGGGAGCCGCCGCCGGGGAGCGCTGGGCCGCGCGAGTGCACGCTGTGGCGGCCTGACGCCCGACCGGGACGCTGCCGAGACCCGGACGACCCGTCGACGGCCTCCCACGCGCACGCCCCGCCGCCGAGCCCGGCGCGCAGCCGGGTGCCGCGCCCGCTGCACCTGCGCGGCCGGCCGCCGCCGCAACCGGGGCGGCTCACCGAGCTGACGACGCGCGGCCGGCACCGCCGATCGCCCCTGGCGCCACGGGCACGACCGCACCCGCTGACCCGGCACTCGACGGCGCGGCCGCCGCGGCCCGCGACCACGCACGAGAGCCGGGACGGCCGCTCCATCTCCGCCCCCTGCGCGATCGTCGTACGCCGCCTCGCCGTCCGGCGCGGCCAGCCCGGCCGCGACGAGCCAGACGCCGAGCCCCAGCGCGGCGGACCCGGTCGCCGGGTCCTCCGCGACGCCGACGCCGGCGGCGAAGACGCGGACGTGCGCCCGGCCGGGCGCGACCAGCCGACCGACGGCCGACCCCGGCACGGTCCGGCCACCGGCGGACAGCTCGGCGAGCCGGCCGAGGTCGGGACGCGCCCGGGCCGACGGCGTCGGCGCGGACCGGCAGGTAGGCCAAGTCCAGGCCGGTGCCGGCCCAGCGCGGCGGTGCGCCGGCGAGGTCGGCCGGCGCGAGCCCGACCGCGGCGGCAGCGGCCGTCGCGGCGTCGACGCGGCCGCCGACGCGTGGGCTCACCGCCGGTCGAGCGTCACCTCGTCCGCGGTCGACCTCGAGCGTGCAGCAGCCCGGCGCCGCACTGCTGCACGACCCGGCCGCGCCGAGCCGCCCGAGCGCGTGGAGCACCCACGCGGTGCCCGACGGACGGGTGCCCGGCGAAGGGCAGCTCGGACCCGGGCGTGAAGATCCGCAGCCGGTAGTCGGCGCCGTCCGTCGGTCGGCCGCGACCGGGAAGGCGGTCTCGGAGAGGTTGAACTCGCGCGCGATCGCCTGCAGCTGCTCGGTCGGACAGGTCGTCGGCGTCGAGCACGACGGCGAGCGGGTTGCCGGCGAACGCGCCGGTCGGTGAAGACGTCGACGACCTGGTAGTCGAGCGGCACGACCGCGCCGTTACTGGCCGAGCTGTGACAGGTCGACCGCGCCCTCCGGTGCCGAGACGGAGATGTCGGCGCCGTAGTCGGGAAGTCGATGCTGCCGCCCTCGCTGCCGGCCTTCTCGATGCGCAGCGGCAGCGGCGCCGCCGGCTCGTCGCGACGTAGAGCTTGCCGTCTGTCCTTGCGCGTCGAGCAGCTCAGCGCGCCTGGCCGTTGATCGTGGTCTTGCGCCGACGGTCGACCTCGGCCTCCGGCGAGAGCATCGAGTCGAACAGGCTCTTGACGTCGAGGAACGTCCGAGAAGCTGCTGAACTGCCCGGCCGTCCGTCGAGGACTTGAGCCACTTGTCGGCGACGAGCTTCGCCTGGGCCTCGGGCGCGCCGAAGGCCGCGTACGCCGCCGCATCGCCGCGGAGGTAGGCGGTGCCGTCGAGGAGTCGCATCTCGAGCTGCGGCACCGCCGATCGACAGCGTCCCGCTGCCCTCCGCCTGCCCGGCGTGCACGTCGAGGCCGAGCTGCTGGCCGCCCTGGTTGACCTCGCCCAAGGCATGCACGGAGGCCACGTCCGCGGCATCCGCCTTGACCTTGGCCAGGGCCTTGTCGGCGGACACGTCTCGATGCCGTTGCCGCCGTCGCCGCCCCCGCAGCCGGCCACGAGGGCGATCAGACGGGACGGCCACGAGCGGTCTTCAGCAGTCGGGTCACCCGGCGGACCCTACCGGCTCGGTGCCGCGGCAGGCGCGGCCCGCGGCGGTAACCTCCGGGGCATGGCGACCGGTACGACGACCCGGGTCTTCATCGCCCGCCTGGCCGGTCTGACCGTGCTCGACCCCAACGCCGACCAGGTCGGCCGGGTCCGCGACGTCGTCGTCGTCCTGCGCACCGGCGCGCAGCCGCCGCGGGTCCTCGGCCTGGTCGTGGAGGTGCAGCCGCGCCGGCGCGTCTTCATGCCGATGGGCCAGGTGTCGAGCGTCGACGCCGACTCCGTCATCGTCCGCGGCCGGATCAACCTGCGCCGCTTCGAGCGCCGACCCGGCGAGACGCTGGTGATCACCGAGCTGCTCGACCGCAAGGTCGCCACGACCGAGGACGGCACGACGGTCACCGTCGTCGACGTCGCCATGGACCAGAGCCGCACCCGCGACTGGTTCGTCACCCGGGTCGCCGTGCGCAGCGGCGGGGCGGTTCCGCCGCCGCGGCCAGCTGCAGACGCTCGACTGGGACCAGGTCACCGGGTTCACCCAGCCGCGAGGAGGAGCAGGGCGCGGCCAACCTGCTCGCGGCCTTCGACCAGCTGCGCGCCGCCGACCTCGCCCACGTCATGCACGAGCTGTCGGACAAGCGGCGCGGGCGAGGTCGCCGCCGCGCTCGACGACGAGCGGCTCGCCGACGTGCTCGAGGAGCTGCCCGAGGACGACCAGGTCGAGATCCTGGCCGCAGCTCGAGGAGCGAGCGGGCCGCGGACGTGCTCGAGGCCATGGCCCCCGACGACGCCGCCGACCTGCTGGGCGAGCTGCCGATCGGACGAGCAGGAGCGGCTGCTCGCGCTGATGGAGCCGGACGAGGCGGACCCGGTCCGCCGGCTGCTGACCTACTCCGAGAACACCGCCGGCGGCATGATGACGACCGAGCCGGTCGTCCTGCCGCCGGACGCGACGGTCGCCGAGGCGCTGGCCCGGGTGCGCGACCCCGAACCTGACCCCGCCCTCGCCGCCCAGGTCTACGTCTGCCGGCCGCCGACGGAGACCCCGACCGGCAAGTTCCTCGGCATCGCGCACATCCAGCGGCTGCTGCGCGAGCCGCCGAGCGCGCTGGTCTCCGGCGTGGTCGACAGCGACATCGACCCGCTGGGCCCGGACTGCCCGCTGACCGAGGTCACGGCGTACCTCGCGACCTACAACCTCGTGGCGGTGCCCGATCGTCGACGACGCCGACCACCTGCTCGGCGCGGTCACCGTCGACGACGTGCTCGACCACCTGCTGCCCCGAGAACTGGCGCGAGCGACCCGGCCGGGGAGGCCGCCCGTGGCGCGTGAGCGACCGGGCGCGCGCCGCGGCTGGACCAGCCCCGCGACGTCCGGCCGGGCCTGCCGCTGCCGCGGGTACGACGCCGAGCGCGTTCGGCCGGCTCTCCGAGCGGGTCGCGCGGTTCCTCGGCACCTGGCGGTTCATCGGCTACATGACGCTGTTCATCGCGGCGTGGCTGCTCTGGAACGTCGTCGTGCGCCGACGCGCTGGCGTTCGACCCGAAGGGCAACAACTTCACGCTGCTCACGCTGCTGCTGTCGCTGCAGGCGTCGTACGCCGCCCCGCTGATCCTGCTCGCGCAGAACCGGCAGGCCGACCGCGACCGCGTGCAGTACGAGCAGGACCGGGCGCTCAGCGAGCGGGCGGTCGCCGACACCGAGTACCTCGCCCGCGAGGTGGCCGCGATGCGGGTCGCGCTCGGCGAGGTGGCCACCCGCGACTACCTCCGGGGCGAGCTGCAGCGGCTGCTCGAGGACCTGGGCGCCGCGCGACACCGGACGAGGAGGCGGAGACGGACTGACGGGGAGGCCCGACCGGGCGGTCGCGAGCCGACTGAGCCCGATTGCCGGGACATTCACTCGGACCAGTTCGAAGAGCTACTCAGATTGGCTCAACAATGGCCGAGAACATACCCGTGAAGCCCACGACACACGGTCCGGCGCCGGCTCGGCGAGGTGCTCGTCGAGCAGGGCGCCATCACCGAGGAGCAGCTCGAGGCTGCCCTCACCGCGCAGACGCGACGCCGCCCGCCAGGGGCGACGCGTGCGCCTGGGCACCGCTCGTGGTCGAGCTCGGCTTCGCCACCGAGCGCGCAGGTCGCCGCCGCGCTGGCCGGCGCGCTGTCGCTCGACCTCGTCGACCTCGGCGGCGATGCCGCTGCAGGCCGACGTGGCCCGGCTGCTGCCCGCAGGCCGTCGCCGAGCGGCACCTGGTGCTCCCCATCGCCCGGGACGAGAACGGGCGTCGTGACGCTCGCCTGCGCCGACCCGACGAACGTCGTCGCGCTCGACGACGTCAAGCTCTACGCCGGCATCAGCCGACCTCAAGCGTCGTCGGTCGCCAGCGCGGCGCAGGTGCGCGACCTCATCGCCCGCATCTGGTCGCTGTCCGAGGACAGCGCCGACGTCGCGATGATGCTCGAGGACCTCGACCCGCCACGACACCGACGAGCAGGACGACCGACGACGCCGTCGTCGACGCGCCGACCGTGCGGCTGGTCAACGCGATCCTCGCCGACGCCGTCCGCGCCCGCGCCAGCGACATCCACGTCGAGCCGCAGGCCGCGCGAGGTGCGCATCCGCTACCGCGTCGACGGCCTGCTCCGCGACGTCATGACCGTGCCCCGCGCCGCGGCGCGCCGGGCATCGTCAGCCGCATCAAGGTGATCGAGCAACCTCGACATCGCCGAGCGCCGGCTGCCGCAGGACGGCCGCACCCGGCTGCAGGTCGAAGGCGCCGTCGCTCGACGCGCGCGTCAGCACGCTGCCGAACATCACACGGCGAGAAGGTCGTCATCCGGCTGCTGGCCAAGGCCGACTCGGTGCCGCCCCTGACGAAGATCGGGATGGGCGAGAAGCAGCTCGAGTCGCTGCTCGGGACGCTCGTCGCGCCCCAGGGCCTGGTCCTCATCACCGGGCCGACCGGATCGGGCAAGACGCAGCACGCTCTACAGCGCGATCCACCAGATCAAGACGCCCGACCGCAACATCGTCACGCTCGAGGACCCGGTCGAGATGCAGGTCGACCGGGATCACCCAGGTGCAGGTGCACGAGCGGGCCGGCCTGACCTTCGCCCGCGGGCTGCGCTCGGTGCTGCGCCAGGACCCCGACGTCGTCCTCGTCGGCGAGGTCCGCGACCACGAGACCGCGAAGCTCGCCCTCGAGGCATCGCTCACCGGCCACCTGGTGCTGACCACCCTGCACACCAACCGCGCCCCGGCGGCGCTGACCCGGCTCATCGACATGGGCGTCGAGCCGTTCCTCGTCGCCTCGTCGCTGTCGCTCGTCGTCGCGCAGCGACTGGTCCGCCGTGCCTGCGACGCCTGCGCGGCGCCGTACTCCCCGCCGGACCGGATCCTCACGCTGCTCGGCATCGACGAGACGGAGCTGCAGCAGGCGACACCGATGCGCGGCGTCGGCTGCGCCGACTGCGGCGGCACCGGCTACCGCGGGCGGGTGGGCGTGTTCGAGGTGCTGCCCGGTGACCGCCCAGATGCGCGGGGTGCTGATGTCGACGCCGAACGAGGGCGCGGTCGCAGCCGCAGCGCTGTCCGAGGGCATGACGACGCTGCGCGCCTCGGCGATCGGCAAGGCCCACGCCGGGCTCACGACGTACGAGGAGGTCCTGCGGGTCACGCACGTCGACTCCTCGACCGGGGTCGCACTGCAGCGCCTGCGGCGGCGCCCTCGGCAGCGACATGGTCGCCTGCCCCTGGTGCGCCGCGACGATCGACCGCGGCCACTGCGCCACGTGTGACCGGGCGCTCGAGGCGGAGTGGCGGGTCTGCCCGTGGTGCCGGACCGCCGTGCCCACCCGCGGCGGCGGCGCACAGGCGCTGCCGGACGGGCCGCCGCGGCTGCTGCTCGTCGAGGACGACCCGTCGGTGCGGGCCTACGTCACGACCACGCTGGCCGGCACGATCGAGGTCGACGCGGTCGAGACCGCCGGGGAGGGCCTCGACCGGGCCGCCAGCGGCGCGTACGACGGCGTGCTCGTCGACCACGTGCTGCCGGACCTGACCGGCGTGGAGATGATCCGGCTGCTGCGAGGCCGAGGCGCACACCGCGGCCCTGCCGGTGATGCTGTTCACCGGCGACACGACGCCGGCGATCGAGACCGACGCGCGCATCGCCGGCGCGGACGACTACCTCGCCAAGCCGGTGGAGCCGGTGCTGCTCGAGGAGCGCCTGGTCGCGCTCGTCAACCGCTGCGCCCGCCGAGCCTGAGGCCCGCCCCCGCTCCACCGCGCCATCACCACTTCGGCAACGTCCTGACCATGATCACCGGCATTCTGCGGCGTGTCGCGGTCGAAAGCGCCGAAGTCGAGGCCGGGGCGGAGCCGACGTACCCTGGGCACATCATGAGCCCACCGTCCGAGATGCCATCCGCGCCGCGCTGGCGACCGTCTCCGACCCCGAGATCCACCGGCCGATCACCGAGCTCGGCATGGTCAAGTCCGTCGCCGTGGCCCCGGACGGCTCGGTCGAGGTCGGCATCTACCTGACCATCTCGGGCTGCCCGATGCGCGACCGCATCACCTCCGACGTCACCGCGGCGGTGTCGAAGGTGGCCGGCGTCACCGGAGTCCGGGTCGAGCTCGACGTGATGAGCGACGAGCAGCGGCAGCAGCTGCGGTCGTCGCTGCAGGGCGGCCGGCCGGCCCGGACGATCCCGTTCGCCGAGCCCGGCTCGCTGACCCGGGTCTTCGCGGTCGCCAGCGGCAAGGGCGGGGTCGGCAAGTCGTCGACGACCGTCAACCTCGCCGTGGCGATGGCCCGGCAGGGGCTGACCGTCGGCGTCGTCGACGCGGACGTCTACGGCCACTCGCTGCCGCGGATGCTCGGCGTCGACCACCCGCCGGCCGTGGTCGACGGCATGATCATGCCGCCCGAGGCCCACGGCGTGAAGGTCGTCTCCGCCGGCATGTTCGTCGAGGGCAACCGGCCGATCGTGTGGCGCGGCCCGATGCTGCACCGGGCCCTCGAGCAGCTGCTCGCCGACGTCTACTGGGGCGACCTCGACGTGCTGCTGCTCGACCTGCCGCCCGGCACCGGCGACATCGCCATCTCCGTCCGCCCAGCTGCTGCCCGGCGGCCGAGGTCGTCGTCGTCACGACGCCGCAGGTCGCGGCGCGCGAGGTCGCCGAGCGCGCCGGTGCGGTCGCGATGCAGACCCGGCAGCGGGTGGCCGGCGTCATCGAGAACATGGCCGGGCTGCCCTGCCCGCACTGCGGCGAGATGGTCGACGTGTTCGGCTCGGGCGGCGGCCAGCACGTCGCCGACTCGCTGACCGCACTGCTGGGCGCGCCGGTGCCGCTGCTCGGCTCGGTGCCGATCGACCCGCGGCTGCGCGAGGGCGGCGACACCGGGGTGCCGATCGTCGTCGCCCAGCCCGACTCGCCGGCGGCGCAGGCCTTCGTGGCGATCGCCAAGGTGCTGGGCGCGCGGAGCAGCTCGCTCGTCGGCCGCCAGCTCAACCTGACCCCGGTGAGCTGACCCGACCCGTTGCTGCCCCACTCGGGCTGCCGCCCCACCCGGGCTGCCCCCCACTCGGGCTGCCCCCACCGGTGAATCACTACTGGGATATAGCAACAGCAGTGATTCACCCGTGGGCGGGCCGGCAACAGCAGTGATTCACCCGTGGGCGGGCCGGCGAACAGCAATGATTCACCCGTGGGCGGGCCGGCAACAGCAGTGATTCACCCGTGGGCGGGCCGGCAACAGCAGTGATTCACCGGTGGGGGCAGGCCGGCGGCGGGGGCAGGCGCGGGGCGACCGGCCCGGGTCAGGTGGCGTCGGACGTCGTACGGCGGGCGCTCGCCCGGCTCGAGCGGCTGCGGCCGGGAGCCGGCGTGCGCCCGTCGGCCGCTCGTCGTCGTCGAGCACGGACTGGACGAACCGCCTCGGGTGCAGCGAGGCCAGGTCGAGGTCGGCCATCTCGGGGCCCAGCTCGGCCTTGAGCCCGGTCGGTGGCGTCCCGGGCCATCGCCCGCAGCTGGCGCAGCAGCGCGCCGCGTCGCCGATGGCCTTCGGCAGCCGGTCGGGCCCGAACACGATCAGCGCCGACGATCGCGAGGACGACCAGCTCGCTCCAGCCCAGGTGGTCGAACATCAGGCTGCGCGCCGAGCCGAGGACCACGGTGGTCGTGTGCCGGCTGCCGTCGCGCAGGTAGGTGATCGTCACGTGCTGGCCGGGCACGCGCTTGCGGATCTCGACGATGAGCTCGTCCGCGTTGGTGATCGTCGTACCGTCGACCCCGATGATGACGTCACCGTCCTGCAGCCCGGCGTGTGTCGGCCGGGCCGCCCGGCGACGACGGCGTCGCCGCCGCGCGGGTCCGACGATCTTGGCGCCGTCGCCGGCGTAGGTGGCGTCGAGCCGGACGCCGATGATGGCGTGGGTGGAGTAGCCCTGCTTGATGATCTGGCGATGCCGAGCGCTTGGCCTGGTCGATCGGGATCGCGAAGCCCAGCCCGATGTTGCCCCCCTGGCCGGAGGAGAACGGCAGGCCGCCGGCCAGCGTCGCGATCGCCGAGTTGACGCCGATGACCTGACCCTGGAGGTTGACCAGCGGGCCGCCGGAGTTGCCGGGGTTGATCGCGGCGTCGGTCTGGATGGCGTCGATGACGTCGTCGGTGTTGCCCTCGGAGTCGCTCGCCTCGACCGGCCGGTCCAGGGCGCTCACGATGCCGCTCGTCACGGTGCCGGCCAGCCCGAGCGGCGAGCCGACCGCGACGACCGGGTCGCCGACGGCGACCGACGCCGACGAGCCGAGCTCGGCCGCATGCAGCCCGTGGACGTTGTGCACCTGGATGACCGCGAGGTCGCTCACCTTGTCCCGGCCGACGATCACCGCCGGGACCTTCTGCTTGTCCGGGAAGACGACCGTCAGCTTGCCGCCGGAGGTCGCGGCGGCGACGACGTGGTTGTTGGTGAGGATGTAGCCGGCCGCGCTGATGACGATGCCGGAGCCGGTGTCCCCGCCGTTCGCCGTGCGGACCTCGATCGACACCACGCTCGGCAGGATCCGGTCGGCGACGGCGGCGACCGAGCCGGCCGGGCGACCGGAGACCGGTGCCGAGGTCGGGGTCGAGCCCAGGCTGACTGTTGTGGGCGCGGCCGGCTCGGAGTGCTGCGAGTCGACGATCAGCCCGCTGACCGCACCGCCCAGGACGGCGGCCAGGCCGGTCGTGACGGCGAGCACTGTCCACCCCGGCAGCTCCCGATGCTCGCTCACCTCCCCATTGTGTCCCGCGGCTAGGCTGACGCGGACACAGGAGGCGAGGATCAGCATCGACGAGAACGCCACAGCCACCCGACGGGCGCGCGAGTACACGGAGTCGTGGCTGCCCGAGGACGAGGCGCTCCAGGCGGCCCGGCGCCGCGGCAGCGAGCTCGGCGCGATCCCGATCCAGCCCGGGGGCGGCGCGGTCCTGCAGTTCGTCGCCGCCGCACTCGGCGCCCGCGCGGTCGTCGAGATCGGCACCGGGGCGGGGGTCTCCGCCCTCTACCTGCTCCGCGGCATGGCCCTCGACGGCATCCTCACCTCCATCGACGTCGAGTCCGAGCACCAGCGGGTCGCCCGCGAGTCCCTCGCCGAGGCCGGCCTGCCCCCCGGCCGGGCCCGGCTGATCACCGGCCGGGCGCTCGACGTCCTGCCCCGACTCACCGACGGTGGCTACGACCTCGTCTTCTGCGACGCGGCCAAGGGCGAGTACGGCGACTACCTGCGGGAGGCGATCCGGCTGCTCCGGCCGGGCGGGGTCGTCGCGTTCGACAACGCCCTCTGGCACGGTCGGGTGCCCGACTCCTCGGCCCGCGACCCCGAGACGGTCGCGGTGCGGGAGCTGCTCCGTCAGGTCCGCGACGACGAACGGCTCACGCCGCTGCTGCTGCCGTCCGGCGACGGACTGCTCGCCGCCGTGCTCAGTCGGGCGACCTGACCACCATCAGGACCCGCCGCCCTCACGCGGTCGAGCGACCCCGCAGCACCCAGACGACGGTCAGAGCGACCAGCGCGGCCAGCGGCACCAGCACCGCGAGCGGTGCCTCGGGCAGGTCGGCCCCGGGCGCGGCTCCGATCAGGAAGTCGAACGACGGGGCGTTGTCGACCTGCTCCATGAACGACTGCGTGTCCGGGTCCGGTGAGGTGTTGACCAGGGTGAACGCCGTCGCGTCGTAGATCCGCGACCCCGGCTCGGCTGGTATCTCGGTCGGCCGGTTCGCGCCGTCGACCGGACCGAGAGCCTTCAGGTAGGACAACGGGACGTCAAGTCGGATCGTGCCGGCGTCGACGTCGAGCACACCGGTGAGGTCCTGGTCCTTGGGGAAGATCGTCTCGTTGCCGTCCGCCCCCTGGTCGTAGCCGCTGAACGCGAACGTCCAGCCGTTGCTGCGGTCGTAACGGGCGGAGGCGGCGTTGGGCTGGTAGCCGTTGTAGAAGCGGTAGAGATAGATGAGCGACCCGCCACCGGCGGCAGCACCGTCGAGTGCGGCGTTCAGCGCGTCGTCGGACAGGTCCTTGAACCGCATCGTGACGCTGAAACCGCCGCCGTCGACCGGGTTGCCGTCGGCGTCCACCTCCGGGCCGACGCTCACGGCGGGCTGCCCGTCGCGGGAGACCAGATCAAGCGCCGGCATCGCGACGTTGCCGGGCGAGAGCGTCTCACCGGCGGGGTCGAGGATCGAGTAGCCGCTGATCGCGTCACCCTCGGGGTCCGGGGACGACGTCCGGACGGTCTCCTTGCGGAAGCCGCGGTCGACAACGCCGCCGCCGTTGCTCGGCCCGGCGACCTGCGTCACCACGGCCGGCGCCGCGATGTAGCCCTCGGCGTCACCGGGGCGCTTGGCCGGCTGGCTGTAGACGAGCTGCAACGCGCCCGACCCGCGGTTGTACTCCAGCGTGAAGTAGTCGACAAGCGAACGGTCGGCGCCGTTGATGTCGCAGTTGAGGCCGGCGGTGCAGATCGAGTCATAGTGGAACGGGTGCGTGGTCGCGGTCACCGTCGCGACGTGCGGCGTCTGGTCCAGCGCGTCGAGTGACTGGGAGACGAACACGTTCCAGGCGGCCTGGAAGGAGCCCGAGTCCGGGTTGCCCACCTGGTCGGTCCCGTAGAACGCGACCGCCACCCGGCCGGGCGCCCCGGCCGCGGCGACCCACGGGAAGAGAGTGGTCTTCGCGGCGTCGCCGGTGTTGACCTGGATGCGCGGCCGGTTGAGGTTCGCGCCGTCCCGACAGTCGGTGACGAGCTGGTCGAACGGCACGACGACCAGGTACGTGTCGCGGCCGCCACCCTTCTCGGAGTAGACGACGTAGGTGTTGCCTGCGTCGTCGCTGTCGGCGGCGATGAAGCCGGCGGTCGGGTCGACACCCGCATCGACCACGGTGCACCCGTCCCAGGTGTCCCCGCCGTCGCGGGTGACGACGAGCCGCACCTTGTTGCCGGAGTTGTACGGGATGTAGGCGACGGCCTTCCCCGGGTCGGCGACCGACCCGTCCGAGACGACATTGCCGTCGCTGTCGCGCAGGACCGCGCGGATCTGGCCGATCCGGCCGGAGTCCGTCGAGACCGTCACCGGCGGACCGTAGGTCAGCCCGCCGTCAGTCGACTTCTGCACCGTCTTCCCGTGCGGCCCGTTGTAGGTGAACAGCGCGGTCTTGTCATCGGTGAACGCGATCCACTGCCGGTCGACCGTCGGAATCGACTCACTGATCGGGCGAGCCGACGAGCGTCCGGCCCGCATCGGCCGAGGTGAAGGTGGAGAATTGGGTCAGCGGGCCGAGGCCGGCGTAGGCGAGCTGGTAGTTGCCCTTGCTGTTCGGCTTCGGGGCGGTCGCGAGGGCGCAGTCGCCGCCTCCGTGCGGCGGCGTCGAGATCTGGCCGCGCGGCGGGGTCCCCAGCAGGTGGAACTGGTCGCCGCCGTCGGTCGACACCTGGGCGAAGTCGGCGATCTGGCTGGACCCGCTCGGCCCGCAGGTGTAGAGCGTCCCCGCCCGGTCCGTGGTGACGGCCGGCTCGCCCTCGTCCCGCTGGGGGTCCGACACGACCGTCGGGGAGAACTGGAGGCCCTGCGGGTCGGCGTCACCCGCGGGGTAGGACACCGACTGGCCGGCACCGCAGGTGGTCGGGTTGAGCGTGATCGAGGAGGGGTGCGTCGTCGAGTCGTAGTGCAGCGTCCAGTCCTGGTCGGCGTCGATGTAGGACGAGAAACCGATCGCCGAGCCGGCCGGCAGCGGGTAGGAGCTGCCGTTGGGCGGGAACGCGACGTACCGCATGTGCACCACGCCGCCCTGGTACGGCGACTGGGTGTACGGCGACGGCGCGAACTGGACACTCCCGCCGCCGTCACCCGGGAAGATCGAGTGCGCCGTGTCGATCTGGCCGAACGCCGCCGCGCTCTGGGTCTCCACCCAGAGGTCGAAGCAGATCGCGCGGACGTCGCCGGCCGCGGCGAGGGAGAACGACGGGTAGTTGGCCGCGCCCAGCGCGCTGACCCCGGTCGTCTGGAACGTCGCCGTTGCGTCGTCGGCGCCGGTCGGCGGCGTCGTGGACGTGGTCGAGCCCTTCGGGGCGCGGCTCGCCGTCGCGCCGGGATCGGCCGCAGCGTCCTGGGCATAGCTCCCGCTGTCGCTGTGCAGGTAGAGCGTCGTCTCGTCCAGGACGGCGGCGTGAGCGGGCAGGGCAGTCAGTGTCGCGACGACCGGCGCGGCGAAGAGGGTGAGCGCAGCGGCGGCAGCGATGGATCGGCGCACGGAGGTCCTCCGAGTCGGCAGCTGGGTAGCCCGAAAGACCGGTGGGCCTGACGCGGGCGTGCCCAACAGAATGCCGAAATTTCCGGCCCGTGTCGCCGGAGGTTTGCCGCCCCGGCCCCCGGCCGCCCCCTCCAGTTCCGCGAGGCGGCGGGATCAGGACAGGGTCGCGAGCCCGGCGGCGAACGCGGCGGAGTCGGCGGCGGAGTCGTCGAACCGCCAGTCGGTCTCCTTGTCCGCGTCGAACCAGATGAACGACCGGATGTCGGGCGTCGCTTCGAGGTAGGCGAAGAACGCGGTGACCCAGGCGGCCTTGTCACCGGTCGGCGCGCAGCCCACCTCGGCGATCATGAGCGGCCGGGAAGTCAGCAGGCGGATCTGGGCGATGGTCGGGGTGAACAGCGCCGCCGGCTCCACCCAGGCGTTACCGCCGACACCGCCCCAGTTGTAGCCGTCGACCCCCACCCGGTCGACGAGGCTGTCACCGGGGTAGAGGCCGTCCAGCGGCGCGCTGCCCGGATAGGCGACGTTCGGGCTCCAGACCCAGGTGACGTTGCGCGCACGGGCCGCGGCGAACACCTTGTGCACGTGCCGCCACATGTCGACGTAGTCGGTCGCCGAGTTGCCGTTGACGCCCGGCGACCACGGCATCCAGTTGCCGTTCATCTCGTGGTCGAGGCGGATCAGCACCGGCCCGCCCAGCCGGCGGATCGCGGTCGCCCACGCCTTGACGTAGGCGTCCTGCGATCCGGCCGCGATCGCGCGCGGCCGGTACGCCGCCGCCGCCGGGTCGGCCGGGTCGTCCGACATCCAGGTGATGACCGGCGTCTGACCGCGGGCGAGGACGGCGGCCATCTGGGCAACCGGCGGCGCGCTCCACGGCCCGGCCCAGTGCACGTACCACATGACGTAGTCGGTAGGGCGACCCGCGACGTCCTCGAGTCGGCCCACCGCTGCCAGGTCGTCCGGGTAGCCGGGGGTGTAGACCCCCCAGGCCCGGCGCGACGGCGACGGTGACGGCGTGGGTGACGCCGCCGGTCGCTTCGCGGGTCGCACCGCGGAACGCATGGGCGACTGCGTCTCGGGCCGGGACCGGGTCGGCCGCACAACGCGCGTCGCGCGGCGCGTGGCCTTCGCCGGCGTGGGGCCGTGGCCCCCTGCCGGCCCGGGTCGCGTCGACGTACCGTGCGCGACGGCGGGCCGCACGGTCACGGACCCCCCGGGGCCGCTCCACCCGTGGTGAGCAGGCGAGCCACGGGTGCGGTCGCGGACAGCGGCCGTGCGGGCGCGGGGTCGGCGGGCGCGTCCGGGCCCGCTCCGGCGCATGCCGTCACGGCACCGCCGGCCAGCGCCGCCACGAGCGACGCCCAGACGAACGTCGACCGCGAGGGCACATGCCGGTTGTAGCAACGGCCATACGCCATATCAGCCCTTCGGCAACAGTCGCCACGGACTTCAGCCGGTTTGACCGGAAGATCCTCCCGAGGCCCGGTTCAGCCCTCGCGAGCCGCCGGAACCACCCGCTCGGCCAGCTTCGGGGTCGGCGTCCAGCTCGCCTGGCGGGAGCCGCCGAGCCACCGGATCACCGCGAGGAAGGGGCCCGCCGTCTCGCACAGCCCGGTGACCGGGGTGAGCACGAGCATGAGCAGGTGGTGCCCGAGTCGCTCGCGGCGGGTGACCTGCCGGTAGCGCAGGTTGCGGGCCATGCCGATCTGGTACGACGCCAGCCAGCCGAGCCCGGCCGCAATGATGACCGACCGCCAGAGACCCGCCGGCGAGGACCAGTCGAGGTGCTCGTGCGCTGGGCGCAGCAGGAAGTAGAGACCGGCGAACCCCAGCGGGAACCCGAGCGAGTACGTCGCGAGCCGGAAGCCGATCGCGACGCGCAGGCGGAGCCGGTGCCAGCGCGTGATGCCCGCGTAGCCGCGCAGCGCGGACAGTCCCTGCATCGCCCCGAGCACCCACCGCAGCCGCTGCTGCACCGCCCAGTGCAGCGAGAGCGGTGGCTGCTCGAGCATCGTCGCTCCGTGCCAGCCGAAGCCGGTGTCGCCGAGCACGGCGTAGGCCCGCAGCCCGAAGATGAGGTCCTCGGCGACGTACGGCTCGCCGTCGATCGTGCCGAAGTCCCAACCGATCTCGTTCTCGACCGCCTCGTCGACGACGAGGTTGGACCCGTGCAGGTGGGGGGGCGGCGGGTGCTGCATGACGCGTGCGCACTCGGAGCAGCCGAACGGTCGCATCGACTCGAGCATCCGGCAGATCCAGGGGGCCCGCTCCCACTCGAGCGGGTAGAGGATCGGCCCCTGGCTGACCGGCGCCGGGTCACGGGAGAGGTAGTCGACCAGCACCAGCAGGTGCTCGTCGGTGACGACCGTCTCCTCGTCGAAGTGCACCACGTAGACCTCGCCGCGACGGACCGGCTCGCGGCGGCGCTGCTCGACGAGATAGTGCAAGGCCCGCGCTTTGAGCCGGGTGCCACGGGGGGTCGCATAGTCCGGCGGCAGCAGGATCGGCGTCACCCGCAGCGGACCGGACCCGAACTCGGCGGCGAGCTCGTCGACCTCGGCAGCCACCTCGGTGATCACCTCGGCAGTCAACCCGGAGGCGAGCCACGGATGCCTCGTGCAGCTCTCGCCCAGCATCCTCAGGCTGCGCTGCACGACCGGGAGGGCCCCGCCCTTGGTCGTGATCTGAACCTTGATCCGCGGGAGGTCGCGGCGGGACAGGGCGTCGGTGTCCACGGGCGCCGGCCGGCGGAACCATCGGCGGCTACGCACCCAGCAGTAGTAGTAGTAGCCGTAGCGGGCGGCGATGAGCGTCAGAGCGCCGGTCAGCGCGAGCGCGGCCCAGGTGTAGAGCCGGCCGCCGGGCAGCTCGGATATCGCGCTGCCGAGCCCGAGCGTGACGGGGATCGCGAGCAGGGTCGAGACCGCCGCCAGGACGTAGACGCCCACCATCGACGTCGCCACGGTCAACCCGACGATCCGCCCGGTGAACCAGCGCCAGCGACGCTGCCGGGTCAGCGCGGTCACGAGGATCAGCGCGTCGACCGCGACGGCACCCAGGCCGACCCACCGCGCCGTGTCGAGGTGCACGGCGCCGGAGTCTAGGTGTCTGCTGAGTCGCGGTGCAGCGTCGAGTCGACGAGCTCGCGCGCGAGCGCCGCGAGCCGCGCGTCCGACCCGCGGTAGGCATGCTGGAACCCGGTGCCCTCGGCCGCCCCGACCAAACGGCTCATGGCCTCGACGAACCAGCCGCGGACCGACGCGGTCGGGATCGGCGGTGTCGTCGCGGTCGTCGGCGCGGCGACCGTCGACAGCAGGATGCGCTCGTACTGGATCCGCCCGTTGTTCTCGACCGGCCAGGCCCACGACGTGGTCGCCCAGTGCGTCGTCCCGTTGACGGTGTAGTCGAGCAGCAGCCCGGTCACCCCCCGGCCGAGGTCGATCCGCTGGTTGCCGTAGATGTGGTAGCGGTGGAACAGGAAGCAGTTCTGCACGTTGTAGGCGGCGAGCGCCGACTTGTTCGGGGTCCGGACGACATCGGCGTACGCCGTCGTACCGTTGGCGTCGGTGAGTACGTAACGGTGGAACGTCGAGGACGCGCCGAAGTACTGGGCCACCCACGGGTAGTCGGCCACCGGCGCAACCCGCCAGGCCGCCGGGGCGGCTGAGGTCACGAACGGGCGAACGGTCGGGGCGCCGGTCCCGTCGGCGAAGGCCGCATACGGCGCGAGCGAGGCGTCGGCGAAGCCCACCAGACAGGTGAAGACGACCAGCGCGACGTCGGCCAGGGTCCGGGCCGGCAGGCCCAGCCGGCGCCGCGGCGGTGGTGCGGAGCCGACCGGGGGCGGGGGCAGCGGATGCAGGCCGAACCGGGGCGTGAGCAGGGCCATCGCGACGACGACGCACGTGAACAGGACGAGTCCGACGGTCGCGTGGAAGCTGCCGAGGGCGACCGCCGGGTGGCCGAGCGCGACTAGCACCAGCACCGAGACGATCCGCACGATGTTCATCACGAACGCGGCCGCCATCCCGGTCCCGAGCCACAGCAGCCGCCGCCAGGTCGACCCGCTGCGGGTCGTGAGATAGGCCCCGCCCATCAGCAGGAAGCCGAGGACGCTCTCTGCTCCCGCGCAGGCGCTGCTCACGCTGACCGTCAGCGGCGCGCCGTGCGGCGGCGTCACGGTCAGCAGCCCGCTGGCCGCACCGACACTGACCCCGATCGGCAAGTGCGGCACCACCATCGCGAGCAGCGAGTTGGTCCCGTTGGTGAACCAGCCGAGCAGGTCACCGAGGAAGCGCAGGTAGATCGCCGGCCAGGCCAGGAACAGGAAGATCGCCGGCCAGCGCAGCCGCCACAGCCACCCGAGCCCGAAGAGGAGGACGACCACGCCGGCAAGAGAGCAGGCGAGGGACAGCACGTCCGGACGCTCGGTCCAGTAGAACGTCGAGGCGAACGCCGGGACCACGGTGATGAGCAACAGCCCGATTGCCAGCAGCGGAATCCCGATCAGCGCATCGAGCCCGGTGTCCCGCGCCGGCCGTGCCGCGTGTCGGTAGCGCCGGACCGTCAGGACCGCGAGCACCACGGAGATCAGCGGGAGGAGCGGCAGGTAGGCGAGCGGCGTGTCGACGTTCAGGTTCGTGAACATCGTGCGCAGCGTGAACCGATACGCCACCGCGCCCACCGCAACGACCACTGTCAGCAGGACCAGGTGGCGGTGCCGCGCGGCTGCGTTCGACAGCTGACCTGACCGCATCTCAAAGCGTTCTGCGCCCGGACCGAAGATCCTCCTCGGGACGGAGCAGGAGATCGAGCGGCAGCGGCGAAGACCACCACACCCAGCCCGGCCTTGAGGGAGCAACCATGCGCCTCGTGCGGCCGACGGCCACCGCCGTCATCGCGCTTCTGTCCACCGTCGGTTTCCTGTCCGCGACCTCCATCGCTCGCGCCGCGGACGACACGACGCCCGCCACCGGGCCGTTCGGCTTCACGACGACGGGCCTGGGCACGACCGGCTCCTACGGCGAGCCGTCGCTCGCGGTGGCGCCCGACGGCCTGCACTACTCGTGTCCACCCCCGGGTGCGCCGGCGTCTGCTACTGGTGCTCCGCCGACGCGGGCGACACCTGGAGGACACGACGCAGCCGGCGGCGGCGGTGACACCGAGGTCGACTTCCTGCCGGACGGCACGCTCAGCTGTCGGCCGACCTGGCCATCACGACGTCGCGATCCTGTCACGTCGTTCGACTACGGCAAGACCTGGGTCGAGACGAGACCAACGCGGGCGGCGAGCAGGACCGGCAGTGGCTGGCGCACTCGCCGAGACGGCGGCACGGCGTACCTCGTCTACCACGACTTCGCCGCTCGAGGCGGAGCTCGCGGCGGTCAGCCACGACGGCGGGAAGACCTGGACGCCGGGCCCGCAGGACGGCGACATCCTGGTCAACTCGGCCGGACCAGCTCGCGCGCCCGGACCGCGGCCACTCCCGCGACCCGGGGGCCCGGCGTCCCTGCTCGACCAGGGCGTCAACACCTTCAGCGGCCCGATGCTGGTCGGCCCCGACGGCTCGGACCTGTACGTCCTCTACTCGATCAGGGACGCGGTCAGTCAACGCGAACCCGACCGAGGGGGTGCCCCCGTTCGGGCCGACCCGCGCCGTGGTCGTGGCGCACTCCGGTGACTCCGGCGCGACCTGGACCAACGGCTACGCGGTCTGCCCGCCGGCGCCCGGCGGCGACCAGCGCGGTGCAACGGCGCCATCTTCCCGTGGGGCTTCGTCGACCCGGCCGGCACCGTCTACGTCGTCTACAACTCCACCAAGGACGTCGAGGGCAGCGAGCACTTCGGCCAGTACTACATCTACTCCAAGGACTAGGGCGCCACCTGGTGCGACCCGGTGCGGCTGGACACGCTGGGTCTCGGCGCCGGCGCGAGCCTGTACGCCACCGGCGCCGCGGTGCAGCCCCGGTGTGATCGACGTCGCCTGGTACCAGAACGACACCGTCGGTGCCGCAGCGACGACAACGGCGCCTGGCACCCCGCACTTCGCCCAGGTCACCGGCGCCGACACGCCGACGCCGACGGTCACGCGCAGGCCGTGACCGGCGTGCCCAACCACGTCGGCGGCATCTGTCTGCAGGGCATCCTCTGCGGCGTCGGCCCGGGCAGCGCCGACCGGTCGCTGGCCGACTTCTTCGAGCTGGACGTCAACCCGACCACCGGCAAGGCGGTGATCGCCTATGCGACGACAACGGCGGCGAGCGCGGTCCGGGCCAGGTCGTGGTGGCCCGGCAGACGGTGCAGCCGGAGGCGGCCCCGGACGCGGTCGTCCCCGAGCTGCCGTACGCGGCCCTGGCTCCGCTGCCGCGGCCGGTCTGCTCGGCGCCGCGGAGGTCGTGCGCCGGCGCCGGTCGCGCCCCGGGCCCGAGTAGGGCCGGGGGGCGCGCCCCCGGTCAGCCGGGGACGTGCTGGCCCTTGCCGATGACGACGATGCCGCCGTCGCTCACGTGGAAGCCGCGGGCGCGGTCGGCCTCGAGGTCGACGCCGATCTGCGACGCCCGGCGGGATCACGACGTTCTTGTCGAGGATGCCCGGCGCACGACGGCGCCTCGCGCCCGACGTCGACGCCGTGCATCAGCACCGATCCGCTCGACCTCCGCGCCGGAGTGCACGTGCACCACCGGCGACAGCACCGACCGGCGCACCTGCCCGCCGGAGACGATCGCACCCGGCCGACACCAGCGAGTCGATCGCGTGGCCCGGTGCGGCCCGGCTCGTCGTGCACGAACTTCGCCGGCGGCAGCGGCGGCGTGTGCGGTGAGGATCGGCCAGCGGCCGGTTGTAGAGGTTGAAGACCGGCTGCACCGAGACCAGGTCCATGTGGGCGTCGTAGTAGGCGTCGATCGTGCCGACGTCGCGCCAGTAGCCGCGGTCCCGGTCGGTGGCGCCGGGCACCTCGTTGTCGGCGAAGTCGTAGACCTCGGCGTCGCCGTCGCGCCGACGAGCATCGGGATGATGTTGCCGCCCATGTCGTGCACGGAGCCCTCGTCGTCGGCGTCCTTGCGCACCGCCTCGAGCAGCGCGTCGGTGGTGAAGACGTAGTTGCCCATGGAGGCGTACGACCGAGTCGGGGTCGTCCGGGCAGGCCGGGCGGGTCGGCCGGCTTCTCGAGGAAGTCGTCGATCGTGCCGGCCGTCGCGCGGTCTGGATCACCCCGAACGCGTGGGCCTGGTCGCGCGGCACCCGGATGCCGGCCACCGTCACCCCGGCGCCGGAGGCGATGTGCTGCTCGACCATCTGGCGCGGGTCCATCCGGTAGACGTGGTCGGCGCCGAAGACGACGACGTACGTCCGGCTGCTCGTCGTAGACGAGGTTGAGCGACTGGTAGATCGCGTCGGCCGAGCCGGAGAACCAGCGCGGGCCGAGCCGCTGCTGCGCCGGCACCGGGCGTCACGTAGTTGCCGAGCAGCGTCGACATCCGCCAGGTCGGCGAGATGTGCCGGTCGAGCGAGTGCGACTTGTACTGCGTGAGCACGACGATGCGCAGGTAGTCGGCGTTGACCAGGTTGGACAGCACGAAGTCGACGAGCCGGTAGATGCCGCCGAACGGCACCGCGGGCTTGGCGCGGTCGGCGGTGAGCGGCCACAGGCGCTTGCCCTCGCCACCGGCGAGCACGATCCCGAGAATCCCGCGCTCCGCCATCCCCCGGACCCTAGCCCCGGCGCCGCGGCAGGAGCCGCCCTTCCCGCGGGGACGCACCGCTCCGGCTGCCGCACACCGACGTCCACACCCCGACCCGGCAACGGTGACAACCGCGGCCGGGCGGGCCACCATGGGGGCATGGCCGCCCTGTCCTGGTCGCTGTTCGGGCTGGTCGCCACCATGTGTGGCGGCCTGCTCGCGGCGCTCTACGCCCTCATCGGCCGGATGGACGCGCTGGGGACCGACCTCCGCGCGGACATGCGCGGGCTGCGCGGGGAGTTCCACGGGGAGTTCCAGGGGTTGCGGGGGGAGTTCCAGGGGTTGCGGGGGGAGTTCCAGGGGTTGCGGGGGGAGTTCCAGGGCCTGCGCGCCGAGGTGCGGACGGACATCGCCGAGCTCAGGGTCGCCGTCGACGACATCGACCGGCGGCTGCGGGGCAGCGGGCTCTGACCGGCGGTTGACACGTTCGCCGGGATTCGGGCCGCCGGCACGGCCCGACATCGCGGGCGACGTCATGATCGTCCGAGGTCGGCCCCGGCAGGAGAACAGCGGCCCGGCGGCGAATCCCTGGTGACGGGAGCGGCGGCCCACGCTGGCTCCTGCCCGCCGCCCGGCCCGACCCCTGGAGCTCACGCATGCTGCGCCCGCGCCGACGCCCGTTCCTCGCCGTGGTGGCCGCCGGTGCGGCCGTGGTCGCCTACGGCGCCGCCGGCGGTGCGCAGGAGAGCCACGCGGCGAGCCGCACCGAGCTGCTCGGCGACGCGCTCAAGGCGGCGCCGGCCGCGGAGCAGCCGTTCCACCCGCTGACCTACCGACCGGTCCCGGAGGACCGCTACGCGATGGCCGGCGGGTGCTACGTCCTGCGGTCGGAGCAGAACGGCCGCTACCTGACCCGATCGGAGTCGACGTTCGTCGCCGACGCCAAGGCGCCGGGCGAGGCGGAGCCGCTCCACTTCCAGGCGCTCGACCTGGGCAAGTACCTGCTGTTCGGCGCGCACAAGGACTTCCTCGCCGCCGACGGCGACCCGGCGCCCGACGGGCATCCGCCCGGCCACCGGCCCGATCGCCGACGCCATCCGCGGCACCGGCGACGAGAACGAGCGAGCCGTCCGCGACCCGGTCCTCGGCGCGGTCGACGCGACCGACGCCGCCGGTGACGCGGTGGTCGCGCCGGTGAACGACGGAGCCCGGGGCGACGGCGTCGTCACGGCGGCCAGGCCGGCGGCCAACGCCGAGTGGGTCGTGACGCAGACCGGCCCCGGGACATTCGCCTTCCAGGTCGCCGTCAACGACCACGACGAGGCCAACCCGGGCCCGCTGCACCCGAGGATCTCGGCGACGCTCACCGCCGCCAAGGACGGGACGCTGCGGATGGTCGCCGGCGCGCATGCCGGCCGGGCGGCGCAGTTCGGGCTGCACCGCGCGGCCCGGTGCGCGCACTGGCCCGAGGCCGAGGTCAACATCAGCGGCCCCTACCCGCGCGGCGCGTCGCCCTACGCCGAGACCCGCGGCTTCCTCGACGCGCACCTGCACGGGATGGCCTTCGAGTTCCTCGGCGGCGACGCCCGCTGCGGCCGGCCCTGGCACCCGTACGGCGTGACCTACGCGCTGGTCGACTGCCCGGACCACGGGCCGGGCGGGCGCGGCGCGCTGCTCGAGGACGTCGTCTCCGGGCACACGCCGGGCCAGGGCTCACGACACCGTCGGCTGGCCGACGTTCGGCTACTGGCCGCACAACGACTCGCTGACCCACGAGCAGGTCTACTACAAGTGGCTGGAGCGGGCCTGGCGCGGCGGGCTGCGGATGTTCACCAACCTGCTCGTCGACAACGGTGCGCTGTGCTAGGTCTACCCGCTGAAGAAGAACAGCTGCAACGAGATGGACGGCGTGCGGCTGCAGGCCAAGCGGCTGCACGAGTTCGAGCGCTACATCGACGCGCAGAGCGGCGGGCCCGGCGAGGGCTGGTACCGGATCGTCACCGACCCGTTCCAGGCGCGCCGCGTGGTCAACGCCGGCAAGCTCGCGGTCGTCATGGGCATCGAGGTGTCCGAGCCGTTCGACTGCGCCGAGGTCCGAGGGCGTGCCGCGGTGCACCGCCGCCGACATCGAGCGGCGGATGCAGGAGGTCTACGACCTCGGCGTGCGGCAGATGGAGCTGACCAACAAGTTCGACAACGCGCTGACCGGCGTCGACCGGCGACGAGGGCGCGACCGGCGAGATCGTCAACGTCGGCAACCAGCACGAGACCGGCCACTTCTGGAAGATGGGCACCTGCGCGCAGCAGCCGTCGAAGGAGTGGAAGCAGCGCTACGACAAGCGGCAGTACAACATCGGGGACGAGTCCGGCGGCAAGCTCGGCCGGGACGCCATCTTCGCCGCGGTGCTCGAGGTCGCCGGCAAGAGCGGCGTCGGCCCGATCTACCCGGTCGGGCCGCACTGCAACATCCTCGGCCTGAGCGACCTGGGCAAGGTCGCGCTCGACGAGATGATGACGCGCGGCATGGTCTTCGACCCCGACCACATGAGCGCCCTGGGTCGCGAGGAGGCCATGAAGTACGTCGACGAAGGCGCGGTACGGCGGCGTGGTGTCGAGCCACAGCTGGGCCGACGACCCGACGTACCGGTCGATCCTGAAGCTCGGCGGGGTCGTGACGCCGCACGCGGGCAACTCGACGAGCTTCGTCGACGAGTGGCGCAAGCTGCGCGGCTGGGCCAACCCGGACTACCGCTACGGCATCGGCTGGGGGTCCGACGTCAACGGCTTCTCCAAGCAGGGCGCGCCGCGCAAGCCGAAGGAGGGCGACGACGTCGACTACCCGTTCACCGGGTTCGGCGGGGTGACCGTGCACAAGCAGGTGAGCGGCAAGCGGACCTACGACGTCAACGTCGACGGTGTCGACCACTACGGGCTCTACCCCGACTGGGTGCAGGACGGCGTCGAGCTGGCGGGCGCCGACGGTGCGGCGTACTACCGGGATCTCACCCTGGGCGCGGAGGCGTACCTGGAGATGTGGGAGCGGGCGATCGGCATCCACGGTGACTCGTGCCGGACCGACGTCGCCGACCTCGGGGGCGGCGACCTGACGGCGGTGCATCGCGGGATGACGCCGGAGCAGGTGCTGGCGACGCTCGGGCAGCCGCACGCCCGGCACGCCAGCGTCGTTCACCTACTGCGGGCAGACCGGCCGGATGACCGTCCGGTTCGACCGCGGCGGACGGGTGTCGCGACTTACCCGCTGACACCGGCACGGCACTCATGACGGCTTGTTGACGCTTTCCTGACGATGGGCGGTCGGGTCGCCCGGCAGCGTGTCCGCGCCGGGGTCCCGGGGGCAGGCCGTCAGAGTGCTCCGTTTCGGTCGCAAGGTCTTCGCCCTGCTCGTCGGGTCCACCGTCACCGGTCTGGTCTCGGCGGGCATGGTGCTGCCGCTCATCGGCGGGATCGGCGTCGTCACCCACCACGCGATCCGCTCGTTCGAGAACCTGCCGACCGAGCTCGACGCACCGCCGCTCGACCAGAAGAGCCGGATCCTCGCCGCCAACGGCAGGCTCATCGCCACCTTCTACGTCCAGGACCGCACGAAGATCCCGCTGAGCGAGGTCTCGCCGCACATGCAGGACGCGTTGCTGGCGGTCGAGGACGCGCGGTTCTACGACCACGCCGCGATCGACGTCAAGGGCACGATCCGCGCGGCCATCACCGACCTGCGGGGCGGCACGGTGAAGCAGGGCGGGAGCACGATCACCCAGCAGTACGTGAAGAACCTGCTGCTGCAGTCCGGCGACGAGTCGGCCACCGCGGACACGGTGCGTCGCAAGATGCGCGAGGCGCGGCTGGCGATCGCGGTCGAGAAGCGCCTGACCAAGACCGAGATCCTGCAGCGCTACCTCAACATCGTCTACTTCGGTGACGGCGCCTACGGCATCTCCGCCGCCGCCCACCGCTACTTCGACAAGCCGGCGTCGAAGCTGTCGGTCCGGCAGAGCGCGCTGCTGGCCGGGCTGGTGCAGTCGCCGAACGCGTACAACCCGGTGCTGCACCCCCAGCGCGCGCTGGCGCGGCGCAACACCGTGCTGGCCCGCATGGTGCGACACCGGGGCCATCACCGAGGAGCGGTACCTCAAGGTGCGGGAGCGACAGCTCGGGCTGCACCGGCACCGGACGATGTCCGGCTGCACGCCGAGCTGGGCGCCGTTCTACTGCGACTGGGTACGCCGGGCGCTGCTCGCCGACAAGCAGCTGGGCAAGACCCGCTCGGAGCGGGAGCAGCGGCTGCTCACCGGCGGGCTGACCGTGCACACGGCGCTGCGGCCCAAGGTGCAGCACGCGGCTCAGCGCGCGCTGGAGAAGGTCGTCGGGCGCAAGGGCCGGGTGGCCTCGGCCGTTGCCGTCGTCCGGCCGCGGTCGGGGCGGATCCTCGCGATGGCCGCCAACCGGGACTTCGGCAATCGCAGGAAGCACCACCAGACGAAGGTGAACCTGCCGGCCGGCGGCCACAGCGGCTTCCAGGCCGGGTCGACGTTCAAGGTCTTCACGCTCGCCGCCGCGCTCGACAAGGGCATCCACCTGGAGCACACCATCGACGCCCCCGCCGTCGCGAAGTGGAACGGCGGGTTCCGCGGCTGCCACGGCATCGACCTCGGCGGGTGGAAGCCGGTGCACAACGCGAGCCCGAACGAGGAAGGGCGCTACGGGCTGGTCAAGGCGACGTGGGAGTCGGTGAACACCTACTTCGCGACGCTCGAGCGCCAGATCGGCGTGTGCAAGCCGTGGCGGCTGTCGAAGCAGATGGGCATCCGCGAGGTCTCGACGGGCAAGCCGGTGCCGCAGGTGCCGTCGTTCACGCTCGGCGTCGCCGACACGTCACCGCTGCAGGTCGCCGCGGCGTACGCGACGTTCGCCGCACGCGGTGTCTACTGCAAGCCGCTCGCCGTCTGGCACGTCGTCGACGCCGACGGGCAGAACGTGCTCAGCCAGTACCGGCACTGCCACCGGGTGCTGTCCAAGCACATCGCCGACAAGACGACGAGCGTGCTGCGCGGGATCATCGACGGCCCGGATCCCTACCGGACCGGTGCGGCCGCGTCGATCGGGCGGCCGGCCGCCGGCAAGACCGGGACGACGGACGACTACGCCGCGGCCTGGTTCTCCGGCTACACGCCGCGCATGGCGGCCTCGGTGTGGACCGGCGACCCCCGTGGCGGGGCGAGGCATCCGCTGAAGAACGTGCGGATCAACGGCCGGTTCTACCCGCGGGTCTTCGGCGGCACCATCGGCGCGCCGGTGTGGCGGGCGACGATGGCGCGGGCGTTGAAGGGCACCAAGGTGCGGCACTTCCACGGCCTCGCCCGGCACGTCGCGAAGGACGTGATGAAGCCCCCGCCCAAGCCGGCGGAGCCGCACGCGACGGGCGAGGGCACCGGCACGGCGTCGCCGTCGCCGGCCCCGAAGCCGACCCCGGACAGGCCCCACGATGCCAAGAAGGACAAGAAGCCCTGAGCGGCTGCCCCGTTCTTGACCTGACAGGTCGGTTTCCTAGGGTGGAAGCCATGCCCCGTCACCACCGCTTCCGTCCGGCTGCCCTGCCGCTGCCGCTGCCGCTGCCGCCCTCGCCCTGGTGCTCGGCGCCTGCTCCGGCAGCTCGGGACCGGCCTCGGCGGCCCGTCGGCGACCACCAGCCCGACGGGCCCGCGGACGGCTCCCGACGCGGCTGGAGCGCTGGCAGGAGGCGGTCGGCGGCGGCCGAGCAGGGCGACCCGATCGGCAAGGAGACGCAGTTCGTCCAGGTGACGCCGAAGGACGGCACGGAGACGCCTGCGGTTAAGCAACAGGACCTCCCGGGCGTAAGCTCGTCGGTTTCGAGCCGGACGATCGGCAGTTCCGCGTCTTCCTCGGCGCCAAGGTGACCGAGCCGCAGGCACAGCAGATCAAGAAGATCGTCGGCCGCCTGGCCCTCCCCCGCCGCCACAAGAAGGGGAAGTCGACCTGAGTCGCGGGACCTACTGCGGCTTGTCAAGGTCGGCGAGCCCCTGGCGGAGGTCCGGGTTCAGCGGATCGAGGCGGATCGCGTAGCGATACCAGCGGGCCGCCGCCTCTTTGTCGCCGAGCGTGGCCTCGACGCGAGCCAGTGACGCGGCGGCATCGACGTTGCGAGGGTTGGCGTCGATCGCGTGCCGGATGTCGTCCAACCCATCCTGGATCCGGCCCAGTTGGCCGTCGTCCTTCGACCGCTCGAGCCAGTAAACGCCCTGCCAGCCCGCCTCGTCGGTCGCCATCTTGATCTGGTCGAAGGCCTCCTGTGCGTCGCCGCGCGCCGCGGCCTGGGTCGCCGAGTGGTAGTGGACGTCGGCGCGAAGGGGCTGGATGGCGAACCAGGCGAGGACCAGCCCGGCGACGGCGGCAACGCTGACGACCAGCCCGTTGGGCCGTCGCGTGGTGGTGGCGTTGCGGCGCCGCGGGTCGGGGCCGCCTCCGACGGGGATCGTCTTCCAGGTCACTCCGCCGCGCGCGACGATCGCGCCGGCCAGGACGAAATGCAGGACCGCCAGCGGTACGACGTTGATCGAGACGGTCGACTCGACCTGGAACGCCGCCCAGGCAGCACCGAGAGCGGCGGTCAGCATGACGCCCGGGCCGTCGTCACGCCGAAGGGCTCGGACGAGCGCGACACCGACAGCGACGACGAAGGCGAGGTAGCTGAGCCCGAGCAACAAGCCGCCATCGGCGAACATCGCGACCTGGACGCTGTGCGGGACGTCCGGCGCGTCTGTGTAGCCCAGGGCGTCGACGATCGACTGCGACCGATAGGCGCGGAAGTGGTCGCCGTACATGTTCATCCCGACCCCGGCGACGGGGTGGTCGGTGAACATCGACATCGCGACGTGCCAGAAGTGGAGCCGGATGTCCACCGCACCGGTACCGCCGAGCCGGCCCAGCGGTCCGCGGCTGGCCAGCCCGGCAGCGAGCAGGCCCAGACCGAGTGCACCCGCCGCGGTCGAGGCGACAAGCCCGCGTCGTCGTATTTCGGCACGCTGGGTGAAGAGCCAGCCGAGCAGCAGGACGAAGATGGCCACGGCTGCCCCGACGTATCCCTGGGCGGCGCCGCTCAGCTCGATCCCGACCAGGAGGAGCACCGCGACCGCGCCGCTGGCGATCCGCCAGTAGAGGTGCAGACCGGCCCACACTGCAGCCCAGATCGCGAGAGGGAGCGCGATGGCGTAGAAGGCGCCGGCGAAGTCGGGGTTGCCGAACGTGGCGAACGGGTTGGAGTAGGCGAACTTGTACCAGGAGATGGGGTCGGCGCCGAAGTGCTGGAGGACCGAATAGAACGACAGCAGCCCGCCGGTCGCCACCAGCGCGAAGGCGAGCCGGCGGAGGAAGCCGGCGTCCGAGATGCGTACGACCGCGGGGAACAGCGCGAGACAGGCGAGGAAGAGGAACAGGCCGGCGTTGCGCAGATAGCCGCCCCACAGCGCGATGCCGGTCGCCGGTGCGACTGCGGTCGAAATGACCGCTGCCAGCAAGAAGGCCGCGGCGGCATACGCGGCCGGTCGCGGCGGCGAGGAAGATGGCACGCTCCCCGGCGACGCGCGCGGCGGCGACCGCGATCACGAAGACCGCCGCGAGCAGGACGAGGGTCAACTCGGGACGTTGACGGGTCGGCGGCGGCCGTCCAGACGAGAATCTGCACACCAGCCGCGGCGCTGATCACTGTCCAACGCTGGAGTGTCAAGCCGTAGGGCCGCTCGATCAACCCCACGCGCTGGTCGTCGTGACTTCGCAAACGGCGACCGCGCCGGGGGAGGGTTCCGCCGAGCGGGCCTGACGCGGGCCTTGTTGGACACTAGATCAGAATAGGTACTCGGCCGGGTGGTCTCGGACTGGTTCCAGAATCAACTCGATGCCTCCACGCGCCTGGCTGCGTCATGGCCATTCCCGATGTCGGGCGGCGGCTCGGATTCGGCCTCGTGCGCCCGAACAAGGCGGATCATGTGGCGGCGGGTCCGGCTGTTCTCGTAGACCGGGACCGCGAACAGCAGCCCGATAAGGACACCACCCAGGAGCACGACGAAGCCGGACAGCAGCATCGCCGAGGCGAGGTCGACGCGGGAGACGACGACGGCGAGCAGGCCGAGCGCGGCGGCAGCGCCGTAGATGAGCCCAACGCTTACCGGCACGGGCAGGCCGATCCAGACCAGCCGGTGGCTGGTGTGGTCGCGACCCCCCTGCATGACGCCGCGGCGGTGCCACAGCCGGGCCACGGTTACCAGCGTCGTGTCGAACAGGGCGACCCCCAGGGCGATGACCGGGACGAAGACCGCCGCCGCCCGCGGTGCGTCCGGCAGCCGCAGTCGCATGCCGAGAAAGGCGAGGAACTTGAGGAACAGGCTGCCCGCCGGCGTCACCCATGTAGATCTTTGCCGGGTGGAAGTTGTGTCGGAGGAAGCCCGCCGCGCAACCGGCGAGCCCGGCCGCCAGGCGGCCACAAGATACTGACCGTGCAGCAGGCGATAGCGGTGAAGAAGGAGTGCCGCCGATCGCGGCCACCCCGGCGCTCAGGCCGTCCATGTTGTCGAGCAGGTTAACGCGTTGGTAATACCCGACAACCCACAGCACGGTGACCAGGACGTCGGTCCCGGTGGGCCCGGAAAGGTCGACCGCCGCCGACGCCCCAGACAGCGACGCCGGCCCCGACCTCGACGGCCAGGCGCAAGCCCGCCGACAGCCCGCGGAGGTCGTCGACCAGACCCATGAGGGCCAGCAGGCTGCCGACGCCGAGCACCAGGACCAGGTCGCCGTAGCCGCTGGGCGGTCGGTAGACAGCTGGTGCTCGCCGCCACCACGGCGCTGAAGGCGAGGACGATCGCCACTCCGCCGAGGTAGGGCACGGGTGTGTCGTGGCTCTTGCGCTCGTCCGGGGTGGTCGAGCACCCGAAACCGCGTCGCGAGCCGGAGCATGAGCGGGGTGAGCACCCAGGCGAGAGCGAGCGGTGCAAGAAAGGCCGCGGCGTACTCAACCGGTGCGACGCCCACGTCGAGGCAGGTTACCGTCCGATTCGCCCGGGCGCGCCCGTCGTACGAAATCCGGACCGGTCAGCCCCGCTGATGGTCGATGACGCTCCGGATGCTCTCGTCGAGAGCAGTGGTGGGCTCGAACCCGACCAAGTCCCGAGCGCGGGTCGTGTCCGGGACGCGCCGCTGCATGTCCTCGAAGCCCTCCTCGTAGGCCTCCTCGTAGGACACGTAGCGCACCTTGCTGTCGGACTCGGCCAGCTCGATGATCCGGTGAGCTAGCTGCTCGATCGAGATCTCGACGTTGCCGCCGACGTTGAAGACGCGCCCGACGGCGTCTGG
>CAWIFV010000020.1:0-88790 GCA_963835405.1 uncultured Actinomycetota bacterium
GCTCGTAGGCCTCGACGTACTTCGCCCGCGTCTGCGCCACGAGGTCGTCGGGCAGCGACGGCGGCGGCGCCTCCCGGTCCCAGCCGGAGTCGTGCAGCAGCCAGTCGCGGACGAACTGCTTGTCGTACGACGGCTGCGCGGCGCCCGGCCGCCACTCGTCGGCCGGCCAGAACCGCGACGAGTCCGGGGTCAGCACCTCGTCGCCCAGCGTCAGACGCCGCCGGCCGGTCACGGCCGAACTCGAGCTTGGTGTCGGCGACGACGAGGCCGCGCGGCTCGGCGAGCGACGCGGCCCGCGCGTAGACCGCGAGGGTCAGCCGGCGCAGCTCGGCCGGCGGTCTCGCGCGCCGACGGGGCCGCGACGGCGTCGTGGGTCACGTTCTCGTCGTGCGTCGCCCTCTCGGCCTTCGTCGCCGGCGTGAAGATCGGCGCCGGCAGCCGGCCGCCGTCGCGCAGCCCGGCGGGCAGCCGTGACCCCGCAGACCGCCCGCCGGTCCGCTGGTAGTCCGCCCACCCAGCCGGTCAGGTATCCCCGCGCGACGCACTCGACCGGCACCATCTCGAGCCGGCGGCACAGCATCGACCGGCCGCGCAGCGCGTCGGCGTACGGCGCCAGCTCGGCCGGGTAGTCCGTCGACGGCCGCCGTCACCAGATGGTTCGGCACGACGTCGGCGAGCTGCTCGAACCACCACAGCGTCAGCGCGGTCAGCACCGCGCCCTTGTCCGGGATCTCGGTGGGCAGCACGTAGTCGTAGGCCGAGATGCGGTCCGTCGCGACGAGGAGCATGTGGTCGTCGCCGACGGCGTACAGCTCGCGCACCTTGCCCGAGTGCAGGTGGCGGTGCGCCAGCCCCGCGAGCGACCCCTCCGTCAGCGCCGGGTCACGTCAGCGCCGCCACCCGGTCGAACACACCCGCCAGCCGCTCCAGATACCGCTCCGGCCGGCAGACCTCGTCGAGCCGCTCCTCGTCGAGCGTCTGGCCGGAGTCGGCCGCGTGCTTGCGCAAGGTCTCGCGGAACGGCGTGCCCGACCGCCACGTCTCCATCGCCGCTGCCTGGGTGATCGCGTAGGCAGCCTCCCGGGACAGCCCGCCCTCGACCAGCTCCAGCAGCACGGCGGAGGAGTAGATCAGTCCGCCGGTCGAGTCGAGGTTGGCCTGCATGCGGTCGGCGTTGACGACGAGCCCGTTCACCAGCCGCGACGTCAGGTGCAGCAGGTAGTCGGTGCCGATCGCGGCATCCGGCAGGGCGATGCGCTCGACCGAGGAGTGGGAGATGTCGCGCTCGTGCCAGAGCGGGATGCCCTCGAGGACCGGGACCACCTGCGCCCGCACCACGCGCGCGAGCCCGCAGATCCGCTCGCACAGGATCGGGTTGCGCTTGTGCGGCATCGCGCTCGAGCCCTTCTGGCCGGAGCCGAACGGCTCCTCCAGCTCACGCACCTCGGTGCGCTGGCCGTGCCGCACCTCCAGCGCGATCGCCTCGCAGACGGTCGCGATGACCGCGAGCGCCGACACCCACTCGCTGATCGCCGTCACGGATGACGACCTGCGTGGCCACGTCGGCCGGCCGCAGCCCCAGCGAGGTCGCGACATGCCGCTCGACGACGGGTCGATGTTGCTGTAGGAGCCGACCGCGCCCGAGATCTTCGCGACGGCGACCGCGTCGCGCGCGCGGCGAGCCGGTCGCGCGAGCGCGCCATCGCGAACGCGAAGTCCGCGACCCGGTGGCCCCACACGTCGGGCTCGGCGTGCACGCCGTGGGTCCGCCCGACCCGCACCGTCGCCCGGTGCGCCAGCGCGTGGTCCCGCAGCGCGCCGACGAGCGCCGTCGACTTCGCCAGCAGCAGATCGGTCGCCTCGACCAGCTGCAGCGCGAGCGCGGTGTCGAGCAGGTCGGACGATGTCATGCCGTAGTGCACCCACGCCGCCGCATCCCGCGGCGTCGGTGTTGTCGGCCCACGCGGTGAGGAACGCGATGACGTCGTGCTGCGTCACCGCCTCGACCGCCGCGACCGCCTCCGGCGTGGGCGGCACGGGCGGCGCGCACCGGCTCGACGGCGTCGGCGGGCACCGACCCCGCCGCCGCGTGCGCCTCGAGCACGATCGTCTCGACCCGGCACCACAGCTCGTACTTGTGCGCCTCGCCCCAGACCCGGCCCATCTCCGGCAAGGTGTACCGCTCGATCACTGGCGCGTCCTCTCCGGTCGCTACTGCCGCCCCTGCCGCGTCCTCACAGCGGCGTCACCGCCGCCTGCTCGAACGTCTCCTTGAACTGCGCGAGCTGCGATCCGCAGCGCAGGGTCGCGGACGGCGAGGATCTGCACGGCGAGGACCGCCGCGTTGGTCGAGTGGTCGAGGCCGACGACGGCGACCGGTACGCCGGCGGACATCGACGTCATCGCGAGCAGCGCGTCGAGCCCGCTGACACCGCCACCCCGCAGCGGCACACCGATGACGGGAATCGTGACGTGCGACGCGACGATGCCGGCCAGGACTGGCGTTGACCCCGCCCCCGGCGACCACGACCTCGACCCCGCGCGGCTCGAGCTCGGCGCACCAGTCGAGCAGCGCGCGCGGCGAGCGGTGCGGGCTGATGACGGTCTCGTCGTAGGGGACGCCGAACCGGCTCAGCATCGACGCCGACGCGGGCCATCGTCTCGTGCTCGGTCATCGACCCGTAGATGACGGCGACCGCGGGCGAGTCCGTCACGATGTCTCCCCAGAGGCGGCGCGGGCGATGTCGACTGCGGTGGTGCGCCGGCCGGTCGATTCGCGGACAGGTCGACGGACGTCGTAGGCGGCAGCGCGCGCCGCCCGCAGGTCCGGGGCGACGGCCGGTACGCCGATTCCGCCAGCGCCCGGCCGACCCCCGCCGGTGAACCCGGCCGCCCGCCGCCTCAGGTCGCGACGGGTGCCCGGCCCTGGATGACCGTGACCCACCGACGGCGCCGGCGGCGTCGACCCCCTCGATGACGTCGCCGGTACGCGGCGTGCCGGGGTAGCCGGCGACCGGCCACACGACGGTGACGGCCGCGCCGTCCCGCCACTGCAACGGCGGGTGGTCGGCCAGGCGCCCGGTCGCGGCGGCATGCAGCAGCCCGCCGAGCGGGGTCTCGAGCAGCGGCAGCACGACCTGCGTCTCCGGGTCGCCGAACCGCGCGTTGAACTCGACGACCATCGGCCCGTCGCGGGTCAGCGCGAGGCCGACGTAGAGCAGCCCGGAGAACGGCGTGCCCCGGCGCGGCCAGCTCGTCGGCGACCGGCGTCACGATCGCTCGACCACGTCGTCGACCAGCGACGGCGGCGCCCACGGCAGCGGCGCGTAGGCCCCCATGCCGCCGGTGTTGGGCCCGGTGTCGCCGTCCCCGACCCGCTTGAAGTCCTGCGCCGGCAGCAGCGGCACGACGGTGCGGCCCGTCGGTCACGCAGAACAGCGACACCTCGGGGCCGTCGAGGAAGTCCTCGACGACGACCCGGTGGCCGGACCGCGTGCCGCTCCGCCTCGGCCCGGTCGAGGTGTGACCACCACGCCCTTGCCGGCGGCCAGGCCGTCGTGCTTGACGACGTACGGCGGCGTGCGCGGCGTCGAGCGCGCGCGCGAGCTCGGCCGGGGTCTCGCAGACCCGGTGCCCGGCGGTCGGGACGCCGGCGGCAGCCATGACGTCCTTGGCGAACGCCTTGCTGCCCTCGAGCTGCGCGGCGGCCGCGCCGACGGCCCGAAGGAGGTGAAGCCGGCCGCGCGCAGGTCGTCGGCGACGCCGGCGACGAGCGGCGCCTCCGGGCCGATGACGACGAGGTCGGCCCGGGCCGTGCGGCGCGGTCGGCGACCGCCGGGGTCGGTCGTACGGGAGGAGGCGCTCGGCGACCGCCGCGTGCCGGGGTTGCCGGGGCGGCGAGGACCGGCGGTGACGCCCGGGTCGCGCGCGAGGGCGAGGCACAGCGCGTGCTCGCGGCCACCGGCGCCGATCACGAGCACCCGCACGCCTCAACCCTCCCACGCCCGGCCCACCGGTGAATCACTGCTGCCAGATGGCGACAGCGGTGATTCATCGGTGGGGACGGGACCCACCCCAGCGGGAGTGGGGACGGGACCCACCCCAGCGGGGGTGGGGACGGGACCCGCACCGGCGGGGGTGGGGACGGGACTCACACCAGCGGGCGCACGGCGATCGACTCGTCACGACCCGGGCCGACGCCGACGGCCGAGATGGGCGCGCCGGACATGTCCTCGACCGCCTCGACGTACGCGCGGGCGTTCTTCGGCAGGTCGTCCAGCGACGCGGGCGCCGGAGATGTCCTCGTCCCAGCCCGGCAGCTCCTCGTAGACCGGCTCCGCGTGGTGGAACTCGGTCTGCGTCATCGGCATCTCGTCGTGGGCCGTGCCGCCGACGCGGTAGCCGACGCACACCGGGACCTGCTCGCAGCCCGGTCAGCACGTCGAGCTTGGTGAGCACGAAGTCGGTGACGCCGTTGACGCGCGCGGCGTAGCGGGCGATGACGGCGTCGTACCAGCCGCAGCGGCGCGGGCGGCCGGTCGTGGTGCCGAACTCCGCGCCCGTTGTCCCGCAGCCGACTCGCCGGCGGCGTCGTGCAGCTCGGTCGGGAACGGGCCCTGACCCGACGCGGGTCGTGTAGGCCTTGACGACGCGATGACCCGATCGATGCGCGTACGGCGGGATGCCGGACCCGGTGCACGCGCCGCCGGCGGTCGGGTTCGACGAGGTGACGAAGGGATAGGTGCCGTGGTCGACGTCGAGCATCGTCGCCTGGCCGCCCTCGAGCAGCACGACGCTTCCCGTCGTCGAGCGCCCGGCACAGCAGCAGCGACGTGTCCGCGACCATCGGCCGCAGCCGGTCGGCGTGCGCGAGCAGCTCGTCGACGACCGCGTCGACGGCGATCGCCTTGCGGTTGTAGACCTTCACCAGCAGCTGGTTCTTCTGCTCCAGCGCGGCCTCGACCTTCTGCCGCAGGATCTTCTCGTCGAACAGGTCCTGCACCCGCACGCCGACGCGCGACATCTTGTCGGCGTACGCCGGGCCGATGCCGCGGCCCGTCGTGCCGATCTTGGCCTTGCCGAGGAAGCGCTCGCCGACCTTGTCGATGGTGCTGGTGGTACGGCGTGATCACGTGCGCGTTGGCGCTGACACGAGGAGCCGCGAGGTGTCGACGCCGCGGGCGTCGAGGGCGTCGATCTCCTCGAACAGCACGCCCAGGTCGACGACGACGCCGTTGCCGATGACCGGTGTGACGCCGGGGCTGAGAACGCCGGACGGCAGCAGGTGCAGCGCGTACTTCTCGCCGCCGACGACGATGGTGTGCCCGGCGTTGTTGCCGCCGTTGTACTTCACGACGTAGTCGACCCGGTCGCCGAGCAGGTCGGTGGCCTTGCCTTTGCCCTCGTCGCCCCACTGGGCGCCGAGCAGCACGATCGCGGGCATTCCCAGTCCCCTCGAACGGCGAAGGCCCCGCGCAAGCAGCGACACAACGCAAGCAGAGCGGAGCCTCTTGCGACGAAACCCTACCGGAGTTCCCCATCGAGCGCGACGACCGCCGCGGGGTCGCAGTCGCTGGAGGAATGCCGCACACCGCTGCGCCTCGTCGTCCTCGGCGATCGCGGCGGCGGCCCGGCCGAGGGCGTGCAGGCACCGGAGGAAGCCGCGGTTGGGCTCGTGCTCCCACGGGACCGGCCCGTGGCCCTTCCACCCGTTGCGCCGGAGGGCGTCGAGGCCGCGGTGGTAGCCGACCCGCGCATAGGCATAGGACTCCACCACCCGGCCGGCGGCGAAGGCTCGGTCGGCGAGCTCGGCCCAGGGGGCGGAGGAGGCCGGAGAGGTGCGCGCGACCTGCTCGGGGTCGGTCCCGCCGGCCAGCGCGTCCCGGGGCCCCGGCTCGGCAGGCAGCAGGGTAGGCGGGGGGCCGCCGAGCAGGTTCGGGCGGGGGGCGTCGGGAGGGGTGCTCATGTCCGTCATCCTGCCGCGGGGACAAAACGGAAATGTCCGCCGACCCGCTCGCGGAAGCCTGACCCCTCGCCCCCCGAGCCTCTAGTCACTCGTTCGGCTGAAGGTCGCAGCGATATCGCCCGGTTGCGACCGTGCTCGACCGGTCCCCTGCTGGGCCGGACGTGTGCTCGTACGCCGTTTGCAGCAACGCCGTACCGCTAGGGGATGCAGCGGACATTTGGCTACGACGAGTCATCGTCCCGAGCCCCCCTTCCTGCCGATGTAAGAGCGGAAGTCATCCGTCTTCGACCATCCGCTTCACGGAAGGCAGACAGCACATGACCAAGGGCATCACGTGGAACGCCGTGGCGGCGTCCCCGTCGACAGCGTCGCTTCGGCGGCCGGTGAGCGCGTTCGGCGCCACCGCGCTGCTGGCCGCGACGCTGGCGGCATCGGGGGCCGCGGTCGCCGTGCATCGCAGCATGGAGACCGGGCAGCCGATCGGCGTCGGGCACAATCCCTGGTTCGCCGACCCGAGCGTCAGCCCCAACGGCAGCAAGACGCTGCCGAACATGGCGGCGATCGACCGGGTCGTCAACGCACCGTCGGCGTGGCAGAACGGCGCGAACGGTGCGGGAGTCGACGTTGCGGTCCTCGACAGCGGGGTCACCCCGGTCGCGGGTCTCGGCGCCACGGACAAGGTGGTCTACGGACCGGACCTTTCCTTCGACTCGCAGAACCCTGACAAGGCCTACCTCGACGGGTACGGCCATGGCACAGCGATCGCAAGCATCATCGCCGGCAACGACGGGAGCTCCAGCGGCTTCCAGGGCGTCGCGCCGAACGCGCGGGTCGTCAGCGTCAAGGTCGGCGACAGCAGCGGTGCGGTCGACGTGTCACAGATCATCGCCGGCATCGACTGGGTCGTCGAGCACGCTCACTCGGGCGGACTCAACATCCGTGTGCTGAACGTCTCGCTCGGCACCGACAGCACCCAGTGGTACGGCAGCGACCCGCTCGCCCACGCAGCGGAGAACGCCTGGCGGCACGGCATCGTCGTGGTGGCTGCGGTCGGCAACGACGGCACCTCCAAGTCGGTGGCCGACCCGGCGACCGACCCGTACGTCGTCGCCGTCGGCCCGTCCGACCCGATGGGCACGGAGAACATCAGCGACGACGTGGTCGTCGGACTTCTCGAACCGGGGCACCGGCTCGCGGCACGCCGACCTCGTCGCTCCGGGCTCCTACATCGTCGGGCCTGCGTTCCCCGGGCTCCTACCTGGACACGACCTACCCGGCGGCCCGGGTCGGTGACCGGTTCTTCCGCGGCAGCGGCACGTCGCAGGCGGCCGCGGTGGTCTCCGGCGCGGCGGCGGACATCCTGTCCGCACGGCCGGGCCTGAACCCCGACCAGGTGAAGAAGGCGCTGACGAGCACGGCCCGTTCCATCTCGACCAACAACCCGAACTACGTCGGGTCCGGTCTGGTGGACGTCGCCTCGGCGGCGAAGGCCTCGGTCGACAACGCCACGCAGTACTACGGCTCGACCAACGGCGCCGGCTCGCTCGAGGGCGCCCGCGGAAGCTCGCACGTGGTCATGGGCGGAGTCGTCCTCTCCGGTGAGAAGGACATCTTCGGCAACGCCTGGAACTCGGCCGCGATGGCTGCGGCAGAGACCGCGGGGGCGACCTGGTCCGGCGGCACCTACAACGGTGCTACCTGGAGCGGGGCGACCTGGTCCGGTGCCACCTGGAGCGGGGCGACCTGGTCCGGTGCCACCTGGAGCGGGGCGACCTGGTCCGGTGCCACCTGGAGCGGGGCGACCTGGTCCGGTGCCACCTGGAGCGGGGCGACCTGGTCCGGTGCCACCTGGAGCGGGGCGACCTGGTCCGGTGCCACCTGGAGCGGGGCGACCTGGTCCGGTGCCACCTGGTCCGGGTCCACCTGGAGCTAGCCGGTAACAGCAGTACCTGAGCGGCCCGGCCGCCTCTAGTCCAACCGGACTATGCGGCTGGGCCGCTTTGGTGCCGAAGACATGACGACAACGGTCCGTATCCCCGACGGGTCAGCGAGGACGGCATGACATCGCAGCGGAACGAGCCGGCGCAGCAGCGCCGTGCCGCACCCGCGCCTGTCGCCGTCCTCGCCGCATGCATGGTGGCGGTGGCGGTCGGCCTCGACCTCGCCCCGATCGTGCCGTACGAGCACTTCGATCTGAGCGTTGTCGCCTGGGCGTTGATCCTCTGCCTTCTCTTCTGGCTCGTCGAGGTGGTCCCGATCCACTTCGAGTGGGCGGGCCAGGCCTACTCCATGTCCCTCAGCGAGGTTCCGCTCGTGCTGGGCATGTTCTTCTGCCAGTCGCCCATCTTCCTCCTGGCCCGCGTGGCGGCGGTGGCGTGGCACTCGCTCTGTCCCGGCGGCAGCCGCCGCACAAGCTCGCGTTCAACGTGGCGATGCAGTCGCTCGAGGCGAGCCTGGCGCTCACGATCTTCCTGGGCGCGCCCGGGCACGGTGCAGCGAGCACCATGGCCGCTGCGCCGGCGGCGCTGCTCGCGGTCACGGCGTCGTCGATCGCGGGCATGCTCGCCGTGTCTCCGCCGCCGTACGGCTGAGCGTCGGTCAGTTCGACCCGGCGTGCTCAAGTCGTTCCTGCGCACCGGCACCTTCGCCATTGCGGTCAACACCTCCATCGCGCTGGTGCTCACCACGGCCATGCGCGGCAACCTGCTGGTGGTCCTGCCGATGGTCGTGATGCTCAGCGCCGGCGGCGGGGTCTACCGCGCCTACGTGACGCTGCGGCAACGTCACTCCGGCCTGGAGATGCTCTACGAGTTCACCAGCGGGCTCAACAAGACCGACGACGTCGGACCAGCGCATGCGGGACATCCTGCTGCGAACGCGCCGGATGCTGCGCGCCGACGTCAGCGGCCTGCTGCTGACCGGCAGCACTCCCACCGAGCCGCCGCTGCGTGCGCTGGATCGCCGAGGACGGCGGGCTGCACACCGAGCGGTTCATCGAGGAGGAGAGCGAGTGGCCGCTCGACCGGGTCATCGGCGACGGCGAGGTCGTGCTGATCCCCCGCGGCACCCGCGCGTCCGAGGACCAGGCGTTCCTCACCGCCCGCGACTTCCGCGACGCCGTTCTCGCGCCGCTGCAGCTCGACGGGCACGTGCGCGGTCTGCTCTTCGTGGCCAACCGGCAAGGTGACGTCGCGTCGTTCACCCCGGACGACGCGCGGCTGTTCCAGACGGTGGCCGTCCAGGTGTCGAGCGTCCTCGACAACAGCCGCCTGCTCGACCGGTTGACCCACGACTCCCTGCACGACGCGCTGACGGGGCTGGCGAACCGGCAGTTCTTCCAGTCCCGGCTGCGGCAGGCCCTCACCATGCCGAACCCGCAGGTCGCCGTCATGCTCACCGACCTCGACCGGTTCAAGGAGATCAACGACACGCTCGGGCCACCACCACGGCGACCTGCTGATCCAGGAGATCGCGGCGCGCATCTCCGCGACCGCACCGGCGATCGCGACCGTCGCCCGCCTCGGCGGCGACGAGTTCGCCCTCCTCGTGCCCGGCCTCGACCAGAAGGCAGCGCGGCGCCTCGCCGACGAGGTCCGAGCCGCCATCGCCGAGCCCTGCACCATCGACGGCGTGAGCATCGACGTCAACGCGAGCATCGGCATCGCGGTCGCGCCCGAGCACGGCACCGGCGACAGCGTCCTGCTCAAGCGCGCCGACATGGCCATGTACGCCGCCAAGTCCGCGCACAGCGGCGTCGAGAACTACGACCACGAGCGCGACGAGTACTCACCGCGCCGGCTGGCCCTCGCGAGCCGGCTGCGTGCCGCGATCGAGAGCGGCGAGATGCTCCTGCACTACCAGCCGCAGATCGACACGGCCACCGGCCGGGTCGTCGGCGCGGAGGCGCTGGTCCGCTGGCAGCACCCCGAGTACGGGCTGGTGCCGCCGGCGGAGTTCGTGCCGATCGCCGAGCAGTCCGGGGCGATCAGCGAGCTCACGCACTGGGTCCTCGAGACCGCGGTCCACCAGCTCGCCGAGTGGCGGGAGACGGGCATCGACATCGGCGATCTCGGTCAACGCCTCGATGCGCAACCTGCTGGACTCGTCGGTCGCCGACAGCATCGCCCGGCTGCTCGCACGCATACGACCTGCCCGAGGGCGCGCTGACCCTCGAGATCACCGAGTCGCTGCTCATGAGCGACCCGGCGCGCACGCTGCCGATCCTGCACCGGCTCGCCGGGATCGGCGTCCGCCTGTCGATCGACGACTTCGGCACCGGCTACTCGTCGCTGTCCTACCTCCGCGAGCTGCCCGTCCACGAGGTCAAGATCGACAAGTCGTTCCTGCACAGCGACGACAACTCCAAGGGCAACGCGGCCATCGTCCGCGCGATCGTCAGCATGAGCCAGCACCTCGGCCTCGAGACCGTCGCCGAGGGCGTCGAGGACGAGGCCGCGGAGCGCACGCTCATCGCCGTCGGCTGCACCAGGCTCCAGGGCTACCACTTCGCCCGACCGATGCCCGCGGAAGGGTTCCGCGCCTGGCTGAGCGCGCATCCCCACCGGGTGCCCCCGCGGCCCGCGGCACGGCCGGCCGTACCGGTGCCGTCCCCCCGCTGATCGACGGCCCGCTATTTCATCTTCTGGCCCGCGCTCTTGAGGTCGTTGCACGCCTGCACGACGCGCTCGGCCATGCCCGCCTCGGCCGCCTTGCCGTAGGACCGGGGGTCATAGACCTTCTTGTTGCCGACCTCCCCGTCGATCTTCAGCACGCCGTCGTAGTTCTTGAACACGTGGTCGACCACCGGCCGGGTGAACGCGTACTGGGTGTCCGTGTCGACGTTCATCTTCACGACGCCGTACCCGAGGGTCTCGTGGATCTCCTCGATGAGGGAGCCGCTGCCGCCGTGGAAGACGAGGTCGAACGGGTTCTTCGTGCCGAGCTTCTGCCCGACGTGCTCCTGCCCCTCCCTGAGGATCGACGGCTTGAGCTTGACCGCGCCGGGCTTGTAGACGCCGTGCACGTTGCCGAAGACCGCAGCCAGCAGGTAGCGCCCGCGCTCGCCGGGAGCGCCGAGGACCTCGGCCACGCGCTCCATGTCCTTCGGCGAGGTGTAGAGCTTCTCGTTCATCTCGTTGGAGACGCCGTCCTCCTCGCCGCCGACGACGCCGATCTCGAGCTCCATGACGGTGCGGGCCTCGATCGACATGCCGAACAGCTCGTCGGCGATCTTGAGGTTCTCCTCCAGGTCGATGCCGGAGCCGTCCCACATGTGCGACTGGAAGATCGGGTCCTGGCCGCTCTTCACCCGTTCGATCGACAGCTGCAACAGCGGGCGCATGTAACCGTCGAGCTTGTCGGGCGGGCAGTGGTCGGTGTGGAGCGCGATGTTCACCGGATAGTTCTCGGCGACCACGCGCGCGAACTCGGCGAGGGCGACGGCGCCGGCGACCATGTCGTTGACCGACGCGCCGGAGGCGAAGGCGGCACCGCCCCAGGACACCTGGATGATGCCGTCGCTCTCGGCCTCGGCGAAGCCGCGCAGCGCGGCGTTCATCGTCTGGGACGAGGTCACGTTGATGGCCGGATAGGCGAAACCGTTGGCCTTCGCCCGGTCGAGCATCTCGGCGTAGACCTCGGGGCTGGCGATCGGCATGGCGTGCTCCTCTTCTCGGCGTACAGGGGAATCTATGCCCCGCCCTTCGTTCGGCGTCACGGGCTAAGGTCCCTGCGTGCCCGCCGATCTCGCGTTGCTGCAGTCGGTGTCGGCGCAGAACCTCATCGACGTCCTCGGCGTGGCCGGGGTGTTCCTCATCCTGTTCGCCGAGACCGGGCTGCTGCTCGGGTTCTTCCTGCCGGGCGACTCGCTGCTGTTCGTCGCGGGCTACGCAACCGTCGCCGGCAACTCCCTGCACCTCGACCTGCCGCTCGCGCCGCTGCTCGTCGTCGCCCCGCTCGGCGCGATCCTCGGCGCCCAGGTCGGGCACGAGATCGGCCGCCGCGCGGGCCCGCGGCTGTTCCGGCGGCCGGAGTCCCGCTGGTTCCGGCCCGAGTACGTCGAGCGGACGGCCGCCGTGCTGGAGCGCTTCGGCGCCGGGCGCGCGGTGGTGGTGGCGCGCTTCATCCCGATCGTGCGGACCTTCCTCAACCCGATGGTCGGCGCGGTGCAGGTGCCGGCCGCGCGGTTCGCCGTCTGGAACGTCGCGGGAGGCCTGGTCTGGACGGTCGGGCTGGTCCTTTTGGGACGCTACGTCGGCAACGTCGGCTTTGTTCGTCGCCACATCGAGGTGCTCGTCCTCGTCGTCATCGCCCTGTCCGTGCTCCCGCTGCTGTTCGAGGTCACCCGCCGCACCCGCCGCTCGCGGCGAAAATGAGGCGTGTCGCCACCGCCCCCGCGACCCGTGGCCCCCGATCATCAGGGCATGGCGGAGCCTGCCCGCCCGAGGCCGACGCTCGGGCCGACGATCCAGGACGAGCATGCGTTGCTCGACGAGATGCGCTGGCGTGACCGGCTCACCCGGGCCCGGCTGGCCGCCGCCGGCGCACACCTGCCGGGGCTGGAGGTTCTCGACTTCGAGCCGAACTGGTGGGACGGGCAGTCGCACGCCCCGTGCCTGGTGGTCCGCGGCGGCCGGCGCGCCCGCCGGCTGCGCATCGTCGAGACCGGCGGCGAGGCGGTCATCGTGCCGTTCGCGCGGCGGTCGGCGGGGCGCTGGCTGGCCGAGCGGCGGCGACCGGCCCGTGCGGAGCTGACGCTGCCGGCGCAGCGCGACGCCCAGGACGTCGTCGTCGACGCGTCCCGGGACGTCGTCCGGTGCCCCGAGCGGCGGTGCGGCGCGCTGCTGCCCGTCGACTACGAGGGCGCCTGCCCCGTCTGCTCGTCCGGCTGAGCTGCCGGTGCTGCCGGTGCTGCCGGTGCCGCCGGCTCGCCGATCGCCGAGAAGTCGACGGCGACGGGAGCCCGAACCTCCGCCTCGTCGACCTCGAAGTAGTCGGCGCGCGTGAAGTGGAACGCCGACGCCACGATCGACGACGGGAACGCCTCGACCCGGGTGTTGAGCGCCCGGACGTTGCCGTTGTAGAACCGGCGGCCCGCCGCGATCCGGTCCTCGGTCTCGCCGAGCTGCTGCTGCAGCGCGAGGAAGTTCTGCGAGCTCTTCAGGTCCGGGTAGCTCTCGGCGACCGCGATGAGCCGCCCGAGCGCCCGGCCGAGCGTGGTCTCCGCCCCGCCTTGCTCGACCACACCCGTGGTCGGCGACTGCATCACCGAGACCGCAGCCGCGCGCGCCTCGGTCACCGCCGTGAGGACGCTGCGCTCCTGCTTGGCATACCCCTTCACGGTCTCGACGAGGTTCGGGATGAGGTCGTGGCGGCGGCGCAGCTCCACGTCGATCTGACGCCAGGACTCCTGGACGAGGTTGCGCTGGCGGACGAAGCGGTTGTAGGAGACGACGGTCGCGAGCGCGAGCAGCACCACGACACCGAGCACGACCCAGAGCGCGATCACGAGTGGTCCTTCCAGACGAACGACGGGATGCCGGTCACGATGCGCTTGAGCACCCCGGTCGTGTTGACGGCGACGGCGGGGCGGAGCTCCCCGTCGTCCCAGGCGAGGATGTCGGCGCCCTCGATGCGAAAGCTCAGGCCCGGCCGGGTGAGCAGGAACTCCATCGTCCGGGGGCTGAGGACGTCGGAGGCGAACTTGCGGTCCGCGGCGTGCACCCGGAACCGGCGGTTGAAGTCCTCGCTCTCGAGCTCGATGTCGTCCAGGCCGAGGGCGTTGCCGAAGCGGGTGAACAGGTTCTCCGGCGTGACCTGCAGCCGGGGAAGGTACGCCGGCAGCTGCAGCGACGTCACGACGTACCGGTGGGTCGTGGTCGTCGTCCGCCCCTGCGAGTCGGTGCTGTGGGTCTGGTAGCTGTAGTCGAAGGCGACGAACGGCCACTCGCCGGACCGGCCGGAGACGACGTTGCGGGCGCGGCGGTGGTCACCGGTGTCGAACGGCGGGCCGGACCAGCGCTCGCACCACGTGTCGTCCTCGACGGTGAGCTCGAACCCGTTGGACAGGCACCACTGCAGGAGCAGCTCGCGCCGCTGCTGCTCCTTCTTCCACTGCCAGTAGGCGAGGAAGGCGACCAGGGGCACACCTGCGAGCGCGAAGAACACGAACCCGCGCACCGGCCCTCACCCCCCTCCAGTCGAGTGTGACGTTTCGTGTCTCACGCGGCGCGGACAGAACACGAAGCGTCGCACTCAACCGCTGGGGAGGTCGAGGTCCGCCGGGTTGTACGCCGCGCGGTAGTCCAGGCCGGCGGCAGCGACGGCATCGGCGGCGCCGCGCTCGACGATCACCGCCACCCCGACGACCTCGGCGCCGGCCGCACGCAGGGCCTCGACCGCCGTGAGCACCGACCCGCCGGTGGTGGAGGTGTCCTCGACCGCGAGCACCCGGCGGCCGGCGACGTCCGGACCCTCGATCCGGCGCTGCAGGCCGTGGGCCTTGCCCTCCTTGCGGACGACGAAGGCGTCGAGGGGCCGGCCCCGGGCGGCGGCCGCGTGCAGCATCGCCGTGGCGACGGGGTCGGCACCGAGGGTGAGCCCGCCGACGGCGTCGTACTCCCAGTCGCTCGTAAGCTCGAGCAGCACCCGGCCGACGAGGGGTGCCGCGTTGCCTGCCAGGGTCACCCGGCGGAGGTCGACGTAGTAGTCCGCCTCCTTGCCCGAGGACAGGGTCACCCTGCCGTGGACGACCGCGTCGTCCTTGATCCGCTCGAGAAGCTCGTCCCGGTCGCTCACGCCGCCGACCCTATCCGCGCGGGGCAGACGTCGGCCGCCCCCGCCGACCTCGGGTCAGGCGGTGGACACCGGTGCCTGCGCGGACACGACCAGCGCGGAGCGGTCGGGGGCCAGGTCGACCGTGACCGTGTCGCCGTCCCGGATCTCGCCGGCGAGCAGCGACCGAGCCAGCGAGTCGCCGATCGCGCTCTGCACGAGCCGGCGCAGCGGCCGGGCCCCGTAGACCGGATCGAAGCCGGTGAGGGCCAGCCACTCCCGCGCCGCGTCGGTCACGGACAGCGAGAGCCGCCGGTCCTGCAGCCGCGCCGCCAGCCGGGCGATCTGGATGTCGACGATGGCGGTCAGCTGCTCGGTGCCGAGCGAATGGAACACGACGATGTCGTCGAGTCGGTTGAGGAACTCGGGCTTGAAGTGCTCCCGCGCCGCCCGCAGCGCCGCCTCCTGCTTCTTCTCGTCCGGCAGGCCCGGGTCGTTGATGCCGTAGTCCTGGAACATGGCCGACCCGATGTTTGACGTGAGGATGAGGATCGCGTTGCGGAAGTCGACCGTGCGGCCTTGGCCGTCGGTCAGCCGGCCGTCGTCGAGCACCTGCAGCAACACGTCGAAGACGTCCGGATGCGCCTTCTCGACCTCGTCGAGCAGGATCACCGAGTAGGGCCTGCGGCGGACCGACTCCGTGAGCTGGCCGCCCTCCTCGTAGCCGACGTAACCGGGCGGTGCGCCGACGAGCCGGGCGACGCTGTGCTTCTCGCCGTACTCGCTCATGTCGATGCGCACCATGGCGCGCTCGTCGTCGAACAGGTACGACGCCAGGGCCTTCGCCAGCTCGGTCTTGCCGACACCCGTCGGGCCGAGGAACAGGAACGACCCGGTCGGCCGGTCGGGGTCCGCGATGCCGGACCGGGCGCGGCGGACCGCGTCGGACACCGCGCGCACGGCTTCGTCCTGGCCGACGACGCGCTTGGCGAGCTCGTCCTCCATGCGCAGCAGCTTGGCCGTCTCGCCTTCGAGGAGCCGCCCGGCCGGGATGCCGGTCCACGACGCCACGACCTCGGCGACGTCGTCCGGCCCGACCTCCTCCTTGACCATGGCGTCGGCCGGCTCCTCGGTGCCGGAGGCGGCCGCCTCCGCGAGCTGCCGCTCCGCGGCGGGGATGTCGGCGTACTGCAGCCGGGACGCGGTCTCCAGGTCGCCGTCGCGCTGAGCCCGCTCCATCTGCGTGCGCAGGTCGTCGAGACGCTGCTTGAGCTCCCCGACCCGGTTGAGCCCACTCTTCTCGCGCTCCCAGCGCGCGGTGAGCCCGGCGAGCTGTTCGGACTTGTCGGCCAGCTCGGCGCGCAGCTTGTCGAGCCGGTCCTTCGACGCCGGGTCGGTCTCCTGCGCGAGGGCGAGCTCCTCCATCTTCAGCCGGTCGACAGCGCGGTGCAGCTCGTCGATCTCGACCGGCCGCGAGTCGATCTCCATCCGCAGCCGGGAGGCGGCCTCGTCGATGAGGTCGATCGCCTTGTCGGGCAGGAAGCGTGCGGTGATGTAACGGTTGGACAGCGCCGCCGCGGCGACGAGAGCCGCGTCGGTGATCTCCACCTTGTGGTGCGCCTCGTAGCGTCCCTTCAGCCCGCGCAGGATCGCGATCGTGTCCTCGACGCTCGGCTCGCCGACGAATATCGGCTGGAACCGCCGCTCCAGCGCCGGGTCCTTCTCGATGTGCTCACGGAACTCGTCGAGCGTCGTCGCACCGATCATCCGCAGCTCGCCGCGGGCGAGCATCGGCTTGAGCATGTTGCCCGCGTCCATCGCGCCCTCGGCCGCACCGGCGCCGACGATCGTGTGCATCTCGTCGATGAACGTGACGATCTGCCCCTCGCTGTCGCGGATCTCGTCGAGCACCGCCTTGAGCCGCTCCTCGAACTCGCCGCGGTACTTCGCTCCCGCGAGCATCGCGCCGAGGTCGAGCGCGACGAGCCGCTTGTCGCGCAACGACTCCGGAACGTCGCCGCCGACGATGCGCTGGGCGAGACCCTCGACGACGGCGGTCTTGCCGACGCCGGGCTCGCCGATGAGCACCGGGTTGTTCTTGGTCCGCCGGGACAGCACCTGCACGACGCGACGGATCTCGGTGTCCCGGCCGATGACCGGGTCGAGCTTGCCGTCGCGGGCGCGCGCGGTCAGGTCGACGCCGTACTTCTCCAGGGCCTGGTACGTCGACTCGGGGTCGGGCGTCGTGACGGGGCGGCCGCTGCCGCGCACCTTCTCGAACGCCGCCACGAGCGCGTCCGGCGTGGCGCCCGCGCCGCGGAGCAGCTCCTGGACACCGCTCATGCCGGACCCGCCGTCCGCGGCGAGCCCGACGAGGAGGTGCTCGGTGGAGATGTAGTCGTCACCGCGGGCCGTGGCGGCCGCGGCGGCGGCGTTGATGGCCGCGACGGTGGGGCGGCTCTCACCGGGCTGGGCGACGGTGGCGCCGCTCGCGCTGGGCAGCCGGTCGAGCATCTCCTGCGCCTTCGTCCGGATGGCCTCCGGTGACGCGCCGACGGCCGCCAGCAGCGGCCCGGCGGTGCCGTCGACCTGCGCGAGCAGGGCGAGCAGCAGGTGGATGGGCTCGACGTAGGGGTGGCCCGCCGTCGCGGCGCGGTGCCGGGCGTCGAGCAACGCCTCCTGGCTCTTGGTCGTCAGCTTGTACTCAGCCATCTCGGTTCTCGCCGTTGATCATGAGCGATCGGACCGGACACGCGGGCGGGTCGGTCCGAGTGCTCATGATCAACTGGGTCAGCGGTCGGGCGTGGGGGGTCGTTGCGGGCGCCAGCGCACGACGCTGCGCCGGTCGAGGGGGACGAGGTCGCGCCGGTACGACGCGTGGACCTGCTGCTCGCGCCTGGCCATCTCCGTGGCGGCAGCCTCCAGGTCGGCCTGGAGCTCGGCCACCCGGGCGCGCAGCGCGTCGATGTGGCTCTGCAGCTCGAGGATGCGCTTGACGCCGGCGAGGTTGACGCCCTCGTCCTGGCACAGCCGCTGCACCTCCCGCAGCGCCACGATGTCGCGCGCGGAGTAGCGCCGGCCGCGTCCCGGGGTGCGCCCCGGTGACACGAGCCCCAGCCGGTCGTACTGCCGCAGCGTCTGCGGGTGCATGCCGGCGAGCGTCGCCGCCACCGAGATGACGAAGACGGGGGCGTCGTCGCCGGGCGCGGCCTGCGGGTCACGGCTAGCCATCGCCGGTCACCATCGCGGTGAGGTGGGCGCGCGGGTCCTCCGGCTGCGCCTCGGCGTACGCCGCCAGCGCCTCGCGGGCGGCGTCGGACAGCTTCTGCGGGACGGCGACCTCGACGGTGACGAGGAGGTCGCCGCGGGTGCCGTCGCGGCGGGTGGCGCCCTTGCCGCGCACGCGCAGGGTGCGGCCGTTCGACGGTGCCGGCAGGGATCTTCACCGTCACCGGCGGGCCGTCGAGAGTGGGCACCTTGACCGTCGCGCCGAGCGCCGCCTCCGGGAACGTGACCGGCAACGTCAGGGTGAGGTTGTGGCCCTTGCGGCCGAAGACCGGTGCGGCCGGACGTGCACATGGATGACGACGTCGCCCGCCGGCCCGCCGTGACTCGCCGGGCTGGCCCTTGCCCTTCAGCCGGATCCGCTGGCCGTCGGCGACGCCGGCCGGGATGCGCGCCCGCAGGGTGCGGGTGCGCAGCGACTGGCCGGTGCCCGCGCAGTCCGGGCAGGGGTCGTCGACGACGATGCCGCGACCGCGGCAGTCGCGGCAGGGCTCGGCGAAGGCGAATCCGCCCGCGTTGCGGCTCGACATGCCGGTGCCACTGCAGCGCGGGCAGACCCGCGGCTTGGTGCCCGGGCTCGCGCCGGTGCCGCGGCAGGTCCGGCAGGCGCCGGTGCCGGCGAGCTGGATCGGGACGGTCACGCCGCTGAGCGCGTCGCCGAACGCCAACGTGACCTCGGCCTCGAGGTCGGCGCCGCGGCGCGGCGGCCTGGGCCCGACCGCGGCCGCCGAACATGCCGCCGAGGATGTCGCCGAGGCCGCCGGCCCCACCGCCCGCGCCGCCGCCCCCGAAGAGGTCGGACAGGTCGAACGGGACGCCACCGCCGGGGCCGCCCGCGCCGCCGGGCACGCGGAAGCCGCCCGAGCCGAACAGCGTGCGCGCCTCGTCGTACTCCTTGCGCTTCGCCGCGTCGGACAGCACGTCGTAGGCCTCGGAGATCTCCTTGAACCGCTCCTCGGCCTTCGCGTCCCCGGCATTGGCGTCGGGGTGGTAGGTGCGGGCCAGCTTGCGGTAGGCCTTCTTGATGTCGGCCTGGCTCGCGTCCTTGGGGACGCCGAGGGCGGCGTAGTAGTCCTTCTCGACGTAGTCGCGCGTGCTCATCGGCGTCCCTCCTCTCTCAGCTCTCGGTGGCCTCGCCGTCAGGCGCCCGGCCTCGGACCCGGACTCGGACCTCGGCTGGGGCTCGACGACCGCGACCCGCGCGGGGCGCAGCGACGCGCTCGCCCGGCCCGGTAGCCGGGCTGGTAGATCTCCGCGCAGGTGGGCTCGGTGACGTCGGCGGAGTAGCCGTGGGTCAGCGCCTCGTGCACCGTCGGGTCGAACGGCTCGCCCGGCTCGCCGAAGCGCTGCCAGCCCCAGCTTGGTGAGCGTGGTCTCGAGGCCGTCGGCGACGAGCTTGAAGCCGCCGTCGACCTCGCCGTGCGAGCGCGCCCGGTCGATGTCGTCGAGCACCGGCAGCAGGCCGACGAGCACCAGGCCAGCGCCTGCTCGGCGACGGCCTGCCGGTCGCGCTCGACCCGGCGGCGGTAGTTGGCGAACTCCGCCTGCAGCCGCTGCAGGTCGGCCGTCCGCTCGGCGAGCAGCTGCTTGATGTCGGCGTCGACGACGTCGGCGAGCTGCTCCTCCTCGACGGCCAGGCTCCGGCCGCCGGGCCGCGGGTGCGGGCTCGCGGCCCGGACCTCGCCGGGCCGCGCCTGCCCGGTCTGCGGATCGATGCGCCGCTTGTCGCGGATCGACCGGGCCGCCCTCGCGTCGCTCGTCGTCGGGCTGCCGTTCGCTCAGCAGCGGTCACTGCCCTCACCGTCCCTCGTCGACGATCTCGGCGTCGACGACGTCGTCGTCGGAGCCGGCGTCGCCGGCCGTCGCGCCGCCGTCGGTCGCCCGCCTCGCCGGTGGCCTGCGTGGGCGGCGTACATCGCCTGGCCCATCTTCTGGCTGACCGTCGCGAGCGTCTCGGCCGCCGCTTGATCGCGTCGACGTCGGTGCCGCTCGAGCGCCTTCTTCACGTCGGCGACCGCCGTCTGCGACCTCGGTCTTGACGTCGTCCGGCACCTTGTCGCCGTTCTCCGTCAGGAACTTCTCGGTCGAGTAGACGAGCGTGTCGGCCTGGTTGCGCGACCTCGGCCTCCTCGCGCCGCTTGCTGGTCCTCCTCGGCGTACTGCTCGGCGTCGCGCATCATCCGCTCGATGTCGTCCTTCGGCAGCGCCGAGCCGCCGGTGATCGTCATCGACTGCTCCTTGCCGGTGCCGAGGTCCTTGGCGGACACGTGCACGATGCCGTTGGCGTCGATGTCGAACGTGACCTCGATCTGCGGCACGCCACGCGGGGCCGGCGGCAGCCCGGTCAGCTCGAACATGCCGAGCTTCTTGTTGTACGCCGCCATCTCGCGCTCGCCCTGGTAGACCTGGATCTGCACCGCTCGGCTGGTTGTCGTCGGCCGTCGTGAAGATCTCGGAGCGCTTGGTCGGGATCGTGGTGTTGCGCTCGATGAGCTTGGTGAAGATGCCGCCCTTGGTCTCGATGCCGAGCGACAGCGGGGTCACGTCGAGCAGCAGGACGTCCTTGACCTCGCCCTTGAGCACGCCGGCCTGCAGGCTCGCGCCGACGGCGACGACCTCGTCCGGGTTGACGCCCTTGTTGGGCTCCTTGCCCGCCGGTCAGCTCCTTGACCAGGTCGACGACGGCGGGCATCCGGGTGGAGCCGCCGACGAGGACGACGTGGTGGATGTCGGCGAGGCTGATGCCGGCGTCCTTGATGGCCTGCTGGAACGGGCCCTTGCAGCGGTCGAGCAGGTCGCTCGTCATCCGCTGGAACTCGGCGCGGGTGAGCTTCTCCTCGAGGTGGAGCGGGCCCTCGTCGCTGGCGGTGATGTAGGGCAGGTTGATCGTCGTCTCGCTGGCCTGGGAGACAGCTCGATCTTCGCCTTCTCGGCGGCCTCGCGCAGCCGCTGCATCGCCATCTTGTCCTTGGACAGGTCGATGCCGTGGCCGTTCTTGAACTGGGTGACGAGCCAGTCGACGACCCGCTCGTCCCAGTCGTCGCCGCCGAGGTGGTTGTCACCGCTGGTCGCCTTGACCTCGATGACGCCCTCGCCGATCTCCAGCAGCGACACGTCGAACGTGCCGCCGCCGAGGTCGAAGACGAGGATCGTCTGGTCGTTCTCCTTGTCCAGCCCGTAGGCGAGCGCGGCGGCGGTCGGCTCGTTGATGATCCGCAGCACGTTGAGCCCGGCGATCTGGCCGGCCTCCTTGGTGGCCTGCCGCTGGGCGTCGTTGAAGTAGGCCGGGACGGTGATGACGGCGTCGGTGACGGTGTCGCCGAGGTAGGCCTCCGCGTCGCGCTTGAGCTTCATCAGGATGACGCGCGAGATCTGCTGCGGCGTGTAGTCCTTGCCGTCGATGTCGACCTTCCAGTCGGTGCCCATGTGGCGCTTGACCGACCGGATCGTGCGGTCCGGGTTGGTGACCGCCTGCCGCTTGGCCACCTCGCCGACCAGGACCTCACCGTTCTTGGCGAAGGCGACGACGGACGGTGTCGTCCGCGGACCCTCGGCGTTGGCGATGACGTTGGGCTCGCCGCCCTCGAGGACGGTGACGACAGAGTTGGTCGTGCCGAGGTCGATGCCGACCGCTCGTGCCATGGATGTCCTCCCCTTGGGGATCTTCGCGGCCACGGACGGCCGCCGAGTGTTGAAGGTTGAGTCGCTGTCACTCATCGTCAACCGTAGGATCGGCCCTGTCAATTCCGGGCTGAGCGTGATTGACGCAACTTTCTCGGTCGCCGGACGCAGGCCTCGCCGGTGCTGTCGGGCCGTGCGCGGGGGCGCGGCGTTCCGGCACGCCGTCGTACCCTCGGCTGATGCTGGCCGGCCTGCAGCGACACGGCGGAGGCGGGCCCGCACCTGCGGGTGCGGGTGCTCGCCGCCCTGGTCGTCGCTCGGGATGGTCGTGCTCACCGCACCTGTCGTGCTGGTGCCGTTCGTGCGGTGGCTCTGGCACTGGCTAGCCGGCGACACCCGGCACCGGCGCCGGTCAGCGCGGCCGGTTTCGGCCATCAGGCCCCGCGCAATACGCTTCTGCACCGACACGCGCTCGGCTAGACGGGTCCGACCCCGTCGAACGGAGTCCCCTCGTGACCGTCCGGCTCATCCGCGGTCTGATCGCGACCCTGGTCCCGCTCGCGATCGCCGTCGAACAGGGTGCAGTGGCTGACCCGTCTCGGGCCGGTGCCGGCCAACCCGCCCGAAGGACCGGCGCGTCACCGTCCGCAGGCGGTCAAGGCGGAGATGAGCGACGTGCTTCGCGCAGCGCAAGCTGCTCAAGCGACCGGTGTCCGGGTGGGCGCACGCCTTCACGTTCTGGGCGTTCATCGTCCTGCTGACTGACGATCATCGAGGCGTACGGCGCGCTGTTCCAGCGCGACTTCGCATCCCCGGGATCGGGCGGATAGCCGGCGCTGGGCTTCGTCGAGGACCTCTTCGCGGTGGCCGTGCTGGTCGCGCTGGTGGTGTTCACGCGCGATCCGCTCGCGCAGTCGCCCGCGCGCATGGAGCGCCGCTCCCGCTTCTACGGGTCGCACATCGACCAGGCCTACATCGTCCTGGTCATGATCTTCCTGGTCGTCGCCACGCTGCTGTTCTACCGGGGCGCGCAGATCAAGAACGGCTACTTCCCCTACCAGGACGACGGCTGGTGGGCGTTCGCGTCGAAGGCGACGTCGTACATCACCCCGTCCGGCCTCGGGTTCGAGACGGCATGATCATCGCCCAGATCGCCGTCGTCATGGCCTTCCTCGATGCTCGTGCTCTACAGCAAGCACATGCACATCTTCACGGCGCCGCTCAACGCGCTGTCCTCAAGCGGCAGCCGAAGGCGCTCGGCGCGCTCGGCACGACGCCGGACCTCGAGAAGCTGATGGAGGACGAGAACGCCGTCCTCGGCGCCGGTCAGGTCGAGCACTTCCACAAGCAGCAGCTGCTGCAGACGCTCGCGTGCACCGAGTGCGGCCGCTGCCAGGACAAGTGCCCGGCGTGGAACACCGGAAAGCCGCTCAACCCCAAGCTCGTCATCACAGCATCCGCGACCAGATGTTCGCCGAGTCCGACCGGCTCATGGGCGCAAGCAGGCGGCGGCGCGGGGTCGCAGGACGTCGAGCACGAGCCGCAGCCGCTGGTGCCCGACGTCATCGACCCGGACGTGCTGTGGTCGTGCACGACGTGCGGCGCCTGCGTCGAGGAGTGCCCGGTCGACATCGAGCACGTCGACGCCATCGTGGACATGCGCCGCTACCAGGTGCTGATGGAGTCGAGCTTCCCGAGCGAAGCCGGCGTGATGCTGCGCAACATCGAGAACAACGGCAACCCGTGGGGGCTGTCGGCCAACATGCGCATGCCGAGTGGGCCGAAGGCATGGAGTTCGACATCCCGGTCGTCACCGACCACATCCCGGACGACATCGAGTGGCTCTACTGGGTCGGCTGCGCCGGCGCGCTCGACGACCGTGCCCGCCGCTCGACCCAGGCGATCGCGCGGGTGCTTCCACGCCGCCGGCGTGAAGTTCGCGATTCTCGGGCCGCAGGAGTCGTGCACCGGCGACCCGGCCCGGCGGATCGGCAACGAGTACCTGTGGCAGGAGATGGCGAAGGCCAACATCGAGATGCTCGACGGCGCGGGCGTGAAGAAGATCGTCGCGTCCTGCCCGCACTGCTTCAACACGATCGGCAACGAGTACCCCGCGCTCGGCGGCAACTACGAGGTCATCCACCACTCCCAGCTGCTCGGTCGGCTGGTCGCGGAGGGCAAGCTCTCGCCGCAGGACCCCTCGTGGCGAAGCTGACCTACCACGACCCCTGCTACCTCGGCCGGCACAACGAGGTCGTACGACGATCCGCGCACCGTGCTCGACGCGATCCCGGGCCTGCAGCGGGTCGAGATGCAGCGGGCACGGCCAGCCGCGGCTTCTGCTGCGGCGCCGGTGGCGCGCGGATGTGGATGGAGGAGCGCATCGGCAAGCGGGTCAACGTCGAGCGCACCGACGAGGCGCTCGGCACCGGCGCCGACCTGATCGCGACCTCGTGCCCCTACTGCCTGATCATGCTCGACGACGCCGTCAACCAGCGGCGCAGCGAGGGCGCCGTCAACGGGGTCAAGGTCATCGACATCGCCCAGGTGCTCGCCGACTCCATCGGGCTGCGCAAGGAGCCCGCGACCGTGGGTGCGCCCGCCGAGGCCGGCTGACGCGGCCGGAGCGCCGGCGACCGGTACGCCGGCACCGGAGCAGCCCCTCGAGGCCTCGACGGGCACCGGGCCGAGCACCGGGGGTCCGGCCGCCGGGCCGACGGTGGTCGACCCCTCCGACCGGCACGCCGAGGCCAGCGAGACGGTCAAGGACGCGTCCACCGGCGACCAGGGCGACAACCCCGGCATGCAGGCCACGCCGAGCCCCGCCCCGGACCAGGCCCGGCCGGACCAGGCAGCGCCGTCCGAAGGAGAAGAGCCGCGCGACAGCACCGAGTAGGCGACCTGCCCAGGCCCGGGCACCAGCCGGACCTGTCGGAGGCGGACGCCCCGAGTGGTGGCAGCGGTCGCGCAAGTACCGGCGAGTGACGCTCGTCGCCATGGTCATCCTGGCGGTGATCCTCATCCGGGCCAGCCAGGGGGCGCCGCCGCCGCCCCTGGCGACAGAGCTGCACCGACGCCGGCGTTCGCGCTCTCGACCCAGCAGGCGGCGCTGCACGACCCGGTCAACTGGTCGGTGACCGGCCCGCCGGGGATGCGCTTCCAGCTCACCGTGGGCGTCTCGGGATTCGACGTCGCGCCGGACGGGACGTTGGTCACCGTGCCCGACGAGGGCTTGACGAAGGACGAGGTCCAGAGCGCGCAGCCGGCAGGTGACCGTGGGCGACGGCTGCCTGGTGTCGGGGACCTTCGGCGTCGTCGTACCGCCCGGCACCTACCAGGTGCGGCTGTTCACCCTCGCGGGGACACCGTCGGCGCCGGTCGCGACGCCTGTCGCGCGAAAAACGCTGACCGTCGCCGCCGAGTGACCGCGCGGGTCAGAGCCCGCCGCGGCGGAAGTTGAGGTGCGACCGAGACGGAGTAGGGCCGCGCTGGCCCTGGTAGCGGGAGCCGTAGACCGCCGACCCGTACGGGTGCTCGGCCGGCGAGGAGAGCCGCAGCACGCAGACCTGGCCGATCTTCATCCCGGGCCACAGCTTGATCGGCAGCGTGGCGACGTTGGACAGCTCGAGCGTGACGTGCCCGCTGAAGCCGGGGTCGATGAACCCGGCCGTCGAGTGGGTGAGCAGCCCGAGCCGGCCGAGGCTCGACTTGCCCTCCAGCCGGGAGGCGAGGTCGTCGGCGAGGGTCGATGACCTCGTACGTCGAGCCCGAGCACGAACTCGCCCGGATGCAGGATGAACGGTTCGTCGGCCTCCACCTCGACCATCCGGGTCAGGTCCGGCTGCTCCTCGCGCCGGGTCGATGTGCGGGTAGCGGTGGTTCTCGAAGACCCGGAAGAAGCGGTCGAGCCGCACGTCGATGCTCGACGGCTGAACCAGGGCTCGTCGTACGGGTCGACCCCGAGGCGGCCGGCGTCGATCTCCGCCTGCAGGTCGCGGTCACTCAGCAGCACGCCGGGAGGCTATCCTCGGGTCGCCGCGGTCGCCCGCGAGGCGACGTGCGCGGGTGTAGTTCAATGGCAGAACATCAGCTTCCCAAGCTGACAGTGAGGGTTCGATTCCCTTCACCCGCTCCACCTTTCTAACAGGTGTTTTCCCAGGTCAGACGCCCTTTTCGGGTACTCGTCGCGATCTTGTCTTTGACCGCCGCTGACCCCGATTTACCGCGTTGGGCCACTAGATGTGGCCCATTTGTGGCCCGTTGATCTTGACGGTCCGCGGGCGGGTTCCACGCCTCGTCGTCCGCAGATAAGACCGCGTTATCGCGAGCGGAAGGTGGGTGCCCTGACGCCGATAGCCGGCGTTACTCGACGCTCACCCGCATGAGCTAGTCCGGCGTTTGTCCGTCCGCGAGGCTGCTCCGGGGTTGCCTTCTATGTGACGTGCAGGACGTGAAGTGTCATCGGCGCTATCTCGCCGAGGGGGGTGCTTACGAAGGCGATGGTGTTGCCGTCAGCGACTAACGGTCCGGCGTCGCTGTTGATCTGGTTGGGTACGGCGCTGCCGTCGTCCAGCCGGAGGATTCTCAGAGGTTGGACATCCTGCCCCGCGCTCGTCCACGCGACCAACTTTGAACTGACGGCTACCCAGCCGATGTCGACGTTCAAGTTCACGAGTTGATGGGACGGCAGGTCACCGACCTGGCAGTCGCCTATGGGGCACGCATAAACACGGGTCCGGAAGTTGTCGCTGTTGGGGTCGTCGCGTGCCCACCAGACCAGACGACCCGCGACGGCCCGGAGTTGGTCGACTCGTGTCGTTGTCAGGACTGGCATGGGCGGAGCCGCTGAGCCCGGAGCAACGCGCAGCACGCGCGCTGTCCGTTTGGTGTATTGGGCAAGCAGGACACGGTCGCCGTCCCAACCGACCGGCTTGCCTGGCACAAGCACGCGGCGAGTGGCCTCAGCAGCAAGATCGAAGAGCGATGTCGACCGTGCGTAGCCCGATGTCCAGGCAAGCTGCATGTCGTGCACGACAGGGCAGGCGAACTGCCTGACCATGTCGGTCATCCCGTGGTCGAGAACCAGCCGTTCGCCGGTCGAAAGATTGGTGGCGACCAGCGTCCACGGCGACGGGGGGCCAGGGATCAGTCGCGACGGCACCGCAGTCACGTCGGTCCGGACCAGCCAAGCCCCGACCAGACTGACGCAATTGATCCCGCCGGTCGCGTCCGCATCAGTGACCCGACGGATCACGGTCTTCGGGTCCGAGGCAGAACGCATCTCGATGCTCGTCCCATGGCCTCGCGGATTCCACGACACAACGACCCGCCCATCGGCAACCGCTTCGACCCGCCAGTCGCGACCCCGCAGCGGTGCCGCCGAATCGGTCACTGGGCCAGTCCCCGAGGAGACGACCGGTCGGTGCTGCGCCGCTTCGTTCCGCGAAACCGCGGGCGCACAGCCCGACGCAACGACCAAGACGATCGCCGCAGCCGACCACCGACACAACCTGACCGACACCCCCACCCGCACATCATCGGCAGTAGGTGGGGGCGCCGCTACGTAGGTTGGCCACGCGGTAGGTGCCCGTTCTGCTGCACGGCACCGCAGCCGCGCGCCGGCGCCGGCGCGCAGACTATAGGTGATGTTCCTTGACGGTCCGGGATCATGGCTTCTATGACCCGGCCGCTCCTCGCTCGTGCGGCGCTCGCACTGACGCTGCTACTCGCCCTCGCCGCGGTCGCTGGATTCATCTGGACGGCGCAGCACCCGTACCACGACATCACCGAGGCTTACGTGCAAATCCTGTCGGCGGTCGCGCTCACAATGGCCATATTCAGCTTCGCTGTGTTCTGGCACTACCGCCGATAGGAGCCGTTCCAGCGCAGTCGCTGCCCCGCGGCTTGAGCGGTCGATCCGTCGTCACAACTCGGTCTCTCTTGTCGCGGCGACCCTTGTCGCTGAACCTTTCCGGCCGAAACTCTCACTGAGTACCGATCCAAGGCTTCCTAGGCGGGTCGAAGCGCCCCAGCACTCGCTCGAGAACTGCCGGTACGTGGCGCCCGAGCCGGCGGCTGCATGCCGTTGACCCGGGCGCTACTTCGCCGGCAGCGTCTTCGCGTACCTAACGCCTCGCTGTACCCACTCGGCGAGAGGGTCGTCAGTGGCGACGGCTCCGGCAGCGACATGCAGCCACCCGGTCATCGGGCCGCGCCCGCCCATCTGCATCGCCGCGGCGCCTGGCTCGCCGAGCAGTCGGTCGGACTCGGCCGGGTCGACGCGCACGAGCAGACCGCCCTGGCCACTCACGGCGATGGCCATGTTGCCGTCGACGAGGAAAGCCAGGCCGCCGAACATCTTCTTCTCAGCCACGCAAGTGCCGGCCAACTGCTCACGCACCCGGTCAGCCAGTTCCGCGTCATACGCCATGGCACGACTGTAGGCAAGAATGACAAACCCACCGCCGATACGCCGCGATCAGGTCACTCTCTCCGGCCACCGCCACTTCAACCATTCCAGCCACGAGGTGAACCCGGACGGTGGCGGCGGGATTGGCTCGGTGCCATCGAGTTCGCCTTGGGTCGGCTCGTCGAACCGCGCGGCCCATCCGGTGAGCTCCTCCTCCGACATCGGCCACGTCGCGTGTGGGTCGGCCAACCGGATGGCGTTGCGTCGTCGCTGCTCTGCGATGGTGATCGGGGCGTACCACAGCACGGCGGACGCGCCCACCTGCTCGGCGGCGTACCGCAACGCCCAGCGCTCGTCGCGGCGCCACAGCCCGAAGTCGAGGGCGACGTTGACGCCGAGGGTCAACGCGCGCAGAGCGACGGTGACGAGCCGGCCCTCGATGACGTCATTGGCCGAGGACGGGTTCTCAGTGCCATAGAGCGCCTTCACCCACTCGTCCTTGGTCAGTCGAAGCGCCGCGCGATCAGTCTCGAACTCCCGCGCGGCCGTCGTCTTGCCACAACAGGGCAACCCCACCGTGAGGAACAGGACGGGCGGCGACACGACCGAAACCTATGGTCCCCGGCGCACTCGACACCAGATCTTGCCAGCCGGTCTGCGAAGGCCGAGCCGACCTCTACCCGGAGGATGGTCGAAGTTCCTCGGCGGTCAGGATCCGCGACACCGGGGCCAGTTCGGCCCGTCGGGAAGCGCTGAGTTGGTCCACGATCAGCGCTGCTCCTGCCCATGTGGCCCCGCAGTCCTCGACGAGCCGCTTCGCCGCGGACGCCTGGCTGCCGAGTTCAGCCCAGTCATCGACGAGCACCACCCGGTCACCGGAACCGAGCGCTGGCCGTTGCATGCGGAGCAGGTGAGCCTGCCCGCGGTAGTCCGCAGCGGCACGGACGCTGGCCTTCGGCCCGGGGAACAACCCCACCTCCTTGCGGATGGGCACGAAGCCCACCCCGGCGATGACCGCGACTCCGCCGCCCAGAATGAAGCCACGGGACTCGATCCCCACGACCTTCGTCGCTGACGCCTCCCGGACCACAGCGGCGAGATGCTCGACGACCAGCCGCAACCCGTCCGGATCGCCGAACACCCGCCAGACGTCAGCGTGACCGTCCACCCAGCGGAACGCCGTCAGGACCGCATCCCGTGCGGAGGTCCCTGTCACCAGGACACGATGCCTGCCAACCGCCACCTCCTCCAGGCACAGATCTTCGCCGTCGTGACGATCCGGGTCCGCCCGGCTGCGACGTCAGCCCGCCCAGCCGAGCTCCTTCAGCGCGAAGCCGGCGTTCCAGATCTTCGTCATGTTGCGGATCTTTCCGTCTTCGAACTCCATGACGTACACGTAGTCCGAACTCGTCATCTTGCCCGTCGCCGGCACCGGGCCGCCATCACCTGTGTGGGTGCCCGAGAAGACCGCATACGCGCACACGCTGTTGCGTGCCGGGTCCACCGCGAACGACTTCACCTCGTAGCGTCCGTCCGGGAGGACGGCGAGCATGCCCTTCATCCATTCCGTGTAGTCGCGGAGAGTGCGCGTGTCCGCGAGGGGCTCGGCCTGGGCCGAGAAGCCGGCGTCCGGGTGGCAGTAGATGCTGCAGCCGTCCCAGCCCTTGCCGGTCTCGCACGCCTCGAAGAAGGCCTGCGCCACGTCCGTGATCGTCCCTGTGTCCGTCGACATCCGTGATCCCTCCCCATGTGATGGTGCCGCTGTCCCGGGCAGTGAACACCTGGCCCCCACGAGGGACAACCCCTCGGACGGGTCATCCAGCCGACGTCGGCACAAAACGCACCGTGGTCCCCGGCCGCGCCTGTGCGAGCAATCGCACGTCGGTGGGGTCGACGACGCCGATCAGGGGATAGCCGCCCGTCAGGGGGTGGTCGGCGAGGAACACGCGCAGTGACCCGTCGGGGATGAGCTGCACCGCTCCCGGAAGCAGACCGATCGGATCACGCTCGGCCGGCGGGGCGTCGAGCCGCCATCCCGTGAGGTGCACGGCGACGCGGTTGCTGTCCACACCGACGGTCAGTGGTGCGTCCGCGAGCCGCCGGGCCACGGGTCCCGGCAGCCGCTGCAGGTCGGGTCCCGGCCAGTAACGGACGGTCAGGTCGCGACCGGGCAGCGGCACCGGGTCCGGGTCGACCGCCGCGGGGACCGGCCGCCTCGCCGGTCCGAGCGGGAGCGCAGTGCCGGACCGGACGGGCGGGGGACCGATCCCGGTGAGGGTGCACGTTGCTCGCGACCCGAGCACGGCCGGGGCGTCGATCCCGCCGGGAAAGGCGAGGTAGGACCGCAAACCCTCGACCGGTACGCCGAGACGCAGGCGCTCCCCGGCCGGTACGACGACGACACCCGGCGCGACGGTCCGGTCCCGGGCTCCGGCCAGTGCGACCGATGTCGCCGCGGACGGGCTGATCTCGACCCCCCCGAAGGTGACCTCGAGCGCCGCCGCCCCCGTCTCGTTGCCGAGCAACAGGTTGGCGCGGATCAGTGCCTCCCGGTCCGCCGCCCCGGACGGTGCCACGCCGAGGGCGGACAGGCCGGGCCGGCCGAGGTCCTGGACCAGCGTCAGCGGCCCGGCCTTGACGACGGTGACCCACGTCGCCGTCATCGCGACTCGAACCGCACGACATCTCCCGGCTGCACAAGCGCGGGCGGATCGTCGGCCAATGACCACAGCCGGACGTCTGTCGTCCCGAGCAGGTGCCACCCGCCCGGCGACGCCGCCGGGTAGACGCCGCACCACCGGTCGGCGATCGCGACGGACCCGGCCGGCACTGACCGGCGGGGGGTCGCCCGACGCCCGAGGCGCAGTGTCTCCGGAAGCCCGGTCAGGTAGACGAACCCGGGTGTGAAACCCGCGAACGCCGCGGCGTACGACGTGCCCGCGTGCAGGCGCACCACGTCGTCGACGCCGAGGCCGCACGAGTCGGCGACAGCGGCGAGATCCGCGCCGTCGTACCGCACGGGGATCGTCACCATCCGTCCGGCGGACTCCGCCGCCACCCACGGGGCGCGGGTGAGCATCCGCTCCACGTCCGACACCGGGACGGGGGCCCGCAACCGCACCAGGAGGGTGTCGGCGGCGGGCACCGCGTCGAGCACCCGAGGGTCCCGGAGGGAAAGCAGGTGCCGCGCGGCAGCCGTGGCCGCCACCCCGGTCACGTCCTCGACCAGCACCGCCTCCGGGCCGAGGGGAGTCAGTCGCACAACGCTGCCTTCACCTCGAACCCGCCCCCGACCAGCGCTTGCCGAACGGCGACGGCGTTCGCGACCGCCCCCGTGCTGTCGCCGTGCACGCAGATCGACTCGACCCGAAGCGAGACCCGCGACCCGTCGACGGCGCCCACCTCGCCGCGGGCGAGCGCGAGCGCCTGGGCCGCGCACGCCGCCGGGTCTGCCAGCAGATCCCCGGGGGAACCCCGCGGCACGAGCGACCCGTCGGCGGCGTAACCACGGTCGGCGAACCCCTCCGCCACCACGCGCAACCCGCGCGCCGCCGCGCGCGCTGCGAAACCGGTGCCGGCCCCGCACAGCAGCGCGAGGTCCGGGTCGACGTCGAGCATCGCGTCGACGACCGCGTCCCCCTGAGCCGGATGGCTGCTGCACGCGGCGTACAGGGCACCGTGCGGTTTGACATAGCGGACGCGCGTACCCGCACGCCGGCAGAAGACCGCCAGCGCCCCGAGCTGATAGAGCACGTCGTCGCGGAGCCGGTGCGGGTCGACGTCGCGGAACCGGCGGCCGAAGCCTTCCCTGTCGTCGTAGGAGACCTGGGCGCCGACGACGACACCGCGGCCGGCGGCGGTTGCGCAGATCTCCCGCATCTCGGCACTGCTGCCCGCGTGGAACCCGCACGCGACGTTGGCGCTGCTGACCACGTCGAGCAGCACGGCGTCGTTGCCGACGCCCTCACCGACGTCGGCGTTCAGGTCGATGGACGGCACGCGGTCACGGTAGTGACCGGCGCCGGATCACGGAACGTCGGTGGCGTCGTTCTCCCGGAAGTTGGTCTGGGTCACCGTGAGCACCGGACCGGGAAAGTTGTCGAGCCAGCAGTGGTCGAGCGTGAACGACTGGGTGCCACCGAGGTCCAGGTTGTTGCTGAACATCGTCCCGACGATCTGGTAGCCGCCGTTGCCGTTGAAGCTGCCGTCCGGCACGAAGATGGCGGAGTCGAAATAGGTGCTGTTGCCGCCCTGGAAGACGAAGCTGCCGTGCTCGACCACGATGGTGACCACCCGGACGGTGCTGGAGCACGGCGTGGAGTCCGCGACCGGCGCGTTCTCGAACATCCCGGCGGGGAAGTCGCTCCAGGCCAGCGACAACGGGTTCGTGCCCGAGCAGGTGTTGCCGGCGTTGGAGCAGTCCCAGTAGAGGACCGGGTTGCTGATCCCGCCGTTCACCAGAGCGGTCATCCGCGCGGAGATGCTGCCGACGGCGATGTTGTAGGTCCCTTGCGACTGCGCTCGCGACTTGAGTGCGGCGTACTCGGCGTCGGACAGACCGCGCGGGCGGTAGCCGTAGCGCTCGAGGTCCGCGGTGGTGAAGGCGGTCGTGTCGCACAGGCCGTTGCCGTAGGGCGAGGTGACGCCGCTCGGGCAGACCCCGTCCGGGTACCAGGAGCCGTCCGCACGCTGGAAGGTGTGGTAGCAGGACGCCCCCGTGAGCGCCGAGACCAACCCGCCCTCGTTGCTCTGCGAGTTGTTGAGAGCGGCGTTGTCCGGACACGCCCCGGCGGTAGCCGTGGTCGAGGGACGGGCTGGCCGAGGCGATGTACTTGTTGGCGCCGCACGCGACCGACGAGGAGATGTGGGTGGTGGTGTGTGCAGCGGCCGGCTGCCCCCAGTAGGCGTCGGTTCCGACGAACCGGGTGCCGTTGCCGGCGCCGGTCCAGATCGGCGACACGCAGTCGAAGGTGAACAGGCTCTCGGTGTAGACGCCCGTGCCGCCGTTGCCGCTCACGGTCCGTCCGAACACGCCCACCGGATAGGTGTCGGGCGTGACGGTGACGGTGACGACCAGCTGCCGCGCGCTCGGCCCGGAACCGTAGATGCCCTCCGAGTGGATGTTGTAGGTGCCCGACGCGCACCGCCGGCGGGGAGAATCCCGCCACCACGCCGATCCAGACCTTGGCGCAGTTGTTCTGGCCGACGTTGCAGCCGACACCGGCGCTGTCCAGCGGGACGAGCTGCGGGCTGCTCGGGTTGGACCAGCCCGCCGGGTTGCCCGAGCAGGTCGACGGCGCGGCGTCCGGGCAGGTGAGGCCGCCGACGCCGTTGTTGCGGATGTACTCGACGGCCTGCGCGACACCCGCGTCACCTGCGCCGAGCGACGAGCCGGCCTGCCGGTCGCGGTTCGCGTTGCCAGGTTGTCGACCCCCAGGACGGCGACGGTCGCGCCGAACGCGACCAGGGTCAGGGTGACCATCAAGGCGGTGATCATCGCAACGCCCCGGTCGTCACCCTTGCGCGCGAAGAGGCCGAGAAGGTCGCGCCGGCGCCGGTGCCGCATCGGAGTCATGACAGGTTCCTCAGGTCGACCTGCGTGGTGTACGACTGCGCGTGTGCGCCGTTGGCGGACACGACCAGCTCGATGACCACCGAGTCGACGTTGCCGAGGTCGGGCTCGTCGAGCTGGTCGTTGTCGTTGCCGACCGGGGCGCCGGCCGCATCGAGCTCGCGCCAGGTGGTGATTCCGTCGCTGTTGCGTCGTAGAGATAGCGGTTGCTGCGATAGCTGAGCTTGAACGTCGTGACCTGGCCGGCGAGGATCGGCAGGGCGCCGCTGACCTGGCAGCTCGTCCCGCCCAGCGTCCCGGGGATCAGGTAGAGCTGGCGGACCGTCGCGGCCGGGTCCCAGCAGTAGGTGAGGATCTCCGGGTTCGCCGGGGAGTGCGGCCTGGCAGACGACAGGAGGTTGGGGCATCGGGTTCGGGGCGACGCCGTTGATGCAGCCGTCCCCGTCGAAGTCGGCCGCGAAGGTCACCGACGTCGTGGCCGAATTGCTGTACGACGGCCCGTCGGGGTTGAGCACCGAGGTGACGGCGGTCGCCTGGCGCAGCTCTCGCGCCATCCGGTTGAGGGCGAGCCGAGCCTCCTCGTTGAGGTCCTGCTCGGAGGTCGTGGCCGTGGCGCTGTTGTGCGCTCCCAGGATCGGTCGTGAGGAACAGCGAGCCGAGGCCCGCGAGCAAGGTGATGGCCACGAGCATCTCGACCAGGCTGAAGCCGGCGTCCCGCCCGTGGCGTGGCCTCGCTACGAGTACGGCGGCTCATCGCTCGTCATTCGCGACGCAGGAGAGGTTGCCCACCTGAAGAGCGACCGCGGAGATGATGTCGTTCTCCCGCAGCGGCTTGGTGGCGATCGCGACGATGCCGCGGAGCTGGTGGACGCCGCTGTTCTCGTCCTCCACGATCTTGCGGGCGGTGCGCCACGACACGAGGTAGTCCGAGAGGTCGCAGGGTCGTCGTCCCGTTCTGGTAGACGATGATCGCCGGCCGGGTCGAGCGCCGCGAGCGGGTCGGCCGATCCGGTGTCGGTGCTGGAGCTCCACGTGTACGTGGGCAGCGTCACCCGCTGGCCGTGGCCGAGCAGGTCGGTGGCGCTCCAGTAGTCGATGGTCACCTTCCACGACCCGGTGGCCGACTGGGTCGTGGCGCCGCTCACGGACTTGGAGGAGCAGGCGATCGTCGACTTGGTGAGGCGGATGTCGACGATCCCTGCGCCGTCGGTCACGAAACCGGCGCCGGGGAACAGCTGGAGCCGCCTGGTCGAGCTGGCGTTGGCGCCGGAGGTGACGCTGTGTGTCGTGGTGCTGACGTCCGTGGCGTTGACCCAGGCGGAGCCCTCGACGACGACGTTGTTCTGCGAGTCGTTGTCGATGCGCACCAGCGGCACACTGGACGACAGCATGAGGTCGGGGCGTAGGCGGTCGACTGGTTGCTGAAGCCGAAGATGCCGCAGCTGCCGTTGGAGCCGCTCGTCACCTGCGCCGCCGCCTGCTTCAGCGGCGGAGCGTTGAGGTCCACACCGTCCGGCACGAGCGGGAGGCCGGCGGCGACCGTCGCGGAGACGTTGGACACCTGAGTGGGCCCGACTCCGACCCAGCCGCAGAGGCCGCCCGAGGCCGCGGAGAAGGTGCTGACCGGGCTGTTCTGCGACGTGCCGCCCGTCGGGCTGGACGCGACACCGCTCGCGCCGTGGTAGTTCGCCCCGGCGGAGTCGCGCGCCTCCAGCACGTGGACGTCTGCGGCGGCAACCGATCCGGTCGACTGCGCGCCGCTGGCCTCGGCGGTGGCGAGGTCGACGGTCAGCGCGTTGCCGGCGGCACCGGTGGAGGACACCCGCAGGAACTCGCCGCTTCCCTGGCTGGCCAGAGCAGACGTCAGGCCCCGGGTGTCGGAGATCCGGCTGTACGACCGGTAGGAGTGGCTGCGGCCGTGGTCTTTCCACGCGGTGAGGACCGTGACGCCGACCATGAGCGACGGTGGCTGGTCCTTGCCCTGCGTCTGGCTGTCGTAGTTGGGGAAGACGGACGCCGGAAGCGCCGCGCCGGTCGCGTCGAGGAACTGCGTGTAGACGGTCTGGCTGAAGTTCGTGTGGCCGGGCAGCGCGCCGATGTCCACCTTGTAGAAGGCGCCGGTCGGTGCCGGTGCGGCCGCCCCGCCGGACACCCACTGCCCCACCTCGGTCTCGCCTGCCCGCGTGCGGGTCGCGGTCGTGGTGCTGCGGTTCGTGTAGTAGATGTCCAGCAGGTCGACGAAGGGGCCGTTCTGGCGGTCGACGTGGAACTGCAGGTCGCGCATCGACTCGAACCGCTGCTGGGAGAGGTTCTTGGCCTGGGTGTTGAGCCGGGACGTCGCCGCCGCCTGCATGCCGACGATCAGGAGCGGGACGGCCGCCGCGGCCGCCAGCGCGATGAGCGCGATGGCGACGATGATCTCGATGAGGGTGAACCCGGCGCCGCCGTCGGATCGGCCGGGGCGTCGGGCGGCCCGGACGTCACGCAAGAGAAACACGGCCGGTCAACCCTTCCACTCGAACCGTGTAGGTCTTGCCGGGCCGCGTCACCCGGAGCTCGCCGGGCAGGGCGGTGCCGCGGGGGTAGAAGTACGCGCACTGGTCGGCGTCCGGGCAGGCGCTGGTCTGACCGAGCACCGCGGTGGCGGGCGGCGGGAAGTCCACCCCGGTCACGGTGATCGAGGAGTCCCTGACCTGGTAGGGGCCGCCTACCTTGTTCGCCGCGACGGTGCAGTCGGACCGATAGACCGTCCAGCTCGTCGCCGAGAAGCGGACGCAGTAGGTGCGGCCCTCCGACAACGCGCGCTCGCCGGCGCTGCGCAGCACGCTGCGCACGTCGGTGGCCGTGCCCGACTCTCGTTGGGAAAGGAGGTAGGACCGCATCCCCCAGGTGGCGATCGCCATCAGGATGCCGGCGATGGACAGGGTCACCATGAGCTCGAGCAGGGTGACGCCTTCGTCGCGGCGGGCAGCCCGGAAGCCGGGCACGAGCGACCTATCCACCTACTTTTGATCGACGCCGAAGGGCACCCGGTTTGAGCGACCTCGCTGCTCCGTTCGCCCGCCGGCCACCCTCAATTGTTCCTAGTACTGATCCTCGGCGAGCGCGCGGAGCAAGAACTCCCGCTGCAACATCAGGAGGTTCTCCGCAACTGCCTCTTGCGGGGTCATATGGGTCACACCGGACAGGGGGAGCACGGTGTGCGGCCGGCCGGTCTCGGTCAGCCGTTGGGACAGCAGCAGCGTGTGGGCGGCGACCACGTTGTCGTCGGCGAGCCCGTGGATCAGCAGCAGCGGCCGCGAGAGCGTGGCCGCGTCATCGAGCAGCGAGTTGTGCCGGTAGACCTCGGGCAGTCCTGCGGCGTGCCGAGATAGCGCTCGGTGTAGTGGGTGTCGTAGAGCGCCATGTCGACGACAGGGGCGCCGGCGATCGCGGCGTGGAAGACGTCCGGGCGGCGCAGCACGGCGAGAGCGGACAGGTAACCGCCGAAGGACCACCCGCGGATCGCCACCCGGCTCAGGTCGAGGGCCGGCTCCTCGTCGGCGGCCGCCAGCAGCGCGTCGACCTGGTCCTCCAGCACCGGGGTCGCGAGGTCGTGGTGCACGGCCCGCTCCCAGGCGGGCCCGCGACCCGGGGTGCCGCGGCCGTCGACGACGAGTACGGCGAAGCCCTGGTCGGCCCACCACTGCGGCTCGAGCCACACCCGGCGGGAGGCGACCACGCGTTGCGCGTGCGGCCCGCCATAAGGGTCGAGCAGCACGGGCAGCTTGGTGCCCGGGGTGTGGTCGCGGGGCAGGAGCAACCCGGCGCGGAGGCCACGGGGACCCAGGGACAGCAGCCGGACCGCGGGTGTCAGGGCCGGGTGGGCGACGTGCGACCGCACCGGCACGACAGCGGTACCGGTGATCACGTGGTGCTCGAGCCCGTCGCGGTCGAGCGTGGCACCGGACACGACGGTCACGTCGCCGGAATGCGTGGCCGCGTGCACACCATCCGCCGTCGTCACCTGCTCGACACCAGCCGGCGTCCAGCGGAAGACGTGCGTGCGCGTCGGGTCACCGGCCGAGGCGGTGAAGACGACGGCGCCCGCGCCGCTCCCGGCGACGGAGCGGACGTAGAGGTGCTCCGGGCTGACCGCTTTGCCGCCGACGTACAGCCGGCGGGTGTCCCCGACGTCGGCGATCCGGACCAGCTCGTCACCGCACCACGCCGGCACACCAGGGAACAGCTCGACCCACACCTCGTCGCAGTCCTCGACCACGACCGTGGTGGCGCCGGTGTCGGTGTCGACGGTGAGAAACCGAGTGGTGCGCTGGTCTCGCGACTGCACCTGCAGCACCGGAGGGTGACCGGCAGCCCACACCACCCGGGCGAGGTAGGGAAAGGCGGAGCGGTCCCATTCGATCGCGACGGTGTCGTCGTCCAGCCGCAGCAGGTGCAGCGAGACGTCCGCGTTGGCCTCGCCGGCCGCCGGGTAGCGCACCGCGGTCGGCGGCCGGTCGGGATGCGCGGGATCGGCGATCCACCACTGCGCGACCGCGGTCTCGTCCACTCGAGCGGCGAGCAACGACGACCCGTCCGGCGCCCACCAGAAACCCCGCGTGCGGTCCATCTCCTCGGCGGCGACGAACTCGGCCCGGCCCCAGCTCACGGTGTCCGCCGCCTCGGCGGCGAGCACCCGGTCGTCGCCACCGTCGACCTCGACGACGCGCAGCTCGCGACCGGCCACGTAGGCGACCCGGGCACCGGTCGGGTCGAGACGAGGGTCATAGGCACCGGGTCCGGCCGGCAACGGGCGGGTCTCACCCGTCTCCACGTCGACGCAGCGGACCGCCCCGCCTGCGACGTACACGGCCCGCGTCCCCGCGTCGTCCGCCGCGAAGGCGACCACGCCGGACGCGGTTTCGCGCACCCGCTCCCGGCGGGCGCGTTCCTCCGGGGTGAGGCTGTCGTCCTCGAGGCCCACCGACGGGTCGACGACCAGCGTCTCCTCGCCGTCCGGCAGGTCGAGCCGCCACAGTCCGGTGCGGGCGTCCTCCCCGGACAGCGAGCGCAGGAACAACACCCGTCGACCGTCGTCGCAGATCGTGAAGGCGCGGGGCTCGCCGAGGGTGAACCGGCGGGTCCGGGCAAACTGGCGGGGAAAGGTCTCGGGCATCGCCGGGAGCGTAGTTCCCCCGGACGGCGGAGTTTGCGCGTCCCCGCCGAGCGGAAACTACCGGGGGCCAACCGACCCCCGGAGGAACCAGTGACCGCCGTTCGCCGGCCCGACCCGCGCAATCTCGTGATCGACCTGACCCGGCGGCTCGCCGAGGAGTACGCCGAGATCCCCATCCCGTCGGTCCGCAGCGCGGTGAGTACGGCGGTCGACGCGACCGAGCTGTTCGGCGACGACATCGCCGCGTCGATCGGCACGATCGAGCAGCTCGCGCGCGAGGATCTCAACGCGGTCCGGGCGGCGGCGGACGACAACAGCGACGTCGCCTTCGCGGGCTGACAGGACTCAGACGAGGGCCAGCGCGAGCCCACCCCCCGCAGCGAGCATTCCGGCCGCTGCACCGCCGACCAGGTTGGCGACGAGGCCGAGCCGGTCCCCGACCTCGGCGAGGGACAGTGACTCCCAGGCCAGCGTCGACAGCGTCGTGTAGCCGCCGGCAAGCCCGGCGCCGAGGACGACGGCGGTGGTGTGCGGCAGCCCCCGGTGCAGCGACAGTCCCGTGACGAGCCCGAGCATGAATGCCCCCGTCGTGTTGACGACGAAGGTGCCGAGCGGGAGCTCCGGGCCCACCCTTGCCTGGACCAGCCGGTCGACGACGTAGCGCAGGACCGCGCCGACGCCGGATGCGACGGCGACCGCGACCGTCAGCATCAGCTCTGGTCGGCGCGCTCGCCCGCGCGGCCGACGTACCGGATGACCTCGACGTCGTCGACGATGACGAGGCCCTCGTCGATGAGCTCGTCGAGCTGGGGGAGGAACGCGTCGACGTTCTCGCGCGAGTCGACGATGACGATGGCGACCGGCAGGTCGTCGGACAGGCTCAGAACGTGGGCGCTGTGCAGCGTCCGGCTGGCGCCGAATCCCTCCGTGCCGCGGAAGACCGAGCACCCGGCGAGGCCGGCATGTTGCGCACGCTGGACGATCTCCGCGGCCAGCGAGTGGTGATGGTGCCGGTCGGACTCACCGATGAAGATCGTCAGGCGTCGAGCCGGTCCGTGCAGCCGCATGTCAGCCACCCCTCGATGGTCGGTTGGCTCGGCCGGAGACCGTGAACCGCCCCAGCATGCTCCCCAGCAGTGCGGCGACCAGCCCCCCGCCGATGCTCGCCACCACGTAGCCGGCCCCGAGAACGATCCGGTCGTGTGCGACCAGCCGGTCGGCGTCGACGACGATCGCGGAGAAGGTCGTCCAGGCGCCGCAGAAGCCGGTGCCCAGCAAAGGCCGCACGAACGCCGTCGGGGGCAGCACCGTGTCCGCGAAGACGAGCAGGAGCGCGAGGACGAAGGCGCCGGCGAGGTTCACCGCGAGCGTCGGCCACGGGAAACCGCTCGCGGCGACGGGCCAGGTCTCCGTCACCCCGAAGCGCGCCGCGCCCCCGGCGCAACCCCCGACGAAGACCGCGCCGACGAGGGCCGGTCGCAGCTGCAGGTGCCGTCGCCGGACTCGACCGTCGAACACCCCGTCGGTCGCCACGGCGACCGACATTATCCGGTGGGCACCGCCCCCGCCGGGTGTGACGAGTTATGTCCCGTGACGCGCCGGCAGGCCACTTTTCGTCGCGCTCAACCAGAGGTGGGCAGGGCGGATCAAGAGCACGGGCATGCATGCCGAAGGTTACTAGGGGGTAACATGGCTTTGTTACCCGCCAGTAACCGGGCGCCGAGAGCCGCCCGGTCCGCCGTCACAACCCCGGGGTGTGAGCCGCGATGGGCCACTACAAATCCAACCTCCGCGACGTCGAGTTCAACCTGTTCGAGGTCTTCGACCGAGAGGAGATCCTCGGCTCCGGACCGTTCGCCGAGATCGACCGCGACACCGCGCACACGATCCTCGACGAGGTCCGCGCGCTGGCCGAGGGCCCGCTGGCCGAGTCCTTCGCCGATGCCGACCGCAACCCGCCGGTCTACGACCCCGCGACCAAGACGGTCACCCTGCCCGAGTCGTTCAAGAAGTCCTACGCGGCGCTCGTCGAGGGCGGCTGGGACCGGCTCGGCCTTCCTACCGAGCTCGGCGGGCCCGGCCTCCCGCGATCGATCACCTGGGCGGCGAGCGAGTTCATCCTGGGCGCCAACCCGGCGATCCACATGTACGCCGCGGGCCCCGGCTTCGCGCACATCCTGCACACGCTCGGGAACGCCGAGCAGCAGAAGCTCGCGCTCACGATGATCGAGCGGCAGTGGGGCTCGACGATGGTGCTCACGGAGCCCGACGCCGGTTCAGACGTCGGTGCCGGCCGGGCGAAGGCGGTTCAGCAGCCGGACGGCACCTGGCACATCGAGGGCGTGAAGCGCTTCATCACCAGCGGCGAGTGGGACGTCCCCGACAACATCGTCCATCTCGTCCTCGCGCGACCCGAGGGGCATGGCCCGGGCACCAAGGGGTTGTCGCTGTTCGTCGTACCGAAGTTCCACTGCAACTGGGAGACGGGCGAGCTCGGCGAGCGCAACGGGGTCTATGTCACCAACGTCGAGAAGAAGATGGGCCTCAAGGTCTCCGCGACCTGCGAGCTGACCTTCGGAGACTCTGCGGCCGGGAAGGGGGAGCCGGCGGTCGGCTGGCTCGTCGGTGACGTGCACGACGGCATCGCGCAGATGTTCCAGGTCATCGAGATGGCCCGGATGATGGTCGGGACCAAGGCCATCGCGACGCTGTCCACGGGCTACCTCAACGCCCTCGAGTTCGCCAAGACCCGCGTGCAGGGCCCCGACCTGACCCAGATGACCGACAAGACCGCACCGCGAGTGACGATCACCCACCACCCCGACGTCCGCCGCAGCCTCCTGCTGCAGAAGGCGTACGCCGAAGGCATGCGCGCGCTGATGATCTACACCGCGACGCAGCAGGACGCGGTGCAGATCGCCGAGGCCGAGGGCCGGCGGGACGAGGCCGCAGAACGCCTGAACGACCTGCTGCTGCCGCTCGTGAAGGGCGTCGGCTCGGAGCGGTCCTACGAGCTGCTCGGCTCGCAGTCGCTGCAGACGCTGGGCGGCTCCGGCTTCCTGCAGGACTACCCGATCGAGCAGTACATCCGCGACGCGAAGATCGACACGCTGTACGAGGGCACCACGGCCATCCAGGGCATGGACCTGTTCTTCCGCAAGATCGTTCGGGACCAGGGCCAGGCGCTGACCGCGCCTCGCCACCGAGATCCAGGACGTTCATCGACGCCGAGGTCGGCAACGGCCAGCTGAAGAACGAGCGGGCGCTGCTCGAGACCGCCCTCGAGGACGTGCAGGCAATGGTCGGCTCCATGGTCGGCTACCTCACCGCCGCGCAGGAGGACGTTCGCAGCCTCTACAAGGTCGGTCTCAGCACCAGCCGGCTGCTGCTCGCGCTCGGCGACCTCGTCGTCGGCTGGCTGCTGCTGCGGCAGGCCGACGTCGCGCTGACGCAGCTCGCGGGCCGCCGTCCGGGCCGGGACAAGTGCCTTCTACAAGGGCAAGGTCGCCGCGGCGAAGTTCTTCGCCCAGACGCGGCTGCCGCTGCTGACCGCCCGGCGGGCGATCGTCGAGGGCGACCGACCTGAGCTCATGGAGGTCTCGACGAAGCGGCGTTCTGACCTCGACCGCCAGCCTCGGGCAAACGTCCCGCCGTCGTCGGCGAGGCAGTTTCGTGGAACCGCGTTGCCGCCGACCGCGCAAGGCCGATCAACTCTGCCGGTGACCGGATCACATATCTGTCTTCGGGGACACATGCCGACTGCGTCGTCGATCGCACGAACAAGGGCCCAGGCGGGCCTCGCCAGCCTGGCCGTCGCACCCGTGATTGTCACGGTGGGCTTCGCGATCTCTCCGGATGACACCAGCAAGACCTCGCTCGAGCTGAGCCGCTGGGCCGACCACCGCAGCCTCTACCTGTTCGGTGCGTTGCTCGCCGCAGCCGGCCTGGCGCTGATGGTGCCGGCGTCCGTCACCCTGCTCCGGCTGTTCCGGCAGCGCTGCGCGCTGGCCGGCTGGATCAGCTGCACGCTCCTCGCGATCGGCGCTATCGCCCTGGCCGCCGGCTCCATGATGGTCGGGGTCGTCATGACACTCGGGACCGGTTCCGGCATGGACCGCGCGACGGCCGTGAGCTTCGTCCACGCCGCGGAGAACGAGGCAGTCGGCGGCGTCCCGTGGTTCGTCGGCGTGCTCATGTTCGCCGGCTTTCTCGGCGTCGCCATCTCGACCCTCGTCGCCCGGTCGGCGCCGTGGTGGCAGCCGAGCCTGCTCATCGTCGGGGGCGCGCTCGTGTTCCTCAGCGGGACCGGCATCCTCAGCGTCGTCATGGCCATCCCGTTGATGGCTGCGTTCGCCTCCCTCGCGTGGACCATCTACCGCCGCGAGTCCGAGTCGACGACCATCGACGTCACCGACAAGGTGCCGGCGCAGTCGACGAGCAGCGACGCAGCGGAGCGCACACGCGCCTGAAATGTCCGTCGCGGCAACGAAGGCCCGTCACCTTGCGTGTGTCTTCCGGTTGCGTTGGGTATCTCTCTGACACCCACCGAGCCGGGGTGCTAATGGGCCGGCCACCACGACGGGAGTGAGCAACACATGGGTATCGGCGTGAGCATTTTCCTTATCGCTGTCGGCGCCATCCTCACGTTCGCCGTCGACGCGACCTTGTCCGGGGTGAGCCTCACGACCATCGGCATCATCCTGATGGCTGTGGGTGCGCTCGGCCTCATCGTCAGCCTGGTGATGTTCGGACCGCGCCGCCGCGACACGGTCGTCGAGGACCGCGTCTACGAGGAGCGCCCGATCACCCACTGACCCGAACCGACCACGAGGGCCGGACCGTACAAGCGGTCCGGCCCTCGTGCTGCGCCGGGAGATCAGGACCAGGCGAGGAACAACGCCGGGTCGGCGAGCAGAGCGGCGACGTCGGCGAGGAACTGCGAGCCGAGCTGGCCGTCGATGAGGCGGTGGTCGAACGACAGACCGAGCTGCGTCACCTTTCGTACGGCGATCTCGCCCTCGTGCACCCAGGGCATGTCGCGGACCGCGCCAAAGCACAGGATGGCGGACTCGCCCGGGTTGATGATCGGCGTGCCGGTGTCGACGCCGAAGACACCCACGTTGGTGATGGTGATGGTGCCGTTCTGCATGTCTGCCGGTGACGTCCGCCCCTCGCGTGCCGTGGCCGTGAGTTCGGTCAGTGCCCGAGCCAGGTCCGGCAGCGACAGTTGGTCGGCGCTCTTGACATTGGGCACGATGAGGCCGCGGGGCGTCGCCGCTGCGATACCGAGGTTGACGTAGTCCTTGACGACGATCTCCTGCTTCTCGTCGTCCCACGTCGCGTTGATCATCGGGTTACGCCGGATCGCGACGAGCAGCGCCTTCGCGACCAGCAGCAACGGCGTGACGCGGACGTCGGCGAAGTCCCGGGCCGTCTTGAGCCGCTCAACCATCTCCATCATCGGCGTGACGTCGACGGTCGTGAACTCCGTGACATGCGGCGCGGTGAAGGCGGAGGAGACCATCGCAGCGGCCATCTGCTTGCGCACCCCCTTGATGGGGATGCGCTGCTCCCGGGTCGCGGGGTCGAAGTCCGGCCCGGTCGCCCGGCGAGCGGGCGGGCGCTGCGCCCGCGTCGACGGCGGACTCCACGTCGTCACGCGTGATCGTGCCGTTCGGACCCGTGCCGTCCAGCGCCCGCAGGTCGACACCCAGGTCGCGGGCGAGCTTGCGCACCGGCGGCTTGGCCAGCACGTGCACGTCGGCCGCGCGCTCGGCCGCCCGCTCACCCACCGCCGCGGCGGAGACACGCGCGGGCGGCTTGGGAGACGTGGCGGCGGCCGCCGGCTCCGCGGCCGCCTTTCGGGGGCGACGGGTCAGCTTGCCGCTCTTGGGCCCGGTGCCGACGAGGACCTCGATCTTCTCCTCGCTGTCGGCCTTCGGTGCCGGTGAGCCGGTGAGACCCGGCTCGTGCGGGACCTGGGGAACCATGTCGGCCTGCTCGGCCACGTTGGTCTGCCCGTCGCCGGCCGACGCCTCGGCAGGTACGTCGCCGGCCGGGTCGACGTCGAAGGTGATGATCGGTGACCCCACGTCGACGGTCGAGCCCTCGTCGTGGTGCAACGTCTTCACGACGCCGGCGTACGGCGAGGGGATCTCGACCGCGGCTTTCGCGGTCTCGACCTCGACGATGGGCTGGTTGAGCGTCACCTCGTCACCGGGGTGGACGAGCCACTTGAGGATCTCGCCCTCGGTCAGCCCTTCGCCGAGGTCCGGAAGCTTGAAGTCACGGAAGGTAGGCATGCGCGGGCGTCCCTAGAAGGCGAGTGAACGGTCGACGGCGTCGAGGATGCGGTCGAGGTCGGGCAGGTAGTCCTCCTCGATCCGCGCGGTCGGGTAGGGGGTGGAGAACCCGCAAACCCGCAGCACCGGCGCCTCGAGCGAGTAGAAGCACTTCTCGCTCACCCGGGCCGCGATCTCCCCCGCCAGCGAGGCGTAGATCGGGGCCTCGGCCACGACGATGGCGTGCTGGGTCTTGCGCACGCTCTGCACGACGGTCCCCCAGTCGATCGGCGACAGCGCCCGCAGGTCGACGACCTCGAGCGAGTGGCCGTCGTTCTCCGCGGCGGCGGCGGCCTCCAGGCACGTCTTCACGGACGGCCCGTAGGTCAGCAGGGTGGCGTCGGTGCCGCTGCGCACGACGCGTGCGTCCCACAACGACAGCGGGGCGTCGCCGTCGGTCTCGACCTCACCCTTGTCCCAGTAGCGCCGCTTGGGCTCGAAGAAGACGACCGGGTCGTCGCTGGCGATCGTCTGCTGGACCATCCAGTAGGCGTCGACCGGGTTGGAGCAGGTGACGACCTTCAGGCCGGGCGTGTGGCAGAAGTAGGACTCCGGCGACTCGCTGTGGTGCTCGACCGCACCGATGCCTCCGCCGTACGGGATGCGGATCGTGATCGGCAGCTTGACGTTGCCCGCCGACCGGTAGTGCATCTTGGCGACCTGGCTCACGATCTGGTCGAACGCCGGGAAGACGAACCCGTCGAACTGGATCTCGCACACCGGTCGGAAGCCGCGGATCGCGAGGCCGATCGGCGGTGCCGACGATGCCGGACTCCGACAGGGGGGTGTCGATGACTCGGTCCTCACCGAAGTCCTTCTGCAGGCCGTCGGTGACGCGGAACACGCCACCGAGCCGGCCGACGTCCTCCCCCATGATCAGGACGCGGGGGTCGTCCTCGAGCGAGCGCCGGAGGCCCTCGTTGAGCGCCTTGCCCAGGGTCAGCGTGGCCATCAGCGCTCCCCTCCCGCGGCACCGGCGTCGGCGAAGGACTCGAGATAGCCCGCCATCTGCTCGCGCTCCTCGTCGAGCAAGGAGGACCCGCCGGCGTAGACGTTGTCGAACATCGACAGCGGTTCCGGGTCGGGCAGCGCGAGGCACCCTTCGCGCATGTGCGCGGCGAGCTCGCCGGCCTCGGCCTCGACCTGAGCGAAGAACGACGCGTCGGCCTTGCCGCTGCGGGACAGGTAGGCCTTCATCCGCTCGATCGGGTCCTTGAGCTTCCAGGTCTCGAGCTCGGCGGCGAGCCGGTAGCGGGTCGGGTCGTCGGAGGTGGTGTGCGGGCCCATGCGGTAGGTGAACGCCTCGACGAGCGTCGGGCCGCTGCCCTCGCGGGCCCGCTCGAGCGCCTCCCGCGCGACGGCGAGCACGGCGAGGACGTCGTTGCCGTCGACGCGGACGCCGGGGAAGCCGAAGCCACGGGCGCGTTGGTAGATGGGGATCCGGCTCTGCTTCTCCAACGGCTCGGAGATCGCCCACTGGTTGTTCTGGCAGAAGAAGACCACCGGGGCCTGGAAGACGCTGGCCCAGACGAACGCCTCGTTGACGTCGCCCTGGCTCGACGCGCCGTCGCCGAAGAACGCCATCGCGGCACCGTCGGCACCGTCGCGCTGCAGGCCCATGGCGTAGCCGGTGGCGTGCAGGGTCTGCGAGCCGATGACGATCGTGTAGAGCTGGAACCCGTGCTCGTGCGGGCTCCAGCCGCCCTGGTTGACCCCGCGGAACAGGCCGAGCAGCGTGACCGGATCGACGCCCTTGCAGAACGCGACGCCGTGCTCGCGGTACGTCGGGAACGCGAAGTCGCGCTCGGTGAGCGCACGACCGGCGCCGACCTGCGCAGCCTCCTGGCCGAGCAGGCTCGCCCACAGTCCGAGCTCGCCCTGCCGCTGCAGCGCCATGGCCTCGGTGTCGATGCGCCGCACCATGACCAGGTCGCGGTAGATCGAGCGGTACTCGTCGTCACTCAGGTCGAGCGAGTACTCCGCGTGCTCGACGCGCTCGCCCTCGGGAGTGAGCAGCTGGACGAGCTCCGGCCCGACGCTGGGTTGAACGGTATGGAGAGCACGGGCAGCCGCGGCGTCAGCGGATCCGTTGTCGTCGCCGGAGGCGGGTGACATGAACCACTCCCTTGTGGTCGTCGACGGCGACGGGGTCTCCGCCGCGCGGTGTCGCTCCCGCGGAGACGGCTTGTGGCCGGCGCGGGACACCGGGAGGCCCGGTGACCTCATGGTCGCAGACCGCGACGAGCGCGGTCCAAGGTAACGCCCGGTCGGGCGTCAGTCCCAGCGGCGGAGGGCCGGGTGCGCCGTGCCCATGGGGGTGCTGCTTGGCGGCCTTCCTGGCGGCCTTCTTGGCGGCCTTCGCCGCCTTCTCCTGAGCCTTCGCCGCGTCCTTCGCCGCCTTCTCCCGCGCCTTCGCCGCGTCCCTCGCCGCCTTCTCCCGCGCCTTAGCCGCCTTCTCCTGAGCCTTCGCCGCGTCCTTCGCCGCCTTCTCCCGCGCCTTCGCCGCGTCCTTCGCCGCCTTCTCCTGAGCCTTCGCCGCGTCCTTCGCCGCCTTCTCCCGCGCCTTAGCCGCGTCCCTCGCCATCTTCTGGGCGGCCTTCTCCGCGTCATGCTCGGAGCGCGGTGCCGCGGCCGGCGCCGCCGGGATCGGCGCGGCCGGCTCGTTCACCTGCTCCGGTGCGTCCACGGTGTCCGGGCCGGCTGCAGGCCCGGCAGGCGGTTGGGCCGGCGGCCCTTCGCCGCGCTCGGCCTGCTCGACCGGCGCCGCGGGCTCCTCCGGTGCCACGACCTCGACCGGCGCGGGCGGCGCGGGCGGCACCGCGACGGGTGCCGCGGGAGCCGGGCCCGTCACGGTGACCGGCGACTGGCCCTCGGGGCCAGGGTTCGCCGGGGTGACCGGCGGCTGACCGGGGAGGGTGACGATGCCGGAGCCGGGACCGGCGGACAGCCCGCGTGGCGGGCCGGACGTGGGCGCGACGACGCTGCCGCGCCACAGGTGCAGGCCGGCGGCGAAGACCGCCACCAGGCCGACCGAGGCGAGCGCGACGAGGGCAGCAACCGCCGCCCAGGCCCTCGACGGGCCGGCCCGCGCGCTCATCAACGGTCCTCCCCGACGTCGTCCTCCCGAACGGTATGCCCGGACCGAGGACAACTCAACACTAAGAGTATTGATCAGATGACTGTATGTATACACCCCTTTCGGGACAAGCCGGGCGGATCGGTCGGGGGGACGTTACCGGGGCCAGGCCGGCCGGGCCGGCTTCAACACTGCCGCAATTCCGCGCCACCCGGGCCGGAACGGACTAACCTCCGCCCTGATGGTGGACTGGCTGGTATGGCTGATCGCGGCCGGCGCCCTGGCGGCGGCCGAGGTGCTGTCGCTCACCCTCGTCCTCGGCATGCTGAGCGTCGCCGCGCTCGCCGGAGCCGTGATCGCCGGCGTCGGCGCTCCCGTCGCCGTCCAGGTCGCCGGCTTCGCCGCCGTCTCGGTGCTCCTCGTCGGGGTGGTCCGACCGGTCGCCCGACGCCACCGACACCTGCCCGCGACGCTCCGGACGGGCAGCGCCGCGCTCGTCGGGCGCCGCGGCACTGCCCTCACGGTCGTCGACGGCGACAGCGGACAGGTCCGCATCGGCGGCGAGGTCTGGAGCGCGCGCAGCTACGACACCTCCCACGTCATCCCGGCGGGCGCCGCCGTGGACATCGCCCAGATCGACGGCGCCACCGCCGTCGTCCTCCCGCTGGAGATCCCATGAGTGCCGGAGTCATCGCGGTCATCGTCATCGCGTTCGTCGTCATCGTCACCCTCGCGCGGACGGTCCGGATCGTTCCGCAGGCGACGGCCGGCATCGTCGAGCGGCTCGGCCGCTACCAGCGCACCTGCACACCCGGGCTCACGATGCTCGTGCCGTTCGTCGACCGGATGCGGCCGTTGCTGGACCTCCGCGAGCAGGTCGTCAGCTTCCCGCCGCAGCCGGTCATCACCGAGGACAACCTGGTGGTCGGCATCGACACCGTCATCTACTTCCAGGTCACCGACCCGCGGTCGGCGACGTACGAGGTCGCGAACTACATCCAGGCCATCGAGCAGCTCACCGTGACGACGCTGCGAAACGTCATCGGTGGCCTCGACCTGGAGGAGACGCTGACCAGCCGCGACCAGATCAACGGCCAGCTGCGTGGCGTCCTCGACGAGGCGACCGGCAAGTGGGGCATCCGCGTCAACCGGGTGGAGATCAAGGCCATCGACCCGCCGGTCAGCGTCAAGGAGTCGATGGAGAAGCAGATGCGCGCCGACCGGGACAAGCGCGCGGCGATCCTCACCGCCGAGGGCGTGAAGCAGTCGCAGATCCTGACCGCCGAAGGTGAGAAGCAGGCCGCGATCCTCACCGCGCAGGGGGAACGGGAGGCGGCGATGCTGCGTGCGGAGGGCGAGGCCAAGGCCATCACCACGGTCTTCGAGGCCATCCACGACGGGGCAGCCCGACCCGGCCTGCTCGCCTACCAGTACCTGCAGACGCTGCCGCAGATCGCCGACGTCCGAGTCGTCGAAGGTGTGGGTCGTGCCGAGCGAGCTGACCGCAGCGCTGCAGGGCCTGTCCCAGGCGTTCAAGCCCAAGGCGGGCCGCTGACGGCCGTCGGGTAGCGTCCGGCCGGTGAGCTCCCTCGACCAGTTCAAGGACCGCATCGGCCGAGTGGGCGTCTGGACCGGCCAGCTCGACTTCTCGCCCGCCCCCGTCGTCCGTGACGCCGCCCGCGAGGTGCAGGACCTCGGGTACGGCGCGTTGTGGACCGGTGAGGCGGTCGGCCGGGAGGTGCTGACCGCCGCCCAGATGCTGCTCGCCGCCTCCGACTCGCTCGTGGTCGCGACCGGCATCGCCAACATCTGGGCCCGGGACGCCCTGGCGATGGCCGCGGGCCAGCTGGCGCTGGGCGAGGCCTACCCGGGACGGTTCGTGCTGGGCATCGGTGTCTCCCACCAGCCGCTGCTCGACGTGCGCGGGCTCGACTACGGCAAGCCGCTGTCGTTCATGCGGGACTACCTGGCCGGCATGGACCACGGCTACGAGGTCTACCGCGCGGTCCGGCCCGACCTCGTGCCCCCGCGGGTGCTGGCCGCACTCGGCCCCAAGATGCTCGAGCTCGCCGGATCCGCGGGCCGACGGCGCGCACACCTACTTCGTGCCCCCGGAGCACACCGCGCGCGCCCGCGAGATCCTGGGGCTCGGCAAGCTGCTCGTCCCGGAGCAGGTCTGCGTCCTGTCCACCGACCCGACCGTGGCGCGGGAGATCGCCCGCCGGCACACCACGTCGTACCTGCGGCTGGCCAACTACACCAACAACCTGCGCCGGTTCGGCTTCGACGACGACGACTTCGCCGACGGCGGCAACAACCGGCTCGTCGACACCATCTGCGCCTGGGGCGACGCCGATTCCGTCGCGGCCCGGGTGAAGGCCCACCTGGACGCGGGCGCCGACCACGTGGCGGTCCAGGTGCTGGTCGACGACCGGCGCGGCCTGCCACGCAAGGAGTGGGCGGAGCTGGCTCCGGCCCTGCTGGCGCTGTGAGACCGGCGTGACCGCCTTCGTCGAAGCCACCGCCGCCCGCGCGGGCGCCGACGGCCGCTACGACGTGGACCTCGACGCCGGCTGGTCGATCGGCGGCAAGCCCAACGGCGGCTACCTGCTCGCCGTCGTCGCCAACGCGGCTCTCGACGCGACGGGCCGCCCGCACGCCCTGGCGACGTCCGGTCACTTCCTCCGGCCGCCCTCGGGGGGCCCGGCCGAGGTCCGGGTCGAGGTGATGAAGAGGGGCCGCACCGTCGCAGCCGCGCGGGCGACGCTGTGGCAGGAGGACCGGCCCTGCCTCGACGTGCTCGTGACCGCCGGGGAGCTGCCCACGGAGGACCCGGAGCACGTCGGCGCCGCCTGCCCCGCGCTGCCACCGCCCGAGGAGTGCCGGGCGCGGCAGCAGGACGACATCCCTGTCGAGCTGCTCGACCACGTCGACGTCCGGCTCGACCCGGCGACGGTGCCGTTCCACCAACGCACCGGCCAGCCGGTGATCCGCGGCTGGATGCGGTTCCACGACGGCGCCGACGCCGACGCGCTCGCCCTTCTGCTCGCGGTCGACGTCTGCCCGCCGACGGTGTTCCATCTCGGCCGGATGGGCTGGGCGCCGACCGTCGAGCTCACCTGCCTGCTGCGCGCCGAGCCGGCTCCCGGGTGGCTCGCGTTCGAGGCGCGGGCGACACTGCTCGCGGGCGGCTGGTTCGACGAGGAGGCCACCGTGTGGGACTCCGCGGGCCGGCTCGTGGCCCAGTCCCGCCAGCTGGCCCTCGTCGGCAAGGCCTGACCGCGAGCAGGAGGAGGGCGCCGCGGGTCGAACTCCTCCGCCGACGACCGGCGCGGACATCCGGAGCGTGACGTTCGCCACCACCTTCGTGACCCGCAAGGTGCACCGCAAGCGGGTCCGCGTGCCCACCGGTTTCACCGTCACCATGCGGCTCGGTGACGCGCCCGGTCCCGAGACCTTCTACCGGGTCTACGCGAGCTCGTCCGTCTGCGGGACGTTGTTCATCGAGTACGGCACCGACCTGGCCGCGGGGGGAGCACGGTCCGCTGCCTGCCGGACGACGTCACCGCACCGGACGAGATCTACAACGTCCCCGACGCGGTCGTGAAGGGCCACTCCATCGGTGGCGGATCCCCCGGTCCCAGTTTCCCGTCGGGACGACGCTCGACGAGCTACGCGCGGACACCCCGCTCAACCCGGCCGTCGTCACCGCCCCCGTCATCGACGAGGCCGCCACCACCGCGACCTTCACCGTCGGCCAGCGGTAGCGCCTACGCTGGCCGCTCGTGACGACGACCGGCCCGGACCCGACCGACCCGGCCCGGCCCGCGCCGGAACCGATGCCCGCCGCCCTCCGCCGGGTCGCCGAGCAGGCCAAGGGGTTCCTGCCGCCCGACGAGGCGGACGCGCTCTACGACGCGGCCTGGGCGCTGGCGCCGAAAGGGCCGATGCTCGAGGTCGGCACCTACTGCGGCAAGTCGGCGACGTACCTCGGTGCCGCCGCCCTCGCCCGCGGCGGGCACGTGCTCACCGTCGACCACCACCGAGGGTCGGAGGAGAACCAGCCGGGGTGGGAGTGGCACGACCCCGAGCTCGTCGACCCGGCGGTCGGGGTCATGGACACGCTGCCGTTCTTCCGGCACACGATGCACGCCGCCGGTCTCGAGGACGTCGTCGTCGCGATCGTCGGGCGCAGCCGGACCGTCGCGGCTCTGTGGTCGCGGCCGCTGGCGATGCTGTTCATCGACGGCGGCCACGCGGCCGAGCACTGCCGGGCCGACTTCGCCGGCTGGACGCCGCACGTGATGCCCGGCGGTGTCCTCGCCATCCACGACGTGTTCCCCGATCCCGCCGACGGCGGGCAGGCGCCGTACGAGCACCTCTACCTGCCGGCTGTCGAGGCCGGCTTCGTCGAGGTCCGGCGCGTCGGATCCCTACGAGTGCTCCTCAAGCCCGACGGCTGAGCCGCAGCCGCAGGCCGGGTCCGGGATGAGGTCGACGCCACTCGGGAGGGTGTCGGCGCGGAAGATGCCGCTGCCCGGCGTCGTCCGGGACAGCGCGTCGACGGCGAGGACGACCGCCGCCGCCGTCCAGGACGAGTGCTCGACCGGCCAGAAGATCCGCTCCACGAACTGCCACCCGGTCCAGTAGGAGCCGTCGGCGTCGCGCAGGTACTGCATGTCGGAGAGGAGCTCGAGCGCGCGGTCCCGGTCGCCGAGGGTGTCCAGCGCCAGGACGAGCTCGCAGGTCTCGGCGCCGGTCATCCACGGCTCGTCGCTGACGCAGCGGACCCCGAGCCCCGGCACCACGAACGTCGCCCAGGACCCGGCCAGCCGGTCCCGGCCCCGCTCCCCGCGCACCGCACCGCCGAGGACCGGGTAGTACCAGTCCATCGAGAACCGGCTCTTGTCGAGGAAGACCTCGCGGATGCTCGGCGATGACGTGCGCGAGCCGACCGGCGCCGAGCTCCCAGTCCGGCTGCGGGTCGCCGACCCAGTCGGCCAGCGCGAGTGCGCAGCGCAGCGACTGGTACGTCGACGACGAGCCGGTCAGCAGGGCGTCGTCGGTCGTGGTGCCGTCGGCCGCCACCACCCAGCCGATCTCGCCGCGGTCGGTCTGCCGGCGAGACGACGAACTCGACCGCGCGGCGCACCGTCGGCCACATCCGCTCCGCGAAGCGGTCGTCGCCGGTCACGAGCAGGTGGTGCCAGACGCCGACGGCGACGTAGGCGCACTGGTTGGTCTCCGCCGCAGGCGTCGACGACCACCCCGCCCGTGACCTTCGCCGGCCACGACCCGTCGGCCCGCTGGGTGCGGCGCAGCCAGTCGTAGGCGCGCACCGCCGCGCTGTGTCAGCCCGCTGGCGGTCAGCGCCATGGCGCACTCGACGTGGTCCCAGGGATCGGTGTGGCCACCCGGGAACCAGGGGATCGCGCCGCTCGGCTCCTGCACGGCGGCGATCGATCGCGCCGTCGCGACGACCTCGCCGGCGGACAGCAGACCGGGCAGCGACGGCGCATCCGGCAGGCGGAGGCCCTCAGGCTGCGGCACGCCGCACCCCCGACGCGACCGGCTTCGCGGCGTAGACGACCAGGCTCTTGCCGAGGAGCGGGTTGAGCAGCCTGCTCTGCCGCCCTGGTGAGGAACGGCCGCCGCATGATGTCCCAGACCAGCACCCGGTGGTAGACCCGCGACGGCAGGCTCTCCTTGCCGAGCGCGCAGTTGAGCCACCAGTACGGTGCGTGCAGCGCGTGTGCGTGATGCGAGCCCTGGGGCACCAGGCCGGCGCCGTCGAGACGCGCGGCAAGGACGTCGCCGCGGTAGATCCGCACGTGCCCGCCGGGCACGTCGTGGTACTCGCGGGACAGCGCCCAGCAGACGCGCTCCGGCCAGTAGCGCGGCACGGTCACGGCGACCCGTCCGCCCGGGCGGACGACGCGGGCGATCTCGGCGATCGCCCGCTCGTCGGCGGGGATGTGCTCGAGCACCTCGGAGGCCATGACCACGTCGAACGACGCGTCCGGGAAGGGCAGCGCCAGCAGGTCGGCCCGGACCGCGCGGGCCACGGTGCCGGCCGGTGCCTCACCGGCCGCGGCCATCGCGCGGAACATGCGCGTGACCTGCGCGACCTCCTCGGTGCTGCGGTCGACGGCGACGACGTGCCCGCCGCGCCGGTAGGCCTCGAAGGCGTGCCGCCCGAACCCGCAACCGAGGTCGAGGACGTGCTCACCGGCGGTGATCGGGAACCGGTCGAAGTCGACGGTCAGCACGGGCGGCCCCGCTCCACCGCCGCGGCGTAGACCTCCGCGGTCGCCGCGGCCATGGCCCGCCAGGTGAACCGCTCCAGCACCCGGCGGCGGCCGGCGGCGCCCAGGGCACGTCGCCGGTCCGGGTCGTCGAGCAGCGCGGCGAGGGCGGCGGCCAGGTCGGAGGGGTTGCCGGGCTCGACGAGGACGCCGCAGTCGCCGACGACCTCGGGCAGCGCACCCGCGCGGGAGGCGACGAGGGGGGTCTCGCAGGCCATGGCCTCGACGGCGGGGATCGAGAAGCCCTCGTACAGGGACGGTACGACGGCGACGGCGGCCGATCCGAACAGCTCGGCCAGCGCCGGGTCGGGCAGGCCGGTGACGAACCGGACCGCGTCGGCGATGCCGAGCTCGTCGACGGCGCGGGCCACCGGACCGTCGGCGCGCGGTCGGCCGACGACCACCAGCTCGACGTCGCGCTCGGTCGCGCAGCTTGGCCACGGCCTCGAGCAGCACCCGGGCGCCCTTCATCGGGCTGTCCGAGCTGCTCACCGCCACGATCCGGTCGGGCACGCGGGGCAGCGCCGGTGGCCGGAACATGTCGGTGTCGACGCCGACGGGGATCACGCGGACGGCGTCCCGGCGTACCCCGAACTCGGACGACGATGTCGTCCGCGGAGGACTCGGAGACCGTGATGAGGTCCGGGATCCGGCGCACCACCCGGGCCTGCATGCGGGTGAAGCCGTACCAACGGCGCAGCGACATCCGGCGGCGCCACGATGTCGCGGCGGCCAGCTCGTGCCTGCGGTCGACCGTGATCGGATGGTGCACGGTGGCGACCAGCGGCAGGCCGGTGTCGCCCAGGCGCAGCAGCCCGTAGCCGAGCGACTGGTTGTCGTGCACCACGTCGAACTCGCCCCGTCGCCGGCGCAGCTCGCGGACCGCCCGCAGCGAGAACGTCAGCGGCTCGGGGAAGCCGCCGGTCCACATCGTCGCCACCTCGAGGGCGTCGACGGCGTCCCGGAACTCCCGCAGGCCCGGCGTCCGGAACGGATCCTCGTCGCGGTAGAGGTCCAGGCTCGGCAACGGCCGCAGCGTGGGGCCGTCCCGGCCGGGCACCTCGTCGAGCTCCGGGTAGGGCTGGCCGCTGAGCACCTCGACCGAGTGACCGAGCGCGACGAGCTCGCGGGCGAGGTGCCGGACGTAGACGCCCTGCCCGCCGCAGTGGGCCTTGCTGCGGTAGGACAGCAGCGCGACGCGCAGCGGCCTCACCGGGCACCCATCACGTTTGACCGCCGTTTCGCACTGTCCAGCCGGGCGCCGATCCGTTCCGCCCTCGGTCCGGTAGATGCTAACGATGGAAAGCACCCGGCCGAGCAGCCGGGTACGGCTGCGAGGCGAGGGAGGCGATGGTGGTGGCGGTCCCGCCGGAGGAGCTCTTCCGCGTCGAGGCGGACCTGCCCGACCTGAGCGGGAGCGTCCTCGTCGAGATGCTCGACGGCTTCATCGACGCCGGCGGCGCGCGGCGGCTCGCCCGCGAGCACCTCCTCGACAGCGGGCAGTCCCGCCCGGTGGTGACCTTCGACGTCGACCTGCTGCACGACTACCGCGCCCGCCGCCCGCCGATGCTGTTCGTCGAGGACCACTGGGAGTCCTACGAGGCGCCGCACCTCGACATCCAGCTGGTCGAGGACGAGGCGGGCGCGCCCTACCTGGTTCTCTCCGGGTCGGAGCCGGACGTCATGTGGGAGCGGTTCGCCGCGGCCGTCACCGACGTCGTCCGCCGGCTGGGGGTGCGGCTCGTCGTGGGCACCAACGCCATCCCGATGGCGGTGCCGCACACCCGGCCGATCGGCATCACCGCGCACGCGGCCCGCCGCGAGCTCATCGCCGGCTACGAGCCGTGGGTCGGCAAGGTGGCGGTGCCGGGCAGCGCCGGGCACCTCATCGAGCATCGGCTCGCCGAGGCCGGCCACGACTCGATGGGCTTCGCCGTGCACGTGCCGCACTACCTCGCCCAGTCCGCCTACCCGCCCGCCGCCGAGGCGCTCGTCCGCGCGATCGCCCGGGTCAGCGGGCTGGCGCTGCCGGTCGCCGGGCTGGAGGAGGCGGCGCGGGAGACCGAGCGGTCGGTGACCGCCCTCGTCGCCCAGTCCGACGAGCTCGGCGAACTCGTGACGACGCTCGAGTCGCAGTACGACGCCCTCGTGGCCGCCCGCGGGACCTCGCTCACCGAGGCCGGGTCGCTGCCCACGGCGGACGAGCTCGGCGCCGAGCTCGAACGGTTCCTCGCCGACCAGACCCGCAAGCCGGACGACCCGCGCTGACCGCCGCCGCGGCGGCGGGTCAGGTCTGCTGCATGTCGACGAACCGCGAGTAGTGCAGTTGGGAGAGGACGACGACGTCCTTGGTCGGACCGTTGCGGTGCTTGGCGACGATGAGGTCGGCCTCGCCCGCGCGCGGTGACTCCTTCTCGTAGAAGTCCTCCCGGTGCAGCAGGATGACCATGTCGGCGTCCTGCTCGATGGCGCCGGACTCGCGCAGGTCCGACATCTGGGGGCGCTTGTCCGCGCGCTGCTCCGGCCCGCGGTTGAGCTGGCTGATCGCGATCACCGGCACGTCGAGCTCCTTCGCGAGGAGCTTGAGCGACCGGCTCATCTCGGCGACCTCCTGCTGCCGGTTCTCCACCCGGCGGGGGCTGCTCATGAGCTGGAGGTAGTCGAGGACGATGAGCTTCAGGTCGTGGCGCTGCTTGAGCCGCCGCGCCTTCGCCCGGATCTCCATCATCGACAGGTTGGGCGAGTCGTCGATGAACAGCGGTGCCTCGGCGATCTCGCCCATCTTGCGGGCGAGCCGGTTCCAGTCGTCGTCGGTCATCTGCCCGGTGCGCAGGTGGGACAGCAGGATGCGTGCCTCGGCGGAGAGCAGCCGCATCGTGATCTCACTGCGCCCCATCTCCAGCGAGAAGAGCGCGCTGGTCTGACCGTGCCGGATCGCGGCCGCGCGCAGGACGTCGAGCCCCAGCGTCGACTTGCCCTGGGCCGGGCGGCCGGCGACGACGACGAGCTGCCCGGGATGCAGGCCGTTGGTCAGCTCGTCGAGCTCCTTGAAGCCGGTGGGGACGCCGTAGAGCTCCGAGCCCCGGCTGCCCATGGCCTCGATCTCGTCGAACGCCTGCTGCAGCACGTCCTCGAGCCGGATGTAGTCCTCGCCGGTGCGGCGCTCGGTGACGTCGTAGACCGCCTGCTGCGCCCGGTCGACGACGTCGTCGACGTCACCGCCGCTGCCGGCGGCCGCGCCGTAACCCAGCTGCACGATGCGGGTCCCGGCCTCGACCAGCCGCCGGAGCACCGCGCGCTCGCGCACGATCTCGGCGTAGTAACCGGCGTTGGCGGCGGTCGGGACGGACGCGATGAGCGTGTGCAGGTAGGGCGCGCCGCCGACCTTCGTGAGCGTGCCGGCCCGCGTCAGCTCGGCGGCGACGGTGACGGGGTCGGCCGGCTCGCCGCGGCCGTAGAGGTCGATGACGGCGTCGTAGACCGTCTGGTGGGCGGGCCGGTAGAAGTCACCGGGGCGGAGCACCTCGACGACGTCGGCGATGGCGTCCTTGCTGAGCAGCATGCCGCCGAGGACGCTCTGCTCGGCGGCGACGTCCTGCGGCGGGGTCCGGTCCAGATCGACCCGCCCGCCCTCACCGCCCGGCATCGTGACGACGTCGGCGACGCTCACCCAGGGACCTCCCTCTCCATGACGGCAACTGCCTGCGAGGAGAGTTGTAGCCGACGGCTCCGACGCTTTGGCGCTTACCGGCCGGCGCGTCGGCGCAGCCTGGGGACGAACTGGTGCAGGAGGTGTGGACGGGGGGCCGTGGCGCTGTGCACCGGCCTGTGGGCGGCTGTGGACGGGCGTAGTGGTACGCCCGCGGACACGCGAGCGCACCTGCACCTGAGGACATCCACCCATGTGGACGCGAAGAATCTCGCCGGGTGAACGCCGGGTGAACGCCGGGTGGCGGTGCCGCTCAGGACTCGGCGACGACCTCGAGGGCGATGTCGGCGACCACCTCGGGGTGCAGGCGGACGGTCACGGTGTGGCTCCCGACGGTCTTGATGTGCGCCGCCGGCAGCTCGATGCGCCGCTTGTCGAGGGTGGGGCCACCTGCGGAGCGGACCGCCTCGGCGATGTCGGCCGCGGTGACCGAGCCGAACAGCCGGCCGCCCTGCCCGGCGCGCGCCTGGAGGGTCACTGCCAGTGCACCGATCTGGGCGGCGAGCTCCTGTGCCTGCCCGCGGTCGCGGATCTCGCGGACCTCGCGGCCGCGCCGGATCTGGCCGACCTGCGACTCGGCGCCGCGCGTCCACTTGATCGCGAGACCGCGCGGGACGAGGAAGTTGCGGCCGTAGCCGTCCTTGACCTCGACGACATCGCCGGGGCCGCCGAGGCCACCGACCTCCTGGGTGAGGATCAGCTTCATCGGTGGTCGCTCCTCAGCGGGCCGTGCTCGTGTAGGGCAGCAGCGCCATCTCGCGGCTGTTCTTGATGGCGATCGCGACGTCGCGCTGGTGCTGCGCGCAGTTGCCGGTGACCCGCCGCGCGCGGATCTTGCCGCGGTCGGAGATGAACTTGCGCAGCAGGTTGGTGTCCTTGTAGTCGACGGAGGTCGCCTTCTCCTTGCAGAAGGCGCACACCTTCTTCTTCGGTTTGCGGGTGGTGGGTTTCGGCATCGAAAAGCTCCGTGGGTGTCAGGAAGGAAGGTCGGTCGGCAGGGTGGTGCGGGTCAGAACGGGGGCTCCTCGCTGAGGCCACCGCTCGGCGCGGGCGTGGCCCACGGGTCGTCGGCGGCGCCGCCGCCCGACCCGCCGCCGAAACCGCCACCGCCGCCGCTGTTCCCGCCGAAACCGCCACCGCCGCCGCCGCGCTGGACCTTGTTGACCTTGGCGGTCGCGTTGCGCAGCGACGGGCCGACCTCGTCGACCTCCACCTCGAAGACGGTGCGCTTCTCGCCTTCCTTGGTCTCGTAGGACCGCTGCTTGAGCCGGCCCGCCACGATGACACGCATCCCGCGCTGCAGCGTCTCGGCGACGTTCTCGGCCGCCTGCCGCCACACGTTGCAGCTCAGGAAGAGGCTCTCGCCGTCCTTCCACTCGTTGGTCTGCTTGTCGAGGTAGCGCGGGGTCGAGGCGACGCGGAACTTCGCGACCGCGGCGCCGCTCGGCGTGAACCGCAGCTCGGGATCGTCGACGAGGTTGCCGACGAGAGTGATAGTGGTGTCACCAGCAGCCATGGGTCTACCTCGCATCCAGTCGGGTCAGCTTGGTCCGCAGCACGGCTTCGTTGAGACCGAGCTGGCGGTCCAGCTCCTTGACCGTGGCGGGCTCGGCGGTCACGTCGACGACGGCGTAGATGCCCTCGACCTTGTGCTGGATCTCGTAGGCGAGCCGGCGACGGCCCCAGACGTCCACCTTTTCGACGGTGCCGCCGTCGGAGCGGACCACGCCGAGGAACTGGTCGAGGGACGGAGCGATGGTGCGCTCCTCGAGGTCGGGGTCGAGGATGACCATCAGTTCATAGCGACGCATGCGAAGACCACTCCTCCTTCGGACTGGTTGACCCCGGCAGCGGGTGCCGCCCGGGCTGGCGGCCACGTCCCCGCGAGATGCGGGTGCCGTGGCAGGAGGTCGTTCGCCCCCGCGTGGCGGGGAGCGCCGACCAGGCTAGCAGCGGACCGAGACTAGGCCCGGCTGCCGACGGTTCGGCCGGTGTCCACAGGGCCGGTGGCAGCCACCGGCTCCGCGACCAGCACCCGCAGGTAGGCGCCGGCGGTGCCGACCAGCGCGAGCGCGGCCAGGGCGGCGGGCAGCCCGCCACCCCGGCCACTCGCCGGCTCGATCGGCCCCGCCACCGCGGCCTGGGGCGACGGCGAGGTGGACGTGGGCGCCGGCGTAGGGGTCGGCGCGGGGGCCACGACCGCGGACGGTGCGGGAGTGGGTGTCGGCGCGACGGCCGGTCCGGGTGCCGACGGCCGGGCCGGGGCGGGAGCGGGAGCCGGGGCCGACGACGGGCGCGGCCGCGGCGAGGAGGTCCGGGCGGCGCCCGAGGTCGCCCGGGGCGAGCGGGAACCCGTGGCGGACCGCGACGGCTCCGGTGCGGCAGCGACCCGCACCGAACCGGTGGCCGAGGTCGGGCCGCTGCGGGCGGTCACCGCGTGCCGGCCCGGGTCCGTCCCCACATAGGCGGCGTCCTGGGGCGTCGTGCCGCCCGGCGCGACGTCCTGCTCGTAGCCGCCGGCGACGGTGACCGTCACGGTCGTCGCGGTGTTGTTGGTGAACTGCACGCAGCCGCCGTAGGCGATGTCCACGTGGTCGGGGTCGAGCGCCACGACCGACCCGGAGGCGAACGCGTAGCCGACCGTCATCACCCGGCAGGAGGCGGCAGCCGCCGGCTGGCCCGGCGCGACCACGAGGAGCGCGAGGGCGGGCAGGAGCGACAGGAACCGCACGCCACCATGCTGACGCACGGCAGGGGAGCGCGTCGCCCGTCCTCGCTGCGTCATCCGGTCGGGACCGGCGATCGGGACGCCGGGGCCCCGGCCCAGCGGTCGGGTGCTCCGTCGAGCGAGCCGCCGGCCGGGTCGTCGACACCGTCCCGGCGTACGACGTCCATCTCCGGGTGGAGCACCTCCCGCACCACCAGCGCCATGACGGCGATGAGCGCCAGGTCCCGCACCGCGACGGCGGCGAGGAACACCTCGATCGGCACACCCTGGCCGGGACGGTCGTTGCCCACGAAGAAGTAGTAGCGCGAGAACAGCACCGCGACCTCCGCGGCCTGCCAGGCCAGGAACGCCGGCCAGCGCGGCCGGGCGAGGATCGCCAACGGCAGCAGCCACAGGACGTACTGCGGGGAGTCGACCTTGTTGACGAGCAGGAAGCCCGCCACGGCGAGGAACGCCACCTGCGCGAAGCGCGGCCGGCGCCTGGCCGCGACGACGAGAACGAGAACGCCGGAGATGACGAGGAGCGTGGCGATCGCGACCCCGAGGTTGAGCCACACCGGGGCCTGGCCGCAGGTCGTGGCGTCGAGGGGACGGCCGCGGACGTGCTGGAGCTGGAACCACAGTGAGTCCCAGTCGGCACCGCGGGTCGTGTTGAGCGACCAGAACCACCGCCAGCCCGGCAGGTAGTGGGCCGTCGGGCAGTCGGCGGCCGGGAACCGGAACGCCGTCAGTCGCAACGCTGCCGCCGTCTGTCCCGACAGCACGATGGCGGGGGCGTAGGCAGCGGCGAACGACACGGCCGTGACGAGCGCGCACACGAGCCAGTCGAGGAGCCGCCGGGCCCGCCAGCACAGGAAGAGCAGGACGGCGAGCAGGATCACCGGGTAGAGCTTGGTCGCGGTGCCCAGGCCGAGGAAGACGCCGGCGACCACCGGACCCAGCCGCCACCGCCACCGCCTCGTCCATGCCCACATCCCCAGCGTGGCCAGCGCCACGGCGGCGAGGTCCCAGTTGGTGTAGGCGTGGAAGAACAACGTCGGCGCCAGGGCGAACATGGCCGCGTCCCACACCCGCCTCCGCCCGGCCAGCCGCGCGACGCCCCAGGCGACGAGGAGTGCGGCGACGGCGAGCAGGACGGCGGTGACCTTGAAGAACGTGCGTGCCCGGTCGTCGACGGTCCCGGAGGCGGTCAGGTGCGGCTGGTCGGGATGGACCGCGTTGGTGACCTCGGCGGCGAGCCACATGAGACCGCCGATGACGGGCGGGTACTCGACCGGATGGTCGCGGTAGGGGACGGACAGCCGCGCGCCGTCCGGTCCGCTGCCAAGCCGTTCGGAGTAGTAGAGGGCGTAGACGTCGGTGTAGCAGACGCGGGTGTACTGGTACTCGTCCGTCCAGGCGTGGGTGGTGCAGGGGGACTTCGCGAGGAACCCCAGGGTCGAGGTCAGCACCGTGAGAACGAGCACGGCACGCACCGGTGTCCACCAGCGGGCGGTGCGACCGACCGCGTGCCGACCCCAGGGGCCGCCGAGGAGCCGGCTCACGCCCGCGACCGCCGGGTCCTCCCGCGAGGGAGGGGTCACCGGCTCCTTGCTCGTCGTGGGCGGCACGGCCGCATTATCGACGGTGCGCCCGCCCACGACAGCGAGCCGGGCCGGTCAGGGCGTCGGACTCGACGCCGCCTGAGGGCTGGCCGAGACCTGCTTGGTCGACGGCTGCGGCTTCGCGCTCGCCGACGGGCTGGGCGACTGGCTGGGTGACTGGCTGGGTGACGGCGAGGGTGAGTTGCTCGGTGAGTTGCTCGGCAGCCCGGGCGGAGAGACCGGGCTGAGCGAGGGCGACGGCGACTCGCTCGGCGACTCGCTGGGGGACGGCGAGGTGGACTCCGTCTCGGTCTGCGTCGGGGACGGCGACGCGTTGCCCGCCTCGTGGCCGACGTGTGCCGGCGGCGGGAAGTCGCGCACCGGCTTGCCCTGCAGCGCGGCGTTCATCATCTGCTGCCACGTCAGTGCGGGCAGGCCGCTGCCGTAGACGGACACGCCGTTGTCGGTGACGAGCTGGTGGCGATCGGCGTTGCCGAACCAGACAGCGGTCGACAGCTGCGGGGTGAAGCCGATGAACCAAGCGTCCCGGTTGCCGCGTTGCTCGCCGTTGGTGCCGGTCTTGCCGGCCGCCGGCCGGCCGGACAGCGACCGTCCGCAGGCCGTGCCGTGCATGCCGCAGTCGAACACCTTCGTCATCGCATACGTCGTGTCGGCCATGACGTCGGCGTCGAACTCCTGCGGCGGTCTTCTGCTTCGCCGAGTAGACGACGTCGTGCTGCTGCGTCTCCACCTCGGCGACGAGATAGGGCTCGGCCCGCTTGCCCTGCGCCGCGATCGTGGCGTAGCCGACGGCCTGGTCGAGCGGCGACACCGAGTCCGGTCCGAGCGAGATGCCGGGGAAAGCGCCGAGCTTGCGCGCCTTCGGGATGCCGGCGTCGTAGGCGTTCTGCACGACCTTGTCCGGCCCGACGCGCTGGGCGAGCGGGACGAAGATGGTGTTGATCGACTCGGCAAGGGCCCGCAGCAACGTGCACGAGCTGCAGCTCTCGCCCTCGGAGTTGTGGATCGTGTCGCCGTTGACCTCGATCTGCGGCGGGCCGTGGAAGACGCTGTTCAGCCCGATGTCCTCCTGGAGAGCGGTGATGAGGGTGTAGGGCTTGAACGACGACCCGGGCGGGCGGATGTAGTCCCCGGCGCCGAAGTAGCCGCTCACCCCGCTCAGGTCGGTGCAGCTGTCCGGGTGCCTGTGCTCGGCGGGACAGAACGTCGAGCCGCCGTACATCGCCCGGATCGCGCCGTCCCCGGGCTCCACGCTGACGAGTGCGGCCTCGCGCCCCTTGTCCGGTCCGTGCTTCTGGAACTCGCCGCCGTGATCCCGCATCGCCTGCTGTGCGGCGTCCTGGGCGTCCTTGTCGATGGTCGTCACGACGCGGTATCCCCCGGCGTCCAGCCGGGCCTGGTCGAAACCGTCCTTGGCGAGCTCCAGCTGCACCGCCTGGCAGATGAAGCCGACCTCGCCGGTGCAGGTGGAGCCCCCCTGGGGCGCGTGCTTCTTCACGTCCGGGTAGGTCAGCTTCCCGGCCTCGTCCGGCGTGAGCCAGTGCTGGTCCACCATGCCCCGGACGACGTAGGTCCAGCGGTCGTGGGCGGCCTGCGGGTGGGCGATCGGCTCGTAACCGGCCGGGTTGCTGATGAGGGCGGCCAGCACCGCACCCTGCGCCGCGTCCAGCTTGCGCACGTCGCGGTGGAAGTAGGCCTTCGCCGCCGCCTGGATGCCGTAGGCGCCACGGCCGAAGTAGATGGTGTTGAGGTAGTCCTGGAGGATCTCGCTCTTCGACCGGCTGTTGGCGAGCTTGACGGCGATGAAGATCTCCTTGAACTTCCGCGTGAACGTCCGCTCGGAGGACAGGTAGGCGTTCTTCACGTACTGCTGCGTGATCGTCGAGCCGCCCTGCGAGATCTCGCCGCCGCGCAGGTCGGTCCACAGCGCGCGCAGGATGCCGGAGGGCGAGACGCCGGACTCGCTGTAAAAGTGCCGGTCCTCGGCCGCGAGAACGGCGTGCTGGACGTCGGCGGGCACACGCTTCAGCGGGACGGCGATCCGGGTCGTCTGGCCGAGCCGGGCGAGCACGGTCTTGCCGTCGCTGTAGTACAGCGTGGTCGCCTGGGCGGTGGCGACCTCGTTGGCGTTGGGGATGCCGGTCCGCGCATAGCCGATGCCGACGAGGACGACGGTGGCGAGGAACGCGACGAGCAACCCGAGCAGCATCTGCCGGCGTCGGGGCAGGAGTCGGCGCCAACCGCCCGCGGTGACGGTGGGGCCCGGCGAGCGGGTCATGCCCGGCATGTCCCCCTGACGGTGTCGTCGGCAAACCCGAAGTCGCGCTGGGTCATGAGCAGCTGGGACTCACCGACGCCCGGAGCGCGCCCGGCGACGGGTCGGCTCGCCGGTCCCCAGGACGTAGGCGGCCACCAGATGGTTCCAGCGGCACTCGGCGCAGACCTCGACCAGGTAGACGGTGAACTCGGAGTGCTCACCGGCGAGGTCGGGCAGCTCGCGCGGCGCTCGCGCCCGGCCGTTGGCGTCGGCCCGGAAGCAGTCGCCGTAGGTGTAGCTGACGTGGGACAGCCCCGGCCGCCGGCAGACCGGGCACGGCTCGTCGGTGCGCTCGCCGTGGTAGCGGGCGGCGCGCAGGAGGTAGGTCTGCGCGTCGCAGACCTCCGCGGCCGAGACGCGGCCCCGGGCGAGGTCGGCGAGGGTGCCCCGGCGGACCAGTCCGTAGTCCACGACGCTGCGCGCCCGGGCCTCGACGTCGCGGCGAACCTGCGCCTGGAGCACCGACCGCCGCGCCGACATGGCGGCCAGGGTACGCCGCGGACACCCTTGCGGGCAGTCGCCCCGGCGGAGTGCGGCCACCGGGGGTTCACGAGTGGTTTGCACTTTCGTCTCGGTCCGGCTATCGTCCTCGCGATGTATCAAGTCGATACATCGCCGGAGACGGGAGGCGCCTCGCGATGAGCCGGCGTTCCGGCGTGCTGGAACTCGCGGTGCTCGGGCTGCTGCACGAGTCTCCGCTGCACGGCTACGAGCTGCGCAAGCGGGTCAACGCGCTGCTCGGCCCGCTGCGCGCCATCTCCTACGGGTCGCTCTACCCGTGCCTCAAGGAGATGCTGGCCGCGGGGCTCATCGCCGCCGACGACGAGGCGAGCGCCTCGGGGGCCGGTCGGCGCAGCCGCATCGCCTACAAGCTCACCGCCGAGGGCAAGGAGCGCCTGCAGGAGCAGCTCGCCGAGGGCGGGCCCTCCGCGTGGGAGGACGAGAGCTTCGGGGTGCGCTTCGCCTTCTTCGCGCAGACCGACGCCGACGTCCGCCTCAAGATTCTCGAGGGCCGGCGCACCCGGCTCGAGGAGCGACGGGAGAAGGTCACCAGTGCCTTCGGCCGCACCCGCGAGAAGCTCGACAACTACACCTTGGAGCTGCAGCGGCACGGTCTCGAGTCGGTGGACCGGGAGGTCCGCTGGCTCAACGAGCTGATCGCCACCGAACGTGCCGGGGTCAACGCCCGGCCGCGCACGACCAGCTAAACCCCGACCACCACCAAGCGCGCAACGACGCAACTACTAGCAGGGAGAACACCGGGATGGGTTCAGTCCGAGTGGCCATCGTCGGCGTCGGCAACTGTGCCGCGTCGCTCGTCCAGGGCGTGGAGTACTACAAGGACGCCGACCCGTCGGCCCGCGTCCCGGGTCTCATGCACGTCCAGCTGGGCGACTACCACGTCCGCGACATCGAGTTCGTGACGGCGTTCGACGTCGACGGCAAGAAGGTCGGCCGGGACCTCTCCGAGGCGATCCTGGCCAGCGAGAACAACACGATCAAGATCGCCGACGTACCGCCGACCGGCGTGACCGTCCAGCGCGGGCGCACCCTCGACGGCCTGGGGAAGTACTACCTGCAGACCATCGAGGAGTCCGACGAGGCAGCCGGTCGACGTCGTGCAGGCGCTCAAGGACGCCCGCGCCGACGTCCTCGTCTGCTACCTGCCGGTGGGCTCCGAGGACGCCGCGAAGTTCTACGCCCAGTGCGCGATCGACGCGGGCGTCGGCTTCGTCAACTGCCTGCCCGTCTTCATCGCCGGCACCAAGGAGTGGGCCGACAAGTTCACCGCGGCCGGTGTGCCGATCGTCGGTGACGACATCAAGAGTCAGGTCGGCGCGACCATCACCCACCGGGTGCTGGCCAAGCTGTTCGAGGACCGCGGCGTGATCCTCGACCGCACCTACCAGCTGAACGTCGGCGGCAACATGGACTTCATGAACATGCTCGAGCGGGAGCGGCTGGAGTCCAAGAAGATCTCCAAGACCCAGGCCGTGACCTCCAACCTCGAGCACGACCTCGGCAAGCGCAACGTGCACATCGGGCCGAGCGACTACGTCGCCTGGCTGGACGACCGCAAGTGGGCCTACGTGCGGCTCGAGGGCCGCGCGTTCGGCGACGTCCCGCTCAACATGGAGTACAAGCTCGAGGTCTGGGACTCGCCCAACTCGGCCGGTGTCGTCATCGACGCACTGCGCTGCTGCAAGATCGCGAAGGACCGCGGGCTCGGCGGCCCGATCCTCCCGGCGTCGGCGTACTTCATGAAGTCGCCCCCGGTGCAGATCCGCGACGAGCTCGCGCGGGAGCAGCTCGAGGGGTTCATCGCGACGCCCTGACGCACCCGAAACTCCGGTGACGCCCCGTCCCGCGGACCTAGATTGGGCCCGTGAGGCGGGGCGTCGCGGTGGGTGAGCTGCTCCGGCAGCGCTGGTTTCCGTGGCTCTACGGCACCCGGTTGGTGTCGCAGACGGCGGACGGCGTCTTCCAGGGCAGCCTGGCCTCGGCCGTCTTCTTCAACCCCGACCACCAGACCGACCCGAAGCAGGCGGCGGCCGGCTTCGTCGTCCTGCTGCTGCCCTACAGCCTCGTCGGGCCCGTTCGCCGGCGTGTTCCTCGACCGGTGGAGCAGGCAGCGGGTCCTCGTGCGGGCCAACCTCGTGCGCTGCATCTTCGTCGTGGCGACCGCGGCCCTGCTGGCCACGACCGGTGCGCGGGGCGCGGCGTTCTACGTCGCGGCGCTGGCCGCGTTGTCGGTCAACCGCTTCTACCTGTCGGCCCTGTCGACGGCGCTTCCGCACGTCGTGCGCACGGACCAGCTCGTGCTCGCCAACTCGGTGACGACGACGTCGGGCACGGCGGTGTCGATCGCCGGCCTCGGCATTGCGCTGCTCATCCGGCACGGGGTCGGGTCGACGGACGACCGGGAGCGCCATGGTCGCGCTCACCTCGATCGTGGCGTACCTGACCGCGGCCGCCGTCGCCTCCCGGATGCCGGTCCGGCTGCTGGGGCCGCACGAGCGGGCCGAGCCGTTGCGGCACGCCTTGCGTTCCGTCGTTGCCGGGCTCGCCGCCGGCGCCCGCCATCTGCGCCACCGACCCGTTGCCGGCCGGGTGCTGCTCGCCATGGGTGGATCCCGGCTGCTCTACGGGATGTCAACCATCGGGACGCTGCTGCTCTATCGCAACTACTTCCACGACCAGGGGCCGCTGCGCGCGGGCCTGGTGGGTCTGGGCCAGGCGTTCGCGCTCTCGGCCTGCGGATACCTCGCCGCTGCCGTTGTCACGCCGGCGGTGACCGAGCGGCTGGGCAAGCCCCGCTGGGTCGTCACCGTCTTCGCCATCGCCGGGGTGACGGAGGTCGCCTTCGGGCTGCCGTTCGCGATGGCGCCGCTGCTGGCCGGCGCCGCAGTGCTGGGCTTCGCCACGCAGTCGGCGAAGATCTGCGCCGACACGATCGTGCAGGAGGAGGTCGAGGACGACTTCCGCGGCCGGGTGTTCTCGCTCTACGACACCCTGTTCAACCTGACCTTCGTCGCCGCCGCCGTCCTCGCGGCCTTCGTCCTGCCGGCCAACGGCAAGTCCTACCCGGTGCTCGGTGGCCTCGCGGCGGGCTACGTGCTGATCGCCGCGGTGTACGCCGCGTACGAGCGGCCGCGGGCGGACCGGCTCACGGGAGTGGTGTCGGCCCGGGCAACGTGACCTGCGGGTCGGGCAGTGCCGGCACCGGCAGCCCCGGCAGGCCGCTCGGGGTCGGGGTGGGGGTCGGCAGGAGGCCGAGCACCGTGTCTGATCGTGTCCGACACGACCCCGTCGTCCGAGGGCGACGGGCTCGGCGACGGGCTCGGCGACGCGCCGCCAGCGGTTGGCGGCGTGCCGCCGCCACCACGGCCGCCGGGCGGCTGCGGACCCGGCGTGGTCCCGGGCCGTGGAGCGCCGGTCCCGGGCCCGTCCGGGCCGCCGGCCAGCACGGCGGCGACGCTGCCGACCCGGCCTGGCGGTCGGCCGCGCTCGAAGTCGGTCAGGGTGGCCACCACCGCGGCCGCACCGACGCCTGACCAGCCGGGCGACCACCCCCCACGAGCCACCGCCGGACCGCAGGTTCACGGCCCGGTCGTAACGGTCCAGCCGGCCGCCGCCGGAGCCGGCCGCCGCGATGACGGCGGGAAGCAACCGCTCGCTGCGTCCCACCCCTGCCGGCGCGGGCAGCGGCCCGTCCCACTTGGCGAGGACCACCCGCGTCGTCGAAACCCCCGTCTCGTCGATGCCGCGTGCCAGGTCGAGCAGCGTGCGGTCGTCGCGAACGAGCTGTGGGACCGCGTGCGCCTCACCGTCGTCGTCGGTCAGCCGCAGTGGAGTCGTCTGGTCCGGGAGGGCGTCGCCACCGACGACGGCCTGGTGCAGGGCGGCAACCGTGAGCCGCCTGCCGGTGCTGCTGGTCAGCTCGACCGAGCCGGCAAGGGCGCCGACCCTCGTGCTGAAGGACCGCTCGGCCCGCGCCGCGGACCCGGCAGGGGTGCTCACGTCGAGATCGGCGACCTCGAGCAGCAGTCCCGGTCCGTGCTGGGCGTCGACGACGACGGCACCGGCCTGGACGCGACTGCCGGGCCCCGTCGAGGACCTGTACGGCGGCCGCACTGCCCACGTAGACCACCCGGCCCGCGGTGCTCAGCTCGGCCCGGCCGGCCGGGCCGGTGCGGACGACGTCGTCGGCTCGCAGGCGCATCCCGTCGGAGACCGGACCGGTCGTGCCGTCGGCGTGGACGACGGTCGCGGCCACCGGTGCGCGGACGACGGTGGTCTGCGCGGAGACCGACCGGCTGCATCCCGCGGTGACGGCGCCGGCGACCAGGGCGACGGCCGCCACGACCGCCGCGCCGCGCCCCCCGCCCCGGCACCCGGAGCGGGCGGGATGCACCGTTTGTCCCATGTGTCGATGATCGGGCACCACCGGCCGTGGACTCCATGGCCCGAAATGACTATTCGGGCGTAGCCCCAGGGGCGGGCGCGACGCCCTCGTCCCGTGCCCAGCGGTGCAGCTCGGCGACCGCCTCGTCGTGTGCCAGCGGGCCGCGCTCGAGCGCGCAGGTCCAGCAGGTGGCGGTAGGCCCGCCCGACCACCGGCCCGGGCGGGACCCCGAGCATCGGCCATGATCGCGTTGCCGTCGAGGTCGGGCCGGATCCGGTCCAGGTCCTCCTGCTCGGGCGAGGTCGGCGATCCGCTGCTCGAGCGAGTCGTAGGCCCGGGACAGCGCCCGCGCCTTGGCGGGGTTGCGGGTCGTGCAGTCCGACCGGGTCAGCCGGTGCAGCCGCTCGAGCAGCGGGCCGGCGTCGCGGACGTAACGGCGCACCGCCGCAGTCGGTCCACTCGCCGTCGGCGTAACCGTGGAACCTCAGGTGCAGCTCGACGAGGCAGGCTGACGTCGTCGACGACGTGCTTGGGGAAACGCAGGGCGCCGAGCCGCTGGCGGGTCATGGCCGCGCCGACGACCTCGTGGTGGTGGAACGAGACCTTGCCGCCGGGACCGACCGACTTGGTCTTGGGCTTGCCGATGTCGTGCAGGAGGGCGGCGAGGCGCAGGACGAGGTCGGGGCCGGCGTCCTCGAGATCGATCGCCTGCTCGAGAACGGTCAGCGTGTGCGCATAGACGTCCTTGTGCCGGCGGTGCTCGTCCACCGTCTCCTTGAGCCTGGCCAGCTCGGGGAGACAGTGCTCGGCCAGCCCGGTGTCGACGAGGATCTCCAACCCGAGCCGCGGCTGCGGCGAGAGCACGAGCTTGCTCAGCTCGTCCCGGACCCGCTCGGCGCTGACGATCGACAGCCGGCCGGCCATCTCCCGGATCGCGGCCACGGCCGACGCCTCGACGCGGAAGCCGATCTGCGCGGCGAAGCGCGCCGCGCGCAGCATCCGCAACGGGTCGTCGGCGAAGGACTGCTCCGGCGCCACCGGGGTGCGCAGCCGCCCGGCGGCCGAGGTCGTCCAGGCCCCCGAACGGGTCGACGACCGGGTGGGCCGCCTGCAGCGGCAGCCTGATCGCCATCGCGTTGACGGTGAAGTCCCGGCGGGACAGGTCGCCCTCGATGCTGTCGCCGTACACGACCTCGGGCTTGCGGCTGGCCGCGTCGTAGACTGTCGCTGCGGTACGTGGTGATCTCGCAGCGGTGCTCGACGCCGTCGTGGACGAGCAGCACACCGACGGTCCCGAAGGCGATTCCCGTCGTCCAGGTGGGGCCGAGGCGACCCACCAGCTCGAGGACACGCTCCGGCCGGGCGTCGGTCGCGAAGTCGAGATCCACGTGCAACCTGCCGAGCAACGCGTCCCGGACCGGGCCACCGACGAGGTAGAGGTCGTGGCCGGCCGTCGTGAAGCACTCCGCCAGCGGCTCGACGAGCGGCGCCACGCGCACCAGCTCGCGGACCGCCACCCGAGCGGCGTCCGGCAGCCGGCGGCCGCCGGCGGCGGACGATCTGGGAGTGGGCACGGGATCACAGCCTACGAGCAGGGGTAGCCGCGGCGCCCCGGACGGCATAGGCTCACGCTTCACCCCGCTTCGCCACTTTCCCCCGGAGGCTGCGGATGAAGGACGCCCTGGACGTCCACCGCGCCCTGCTGGCCCACGAGGTGCCGCACGAGGTCGTCCGGCTGCCACGGCTGGTGCTGTCGGCCGACGAGGTGCCGCAGGCGCTCGGGCTGCCGCGCGAACGGTGCGTCGCGGTCCGGATCTACCACGCGGACGACGAGCTCGTCGCCGTCATCGTGCGCGCCGGTGACCAGCCGCACCCGGCGGCGGTGCTGGCCGGCCTGGGCGCGCGGACCCTCCGGGTCGCCGGCGCGTCGGAGGTCAACGCCGCCACCGACTTCGCCGCCGCACTCGTCTCGCCGGTGCTCCTACCGCCGACCATGCGGGTGCTTGCCGACGCATGCATCGGTCACACCCACGTCGTCTACGCCCCGACCGGCGACGGGGGGACGGCGATCGGCATCGAGGCAGTCTGGCTGCTCAAGACCTCCGGTGCGTCCGTCGCCGAGCTGTGCGCCCCGCAGAGCTCGACCATCGATCTCGTCGACGACCTGGAGGAGGTCGGGCGCCTCGTCGCCCGCCAGCGCGACCTGCGCTGACGCGACAGCACGATCGGCCCGGAGACGAGCTCCGACACTACGATCGGGGTCATGGCCACGCCCCCGCCGCACGGACGCTCGGGGGACGGTGGACCCGCTCCCGGACGCACCGGGCCGGGCGCCAAGCGCCGGGGACGATCCGCCGCGCGGCGGCGGCTGCAACGGGTCGAGGAGACCTCCGCGGGAGGGCTGATCGTCGACCGCCGCGACGGCGACGGGGCGCACGCCGCGCTGATCGGTCGCAAGGACCGGCGCGGCCGGCTGCTGTGGTCCCTGCCCAAGGGGCACGTCGAGGCCGGGGAGACCAACGAGGACGCCGCGATCCGCGAAGTCATGGAGGAGACCGGCATCACGGGCCGGGTGCTCGCGCCGCTGGGCACCATCGACTTCTGGTTCGTGGCCGACGGCCGGCGGATCCACAAGACCGTGCACCACTTCCTGCTCCTCGCACTGGGGGGCGAGCTGTCCGACTGACGACATGGAGGTCGAGCAGGTCGCCTGGGTGCCGCTCACCGAGGTCGCCGACCGGCTGGCCTACGCCGACGAGCGCCGGCTCGTCCAGCAGGTCCCGCAGCTGTTGGCGGACACGGCGTGAGACGGGCAGGCGCGGCACTGGCGCGCCGTGGCCTCCTGCCTGCGCTCCTGTCCCTCGCGCCCGCCGCTGCCGAGCCGACGCCGTCGCCCGCCGTCCCGGCGCTACCCGTGACGGTCACCCTCGACCGGCTGCACCCGCTGGCCCCCCAGCCGGGGCAGACGTCCACCTCGCCGGCACGCTGCACAACGTCCCCCGCGCGTCCGGTGACCGGCCTGCGGGCGCACCGCATGCTGTCTCGACGCCGGGGTGGGTTCACGCCGAGCGAGTTCGACGGTTGCGGCGGCAACCGCCGACGGGCCGCCACCCGCCGACGCCGTCATCCCTGCCGACCGCCACCTCGCACCTCGCGCAGACCGAGCTCCCCGTCGACGCGGGTCCGCGTCGTTCCTCCTGTCGGTACCCGGCGGACGACCTCGACCTCCCGGCTCCCTGGCAGGTCTACGAGCTCGGCCGTCGGCGTCACCGGTGCCACGCCCCTCGGTCGACAGACCGTCGGCCGGCTGCGCACGTTCCTCCCGTGGGCACCGGTGAACACCCCCGGGGTGGGCGAGCCGACCCGGCTCGCCTGGGTGTGGCCGCTGGTCGACCGGCCGCACCGCAGCACGGGTGGGACTTGGACCGACGACGACCTGGCCACGGAGCTGCCGGCCGACGGGCGCCTCGCCGCTCTGGTCGGGGCCGGCGCCAGCCGCCGCTGCCCAGCGCCCCGCCCCACCCCGACCGCACCGCGTCCGCCGCCACAAGCCACCGACCGCCTCCACCGCCTCCACCGCCGCGACCGGACATCCGGCCGGTTCCGGTCAGCTGGGCGGTGGATCCGCTGCTGGTCGAGGACGCCCGCCTCATGTCCGACGGCTACCAGGTCGGCAGCGGTGCCGAAGCCCGCGACGGCAGCGGGCAGCAGGCCGCAGGTGAGTGGCTGTCGCACCCTCGAGACCGCTGCCGGCACCGGCGAAGTGCTCGCCCTGCCCTACGCCGACCCCGATGTCACCCCGGCCGTCCGCGCCGGCCTGACCACCGAGGTGCAGGTGGCCGCCACCAGCGGCCAGGGCGTGGTCCGGCAGGAGCTGGGCACCGAGCCACTCACCTATGCCTGGCCGCCGCGGGGGTTCATCGACCAGCGCGCGCTCGACGCCCTGTTCGCCACCGGCGTCAGCGACCGTCGTCCTCGACGCCCAGGCGCTCCCGGTGGTCGGCGGCGAGCCGAGCGAGACACCGGGCGCCCACACCCTCGTCCCCGTCCGGGACGGCAACATGGAGGCGGCGCTGGCGGATCACACCTTGACGGCCGCCGTCGAGCAGGGGGCGGCGGACCCGGCCCGGGGCCACTCGCCGTGCAGCGGGTCATGAGCGAGCTGCTCATGATCCAGGCAGAGCTCCCGTCCGATCCGCGCTGGCTCGTGGTCGCGCCCGCGCGCCGCTGGGGCCCGGGCCAGCGACTATGCCACCGCGCTGCTCACCTCCACCGGTCGCGTGCCCTGGGTGCAGCCGGTGACGCTCTCCGAGGTCGTCGCCGCCCCGCGGTACGAGAAGGTCGAGCGGGAGGGGCTCAGCTACCCGGCCGAGCAGCGCGCGGCCCAGCTGTCCCAGCGTTACCTGCAGAGCGTCCGCTCGCTCAAGCACCGGATCGACGCCCTCGTCGACATCCTGCCCCCAGGTGATCCCCAAGCCCGGGCGTTCGACATCGGGGTGCTGCGGCTCCTTTCGTCGGCGTGGCGGGGCGAGCCCCGCCTCGCCGCCGCCCGCCTGACCGACCTCACCAACCAGGTCGAGCGAACGATGGACAAGGTCTACATCGCCTCGACCGAGGGCAGCCTCGTCACCCTGACCAGCAAACGGGACGGTCCCGGTAACCGTCGCCAACGACCTCGACACCGCCGTGCGCGTCGTGCGTGCGGATGAGCCCAGCCAGCGACCGGTCGGTGAAGAGCGGCCGGGTGCCGCGCGGACGATCCCGCCGCACCGGCGCGGCACGGTCGACGTCAAGGCCACGGCGCAGACCTCCGGCGTGTTCCCGCTCACGGTGACCTGCTACACCCCGACAGCGAGCCGTTCGGCGAGCCCGTTCAGCTCAACGTGCGGTCGACCGCCTACGGCACGACGGCGCGGCGCATGACGGTCGGCGCAACCGCGGTGCTGCTGCTCGCGGTCGGCGGTGCGGCTGGTCCGCCGGGCGCGCGCCGCCCGGCGCCCGGCCGAGCCGGCACCGTGACGGCGGGGGACCCGGACGCACCGAGCCCGGCTGGCCCGCTCGGCATCGCGATGGCGGTCGGCACGCTGGCGTCGCGGGGTACCGGCTTCCTCCGCACGGTCGTCATCGCCGCGGCGATGGGCTTCGCGCGTGGGCGACAGCTACAACATCGCCAACACGATCCCCAACATCATCTACGACCTGCTGCTCGGCGGGGTGCTCACGAGCGTCGTCGTCCCCCTGCTCGTCCAGGCGGCCCGCGAGGACGCGAGAGCGGCGAGGCGTACGCCCAGCGGCTGGTGACGATCGTCGTCGCGATCCTGGCGGCGTCGCCTGGTCGGCGTCGTCCTGGCCCCGGAGATCGTGAGCGTTACGGCGACCGGCTCCGGCCCGCGCAGCAGGACCTCGCGACGACGTTCGCCCGCTTCTTCCTCCCCCAGGTCCTCTTCTACGGCGTGGGCGCGGTCTTCGGGGCGATCCTCAACACGCGCGGGAGCTTCGCGGCACCCATGTGGGCGCCGGTCCTCAACAACCTCGTCGTCATCGCCTCCGGCGGGCTCTTCCTCGCCATGACGTCGGCGGCGACCCGAGCCGGGTCGCCTCACCGACGCCCAGACGCTGGTCCTCGCCGTCGGGACGACCGGGGGGATCGTCGTGCAGACCGTGGCACTGCTGCCCGCGCTGCGCCGGGTCCGGTTCCGGCTGCGGCTGCGCTTCGACTGGCGGGGCGCCGGCTTCCGCTCGGCGGGCGACGTTCGCAGCGTGGATCGTCGGCTATGTCGCCGACCAACCAGGCGGGCTATGTCGTCATCGTCAGCCTCGCGACCGCCGCCGGCCGGGCCCAGGGGGAGCACGGGTCCGGGTTCTCGCCGTACACCTACGCCTTCATCCTGTTCTCGCTGCCCTACGCGGTCATCTCCGTGTCGGTCATCACCGCGCTCTTCCCGCGGATGAGCCGCCACGCCGTCGAAGGGGACCGGTCCGCCGTCTCGGCCACCCTCGCGCAGGGCCTGAGCCTGTCCGCCGTGCTGCTCGTGCCGGTCACCGTCGCAGCTCGTCGCGCTGGGCCCGCTGCTCGCAACCGTCGTCTTCGCGCACGGCAACATCCGAGCTCGGCGGGGCGCGGCTCATCGGCGCCGTGCTCGCCGGGTTCGGCGTGGGGCTGGTGCCGTTCTCCGCGTTCCAGGTGCAGCTGCGGGCCTTTCTCGCGATGCGCGACTCGCGGACGCCGTTCGTCGTCAACGTGGTGGTCACCGCCGTCAACATCGGGGCCGACCTGGTCCTCTACCAGCTGCTCCCGGCCGCGGGAGAAGGTGGTCGGCCTCGCCGTCGGCTTCTCCGCTCTCCTACGTCGTCGGCACCCTGGTCCTCGGCCGAATCCTGCAGCGCCGCCTCGGCCCGTCCGGCCGCCCCGTCGCCCGGACGCACGCGCGGCTGGCCGCGGCCTCCCTGGTGGCGGCGGGTCCCACGTACGCCGTCGCCCGCCTGCTGACAGCCGGGCTGGGACTCGGGGTCGAGGCGGCGCTCGTCGCGGTCGTCGTGGCCACGGCGACGGGCGGCGCCGTCTTCCTCGGGTTGGCCGCGCGCATGAAGGTCACCGAGCTGGACGAGATGGTCCAAATGGTGCGCCGAAGACTCCGTCTGGCTTAAGCCGATTCACCCTCCGACCGACAACCAGGTGAGGAGGGAACCCATGGACACCTACCGCCGCGACAGCGGCAGCATCGTCCTCGGCTGGTTGACCAAGCTCGTGGTGGTCATCGCCGCCTTCGGCGTTGCCGCGTTCGACGGGCTGTCCCTGGGCGCCGCCCACGTCAGCGCCAGCGACGACGCCAACCAGGCGGCCGAGGCCGCGCGGAACGAGTGGTCCGTCACCCACAACGTGCAGGCCGCCTACGACGCCGCCCTGTCCAGCATCACGAACGGCTCCGAGGAGATTCCCCCCGAGAGCTTCTCGATCGACAGCGACGGAACGGTTCACCTCGTGCTGCACCGGACCGCGACGACGTTCGTCATACAGCACATCGGACCGCTGGAGAAGTACACGACGTTCTCCGCGACGGGCGAGGCCACGCCTCCCACCCTGTGACCAGACCCCGCTGCCGGCTCGCGCTCGTCGCCACGATCGCGGTCACCGGCACGCTCTTCGCGGCGGTGCCCCAGGCTGCCACCGCCGACCCGCTGGCCGACGCGCGGGCGCGGGCCGCCGAACTCGTCGCCACGGTCCAGCGCCTCGAGACCCAGGCGGAGATCGCCACCGAGCGCTACGACGCCCTCGAAGCCGGCCTCGGTGCCGCCGTCATCCAGCAGGAGCTCGCCGAGCGCCGGCTGGAGGCGGACCGGCAGCACGTCCAGGCCGCGAGCGACCAGGTCGCCGCGCGGGTCCGGGCGCTATACGAGTCCGGCGGACGCACCTCCATGCTCGCCACCGTGCTCGACGGCACCGACCCGGCGGATGCGATGGCGCGCCTGCACGTGATCAACAACCTGCTCGCCTTCGACGACGCCGGGCTCGACGCGGCCGTGGCCACGACCCAGCGGGCTCGCGAGCTCGCGACGGAGCTGCGAGTGGCCGCCGACCAGGTCACCCGGCTGCAGCACGAGGCGGCGGTCGTCACCGGCCAGGTCCGGTCCCTGCTCGCCGCCCGCGCGGCTGCACTGAGCGCGGCCAGCGCCCAGGTCCGCCGGCTCATGGCCGAACGCCGGGCCGCGCTGGCGGCCGCGAGCGCACAGGCCTTCGCCGACGCGCTCGCCCAAGCCGGCGGTCACCTCGACGGCACCACCACCCCGCCCAACGCGCTCGTCGCGACGGCCATCGCCGCGGCCCGCAGCCGCTTGGGCGACCCCTACGTCTGGGGAGCGACCGGTCCCCACACGTTCGACTGCAGCGGCCTCACCCAATGGGCCTACGCCCGCGCCGGAATCACCCTCCCCCGGGTCGCCGCCGACCAGTGGAACGCCGGTCCGCACGTGGCGCTGGCCGACCTGCTGCCCGGTGACCTGCTCTTCTGGGCGTCGGACCCCGGGAACATGGCGACCATCCACCACGTGGCCATGTACCTCGGCGGCGGCATGATGATCGCTGCGCCGCACACCGGGGACGTGGTCAAGATCCAGCCCGTGTACATGAGCGAGTACGTCGGCGCCACCCGCCCGTACCTGCCCTGACGCCGGCACCCGTCGGCAGCCGACATCCACGGAGCCGGCGGACGCCGTACCATGACCCGGTGGCGAAGCGGGCCGACGGTGCGGCCGCTCCCGCTGCGACTCCCGGCCTCGTCCTCGACGGCCGTTACCGCCTCGAGCAGGTTCGCGCCGAGCACCAGCTGGAGGCGGGTGCGCGCAGCGTGCTGTGGCGCGCGATCGACCTCCCGCTCGACCGCCGCGTCGCCGTTCGGCTCCTCGAGAACCTCGACGACGACACCCACGAGTCGGTCGTCGCCGCCGCCGCCCGGGCCAGCCGGCTCACCGACGGGCGGTTCGTCCGGGTCCTCGACGTCGGGATGATCGACCTGGCCACCGGGCCGGTCACCTGGATCGCCACCGAGTGGGTCGACGCGCCCTCGCTCGCGGCCGTGGTCCGCGGCGAGCCGCTCGCTCCCGAGGCCGCGACCGAGGTCGTGCGGCAGTGCGCGGAGGCCCTGGCCGGCGCCGACGCGGCGGGCTGTCACCACGGCCGGCTGCACCCCGAGCAGGTGCTCCTCCCCGCCGGCGGCCTGCCGCGCATCACCGGCCTGGAGATCGCAGCCGCGCTGCCCCCGCCGCCGGGGGACGCCACCGCGCCGCCGTCCGGAGACCCGGCGGCGGCCGACGCGGTCGGGCTCGGCGCGCTGCTGTTCGCTGCGCTGACCGGGCGGTCGGTCCAGCCCGGCCGGCCCGGACTGCCCGCTGCGGACGCCCGCGTCGCGCGCCAGGCCCGGCCGCGCCTGGTCCGGGCCGGCATCGGGAAGGACCTCGACGACATCACCCACCGGGCGCTCACCGGCGGCTTCGCCGACCCGCGGGCGGTCGGGCGATCGCTGTCCCTGCTGCCATCCCGGCCGCTGCACGCGCCCCCGCCGGACGCCCCGACCGGGCCGGCGGCCTGGAACCGATGGGCCTGGCGGGTCGGCCCGCCCGTCGTCGTCCTGGCGATCGGGCTCCTCGGCTGGGCGGTGGGCAGCGACCTCGGCCGGGTGCCGAACCCCGCGCGCCAGCAGCACGCCGCACTGCCGCCGGCCCACGCCGCCGGACCCGGCACCAAGCACGCCACCCTCGTCTGGCACGCACCGCCCGCCATCGTCAGCTTCGACCCCCAGGGCGACGGCGAGGAAGACCCGGACGCCGTCACGCTCGCGGTGGACCGCGATCCCACCACCGCATGGGAGACCGCGCGCTACCGCGGTGACTCCCACCTCGGCGGGCTGAAGCCGGGGGTGGGACTCCTGCTCGACCTCGGTCGCCGCCGGTCCGTCCGGGTCGCCGAGCTCGCCCTGACCGCGGCCGGCGCCACCTTCGACCTGCGGGCCGGCGACACGGCACCGGCGAACGCGACCGACCTCCCGCTCGTCGCCACCCGCTCCGACGCCGGCGACCACGTGCAGGTCAACCTCGACAACCCGGTCCGGGCGCGCTACTGGCTGGTCTGGTTCACGAACCTTCCTCCCGAGGGCGGTGGGTTCCAGGTCGGCGTCGCCGAGCTTGCACTGCTGGGCTGATCGCCCGCGGGTCGCCACCGCGGGCGCTTCGGCCCCGCTACGCTTTCGCGACAGTTCCTGGGAGGGGGCTTCCGTGAGCACGCCGGTGGAAGGCCCGCCGTCCGCGGCCGATGCCGGCGTGGACGACCGGCAACTGATCTCCCGACATGTCGGCGGCGACCGCAACGCCTTTCCCGAGCTCGTCCGGCGGCACCAGGACCGGCTCTGGCGGGTGGCCTTCCGCACCCTGGGCGACGCCGACGACGCGGCGGACGCGCTGCAGGACGCCTTGCTGTCGGCGTACCGAGGGGCGGCCAACTTCCGGGGGGACGCTGCCGTCACCACCTGGCTGCATCGCATCGTCGTGAACGCGTGCCTGGACCTCGTCCGCCGCAGGAGCGCCCGCTCGACCGTGCCGCTCGACGAGACGAGTGCCGACGCGGGGGGCGGCCCGGACCAGTTGGCCGCCTGGGAGACAGGGTCCGACGTCCTCGCCGCGCTGCGCCGGCTGCCGGCCGAGCAAGCCGCCGCGGTCGTGCTGGTGGACATCGAGGGCTTCCCGGTGGCGGACGCCGCCGCGATGCTCGAGGTGCCGATCGGGACCGTGAAGAGTCGGTGTGCCCGCGCCCGCGCCCGGCTGGCCGAGCTGCTCGCCGGCCCGGCCGAGCGGAACCGGGGCGGGGGGCCGGACGTCGGACAGCCAGGACCCCCGCACCACCAACCCGAGGAGGACGCGTGAGCAACAGGCGGCGCGCCGGGCGGGACGCCGCGTGACCGGCGCTCCCGAGGCGGGTCCGGAACACCTCGATCTCGAGGCGCTGGCCGCGCTCGACGAGGGGCTGCTGCCCACGGAGACCGCCGCCCGGCACACGGCCCACCTCGACGACTGCCCCCGGTGCCAGGCGAGCTCGGGGCGGTTGCGCGAGACGCGGGCGCTGCTCTCCGCACTGCCGCCGGACCGGATCCCGCCGGCGGTGGCCACCCGGCTCGACAGTGCCCTGCGCGCCGCCCTGCCGCTGGTCACAACGCCGGTACGCCGCCGGAGCTGGCGCACCCACCCCAGCGCAGCCGCCTTCGCGGCTGCCGCGGCAGCGGTCGCGCTGGTGGCCGCGGTGGTGCTCGGCACCACGTTGTCCGGCTCGGACAGCAGCGAGCAGGCCGCGGGTCCGGACAGCGCGCGCTCGAGCGCATCCGCCGCCTCGCCGCCCGCCCAGTTCCCGGTGCTGTCCCGGGACGCCACCTATACCCGCCAGAATGCGGGGCGGCTCGTCGCGCAGCTCGTCCCCCCGACCGGAGCCGGTGCGGCCGAGGCCGCCACCGCGCAGCATCCGGTGGACCCCGCGCTGAACCCGCTGTTCACCTCTCGCGCTCAGCTGCTGCAGTGCGTCGCCAAGCTCAGCGGGGACACGACGACCGGACCGCTGGCCGTCGACTTCGGCCACTACACCGACAAGGACACCGTCGGCGAGGACCTGCCGGCCGTCCTCATCCTGCTCCCGGGCCTGTCACCCGGACGGGCCGACGGGTACATCGTGGGCCCGGACTGCGCGACCGCGCCGGACCAGAACCTGTACCTGTATCAGACGGTGTCCGCGTCCGGCTGAGCCCGCCGGGACCGGCCGGTGCCGAACACGACGGGCCACGCCAGCACCCCGCCCAACGCGGCCAGGTAGGGCGGCCCGACCTGATCCAGTGGGTGCAGCGGGCTGCTCCCCCCGGGCGTGAGCCGGAACCCCAGCGCCGTCCCGAGCACCGCCGCGACCGCGGCGATCCCGAGGACGGCACCGACCCGCAGCGGCCTCCCGGCCGCCGCGGCCGCCGCGGCCGCCGCCGCCGCGGCCAGCCCGACAAGCGCCGGCGCAATGAGGGACATGACGTGCACGCCGACGTACTGCGTGGCCACCCAGCCGCCGGCGACCGCCACGCCCTGCGCCGCGAGCCCGGCCCGCAACCCCGCCACCCCCGCGCCGGTGACGGCCGTGCCGGCCTGCGGCCGACGGCCGGCGCACAGCGCGCAGCCGGCCGACCCGTAGGCGGCGGCGTCGGCCTCACAGCGCTCCCGGCCACAGCTCGGACAGGGCCCGGCCGCCAGCCGGGCAGGGTGCGCGGCGCAGCGACCGGCGACGCGCGCGGGCGAGGTCATGGCCGCAAGCCTGGCACGGGAATGCGGGTCCGTAGACTCGCGTTCCCGCCGACGCACGCTCTCCTTCCGCGCGCGGAGCACGACCTGGCAGACAGTGGGTGATGAAGTGACCGGCACCAGCGACGTCCGTGACGTCGTCATCGTGGGCTCCGGACCGGCGGGCTACACCGCCGCCATCTACACCGCCCGCGCCAACCTCGCCCCGCTCATCATCGAGGGGGTGCAGTACGGCGGCGCGCTCATGAACACGACCGAGGTCGAGAACTTCCCCGGTTTCCCGGACGCGATCCAGGGTCCGGACCTCATGGACCACCTGCGCAAGCAGGCCGAGCGATTCGGTGCCGAACTGCTGACCGACGACGCCACCGAGCTCGACCTCACCGGCCCGGTCAAGACGGTCGTCGCCGGCGGCGAGACCTACCGCGCCCACACGGTCATCCTCGCCATGGGATCGGCGTCCGGATGCTCGGACTCCCCAACGAGGACCGGCTGATGGGGCACGGCGTGTCCGCCTGCGCGACGTGCGACGGCTTCTTCTTCCGCGGCCAGGAGATCGCCGTGCCCCATCAGCCGGTCCTCGTTGGGGAGTCCGAGCATCCGGTACGCCGATCCCATGGCGAGGATGACCGTGTGGGCGCGGTAGGTCTCGCCGCCGGCGACGACCGTCTTGACCGGGCCGGTGAGGTCGAGCTCGGTGGCGTCGTCGGTCAGCAGTTCGGCACCGAATCGCTCGGCCTGCTTGCGCAGGTGGTCCATGAGGTCCGGACCCTGGATCGCGTCCGGGAAACCGGGGAAGTTCTCGACCTCGGTCGTGTTCATGAGCACGCCGCCGTACTGCACCCCCTCGATGATGAGCGGGGCGAGGTTGGCGCGGGCGGTGTAGATGGCGGCGGTGTAGCCCGCGGGTCCGGAGCCCACGATGACGACGTCACGGACGTCGCTGGTGCCGGTCACTTCATCACCCACTGTCTGCCAGGTCGTGCTCCGCGCGCGGAAGGAGAGCGTGCGTCGGCGGGAACGCGAGTCTACGGACCCGCATTCCCGTGCCAGGCTTGCGGCCATGACCTCGCCCGCGCGCGTCGCCGGTCGCTGCGCCGCGCACCCTGCCCGGCTGGCAGCCGGGCCCTGTCCGAGCTGTGGCCGGGAGCGCTGTGAGGCCGAGGACGGCCGCCTACGGGTCGGCAGGCTGCGCGCTGTGACCGGCCGTCGGCCGCACGGCCGGCGCGGCCGTCACCGGCGCGGGGGTGGCGGGGTTGCGGGCCGGGCTCGCGGCGCAGGGCGTGGCGGTCGCCGGCGGCTGGGTGGCCACGCAGTACGTCGGCGTGCACGTCATGTCCCTCATCGCGCAGGCGCTTGTCGGGCTGGCCGCGGCGGCGGCGGCCGCGGCGGCCGCGGCGGCCGGGAGGCCGCTGCGGGTCGGTGCCGTCCTCGGGATCGCCGCGGTCGCGGCGGTGCTCGGGACGGCGCTGGGGTTCCGGCTCACGCCCGGGGGGAGCAGCCCGCTGCACCCACTGGATCAGGTCGGGCCGCCCTACCTGGCCGCGTTGGGCGGGGTGCTGGCGTGGCCGCCGTCCTGGCACCGGCCGGTCCCGGCGGGCTCAGCCGGACGCGGACCCGTCTGATACAGGTACAGGTTCTGGTCCGGCGCGGTCGCGCAGTCCGGGCCCACGATGTACCCGTCGGCCCGTCCGGGTGACAGGCCCGGGAGCAGGATGAGGAACAGCGGGCACGTCCTCGCCGACGGTGTCCTTGTCGGTGTAGTGGCCGAAGTCGACGGCCAGCGGTCCGGTCGTCGTGTCCCCGCTGAGCTTGGCGACGCACTGCAGCAGCTGAGCGCGAGAGGTGAACAGCGGGTTCAGCGCGGGTCCACCGGATGCTGCGCGGTGGCGGCCTCGGCCGCACCGGCTCCGGTCGGGGGGACGAGCTGCGCGACGGCCGCCCCGCATTCTGGCGGGTATAGGTGGCGTCCCGGGACAGCACCGGGAACTGGGCGGGCGGCGAGGCGGCGGATGCGCTCGAGCGCGCGCTGTCCGGACCCGCGGCCTGCTCGCTGCTGTCCGAGCCGGACAACGTGGTGCCGAGCACCACCGCGGCCACCAGCGCGACCGCTGCCGCGGCAGCCGCGAGGCGGCTGCGCTGGGGTGGGTGCGCCAGCTCCGCGGCGTACCGCGTTGTGACCACGGAAGGCGGCGCGCAGGGCACTGTCGAGCCGGGTGGCCACCGCCGGCGGGATCCGGTCCGGCGGCAGTGCGGAGAGCAGCGCCCGCGTCTCGCGCAACCGCCCCGAGCTCGCCTGGCACCGGGGGCAGTCGTCGAGGTGGGCCGTGTGCCGGGCGGCGGTCTCCGTGGGCAGCAGCCCCTCGTCGAGCGCGGCCAGCGCCTCGAGATCGAGGTGTTCCGGACCCGCCTCGGGAGCGCCGGTCTCGCGGCGTCCCGCCCGGCGCGCCGCCTGTTGCTCACGCGTCCTCCTCGGGTTGGTGGTGCGGGTCCTGGCTGTCCGACGTCCGGCCCCCGCCCCGGTTCCGCTCGGCCGGGGCCGGCGAGCAGCTCGGCCAGCCGGGCGCGGGCGCGGGCACACCGACTCTTCACGGCCCCGATCGGCACCTCGAGCATCGCGGCGGCGTCCGCCACCGGGAAGCCCTCGATGTCCACCAGCACGACCGCGGCGGCTTGCTCGGCCGGCAGCCGGCGCAGCGCGGCGAGGACGTCGGACCCTGTCTCCCAGGCGGCCAACTGGTCCGGGCCGCCCCCGCGTCGGCACTCGCTCGTCGAGCGGCACGGTCGAGCGGGCGCTCCTGCGGCGGACGAGGTCCAGGCACGCGTTCACGACGATGCGATGCAGCCAGGTGGTGACGGCAGCGTCCCCCGGAAGTTGGCCGCCCCTCGGTACGCCGACAGCAAGGCGTCCTGCAGCGCGTCCGCCGCGTCGTCGGCGTCGCCCAGGGTGCGGAAGGCCACCCGCCAGAGCCGGTCCTGGTGCCGCCGGACGAGCTCGGGAAAGGCGTTGCGGTCGCCGCCGACATGTCGGGAGATCAGTTGCCGGTCGTCCACGCCGGCATCGGCCGCGGACGGCGGGCCTTCCACCGGCGTGCTCACGGAAGCCCCCTCCCAGGAACTGTCGCGAAAGCGTAGCGGGGCCGAAGCGCCCGCGGTGGCGACCCGCGGGCGATCAGCCCAGCAGTGCAAGCTCGGCGACGCCGACCTGGAACCCACCGCCCTCGGGAGGAAGGTTCGTGAACCAGACCAGCCAGTAGCGCGCCCGGACCGGGTTGTCGAGGTTGACCTGCACGTGGTCGCCGGCGTCGGAGCGGGTGGCGACAGCGGGAGGTCGGTCGCGTTCGCCGGTGCCGTGTCGCCGGCCCGCAGGTCGAAGGTGGCGCCGGCCGCGGTCAGGGCGAGCTCGGCGACCCGGACGGACCGGCGGCGACCGAGGTCGAGCAGGAGTCCCACCCCCGGCTTCAGCCCGCCGAGGTGGGAGTCACCGCGGTAGCGCGCGGTCTCCCATGCGGTGGTGGGATCGCGGTCCACCGCGAGCGTGACGGCGTCCGGGTCTTCCTCGCCGTCGCCCTGGGGGTCGAAGCTGACGATGGCGGGCGGTGCGTGCCAGACGAGGGTGGCGTGCTTGGTGCCGGGTCCGGCGGCGTGGGCCGGCGGCAGTGCGGCGTGCTGCTGGCGCGCGGGGTTCGGCACCCGGCCGAGGTCGCTGCCCACCGCCCAGCCGAGGAGCCCGATCGCCAGGACGACGACGGGCGGGCCGACCCGCCAGGCCCATCGGTTCCAGGCCGCCGGCCCGGTCGGGGCGTCCGGCGGGGGCGCGTGCAGCGGCCGGGATGGCAGCAGGGACAGCGATCGCCCGACCGCCCGCGGGTCGGCGAAGCCGCCGGTGAGCGCCCGGTGGGTGATGTCGTCGAGGTCCTTCCCGATGCCGGCACGGACCAGGCGCGGCCGGGCCTGGCGCGCGACGCGGGCGTCCGCAGCGGGCAGTCCGGGCCGGCCGGGCTGGACCGACCGCCCGGTCAGCGCAGCGAACAGCAGCGCGCCGAGCCCGACCGCGTCGGCCGCCGCCGGGTCTCCGGACGGCGGCGCGGTGGCGTCCCCCGGCGGCGGGGGCAGCGCGGCTGCGATCTCCAGGCCGGTGATGCGCGGCAGGCCGCCGGCGGGGAGGAGCACCTGCTCGGGGTGCAGCCGGCCGTGGTGACAGCCCGCCGCGTCGGCGCCGGCCAGGGCCTCCGCGCACTGCCGCACGACCTCGGTCGCGGCCTCGGGAGCGAGCGGCTCGCCGCGGACCACGGCCGCGAGCGAGGGCGCGTCGACCCACTCGGTGGCGATCCAGGTGACCGGCCCGGTGGCCAGGTCGATCATCCCGACGTCGAGGACCCGGACGAACCGCCCGTCGGTGAGCCGGCTGGCCCGGGCGGCGGCGGCGACGACCGACTCGTGGGTGTCGTCGTCGAGGTTCTCGAGGAGCCGAACGGCGACGCGGCGGTCGAGCGGGAGGTCGATCGCGCGCCACAGCACGCTGCGCGCACCCGCCTCCAGCTGGTGCTCGGCGCGAACCTGCTCGAGGCGGTAACGGCCGTCGAGGACGAGGCCGGGAGTCGCAGCGGGAGCGGCCGCACCGTCGGCCCGCTTCGCCACCGGGTCATGGTACGGCGTCCGCCGGCCTCGTGGATGTCGGCTGCCGACAGGCGCCGGCGTCAGGGCAGGTACGGGCGGGTGGCGCCGACGTACTCGCTCATGTACACGGGCTGGATCTTGACCACGTCCCCGGTGTGCGGCGCAGCGATCATCATGCCGCCGCCGAGGTACATGGCCACGTGGTGGATGGTCGCCATGTTCCCGGGGTCCGACGCCCAGAAGAGCAGGTCACCGGGCAGCAGGTCGGCGAGCGCCACGTGCGGACCGGCGTTCCACTGGTCGGCGGCGACCCGGGGGAGGGTGATGCCGGCGCGGGCGTAGGCCCACTGGGTGAGGCCGCTGCAGTCGAACGTGTGGGGACCGGTCGCTCCCCAGACGTAGGGGTCGCCCAAGCGGCTGCGGGCCGCGGCGATGGCCGTCGCGACGAGCGCGTTGGGCGGGGTGGTGGTGCCGTCGAGGTGACCGCCGGCTTGGGCGAGCGCGTCGGCGAAGGCCTGTGCGCTCGCGGCCGCCAGCGCGGCCCGGCGTTCGGCCATGAGCCGGCGGACCTGGGCGCTGGCCGCGCCCAGGGCAGCCGCGCGGGCGGTGAGCAGGGAGCGGACCTGGCCGGTGACGACCGCCGCCTCGTGCTGCAGCCGGGTGACCTGGTCGGCGGCTGCCCGCAGCTCCACCGCGAGCTCGCGAGCCCGCTGGGTCGTGGCCACGGCCGCGTCGAGCCCGGCGTCGTCGAAGGCGAGCAGGTTGTTGACCACGTGCAGGCGCGCCATCGCGTCCGCCGGGTCGGTGCCGTCGAGCACGGTGGCGAGCATGGAGGTGCGTCCGCCGGACTCGTACAACGCCCGGACCCGCGCGGCGACCTGGTCGCTCGCGGCCTGGACGTCCTGCCGGTCCGCCTCCAGCCGGCGCTCGGCGAGCTCCTGCTGGATGACCGCGGCACCGAGGCCGGCTTCGAGGGCGTCGTAGCGCTCGGTGGCGATCTCCGCCTGGGTCTCGAGGCGCTCGACCGTGGTGACGAGCTCGGCCGCCCGGGCCCGCGCGTCGGCCAGCGGGTCGGCAGTGGCAGCCTCGGGCACCGCCGCGAAGAGCGTGCCGGTGACCGCGATCGTGGCGACGAGCGCGAGCCGGCAGCGGGGTCTGGTCACAGGGTGGGAGGCGTGGCCTCGCCCGTCGTGGAGAAGGTCGTGTACTTCTCCAACGGTCCGATGTGCTGCATGACGAACGTCGTAGCGGTCCGGTGCAGCATGAGGTGAACCGTTCCGTCGCTGTCGATCGAGAAGCTCTCGGGCGGGATCTCCTCGGAGGCGTTCGTGATGCTGGACAGGGCGGCGTCGTAGGCGGCCTGCACGTTGTGGGTGACGGCCCACTCGGTCCGCGCCACCTCGGCCGCCTGGTTGGCGTCGTCGCTGGCGCTGACGTGGGCGGCGCCCAGGGACAGTCCGTCGAACGCGGCAACGCCGAAGGCGGCGATGACCACCACGAGCTTGGTCAACCAGCCGAGGACGATGCTGCCGCTGTCGCGGCGGTAGGTGTCCATGGGTTCCCTCCTCACCTCGTTGTCGGCCGGAGGGTGAATCGGCTTAAGCCAGACGGAGTCTTCGGCGCACCATCTGGACCATCTCGTCCAGCTCGGCGATCTTCATGCGCGTGGCCAGCCCGAGGAAGACGGCGCCGCCCGTCGCCGTGGCCACGACGACTGCGACGAGCGCCGCCTCGACCCCGAGCCCCAGCCCGGCCGTCAGCAGGCGGGCGACGGCGTACGTGGGACCCGCCGCCACCAGGGAGGCCGCGGCCAGCCGCGCGTGCGTCCGGGCGACGGGGCGGCCGGACGGGCCGAGGCGGCGCTGCAGGATTCGGCCGAGGACCAGGGTGCCGACGACGTAGGAGAGGGAGAAGCCGACGGCGAGGCCGACCACCTTCTCCCGGGCCGGGAGCAGCTGGTAGAGGACCAGGTCGGCCCCGATGTTGACGGCGGTGACCACCACGTTGACGACGAACGGCGTCCGCGAGTCGCGCATCGCGAGAAAGGCGCGCAGCTGCACCTGGAACGCGGAGAACGGCACCAGCCCCACGCCGAAGCCGGCGAGCACGGCCCGATGAGCCGCGCCCCCGAGAGCTGGATGTTGCCGTGCGCGAAGACGACGGTTGCGAGCAGCGGGCCCAGCGCGACGACTGCGACGGTGACCGGCACGAGCAGCACGGCGGACAGGTTCAGGCCCTGCGCGAGGGTGGCCGAGACGGCGGACCGGTGTCCTTCGACGGCGTGGCGGCTCATCCGCGGGAAGAGTGCGGTGATGACCGAAACGGAGATGACCGCGTAGGGCAGCGAGAACAGGATGAAGGCGTAGGTGTACGGCGAGAGCCCGGACCCGTGCTCCCCCTGGGCCCGGCCGGCGGCGGTCGCGAGGTTGACGATGACGACGTAGCCCGCCTGGTTGGTGGCGACATAGCCGACGATCCACGCCGCGAACGTCCGCCGAGCGGAAACCGGCGCCCCGCCAGTGGAAGCGCAGCCGCAGCCGGAACCGGACCCGGCGCAGGGCCGGCAGCAGTGCCACGGTCTGCACGAC